>NZ_BBIO01000046.1 GCF_000739695.1 Tepidicaulis marinus
ACGCTGCTGGAACTCGCCCGCGAAAGCCTCGGCAATGCCGGGGTGAACACGCGGGGGCTCTCGCGTGACGAGGTGGCGACGCGCGCGCTGCATTCGACCTCGGACTTCCCCGAGATCCTCGCGGCCGTCACCAACAAGACCCTGCGCCAGGCCTACGAGGCTTATCCGCGGACCTTCGCGCTCTTCTGCCGCCAAGTGCTGGCGACCGACTTCAAGGCGATGCACCGCGTCCAGCTCGGCGAAGCCCCGCAGCTGCTGGAGGTTGGCGAGAGCGGCGAGTTCAAGCGCGGAACGCTCGGGGGAGAGCAAAGAGAGCTACCGCGTGAAGACTTACGGCCGGGTCGTCGCCATCACCCGGCAGGTGCTGATCAACGACGATCTGGACGCCTTCACCCGGATCCCGGCGATGTACGGCAACTCCATCGCCCAGCTGGAGTCGGACGTGGTCTGGGGCATCATCACCTCGAACCCGGCCATGGCAGATGGCAATGCGCTGTTCCACACGACTCACAAGAACCTCGCAGGCACCGGCGCGGCGCTCGACGTCACCAGCGTGGGTGCAGCCCGCGCCGCCATGGCCAAGCAGACGGGTCTCGACAAGAAGACGGTGCTCAACATCCGACCCGCCTTCCTGATCGTGCCGGCCTCGCTGGAGCTGAAGGCCGAGCAGCTGGTCGCACAGAACCTCGTGCCCGCGTCGAGCGGCAACGTGGTGCCCCAGTCGATCCGCACGCTTAGCCCCATCGCTGAGCCGCGTCTCGATGCAGCCAGCGAAACCGCCTGGTATCTGGCCGCCAGCCCAAACCAGATCGACACCATCGAGTACGCCTATCTCGAAGGCCAACAGGGCGCCTACATCGAGACGCGCAACGGCTTCGATGTCGACGGGGTCGAGATCAAGTGCCGCCTCGACTTCGGCGCCAAGGCGATCGACTGGCGCGGCCTCTACAAGAACCCGGGCGCCTGATCCGGCCCCGTCCCTGACACCTGAGCCCCGACGAGATGGGCGGTCCTGACGGGCCGCCCTTCGTCTTTCCAAGAGGATCAAGCCCATGAAGAACTACGTCCAGCCCGGCAACACCATCACCCTGACCGCGCCCTATGCGGTCGTTTCCGGCGACGGCCTGCTCGTCGGCTCCATCTTTGGCGTGGCGGCGGGCAGCGCTGCCCTCGGCGAGACCGTCGAGGCGTCGCTCGTCGGCGTCTTCGACCTGAAGAAGGTCGCCTCGCAGGCGTGGGCCGCGGGCGACAAGGTCTACTGGGACAACACCAACAAAGAGGCGACGAAGACCGCCACCGCCAACACGCTAATCGGCGTTGCGACCGAAGCCGTCGCCGGTGGCGCCGGTGACGTCATCGGGCGGGTTCGCCTGAATGGCAGCTTCTGATGTCGGCCATCGCCGCTGCGTTCCAGTCACTGTTCGCCGACCCGAACATGGCGCGGGACGCGACCTTCACGCCAAAGGGCGGCAGCGCCGTCTCCGTCCGGGTCGTCTTGCGCCGGCCCGACCGTGTCTTCGAATTCGGAGAGACACGGTTGCATGCCGCCACGACGCTGCTCGACATTCGCGTCGCCGATGCGCCCAGCCTCGCCGAAGGCGACGGGTTCCAGTTCGACGGCGTTTCCTATGTCGTCCAGGGAGAGCCGAGCCGCGACGCGGAGCGACTGATCTGGACGGCGGAGTTGCGCGAGGCATGAGGTTCTCGGTCAGCACGATCGGCGACCTCGGCAAGCTGATGAGCGACGAGATCAAGGCCGCCGAGAAGGCCGTCACGGCCGGGATCTCACAGGCCACCGAAGGCCTGAAGACCGAGCTCCGGACGCAGGTCACCTCGGCGGGACTGGGTCCGAGACTGGCGCGCACCTGGCGCGGACAAGTCTACCCCAAGGGCGAAGACAGCATCCGGGCGGCGGGTCTCGTCTGGTCCAAAGCGCCGGGCATCATCCGCATCTACGAGGACGGCGCGACCATTCGCTCGAAGAACGGCTTCTTCCTCGCGATTCCGACGGC
>NZ_BBIO01000045.1 GCF_000739695.1 Tepidicaulis marinus
GCCCAGTCCGGCCCCTTGGGGCTGTAGAGCCCGATCAGGGTGAAGATCTTGCGCCGGGCGTAGGGCCCTTCGAGAACCGTGAACTCGCCCGAGAGATAGACCGAGCCGGTCGTCCCCCGCGTGGCGTATCCGCCGGTCCAGCCCTGCGCCGGATCGTCGAATCCGCCCGGACGGATCGTCAGGCGCACCTTGGCCAGCGTGCCCTTGGGGATGATGTTGCTGTTCTGCTTGGCGTCGTTGAAATCGTTCCAGGATCCAGTCATGGCTGGGGTCTCCTCGTTCAGGCGTTTTCGGAATGGGTGGGTGCGTCGGAGGTCGGCGCCGTCGCGGCCGGGGGCGGGCTGCGATAGGCCAGCCGCTCGGAGGCGGGCTTCACGGGGCCGCGGATCTTGGCCATCAGGCGGCCGAGATGCGGCTCCTCGATCAGGTCGAGACGGCCGGATCGATCCTTCGCCGGGAAGTTCCAGGGGTTGATCGTCTGGCAGACGAAGGCACGGTACGGCGCGCCGAACTCGTCCTTGATCTCCGCCATCGTCAGGACTTCATCGACGATGCCCGGCAGCTCGAGGCCGGTCTTCGAGCCGTCGATCTGCGGCTGGAAGATGCGTCGATTGAAGTCGTCGAGCTTTTCGTCGAGGATCCCGACGAACCAGACGTTCTTCGCCCGCGTGTGCTGCAGATGCGTGAGCCACGCGACCATCTCGCGGCCGTGCAGGCCATAGGCGCCGCGGACATCGGGCTTGCCGGTCTTCTCCGAGAACGCCTCGGGCTGCCCCTTGCACCATTGGAAGCAGAGCCGCCCGGCGACGGTGATCGAGTCGATGAAGACCGTGTGATAGCGGTCGAGCGAAGCCGGATCGCCGAAGCGCTCGCACACCGCCGCGAAGTGGGCCTCGCTGTAGACCTGGTCGTCCCGCAGCGCCGGATTGGGGCCGCCGATGAAGACCGCGAAGTCGCGGCACTCGGCCCATGTGCGCGGCCGGACGCTGTCGCCGGACCATCCCTCGATGGCGAGGTCGCCCGCCTCCAGGTCGATGAACAATGTAGTGGCGGGGTCGAGCGTCCAGAGAAGCGAGGTCTTGCCGATCCCGGACTTGCCGAAGATCGTGCCCTTGATGCCGCGCGGCTCGGCGAGCCGCTGATCGGCCGAGATGATTGGCAAGAGGCGAGGAAGGCCGGAGGCCTGACAGGGAGAGGCAGGAATCGCCATCACTTGCCTCCCTTCGCCGCGATCAAGGCGTCGACCGCGATGTCCGCTCCCAGCGCGCCGGCCTTGCGGGCCTCGTCGTGGAGGGTGCGCACCGCGTCGATCTCGCGGTAGAGAGCCGATGCCTGCTCGTTCAGCCCGATGAGGGCGAAGGCCAGGTCGTCGATCGAGGCCGCCCCGACCGGCTTGACGGTCTCGTCGTGACGCTCGCCAAGGGCCGGCACCCGGATGGTCTCGGGCAGCTTGTCCAGCCCGAAATGTTGCTCGCGGAGCATCGCGAGCTTCTTCGTGATGCTCATGACGTCACCTCGGTGTTCAGGGAAAGACGGAAGCTGGGCTTGCCGGTGCGGACGGTGCGCGCGTCCTCGAAGGCGGAGCGGATGTGGCTCGGCCAGGCCGCGTACTTGCGCTCGGACACCTTGATCGCGACATCGACGTATTCGGTGGGGTCGTCGCCCTCGGCCCGGATGCGTTCGACGAGAGCGGTGAGCTTGTCCTGGTCCCAGTCGACGCGCTTCGGCAGGTCGGCGATCACGGTGACCGCGCCGTCGTCGAAGCGGATGGTCCCGGTGTCTTTGCCGGCGGCCTGCCGTGCGGCGTGGGCACGATCGCCGTACTTCAGCGCGACGGCCCCATCGAGCCAGTCGCAGACGGTCTTGGCGCGGCGCAGAGCGTCGGCGGCCTCGTCCTGCAGGAGGGCGAGCTGCTCGGCGGACAGAGCGGCGATGTCGCCGACAGCCATGCGCCGGAGCTCATCGAGGGAGATGCGGTTGGAGATCGTCATCACCACCACCTCATGCTGCAGGCTTGCTGGGGTGGTCGGCGGTGCTCGCCCGGATCTGCTCGCGCTCGTACTCCTCGACGTCTTCGAGGCGATACACGACGCGACCGCCGAGCTTGACGAAGCGC
Organism: Tepidicaulis marinus; assembly: GCF_000739695.1. GTDB lineage: Bacteria > Pseudomonadota > Alphaproteobacteria > Parvibaculales > Parvibaculaceae > Tepidicaulis > Tepidicaulis marinus. Next base: position 2,117 of record NZ_BBIO01000045.1, read on the forward strand.
GGGCCTTCGCCCGTCCAGCGCCACCGCTCAAGCGTGCGGTGACTGATGTTCCAGCGCGCAGCCAGGTCGATCTGGTTGAGGTGT
>NZ_BBIO01000044.1 GCF_000739695.1 Tepidicaulis marinus
GCCGAGGATGTGGCCGGTCTCACGCTCCACCAAAACCTTGAAGCCGCTGGCCACGGCGCTTACACGTATCGAGGAATACCATCGCTCGGTCCGCTCGAAATGGACGTCGAAGTCGTGTCCCGCCTCCTTCGCTGCGGCCTCGGACAGGCCGACGCTGCCAAGCGGCGGCAGGGTGAAGACCGTGCTCGGGATCGGCGGATAGACGATCTTGCGTTCGTCCTGGTTCGCCAGCAGGTTCTTGGCCGCAATGCGCGCCTCGTTGGCCGAGACCGGCGTCAGGTTCGGCCCGCTGTCGGCGCAGTCGCCCGCGGCGAAGATCGCCGGGTTCGACGTGCGCATTGCGGGGCTGACCTTGATGCCGCGTTTCGTTGCATCCACCCCGGCGGCCTCGAGGTTCAGATCCTCGATGTTCGGCACCCGCCCGGCCGCATGAACCGCAACGTCGCAGACGACCTTCTTCGGCCCATCCGGCGTTTCGTACTGCACGGCAAAGGCGTTACCCTCGCGCGCGATGCCGCTGACCGCGGCCCCGGTGTGGACATCGACGCCCAGCGCCTCGGTCGCCTCGGCCAGGATCGCCGTCAGGTCGGGATCGAAGTTCGGCAGGATGCGGGGCCCGCGTTGCAGCACGGTGACCGTCTCGGCCCCGGCGCGCGCGGCGATATGCGCAAATTCCAACGCGATATAGCCGCCGCCGACAAAGACGATGCGCCGCGGGCATTCCGGCAGCTCCAGGAAGTCGGTGCTGGTGATCAGATGCTCCTCGCCGGGGATCCCCAGCGTGGCAGGCCGCGCGCCCGTGGCGATGTGGAAATGCCGCGCTCGCCAGGCCCTGCCGTCGATCTCGACCGTGTCGGGCGCGGTGAAACGCGCCGATCCTTGGAGCGTGGCGATGCCGGCCCTGTCGTGTCCGGCCTCGATCCGGCCCGGCATGGCGTCGGTGAAGGTCCGCTTGAAGGCCATCATCTCGGCCCAGTCGATCCGGGGCTCGGCGATCAGCCCCTTGCCGTCCATCGCCCGCGCCCGTTCGACGCCTTCGGTCACGCCGACCAGCATCTTCTTGGGATCGCACCCCCTGAGCGCGCAGGTGCCGCCGTAGGGAAGCCGGTCGACGATGGCGACCTTCCAGCCCTCGGCGGCGGCCATGCGCGCCACGCCGTTGCCGCCCGTTCCCGCGCCGATGACGATGAGGTCGAACTCAAATCCGTCGGACATGAAGGTTATTTATCTCTCTGAAAATTAATCGTCTGGACATCGTCCCTATCGCAGCAAGCCGCCGCGCGGCTCTGCCGCCACAGGCCGTAGGCCGCCACGCCGAGGAAGAGGACGAGCGCGGGCAGCAGCACATAGTCGAGACCGCCAATCCACGCCGAAAGGCCGACCGCGCCGAGGGCAATGACAAGCACCGGCGTGGCGCAGCAGATCGCGGCGATCGCGGCCCCGATGATACCGGTCTTGAGGATCGTTGCGTCCTTCATCGGCCTCAGCCTCGGACCGAGGCCGGATAGCCCGCGTTGGTCGAGGCCGCGGCGATGGCGTCTGCATTCGTCACCGATGGGTCGAAGACCACGGTTGCTGTCTTGGCATCGAAGTCGATATTGACCGAGCGAACGCCCTCTACGCCTTCCATGGCGCGTTTCACGGTCACTGGGCAGAGCGCGCAGGTCATGTTCTGGATGGCGAAGGTCCGGGTCTGGGCGGCCGCCACCTGTTGGGAGGCGGACTGGGCGGCGGCCGGGGCCACGGCCGTTCCGATGGTCCAGCCGAGTCCGCCGAGGGCCAGCAAGGCAGCAGCGAGGATAAGGGGGCGTCTCATGGCGGTTACTCCTATGTTTGGTCTCAGTAGAAGAGCGGCGCCCACCAATTGATGGTCAGCGCGAGCAAGATCACCACGGTGGAGAGGCAAAGCGCAGTCTTGGTGATGACGGCCGACTGCGGCTTGGCGCAATAGGAACCGTCCACACAAGCGGGCTTGGCTTTGAAATAGACCTGCCGGAAGCCGAGGCCGATGAAGACAAGCGCAATGCCTGCGAAATACGGCTTGTAGGGCTCAAGCGCGGTAAGGTTGCCGATCCAGGCCCCGGAGATGCCGAGCATTACGAACAGCAGCGGCACCACGCAGCAGGTCGAGGCCAGAATGGCGCCGATCACACCGCCCGCCGCAAAGATGTTCCGCTTCCGATCGTCTGCATCTTCAGCGGCTTGTACCGTCTGGATTCCTGCTTCGGGTGTGCTCATGCGTCATCGTCCTCGCCTTGGTTCTGATTTTAAGATAAGGTCTGTAGTGACTACAGACTCAAGGGGGTTTTTGACAGAATGGGAGATCACGTTTCCGGGAAGGGACTGAAGCGCGCGGACCTTGCGCGGCGCACGGGCTGCAATCTGGAGACCATCCGTTATTACGAGAAGATCAGCATGATGCCCGATCCACCGCGCACCGCATCCGGCTACCGCGTCTATGACGAGACCCATGTTGGGCGTTTGCGCTTCATCCTGCGCGGCCGGGAGCTGGGCTTCTCCATCGAGGAGTTGCGCGGGCTCTTGCAGCTCGTAGATCGAGGGACTCAGACCTGCGCCGAGGTGAAGGCGCTGACGGAGCAACATCTTGCGGACGTGCGCGCCAAGATCGCTGACCTCAGGCGCATAGAGAAGGTGCTCGCCGCCACGGCTGCGCAGTGCTCGGGCGAAGAGGTGCCGGAGTGCCCCGTGCTGGAGGCGCTGGCATCGTGATCAAACGGATCCACAAGTGTGCGCATCTGCGCGATTGATTTGGCATTTGATGGTTCGTGTGAATACGTCGCACAACGCCTATCGCGCGTTCTCAGGATGGCGACGCCAGCCGGGATAACTGCCGCAGAAAATGCCCTGGTGCGATGGGCGGAACTACCTGAAAACGTAGACTTTCACGAAGCCGAACCGCTCGGCATGAGGTTCGGTCGGTTAGAGACGGAGGGCCGTTTAGAGACGGAAACTGGACCCGGCGTCAGTCTCCGAGGTTCGGATGCCTCGGCTAAACGCCTTTGAAACAAAAAGAAAAAGGCCCGCGGGTGGGGCCTCATCTCGGGTTCGCTACAAGATAA
>NZ_BBIO01000043.1 GCF_000739695.1 Tepidicaulis marinus
GACGGGCGACGACAAGGACATCGCCAGCATCTACAAGAAGATAAACGCTGCGGCAAAAACCGGCCAAGGCGGTTTCGATTTTAGCACCGGCCTCAACAAACTGCCCGAGACCAAGCCGTTCGCGGTCGACTTCTCTGGCTTCCGTGAGCTGCCCGAAGACACACTGGAGGAAATCGGCGCTAAAGCCGCACGCTTCAAGGAACTTCGCAAAAAGCAGGACTTCGTCCGCGCAAAGGCCGCCTGCGACCTTTTTATCGCAGCGTTCCTGCTGCCCAAGACTGGCCACGCTCCAACAGGCCCGTCAGAGCGAACCGTCCCGACAACCGAAGAAATCTGGATGGCGCTCAATCAGGGCAAGATCAGGAACGCGATGGTTGATGCGCCCAAGGTCGCGCGCGAGGCGCGCGCCTTCCATTGGCCGCTTGAGTTTCCGGATATCATGCAGCGGGGCGGCTTCGACGTTGTGCTTGGCAATCCGCCGTGGGAGCGTGTCAAACTTCAGGAACAGGAGTTTTTCGCGCTTCGGGATGCCGAAATTGCAACTGCGAAGAATGCCGCCGCGCGCAAGAAGCTGATCGAACGGCTGGACGAAACCAACCCGCGCCTGGCTAGAGAATGGCAGGACGCGCTGAGAACCGCCGCGACCGAAAGCCATTTCATGCGCGAGTCCGGGCGCTTCCCACGAGGCGGCGTCGGAGACGTCAACACCTACGCCGTTTTCACCGACCATTTCTGGCAGCTGACGCAGCCTACTGGATACGCCGGGCTCATCATTCCCACCGGATTGGTCAGCGGCTTCACTTACCGTGCCTTCCTAGCCGAGTTGCTTAGCACCAAGTCTCTGGTAGCTTTCTTTGGTTTTGAGAATGAAGATCTGATCTTCCCGCACATCACCAACAAGGTGAAGTTCGGACTGCTCACTATGGCAGGGCGAGCAGTACAGATAGAAAAGCCGTGGTTTACAGCGCACATCCGACAACCCGCTGAAATCGCCGATCCCGCAAAGCGGTACGCGCTCACCGTCGATGAAATCAGGGCCATCAACCCGAACACCCTAAACCTTCCCGCCTTTCGGTGGTCGAGAGACGCGAAAGTCACGGCTGCCATCCACACGGCTGCGCCGATTTTGATTGAGAAGGAAGGCAGTCAGGTTGTTCGGAATGACTGGGAGGTTTCCCTCAAGACCATGTTCCACATGGCAAATGACTCTGGCCATTTCATAGACCATGAGGAGGTTGCGCCGCTAATCGAAGAACGTCGGGGCGCGCTCGCGGTGCTTCGTGACGGTCGACAGGTCTACCCTCTTTATGAGGGCAAGATGTTCTGGCACTTCGACCACCGGTACGGCACCTATGAAAATCAGACCGAGAAGCAGGCCAACAAGGGCGTTCTTCCTAGGGTCTCAGATGAGAAGCACAACTCAGCGGAATATCGAATTCAGCCTCGTTACTGGGTAGATGCTCAACTGACCAAGGAGACGCTTGGCGAGGACGCTGGAAGGCCTTGGTTATTCTCGTGGAGAGACGTAGGCCCGTCAGAACGGACATTCATTGGTACGATCCTGCCGCTAACGGCGATGGGGCATGCTTCCCCCTATTTGACAACCGATACCTCTGCCAAAGACGCACTGGCGCTCTCTGCCACTCTCTCAAGCTTGGTGGTCGACTACGCGGTTCGTCAGAAGTCCAGCAGAATGACATTTTTTATTGTTGAACAGTTGCCAATGCTTGAGCGCGCGAAGCTTGAGGGGGCACCTGCATGGCTTGGGGAGGAGGTTCGTGCTTGGTTGAACAATCGCGCAATCGAGCTCTTCTACACGAATTGGGAACTCCAAAGCCTCGCAAAAAGTATTGGAAGGGAAACACCTCCATTCAGATGGGATCCATCGCGCCGTCAAATCCTCCAGGCAGAAATCGATGCGGCAGTCTTGCACCTCTATGGTTTGGATAGCGAGCAATCCGACTGGGTCCTGAACTCGTTCACCGTCCTCCGAAAATATGAAGAGCGCGACCATGGCGAGTTCCGCACCAAGCGGCTGGTTCTGACCGCCTACGACGCGATGGCGAAGGCGAAGGCATCAGGTATGGCGTACCAGACGCCTTTGTCCCCGCCGCCCGCTGACATCAGCCTTTGTCATGGTGCGGAGGATTTCGACGTCGCTCCATTGCGGCAACGCATCCAGCTTCCGCCGCTCGAGCAAATTTCCGACGCTGCCTGGGCTCGCGCGGTGCCGTCTCCGCAGCACGATCCGTCGGCGGCACTGGCGGCGATTTTGAAGTCGTTGGATGGTCCAACGCCAATCCGCACCGTCCGTCTGACCGCGGCGATCATGCTTGAGCCCTACCTTTTGACACCGCTTCTTCCGCCTGAGGATCAAGCCCAATGGCGGCGGCTGGTGGGCCAGGAGGCAGAGCCTCGCTCCGGGAATGTCGTCGGCTTCGCCGCCCGGACCACGCCGGGGTGGAATGCCGCCATCACGAACCATCGTGGCAACGGTCGACTGATCGAGGACCTTGCAGAGGGAACCTGGGCGCCAGGCACAGGTCTGGATGCCTTTGACACGGCGGGCTGGCCAGAAGGGCGCGCCGGGTTTGTCATCAACGCGCTGCGAAACCTGGACATCGACGCAACCATGAAGGCTGCTCCCGGCGAGATCCGGGACTGGATCGCAAATGTCGCAGCAGGATGATCTCTTTCCGGTTCAGCCACTGAGCGTTGAGGTTCCGAAAAACCTCACGGAGCCGAGGCTTTGGGTGCGACGGCTGAAAATCTGGAAAGAACCGGGCGGCGAGATCATTCGAGACATCGAGTTGCGGCCCGGGCTGAACATCATCTGGTCGCCTGACGGAGATGACGATCCGGAAGGGGGCGGACGTGCAATCGGCCATGGCAGCGGGAAGACGCTGTTCTGCCGTTTGCTGCGGTATTGCCTCGGCGAGTCCCGCTTCGCCGATGAGGTCCAGCGCGATGCCATCTCCACGACATTTCTGAACGGCGTCGTCGGTGCTGAAGTGATGCTTGACGGAGTGTGCTGGGCGGTAACGAGGCCGCTCGGCATTGCCCGCAAGCACTTCGCTATTGTGAACGGCAACCTCGATATTGTTGCGAAGATGGAGGGAACGGCGACCGGCATAGAGCCGCTCATCGACGCCATCGAGGCCACGATCCTTGGCGAAGGGACCTCCCAGTTGGCGCGACTTTCGGTTGGTCAGCGGGCCTGGCCGGTTGCTCTCGCGTGGGCGGCGCGCGATCAGGAATGCC
>NZ_BBIO01000042.1 GCF_000739695.1 Tepidicaulis marinus
GCTGCCACGATGAGCGCGCCGATGCCGGTTCGGATCAACGCGCCGCGCAGGAAGACCAGCGCAGTGGCAAGACCGCGAACCGAGGCGGCGGCCACAACCATACCGGCGACCCAACGTCCGGCGATGAAGGCGGCGAAGGCAGCAGCGATCGAGGCGAGCCGACCGATGTTGTCGAACAGGAGCCTAATGCCCTGACCAAGCGGACCGGTCGTGCGCGAGATTGCCGCCAGCGCGTCGGCGACGGCTTCGAGGGCCGGGGCGGCGGCAACGGCGAGTTGGTTCGACAGCCCGCGCCAGATCAGACCAAGGCGAGAGATCGCATCGTTCGTCCGCTCGATCTGATCGGCGTCCTGCTCGGACACGACCACGCCGAAATCGCGAACGTCCTGTGTCGCCTGCCGGAGGGTCGCCGTGTCGATCCGGGAGATGGCGATGCTGCCTTCCTCCCCGAACAGCTGCCCGGCGACCGCTGCACGCTCAGCCGCGGGCACGAAGTCTTCAATCGCCTGATTGATACGACCGACACGCTCATCCAGCGGCAGGGCCAGCAAGGCCGAGGCCGAGAGCCCGAGCCGTTCGAGCGCCGCGACGGCAGGACCGGTCCCGGCGGCCGCCTGGCTGAGGCGGCGGGTGAGGTCCTTGGTCGCCTGCTCGATGCCGGACATCGACACGCCGGCCAATTCGCCGGCTCGTTCGAGAACCTGAATGCTCTCGACGGTCGTCCCGAGCGATTGGGCGAGCTTGGCCTGCGCATCGACTACCTGAAGACCGGAGCGGATCATGGCCGCAGCGCCCGCGGCGAAGGCGGTCGCCGCAGCGGCGGCTGCGATCTGCACGCGCCGATAAAAGGCCGCGACACGGCCGTTTGCGGCGTCCATCTCCCGCGACAGCCGACGGAAGCCTTGCTCCCCTGCGTCGCCAATGCCCTGCAGCTCGGCACGGACTTCACGCCCTCCGACCACGGCAAGGCGAACGGAGACGCGTTTCTCAGCCATCTTGATCAGTCCTGATTTGCGCGTTCAGTCCGCGCACCATCATGCCCTCCACCTCTGGCAGCAGTTCCGCGCAGACGAGGGTGTCCACTCCAAGCGCATGTGCGCAGGCGAGCGCGGCCGTCATGTCGAGGCCGAGGACCGCACCGGGGACGGCGCGCAATTGCCCCGTGAGCCGTTTGGCTAGATCCCAGACCTGCCAGCCTTCGATCGTCTGCGGACGATTCAGGACGGCGGGGCATTCGCTGCAGGTACCGCGACAGGATCGGCAATACTGGTCGCCCCCGCTGAAATGCCATTCGGCGAGGGCGCGGAGCCGTTTTTTCCGCTTCCAGCAGAAGGCCCTTGGACACGTAGCGGACCTGGAAGGCCTCGAAGATCGGCAGGATGTCCAGGAGCGCGTCGATGCCTTCCGGTGTGACGGGCACCGGATTGCCTTCAGCGTCGCCCACCCCCTCCCATTCCAGCACGACCAGCCGTGCCAGGGCCTTGGCCATGGTGACCGCGATGGTCTCGTTCGACGCGCCTTCGGGCAAGGCACCCACCGCCGGATCACTGCGGGCGGCGGCCATGAGCGAGGTGGTCAGGGGAGCGACGCGCACGCGCACGTCATGTCCGAGGTCGAGCCAGGTCGGCTCGCGCGACAGGTTCAGGCGGATCATGGGAATGGCCTCAGGTGTAGCTCGTGACGTCGTTCAGGAGGTGGGCGCGCAGCATCGTGCCTTCGCTGTCATCGTAGGCGGCGCGCCAGTCGAAGCTCGCCTCGACCCCGCCGGGGCCGGAGACGGCATATTTTGGTTTGGGCAGGAAGACCCGCGGCAGCTCGAACCGCAGCGCGTAGCCTTCCGGGAAGGTGAACCCGTATTCGAGCGCGACGGGATCGCCATTGGCGGCCTCGGCCACGAGCGTCGCACCATCGAAGCGTACCGACATTGATCCTTCCGCCGAGGCGAACGTGGGATCGGCCGCCTCGATCTTGCCGTCCTCGCGGATGACCCGGACGCGTTCGAGATTGTTGGAGAAGGTCAGACTGCCGCCAGTGACGCCCGCGAGCGCCGCACCGCCGCGCCGGATGAAGCCGCGCCCCTGGCTGAAGCGCCGGAGCGCGAAGGCCGTCGGATTGGCGTCGACCGTCGCCGAGAAGCGTTCCTCGCCTTGGGCCACGAGCTGGAGACGGGCATTTGCCGGTCCCTCCTGACCCATCTCGAAGTTCAGGCTCTCCATCACCGTGCCGAGGTGACGGAAGAACACTGGCGTCGTGAGCTTCGGATGGCCGACCTCGATCGTGTAGCTCGGGATGTCGTCGGCGCCGCTCTCCCAGACATGCGCATAGCCGCCGCCGGTCAGTGTCGCCGCCGAAGCTGCCGCGGCAGAGGCAGAGATCGTGAAGGAGTTCCCGGTCGGCCCGACGACATCGAATACGACGACGAGGGTCTGCGTGCTCGTCGGCCGGGAATACGTGCATTTGGCGATTTCGGTATCGGCCGATGCGTTGAGGTCGCTGACCAGCTGATCGACGGTCTGTGTGGCCGTTCCCTGGATCTGCGTCTCCTGCGCGCCGGCCGTACCGGAGACGAACGTCCAGACCGTGCCGTTCAAGGTGATCGTGTCGCCCGCCGTGGGGTTGACGGCGAAGACGATTGAGCCGCTGGCGTTCGTGGGCGTGGTCACCGGGTCTCCGAAAAGGCCCGTCAGCCAAAAGCCCGCTCCACGCAGGTCGAGCGGGATGTCGAGCTGGCCCTCGTCGGTGATGAGGCCGCGATAGGGATCCTGCGCATTGCGCCCGCGTCCGAGCAGCGGGTCGTCCCCGAGCGGCTGGGCCGAGGAGAGATCGGTCGATTTGAAATCGAGGCTCTGATAGCCGGTGAGCGGCGCGACCCCGTAGCTTGCCTCCCGGCACGCCTTGAGGGTGGCGTCCGCGCCATATGCGCGTGCCTTGGGCATGGATGACTCCTGTCTTGTCCGTGATTGGGTCGTGGTTGGGTCAGGCGGTGAGCGGATCGCTCACCAGGTATTCGATCGTGACGATGATCCGCGCGGTCAGCATCGGCGGCGCTCCTTCGAGAGCGAGCGCACCCGTTTCCGGGGCTGACGGCGTCAGGTTCTCGGCGAGGCCGCCGAGCGTCTCATCGACACGCAGGGCGGCCCCGATCGCACCCAGCAGCTGATCGAGCGCCGCTTCGCCGCCGCCGCTTGGATCTCGCGGCACATAGACTTCGAGCTCGACCCGGTGCGCGTAGAACTCGGTGCGGGGATTGAGGGTGATGTCGGGTTCGCCGGGTTCGCCATCGCGCAGGATGACGAGACCGGCAGCGGGCACCTTCTCGGGCAGCACCTCGTTGCGCCGCACGGGCGCCGCCAACTGCCCCGCGAGAACAACCGAAAGCGCGGCGAGGATCTGTTCACGTCGAGACATCAGCGGCTCCCGTCCTCATCAGAAATCCAGTTGCGCACGACCAGGCTGGGTAGCCGACTCACCCAGCGCTCGGCGGCGCCGGCCACCTCGAGGCGCTTGGCGAGGGTGACCTGCGGAACCAGGATGAACATCGGCACGGTCACCAGTCCTCGGCCCGTCCGGAGTGCAGAAGCGCTCGCGCGAGAGAAGCCACCACGCTTGCCTGTCCGGGCACGCATCCTGTCGGCCACCAGGAGAGAGGGACCGCGGCGTCGATAGACGAAGCGCAGCCGTTGCCCGGTCCGTCGCTCCCATCCACCCGGCGTGATCTTCCGGCCGCCATCCCCGTACCGGCCA
>NZ_BBIO01000041.1 GCF_000739695.1 Tepidicaulis marinus
TTCGCGCTCAGCTTCGGCGAGGGGCCGGCCGAGGACGTGCTTCGGATCTGGGCGGACGGAAAACTCATCTACGACAAGACCGGCGCGAGCCCCGACGTCGCCAAACCCGATCTCAAGTTCCGTTTCCATTCGGGGACAGAGGATCAGCTGGCCGATCCGCTGATCGAAACGCACGTCGGCGCGGGCCGTGCGCCCGCCCATCGGGGTCTTGCCACCATCGTCTTCGAAGACCTGGCGCTTGCGGACTTTGGCAACCGCATCCCGAACATCACGGCCGAGATCACCTACCAGCGGGCGGCTCAGCAGCCCTACCAGCTGCTCGATTTCATCACGACGGGCGAAGGCGGATATTTCGGGACCTACCAGATCGACGACCTGGCCGTCGATTGGCGGCGCGGATACGGCTACTTCCTGGACAGCGACGTCAACGCCGCTGAGGCCGGGATCCGCCGCTTCAGCCTGCGGACCATGAAAGAAGACCGCCAGGCGCGGATGACGGACATCACGGGCGTCGCGCCGAACAACTTCCCGAGCACGCTGTTCTGCGGCGAGGACGGTCACCTCTACGTCGTGACCGGATCGAGCAACTCACGCCCGATTCTGCGCATCGAGCCGAACGCCCTCAAGGAAGTCGGCCGCTTTGGCTCCACCAGCAGCGGCCTAACCAATTCGACGCTGCGGTTCGTCGCCACGACGTGGATGGGGATGGTCTCCGCTTACGGCCCCTCTGGCCGGGTCGACTTCGTTCTCACCGGATCGCTCTTCGACGACGTCGGACTCATCCGCGCCGACACCATGGGCTATGTCTGGGGCGCCGGGCAGAGCGTCACCGAGCCTCGCGTTCGGGGCGTCATTGGTGGTGCGGTCGGCGAAGGCTTCGGGGATGGCTGGATCCTCAGCAGCGGGACGAGCACGAACCATGGAAGCCTCGGCCTCTATCGTCTGCGGGTCTCCGCGCTGGCAGGGTACGACGGCCTCACCGGCCAATCCCTCGGCGTCACCTTCGAGAAGGTCGCCACCTTCGCAGCCTCGGATGTCGAGAGCGGCGCCACCGGCTTCTACGGCAGCGCGGGCGGGCTCACCTACGACACGACCGACGACAGCGTCATCTTTCAGGCGCGCATCTCGAACGGGGGATCGCCCGGCGCGATCTATACGCTGAAATGGCGCAGCGACACTGGCATCGTCTGGAAGACGGTCGTTCCGATCCAGATCAACTACGAAGGGCCCTACTACGGTCAGTGCCGCCTGCGCGGGCAGCGTTGGACGCTGATGCGGGGCACGCGCGTCATCCAGCTGGACACCGCCACGGGCGCTCTTGTTCTCGATGAGATCTGGCCGGGTGCGGTCAGCGAAGGCGGTGCTCAGGTTTACGATGCCGTCACCGACACGCATCTGGTCCGCGGCAGCCAAGGCTGGGTGAAGCTCTTCCTCAATCGCGGCGGCGGTGGTGGAGAGACGCTCTCCGGCATCGTCTCCGACCTTTGCGCCCGTGCCGGCCTTGGTCTTTCCGACATAGACGTCGCCGATCTCGGGGCGACGGTTCCCGGCTATGTCATCGGGCGGCAGACCACCGTGCGAGGCGCGATCGAGCCGCTGGCACAGGCGTATTTCTTCGACGCTGCGGAAAGCGACGATGCCCTGCGGTTCCGGACGCGGGGACGACCGCCCGCCGCGACCATCGACGCGGATCTTCTGCTGCCGCTGGATGAGCGGACCGGCGAAAGCTGGCGTGAGCGTCGCACGCAAGAGGTCGAGCTGCCGGAACGGGTCAGCGTCGTCTACATGGATCGCGGCGCCGACTACCAGCAGGGCACGCAGAGCGAAAAGCGCACATCCCTGCCGCTGCCGACCATGCATTCGCGCAACCAGTCCAGCGTGGAGCTGGCCCTTGCGCTGGACGCGACGACGGCCAAGCAGATCGCCGCCAAGACGCTCTACAGCGCCTGGATCGAACGCAGCGCGTACGAAGCAGAACTACCGGCCGACTGGCTGCGCCTCGATCCGACCGATGTCGTGGACGTGGTCTTCGAGTCGGGCTCGACCTTCCGGACCCGCATCACCCGTCTCGATGTCGGGGCCGATTTCTCGCTCGCCGTGAAAGGGGTTTCGGAGGCTGCCGCCACCTACGTCTCCAACGTGGCTGCCGATGGCGGCTCCGGCAAACCGGTACAGCTCGTCGGCAGTCAGGCCGCGACGCGGCTGATCCTGCCGGACGTTCCGCTACTGCGCGACACCGATGACACCGGCGGGTCGGGGTCGCGGGTCTACTACCTCATGGGCGGCTTTGGAGGCCCGGGCTGGCCCGGCGCCTCTCTCTACCGGAGCGCCGACGGCACGGCGTGGGCGCAGGTCGGGCGATCCTTGAGCGAGGCGGCCTGGGGCGCCACGGCGAATGCCCTTGGCACGCCGACATCCCCGTTCGCGACCGATGAGACGAACAGCCTCACGGTGTTCATGACCACCGGCGGCGAACGGCTGGAGAGTGTCACCCAGGACTCGATGCTTAGCGGCGCCAACGCGGCCCTCGTCCTCAAGGCCAACGGCGAGCCCGAGATCATCCAGTTCCGCAACGTGACGCTCAACCCTGACGGCTCATACACCCTGTCCGGGCTTTTGCGTGGCCGACGTGGCACCGATGTCTTCGTGGTGGGGCACGAGGCCGGTGAGTTGTTTGTCCTCCTCGACCCCGACGATGTCGAGACCGTGGTCACCTCGCTCGGCGATCTCGGTCTCCCCCGGTCCTGGAGAGCGGTCGGCTTCGGCACGATCTTCGAGGATGCGGAAACGTTGATCGCTAGCCACACCGGCCGAGACCTCAAGCCCTACGCGCCCTGGAACGTGCAGGCGGCTCTGACCGGCAGTCCGGCCAACATCAGCCTTTCATGGGTCCGGCGGACCCGGATCGGTGGCGAGTTGAGGGACGGCACCGGCCTCGTACCGCTCGGCGAGACCTCCGAGGCCTACGAGATCGACATCCTCTCCACCCCGGGCGGCGCGGTGAAGCGGACGCTCACCGCGACGAGCCCGAACGTCGTCTACGCCAATGCCGACATCCTCGCCGACTTCGGTGTGGTCCCGTCGTCCCTGACCGTCGCCGTCTTCCAGATCAGCGCCGTCGCAGCCCGCGGCTTCCCGCGCACCGTCACCTTGGAGATCAACTGATGCCCAGCCCCAATCTGGCCGTGACCCATGTCGCGGCCGCCCAGAACCAGAAAGAGGTCACGATCAACGACGCGGTCGATGCCCTCGACAACGCCATGAATCAGGCACTGTCGGTGGCGATGGCCGACGCCAACCTGACGCTGACTGGCACCCAAGCCAACCGTAACGGTCTGATCATCCTCACCGGCACGCTGACGGCCTCCCGAACCCTGACACTGCCCGCCAATCACCGGCGGCTCGCGATCCGAAACGCCACCAATGGCGGCCAGGACGTTCGCGCCAAATATGCGGGCTCCGGCGCGGAGGTCGTCATCGTTCCGGGCGCGACGGTGCTGGTTCAGGGCAATGGCGGCGATCTCTACGGTGTCGGCGGTGGCGCTGGCGCATTGGGTGATCTCACCGACGTCTTCATCGCCGGCGCCGCCAATGGCGACGTGCTCCAGTTCGACGGAGCCGCGTGGGGCGCCACAGGTGTCGGCGTCTACAACCGCGCTCTGCTGCCCTTCCGTGGTGCGCTGCTGCGACGCTCGACCAATTTCAGCGTCGCGACGACCGGCGTCTACGTCGCCGTGCCATGGCAAACCGCCGAGTACGACAGCGACGCATTTTGGGATGCCGGCCAGCCCTCCCGCCTGACCATTCCCGCCGGGGTGACGAAGGTCCGGATCGTCGGCAACATCGAGTGGCAGACCTCGCCGACCAGTCAGCTGGTCAGGTGCGG
>NZ_BBIO01000040.1 GCF_000739695.1 Tepidicaulis marinus
TCATCGTGCGCGGCGACAGCGGCTACTCCAACCAGATGCGCAACCTGTCGAGCGCCGTCCTGCCGGTATCGGCGGGCGACTGGTTCGAGCTGGCCGTCTATGTTGGCACGGCCGGGGAGCTGCGCGGCCTCGAGCGCACGTGGCTGGCAATCGAGGTCGTCGAGACCACGGATGCGGCCGATCCGCCGGCGGACTTCGCCTTCGCGAACGCGGGCGCGCCCGCCGCCTCGGAGGTGTTGCTGCGTACGGTCGTGGCCCGGCGCTCGCGGCTCCAGGTCGATCTCGCCGGCAGCCAGGGCAAGGCCGGGGTCGCGGCCACCGCAGAGACGGACCTTGATGTCCAGCGCAACGGCACGAGCATCGGCACCATCCGCTTCGCGGCGAGCGCCTCCACCGCCGTCTTCATCGCCGCGAGCGAGACCGTCCTTGAACCGAGCGACCTGCTCGAGGTGATCGCGCCCGGAAGCCCCGACGCCACGCTCGCCGACATCGCGATCACGCTCGCCGGGACGCTGGTGATCTGATCGACAGTTTGAGAACCACGACGATGGAACAGAAACGCGACAGCGGCAGGCTGATCAGCCTGCTGAGCGATGAATTCGAGGCGCTGCTCGAACGCGCCGCAGAAACCGGCGCCCGCCGTGCGCTGCATGAGGTCGGGCTCGACGGGACGGATGCGGCCGAGGACATCCGAGATCTTCGCTCGCTGCTCGCGGGTTTCCGCCTCGCGAAACAGACGGCCGTCCAGACCGCCGTGCGGCTGATCACCACCGGCGTCCTGCTCGCCTTGATGGCCGGCATCGCCATCAAACTGAAGCTCTTCGGACCGACGCCTTAACCCATCCGCCCGCCCCGTCAGACCACCGCCCGCCCTCGTCGAGGAGCGGGCTTTTTTGTGCCTGGAGACCTGCGATGACGACAATGACCTACAAACACTGGCGCGACGTGCCCGAGCGCTCATGGCGCTGGAAGAATTTCTCCCCCGCCGAGATCGCCTGCCGGGGCAGCGGCTCCCTGCGGATCAACGAAGAAGCGCTCGACAAGCTCCAGGCGCTGCGCGACCGACTTGGCAAGCCGCTCATCGTCCGTTCGGCCTACCGCAGTCCGGCGCACAACCGGGCCGTCGGCGGCGCGCCGCGCTCGAAGCACATGGACGGCACGGCCTTCGACATCGCCATGGCCAACCACGATCCGGTCGCCTTCGAGGCTGCCGCCCGAGCCGTCGGCTTCCTTGGCTTTGGCTACTATCCGCGCTCGGGCTTCATGCACATCGATCTCGGCCCGGCTCGGCAATGGGGCGAGCGTTTCCCGGTGCGGGCGACGGCGTTCGCCGCGGAAACGGCACCCGTGCGGGAGGTCTTGACCGACAGCCGCACGATGAAGGGCAGCGGCGCAGCAGGCGTGGCGACGCTTGGCGCCGCTGGCGTCGAGGTGGCGCAGAACGTCCTGGCGGAGACCCAGACCGCGATCCTGCCGCTCGTGCCCTATCTCGACACCTTGCGCTGGGTGTTCATCGCCGTGGCGCTCGCGGGCCTTGCCGTGACGATCTACGCCCGCATCGACGACTGGAAGCGGGGGCGTCGATGATCGCCGCTCTGTTCACCGGGATCGCCGCCGCCCCGTGGATGCGGGCGGCCCTACGCTACGGCGCCATCGCACTCGCGGTGCTCCTGTTCCTGCTCACGCTCCGGCGCTCCGGCGAGCGTGCTGGCCGGCTCGCCGAACGCCTCGAAACCTCGGAGAAGGTCAATGACGTCCAACGCCAGATGCTCGATGCGGCAGCTCGGCGTCCTCGCGATCGCGACGATCTCGCTGACCGCCTGCGCAACGGCCACTTCTGAACCTCGCATGGCCACCGTCTGCCCACCGGTTGTCGAGTATAGCCGCGAGTTCCAGGCACGCGCAGCCGACGAGCTCCATCTGCTGCCGGAGGGGTCGGCTATCGCCGAAATGCTCGCCGACTACAGCGTCATGCGGGACCAAGCGCGGGCGTGTCGTTGACTCGGCATCAAGACAGGTCGGATGCGCTGCCTCGCGAGAAAGAACTTTAGGGGAACACGGGGTCGTGCTATACGAGTTTCATCGACTCTTGCCGAGTCAAGCCGGTATACACAGGCCAACGGGGATGGCTGCGGGATGACTGAACCATGGGTTTCCGTTGATCAAGTGGCCGCCCACCTGGGGGTCGCGAAGGACACGGTGTACCGCTGGATCGAAGCTAAGAGCTTGCCCGCTCAGCGAGTTGGGCGGCTATGGAAGTTTAAGTTGAGCGATGTTGATCGTTGGGTCATGGACGGGATGGCAGCGGAAGATGCGGCCGCTCTCTCCAAGAAATCGATGAGCAAAGACGAATGATGTGAGAATGGCTGCCTGACGATGCCGATACCTGACCAGCCAAAAATCTACCATATAGTCCATGTCGACAACCTTGCGTCGATTTGTGGCGACGGCTGCCTTTGGTCCGATTCTGTGATGGTTCAGCGCCAGGGCGGTACGGTAATCGGTATGGGAAGCATAAAGCAGCGGCGCTTGGCTTTGCCTGTCTCTTGCCATCCACAAACTTTCGTGGGCGAGTATGTCCCTTTCTATTTTTGCCCACGCTCAATCATGTTGTTCGTTATTCATTGCGCGAACCATCCTGAGCTTGCCTACAGGGGCGGGCAACAGCCGATTATCCATCTTCAAGCCGATCTCAGCCAAGTGGTTCAATGGGCCGAAGCGAATGGCAGACGGTGGGCGTTCTCGTTGTCGAATGCAGGTGCAGTCTACACTCAATTTCGCAGCGAACTGGCGCAGTTGGATGAGATCAACTGGGACGCGGTGGCTGCGCGGGATTTCCGCCCGGCAGACGTCAAGGAGGCAAAACAGGCTGAGTTTCTTGTTCAGCAGTCGTTTCCTTGGCACCTGGTCGAAAGGATCGGCGTTCACTCACAGGGGATCGCTCAGCGGGTCTACGCTGCCATGAACGGGGCCGGCCACCGGCCGAGCGTCGAAATTCGAAGAGAATGGTATTACTGAGGGAGGATGACCATGATCAGATATACGACAGGAGACATCTTGAGGGCGGACGCAGAAGCGATCGTCAACACGGTGAACTGTGTCGGCATCATGGGCCGTGGCATCGCCCTCCAGTTCAAGAATGCATTCCCGGTCAACTTCAAGGCATACGAAGCGGCCTGCAAGCGCGACGAAGTTCAGCCGGGGAAGATGTTCGTCTTCGAGACGGGCACCTTCACGAATCCCAAGTACATCATCAATTTCCCGACGAAGCGGCATTGGCGCGGGAAGAGTCGGATGGAGGACATCGATTCCGGGCTTGTCGCCCTTGCCGAAGAGATTCGGCAGCGTGGCATCCGATCGATCGCCATCCCGCCGCTTGGGAGCGGTCTTGGCGGCCTAAACTGGGGGGATGTACGTCCCCGGATCGAAGCAGCGCTGCGCGACCTACCGGACTTGGACGTCATTGTCTTTGAGCCCAACAATGCGCCGGTCTCGACCAAGTCGCGGGAAGTTCCGACTATGAGCCCTGGACGAGCCGCACTGGTGGTACTGATGAACCGCTATCTTGGCGGCTTGATGGACCCGTTCGTGACGCTACTTGAGGTGCATAAGCTCATGTACTTCATGCAGGAGGCAGGCGAACCACTCCGCCTCAAGTATGCGAAGGCGCCGTATGGCCCCTATGCCGAGAACCTGCGACACGTCCTTCGCGCGGTCGAAGGACACCTTGTGTCGGGATACGCCGATGGTGGTGATGCGCCCGACAAGCAGCTCGAACTGGTCCCAGGCGCGGTGAAGGACGCGGAGTCCTTCTTGTCGGACAAGCAAGATACGGCTGCTCGCTTTGATCGTGTGGCTGAGCTCGTGGAGGGGTTCGAGACGCCGTTCGGCCTGGAACTCCTTGCAACTGTGCACTGGGTGACGACTCGCGAGAACGCTGTCAGCGCGGAGGATGCGATGGCCAAGATTTATGCGTGGAACGAGCGGAAGAAGCGGTTTTCGCCGCGCCAAATCGGCATCGCCATTCAGACCTTGCAGGACAAGGGGTGGCTCGCGAGCGCCTGATCCGTTGTCCTAAGCTACTCCTTGGCTGACGAAGAGGTTAGTGCGGTGCCAGATCAGGCGCTTCCGATGTTTGTCGGTCAACGGGATCGGATCCTGCCAGCGCAATTCGGCGCGAGCGCTGTCGCTCAAGGAAGGTGAGAATTGCGGCTGGCCTTCGTCATCGAACGTCACCAGCCCTCGATCGAAGGCAGCATCCCATAAGGCCGAGAGCAGAAGGCCGTTGTGAACGTCCAAGCGCTCGGCGTCGCTCGTGCAATCCTTCCACGGCACGATGTGCGACGCGCGCAGCAGCGCCGTATCGGTGATGCCGGTCAGCGGGCATTGGCCCTGCCAATAGTCGATCAGGCCCGAGCGGAAGATGTCCTGACCAATTCGCTGGACG
>NZ_BBIO01000039.1 GCF_000739695.1 Tepidicaulis marinus
CGTATCGGCCTTGCCAAAGAAGCCTATAAACCCTCCTGGAGTGTGGATGCGGGATATGGCTACCGGGCAGGCGGACGGGCCGATTTCGCCAGTGTCGGGCTGACATTCTCGGTCCCGCTATTCGCGCAAGGACGCCAGGACCGGCGTTTGTCGGCTGCCATGAAAGAGCGGCAAGCTGCACGCCTTAACCGTCAGAGCCTGCTGAAGGACTTGGAACGGGAACTCGATATCGCCCTAGCCGATTGGCATGAACTCGGCCGGCGCCTGCAGCTTTACGAGCAAGCCGTCACCCGCAGAGCGCACGATGCAGCTCAGGCCTCACTCGGCTCCTACGCCGATGGTCGCGCCGACTTTCCCGAAATCATCCGTGACCGCCTGGCCGTTCTCGATGCGGAACTGACTTATCTCGACCTGCAAGTCGACCGCGCCAAAACCTGGGCCAAGCTTTCCTATCTCGCTGGAGACACACATGAATAGAACTTTCATCGCACTCTGCGCCGGGATTGCCGCCGCTTCGCTTGCGGCCGGGTATGGCGCGGGAACCTGGATGGGCGGGAGCACAGGCTCCGCCGGGTCTGGCGCAATGCAAGGCGAGGACGAAATTCTTTATTGGGTCGCGCCGATGGACCCGAATTTTCGCCGCGATGCGCCGGGAAAATCTCCCATGGGCATGGACCTTATCCCCGTCTATGCCGATGACGATAAAGACAAGTCGGGTGAGCCTGCGCTGCAGATCAGCGCTGCCGCCGTGAACAACATCGGCGTGCGCACCGCGCCGGTGCGGCGCGAGACCCTTCCTTTCCAGGTCGACACCGTCGGCTTTATCGCGCCGGACGAAGAGCGTCTTTCCAGCATCAACGTGCGCACCGAAGGCTGGATCGAGGAGCTGATGGTAGAGACCGCTGGAGAACAAGTGGAAAAAGGCCAAGTTCTCTTCCGCCTCTATGCGCCGGAGATTTTGACAGCGCAGCGGGAATATCTTCAGGCAAAACGGCTGGGGCAATCCGAAATGATTGCCGCCGGCAAGGAGCGTCTGGTAGCGCTCGGCATGAGCGGCATTCAGATTGAAGAGCTGTCCCAGCGCAGAAAAGTCATCCGCCTCGTGGATGTGCGCGCGCCGCGCTCGGGCATCTTGCTGTCATTGGATGTGCGCCAGGGAAGTTTCGTGCGCCCGTCGGATGTCACCATGCGCCTTGCCGATCTTTCCAGCGTGTGGGTCATGGCGGATCTCTTCGAGGCGACCGTGGGGCGTGTTGCCGCGGGCCAGAAAGCGGAAGTCACCCTGCCCTCCTTTCCCGGCAAAACCTGGGAGGGGCAAGTGGACTACGTCTATCCGATGGCCGATCCGCGCACCCGCACCATTCCGGTGCGCCTGCGGCTGGAAAATCCCGACGGGCTGCTCAAACCCGCCATGTTTGCGAATGTCGAAATCGAGGGAAAACCGGCGATGGATACGTTGACGGTACCGGCCTCCGCCCTCATCCGCCATTCCTCGCAAGACCGGGTAATCGTCGCGCTGGGCGAAGGACGCTTCCGTCCTACCCCGGTCAAGGCGGGACTTGAATCGGGCGGGCGCGTCCAGGTTCTGGAAGGCGTTTCGGAGGGCGAGGAAATCGTGACGGCCGCGCAGTTCCTGATCGATTCCGAGGCGAGCCTCGATCCGGCGCTTCTCCGCATGACATCGGCCACTTCCGAAGACGAGATGAAAAACAAGATGGGCAAAGACATGGAAGAGGGCACGGATGGAGCCATGGACATGGACATGGACATGGACATGGACATGCCGGCAAACCAGACGGGCAGCGATACGGATGCTTACGAAACCACGGCAAGCGTCCTATCGGTCAATTCCGAAGCCCGGCAGGTGACACTCGACCATGAGCCTGTGGCTGAGCTTGGCTGGCCTTCCATGCAAATGGGCTTTGCCGTTTCCGAGAAAGTCGGCCTTAGGGGCATAGAGCCTGGCACAAAAGTCCATGTCCGGTTCCGGAAAAGCGACATGGGATATGAGATTATCGCGCTGCATCCCCTCTCGGGAATGGCCGATGAGGAGGACGCGGAATGATCGAGTTCCTTATCAGATGGTCGATTGCCAACCGTTTTCTTGTCGTCATTCTGGCCCTTATTCTGGCCGTTGCAGGCGTTATGGCGATCCGCACGACACCGCTCGATGCCATTCCCGATCTTTCGGATGTGCAGGTCATCGTAAAAACCACCTATCCGGGTCAGGCTCCGCAAGTCGTCGAGGATCAGGTCACCTATCCATTGGCCACTGCCATGCTTTCCGTGCCGGGCGCCGTCAGTGTGCGCGGCTATTCGTTTTTCAATGATTCCTACGTCTATGTGATTTTCAAAGACGGGACCGATCTTTATTGGGCGCGCGCCCGCGTGCTCGAATATCTGAGCCAGGTCGCACCCAACCTGCCGGAAGGGGCCCGTCCTGCGCTCGGGCCGGACGCAACCGGTGTCGGCTGGGTTTTCCAATACGCGCTTGTCGACCGCACCGGCCAGCAGGACGGGTATCAATTACGCGCCTTGCAAGACTGGTTCCTGAAATACGAGCTGCAGGCCGTGGAAGGCGTGTCCGAGGTCGCCACGATCGGCGGCATGGTCAAACAATATCAGGTCGTCGCCGACCCCAATAAGTTACGCGCGCATGGCATTTCGCTTTCCCGGCTGCGCCGGGCGATCGAGCGCGGCAATCAGGAAACCGGGGGCCGGGTCATCGAAATGGCGGAAGCGGAATATGTGATCCGCGCCAACGGCTATGTCAGCTCGATAGAAGACCTGGCGCAAATTCCGCTTCATACGGATGAGGGGGGCACCCCCGTTCTCCTTCGCGACGTTGCCGAGATCCGGCTCGGCCCCGATCTCCGGCGCGGTGTAAGCGAACTTGGCGGCGAGGGAGAAGCCGTCGGCGGGGTCGTGGTCATGCGGTATGGCGAGAACGCGCTCGCCACCATCGATCGCGTCAAAGAAAAACTCGCCAGCCTGAAAAAGAGTCTCCCGGAAGGCGTGGAAATCGTCACGACCTATGACAGGTCCGCTCTTATTGGGCGAGCTGCTTCGACATTACGTGAAAAGCTCATCGAAGAATTCATCATTGTTGCGCTCGTATGCGCGGTCTTCCTTTTTCACTTCCGCTCCTCGCTGGTCGTCGTCATCAGCCTGCCCCTGGGCGTACTGGCCGCCTTTATCGTGATGAGGGCACAAGGGATCAATGCCAACATCATGTCACTGGGCGGGATTATCATCGCCGTCGGCACGATGGTGGACGCCGCCATCGTTATGATCGAAAACGCGCACAAGAAGCTGGAGGGAAGGGAGGCGTCTGGCCCGGATCGCTGGAAAATCATTGGCGAGGCTTGCGCCGAAGTCGGGCCGCCGATTTTCTTTTCCGTGCTCATCATCACCTTGAGCTTCCTGCCCATTCTGACGCTGGAGGCACAAGAAGGGCGGATGTTCTCTCCCCTCGCCTATACGAAGACCTATGCCATGGCCGCCTCGGCAGCCCTTTCGGTGACCCTGGTGCCTGTGCTTATCGGTTTTCTGGTACGCGGGCGCATTACCTCCGAGGACGAAAATCCCGTCAACCGGTTCCTGACGGTGCTTTACCGGCCGCTGATCAACTTCGCTGTGGCCCGGCCACTGGTCGTTTTGGCAGCGTCCGGCGTGCTGCTCGTAAGCGCTGCCTTGCCGCTCTCACGGATTGGCTCGGAATTCATGCCGGAGCTGAACGAAGGCGATCTTCTTTATATGCCCAGCGCCTTTCCCGGCGCTTCCGCCGGCACGATGTCTTATCTGCTGCAGCAAACGAACAAGCTGATCAAGATGGTGCCCGAGGTGGAAAACGTTCATGGCAAGGCTGGGCGCGCCGATACGGCAACCGACCCTGCGCCCCTTTCCATGATCGAGACGGTGATCAGGTTGAAACCCCGGTCGCAGTGGCGCGAGGACATGACCCTCGAGAAACTGAAAGCCGAGCTCAACCGGATCGTCGACATTCCAGGCCTCACCAATGTCTGGATCATG
The DNA here is from genome assembly GCF_000739695.1 of Tepidicaulis marinus. Lineage (GTDB taxonomy): Bacteria > Pseudomonadota > Alphaproteobacteria > Parvibaculales > Parvibaculaceae > Tepidicaulis > Tepidicaulis marinus. The sequence continues at coordinate 4,033 of NZ_BBIO01000039.1, forward strand.
CCGATCAAAAACCGGCTCGACATGCTGGCAACCGGCATCAAAACTCCCGTCGGCATCAAGGTTGCTGGACCCGATCTCAATGTGATCGATCAAATCGGCAGCCGGATCGAAAGCATTTTGGAAACTGTCGAAGGCACCTCCTCCGTTTATGCGGAACGGGTAACGGGCGGGCGTTTCGTCGATATCGACATCGATCGGGAGCGCGCCGCCCGTCTCGGACTCAACATCGCGGACGTTCACGACGTCATCCGCACGGCGATTGGCGGTATGGTGCTGGGGGAAAGCGTAGAAGGGCTTGAGCGTTTTCCGATCAGCCTGCGCTATCCGCAAACGGTGCGGCAAACACCCGCCGCTTTGCGCTTGCTTCCCATCGTAACGGAAGACGGTGCGCATATCCCCTTGGGCCAAGTTGCGGATATCCGCACTGTCGAAGGGCCGAGCATGATCCGCAGCGAAAATGCACGGCTGAACGGCTGGATCTATGTCGACATTGCAGGCCGCGATATCGGTTCTTATGTGG
>NZ_BBIO01000038.1 GCF_000739695.1 Tepidicaulis marinus
CCGATGCGAAGGAAGCGGTAAACGGCGCACTCGACCTGCCCGCCGGTTATTCCATCTCCTGGTCCGGGCAGTATGAGTATCTCTTGCGGGCACAGGAACGGCTGATGCTGCTGGGGCCCGTTATGGTGCTCATCATCGCCATGCTGCTTTATTTTGCCTTCAAGGATGTCCGGGACGTGCTGATCATCATGGGCACCCTGCCCTTCGCCTTGGTGGGCAGCTTATGGCTGATCGACCTTCTGGGATACAACCTCTCTGTCGCCGTGGCAGTCGGATTCATTGCGCTGGCAGGGGTTGCCATCGAGGTGGGCGTGCTGATGATCATGTATCTGAGGCAGGAGCTGAAGGCCTTGCGTGAACTTGCGTTGAACGAGGGCCGCGCCCCCTCACGCGAAGAGGTGGAAAACGCCATCCGCCAGGGCGCGTTGCGGCGCTTGCGCCCGATCGTCATGACCTTCCTGACGGTTATAGCCGGGCTTCTACCGGTCATGCTCTTTAACGGCACGGGAACCGAAGTCATGGCGCCGATCGCCGCACCTATGATCGGCGGCATTTTAAGCGCCACGGCACTGGCGCTCATTGTCATCCCGTCAATCTATACGCTCTGGCATGGCAGTAGAGCTGAAAGAGCCTAGCGTGCAAGGGCGCTTGAATGAACGGCCCGCGCCGCACCGCTCTCATATCAAAGAGGTCCAGGCAATAATCGCTGCCATTCCCGGCGCCCTCGGCATAGAATTTCTCTAAAGATGAGCAGAACACCGGCATTGCGGGAAGACCGGCGGCGGATTATCGCACACATGAGTGCGGCCGGCCTTTTGGCCGCCGCAGGCAGCCGGGTGCGGGCGGCCCCCCGTCCTGCCGCGCCCACCCTCATCATTGGCGCCGGGCTCGCCGGCCTTGCCGCGGCCCGGGTGCTGACAAGCGCGGGGCACAAAGTTCTCGTCCTTGAAGCGCGCGCCAGAATCGGGGGCCGCCTCCATACCTCGCGCCTTTGGCCGGATATGTCCGTCGATCTCGGTGCAAGCTGGATCCATGGGATATACGGCAACCCTCTCAGCGCCCTTGCGCGCGCAGCAGGAGCAAAGCTAGCGCAGACAAGTTACAGCTCCTCCCTCCTTCTCGGGCCTGACGTCATCCCCCACCGCCACGGCCTCCAACAAGCGGAAACGATTTTACGCCGCGCCCTTGAGATGGCAGGCAAGCGCGAACACGACATCTCAGTTGCCGATGCGCTTGAGGCATCGCCGGGTTGGCGTAGCGCTTCGGCTGAGGAACGCCGCCTGGTGCAATATCTCGTCAACAGCACGCTTGAACATGAATATGGGGCACCCGCGCGCCAGCTCTCGGCTTGGTACGGCGATGAAGATGAGACATTCTCCGGGCCGGATGCGCTCCTGCCCGGCGGCTTTGGCCAGCTTGCCGCTCACCTGGCCCAAGGCCTCGATATCCGCTTTGAAAGCGAAGTGACCGGTATCGCCCCTAGCCGGGTAGCGCTCGCGGATGGCACGCATCTCGATGCCGGGCAGATCATCTGCACGCTGCCGCTCGGCGTGCTTGCCGCCGGCGGCATCCACTTCGCCGCCCCGCTTGCCCCCGCCCGTCAGAGCGCGATCGAAAATTTGGGCATGGGACTCCTCAACAAATGCCTTCTCAGATTCGATAAAATCCACTGGCCGGAGGGCCCCGACTGGATCGGCTGGCTGGGCGAGCCGCCCGGTCTTTGGGCGGAATGGGTCTCGCTCTCGCCAAGCCTCGGCGTGCCGGTTCTCATGGGGTTCAATGCGGGCGATCAGGCCGCAGAAACTGAAAGCTTGAGCGACCGCGATACGGTCGCTTCCGCCCACACGGCATTGAAGGCCATGTTCGGCACGCGTTTTCCCGCACCGCGCGGCGCACAAATAACCCGCTGGGGCAAGGACCCGTTCAGCCTCGGCAGCTACAGCTTCAATGCGGTCGGCACAAACGGCACCACCCGCCGCGCGCTCTTTGGCGCCGAATGGGAGGGCCAGCTCTGGTTTGCCGGGGAAGCAACCATGGCTGACTATTTCGGCACCGCCCACGGCGCCCTTCTCTCAGGCGAGCAGGTGGCAGAAGCCATTCTTTCCGGCTGAAAGGCAGGAGCAAAAACCCCCCATCACCAAACCATCGCCCCAAAAGGCAAACGCCGCTCACCCGGCAGGGCAAACGGCGTTTTTGGTTGCGGGGGCGCACCTGAGTTTCAGTTATCCATCAACGGATAGAACCTCTCGGTCGCACCGTCCCTCAGATAAAGACCACGAGTTTCCGAGTCGCGTCAAGGTTGAGCGCGACAGGTGGAAATGGACATGGTCACCAAATGGGGACAAGCACGTGTTGAAGTTCATGCACTGCGAGAAGAAATCTCGGAGCTGCTTGCACGTGGATACACCTTAAAGAAAGTTTATGACGAATTGCTCGCATGCGGACGATTGTCCATAGGGCACACCGCATTCTATGTACACGTCAATCGTCTCCGTTCCGAAGCCATCCGCGACCGCGATCCGGCCCGACCGCAATCAGCGAACACCACCCGCCACGCCAGGGCACCAGAGCCGCGCACCCCGCGCAGCACGCACCCTTCATCCGCATCCGCCCCAGAGACCGACGGCCCGCGCATCGCGGATGCTGCATTCAACCGCATGCCGGTCTCTCGCGATGCCTCGTACGCCTCCAACTCCACAGCCGATGTTGATCCGGACGTTTGGGACGGCAAGCCTCTGAAGGACCCGGAGGCCGCGTCATGAGCAATGTGATCGAGCTCAGCGCCTTCGCCTCTCTTGGCGGCACACCTTGCGACGGCTGGCACTGGCTGCAGCGCCGCAGCGACGGCGCCATGCGGCTGGGTTTCTACAACCGGCTGGGCGGCTGGCGGATCTCGGACGCGATCGGCCAGACGTCGCTTATGGGCCGCGCCGCCGTTGCCCGCGACTACCGCCTTGTAGCGGCGCTGCCGCTCCCCCTTTCCCCCGCTGACATCGATGGAGACGGCGCATGAGCTTGAACGATCCGGCCAAGGTCACGATTGAACTGACGCGCGAGACGCGCGGCATCCGCATCCAGGTGCAAGAGGACGGAGTGCTGCACTGCGATGAGCTCACCGACGATTGGGCTCATGCCTTCCGCGAATGCATCCACGCCTTTCTGAACGGTCTCAAACAGGCCGAAGAGACCATGTTCACCCGCCACCAGCGCGAGGGGCGCGCCCCCGCGCAATCCGGGCGGCAGACCATTGCCGCCACCCGCTAGAGAAGGAGACCTGATTAATGGCGCTGATTAATATGGCACTGCAAGGCAAGGGGGGCGTCGGCAAGAGCTTCGTCTCTTCGCTGCTCGCTCAGTACTACCTGGAGAAGAAGGCAAAGCTTGCCTGCTACGACACGGATCCGGTGAACCGGACCTTTGCCGGCTACAAGGCTTTTGAGGCGGAGATCGTCCGGCTCGGGGAGCGGGCCGATGAGCTGAACCCGCGTTACTTCGATGCCCTGGTCGAGAAGATCATGACGGCAGAGGAAGATGCGACCGTTGTCATCGACAATGGTGCCTCCACCTTCCTGCCACTGCTGGGCTATATGGTCGAGTCTCAAGCCCTGGAGATGATCACGGGCGCGGGCCATGAGGTGCGCCTCCATACGGTGCTGACCGGCGGCCAGGCCCTTAATGACACGCTGCAGGGCTTCTCCCAGCTTCTCAAGTACGTGCCCGATGTTCCTGTCGTGGTCTGGCTGAACGAGTATTTTGGGCGCATCGAGAGCCGCAATGGCGACGGGGAGATCCAGAGCTTCGAACAGTCCGGGCTCTACAAGCGCAGCAAGTCCCGCATCCATGCCCTGGTCCGGCTGCCGGAGGTCCGCAAAGAGACCTTCGGCCATGACATCGAGCAGATGATGCGGGCGCGCCTCACCTTTGAGGAGGCGACGCAACATCTGGACTTCCCGCTCATGGCCCGCCAGCGGCTCAAGATGAGCTGGAAGGCCATTCACGGCGCCATGGACCAGGCGGTGCTGTGATCCCATGAGCGTCCTCGACACCCCGCCCCCGCCGCCGCTGACCATGGACTCCCTTGAGGAGCTCCGCGCTTACTTGTGGAAAGTGCATCAGGTGACGGTCGATCAGAACGACCCGATCCTGATGCTGCACACGATCCACAAGGTGGCCCTCGATGAGTATGCCCGTCTGCTTGACGGGCATAAGCGCCAGCTCTCGGAGAACGTGGAGAAGATCACGAAGGATCTCTGCGACGAGGTTCGCCTCATCATCGGCGATCTGGAAGCGGATGCCCTCAATGACGCCGTGCGTGAGCGCCTCGCCACGATCCACGAGGCGGAGCGGCTCTCGGGCAAGACCCTTGCTCACTTAAAACAGACCCTGAAGGCCCAGCGCCTTCTCACCCTCATCAACTTTGCAGCCCTCGGCTGCGCGCTCGGCGTGCTGTCGGTGCTTGTCATCTAAAGGAGACCTCCATGACCCGCCCCATTATCCGCCCCAAGCCCCATAAAGCGCTCGCGGACCACCTTATCGCTCTCTCGATCTCTTCCCTTGTCGTCCTCTGCATCACCGCTGTCCCCGCGCTGGCGCAATCGACGGGCTCTGGCTGGGAAGAGCCGGCCACCGGTCTCATGGAGGTACTGGAAAGCGGTCTGGTAAAGATCGGCGTGGTGCTGATCGGGATCGGCGTCATTGCCTATGGCATGTGGGGCGCCGTCACCGCCCGGATCGACTGGACCAAGTTCGGCATGATCCTGATCGGCGGGCTCCTGGTCATGACCGGCCCCACCATGATCCGCACGCTTCTGGAGAGCGTGCAATGAAGGCCGCGAGCGCCGTCCTCGTCCAGTCCCAGCGCCAGCCGGGCGTGCTCGGGCTTGCGCTGCCGCTTGTGGTGATCGCCGCAGGCAGCGCAGGCGTAACGGCGGCAATCACCGTGGTGCTCGATGTGATCGCGCTCACCCTGCCCCTGGCCGGGGCGGTCTTTGTCGCGCTCTGGTTCCTGTGCCTGCGCGCCACCCGCGCCAATCCCTTCTTCGACCGGGATCTGCTCCTTGCCACCCGCTTCTGGGCGGGCAAGGGCGAGGCCCGCGTCCTCATTGCCGGAGGACGGATCTCAAGGGGGCAGGCATGACGATCTGGCCCCAGGTGATCACGACGGGCCTCATGGCAGGCGGGGCGGCGGCCCTGGCTGTCCCTGCCACACGCAAGCTCATGCTCGGCGATATCAGGCAGGACTGGCTGCAGGACGAGCTGGCGCT
>NZ_BBIO01000037.1 GCF_000739695.1 Tepidicaulis marinus
CCGACTTCGCTGCGACCTGATCGAGGATCAGGCGACGCGCTTCGTCGAGACCAGTGCCGCGCTTGACCAGATCCTCGGCGAAGCCCCGCTCGAGGTTCAGGCGACCAGCCAGATCGTAGATGGTCGAGACACGCTCACGTTCGGCTTCGCGGGCGCGATTCGCTGCGGCATCGGGATCCGGGGTATCGGGCTTGGCGGTCTTCGGACGCGCACGGGTCTGCGTATCGGCCGCGCTCGGGGGCGTGTCGGTCATGGTGGTCTCCTCGGTCGCTGCCGTTTCGCTCGTCTGGTCGGCCACGACCTCGTCAGTCTGGGCCGGGGTCTGGGTCTTCTCCGTCATCGGGGATGCTCCTTGCGGGTTGGAGGGCGCGTCCCGGCGGTGAAGGACGCAGGTTTCAAGAGGGCTCTGGCTGCGGAAGCCCGCGGCGGGGTCGGCCCCGACCGGGACCGCTGAAATCTCGAAGGGGGTCCAGTCCACCGCCCGCCAGAGTTCTCGGCCGCCGTCGGGTTTGGAGATGTCGAAGCGATGGACCTGGTAGCCGATGGAGACCGCGCGGATGTGCCCGGCCTGGATGTCGCGCCAGATCGGCTCGACATCGGCGCGCTCGCTGATGCGAACCTGCGCGATGCCGCGGCCCTTCTCGATCCGCGCCGAACCGGGCACCACCGAGCCGATGACGGCGTCGAGCGTGTCGATCTCGTGGACCTTCAGGAACGGCGCGCCCGCGTTCAGCCGGTCGAGGCGCACATGGGCAGGGTCGAGGCTGAGTTCCTCGTCGTAGGGCTCGCCGAAGAAGCTCGCCCGCCGGACGCGCGCGCCCGCCGACCAGATCACCTCGACGGTGCGTGCGTCGGCATCGACGGTGTTCGGCGCAAGCTCCGCCGACCGGCGAAGCGCCGGCAGTTCGATCATCGTGTCCATGAAGTCAGTCCTGTTGGGCGGTGTCCGGCTGCCCCGAGTCGGGTTCCGGATCGGTTGCCGGGTCGCTTGATTGCGCGCTGCCGGTCTTGGTGACGCGGCGGGGGTCGCTGTCGAGCACAAGCCCGAGGGCGTCGAGCTTGGCGTTGGTCGCGGCGATCTCCGCCAGCACGGCGTCGGGATTGCGGCCCTGCCGAGCGATCACCTCGGCCAGTGTCATCGTTCCCGAACGGATCGCCAGAAGGTTCGCCATCGCGTCCTTCTGCGGATCGACTGCCTCGAACTTGGGCGGTGACCATTCGACCGGCACGTCCGGCTTCGGGATCTGCCCCGCGGCCCATGCGGCCTCGGTGAACCAGCGCCAGACCGGGGTGCAGAGCATCGGAATGAAGAGCTGCCACTGGACAGCGTCGATCATCCGGCGGAACTCGACGAGCCCCGCCCGGATGGAGGAGTAGTTCACCTGGCTGAGGTCGCCCGTCAGCAGCTCGTACGGCACCCGGAACCCGGCAGAGATCGTATGCAGGCTCGCGCGCTTATACTCGCCGTAGCCGCCCGTCGCGGCCGGCTGGTTGAAGCGGATGTCCTTGCCGCCGCGGGCATAGGCGATGAGTCCTGGTTCGAACTGCTCGACCCGGTTGCCGTCGGCGTCGACCACCGCCGGAGCGATGCCCTGCTGCGCCTCGTCGTCGCCGAAGACGATGGCGGTGACGCAAGCCTCGGTCTTCTTGCGCACGATCTCGGCCACCTCGTAATCGTCGAGATCACGAAGGGCGCGGATGACCGGCGCGCCCCAGGGAACGCCGCGCGCCTGCGTGCGCTGCTTCTCATAGACATGCGCGATCTCGCTCGCCGGGACCGGCCGGCTCTGCAGGCCGTTTTGCAGGGCGCCATAGGCGTCGCCAGGATGCTCGGCGTGGAGCCAGTAGGCCTTGCGCTTGCCGAGCGGATCGAACTCGATTCCCTGCACCAGCCGCCCCGCGCCGAGAACGCCGGATTTGGTGGCGTCGAGGAAGTCGGCCTCCAGCACCTGCAACTGCAGCGGAACCGGCAGACCGTCCGAGGATCGCCGCAGGCGGCGCCGCACCAAGACCTCGCCCGCCTCGACCATCTCCCGGCAGATCAGCGTCTGCAGGCCGTAGAAGTCGAGCTGACCATCGGCATCGCACTCCGCCGTCCAGCGTTCAAACAGCGCATCGACCTTCCGGTCCAGCGTGTCGTCGCCGCTCGCGGCGCGCGGCATGATGCCCGCGCCAATGATGTTGTTGACCAGCACCGCCACGGCCTTCGCTGCATGCGGGTTGTTGCGCACGAGATCGCGCATCCGGTCGCGCAAGAGCGCCCCGGCCACGCCGATCTCGGTATCGGCCGAGGATCCCGGGGCACGCCAGCCCTCCGTGCGGCGTCCTCGCGCGGCGCCCTCGTAGCCGCGCGCGAGCGTCTCGAACGCCTGTCGCGCCAGGACACGCCGCGCGGCGGCCCGAGGGGCGACCGAAGCGATGGCGCGGTCGAACCAGTTCGCCGCCATCAGCGATCCCCGCGCGAGAAGCCCGCGAGCCCGGCGACCGGAAGCGGCCGCCCCACACTGGCAATTGCGCGCTCGATGGTGCGGATGCGGGCGAGCAGATCCTCCGCCGAGCCGTAATCCACCGACTTACCGTCATAGCTGACACGGGTCGTGCCGCTGGCATAGGCCCGGCGTAGTGCCGAAAGCTCGGTTTCGGTCCAGTCGGTCATTTCAGAACCATCCTTCCCGCCGCCCGATCCAGTCGGAACGGCGCTTGCCTTGGGGTACCTGTCCCGGCCGGTGGATCTGCCCGGCGGGATCGCTGTCGGTGGGCGTCGCCCCGAGCTGGTCCTCGAGGTCGCGCCATTTCTCTTCGGGCCAGCGGTCGGCGCCCGCGATCCAGGCGGCCGCGCGGGCGTAGACCCGGCAATCGAGTGCCTCGTTGCGCTCGCGCAGCTTCTGCCATTCGAGCTTCGCGAAGCCGCGCTTCGTGCGCACCGTCACAAGCTGTTCAGCCACGACCTGCTTCAGCCACTCGCTCTCGACCCATGTCGGCAAGTGGATCGTGCCGGGCGGGAACGCCGCGCCCTCGTCACGTTCCTCGGCCGTCGGGTGCTCCAGCCGCAGGAAGCGGTAGGTTTCGGCCTTGAAGGTCGAGACGGCCACCGTCCAGAGCCGGGCGCCGCGACGCAGGCGCTTCCCGCCCTCGGTTGCATCCACGAATGTGGGGCCGGAGACCGGGCTGGAGCGATTGAAGCCTTCGAGCCCCTTGACTGGCGCGACCTGCGCAAAGCCGACTTTGCGCGACCAGGCGTAGACTGCCGGGGCTTCGTAGCCCGTGTCGATGGCGAGCCGCGCGATCCGAAGGTGCGCGCCGTTTTCATGTGGCCACGACCGGTCGAGGACTGCCGTCAACTGGTCCCAAGCATCATGCCGATCCGGCCCGCCCTCGATCACGACGTGATCGACGAGCCAGCTCTCAAGCCCTCGGCCCCAGGCCCAGACATCCACCTCGATGCGGTCCTTCTGGACATCCGCGCCCGCCGTCAGGAACAGCCCGCCCGCTGGCACCATGCCTGGCCGCCACGCCTCGCGGCGATCGTAGAGCCGCTGCCAGTCCGGCGCCTCGCCGGTTTCGACCCATGTCTCGCCGAGAATGGTGTTGCGGAACGCTTTGATCGCCTCGTCGGAGCCTTGGGCCGCCTCCCAGCTGCGCGCGATCCGGGACCAGCTGAGCCAGCCCACCGGCGAGTAGAGTGCAGAGAGGTGGTAGCCGACCGTCGTGGGATCAGCGGCGACAGCGGTCGCCCGCCATTCGCCGCGCTCCAGCATCGCCGTCTTGTGGTGCTCCGCGATGGGTTGATCGCAGCTCTCGCAGAGATACTCCGCCGTCTCCGGCTTGCCCTTCTGCCAGCGCAGCCGATCGAACTTCATCCACTGCATCGCCCCGCAATGCGGGCACGGGACGAAGTAGCGCCGCTGGTCGGACGCCTCGAACTCGCGCTCGATGCGGCTGAGCCCCCGGATCGTCGGCGTCGAGATCAGGAACACCTTGCGCCGGTGGGCGAAGGTCAGCGACCGTGCCTCAGCCAAGGTCACCGGGTCGCCTTCCTCGTCGGCCGAGGCCGGATAGGCATCGACCTCGTCGAGGAAGATGTAGCGCGCCGGGGTCGAGCGCAGCCCGACCGCCGAGTTCGCGCCCGTCATGATCAGGATGCCGCCAGCGAATTCCTTGGACAGCATCGTGTTCCCGGCGTCGCGGGATCGGGCCGGTTTGACCCGCTCCCGCAGCTCGGGGCTCTCGTCTATAAGCGGGTCGATCCGCTGGCGCGAGTTGCGCTTGGCCAGTTCCACGGTCGGCTGGACCGCGAGCATGGGGCCCGGCGCCTGGTGGATGGCGAAGCCGATCCAGTTGTTGCCGGCTTCCGTCGCACCGACCTGCGCGGCCTTCATGAACACGACCCGCTGCGCCGCGTCGCCGGGCGACAGCCGGTCCATGATCTCCCGCATGTAGGGCGTTCGCATCGTGCGGTAGCGCCCCGGTTCGGCCGAAGCGCGGGACGCCAACATCCGGTGCCGGTCCGCCCATTCCGAGACGGTGAGGTCGGGATCCGGTCGGATCCCGTTGCCCCAGGCGCGCAGGATCTCAGCCGCGCCTTCGAAATCCCTCAGGCCATCTTCATCACCGGAATTCGGGCCGGACCTCGGCGAGTTCGTCGAGGTGGGCGCGTACATGTTTCTCCAAGGCCTTCTGCATGGTGGCCGCCTCGACGCCGAGTTCGGCCGCCATCAGCGCCGCCGCGCGCGCCGGCCAGTTCACCCAGGCATCGCGCTCCTCGCGTGCCAGCCGGAACACGACCGCAACCGCCCGGGCGCGGTCGACGAGTTCTCCCTTGAGCTTCTGAAGCCGGATGCGCCGCTCCTGGGCCTTCAGCACCTCATTCGCGGTCTTGGCCTGCAGGAAGGTCGTGCCGCTGCCGACGGGTGGCGCGGCAAGCCCTTGTTCCCGCAGAGTGTCGCCAACGGCGGACACGGCCGCGTCGGGGACCGGCTTGAGCTTGGATGCCGTGGTGCGCCGGGACTTCGACGGGTCCGTCATCGCCGCCCGGCGTGCATCGCTCGCCTCTGCGTCGATGCTGCCATCCTCATGGAGGACCAGCCGTCCCGCCGCCTTCGCCTTCTGGATCGCGCCCCGCGAGAGACCGACGCGCGCGGCGTATTGGCGCTCGCTCAGCCCCTGCATGGCGTTCTCCGATTATTGTTCAGATTCAGGCGCTTATCGAGTTGATAAGCGGTTCGGACAGAGCGAACGTGGCTTTCAAGACCACGCTGCAACTCGCCACGAGGAGCCACAGAGATGACCCGACGCGCCACCGACAACTCGAAGGCACTCGACGCCTTCATCGCCGCCAAGCTGGAGATCGACAGCATGCTGGAACGCCTCAAGGCGCTCAGCGACGACCACTTCGAAACCAATCCCGACGAGATCAACTGGGGCCATGTCGGCTCCCTGAGCCACTACCGCGACAAGCTGCGCGAGATCACCGACATGGCGTTCCGCGAGGGCGAGCACGCCGGGTGAAATCCTGCACCTGCCCGAACTCCGGCCGCGCCGTGCCGCGCGGCTTGGGGTCGTAGAAGGACCGCGACGGTCGCGGTTCAATCCAAGGAGACGACCCCATGACCAAGCTCACCGACACGCAAGCCGTAATTCTCAGCGCCGCCGCTCAGCGCGACAGCTACAATGTCCTGCCGCTTCCCGGTTCCCTGCGCGGAGGCGCCGCCACCAAGGTGGTGGAGACGATGATCGCCAAAGGCTTCATCGAGGAAGTCGATGCCGACATCCGCAATGGGGAGCTTGTCTGGTGCGAGACCGGGGACGGTCACGGCACCACGCTGGTGGCGACCGACGCAGGCCTCGCCGCCATCGGCATTGAGCCCGAGGGCACGAGCACCGCGCCTGCGAGCGCGCCAGACACCCGCGCCGAGCAGCAGGCCGCGCCCACTACGCGAACACCGCGCGAAGGCACCAAGCAGGCCGCGCTGATCGCGATGCTCCGCGCGCCGGGAGGTGCGACTATCGCCGAGATTGTCGCGGCCACCGGCTGGCAACCACACACGGTGCGCGGCGCGGTGGCGGGCGCTCTCAAGAAAAAGCTCGGTCTCGAAGTGGCCTCCGAGAAGATTGATGGCCGCGGGCGGGTGTACAGCCTCCCGCCGGCTTGAAGACACGACGTTTTCCAGACCCGATGCCGCCGCCCGATCCGGGCGGCGGTTTTCATCTGGCATGGCGCAACCGGATTTCCTCGAACAGCCGACGCAGCGCGTAGGAACGTCCAATGCTGACCACCGTGAAAATGCCACCCATCATGAGATTCTGCGCCAGTGTGGTGTGCAGCCCGAAAATCGGGAAGATCAGGATCTGGGTCACCACCGCCACGCCGTAGCCAACGGCGACATTGGCAAGGGACTCGACGAGAGACATGGCGCGGCTCTGTTTCATGCTGGCACCCCGTCATTCATCGGCCAGCAGTTCAGCCGCCAGAGTTCTGAGCGCATGCGC
>NZ_BBIO01000036.1 GCF_000739695.1 Tepidicaulis marinus
GAAATCAGCCAGCGAGGCGGCCGCCGCGTTATGGCCATCCAGACGCAGCACATTCGCCGCCAGCAATTTCCCCGCGCTGTTGGCGTGATAGTCGGAGAGCACGGCGCCGGCGACTTTGGCATCCGCGCTCTCCACGATTGAGAGGAGCAGATCAACCGCCCTCCGATCAATCGACGACGACACCGCCGTCTCCGGAAAGGATGCCCCAGCGCCGGAGATACTTCTCGCCGATCAGCTGCTCCTCTTCGGTCTGGTCCTTGAGATTGCAGCCATGCGGCATCGTGATCGTCAACGGCAGCGTCCGACCGCGTTTGGCATCGCCCTTGGGATGGAATTTGATGGAGAGTTTGGCCTGTGTCGCCACCCAACCGCCAGCCAGCGGATCGTTGGCGCCGAACCGCTCCGCCGACATGCTCCAAATAGTGCGGTCGGCCTTCCGAAGACATTCCAGCGTGACGCGCTCGCCCACATTGTCGATGGGCATCAGACGCAGCTGCTTGACCTCGACGGACTCGATCCCATCCTCCGGGTCGGTCGGAAAATCGAAAGGATGAAGCAGAACTGCGAGGTCGTAGGTGCGGAAGGGCACCTTCTCGCTCTGGAACTCGATCCCCAGCAGGTCGCGCGCCATGAAGCGGACCATCTCCTCGCGGCTCTCGCGGTCGTTGGCGACGACTTCGATGACGCCGGTCGCCGGTTCATACGTCATGGCCGCCTCGAAGACGGGACGGCGGGCGCGGCGGACGAGCGTTCCCGCGTCATCGAACGCCAGGAAATCGTCGAGGAGGCCTTCGCGGTAAATCGCGATCTGGACAAGCTCGCAATCCTCGCCGTCGAGGGTCGGCCGATAGCGCCCGAAGATGTCGATGTGGATGTTGTTGGAAGCGAACCGATCGCGCAGTGCCGTCTTGAAGGCATCGATGGATGCCTCGTCCCGCCGCAGATCGAGGTTCGGCTCGCCGATGAACCCGTCCCAGCTCCGACCACGGCGCCGCTCATCGGTGTAACGGACCTCCTCAGCATGGCGGAACCGAACCGGTTCGTTCAGGAACATCCAGAGCGAACGTGCATGGCCATTTGCCAGATCATCGAGCACCGTGCGGTCGTCGATCACGCTGTAGAGTGCGGTCTGCCCCGCATCATCGGCCAGGGCGCTCACCCGCTCGGCGTCATTGACGATGCGGGCGCGGGCTTCGTCGTCCATCTCGTCAACGGCGCGAAGCGTGACGCGAACCACCTCGGGCTCGGGCGCCTCCCAATCGACCTCGGTCGGAAGCTCGATGCCGGTGTGGTGGAAATAGGCCTGCAGCGACGAGGCAGGCACGTTGCGGATGAAACTCGTCACTGAGGCCATGGCCGATCTCCTTAGCCCTTGATGTTGCGGGGGTCGTTCCCGTGGGAATCGGACTGGCCAATCCGGCCATCCTGGTTGTGGATCTTGAATTCCGTCCCGGCGTTGCGGCTGATCTCTCGCCCACGGTCGATCGCCTCCCGCTTCGTGTCGAAGTGCCCGCTGGCGCGCTCGGCGCCGCCGCGGCGGACATCCCATCCGCCATTGGGATTGGGGACCACGTGATGGGTGCCCGAACCGTTACCTGCTTTAGCCATGACGGCCTCCTGTCTCGTGAAAGCGCGAAAGCGGGTTCGTTACTACGAACTTGTGCGCAAGATAGGTATTGCAGGTACGGCGTGTCAAGGACTAGATGTATCGCGATAACGAACCCGGCGGACAAACAGGAGAACACCCGGTGCCAACACCCTTGGGAGAGCGCGTTCGCGAGCTCAGACTGAAGCGAGGACTGACCCTGGAGGCGCTCGCCGAAAGGGTCGGATCCAGCAAGAGCTACATGTGGGAGATCGAGAACAAGGACGTCGCGCGCCCTTCGGCGGAAAAACTTGCTCTGATCGCAACCGCAATCGACACCACCGTTGAGTACCTGCTGGCAGGTGACGGAGAGAAGGAAGAAGACGCAGAGGACATCGCATTCTTCCGAAAATACAAGAAGATGGATGCTCCATCGAAAGAGCGACTCCGTCGCATATTGGACGCGTTGGACGACGACTAATGAGCAATGGAAAGCGCAAATCCCCTCAACAAGAGGCGAACCGTCTTTCGATCCTGCTACGTCATGTTCTGGGAGAGGACCGCTTTCCGGTGGACGTCGAAGCGCTTGCCCGCGAGGTCTCCAAAAACAACGAGGATCCGATCACCAAGATCGTGGGCGGGGATCTACCCGGCTTCGAGGGTATGCTCAGGCCACACAGGAAGAGGCCGGAATGGCACATCGTCTACAACGACGATCCGCGGTATCGGGGCCGGGTGCGGTTCACACTCGCGCATGAATTCGGTCATTATCTGCTTCATCGCCCGACCTTGACCGCCCAAGACTACAATTCGGGCATTCTCGATCGCGATTGCGATTTCCAGTGCAAACCACTGCTTCCCAATAGCTGGCAGGAGGAGGAGAAGCAGCGGGAGGAGGAAGCCGACACGTTCGCGTCTTTCCTGCTTATGCCGCTCGACGATTATCGGGCTCAGGTCGATGGACACGAGATGACCGTCGATCTCCTGAACCACGTCACGGATCGCTACGGCGTGTCGTTGATCGCCGCTTGCCGGAAGTGGATCGATTTCACGGATAGGCGAGCGGCGATGATCGTGGCGCGCGACGGCCACGCGAAATGGGGACGCGCCAGCAAAGCCGCCCTAAAGAGCGGGATCTTCGTTCGATCGGGGATGCCGATCCCGGATGACGCGCTGGCCGCCATCGGCGCTGCCGAAAGAGGATTCGTTTCGGACAGGCCAGTCGCCCGGCCGAACGGCGTTTGGAACTTCAGCCGCGGCTCGGAGCCAGTGCGCGAATTGGCGATGGTGTCCGAGTTTCTCGACATGTCTCTGACCATTCTCCAGTTCGATGACGCCTTCGATGTTTGTGAGATCGAAGAGGATACGCCCTGGGACGCGTACGACCAGTTCACCCGTGATGATTCGATGTAACGACCCAACAATGCTGCGGGCAGCGCCGCTCCGGGCGACTTGCACAGATGTTCACGCTGGAAAGGCCTGACGAACGGCTTCGATCTGCTTCTAATGATTCCGCAGAAAAGCGATAAGTCATTGAATATGATTGCATATCGTCGTTTTGCGACTACCGTTTCGCCAGTCATCTTCTGTTGCGAACGGTCTCATGCAAGACGCCCGATCTGGCCCGAACCCGCTGCTGCCCGTCCGTCTGTCGACGGGCGAACGCCTCGATGAACTCGCGTTCATTTTTGCCGCGGGGCTGAGGCGTATACTGCCGGAACAGTCCAGTTCTTTATCTGCACCTGGCGAAGACAGTTCATTCGACATTCTCGCCCTCAAACGCCGTGTTGGTCGTCGCAAACCGAGCAACCGAGTTGGAGGGCAATAATGCCAGGAACAAAGAGAAAGACTGACGCCGCGCCATGGCGGGTGGGCGAACGCGACGCGGCGGACGCGAGCGTGGTCACGCAGCTTGCAGCGCTGAAACGAATGACGGTGGTCGAGCTGAAGGCGAAGTGGGAAAGCATCTTCGGCACCCCCGCTCCGAACAACAGCCGCAGTTACCTCGAGCTGAGGCTCAGCTACCGGGTCCAGGAACTGACCCTCGGCGGCCTGTCCCGCGAGACGCGGCGGACGCTGGACTTGCTGGCTGACGAAATCGAGGGCCGGGCCGGGCGCAAGACGATCATCGCGGATCCCCGCAACCCCGTGGTCGGAACCCGCCTCGTGCGCGAATGGGACGGGGTAGAGCACACCGTCACGGTGATGAAGGACGGCTTCGACTGGCAGGGGCGCAAGTTCAAGTCGCTCTCGGCGGTGGCGCGGGCGATCACCGGCACGCAGTGGAACGGCTACCGCTTCTTCGGCTTGCGCGAGGCGCGGAGGGACGACCGATGAGCCGTCATCAGGAAGCCGTCGCGGTCGTTCCGCGCCGCCAGCGCTGCGCCATTTATACCCGCAAGTCGAGCGAGGAAGGGCTCGACATGGAGTTCAACAGCCTCGACGCCCAGCGCGAGGCTTGCGAGGCCTTCGTGACGAGCCAGAAGGCGGAAGGCTGGGCCACCATTCGCGAACGCTACGATGACGGCGGCTTCTCCGGTGGCACGCTGGAACGGCCCGGCCTGAAGCGCCTCATTCAGGACGTCGAGGCCGGTCTGATCGATGTGATCGTGGTCTACAAGATCGACAGGTTGTCGCGCTCGCTGATGGACTTCGCCAAGCTGGTCGAGATCTTCGACCGCAATCAGGTGACCTTCGTTTCGGTCACGCAGTCGTTCAACACCACGACCTCGATGGGCCGCTTGACCCTGAACATCCTCCTGAGCTTCGCGCAGTTCGAGCGGGAGGTGATCGGCGAGCGCATCCGCGACAAGGTCGCGGCATCCCGCAAGCGCGGCATGTGGATGGGCGGTCACGTCCCGCTGGGCTACGACGTGCGCGACCGCAAGCTGGTGGTCAACGAGGCCGAGGCCGCGACGGTCCGGATGATCTTCGAGCGATTCGTCGCCATGGGCTCCGCCACGACGCTGGCCAAAGCGCTCGCGGCTGAAGGCGTGCTGAACAAGCGCGGCAAGCCGATCGACAAGGGCTTCCTCTACAAACTGATCAACAACCGGGTCTACCTTGGCGAAGCCGTGCACAAGGGCACGGCCTATCCCGGCGAGCACGAGGCCATCATCGATCAGACCCTCTGGGACAAGGTGCATAGCATCCTGCAGGAGAGCCCGCGCCTGCGGGCGAAGAATACTCGCCGCCAGACGCCGGCCCTGCTGAAGGGGATCATCTTCACCGAGACAGGCACGGCGATGACGCCGACCGCGACGAAGAAGGGCACGCGCCTCTACCGCTACTACGCGTCGATGGACCTGATCCGAAACCGCCCGACCGGAGACGCCTCGGGTCCGCTGCGCTTGCCCGCCGGCATGGTCGAGGATGCCGTCGTCGGCGAAATCCGCCGCATGATCCGCGCACCCGAAGTCGCGGCGCGAACCATAAAGGCCCTGCGCGACGAGAGCCCGACCATCGATCAGAAGGCGGTCGTCACGGCGCTCGGCGAGTTCGATCAGCTATGGGCGGCGCTCTATCCGGCGGAGCAGACCCGCATCGTCCAGCTTCTGGTCGAGCGGGTGACCGTCGGCGAAGACGGCATCGCCGTCGATCTGCGCCACGACGGGCTGGGCTCGGTTCTCCGGGACATGATGGCGCCCCGCCAGACGGAGGCCCACGCATGACCGACTCGACGAACACCATCCGGGTCGTCATCCCCCTGACGATCCGCAAACGCAATGGGCGGCCGAAGATCCTGCCGCCCGACGAGGTGACGGTTCGGAACGGCCGGTCACAAGACCCTCATGTGCTGCGCGCCATCGCCCGCGCCTGGAGCTGGCGGCGGCAGCTGGAAACGGGCGCCGCTTCCACGATCCAGGACATCGCGGCGGCCGAGAAGGTCTCCGACCGGTTTGTGAGCCGAATGATGCGGCTCGCCTATCTGTCACCCGAGGTGCTTGAACACCTCGTCATCAGGCGCGTCCCACCGGCGCTGTCATTGAACGACCTTGTTTCGGTCGCCGACCGGCCATGGGCGGAGCAGATGGGGATAGTGTTTGAGGGACTGGCTTAACCGGCACAGCAGGAGAGTTTTGCCACATCCTTGTCGAATGTCTGGGCGGCCAGCTTCAACCCTTCAACAGTGGTCAGGTAGGGGAAGATCATCTCTCCGAGTGCCTTCGTGGTCATGCCGAACTTGAGCGTCAGCGCCAGCGTCTGGATGCTGTCGGCGCCCTCGGGCGCCATGATCACACCTCCCAGAAGCCGGTCGGTTTTCGCGTCCGCCACAAGCTTGATGAGCCCACGCGTGTCGCGCGCGGCCAGCGCCCGCGGCACGTTGTCTAGCGTCAGGACGCTCGTCTTGACCTCATGCCCGGTCGCGCGCGCCTCCGCTTCGGTCAGGCCGACACCCGCCACTTGTGGACCCGTAAACACGACCCACGGCATGGTTCCATTGTCGTAGACGAGGCTATCGCCATTCAGCGCGTTCTTCGCGGCGAGCTTTGCGCCATAGGCCGCCATGTAGACGAACTGGTCCCGGTTGGTCACATCGCCCGCCGCGTAGACGCCGGCTTTCGAGGTGCGCATGTGGTCATCGACCACGATGGCGCCGCGAGCGTCTTGCGCCACACCGGCCTCCGCCAAGCCGAGGGTTGCGGTATTGGGGATGCGTCCCGTCGCGACCAGCAGCCGCTCCGCCTTCAGCTCGACCGTCTTGCCGCCTTCGCTGACGCAGACGGTGACGCCGGTCTCATCTTCACAGCAGGCATCGTAGGTGATGCCGCAATGAAGCGTGATGCCTTCGGCGCGGAAGGCCGCAGCCAGCGCGTCCGACACTTCCGGTTCCACCTGCGGCAGCAGGCGCGACCGGCAGATCACCGTCACCTCAACGCCCATGCGCGCCATCATCTGGGCAAGCTCCACGCCGATATACCCGCCGCCGATGACAATCAGGCTCCTGGGCAGCGTCTCCAATTCCAGCAGTGTCGTGCTGGTCAGGTAGGCCACGGTCTTGATGCCGGGAATCGGCGGCACGGCAGGTCGTCCGCCCGTAGCGATGATGATATTGTCGGCGGCGACAGGGCCGTTTTCGACGAGCACGCCGGCGCCGTTCAACCGCGCCGCGCCCTCCAAATAGGTAATCCCGTCATACTCGGGCAGCAGGTCGGCGTATTTCTTCTGCCGTAGCGTCGAGACGAGATCGTCCTTGGCGGCGATCAGACGTCGCCAATCATTCACCTGCGCGTCGCCGGTCAGGCCCGGGAACCGGCCCGCCGCCCTTGCGCCATGTAGCGCCTCGGCGGCGCGCATCATGGTTTTGGACGGCACGCAGCCGACATTGACGCAGGTGCCGCCAATGGTGCCGTGGCCGATCAGGGCGACGCTCGCCCCTTGCTCGGCCGCCGTGATGGCAGCGGAAAAGCCTGCCGAACCCGCGCCGATGACGGCGAGGTCGTAGGTTGTCCGGGATCGTGCGTTGGGGGTGCAGCAGTGGCTTGGCTTGAGGCGTTCGTTCATGTCCGTCTTTCTTTCTGTTCTCAGACCATCGACCCGAGGTCCGAGGCGTAGCTGGGATAGGCGAAGATCGCCGCCTTGATCCGGTTGGCGGTCAGCCCCGCACCCATGGCCATCGCGAAAAGATTGATCTGTTCCTCCGTTCCCGGACCAATC
>NZ_BBIO01000035.1 GCF_000739695.1 Tepidicaulis marinus
GGCCAGCAGTCCCTGCAGCTCGGCCGACAGCAACGCCTCGTCCCAGCTTCCGAGTTCCGTCAGCTTGTTGTCCGCGATGCGGTAGGCCCGGCGCTGCGCCTCGGTCAGATGACCGAGCACGATCACCGGCGCCTCGGTAAGCCCGAGCTGCGTGGCAGCCAGAACGCGGCCGTGGCCCGCGATCAGCTCCCCGTCCTCGGCCACGAGGCAGGGCACGGTCCAGCCGAACTCGGCCATGCTGGCGGCGATCTTGGCGACCTGGTCCGCGCCGTGCACCTTCGCGTTCCTGGCGTAGGGCTGGAGGCGCGAAAGCGGCCAGATCTCGATCCGCTCAGGGGCGAAGCTCAGCGTCATGGGTCGGATGGGTCCGTCGATCGAAGTGGACACCTGTGGTCCTGGACTCCGGAGGCCGCGCTGGACTCCGTGCGGGGTCCAGCGGGCGCGACGGGCGTCCGGCCATCAGGCGCGTGTTCGCTGGTGGTTTCTCGGGATCTGCGTGGATTCGGATGCCGGGTGGCTTCCCAAAAATCCGGCCCTGTCGCTGGCGATCCATCGCGCCTCGCCCGCCAGCATACGATTTCCGCCAGGAAGGACCCGCGAACTCGTGTGGAAGCGGGACCAAGGCCGCGACGCGCGCGCCTCTCCCGAGGATAGTCAAAAACCTAGCCCGATCCGCCGTTTATGTCCGTTCGAAAACTGTCCGGCGGACACCTTCCTCGCCATCGCTCAGCGCTGCGCCGCCCCAGCCAGCTCGATCACTTTGCGCTTCGAATAGCTGCGGTTGAGCCGCCGACCATTAAGCCGGAATGCGATCACGCAGAGCGCATAGAGCCAGTGCTCGTGCGCCGCCGACCGCTGCAATCCGACGGTCCAGCAGATGGTTTTCCATCGCTCGCCGTAGGCGCGCAGCCAGACGATCTTGCCGTCGATCGGATCGAGCCCCACCGTCCAGCTGAGCGTCTCCTCCATCCGGCCGATCGCGGCGGGTGACGGGATGACGCGCGTCGGCTTCGGCTCCTGTCCGACCTTGTCGGCGAAGCTATGGATGACCTCCGGCCAGACGCTGAAATATCCCTGCCGCCGGGGTTCGGGCAGGCGCTTGAGCACGAAGGCCGCTTCCGCGAGACGTTCCTCGACGAGGCTCGGTGTCCACTGGGTCATCGACGCGCCTCCTTCGCCTGATCGCGGTCGCCATAGAGCTTCTCGCCGAGTTGCCGGACGAGCTCACGCTCGGGCCAGGTCAGCCGGTCGTCATCGAGAGAGACCGCGAGGACACGCTGCTCGCGCCAGCCATCGCGCTTGACTTCATCGGGGGTGCGGCGCTGGCCGCCATATCCGCGTGGCGTCCACCTCACAGCACACCTCCCCGGGTCTCCATCGCCCAGAGCAGGATCGCGATCGCGTCGGCCTCGTTGTCGTCGGCGGGTTGGAACCCGCGCTGGCGCATCGCGGCGAGCACGGCATCCTTGCCGGCGTTGCCCTTGCCCGTGGCGAAGCGTTTGATGGTGCCGACAGGAACGCCCTGATAGGCGACGCCCTCACGCTCGCACCAAGCGGTCAACGTCGCCAGGAAACCGCCGTAGAGGTGGGCGGCGTCAGTGCCGATATGGCGCCGGACCTCCTCGAAATAGATCGCGGCCAACCCACCGCTGTCGTCGGCCAGTTGTTCGAGCCAGTGCTGGAAGCGCAGGTAGCGCATGCCGCCGCCGTCGAAGCGGCCGGAGCGGAAGCTGGCGGTTCCGCTGTGCACGATCCCGCCCGTCAGGCTCGCCCAGCCCGTGGTGGTGCCGAGATCCAGGGCGAGAATGGCGCCGCCCGCGGATGTCGAGATGACCGGGGCCGGATGGGGCGCGCTCTTGAGGAGGGGTGACGGGCACTGGCTCATGGTGGTGGGTCCTTCTCGTCTGATGTCGGTGAGGGGATGGACGGCACGGTGCCTGCGCGCGCGAAGCCCCTGGGGGTGGGAGTGGGAGAACCCGCTCGGCGCGGTTCTCCCCCACCCCCGAAGGGGGTGGCTTTCACCCCCACAACTTCGAGAGCGCAGCAACTCGTTGAATATTATGGAGAAATCGAAGTTGGGACGGCCCATGGCGTGGGTCGCGTTCCCAACTTGAATCTGCGAAAGGCCGCGCAGCGGAGCGCGCGGGAGCCAAGGTAGTTGGGACGAGCTTTCCCAACTTGAATGTGCGCGGGATGGCTCGGCGGTGCGCGGCGGCGCGAAAAGCAACGAAAGTAGTTGGGAAGCTGGCCGCCCAGCTCGCCGCAACTTGCCACAACTTGATTCTGCGTAAGTCCGCGTAATCGGGATGAGCTGGCGCATCACGAGGTCTCCTCCGTCTGATAGACCCAGACCAGGGGGTTCTCGACCGGCAGCGCCGCCCCGCTCTGTGGGCATTTGTAGGTGCTGGGAAGGACCGGGATCCGGACGGGCACGACCTCGCCGGTATCGGGGTCTGCCGTCTCTTCTCCGGTCGGGAACGTCATGCCCTCGACGCAGAGATAGCCGAACTTCGAACGCGAGGTTGGCAGACCGAACGGCGCGCCATCGCGAACGAACTTGATGAAACCCTTTGTGGCCAGCACGCTGATCCGCTCGCGGATTGTGTCCTTGCCGCCGAGCCCGGCCTGGTTCTCGAAGCTCTCGGCGAATTGCAGCGCGGTGTATAGCCGGCCGGCCTCGGCCTCATCGAAGAGCAGTTGAAGGATCACGTCGTGTTTGCGCGCGCGCTCGGCGTCGAGCTTCTCGCCGAACTCGCGACGCACGAGCCTTGTCTCCGAGCGATCGATCGCGATCCAGCGTCCGTCCGCCTTGTCGACGATCATCGGCTCGATGCCGGGGCCGTTGCGGAGCTCGAAATGCAGCATCCGCTCCGGTCGGTCCTCGTCGGGCCGGTGCATGATCACGCCGGAGGTGTAGAAGCTGCGGAGGCTGCCCGCGCCCGAGAGCGCCATGAACGGGTCCTCGACGAGCTGCTTCTTCGTGATCTTGCGGGTGTGATGGCAGAGGATCAGGCCGGCATCCGGGGCTACGGCGTCCCGCAGGGCCTCGACCCGCTCCTGCAGGAAGAAGAGCATCGCGGTGTTGTCGTTCTCCCCGCCGCCGTCCGGACCCCCATCGAAGAGATTGCGGATCGGGTCGATGCAGAGGATGTCGGGCGCGCCATGCCCGTAGTGGGCGCGAACCGCGGCGATGGTCAGGCCCACGCCGCCGGCGTCGAGCAGCATGCGGACCTTCGGCGTGGCGACGAGATTATCGCGCGCCGCGGCCAGGAGCGCCGGCTCGATCCGGATGGCCTGAAGGCGCTCCCGGAGGTAATGGTACTGGATCTCCGCCTGCAGATAGAAGATCCGAAGCGGCCGGCTTGGCGCAAAGCCGAGGAAGGGCACCCCCGCCGCCATGTGGACAAGCAGACTGATTAGGAAGTCGCTCTTGCCGACCTTGGGGGCGCCGCCGAGCACCAGCATCCCGCCAGGCGTCAGCAATCGCGGCGCGATGATGTCGTCGGGCATCGGGCTCACGTCGTCGAGCAGTGCGCCGAGCGTGAAAACCGGAAGCGCGGACATCGGCGGCACGGCGATCCTTTCGAGGGCCGGCCCATGGCGCTCTTCATGAAGCCGCCAGAGGCGCTGTGCTTCCGAGGCGAGACGTTCGAGCGGCCAGCTCGGACGGAGCTGGGCGGCGTTGTACTGGCAGATCGCCTCCCAAGCGTCGTCGCGGCTCATGCGGCCCTCATGCGCCATGCGGACGTAGTGGCCGATGGCGGCGCTCGCCCCCTGGAAGCGGGTCCAATCGTCCGATCCGCCTTCGCGGACCGGCGTCGTCAGGACATCGGTGATCGACGGCTTGTCGGTCGAGGGGCCTGGCTCGGATCCGACTCCGGCAAGCGGCGGCATGTCGGCGACTGCTTCCGCGAAGTCGCGCAGATGGACCTCGATCTGCGGGCTGTGGCGGCGGATGTTGACCAGGCGCTTGAACCCGCCCTTGTGATAGACCGAACCAGCCAGGCGGATCGGCTGGTGGGCCGATCGGAAATGCGTGTCGCCGCCGACCTTGACCGCGATGTCGCCGCGCAGCCGACAGAGAAGCGCGATGTCCTCGCCCTCGGCCGGTTCGCTCAAGCGCCACCAGACATGCAGCTTGTCGAGACCGTCCGGCGTCCGGCCGCCACTTTCGACGAGCAGTGTCGGGTCGCCGAGATGACGGACGAGGTGGTCAAGCTTGGCCGCAATGTCTCCGGCGTCGAGGTCGACCAGGACCGTCTGCATCTGCTGGACATCGGCGGCCTTGGCCTTGCCGGTCTCGGCGACCGTTCCCGGCACCACATAGAAGGCCGCCCCTTCGCGTGCTGCCCAACCGGCAAAGGAAACCGCCTTCTCCAGCAAACTGTCGTCGATCTCGATCCAGGCGTTGTGGGGTCGGCCGTCGATGCCTTGGCCCTTGTCCACAAACCCGCGCAGGGGCACCCAGCCCTCGCAGTAACCGAAGACGACGTCGAGAAAGACGGCGATCTGCTCTGGATCCGGCTCGATGTCGAACGGATCGGCCTGCGGCGCGGCGTCGTTGAAGTCGCGCCAGGCATCGAGGGAGATGACCTTGTTCCCGCTCATGCCGGCAACCCCCAGCAGCGTTCCGCCCACGGGCACATTCGGCACTCGTGGAAGTCACGGGTCGTGGCGATGCGCGGCAGCAGATCCCCTGCATCCGTCGCTTCAAGGATCCGCACGGCGCGATCGCTCATGCGTTGGGCGAGCCCCGCGTCGAACGGCACGAGTTCGTGGTGCAGTTCGGCGGTGTCCTTGTTGATGGCGGTGAAGAGCGCGGGATTGTCGGAGATGCCGGGGACCTGCGCTTCCATATAGGCTTGGTAGAGGGCGATCTGGGACGCGTAGACGGGCTTCGCGACAACCACGCCCTTGGCCACGGTCTTTCGCCAGTTCCTGGCGTTCATCGTCTTGCATTCCCAGAGCGCGGGAACGCCGATGCCCAGCAGCTGGGGTGCGGCGGCGATGATCCCATCGACATGACCGCGGATGCGGCCACCAGCGACCGAGAAGCCGAATTGCTCGCCGTCCGGACGGTTGCCCTTGCGGGTATAGAGATCGAACCCGGCACCGCGCAGCCAGCAGATGGCAAGATCTTCGAGCGCGTGTCCGATCTCGAAGATCCGCAGCGTCTGGCCGGAGAACTCCTGGCCCTCATCCTTCGGCGCGCCCGCGAACTCGAATTGCAGAGCGCGCTCACAGCCGTGTCCAAGGCGGGAGCCGCCGAGGTAGGTCCTGGGCGCAACCGCCGCGCGTTCAGCGGCGATCGCCTTGTCGATCACCGCATTGATGCGTTCGGCGCAGGTGGGGCGGTGGTTGTAGTCGAGCATCAGAACGGCACCTCCGCGTCGGCGTCGGCTGCCATGGCGTGCATGGCGTCCTGGAAGCCGCCGACGGCGACCTCGATGAGCGTGAGCACCTGCGCCTCCGTGAGGTCGGAGAAGCGCGCCTGCCAGCCGATTTCCTCCATGATCTCGGCGACCGGCTTCATGGCAGCGCGAATTGCCGCCTTCTCCTGTTCTGTGAGATCAACCATGGCCCAGCGCTCCCGCGCCAAGCGCGTCCAGAAGCCTTGGCAGGCCATCGAGCAGAACCAGACCGAGGGGCGCGGTTGCTTCGAGCGCACCGGGTCGAACCAGCCAAAGCCACGGGTGGGTCGCCGGCAGACAGCACAGAGCGTTCCACGCGGATGCCAGAGCCGCCGCCGGTCCTCGGCCGTGGTGGGGGAAACAGATGCCATGGCTCATGCCGCCCTCCCTATGGCTGCTTCGGGCGCGGCATCGGCCGCCCCAAAGACGAGGGAGCGGATGGCGTCGCGGTTGAAGCGAAAGGCCAGCAGCGCCGATGCCTGGTAGCGGGTGAGCCCGAAGTCCTGCCGGTAATCCGGCGGCAGGAAGGCGAGCTGCCGGTCGGTGGGCGGCTGGTTCAACCAGCGGCGCGTCTTGTGCGCGCTCTCGTCGCTCTCATGCTCGTTGAGCCAGTCGTCCGCCGCCGCGAGGCAGACAGTGCGCTCGCCCATCGCCAGCAGATGAGGCCGCTGCTTCTGCAGACCGCCGATGCCGTACCAGCGACCTTTCAGGAAGAAGACACCGCCCCAGGCATTGAAGCCGTTGGCGATGAGCGCGGCATCGTCGCCGAAGAGATCGCACCAGCGAAAACTCGATCGCTTCAGGAGGTCGATCTCGGACATCACGAAGTCGCCGAGCGGCGCTGCTTCGCCGCCTTCGGGACGCTCCCAGAGGTGCCCACACAGCGGGCATTCGATAGTGGCGAGCGGCACGATGGCGCCGCAGTCCGGGCAATCCTTGGTGGGCGCCTCGCCGGAGGGCTCGCGACCGTCCAGGTCGACGTCTTGCTCCAGCGATCCGTGCAGCAGGGTCGACGTGCCGAAATCGAGCACGATGCAGTCGGTTTTGATGATACCGGGATGCTCCTCGGGCGAGACCGTGCGCAGGCCGCGACCGACCATCTGGATCATGGTCGATTTGTAGGAGCTCGGCCGCAGCAGCACGACGCAGCCCGTCGGGGGATGATCCCAGCCCTCAGTAAGGACGGCGACATTGACGACGACCCGCAGCTCTCCAGCGGCGTAGGCGTCGAGGGTCGTCTTCCGGTTGGTATCGGCCATGTCGCCGTGGATCAGCCCGGCGGCGACACCGGCCGCGT
Organism: Tepidicaulis marinus; assembly: GCF_000739695.1. Taxonomy (GTDB): domain Bacteria; phylum Pseudomonadota; class Alphaproteobacteria; order Parvibaculales; family Parvibaculaceae; genus Tepidicaulis; species Tepidicaulis marinus. The sequence goes on from NZ_BBIO01000035.1 coordinate 6,709, forward strand.
TGAAAGCGGCGGTCACGTTGCGCGCGTGGTCCACGGTCGAGCAGAACACCACCGTCTGGCGCTCGCCCGCCTTTTCCCGCCAGTGGCGGATGACGGCGTCCGTGACCGGCGACCGGTTCATGATCGCGTCGACCTCGGCCATGTCGAAATCGTCGGCCGTGCGACGCACCTTGGTGAGCTGGTCCTGGACGCCGACATCGATCACGAAGGTGCGCGGCGGCACGAGATGGCCGGAGGCGATCAGTTCGCCGATCCGGATCTGATCGGCGACGTTGGAGAACACCGGGCGCAGACCGCGCTTGTCGCCCCGATTGGGCGTCGCGGTGACGCCGTAGACCCGGCACTCGGGATTGCGCTGCAGCGCGGCGTCGATGATGCGGCGATAGCTGTCGGCGGCCGCGTGGTGTGCCTCGTCGATCACCAGGAGGTCAAGCGCGGGCAGCTGGCCGAGATTACCGGCGCGCGCCAGCGTCGGCACCATCGCGAAGGTGACCTGCCCGTTCCAGGACTTCTCCTTCGCATCGACGACCGAAGTCGTGATACGGGGATTCACCCGGCCGAACTTACTCCGGTTCTGATCGGTCAGCTCGTCGCGGTGGGCGAGCACGCAGGCCTTGGCGCCCGTGCTCTTCGGGGTTTCGCCGACCATGCGACCGACGACGCCCGAGAGCATGATCGTCTTGCCGGCTCCGGTCGGGGCTACGCCGAGGGTGTTTCCGTGTTCGCCGAGCGCGCGGACGCTGCGCTCGACGAACTGCTTCTGGCGGGGACGCAGCAGCATGGCCGCCTCACTGCGCCCAAGACGGGCGCGTGCCCGCCGCCGGTGCTGAAGAGTGCGGCATGGAGGGCTGGGAAGGCTGAGCCTGCGGCTGCGGTGCCGCACCGGGCACGCCCATGAGGGCGGCATAGTCCTTGTGATCCGGCGTCACGGCTGCGCGGATCTCGTTTTTCTCCTCGCCGTTGGTGTCGGTGCCGATGTCGATCCGCGCCACGAACTCGAGGCCGTCGAGATCGGCAAAGCCGCTGATGCGACGCGCGGCCTGGGCCTGAGCGGACGTGTCCTTGTCCGAAATGCCGCGCGCGGAGTTGAGCATGCCGCGGATCAGGCTGCGGCCCA
>NZ_BBIO01000034.1 GCF_000739695.1 Tepidicaulis marinus
GACGCGCTGGCGGATTAGCGGCTCGACTTCCTGAAGCTGCATGGGCGAGACGGCGGGCGTCACCGCCTTGCGCTGCACATCGTGTTTCGGCTGGTCCATGGCGATGAACATGGGCGGCTGAAACTCTTCGCTGTCGCCGATCACGATGGTGGGCTCGGAGGAAAATTCCTTGTGATGCGTATCGACGAAAACGATGTCGTTGAACTTCGTGATCGACCAATAAGGGCCGAACTCGCTGTCCTCGATGAAATGCACCGGGTCTTCCTTGCGCAGCCGCTCGAAATAGGCCCAGTGCTCCTGGCGCTCGAACAGGCCGGCATCGGAAACGTCCAGCTTCTCGATCGGTATGGAATAAGGATCGACGCTGTGATCCTGCGGAAAATCGCTTGCCGCTACGCTCATTCTTTCCTCCCGCGCCTTGCAGCGCTCCTCTTGGGTCCCCGGGGCTTGCGCCCCCCTTGTAGGTTGCGTCTTTCAGTCCTGCGTTTCTTAATGCTGGGCTTCTTAATGCTGAGCTTCCGGCATCCGCACGATCAGCCCGTCGAGCTCGGCGCTCATTTTGATCTGGCAGCCGAGCCGGCTGTTCTCTTCCACCTCCGCGGCGAAATCGAGCATGGACTCTTCCATCTCGCTGCGCTCGCCCGTTTTGGCGAGCCAGGCCGGGTCCACATAGACATGACAGGTGGCGCAGGCGCAGCTGCCGCCGCAATCCCCGTCAATGCCCGGAATGGCATTGTTGATGGCCCCTTCCATCACCGAATAGCCGTCTGCCACCTCCACCTCGTGGATCGTTCCGTTATGCTCGATATAAGTCACCTTCGGCAAAGCGTGCCTCCTCATCCCGTTCCGTTTGCATCCCTGCATACTGTCTGGCCCTTAAGGGCTCTTTTGCGTAGTGTTAATACGCACTTTAATATTTGAGGATATTTTGGGGGTGCTGTCAATAAGGACGGTGCCTTGGCGGCAGCCTCTAAAAGAAAAGCGGCTCCCGTTACAAGGAGAGCCGCTTTACATGATCAGGGGCGGTATTTAAGCGTTACTGCGCCGTCTTGCCGCCGCCGGGGCCTTTAGCGGACACCTTGAACGTCCCATTCGCCCGCGCGCAGGGCTTGCCGTCCGCCGTGACGAAGCATTGCGCGAAATCGAGGCTGCGGCCCGGTTTCACAAAACCCGTCTCCACCTCGATCCATTGGCCAAGCTCGGCGGAGCCGAGAAAGTCGACCGTCAGGGTGACGGTGACGAGGCCGCGTATATCTTCATGATGCTTGGCGCAGGAAAGCCCCATCGCATTATCGGCAAGCGCACTGAGAAGCCCGCCATGCACGAAACCGCGCGAATTGGTGTGCGCAGGCCCGGCGCGGAAGCCGATGATCACCGCTTTATCCGTCTCTTTCGAATAAAGCGGCTCCCAAGGGTCGGTCAGCGGGCTCTTGCGGAAGTGCGGCGCGAAGCCTTCGGGTATATCGCTCATGGTTGTCTCACGCGTCATAGAGGGAAGGGCGGTGCGCGGCGCTGCGCATGGAAACATCCATCCAGGCCTCTGGCGCGGCATCGAAATCATAGACCTCGGTTGTCACGAGCTCCGGCCGGAAACCATGCGCCCGGCAACAGGTGAGCACGTCCTCGAAGGCGGGGCGCAAATTGGGCCGGCCCGTCACATACGTAATGCCCTTGTGGTACATCTCGCGCTGCGGCACCGCCGTCATCTCCGAAAGCTGCATGCAAACGCTCGTAACGATCGCTTCAGGCTCGGCATGGCGGATGGCGGTGACCAGCATCTCCGCATCCCCCGAGGCATCGACGACGATGGAATATCCCTCGGCAAGCGCGCCCGGATCCGTAATCACCCGCGCGCCGTATTTCGCCGCTTCCGCGCCGCGGGAAGGGTTCTCATCCCAATAATCCACCTGTCCTGCGCCCATCGCCTTGGCGATGCCTGCCGCGTAAATCCCGATCACCGAGGCAAGCCCGCCCGCCACAAGCACGCCAGCGCCCGGCCGGGCTTTGAGATGCGGGCCAACGGCGCGCCAGGAATCGAGCGCCATATCCGCAACGCCGATGAGGGCGAGCGGGTTTGCCCCTTCCGGCAGCGGCACCATCATCGCCCCCGCATAGGGCACATAGACGAGATCGCCCGCCGACGAGCCGAAGCCGCCTGCCCGGCCCATGCCGAAGGAAGCACCGAAGGGCACGCTCTCACAACGGCCCGTATAGCCGCGTTTGCACTTCGTGCAGATACCGCAAAAGATCTGCGCGGTGACAAAGACTTTCTGGCCTTCCTTGAAACCCTTCACCTGATCACCAAGCTCGACGATCTCGCCGATCATCTCATGGCCGATCGCTTCACCCGGCGCCATCGGCACGAACCCGTGCACGAAACCGGCATCCAAATCGCAGCGCCCGAGCGCCAGAGGCCGGACAACCGCTCCGCCATCATGGACGAGCCGGGCATCCGGCACCTCCCGCCATTCCACCTTGCCGTCCCCGGCAAAAACCAGCTGCCTCATCGCTTTCTCCATGCGTTTTCAATATTGATATTTATAGACTAGTCTATAAAATAAAGACACGTCAAGCAGGCGCAAACCTGCCCGGCAAAACACGAGGAGAGGCTGCATGACCACACGCGCGAAACACCGCCCCGCTCTCATTGAAACGGCGGCCCGTCTCTTCCGCCGGCAGGGATATGCGGCAACCGGCACGAACGAGATCCTGGCCGAAAGCGGGGCGCCGCGCGGCTCGCTCTATTACTACTTTCCGGCAGGCAAGGAGGAAGTCGGCGCCGCCGCGCTGGAGGCGGCAGGCAAAACCGTCACCCGCACGCTCACCGCCCTTGCCGCCGAGACATCTTCACCGGCAGAGTTCGTGAAGGCTTATCTGGAGCTTCTGGCAGGCTGGCTCGAGCAGTCCGATTACCGGGACGGTTGCCCGATCTCCACCACTTTGCTGGAAACGGCGCCCGCCTCGCAGAAAATCACCGCGGCCGGCCAAAACGCCTTCCGGCATTGGCAAGCGGTCATCGAGGCGGTGCTGGCCCGGCATGGCTGGCCCGAAGCGCGGCGGGCGGGCACGGCCAATCTCATTCTTTCGGCAATCGAGGGGGCGCTCATTCTCGCCCGCGCGGCCCAGTCCCCCGCACCGCTCCATGCCGCCGCAGAAGAGCTCGCCCTTATTCTCGAGCAATAACCGGGCCCGAAGGTGCGGGAAAAGGTCCGGCAAGCAGGCATAACAAAAACGCCGCCGGGGCAAGCCCAGGCGGCGTTTTGATAGTGTTTACATCGTTCAGAAGGGATCATCTCACTCGCTGCGCTTTGCACTTAGCAGGCCTGGCGGCGACCTACTCTCCCACACCTTAAGATGCAGTACCATTGGCGCTGAGGGCTTTCACGGCCGAGTTCGGGATGGGATCGGGTGTAGTACCCTCGCTATAACCACCAAGCCGGCAAAGGGCAAAGCGCAACGAGTTAATCAGAAAAATTCACTGTGTTCTTCTCGTCCGTGTGGGCCACGGACATAAGTAATGAGAGCAATCAAGCCAATCGAGCAATTAGTACCGGTAAGCTCAATGCGTTGCCGCACTTACACACCCGGCCTATCAACGTGGTGGTCTTCCACGACTCTCAAGGGAGAACTAGTCTCAAGGTGGGTTTCCCGCTTAGATGCCTTCAGCGGTTATCCCTTCCGCACATAGCTACCCTGCTGTGCCGTTGGCACGACAACAGGTCCACCAGAGGTGCGTCCATCCCGGTCCTCTCGTACTAGGGACAGATCCTTTCAATTCTCCTACGCCCACGGCAGATAGGGACCAAACTGTCTCACGACGTTCTAAACCCAGCTCACGTACCTCTTTAAATGGCGAACAGCCATACCCTTGGGACCTGCTCCAGCCCCAGGATGAGATGAGCCGACATCGAGGTGCCAAACACTGCCGTCGATATGGACTCTTGGGCAGTATCAGCCTGTTATCCCCGGCGTACCTTTTATCCGTTGATCGATGGCCCTTCCACGCGGGACCACCGGGTCACTATGACCGTCTTTCGACTCTGTTCGGCCCGTCGGCCTCACAGTCAGGCAGGCTTATGCCATTGCACTCAACAGCTGATTTCCGACCAGCTTGAGCCTACCATCGCGCGCCTCCGTTACTCTTTGGGAGGCGACCGCCCCAGTCAAACTACCCACCATACACTGTCCCGGATCCGGATAACGGATCGCGGTTAGACATCAATGAAGATAAGGGTGGTATTTCAAGGGTGGCTCCACCTGAGCTGGCGCCCAAGCTTCAAAGCCTACCACCTATCCTACACATGCCGCCACTAATGCCAGTGTAAAGCTATAGTAAAGGTGCACGGGGTCTTTCCGTCTGACCGCAGGAACCCCGCATCTTCACGGGGAATTCAATTTCGCTGAGTCTGCGTTGGAGACAGCTGGGAAGTCGTTACGCCATTCGTGCAGGTCGGAACTTACCCGACAAGGAATTTCGCTACCTTAGGACCGTTATAGTTACGGCCGCCGTTTACCGGGGCTTCAATTCGGAGCTTGCACCCCTCCTTTTAACCTTCCGGCACCGGGCAGGCGTCAGACCCTATACGTCGCCTTGCGGCTTCGCAGAGCCCTGTGTTTTTAATAAACAGTCGCTACCCACTGGTCTGTGCCACCTCCACCTGGTTGCCCAAATGGAGGTCTCCCTTCTCGCGAACTTACGGGAGCATTTTGCCGAGTTCCTTCAACGCAGTTCTCTCAAGCGCCTTGGTATGCTCTACCAGTCCACCTGTGTCGGTTTCGGGTACGGTTTTAACGGAGGAGCTATTTCCTGGAACGCCTTCGCTGCCAGACCAATCCAATAAGGACTGACAACTTACGGTATTCGTCACTACCTCCAAGTACAGGAATATTAACCTGTTTCCCATCGACTACGCATTTCTGCCTCGCCTTAGGGGCCGACTAACCCTGCGCAGATTAGCTTTACGCAGGAACCCTTGGACTTTCGGCGAGAGTGTCTCTCACACTCTTTATCGCTACTCATGTCAGCATTCTCACTTCTGATATCTCCAGGTGCCCTCGCGGGTCACCCTTCGCAGACGTACAGAACGCTCCGCTACCGCGTACACAAAAGTGTACACCCGCAGCTTCGGTGTATGGCTTTAGCCCCGTTACATCTTCGGCGCAAGAGCGCTTGACCAGTGAGCTGTTACGCTTTCTTTAAATGATGGCTGCTTCTAAGCCAACATCCTGGTTGTCTGTGCACCCTCACATCCTTTCCCACTTAGCCATAACTTAGGGACCTTAGCTGGCGGTCAGGGCTGTTTCCCTCTCCACTACGGACCTTAGCACCCGTAGTGTGTCTGCCGAGTAGTACTCCATGGTATTCGGAGTTTGGTTAGGTTTGGTAATCCGGTGAGGACCCCTAGCCCATCCAGTGCTCTACCCCCATGGGTATTCACTCGACGCTCTACCTAAATAGATTTCGCGGAGAACCAGCTATTTCCGAGTTTGATTGGCCTTTCACCCCTAGCCACAAGTCATCCCCGAATTTTTCAACATTCGTGGGTTCGGTCCTCCAGTGGGTGTTACCCCACCTTCAACCTGCTCATGGCTAGATCACCCGGTTTCGGGTCTAATCCGACATACTTAATCGCCCTATTAAGACTCGCTTTCGCTGCGCCTACACCTATCGGCTTAAGCTTGCATGCCAGATTAAGTCGCTGACCCATTATACAAAAGGTACGCCGTCACCCTTGCGGGCTCCGACTGTTTGTAGGCATCCGGTTTCAGGTACTATTTCACTCCCCTCGTCGGGGTGCTTTTCACCTTTCCCTCACGGTACTAGTTCACTATCGGTCGACAAGGAGTACTTAGGCTTGGAGGGTGGTCCCCCCATGTTCAGACAGGATTTCACGTGTCCCGCCCTACTCGAGGTCAAACATTCGATTTACCTGTACGGGGCTATCACCCACTACGGCCCGCCTTTCCAGACGGTTCCAGTTTTCTCATGTTTGACACTGGCCTGGTCCGCGTTCGCTCGCCACTACTAACGGAGTCTCGGTTGATGTCCTTTCCTCTGGGTACTTAGATGTTTCAGTTCCCCAGGTTCGCCTCTTACACCTATGTATTCAGTGCAAGATACCCTTGCGGGTGGGTTTCCCCATTCGGAAATCCATGGATCAAAGCTTGTTCGCAGCTCCCCATGGCTTATCGCAGCGTACCACGTCCTTCATCGCCTCTTGTCGCCAAGGCATTCACCAGATGCCCTTAAGACGCTTGATCGCTCTCATTACCAATGTCCGCGCATAAGGCCGAAGCCCAATGCCCTGACACCGATAACGAGTATTCGGTCAGAGAATTTTTCTGATTGTTGAGATGTGTCCTTCTAAGTGATCCGTGCAGATCACAGCGGACAAATCCCTTCTTTACGATGTAAATGATCAATCGGCATCCGGACGGATACCGAAACTTTGTTCTCTCATGTGACAGCGGCAGCAGGCCCGAAGAGTGTTGGAGAAGATTGGTGGAGGCGGACGGGATCGAACCGACGACCTGAAGCTTGCAAAGCTACCGCTCTCCCAACTGAGCTACGCCCCCTTCTATCTTGACCAGAACCTGACCGCAAAGATGGTGGGCCTGGGTAGACTCGAACTACCGACCTCACGCTTATCAGGCGTGCGCTCTAACCACCTGAGCTACAGGCCCCCAAATCGATACCAGGTCGATAAGCGTGCGCTCGTCACAAGAGAAAGAGAAACGAAGGCGGCGGTATCCCGCGTTGTATTGTCGAAACTGCGGCCCAGGCGAAATGCCCAGTACCCAGCTTCATGTCTATTGAAAAGCCGATAGAAATTCGCAGAGCGAAGATCTGAAGGCTAATCCTTAGAAAGGAGGTGATCCAGCCGCAGGTTCCCCTACGGCTACCTTGTTACGACTTCATCCCAGTCGCTGACCTTACCGTGGTCGGCTGCTTCCATTGCTGGTTAGCGCACCGCCTTCGGGCAAAGCCAACTCCCATGATGTGACGGGCGGTGTGTACAAGGCCCGGGAACGTATTCACCGCAGCATGCTGTTCTGCGATTACTAGCGATTCCACCTTCATGCTCTCGAGTTGCAGAGAACAATCCGAACTGAGACGGCTTTTAGGGATTTGCTCCACCTCGCGGTATCGCTGCCCTCTGTCGCCGCCATTGTAGCACGTGTGTAGCCCAACCCGTAAGGGCCATGAGGACTTGACGTCATCCCCACCTTCCTCCGGCTTATCACCGGCAGTCCCTCTAGAGTGCCCAACTTAATGCTGGCAACTAAAGGCGAGGGTTGCGCTCGTTGCGGGACTTAACCCAACATCTCACGACACGAGCTGACGACAGCCATGCAACACCTGTCACCGATCCAGCCGAGCTGAAGGAAACCATCTCTGGTAACCGCGATCGGGATGTCAAGGGTTGGTAAGGTTCTGCGCGTTGCTTCGAATTAAACCACATGCTCCACCGCTTGTGCGGGCCCCCGTCAATTCCTTTGAGTTTTAATCTTGCGACCGTACTCCCCAGGCGGGATGCTTAATGCGTTAGCTGCGTCACCGAACAGCATGCTGCCCGACAACTAGCATCCATCGTTTACGGTGTGGACTACCAGGGTATCTAATCCTGTTTGCTCCCCACACTTTCGCACCTCAGCGTCAGTACCGAGCCAGTGAGCCGCCTTCGCCACTGGTGTTCTTTCCAATATCTACGAATTTCACCTCTACACTGGAAATTCCACTCACCTCTCTCGGACTCAAGACTGACAGTATTGAAGGCAGTTCCAGGGTTGAGCCCTGGGCTTTCACCCCCAACTGATCAGTCCGCCTACGTGCGCTTTACGCCCAGTAATTCCGAACAACGCTAGCTCCCTCCGTATTACCGCGGCTGCTGGCACGGAGTTAGCCGGAGCTTCTTCTGTGGGTACCGTCATTATCTTCCCCACTGAAAGAGTTTTACAACCCTAGGGCCTTCTTCACTCACGCGGCATGGCTGCATCAGGCTTTCGCCCATTGTGCAAGATTCCCCACTGCTGCCTCCCGTAGG
>NZ_BBIO01000033.1 GCF_000739695.1 Tepidicaulis marinus
GCGACCTTGGTCAGCTCCACCGCCATCGGGTTGCGGTCCACCCCGTGGATGCAGCAGCGCGCTACATCGCGCAGAGCATGGCGGAAGTCGTCCATCGAAGGCGTGCCCTCGGCCCGGATGCGTGCGAGCCGCGTGGCGATGCGACGGGCGGCGGCCAACAGGAAGTGGCCAGAGCCGCAGGCAGGGTCGATGACCGAAAGCTTCAGCAGGGCCTTGGCGGGATCGTCCGCCTCGGCCTCGGTCTTGTCGAGCACGGGATCGAGTGCGGTATCGAGTAGCGCCTGAACCAGGCTGTCGGGCGTGTAGTAGGACCCAGTGGTCTTGCGCTGGTTGCCCTTCTGCTCAGCTGCCTCTGACGCGAATACGAGCGTCTTGCCATCATCGCCCAGCTGCGGCTGGAGTTCGAGGAGGGACTCGTAGACCGAGCCCAGTTCCTCGGTTTCCATCGCGCGCCAGTTGACGGGGACCATGCCGGTTTTATCGGCAAGCCAGGAGAGGCGGTAGAGCGCCTCCATGAAGGCCCGGTTGCGCAGGCGGGCGGTTTCGAGGTGGGGCAGCCTGTCTTCGGCGAAGAGGCCGCCGAGCGCCGGCAGCGCAAGCGCCTCCTGCCCGTGGGCAAGCGCGCGGAAGACGATCTTGATGCCCTCGTAGCGGTCGTGATGCTTGTCCCAGGTGGCGGCGCGGTAGCACTGCTTGCGCAGGGCGGCGAGGCTATAGCCCTGCGCGTAAAGCGCGCGTGCGTCGGCCTTTGACTTCGTGGGATGAAGGAGGTTCCGGTCCTCGGCGACCATCAGGAAGATCAGCCGGTAGACGAGGCGGAGGAGCTCGTTGAACCAGGCGGTGAGGTTCACCTCGCCGGTTTTCAGCTTGGCGGCGAGGCCGGGGTTGGCCTCGAGGAAGCCCGAGCCCAGAACCTTGAGAGCAATCTGGACCTGGTCGGCCAAACGGTCGCGGGCGGCCTCGCCCTCGCGGGAGCCGGCTTCGCGCCAGCGCTCCAGCGGGCAGTCGGTGGCCGGGGTACCGGCGGCGCCAAAGCGGGACCGGTGGATCAGGAGCCAGAGCGCGGCAAAGGATGCGATGTCCTCAGTCGAGAAGATCTGGGCGAGGTCGGCTTCGATGTAGGCCGGGCGCGTCAGGGACGCGTTGTCCCGCATAAGGCGAAGCTGGGCGCCGTTGGTGACGATGCCCCACAGCGCTTCCTCGGAGTCGTTGAGGTAGTCCTGAAGCGCGAAGGCGGGCGAACGGGAGCGGTCGACGGACAGGGTCGGGCTGCGGCGGTCCAGCGTCTCGCTCGGCGGGACCACGACCATGGGAACCCGGCCGCTCGCGATCATGGCGAGCGGCGCGGCGGCAGGAGTCAGGTCATGAAAGCCGAAGGTCTCCTTGAAGAGGCCCGCTACGAAACGGCGGGTGGCGTCCTGCGAGGGCGCCTCGAGTTTCGCGAAGGCATCGAAATGTGATTGGCCGACCCGGAACGCCGTCGAGATTTCCTCACGAATCGTCAGGCCCTTGCGGACGGCGTAGTCCTCCGGCGCCTGTTCCGGGGCGTCGCGCTGGTCGATCCTAGCGATCATCGCGGGCGCGATCAGGTTGCCCTCGAGGCTGAGCGAGGGCCATGCGGACATGTCAGAGATTGGTTTGCGCGCCATGATCACACCTCGCCCGGCATGAGGACGAACAAGCCGATCACGTCGGGGGGCAAGACCGCCTCGACGCTGACGCGCGAGATAGATCCGGCTGCGGTACGCAAACGAGCATGGTCCTCGACGAGCTCCGCCGCCCGCTGCTTGACGAAGGCCGCCAACGGCCCAGCGAGCAGGTCGGGCAGTTCCGCCTTTGCTGCATTGATCATCCGATCTCGTGCGATCGTTGCAAAATCAGCGGTGGCCGGCCTGCTGAGCAGGTCGCGGACGTCTTCGCCTGTCGCCACGATGCTTTTCCCTTGAAGAGCGACCAGGGCAGCTTCTTCAGCCAGCAGGAGCCGCTCCTTTCGGCCGTGGATCGTGAGCTTGTAACGAACGCGAAGGAGCGCGACGCGCGTCATCGCCGAGACCGCGGCTGTAGGCCACGCACCGACGCGGCCGATGCCGAGATCCGGAAGCGCCTCCTGATCCAGCGAAGCCTCGACAAGGCTCTCGGCAAGAGACGCCGTCAACGGATGGGTTCTCGTCAACAGAGAGGTGCCGGAGGGAGCAGGTTCTGCGGTAGCGATCTTGACGGACTGCTCGAGTCCGCGCTGTTCGAGCTTCTCCTTCAGGGTCTGCTGAAGGGCGTGGATGTGAGCGACGTAGACGTTCCGCTTTTTCTCAAGCGGAACCCCGAACCGCGACATCGCGCGCTCGACGAAAAGCCTCGTGTCCTCCGGAGAGCCAAGCAGGCTCCTGACCTTGTCCCATTCCGGCGCCACCTCTGCAGGCTTCATCGCGTTCTGAGCGAACCGCGCACGGGACTTCTTCTCATTCTCGCTGGCGTCGCGCCAACGCGCTTCCATGACCTTGGTGCCATCCTCCAGGCGAAGGTCCAGAGTGAGCTGTTTGTGCCCACCACGGCGGAGCATCATCGCGGACATCAAGGCGTCTGTGACCGGCCCGCGCTCGTCAGGCAGCGGAACCGTTACCCCGGTGGCCTTCCTGATTTCCTCGGCTTTGCGAAGGATCACGTCGAGGACGGCACCATCAATGGCACTGTCGGGCGAGAACATCATGATTGAACGAACCAGTTCGGCCGGCTGGCCGAAGCGGTCAACCCGCCCTTCACGCTGCTGATGCCGGGTCGGGTTCCACGAGAGGTCGTAGTGCACGACCGTGTCGAAAAGCTGCTGCAGGTTGATGCCTTCGGAGAGGCAGTCGGTCGCAACCAAAATCCTCTGGGCGCCTTCTTCCTTGTCTTCCAGCGCCATCTCCGCAACGCGATCGCGGCGCTCGTCCGGGGTCAACTCTCCGGTTACGGACTCGATTATGAGCTTTGGGAAAGCCTTTCGCAGCCCAGCCTTTACGTGATCGGCGGTTGCCAGATACCGACAAAAAACGACCGGGTTGGCACCGCTCTTGATCAGAGGCTTGAGCGCACTGACGAGGGCATCAAGCTTGGGATCGTTCGCTTCAAGGAGGCCGCTCGCCTGATCGATGAGAGCACGGAGCGCGGGATCATCCGAGAAAGCCATACTCGGCTCGATGTCCACGGCATCTTCGTCGTCGCCGTCTTCGTCATAGATCTGCGGTTCGAGACGGTCTGCTTCGTTGGCAGCACGATTTCTCAAAGCACTCAGCGCGGCAGCCGGCGATGAGCCGACGCAGCGCATGAGAGCGAGGGTGCCCCAAAATGCGAGGCGCTGATCCCTCTTCTGCTCCCCAGCCTTCGAGACTACCGAGAGGCAATAGTCTAGGACCGCTTCCTGGAATGCCAGGTGCTCGGGCGATAGACGGTACGCATGTTCGGTGGTTTCGTGTTTCGGGAATGATCTGTCCTCGTGCCAATCCCCCTCGACGAGGTCCACTCGACGCCGCTGTACAAAATGCCTTGCAAGGCGCTCTCGGTATCTCGCGCTGTCGAAGTCGAGCGTGCCGAAGTCCTGGTCGATCAGTGATAGCAGTCGTGCAAATGCTTCTTCGTCGCCTGAATGCGGCGTGGCGGTCAGCATGATGATCCGCCGCTCCGGGTCCCTCGCGAGTCCCTGAAGCAATTCAAATCGCTGCTGCTTGCCCTTGTGGGTGCCGACACAAGCATGGGCTTCATCAACGATCACGAAGTCGGGACAGGCACGAGCGAACCCCTCCCGGCGCTTCTCGGCCTTGATGTAATCGAGGCTCACGACCGTGTAGGGATAGGCGTCAAAGAGCGTCTGTGCGAGCGGTAGATTGCGTTCGAGGCGTGCCGCGCTACCGGAAGTCACGGGTACTGCGTCAACTCCGAACCGATCCTTGAGCTCGATGATCCACTGATCCACCAAGTGGGGTGGGCAAAGAACTGAGAAGGAGTCGACCTCGCCCCGGTCCATAAACTCCCGCAGGATTAGGCCCGCTTCTATCGTCTTGCCGATACCGACATCGTCCGCGATCAACAGTCGCGGCACCTGGAGCCTTAGTGCCATGAGCAACGGAACAAGCTGATACGTCCGCGGCTCGAAGGCGAGTTGCGCGGCAGATCGGAATGGCCCGGCACCGCGGCGAAGTGTGAGACGTAGGGCATCTGCCAGAAGTGCTGCCTTCGCCTGGACGGTGCTCCGGGCATCCTCGGGCAGATCAAATCGCGCGGCTTCGACCGATGAGATTTCTAGCGAGGGGTCCAGAACGACGACGTCGTTCTCGTTTCCTGACAGCGGGCGAAGCGCAAGAACGCCTTGGCGCGGTGCTGGGAGAGTTACCCATTCGCGGCCACGGGCGCGCACCAGATCGCCAGGTGAGAAACTCAGCACCATCTCACCCCTTCAAAAGATCAAGTAGTTTCTGTGGAACGCCGGCTTCAGGCGAGGCTGGAAGTTCCAATAGCTCCCACCCCTTGTTGGCCGCATCACTGGCCACACCAGGAGAAATCGGCTGGGTGGTGGCAGCCACAAAGTGGCCCCGCCATACGAACTCAGCTTCCGTCCCAGCAAAGCCAATGCCCATCGTGTCGACGCCGGGGAGACCGGCTTCTTCGAAAGCCTTCAGCCACGGCGACAACGTACTATCGCGCGTAGAGCGTTTTTCGAGCACTGTGCGGCCGCGAGCGAGATTAACCAAAAGCTGGGTGACTTCACTACTGCTACGGTCGATCTGCTCGTGATCCGGCTGGTTGAAGTATGACAACAGACAGCGGTAGCAGCCTCTGACGCAGGCCTCGTATGCCTTTTCGGCCAACAGGTCAGCATCTCCGCTTGAGACTGCGGAGTCGATGTTCTCGAAGTGCATGAGCCCGAGAGCTGTCCGCGCGACTTCGCTGATCGCCTCCGGATTATCCATCAGGCGAGTAAGAACACCGGCGCCGCCCTCCGTTGCTTCGTAAGCAAGGATGGCGCGGCGGTTGTCGCGGGCTGGAAGCGGCTCGCCTAGTATCTCGCCTTCTTCAAGCTGGTAGACGACCTCGATGCCCCGCAAAAGCGCATGCTGAACGGTGGTAATCGTGCTCGCGTCGTAGTCTTCCGGTTTCTTGAAGCGGAACAGAAGCGCGTTTTTGCGGTCTCTAACGATAGGCACGATTCGGACCGGCTTGATCACGTCGGGTGGAGCGTCGGTCTCCGTATCCTCATCTTCAGATTTCGCCCAGTAGCCGGTCCGGGGATCGATGTTGAAGCCGAATACCGTCTGATCCTTTCGGCGCTTCAGGCCTTTGTTCAGACGGCTTATCTCGGCGCTATTGGCATATTGCAGCGCGAGCAGTGAAGTCTCGCCGCACTTGAATTCAGCGTTTGTGACCTGAAGCTGATCGTCCTTCTTCGGCCACGCGAATACGGTCTGGATGTCGAAGCCCTGCCGCACGCGCTCTTCATCGTTCGCGGTGATGCGCTCAGTGGGCGCGGCCTCGACGTTGTCGATGCGGAGCGTGCGCTTGATTGGAACTTCGCCGGCCATGTGCGCATCGCAACCATGGCAGCGCTCCACCTCACCCTCGTGGCAAGCTCCGCAATTCGCACAGATGTAGATGTCCTTGGTCGCGAGTTCCGACCCATCGCCTTCGCGAACCTCTGGAGGGAGCTTCGCCTTCATCACCCGATAGGCGCGACCTTCGTGGTAGATCAGGCTCCGTGGCCCAAACTCTGAGATTGCGAGAAAACGTGCGCGAGAGAGGAAGGAGCCGGTTTTTCCCTCGCCGGGCACAAAGGCGTAGAGCGGCAGACGAGGAAAATTGTATCCAGGCAGGAAGCCTTCCGTCGCGAGGTAGCGGTAAGAGTAGAAGTCGGAACCGTTTGAAGCCTTCCCTTGCTCAAGGATCGCTATCTGGTCGCTGGCCTGCATCTGCGCCGCCTTGATCTTGCGGCGGTCGACGGCCGAGAGACCTGTTATCTCCGAGCGGGCGTTGGCTTCGGCCAGCTGGGTGCGAGCAGAATTGTAAAGTTCGCGCCAGCGGTCGAACGCTCGATCGAATTCCTTCGGAGCGTTCATTGCCACATGAAACACGAACTCTTCCGGGTCCTCCATCCAGACAGGTATTGCCCCTTGATCAGCTGCCAGAATCTGTTCGAGCACCCGCTGCATGGGTGCGCGCGCACGGGAGACGAGATCGGCCTTGGAAATGCTGGTCAGGATCTCTTCCTTGAGCGGATAGCGGTCGCCACCAAGATCGAGGATGTCCGGGATGTCCGGCGAGAGTGCTAGGCGGCTCTCAGCGAGCCAGACCGCATGCAGGTGCGAGCGCACCAGTTCTTCGTTCGTGATGTCCAGCGCAGGCGGGCGCACGACACCCGCCACCATGTCATTGCGGCGCTCGAAGAAGTACTGATCGTGTGGAGAGCCCGATGCACAGTACGTCACCACAACCGCTGCTTGGCCGGACCGGCCCGAGCGGCCAGCGCGCTGCGCGTAGTTGGCGGGCGTCGGCGGGACGTTCCTTAGGTAGACAGCATTGAGAGCCGAGATGTCGACCCCAAGCTCCATGGTCGGCGAGCAGAACAGCGCCGGGAGGAACTGGTCGGATTCCCCGGTCGCCTTGATTTCGGTCCGATACTCCGAGGTGCTTAGGTTCTCCAGGTCGTCGTCTTCGTACCTGAACCGCCACTCGCGCCATTCCCGCTGCCTTTGAGACACCTGCGCGGTGTGCTCGCGACCTTCCAGCCCCCAATAGGCGCTATGGCCAGATGCCAAGTCGTCAGCAATGGACGCGTATAGATCATGAAAGTATCGGTTTCCGCGTTTGCTCTCGTCTGAAAGCGCAGGCCCGGGAACGAGGCGGACGGCCGAAGGTGTCAGCCGCCAGCCCACGAGGTCGGCGTCCAGTTCAACGGGAACGACCAGACCCTCATCGGCGAACAGCTCAAGCAAGCGCGAGAAAAACTCAAGATAGTCGTCTCGCCCGAGCTTCGTGCCCAGCACGCTCTTCTTGTTGATCAGCCGAGCGATGCGCGAATTGTGGCCCGCGCGAAGGAGGGTCTGTTCCTCACGAAGGCCCACAGCATTCTTGCCAGGTGCACGCAAGAGGAGAGACGATCGTCCACGTGGATTCTCCTTGGCATCAATCGCCCACGGAGCGCGCAACAGCGAACGCGATTTCTGTGCGACACCATCGAGGACAGTCAGATCGAGGGCCTCGGTATTGACGGCCAGCCCTTCAAGCATTGCGCCTAGCACGCTCTTCAGCAGGGCGGCCCGTTGCTCTTCCGTTTGATCGCCGAGCTCGGGGAGAACTGTCATCAGCCTTTCCCGGTCTAAAGCCATGTCGGTGACGCCGACGAACTCAACATCGAGGAGGTTCAGGACAGAGAGACTGGGGTTGGTGTAGCGCCAACCCCGGCGGAGATCAGTCCATACGCGGTGAGCCAGGACTTTTGCGAGTGCGCGCTGAGCGTCTTCCCGAATGACGGCGCCAGCCGTTGGATCGAGCATCCAGTGGGCGCGCGCATCCTTGTTTGCAGACGTGAAGCCAAGCGCCTTAACGACGCTCAGACCGAACTCATCTTCGGTTAGGCCCTCGGGCCCAGCCGCAATGATGGCCCGCAGAATGGCCCCACGGAGAAGGCTCACGAACAGAAAGTCGTTGAAGTGGCCCGACTGAAGCGCCGCGTCTTGCCGATTGTCCGTGAACCCTAGCAGCTTGCGCTTCGTCTTTGGAACGCCGCTCGTCGGCTTGTTCATCCACTCGAGAGCACTGGACACCAGAAGCGTTGTCGCAGAGCTCCGCCCTTCGCCGGACAGGCCTGCCAGCTTGCTGCGCTCACGCATCCCCTGATTGGGCTCATCCTTGCAGCAGAGGCAGAATGCAAACTTTCCGGGTATGAACCAGAACTCTCTGCCCCCGGCACCATGCCGGCCGTCCGGCGTCACGAGATAGGAGATGGGCGCGCGTTTCTTGCGATACGAACGAAGCCGCTCGATGCCGTTGCGCTCTTCAAGCCAGCTCTCAGGATAGCCACTCAATTCGCCGTCGAAAGCGAAATCGGGATCATTATCCGGAGTCGGACAAAGATACCCGGCCACATCATCGTCATCCTCGGCTTCCAGCGGTGTATCGTCGATGTTGCGGGGGAGAAACCTGATGTGACCGTCGTCTTCGTTCTTGGTGACGACGTGGTATTCGTGCCCGCAGTTCCTGCAGAAGCGTGTCGGGTAAAGCCGGTTCCCCGGAGCATCTGGATCCTCGAGCTGGCCCTCGAACAGAACCGCCCGAGGCTTGTCCGTCAAAGTGGTGAAGATCTCACCCGCGCCGGAGATGAACCTGTGTAGCTTGAAGGCAAGAAATGCCCCATCGCCGGTGCCACCGCGCTGATCCTCGGGAAGGCTTACAAGCGTCAGGAAGTCTTCGAGATGCTTCCGGCACTGCTCCTGATCGACCCCACTGTCGTTGGCCAGCCGTTTGACGGCGTCCTCGAAGGGAATAGGCTTCTTTCGTTTTAGCTCCAGCCCGTCATCGAGACCGAGAGCGAGTTCTGCCCATACCGCAAGCGGATGCTTCCTCAGCTGTTCGTCATCCAGGTTCGTCGGAATAGGCTGTTTCAACACGTCAGCCAGCCCGGCGATTGCATGCGCAAGAGTGATGGTGTCGTCAGTAGCTCGCTGAAGAGACTCATCGATAACGGCGTCCGGGCCGATCTCGGAGCCGAAAAGCCGGGTTGCAACTTTGGCCACGGCAACCGCTCGGCTTTCTTCGGTTCCTTCCGAAGCCATCGTCGCCGACGTGCCTATGCAGATCGGAGCTTTGTCAGGGGTGCACCGGTCTCGTAGCCGTCGAACAAGCACCGCCACATCCGCGCCTTGGCGCCCTCTGTAGGTGTGGAGTTCGTCTAGGATGATGAACTCAAGGCCGGTTGCGTTTTTGACCACCTGGGCGTCCAGGTCGTCTTGGCGGGTCAGAAGGAGTTCCGCCATCATGTAGTTGGTGAGCAGGATGTCGGGCGGGTTGGCGGCGATCCGTTGACGCTCCTCTTGG
>NZ_BBIO01000032.1 GCF_000739695.1 Tepidicaulis marinus
CGGAGCTTTATTCTGCTCCTGCCCTGGTAACCAGAAATACCCTACTCGATTGATTGGATTGGATATGAGCATGTCTTTGTTCATGTGTGATAGTGAGGGAATAAAACTGTTATGTTCCTCCGTGCTTGCGGAAGCTGATAACAATGATCTTGTGCGATACTTTTCAAAGAAATCAATTCGATAACTGAGTTCATCACACTTCAACTCCAATATCAAAATGTAGCACCTCTTCCCGCATCCCTAACTTCGTATAAAGAGCAATGGCGGGGGCGTCGCCGTGGTCGGCCTGGACGAAGATCACCCAAGCGCCGCGGGCGCGGGCGAGGGGCTTTAAGGCTTCGATGAGGGCGGTGGCAATGCCTTCCCGGCGGTGGGCCTCATCCACGGCGAGATCGTAGATATAGACCTCGCTGCGTTCCTGTTCGAATTTCGGCAATACATAGGCGGCAAGGCCGCCGATAATTTTTTCAGGCGCATCCTTGTCGAGCGCGGCAAGGGCGATGAAGTTTCTGTCCTTCAGCAATTCATCCCGGTAAGCTTTGCCCGGCATGGCGGCGGTATAGGTTTCCTGTTCCTCGAAAACGTCGCCGAAAAGACGCAGCCAGTTTTCAAAGCGGGTGCCGTCATTGGGCTGAAGCCGGTGAATTATAAAACGGGATGGGGCCATCTCTCTTACCTGTGCCAATGGCTCACACCCGGTTGTTCACCCGGCTGCGGGAGGGGGCGAGTTTCAGCCCCGGCGCCGGGCGTTCGTTCAGGATTTCGCGGCGGAAGCGGAACTGTTCCGCCGGCCGCCCGCCGGTGCGCGTGGTGATGCGCCCGGTGCGCTCCACAAGGCCGGCTTTTTCCACCAGGCGGCGGAAGTTTTGTTTATGCACATGCAGGCCGAGCAGCGCTTCGGTCATTTGCTGCAGCTCGAACAGCGTGAAGGTTTCCGGCATCAGTTCGAAAATCACCGGACGGTATTTCAGTTTCGCGCGCACCCGCCCCATGGCGGTGGCGAGAATGCGCCGGTGGTCGAACTGCATCGCCCGGCCAAGCTGCGGGGTCAGGCTGTCGGGCTTGCGCGCCTGGGGGCGCCCGTCTCTATAGGCTTCGATGACGAGGCCGGAGCTGTAAAGCAGCTCGTAGCGCTCCAGCACTTTTTCCTCGTCCCACGCCACCCCGTCTATGCCGAAGCAAAGCCGCAGCCTATCAAGCCGCCGCCCGCGCTCGATCTCCTCCGCGCTCGCCCCGCCGGTTTGCGCCGCCCATTCGCGCAGGAGCGGCACCAGCACCTTATCGATAATGGCAGGCTTGCCCTCGCGCCAGTCCTCCCAGGGGAAATACTGATACCAGGGCGACCATTTCGCCCCCGACATTTCCGCGCTTTGCCCGCGGGTGAGCGCCAGATAGCCGACCGAGACGACGTGATCGGCGCTCGGGTCTTCTTCCGCCGCGTGCCGGCCCCGGTCGCCGAAGGTGTAAAGCTGCTCGACATAGCCGAGCCGGAGGCGCGTTTGTTCTTCCACCCAGGCGCGCAGACCCTGTTCCAGCGTGCGGTGGGAAAGGGGATCGAAGGGCCCGAAGGGCAGCGTGTCGCCGGGCGCGCCCTCGCCCCCGTCCTCGCCCGTTTCTTTGTCATGGGGCACGGTGAGGATTTGCGGCGCGTTCTCCACCACCGAAACAATAGCGGCGTTCAGCCCGATGGTGATGCGTTTCAGCGGCCCCGCGCTTTCGGCCATCGCGGGTACTTGCGGCGCCTTCTTGCGGGTCATGTCTCCCCCTTCAGGAGGGGGCGGACGGGCAGTTCCACAAGGCAGCCTTCATACGTGTCGAGCGCCGGGCCCATGGCCTCGATGGCCGCGATCATGCGGCCCTCCCGGCGCATCAAATCATCGGCGATTTCCACCATCAGCCTATTGGGTTTGGCATGGGCGATTTTCTGGCGCACGAAACGGGCGATCGCCCTTTCCTCAAGCTGCGGATTGTGCAGGCAGAGCGTGATGAAAGCGGCCGCCGTCGAGCGGCTGATGCCCGCCCAGCAATGAACAAGCAGGGGCTCGCGCAAATCCCAGTCGCCGAGGAAGTCGATCAGCTCCTGCACATGGGCTTCATTGGGCGCGGTCAGAAAATCGATATGGGAATCGATGTCGTTCACCCCGACGCGCAAATGCCGCGCGGGCTCGAACCCCGCCGGGGTCTCGATCATGGTTTCAGGATCGAGCAGGCTGACAATCCGCTGCGGTGAAACGTCACGAATGGCGTTTTCAAGGGCGCTGAGAGGACTGACATAAAGCCTGGGCATGGCTGCTTTCGGTTCCTGTTTCGCTTTGGGCCGCGGACCGGGAAGGTTTCCCCGTGATTCTACACGATACTAACGCGCTTTTGTGGCGCCCGCTTCCCGTTCCATCCGGGCGAGCAATTTTTCGAACCGGCTCAAAAAAACTTGCTGCGCCTCTTTGGGCGGCAGCGGGGTGATTTTGACCGGCATGATGCCGCGCGGGCGGGTGAAAATCCGCGCCGCTTCCGGCTCTGCGAAACCGGCAAGCTGCACCGCCTCGAAATAGGCCGAGGCCCGGTCGGCGCGCTTGATCACCGCCTCGATGCTTTGCGGCACTTGCGCGGGCAGGCCGTAGCGCAGATGGATTGCCGCCTCGAGCTTGTGTTCGAAGGCTTTATAATCCATGCCGAGCGCCGCTTTAAAGGGGCTGATCATGTCGCCCACCACATATTCGGGCGCATCGTGCAAAAGCGCGCTGAGCCGCCATTTCGCCGGCCAGCCGGGGCGCAGGCTCCGGCAAATCTCCTCCACCAGCACGCAGTGCTCGGCCACGGAAAACGCATGGTCACCCAGCGTCTGTCCGTTCCAGCGGGCGACGCGGGCAAGCCCATGGGCAATATCCTCGATCTCGATATCGAAGGGGGAGGGGTCGAGCAGATCGAGCCGCCGCCCGGAGAGCATGCGCTGCCAGGCGCGCGGCGCGGTCTCCTTGCTGCTTTTTTTGCCGGAACTCTTCTTCACCCGCGCGTCTCTCCCCGTTTCATGCGTCTTTATGGCCTGCACCCTACTGAGCGCCGCCCGGCTTGTCGATCTCAGGCGGTGTCGTGTGGGCGAAGCATCACTTGCATGTCCTCGCATGGGCCGGTCATGATACCGCTCGTTTACATGATGTATGATGTGAGAGTGATCGATGCCCGTCCAGCCTTTGCCGAGCGACCTGCTCTATACCGTGTGCGATCTGTCCGACCACGGGTTCGAGACGACGGAGGATCTGGAAGAAGTGCCGGGGCTGGTCGGCCAGGAGCGGGCATTGGATGCGATCCGCTTCGGCACGCGCATCAAGCGGCAGGGGTATAATCTCTTCGTGCTGGGCCCGCCGGGCGCGGGCAAGCACACCGCCGTCATGAGCTATCTGAAATCCGAGGCCCAAAATCAGGACGCGCCTTCCGACTGGGTCTATGTCAATAATTTCAACATTGCCCACAAGCCCCTCGCCTTGGAATTGCCGAGCGGGCGGGCGCAGAAATTGAAAGAGGCGCTGCGCTCTGCGCTCGACGATCTCAAGCTTTCCATCCCCGCCATCTTGGAAAGCGAGGAATACAAGACCCGCCGCCAGGCCGTGGAAGGGGAATATGCGAACCGCCAGCAAAAAGCCTTCGAGACGCTGAACAAGCGCGCCGAAGATGCGGGCATCGCCCTGGTGCGCACGCCCTCCGGCCTTATCCTCGCGCCCGCTGAAAACGGCGAGGTGATCAAACCGGAGGAGTTCAACGCCAAGCCCAAGGAAGAAAGGGCGCGCATCGAGCGCGTCATCGCCGAGCTGCAAAAAGAGCTTGGCAATATCATCGAGCACATTCCCTCCTGGGAAAAAGAAAAGCACGAGCGCATTTCCGAGCTTAACCGGGCGATTGCCGTTTCCGCCGTCGGGCGGGCCATGCGGGCGATCAAGTCCGAATTCGCGCATATGAAGAAAGTGGCCGCTTGGCTGGAGGAGGTCGAGGAAGACCTCATCGCGCATATCAATCTTTTCGCCGGGAATGATGGCCGGGAAGACGGGCGCGAGCCGCTTTTCGGCGCGGGCGAGGAAGATGACCGCGCGCCCATGCGCCGTTATGAGATCAATATCATTGTCGATGGCACGCATTCTGAAAATGGCGGCGGCGCGCCCGTCGTCTTTGCCGACCATCCGACACTCGGAAATGTGCTGGGCCGGGTCGAGCATGTCTCGCAAATGGGCGCGCTTCTGACGGACTTTACGCTGATCAAGCCGGGCGCGCTGCACCGGGCGAATGGCGGCTATCTCATCATCGATGCGATCAAACTTCTGCGCGAGCCTTTCGTCTGGGATGCGCTGAAACGCGCCTTGCGCTCGCGCCAGATCGTCATGGAATCGGCGGGTGAATATCTCTCGCTCGTCAGCACCGTCTCGCTGGAGCCGGAACCCATTCCGCTCGATTTGAAAATCGTGCTGATGGGCGACCGCCAGCTTTATTACATGCTCTGCGCCTATGATTCCGATTTTGCGGAACTTTTCAAAGTGCCCGCCGATTTCGACGATGTGATCGACCGGGAACCGGAAAACGATCTTCTCTTTGCCCGCTTCGCGGCAACCATCGCCGCGCGGGAAAAGCTGCTGCCTTTCGACAAGTCCGCTATTGCAAGGCTCATCGAGCGCGCCTCGCGGCTTGCGGAAGATACGGAAAAGATATCGCTTCTCATCGCGCCTATTGCGGACCTGATGCGCGAGGCGGATTTTCTGGCAAGCGAGGCGGGGGCGAAACAAGTGACCGCAGCGCATGTGGACGCGGCGGTGGAGGCGCAAATCTCCCGCACGGACCGGCTGCGCGAACGCTCCCATGAAGCTATCGCCCGCGACATTCTCATGGTCGATACGGAAGGCGAAGCGGTGGGCCAGGTGAACGGGCTTTCCGTCCTTCAGCTCGGCCAGTCGAGCTTCGGGCGGCCGGGCCGCATCACGGCGCGCGTGCGCACCGGCGGGCAAAGCGCGCGCATCATCGATATCGAACGGGAAGTGGATCTCGGCGGCCCGCTTCACTCCAAGGGCATGCTCATTCTCTCAGGCTATCTGGCCGGCACCTTCCTGCCGCGTGAACCGCTCTCGCTGAGCGCCAGCCTGGTTTTCGAGCAATCTTACGGCGGTGTCGACGGAGATAGTGCGTCTTCGGCTGAGCTTTACGCGCTCCTCTCCGCGCTTGCCGATCTGCCGGTCAAACAGAGCCTTGCGGTGACGGGCTCCGTCAATCAGATGGGCGAGGTGCAGGCGATTGGCGGGGTGAACGAAAAGATCGAAGGCTTTTTCGACATTTGCGCGCGCCGCGGCCTGACCGGCGATCAGGGCGTGCTCATTCCCGCCTCCAACGTCAAGCATCTGATGCTGCGCCAGGACGTGGTGGATGCGGCGGAGCGGGGCATGTTTGCGATCTACCCCGTCGCTCATATCGAGGAAGGGGTGGAACTTTTGATGGATCTGCCCGCCGGCACGCGCGAGCGGAACGGCGAGTTTCCGCCCAATAGCGTTTTTGCCCGCGTCGAGGCGGCGCTTACCCGCTTTGCCGCTGCGGCCCGTCCGCCAATGCCGCCGCGCGGCGGCGCGAAAGAAGGCGGATTCCGTCTGACTTGAAGCGTGCCGGGCAAACGAGCGGGGAACGGGCAGGCGCACTGAAACGTTTGATCTGTATCATTCGGCCTTCGCACGGTTAAGATTAGGCTGGAGCCTGTGAAATGGAACCAAAGGAGGGTCGGCCATGTCCATTCGCAAAATTCTCGTCCCCTTGAAAGGCGGCGCGCAAGACAAGGTTGTGCTCGGCGCGGCGGCGCGTGTCGCAAAGCAGCTTGGCGGCCAGCTCACCGGGCTCTTCGTGCGCCCCGATCCCACCGAAGCGCTGCCCTATATGGGCGACGGCGTGTCGGGTCAGGTGATCGAGCAATTGCTGGACGCGGCGAAAGAAGGCGCCGATGCCGCCTCCGCGCGCGCGAGCGCCCATCTTCATGAGGCGGCAAAAGCGGCTGGCCTTGAAGTGGTCAAGGCGGGCGGGCCTTTGCCTTCCGCCAGGTTCTATGATGTGACGGGCCGTCAGGACGTCGTCATTTCCGAAGAAAGCCGCCTTGCCGATCTCGTCGTCTTTGCCGAAGGCGAGCAGGGCGGCGATCAGTTCGGCGGCGATGCGCTGGAAGCGGCTGTCATGAATGCCGGGCGGCCCGTTCTCATTGCACCCCAAGACGGTTTTGCCGAAAAGCTTGGCGGCACCGTCGTCATCGGCTGGGACGGCAGCGTCCAAGCGTCGCACGCCGTCAGCGCCGCGCTTGCCTTTTTGCAGGCGGCGGAAAAAATCGTCATTCTTTGCATCGGTGAAGACGAAATCGAACCGGAACGCGGCGCGCGGCTGAAGGACTATCTTGGCCTGCATGATGTAAAAGCCGAACTGCGCCTTGTGGACCGGAAAGACCGCTCCACCGGTCAGGCGCTTCTGGAAGAAGCCGGCGCGCTCGATGCGGGACTTCTTGTCATGGGCGCATACAGCCATTCGCGTTTGCGTGAATTGCTCATCGGCGGCGTCACTCGCCATGTGCGCGGCCATGCCAGCATCCCGGTCTTGATGGCGCATTGACAATAATCTGAAAGAAGGAGAACGCGATGACACTTTACCGCGTCCGCATGCATGCCGCCCGTTCCGAAGAATTTCCCGAAGGCAGCAAAGCCCATGGCTATGACTTCGTCGTCCCGCTCGATAAGCAGATGCGGCTCGATCCCGATGCCTGGAAAAATCACAGCCGCGATTGCCGCGTGCACCGTTTCTGGTCGGGCGAGGAAGATCAGCGCGGGCTCCTGCGCCATATCGGCCGGGGCTGGGTGTTCGATTACGATGAAGAAGAAACGGACGATAACGAGCCTTTCTTCAAACTCGACCGCCACGAAATCAAGGAAGGCGAATATCTTTCCGTGAAGGAACAAGATGGAGAAACCCGCACCTTCCAAATCGTCTCCGTGCAGCCTTATGTGCAATAGACAAGAGTGATCCGGCAAAAGAAAACCCCGGCAGCCGCAAGGCGCCGGGGTTCTTGTTTTTGGAAAGCCGCTACGTTTTAAGCGGCAAGCCGCCGGACGATCACATTGCCGGCCGAATAACCTGCGCCGAAAGAGCAGATCACACCGAGCGAACCTTCCGGCAAATCATCGGAGAACTGACTGAAGGCGATGATGGAGCCCGCCGAGCTCGTATTGGCATATTCATGCAGAATATTGGGCTGTTCTTCGGGCGAAGGCTCGCGGCCCAGCACTTTCCGGCCGATGAAATCGTTCATGTTGATATTGGCCTGGTGCAGCCACATACGCTTCAGCTCCGCCGGGTCCAGCTTGTTCTCGGCCAGATGGTCGGTGATGAGCTGGGCGACCATGGGCACCACTTCCTTGAAGACCTTGCGCCCTTCTTGGACGAAAAGCTTGTCGTCGAGATGCATCGCTTCGGGCGCCGTGCGGTTCAGGAAGCCGAAATTGTTGCGGATATTATTGGAGAATTTCGTCAGCAGCTTGGTACCGAGAATTTCCCAGGCGTGTTTCGATTTTGCCCGGTCCGCGCGCTCCACGATGATGGCGGTGCACACATCGCCGAAAATGAAATGGCTGTCGCGGTCGCGGAAATTGAGATGGCCCGAGCAAATTTCAGGATCGACGACGAGCACGCAGTTTGCGCCGCCCGACTGCACCATGTCATGGGCGGCCTTGATGCCGAAGGTGGCGGACGAGCAGGCGACATTCATGTCGAAGCCGAAGCCGTCGATGCCGAGCAGGTCCTGCACTTCAACCGCGATGGCGGGGTAGGGGCGCTGCAGGTTGGAACAGGCAACGATGACGGCATCGATGTCTTGGGGTTCCTTGCCGGCCTGAGCCATCGCCTTCTTGGCGGCATCCACCGACATTTCCGCCAGGATCGACGGCTCGTCATTCGAGCGTTCCGGCAGACGCGGGCACATGATGTCAGGGTCGAGAATACCTTCCTTGTCCATCACGTACCGGCTCTTGATGCCGGAGGCTTTGACGATGAATTCGGTGCTGGAAGGCGAAAGCGCCTCCACTTCCCCGGCTTCGATCTTGGCCTTGTTGGCCTCGTTGAAGCGGCGCACATATTCATTGAAGGAGGCCACCAGCTCTTCATTGCTGATGGAGTTGGGCGGCGTAAAAACACCGGTCCCGCTAATCACGACTTTTGTCACGCGTTCCCACCCGGTCGTTGCGCTTCGCATGAAATGGCCGGTTTGCGGTCCGGCCTTGTTGACCCATAGTCTGGTTCGCGCGAAGCGGTATCTCAAACTATATGACGATGCTCAGAAAATAGGCGACTAAGGCCTTTATGGCTATAGGCTTACTGAGATTGCGGTAAACAGGGGGCAGAATGGCGGATTTAGCGGGGCGCGCGGGCACCGAAGCGGCAGGGGAAACGCTGGAGACGGTCTGGCGTGCGGTGCGCGCGGCGCTGGAAGGGGCGGCAAGGCCCGGTGCGCCTTTCAACAAATCCGTGCTCGCAACGCGCGGTCTGGATGGGATCCCTCAGGCGCGCACGATCATTCTGCGCGAGGTGGATTTAAGTACCGGCCGCATCCGCATTCACACCGATGCCCGCTCGGCCAAATGCACGGAAATTCGAGCTTGCCCCGACGTTACCTTGCTCGGTTATGACGGTGAGGGCGATGTGCAGCTGCGCATCAAGGCGAAAGGCGCCGTGCATATACGAGATGAAGTGGCGGATGCGGCCTGGGAAGGAGCGAGCGATTCCAGTCTGCGCGCTTATCTTGTGGAAGCAGCGCCCGGAACCGCCCGCGCCGCGCCCGGCACCGGCCTGCCGGAGGATGTGGAGGGACGCATCCCCAAGCGCGCCCGCCTTGTCGACGGGCGCGAAAATTTTGCCGTGATTCGGCTTCAGATCGCAGAAATCGACTGGCTGAGGCTCGCCCGGGAAGGGAATCGCCGCGCGCGTTTCACATTTGCGGGGGGCAAGGGGGGCACGCGCGCGGGCGATTGGCTTCAGCCGTAACTCTTCGGGTGTTAGGAATTGACGGCTTTCTTCTGCGTCTCGCCGGTTTTGCTTTCATCGTTGCCGGATTTTGCGCCCGCCTTCGGCGTGCCGACATCGAGCTCGCCGGTAAGCTGGCCGCCCTGTTCCACCCGCAATTCGCCGTAATGGATCGTGCCGCGCACTTTCCCGGTCGATTTGATCGCAAGGCAGCCTTTTACGTTGAGCGTGCCGTCGAAATTTCCCTCGATTTCCGCTTCATCGACATTGGCCTGGCCTTTGACGACGCCGCTTTCACCGACCGTGAGCGAGCCCGATTCGATTTCCGCTTCCACATTCCCCTCGATGACCAAAGCCTCGCAGGAACGGATTTCGCCTTTCAGGTCGAGGCCGCGGCCCACATGCAAATGGGCATGGCGCTCGTTCTGGGCTTGAGCTTGCGGCTGGGATTGCGGCGCCCCGCCCAGCGTGCGCACCGGCGGGCGTTTCATTTCATAAGCAGGAATGGAACGGCCGGCAGTTTCCCCTTGCGCGGTGTCGGATAAAGATGAGGCCATCGTTTTATCGTCCTTCTTCACTTCACTGGATTTTTCTGAGCTGGATTTTTCGGTGCTGAACGCGTCGGAAGATGTGCGCGACGACCCCGCACTCTGTTTGTGTGATGAGCGCGAAAACATAATCACTCCCCAATTTTCATTAAGAACCGGGAAGAGCGTAAGAACGCAATGAGGCTGCGATGCGGAACGAATGTGGCGAAAGCGTGATAGGTCTTATTTTCTCGTTGCAAGTTGCGCACAATCGTCATGACGGAAGCATGCCGTCATGTGATCGTTCACAAGACCGCTTGCTTGCGCGAAGGCATAGACGATCGTCGGTCCACAGAATTTAAAGCCGCTTCGTTTGAGTTCCTTGGAAAGCGCGCGGCTCATCTCCGTTTCCGCAGGCACGTCTTTCATCGATTTGAAGCCGTTTTGCTGCGGCGTGCCATCGACGAAGTCCCATATGAAATCGGAAAAGCTGCCCTCTTTCTCCATAATATCGAGATAGGCCCTAGCGCTGCCGATCGCCGCTTCGATTTTGCCGCGATGGCGGATGATGCCTGCATTCTGCAACAGGCGTTCGACTTTCCTCGGCGTATAGCGCGCGATTCTTTCAGGATTAAAGCCGTCGAAGGCAGCGCGGAAGTTCTCGCGCTTTCGCAAAATGGTTATCCAGGAAAGCCCGGCCTGAAAACCTTCAAGGAGAAGTTTTTCGAAAAGCGCGCGGTCGTCATATTCCGGCACGCCCCATTCTTCATCATGATAGGCAAGGTAAAGCGCGTCTTCCCCCGGCCAGCTGCAGCGCGTCGGGCTCATGTGTCCGTTTTATCCTCAGTGCCGGACCCCTCCAGCGTGAAATCCGCCCAGTCCGGCAGGTGGATGTGCAAAGTGCTATCGCCGGCTTGCAATGTGCCGCTTGCTTGCGCGGTCTTCACTTGGATGAGGGCATGAGAGCCGAGCACGGAGAGGACCTCACCGACTGTGCGCCCCTCCCGCGTCACCGCCGCGCCGGGGGTGGGGGGAGCGCCTTGAATTTCGGCGGGCAGAATACGTTTGCGCACCTGGCCGCGCCGCTTCGTGCGCGAGGCGACTTCCTGGCCGACGAAACACCCCTTTTTGAAATCGATGGCGTGCAGTAAATCGAGATTGGCTTCCAGCGGAAAGGTCTTTTCCGGCAAAAGTTCGAAACCGGCTTCCGGTACGCCGAGCGCCATGCGCTTTTCATGATAGGCATCGGCACCGGTGAGCTCATAGCCGCCGTCCCGCAGACAAAGCTTGGCCGTCTCGCGCGGTAGAATGACCCGTTTGCCGAGCGCGGGCAGGCGCGGGTCCACATAAGTGACCCCG
>NZ_BBIO01000031.1 GCF_000739695.1 Tepidicaulis marinus
ACGCTGCTGGCTGAAAAGAAAGCCAATCCAGGCCGCCGCCGCACCGCCCAGGCCCTGAAGGAACTGGGCGAACATCCAGCGGACGGTAAGCCCGTGCAGGTTTTCAACGGGCGCTATGGTCCTTATGTAAAGCATGGCAAAACGAATGCGACCTTGCCCAAGGATCAGGATCCGGAAAGCGTGACGCTGGAACAGGCCGTGGAACTCATCGCGGCCAAAACCGGCAAATCGCCTGCGGCCAAGAAGAAGACCGCCGCCAAGAAAAAGACGGCGGCGAAGAAAAAAACGGCTGCCAAAAAGAAAACCGCTGCAAAGAAAAAACCAGCTACGAAAAAAACCGCAGCGAAAAAGAAAACTGCTGCAAAACCCGAAACCGCTGACACAGGTGAAGAGTAGAAGTGGCTGACAAGCGCGCCCCCCGCGCCCGCAACAAAGCTGCCAGGGATGGCGGCGCGCAGGCAGGCATGCCTTCGCGCGACGAAATCCTCTCTTTCATTACCGACAATGAAGGCAAGGCGGGCAAACGCGAGATTGCCCGCGCTTTCGGGCTTGCGGGCAACCAGCGCATCGCGCTGAAACGCATCCTGAAAGAGCTGACCGATGAAGGGCTGATCAAAAAAGGCAAAGGCAAACGCCTTGCCCCGCCCGGCACCCTGCCGCCCGTCGGCGTCATCAACATCACGGGCCGGAACGAGGATGGCGAGCTTGTCGCCGAGCCTCACCAATGGGACGAAGAAAGCCCGCCTCCCTCCATCATCATCGCCCCGCCCCGCGCCAAGGACCGCCATCAGGGCGCGGCTGTCGGTGTCGGTGACCGGGCGGTTGCCCGCCTCTTCCCGCTCGAGGGCGGAGAAGACTATGCCTATGAAGCGCGCATCGTGCGGCGCATCGGCAAGGCTGCGGAAACGCTGCTCGGAATTATCCGCGAACATACCGAAGGCGCGCGGCTTCTGCCCGTCGACAAACGCCTGCGCATGGAGTTCGAGATTTCCGGCCGCGATCTTGGCGATGCGCGCGAAGGCGATCTTGTGCTTGCCGAAACCCTGCCCGGCCCCCGCTCCGGCCTCAAACGCGCCAAGGTGCGCAACGTGCTGGGCAATGCCTCCGATCAAAAATCCATCGGCCTCATCGCCATTCATGCTCATGGCATTCCGGATGTCTTTCCCGAGGCGGTCATCGCCGAGGCGGAAAAGGCGAAACATGCCAGCCTCGGCGAGCGCACGGATTTGCGCGACATCCCGCTGATCACCATCGACCCGGCCGATGCGCGCGACCATGACGATGCGGTCTATGCGGCGCCCGACGATGATCCGAAAAACGAAGGCGGCCACATCGTTTATGTCGCCATCGCCGATGTCGCCGCCTATGTCACGCCCCGCTCGCTCCTCGACAAGGAAGCGCGCAAACGCGGCAACTCTACGTATCTGCCCGACCGCGTGGTGCCGATGCTGCCCGAGCGCATCTCCAATGATCTGTGCTCGCTGGTTGAAGGGAAAGACCGTGCCTGCCTTGCCGTGCGCATGGTCTTCGACAAGAGCGGGCACAAAATTTCACACCGCTTCATTCGCGGGTTGATGCGCTCCCACGCCAAACTTTCTTATCAGGCCTTCCAGAAAGCGGTGGACGGACATGCGGACGAAAAAACCGCCCCGCTCCTCGATACCGTCATCATGCCGCTCTGGAACGCCTATCAAACCGCCGCCAAGGCGCGGGATATACGCGGTCCGCTGGCGCTCGATTTGCCCGAATACAAGGTCGAGCTGACGGAGACCGGCAAGGTGAAGGCCATCCGACAGGCCGAGCGCGTGGAGGCGATGCGCCTCATCGAAGAGTTCATGATTCAGGCGAATGTTTCGGCTGCCGAAACATTGGAAGAGAAAAAATCGCCGCTCATCTACCGCATCCACGATGCCCCTTCGCAGGAAAAGATTTTCGGCCTCTCCGAATTCCTGAAAAGCATGGATATTTCCCTGCCCAAGGGCCAGCGCATGACGCCGGCCCAGTTCAACAAGATTCTGGCGCAGGCGGAAAAAGGCGACTTCATCCATCTCGTCTCCGACATGGTGCTGCGCTCGCAAAGCCAGGCGGTGTACGACCCGCAAAATCTCGGCCATTTCGGGCTGAACCTGCGCCGCTACGCGCATTTCACCTCGCCCATCCGCCGCTATGCGGACCTCATCGTCCACCGCGCGCTGATCTCCGCGCTCAAATTCGGCAAGGACGGTCTGACGGATGAGGAGATCAGGGATCTGGAAGAGATCGCCGAGCACATTTCCTTCACCGAGCGCCGCTCCATGCTGGCCGAGCGTGAAACAACCGACCGCTATGTCGCCTCCTTCCTGCACTCGAAAGTAGGCGGGGATTTCGAGGGCCGGATTTCCGGCGTCTCCCGTTTCGGGCTTTTCGTCAAGCTGGCGGACACGGGCGCGGACGGCATCGTGCCCATCTCTCAGCTTGCGGGCGATTACTTCATCTATGATGAAGGCCGCCAGGCGCTGATCGGCGAACGCACGCACAAGGCTTACCGGATCGGTGAGAATGTGCGCGTCAAACTGCTCGACGCCGTGCCGGTGACGGGCGGGCTTTTGTTTGAGATGCTGGAAGGCGGCTCGACGCTCACGCCCCGCAAGGGCGCGCGCAGCGCGCCCGGCAGGGCTCCGCGCCGCGGCGCCGCGGGCCCGCGCGACAAATCGAAAGCGGGCAAGCACCGGCGCGCTGCCGCCAAGGGAGCCAAGGCCAAGCGCAAACCGGGCGCGCGCTAAGCCCGCTCCGGCCCGGCGCGGCAATCGGACACATTGTTTGGAGACATGCCAGTCTCTAATTAGGGTGGCGATGAAGGAGAAGCGCATGACCGGTTCCGGCACCCCCCTGACCTACCGCAATGAACGCCCGCTCTGGCCGGCCATGTGGAAGGGCATGCGCTTTACCTGTCCCCATTGCGGGGAAGGCAAGCTCTTCACGAGCTACCTGAAGATCACGCCGAACTGCGCAAGCTGCGGCGAGGAACTGCATCACCACCGCGCCGATGACGCCCCGCCCTATTTCACCATCCTGATCGTCGGCCACCTCATCGTGCCCATGATGATGGCGCTCGAATTTGCCTATTGGCCCCCGCTCTGGGTTCATGCTGCGATCTGGCTGCCGCTGACCGCCATCCTATCGCTGGCCATTCTGCCCGTCGCCAAGGGCGCCACCGTCGGCCTGCAATGGGCCTTGCGGATGGAAGGCTTCGGCCGCGCAGGCTGACGCTCCTTCTCGAAACATAGAGCCAATCGTCCGGCATTAAACCCGTGATCGGGCTGTGCCGCCACCTCCCTTCCGCATAAGATCGCCGCACATGAAAACCCCGCTTATGGGAGCGCGAGATGAGCGAGCGGCAGATAAAGACGATCGAGGAGCTTGAAGCGCTGTACGGCGCCCCCGTCCCCGTTTCATTGAGCAAAGAGCGCGATCACCTCACCGCGCATTACCGCGCCTTCGTGGAAGCGGCGCCCTTCATGCTGCTCGCCACGGCAGGGCCCGAAGGGCTCGATTGTTCCCCGCGCGGAGACCCGGCCGGCTTTGTTCATGTGGAAGACCCCCGTACGCTGCTCATCCCGGACCGGCGCGGCAATAACCGGCTCGACAGTTTGAAGAACATCCTGCGCGATCCGCGCGTCGCCCTGCTCTTCCTCGTGCCGGGCGTAGGCGAAACCCTGCGCGTCAATGGCCGCGCCTCGATCCTCGCCGGTGAGAAACTCACCGCCCGTTTCACCATGCAGGGCAAAGCCCCGCGCTCCCTCATCAAGGTGGAGATCGAGACGGTCTATTACCAATGCCAGAAAGCGCTTGCCCGTTCCGGCCTCTGGCAATGGGAAAGCTGGCCCAAAACCCGCCCGGTCCCTACGGCAGGTGAGATCAATCAGGGTTTCGATCCGGCATTCGACGGTGCGGCCTACGACCGCAATTACCCCGAGCATCTGAAAAAATCCATTTACTGAGCGCCCCCCGCAAGCGGGCGCGGCTGGACTTCACACCGCCTTGGAGGCATTGTTTGCCCCACAGGGAGTTCAGCAATGTCCAATAACGAACAGGCCGCAAAGGCCGTTTTCGATCCGAAGAACAGCCGCAATCAGGAATACCGGGAAGGCAAGGCCCCCGCCGTGCGCCCCAAGGAAGCGGCAACACTCATTCTCGTGCGCCGCGACGGGCCGAAGCCGCAAGTGCTGATGGGCAAGCGCCATGCGGGCCACAAATTCATGCCGAACAAATTCGTCTTTCCCGGCGGGCGCGTCGATCCGGCAGACAGCCGCATTGCGGTGAGCGAGGATTTGCGCAAGCCCGTGAAAGAAAAGCTGCTGAAGAAAATGCGCGGCACGCCCTCGGAAGCCCGTGCGCGCGGCATGGCCCTTGCCGCCATCCGCGAGACCTTCGAGGAAACCGGCCTCATTGTCGGCAAGCCGTGCCCGGAAATCCGCCGCACGAAAAATCCGGACTGGCAAAGCTATTTCGACCAGAAGGTTTTACCCGCCCTCGGCGCCATGGATTTCTTCTTCCGCGCCATCACGCCGCCTTACCGCACGAAGCGTTTCGACACGCGCTTTTTCACGGTGGATGCGGAACACATTCAGGGCGATATGCACGATATTGCCGGCGGCTCGGACGAGCTTCTGGAGGTGCACTGGCTGACGCTCGACGATGCGCGCGGCCTTGATTTGCCGAACATCACCCGCGTGGTGCTGGACGAACTGGATGAGCGCCTGGTGCTCTCCACCCAGGCCGCCGCGAAACGGCCCGTGCCCTTCGTCTATTTCCGCCAGGCGGGCCCCATCCGCGAAACGCTCTAGGCCGCGCGCTCATGACCAAAGTAAAGCCGCGCGATGCGGCCTCTCTCATTTTGCTCGACGAAACGGGCGGCGAGCCGCGCGTCCTCATGGGCAAACGCCACAGCAAAGTTTCCTTCGTGCCGGATGCCTATGTCTTTCCGGGCGGCAAACTCGATGCGAACGACGCGCATATCGAGCCCGGCACCGACTTTACGCCGGAAACGGAAAAGGCCCTCGTCCATGCCGGCTGTCCGGGGGCAAAGGCGCGCCATCTGGCGCTCGCTGCCATCCGCGAAACCCGCGAGGAGACAGGGCTCTTTCTCACAAGACCCGGCACGCTCAAGGGCCGGGTTTCGGGCACGTGGGAAGAGTTTCGCAAGGAAGAACGCCTGCCCGATCTTGAAAAACTTACCTTCGCCGGGCGCGCCATCACGCCGCTTTCAAGCCCCATCCGCTTCCACGCCCGTTTTTTCCTGGCATCGGCAGCGCATACGCAAGGCACGGTGCAAGGTTCGGGCGAGCTTTCGGACATCGACTGGTACCCGCTATCCGAAGCGCTCAAATTGCCGGTGATCGATGTGACCGAATTCATGCTGAAGGAATTGCAGGCCCGCGCCAAAGGCATCACGCATCCCGTGCCGCCGCTTTATTGCTACCGCAATGACAAGCCTGTCGTGGTGCGCCGGAAAGCCTGATCATTCCTCGCGCATGCCCGAGCGCATGGAGCCGATGGCCTTCAGCAGCACCTTGCGCACGCTCGCAGGCAGCGGCAGCGGCATCGTTTCAAGGCTCGGGCGCATCGGTTGAACGGAAATCCCGACCTCCAGAACACGCGTGCCCTCCTCATTAAGCGCGCGCACGATCAGGTCCACCGTGCCGATCGTCGTGCGGTCGCCCATATCGAGCGGCTGCGGCAACCGGCGCAGCAAAAATTCCTCCGCGCTCAACTCCGCTTCTTCCTCGCTCACGCTGAAATCATAGAGCGGGGCCACATCGCCCATGCGCGCATCGGGCTTCAAAATGAAATCGCCGAAGAAAGTGCTGGTAAACTCGTCCTCCGGCACCGGGCGCGCGAAAAGCTTGTCGAGAAGCTGCACCTGCCGGGGCGTCACGAAGATATAGATGCTGTCCCCTTCTTTCAGCCGCCCCGCGCGCCGCGCCGACATGGAAGCCCCGTCCCGAATGACAAGCGAGGGCCGGGCCCAGCGCGGCATACGCGCGCCGAGCGCCACGGGACTGTCGGGCGCGATTTTATAGGTCACGAGCTCATGGCGCGAAGCGGTGGGCAATTCGAGCTGAATGCGGTCCACCGGCCCTTTGATGGGCGGCACCAGAAGCCCAAGCCAGCGCGCCACGGGGCCGATGCTCCAGCCCTGAATGGCAAGCG
This sequence comes from Tepidicaulis marinus, assembly GCF_000739695.1. GTDB lineage: Bacteria > Pseudomonadota > Alphaproteobacteria > Parvibaculales > Parvibaculaceae > Tepidicaulis > Tepidicaulis marinus. The sequence goes on from NZ_BBIO01000031.1 coordinate 6,193, forward strand.
AGAGCAGCACCACGATAAAGGCGATGTTGAAATAGCTCTGCCCGTCCCCGATGCCGCCGACAAGCGGGATAATGCCGAGCAGGATCGACACCGCCCCGCGCAGCCCAACCCAGGAAACGAAAGTCATATCGGCGGGCGAAAACCGGAAAAGCGACAGGCATATCCAGACGGCGAGCGGGCGGGCAAAGAAAATCAGAAAAGCGGCGATCGCCAAGGCGCCCGCAAAAACTGCGGGAAATTCGGACGGCGTCGCCAAAAGCCCAAGCGTCAGGAACATGGCGATCTGGCAGAACCACGTCACCCCGCTTTGAAAATCCTCCAAAGCCTGGGAATAGCGCATGCGCATATTGCCCGCGATGAGCCCGGCAATATAGGTCGCAAGGAAACCGCTCGCCTCGACGATGGACGCCATGGCAAAGACCGTGACGGCGAGCGACAGCACGATAAGCGGATAGAGCGGTTTGTCGAATTGAATGCGGTTTACCGCCACGAGGATAAGCCAGCCGCCCGCCGCCCCGATCAAGGCCCCGCCCAGCATCGCCCAGGCAAAACGCCCCAGCAGCCCCGCGCTCAGCGTTTCGATCCCCGCCCCTGCCGCAATCAGCTCGACAAGCGTCAGCGTCAGAAAGATCGCCATGGGATCGTTCGTGCCGGATTCGATTTCGAGCAGCGAGCGAATGCGCTCGCGGATCGTTACCCCGCCGACGCGCAGGAGAAAGAACACCGCCGCCGCGTCGGTGGAGGCGAGAATGGTGCCGAGCAGCATCCCTTCCAGCCAGCCAACATTGAAAAGAAACTTGGCGGCTGTCCCCGTCAGCCCGGCGGTCAGCAGCACCCCCGCCGTTGCCAGCACCACGGCAGGCACACCCGCCGCCCGGTAGGAGCGGAAGCGCGTCGCATAGCCGCTATCGAAAAGAATGACGGAAAGCGCGATGGAGCCGATGAGATAGGCCGTGCCTGCATCGTTGAAGACGACAAGGCCGAAGCCGTCTTCGCCCGCCGCAAGCCCCACCACAAGGAAGACCAGCAGCAAGGGCGAGCCGATGCGGAAGGACAAAAGGCTGGAAAGAATGGCGGCGCAGACGAGCCCGGCAACGATAAAAATGGCGACGGTCTGCGCTTCGAGCATTCGGTTGTTGCCTCGTGTTTCACATGTGACGGCGATCCGCATCCCGGACAGGTAGGAGCCCCGCAGAGCACGGCAATTTTATCCAGCAATTTTGCCGCTACATTGTAGAAACAGTATTAAAGGCCGGATTGTTCGCTTCCAAACCGAATTCATCGGGCGGCGGTTCCGCGATAACAAGAAAAGCGCTTAAGAAATGGCTGAAATCATCAAAAAAGGCGCCTTGAGCGAAAAGGAACGCATCAAGAGCCTTGCCGCCGTCATCGCCTGCATCACCGCTGTCGGCATGGGGCTCGGCCTCTCCATCCCCCTGCTCGCCCTGCAGCTCGAACAGCGCGGCACCGACACGGCCTTGATCGGCCTCAACACCGCCATGCCCGCGCTTGCCACGCTGGTCTTTACACCCTTCATCCCGACCCTTCTGCGCCGCGTGCAGCCGGACCGGTTCCTTCTGGCCTGCATGGCGCTCTCGGCGGCCTGCATGCCCTGCTATTTCCTTTTCCCGAATATCTGGGCCTGGTTTCCTATCCGCTTCATCAACGGCATCGCGCTGACCGGCCTTTTCGTCGTCTCGGAATTCTGGATCAACCAGCTGGCGGACGAAAAAAGCCGCGGCAAACTGATCGGCCTTTACGGCTCTATCCTGTCAGGCGGCTTTGCCATCGGCCCGCTCATTCTGGCGCTGGTGGGCAGCGAGGGCGCGCTGCCCTTCCTCATCGTCTCGTTCTTGACAGTGAGTGCCAGCATTCCGCTTTTCCTTGCCTGGGGTCTTGCCCCGCGCGTGGAGGAAGCGCCGAGCCGGGGGCTCTTGACCTTTCTCTTCGTCGCCCCCGCCGCCACCCTTGCCGGGCTCATTTATGGGGCAACGGAGACCAATATTTTCAACCTCCTGCCCATCTATGCCCTGCGCACCGGCCAGACGGCGGAAACCGCCGCCCTGGTGCTCACCGTCTTCGGGGCGGGCAACATCCTCTTCCAAATCCCCATCGGGGCGCTGGCGGACCGGATGGACCGCCGCCTCGTCCTTCTTATCTGCGCGGGCTTCGGCTTTGCGGGCACGGCGCTCCTGCCCCTCGTCTCCCAGAGCATCTATCTCTTCATCCCCTCTCTTTTCGTCTTCGGCGGCGTGGTGGTGGGCATGTACACGGTCGGCCTCACCCTCCTCGGAGAGCGTTTCCGGGGGGCGGACCTTGCCTCGGCCAATGCCACTTTCGTCATGCTCTATTCGGTGGGGGCCCTTGCCGGGCCGCCGCTCGCCGGGCTTTCCATGGATGTCTGGGACCCGCATGGCCTTGCCGTCTTCATGGCCGGGCTGATCGGGGTCTATCTCATTCTGGTGGGCTGGCGCTATTCCACCCCGAAACCGCGCGATCCCATGGCCTGAACCCGGCGGTGGGCTTCAAGGCCCAGAAAAGGGCGAAAATCTGCGATTCGGCAGCTCCTGCCCCTCAAGCCACGCTTGACATCGCCCGCGCGATGGGTAGTCTGCGGCGCAATTCCGAGGCATCAATTGTGAGACTTCCGTCCGGACTCGGCCGCGGCGGGCAAAGATTGAGGATTTCGCGATGGCGAAGCCGACCACGCTGAAAATCAGGCTCGAAAGCACCGCGGGCACGGGCTACTTCTACGTCACGAAGAAGAATACCCGTACGATGACCGAAAAACTGGTCATCAAGAAATACGACCCCGTCGCGCGCAAGCACGTCGAGTTCAAGGAAAACAAGATCAAGTAATCTTGGGCGCAGGAGCGCGGCTCCTGTTCAATATATTTACCCGCAAGGGTGCCGAAGGGCGAGGCTGTCACTCATACAGCCTCGCCCTTTGCTGTATGATGCCCTCAAATCAACGCTTAGTTGCTGAGGGAGGACCCGATGTCCGCAGCAGAAGATTACCGCAAGAAAGCAAGCACGCTCACCTACCGCCATCAGGCCTTCATCAATGGCCGCTTCACCGATGCCGCCTCCGGTGAGACCTTCGACAATTACAGCCCGATAGACGGCCAGGTCCTGACCGCCATCGCGTCTTGCGACAAGGAAGATGTGGACCGGGCCGTAAAAGCTGCCCGCGCGATCTTCGAAAAAGGCACCTGGTCGGAAATGGCGCCGCGCGAGCGCAAGACCGTGATGCTGAAATTCGCCGCGCTCATTGCCGACAATGCCGATGAACTGGCATTGCTCGAAACCCTCGACATGGGCAAGCCCATCACCTTCTCCCGCCAGGGCGACATGGAAGGGGTAGTGCGCACCGTGCAATGGTATGCGGAAGCCATCGACAAGATTTACGACGAGCTTGCCCCCATGGGCACGGGCGCCGTCGGCATGATCACCCGCGAGCCGCTCGGCGTCGTCGGCGCGGTCGTGCCCTGGAACTTCCCGCTCCTCATGGCCGCCTGGAAATTCGCGCCCGCTCTTGCCGCCGGCAACAGCGTCATCATGAAGCCGGCAGAGCAGTCTCCCCTCACCTGCCTGCGCGTCGCCGAACTTGCGGGCGAAGCAGGCATTCCGGACGGCGTCTTCCAGGTGCTGCCCGGTTTCGGGGAAACGGCGGGCCAGGCGCTTGGCCGCCACATGGATGTGGACATGATCGCCTTTACCGGCTCGACGGAAGTCGGCAAGTACTTCCTGAAATATTCCGCCGAAACCAACATGAAACATGTGAGCCTGGAATGCGGCGGCAAGTCCCCCAACATCGTCTTTGCCGATGCGCCGGACCTCGATGCCGCCGCTCAAGATGCGGGCATGGCGGTCTTTTATAATTCAGGCCAGGTCTGCGTCGCCGCCACCCGCCTTCTGGTGGAAGAAAGCGTCCATGACGAGTTTCTGGAGAAAGTGAAAAAGGTCGGCGAAACCATGCAGCCGGGCGACCCGCTCGACCCCGCCACGATGATGGGCACCATGGTCGACAGCGAACAGACCGAACGGGTGAAATCCTATATCGAGATCGGCGCCAAGGAAGGCGCAAAACTTGCCTATGGCGGCAAGCAGGTGCGCCAGAACACGGGCGGCTATTATCTGGAGCCCACCATCTTCGACGGCGTGAAAAACGACATGCGCATCGCCCGCGAAGAGATCTTCGGCCCCGTTCTTTCCACCCTCACCTTCAAGGACCCGGAAGAGGCGCTCTCCATCGCCAATGATTCGATCTACGGACTGCAGGCCAGCGTCTGGACCCGCGACATCAACAAGGCGCACAAGGTAGCGCGCAAATTGAAAGCGGGCACCGTCAACGTCAACAATACCGATGGCGGCGACATCACCGTGCCCTTCGGCGGCTACAAACAGTCCGGCATCGGCCGCGACAAGTCGCTTCACGCCTACGACAAATACTCGCAGCTGAAGACGACATATATCGAATTGAAGTGAGAGATTGTGCATCTGCACAAGATGCGCATCGGTACAAAAGGCAAGGGCCGGCTGCAAGCAGCCGGCCCTTTCGTTTCCTCGTCGTCACAGGAAACGGCGGCCAATCGGAATTCGCGGCGTAACAGAGGAGGCCACTCCTAACCACGTGCCGACCGGCCTTCCTCGCGCGCCCGGGAGATGCGGCGGACCCGGACATCGCAAGGACCTAGATGACAAGAAAGGCTCGCACTTATATATGGCCGGAACCCGGCCATGGAACCCCCCTTTGCCTT
>NZ_BBIO01000030.1 GCF_000739695.1 Tepidicaulis marinus
GTACGCTGGATGAAGGTGAAGATGTGGACCAACTCACCGAGCGACAAGTTGAGCGCATCATCGAATATCGAACACAGATGTCGTCGATTCTTGGAGACGAGAACTTTGCGCGCATAAAGCGAGAGAACCTTCTCCAAGACAGCGACGCAGAATTCTTGCTTCGGCTGGCCACAGACATGAAGAACAATCCTGAAGAGTGGCGCGGTTTCGCGTTTCTAAATTCTAGAAACCCGGACGATTGGGATACCATGCTTTATAGGGTTCTCAGACTTAAACCAGGCAACTGGGACGCCCAATTTAGCAAACTCGTGACCACCACCAAGGCAATCGCGCACAATTGGGATAACGAGCTATTTCAGCTGATTTCCTCCCTCAAAAAGGAAGGAATCGATATCGATGATTTTTTCAAACTCGAACGGACTATCACATACAAGTTGTCGGCCCTGCTCAGCGACACGAACGAACTTCACAAGATAATCATCAACCCTTCAGTCGATATTTCGGCATTTATCGGAAGGATGAGCCGAGCTTTCTTACCCAGCGCGGTTTACCATCTTGAAGAATATGGACTCCCGCGCATGATTTCGAAAAAGATTCATGAGTCAGGTTTAATTGATTTCGAAGACCCGAGCATGGACCTCCAGTCAGCGCTTGACCGCTTCAAGTACCATGGAAGGGATGCCGTACTGGCAATTAAATCGCTAGGCCCTTTTGATCGGTATGTGGTCCGGTTTTTCTTCGACGGAATCACGCTTGATGATGACATAGAGGCGACAAATGTGGACTAATCACTACGCCTTACCCACATCATAAGACATGAATCTTTGCAGCTCGGTGGTATCCAGTGTGAAAATCGCCCTGCTCGTCTGTACAAGCGTCGAAGTGGACAACAGCGCCGGTCGCGACTAACCGTCAGCTCCTGCGACTACGATCATATTTGATCACTTTCTGGCGAACTGGGAAAGACGCATCGCGTCCAAAAGGGAGCGGACTATGACCTCGGAGTTGCGGGTGGCCATGGCAGCTACTTTTCAGGGGAGCAAGTCACCCCCTCTGTATAATGCAGCTGTTGTCGCGCTGTTTCGGAGTGCCCGTGGCAGCCCCCCATCTACGACGGACAGCATTTTGAGCATCGCCGTGTGGTCGTGGGTTCAGGTCCCAGCCGCTGGTCCGCGATCTCGTTTCTGTACGACCGACCACCAGCCTTCTTCGCCGAAGGCGCGGACGTGCATGAAAGTATCTGCAGCGGGTCACGCAGGAACGGGTTGACGTCGCCGTAGCGCGGCAGTCGAGGCAACCTTCGCTGACATAACCAGAGGTAAATAGACCGACCACATCGGTATCTCGGCGCGGGAGCCAAGCAACGCTGGCGTGTCGTTTTTATCGTTGAGTACGGCATAGCCGTGCGACTAAGCAGAAAGCCGCTTGGCGGCGGCAGGTGCATGCACTTGCCATATCCTGCCCCCGCCACGACGAGGAAAATTCGCGGAATCTCCCGGAAACTTCCGGAAAGATGCGGAATCTTGTGGAAACTTCCGGAATCTCGCGGAAACACGCGGAATCTTGAGTAATTTCAATGCCTTAGAGAGTCGCAATATTTTAACATAAACGGCATTTTCCACCTTTAGCTACGCGCCGCTTTGCGCTATCAGGACCTTCTCACCCGCCTGCCAGAGACTATCCCCCGAGTTCTGCGCCGTGCACGTAGCCATCTATGCTCGACATTCTACCGACAAGCAGTGCTCGTCGGCCCAGGATCAAATTTACCGCTGCAGTGAGCTCTGCCAGCGTGAGGGCTATTTGGTCGTGGATGTTTTCAAGGATGAAGCCCTGTCCGGCGCCCATCTTTACAATCGGCCCGGCATCAGCGCCTTGATCAATGCGGCAGTCGAACAGCGGTTCGACATGGTTGTCGCGGAAGATCTTTCCCGTATCAGCCGCGACCAGGCGGACACCGCCAATTTCTTCAAGAAAATGGCCTTTCTCGATATTTCGATCCGAACCGCATCCGAAGGCATCATCAATGAACTGCACATCGGGCTGAAAAGCACGATGAATGCGCTATACTTGAAAGATCTTGCCGACAAGACGCGCCGCGGCATGATCGCCTCGGTTTTAAAAGGATCGGTTCCAGGCGGCCGGACCTATGGTTATGAGCTGGTTCGTGCCTATGATCACCAAGGTGAGCCAATCAGGGGGCGGCGGCGCATCAAGGATGATGAGGCAGCCGTCGTGAAGCAAATCTATTCTGAATATGCTTCGGGCAAGCCCATAAAGACTATTTGTGATGACCTGAATCGCCTGGCGATCCCCGCGCCAAAGGGTGGAAAATGGGTGCCCTCAACACTGGTTGGTACCGCAGCACGCAAGACAGGCCTCCTACGCCAAACCCTTTACAAGGGCGTCGTGACCTTCAATAGGATGGCTTATCGAAAGCACCCGGAGACCGGCAAAAGGCTCTCGGTTGTGAGGCCTGAGAATGAATGGCTGAACGTCCCCGTTCCCGAACTCACCATCATCGAAGAAGCGCTTTTCGACTCCGTGCAGGAGATGATCGAGCAACGCTCCAGTAGGCGCAAAGAGCTCATCTTGCTAAACAAAGCTCGCACCGAAGAGGAACGGGCTGCACACCGCGCAAAGCTGAACCGAGAATCGCGCGCACGTCAGGCAAGCAGACCCGGAGCCCGGCATTACCTCTTCTCGGGTCGGCTTTTTTGCGGGCGCCACGGAAAGAAGATTGTCCGCATCGGATCACGAGCATATTCATGCGAATACAAGCATTGCTTCAACAGGAACATCCGCTTCGAAACTATTATGCCCGTTATCCTGAAGGGGCTGTCAAAACTGACCAGCGCTGAAATAGTAAGCTGGCTTAATTCGCCCGAGGTGCGATCACTTCGCCGGCAGCATGAAAGTGATATCTCCAGACTGGAGGCCATGATCGAAGAAGAACGGCACACCCTGCGCAACATTCTCTCGACATTGGGCACAGCAAAACAAGGCCCCGAGTTGCAAGCCCTTCTCGACGATCGGGAAAGGCAGATTCGCCGTCACAAGCTGGACATTGAAAAGCACGAGAGTAACCTCAAGAAAATTCAAGGTCCCGCCTCGGTCGACCGAATACTAAGCAAATATTTCGACTTGTTGGACACGCTTGCAAAACAGCCCGGGCAGCTAGCCCACCACCGTAAGCTACGGCCATTTGTCGATCGTATCGAGATTAACGGAAGATGGGACGACAACTCGGAGCAATGGGATCGGGTGGCAGCGGTGCGCTTCAACTACTCAAAACTCCTCGATCTTTGAAAAATCACGTTTGAGTATGCGCCAATACCGATATTAACGGCTTATCGGAATTGCCAGATAAGTGGAGAAGAGCGGCTCAATTTGGGGTTGGTAGGCACCGCCCTGCCCCCTCACTTCATCAAAGCGATCCGCCCGCCAAAAGAATCAAAATTCTTTGCATGTCGGCTCAGGAATCGTTTTTCGTGAAATAGAATCGGATTTCAGGGAAGCTCGGCGGAAGGCATCCACCGGGGAAAAATCGTTCATGCCCCATTTTGATGCTCAGCGCTTACTCAAGCAACAAGGCGATCGCTTAAATAGCAGGAAAGTTAAAATAAGCAGGCTTAGCTAGCGAAACGAGAGCAGCATGAACAGGTATACTCAGCAAGTGCGTGACTGAAAAGCCCCTAGACTTGCAGACACCTTCTTCCTAAATTTGAGGCCGGCCTTCGGAGACAAGTGCATGCTGAATCTTGATCTCCGCCGCTCAATCGGCGTCTTTCATTTCGGCGGTTGAAGTTGTTTCATCTTCACGGAACTCCTGCAAAGTCGTGAGAAGTTCCTGCGCTCTTTCTTCGATATCCTTGCGGCGGTCTTCCGGCAGGGATGCCAAGATTTCATCGAGTGTCCGGCCCATATTGTTTCTCCTTCAGGCTGCCGCGCCTATATCGACTTCCATATGCAGCTGGTCATAAGGAAAGCTAACGCCTTCCTCCGTGCGGTCGATCACGCCCGCATTAATGAGCCGGGTAATATCGGTATGAACGCCCTTCACGTCGCGGCCAAGGCGGCGCGCAACTTCCCGGATGCTAAGCGCGCCTTTTCCGGCAAGAGCCGCCACGATTTGCAGGCGGGCAGGGGCAAGCACGCGGTGCATATCCTCATAGCTTGAGAAAGTCAGCAAGGGTTTGGCGCCGACTTTCTTTCCGGATTGTGCGTTCTTCATTGCCTTCAAAACGCCTGCCTTTACGCCAGCGCGGCTGGTAACTCTCACATTCAGCGTTTTCATGAAAGTATCCTTTCAACGTCATCGTAAAAATCGGCAAGCGGCGTTTCAGGGTCTTTGAACACGTAGGCTTCTTCCCGCCCGTCAATGTGCCGGTGGTCGCCTTTCCCGGCTTCATTGTCATAGCGCATGACGCATTCGCCCTCGATCACAAGGGCAAGCCGGTATTTGAAGTTATGAACACTGCCTGCCAACGGCACTGGCACAAGCCAAACGACAAGCTCTACGAAGGCAGTGTCGTTGATGTTTTCGCGTTCGCAGATAATCAGCTCGGCTCTTGTGTTGTAAATCATGACAACATCCCGAATGTGTTGTCAATAACCACAACGGCAAATGGATTGCATTTATTCTGCCTCCATCTCCAGGATTGAAGTCTGGCTGTTGTGATCATGGATATCCTTTTGGAAGCCAGGGCCCCGGAGACAAGCTCCGGGGCCAGGTTCTGATCATTCCTCGTCGTCTTTCTCGATGCGGCGGATGACCATGCGGCCGTCGAGAGGAATGCTGTTCAGGCTCAGATTGAAGCCGTTGCCGTCTTCGTGCTCCCAGGTGCCGCCAATGCGGTTCCAGAACTTCTTGTCCTTGCCGGTTTCGATCACCTGGAAAACGCGGTGTGTCGGTTTGTTGCTCATCTTCGTCTCCATCGAATGGGGTGTCCGTCTATGGCTGCCGGAGGGGCGGACAGCGAGACGGGGCTCAAGCGACGGCAGGAGCGGCCTCAAAATGGCGCCAGGCGCGGGCAGCGGCCGGAACGGCCGCAACACGGGGCGCCTTTTTGGGGTTGAGCACTGGCGCGGGAACGCCCAGGCAGACAAGCCGGGACGGACAGCCCGATGCGAGACGTGGCCCGGTATGAGCCCGACAGCGGAATTTCGGACCAGATCGCGGCAAGCAGCACGACGACGCATAGGTGAACCATGAGGCACTAAGCAAGGTGAGTGCTTATCTTCCGCCAACCGGTCCATCTGGCGGAATGCTGATTTCCGGCCCGGTACGTGCCATCTCATGCAGAATGGCATCGATCCGGGCCTTCTCCTCCGCCCGCTCCTCGGTAGGCGGCTCCTCAAGCTCCCAGAGCAGGGGCAGACGCTGCAGAACCGGGTCGAGATCGACCGCCACAAGGTTCTTGCCTGAGCGGTCGTAGATGCATCTCAGCCATCGCCGCCGCTCCAGACGGCGCAGTGTGCGGCGGATCGCTTTGGGCGTCTTGCGGCGTAGCCCGCTCCAATACCGAAGCCGTGCCGGAATCACCAGGTCCCGGCGGCGCCACTTCTCCTGATCCTCTTCGAGCGTGACCAGAAGCGTCAAAAGGTGCCATTCCTCATCGGATTGCCAGCGGGAGACCTTGGAGAAGGTCAGCACCAGCATCCGCATCAGCTCAAGCTGCGGATTCACCACGCGCAGCATATGCTCAAGCTCATGCATGACCGCCTCCCTGCCTGCAGAGCGATCGCAGGTTGTGATGCACCGTTCGTCGCAGAAGGGAGGATTGCAGCATTGAGAACAGGTAGGCCCCGGGGTTTTTGATCCCCTGCCGGTCCACGGCCACCAGAACGGCCGCAAGCGCCGCCCAGCCATGCCGCTCCACGGCTTTCTGCCAGGCGTCTGGCCTGATCCGAACGTATTGGCGCACCAGCCAGCCGATGGACCGCGAGACGTCCTGCAGGGCAGATCGAGAGGGTTCCCCGCAAAGCAGCTCCTCCAGATGGGCCGGCGCAAGCTGGCGCTGCAGGGTGGGGGAGGCCTCGGCCATGAAGCAAACCAGGTCCTTGTCGCTCGCCTCAGGTTCGATCTCCGAGGGAGCCGGAGGAGGACACGGCCGGCACCCTTCTGCCTGCTCTTGTACAAGGTCTGTAAGACCAGAGGTTTTATTGTAGAGGTTTAGGTTGTCCCTCATGTCATGTCTGGATGCACTGGTGACCTTGTCGGGTTCTGGATCCTCTGCGCTTTCCACAGGCGCCGGGATATCGAGGCGTTCCTCGTGCAGCCGTTCCCGCTCCTCCCTGAGCTCGTCATTGAACCGCGCATAGGCCGCCTCGAGCTCAGGCAGGCGCCGGGCAAGCGGGCGCAGGTCAATGCCGCCCGCTCCATAGCGCTGATTCGCCCTGGTATAGCGGCGCACCAGCCAGCCGCGCTCTTCCAGCAGGGCCAGCAGCCGCACAACGCTGCGCTTGTTGATTCCGCACAGCCCCGCGATTCGTGCGTTGCTCAATGTGCATTTGATGGTCTTGCCACTCTTCCAGGCCTCGCGCGGGGTGTGCTGGACAAGCACATGCAGGACTTTCTCGGCTTTCCCCGGCAAGTCCGGTTCCACAAGCGCAAAGGCTGACCCGACCAGCGACCCTGCCCTGATCGACGCGTAATGAGGATCCCCCTCAAACTGTTCGGCAAGCATGTTCACGCTCTCGAAGTTCTCCGCGCGTTTGACGAAGCCCTTCGCATAACCAGCTTCGTGTGCCACGTGCGTTTCAGTTGCAGCTACTTGTTCCATATGCATTTCGGCATCGGCTTAACTGCCTGCGCATTGCCATCAGGCAATTGACAACAGAATCCCGTCGCCTAAAATGCACTCACAGATAGCCAGAGCGCATTCAAAGCGTTTCAAAGCCCCGCAGTTACCGCTGCGGGGTTTTTACTTTTCAGGAAAAATTAAGCTGAAATTAATGCCGCCTCCAATTATGAGGCGCGCCACCCTGATTTCCACTTGCGTCGCGAGTCGCTTGGGTATAACGGTGATTCCAAGCGACTCGCTAAGCAGTGGTTGCGGGGGCAGGATTTGAACCTGCGACCTTCAGGTTATGAGCCTGACGAGCTACCAGACTGCTCCACCCCGCGTCAGTGGAGAGGCCGCTTTATAGCAGCTTTGTCAGATTTGTGAACACCTATCGGTGGAATTTCCGAAAAAATATTTCTTCAAAAAGCGGTTATTTTTTAGGGACTTAAGCCCCTTGGCGGCCCCGCATACCCGCCGCCCGCTCTTCCACAACCCCAGCCTATCCCCGCCCGCATAAGCGAAAGGGGGCTGCCATGGCAGCCCCCGAAGACTTCGCCGGCCCTGCCGGCCCCGCACTGGTTGCAGGATGAAGCCGTGAGATCGCAGTCTTTAAGTCTCGAAGGGCACTCGGCCCCAAGGCGTGTCAGACGGACGGTGAAGGCTGCTCCGCCGCCGTGCAAGACCCGCAAAGCCTTAAAGACACGAACGAAATCCCACTAGACATCGGATCACCTCCTTTCGATTGTTGCACCAAGCCCTGACGCATCAGGTCCGGGAATCATGACGCAGAAGAAAGTGATTTGCCAAGCCCTGCGGCGGCGCGTTCGTGGAGCGCGGCGGTAAAACGGCGTCAAACTGCCAGATATTGTTTGAGAAAATCGAGCTCGCGCGCAGCCACGTCCTCAAAAAGAGCCCCCTGATAGACCCCGAAATGCCCGCAATCATATGAGGCGATGGCAACTTTTTGCATTTTGTCCGCCGCTTCGCGCGCAAGACCCGGCGGGGTGATCTGATCTTTCTCCGCCAGCACGATAAGCGCGGGGCAGCGCACGTTCTCAGCCACCTTGCGCGGCTCATAAGCGCCAAGCTTGGTGAGAATGCGCGCCGGCACTTTATTCTCCCAATTCGAGTCCGGCGGCACGAGGTCCAGGAATTCTTTCGCTTCTTCCGCCATCATGCAGCCGAACCGACCGGGGCCACCCACGGCAGGTATCATATGCGCCCCGCCAAAAGCCCCTTTGATCTTGTCTTTCAGCACCGCCAAAGCCGCTTTCAGCTTCATCGGCAAAGAGAGCGTAATTTCCACACCGCCCACATAAGGCACTTGCGCGACAAGCGCCTTGATCTCCGGATGGCGCGCGGCGATTTCGATGACATGCCCGCCGCTGAAGGACGAGCCCCAAAGAGCAAGGCGCGCGCCGTCCACCTCCGGCAAATCCTTGACGCAAGCGATCGCCGCTTCCCAATCCTCCAGATGACGGGCGGGATCGACGAGATTGCGCGGCGCACCGGAGCTTTCCCCGAAATTGCGGTAATCGAAAACGAAAACCGCGATCCCGGCCTGCGCAAATTTTTCCGCATAGGCGGGCAAGCGGAAACTGCGCTCGGCGGAAAACCCGTGCGCCATGACGAGAGCCGGCGGCTTTTCCACGCCATCGGGCAAATAAAGCCAGGCCGTGCAGATTTCACCGCCGACACGGAAATAGCGGTTCGAACGGACAAAGCGCATTTTTTCTCCCCTTCTTGGCCAACGCACAAACGTCCGCGAGCCGCCCAAGTTGCGTGCCCCGTTAGGCCTTTGCACTGTGCACAGCCTAAGGGCCGGGCGAGCCAAGAATAGGCCATGCGGGACGAGGAAAGAAATTTTAGCTGCGAAAACAAAAAAGCCCGGCGAAACCGCCGGGCTTTTCATCCGTAACCGGGGGAGGTTATTTCTTCGGATGCACGCGCACCGGAAGATCGGTAATGCCGTGCACGAAGACGGATTTGGTATAAGCAGGCTCGCCCACCACTTCCACGAAGTCGAAACGCTTCATGATCTCTTCCCAGAGAATGCGGATCTGCAGTTCCGCCATGCGGTTGCCCATGCAGCGGTGAATACCGAAACCGAAGGCCAAGTGCTTGCGCGCATTCGGGCGGTCGATCAGGAATTCGTAAGGCCGGTCGATCGCTTCTTCATCGCGGTTGCCGGAGACATACCACATGGCGAGCTTGTCGCCCTTCTTAATGGTCTTACCGCCGAGCTCCACATCCTCAAGCGCGGTGCGGCGCATATAGGCAAGCGGCGTGCGCCAGCGGATGATCTCGGAGACCATGTTCGGGATCAGCGAAAGATCGTTGCGCAATTTGTCATATTCCGCCGGGAACTGATTGAGCGCCAGTACGCCGCCGGACATGGAATTGCGCGTCGTGTCGTTGCCGCCCACGATGAGCAGCATCAGATTGCCGAGCAGTTCCATCGGCTCCATGCCCTGCATGGCCGGGTTATGGGCCATGAGCGAAATGAAGTCGTTTTTCGGCGGCTGATTTGCCCGCTCCGCCCAGAGGCCTGCGAAGGTTTCAAGGCACTCGCGCAGCTCAGCGCGGCGTTCTTCATCATTCAGCCCCGTGTCGCCGCCATCGGGCCCAGCCGTCGTCACATCGGACCACCAGGTCAGCTTGCGGCGCTGCTCGAAGGGAAAGTCGAAAAGCGTGGCCAGCATCTGCGTGGTGATTTCGATGGAAACGAGGTCCACCCAGTTGAAGGTCTCGCCCACGGGCAAGCTGTCGAGCACCTTGCCGACGCGCTCGCGGATGAGGTCTTCCAGATCGGCCAGCGCCGGCGGGGCAACGGCAGGGCTCACCACCTTGCGCTGCACATCGTGCTTGGGCTGGTCCATCGCGATGAACATTTTTACGTTGAAGTCTTCTTCCGGGTCGGGAAGCACGATCGCAGGCTCGGAAGAGAACTGCTTGTGGTTCGTGTCGACCGCAACGATGTCGCTGTACCGCGTGATCGACCAATAAGGGCCGAATTCCGGCGACTCGGCGAAATGCACCGGGTCTTCCTTGCGCATGCGGTCGAAAAGCGCCCAGTGCTTTTGCTGGCTGAAATATTCGGGCACCGCGATATCGAAGCCTTTCAGATCGACCGTAGCCGGATCGAAATTCGTATCGACGGGTTTTTCTGGCGTGACTGCGGCCTGGCTCATGGGGGCTCCTCCAGTTGATATACGTGCCCCGCGCCAACGCTCTTCAGGGCGTTTCAGCTTACGCAGGGTTTACTTGACATAACTTATACAAGAAAAATGACGCCTGCGTCAACTTTAACCCGTATGGGCTTAGGGTGATTTTCTTCCCATCCCGCCCAAATCGGCGCTTTTCGGGCACAAAAAGACCCGGCGAAAACCGCCGGGTCCCTTACACTTATAAACTCGTTATTTTAGTGGCGATGCAAAACCACCGGCAGATTCGAATAGCCCATCACGAAATTGGAGCGCACGCGGGTCGGCTCACCCACCACTTCCACCTGTTTGAAGCGCTTCATGATCTCTTCCCACAGGATCTTGAGCTGCATTTCGCCCAGCCGGTTGCCCATGCAGCGGTGAATGCCGAAGCCGAAAGAGACATGGTGGCGCGCATTCGCCCTGTCCACGAGATACTCGTTCGGCCGCTCGATCACTTCATCGTCGCGGTTGCCGGAGATGTACCACATCACCACCTTGTCGCCCTTCTTGATGGTCTTGCCGCCCAGCTCCACATCCTCAAGCGCATTGCGGCGCATATGGGCAAGCGGCGTCTGCCAGCGGATCGTCTCGGAGACCATGTTGGGAATGAGCGAGGGGTCGGCGCGCAGCTTGTCATATTGCTCGGGATATTTATTCAGCGCATAGACGCTGCCCGACATGGAATTGCGCGTCGTGTCGTTGCCGCCCACGATGAGCAGGATGAGATTGCCGAGGAATTCCATCGGCTCCATCTTCTGCATGGCCGGGTGATGCGCCATAAGCGAGATGAGATCGTTCTTGGGCTCCTGGCCTGCCCGCTCCTGCCAGAGCCGGCCGAAATATTCCAGGCAATGCTGCAATTCCTTCTGCCGCTCTTCGGCCGACAGCTCGCCGCCCACCGTGTCGCCATTGGTGGAAACGTCCGACCAATAGGTCAAAAGCCGCCGGTCCTCGAAGGGGAAGTCGAACAGCGTCGCCAGCATCTGCGTCGTCAGCTCGATCGAGACTTTATCGACCCAGTTGAAGCTCTCCCCTTCCGGCAGGCTGTCGAGAAGATTGCC
>NZ_BBIO01000029.1 GCF_000739695.1 Tepidicaulis marinus
TACCTAGTATTTCCTCTGGAAACTCAATCTCCAATTGGGTGTCCTCGGATTTCGGCGGAGCGTCCAGCAGATAGATATTGCCAATGAAGTACTTAAACATCCGACCTCCTCGGCCAATGATGTTTTTGTAAGTGAAGTCCTTGAGATTGGCATTGCCTAATTTGCTTCGCCACACGATCACGTTCTGTGCGGACGTGTTTACACCTTCGATTATCGAAGATGTGGAGACAATACTGTCGAAGCCATCTTCATACTCGAAAAGTCGTATTTGTAGCTGGCTCAGACACCTGTGCATGCTACCATTATGAACGCCAATCGCCCGATCAACCAAATCAGCCAGTAGCCAGTCGGATTGGTAGTTTTGCCGTAGCCATGTGGAGAAATGGCTGGTGTAGATTCGATCCACGGGGTCAATTCGCGCTATGACGAGATCAGCGATTTTCTTAATTTCGGAGTAGGTGCCTGCGTAGATCAGGGACTTCTGAGTGCCTGGAGAAATAAGTTCGATTAATTTTTCTCCCTTCTTGGTCGCATCGCCCCCAAATTCCTTGTAGGGCTCCTTGATGTCGAGGTAGACCGTGTTGAAGTCTAGGAGCTCCAAGAACTCCATATCGCGCGTGAAGGCATTATCACTGAGTTTCTTGATATTCGGTGCGAGGTAATATCTCTGCTTCGCCTTCTTAGATAGCTTCAGGATTGCCTTGATGAGCGCGGGTGCACGGTCGCGGTCGTGCTTCTGACTCACCTTGTAGAATTCATCGACAACCAGCAGATCGATCTTCTCCAGAGCGGATAGATAGCCAAAGGCCCGCTCCTGCGGGAATATGAGGATATTCTTGAGCCCAAGTGGCGTATCTGGCGCCGTTATGATTGTGTAGTGTTCAGAAAACTTCTTAAATAAACGACGGCGTGTTTCATCCATTAGGGCGATGGTTGGAACGATGATCACCACGTTGTCCGGCTGCTTAGCCTCGATAAAGGCGTCGATGATAAAGCTCTTCCCGAAGCTGGTCGGGGCACTCACTGCGATATTCTTGCCGTCTAAGAGTTTGGAGAGAACGCTTGACTGCTCACGGTGCAGGGTCGCCTTGCGCCGACCGACATCGACCTCAAACGCGTAGTGCACATATTTCTGGTCCCACGAAGCGTTCGCGAGTTGCAAGTAGGGGAACAATCCCGTCGCACGGATCATGTGGTTCACGACTTGCGGGTAAGGTGTCTTGGTCTGGTCGAGATTCGCTAATAGGCGTATCAGGAGATTTCTGGCGGCGACCTCGTTCTTCAGCGTCAGAAGGCTATTGATTTCGTGGCAAACGTCAAAAATGTCCATCATTTTTGCCCCTTGTAGAAGGCAACGGCTTGAACAAAAGCATCGACGATCTTCTTCTTGTTAGGGACTGGGAAGAGGATGAGGTGGAAGTTTAGATCGTCATACTTGTGAACTGACTTGGATTTTGCGATTTGCCTGAGAAAATAGGCGTCTGCACGATTCTTGTGAAAGGTGGCAATCTCGATCTTGTATGCGTCGGTCAAATCTTTCGTATTTGACGTGATCGGGCACTCGTGCAGTAGAAGAATTGGGATGTGAATCTTGGATTTCAAGTTATCGATAGAGTCCCTATTATCCAGCGCGGCCTTGATCTTGGAACGGAGATTCGCCGCGATTGAGAGGCCATCGAGGTCAGCTACGCTGGTTATAATGGCGTTTTCTTTTTTTAGTTTGTCTGTTGATAGTGAATTCATAACTGAATCCACGACTGAATCGAGACGGACGTCGGTAATCGAATTGTAGAATTTTGCCTCTCCAAACCACAGCGTAAAATCGTCGCCGTCGACGACTATATGAACGCTGTCTGCACCCTTTGCGTTGTCTTGAACATTCTGCTTGTAGAAAATCTTTGGGACGACGGGCAGCGCGCCGAAGCGATGCCGCATCAAACCGTAAAGGAAAACCTCGGCGATCTCGCTGCCTTTCCCGATCTCATCTTTATCCGTGAGTTTAAGATTCTGGGCGGCGGCGACAAGGCAGCTGTGACTTTGGTCGACAAGAGCGGATCGTTCTTTTTCCGACAGAGCGGTCTGGGCAATGTTATCCCACAAATAACTTTGAAATTTTGGGTAGCGCCACTCCGCATCCTCAAAGTCGTTGATCAAACTCAGCACACGTTTATTTACTACGCCGATGAGTTGGGAGGTCGACGTAACTCCGGCAAGCGTGTCATCAACTAATATCTGAAATGTTAGTCCAGCCATCGACATCGATATCCCCAAGCTAGCCCGCGTTCCCGCGTTTTACCGATCAGTGTGCATTCCGTTCATCGCAGCGCCACCGGTAGCTCTCGGCGGCTGTATCACTCACATCTGCCGGATAACACTTGGGCGAGTATCCCCAAGCTTGCCCCGTGCACTGGGCTTCCCCGCGGCTGCCATGTGACGCGGGGTTACAGGAACAGGGACAATTACCCGGATAGGCAAGGATGTCCTGCTCGATGATCTTTTGCCGGATTTCATCGTCGGTGAGCGCCAATGCCGGTGTGTGACCGGCAGAACGCGGATTGCCCCGCAATGATCGCGGCACTAATACTGGCCGCCACTTCGTCATCAATGCCCGAATGCCCTGTAGATCTTCAAATCCTATAGTTCACCTTATTGGGGGGCAAGCTCTCCGTTAGCGGAGGAGCGGGGATTATCCGAAGAAGAGCCCGCCCACTTCTTTCACCAAAAAATAGGCCTGGGTGGCAACGGCAAGCAGACAGGCCACGACGCAGAGTCCGACAAGGATACGGATGACAAGCGTGTCATGTGGTGGAGGTGTGGTCATGAGGCATTTCTATCCGGTTGCCATAAAGGCGATGGCCGCGAGGTGCGGCCATCGAGTGCATTGATCCGGCTGGGCCTTGCTGGGGACAAGGCCGAAGCGTCTCAATGCGGCTGGGGGGCTTTCTCTTCTTTGAGTTGTAGGGCCTGCTCGGTAAACACCATCTCCGCTAGGAACCGGAAGAGGCCTGCTCTCACGACCTCGCTCTTCTGCGGGCTGCTGTCATAGATGGCGGTCCGGTACCCGTTGGAGGGGTAGGGCTCCTTCACCTTTAACTCGAGCCTGCTACCGGTAAAACAGAGAGAAAACTCAAGACCGTCCTGGCCGCCGGGGGCGGCCTTTTGTGCTGTCCGTGGCATGTTTCCTCCTGACCACACACCTCGTTGGGAGGCGCCTATTTTACGTTAAAACGATTCGTTTTGTCTGTTTACCAACTCCAAGTTGAAACATATATTTTTGATTGGTGAGTGCAGGGAAAGCGCGGCCTGTCCGTTGCCTTTTGCGAGGGGCGATGGTGCAATCATTGAAACAGCTGTTTTCTAATCAGGCTGTTTGTCAGACCAGGGGTGGGGGATGCTGGACCGTTTCATGGAAAGGCTTGCGGAGTGCCAGGCGCCGGAAGATGCGTTCGGGGCTTTGATGAGTGCGAGCCATGAGCTCGGCTTTGACGCATGCTCCTATACGAATCTGGCCCTGCTGGCCCGGCCCTGGCTCAACGCCGAGCGCATGCTGCCAACCTTCGGTCTGCCGGAGAAATGGGGGATCCGGTATGCGGAGCAGGCCTATCACACCATCGATCCGATCCTGCTGACCTGCCGGGCGAGCGGCGCGCCCCTTGTCTGGTCCGATATCGAGGCGCGCGGGCGATTGAAGCGGCCGCAAAAGACCTTCATGCAGGAGGCTGCCGAGTTCGGGCTGCGGGAAGGGCTCTCCTTCACCATCGGCAGGGGGCAGCCGGAGATGATTGCCGTGGCCTATGTCTCGGGTGAGCCGCGGCGGATCAGCCGGAAGGATACGCTGACCGCGCGCTCCGTCGCCACCATCTTCCATCTCGTCTATGACCAGCTCACAGCACCACAGCCGTCTGTGCTGGAGGATTGCCGTCCGGCCTTGAGCACGCGGGAGCTGCAATGTCTTGAATGGGTCTGCCGGGGCAAGAGCTCCTGGGCGATTGCGGAGATCCTGGGCCTCAGTCCGAAGACCATCGATCACTATCTGGCGAACGCTTCCCGCAAGCTTGAGACCAGCAGCCGCGTGACGGCGGCAGTCCGGGCGGTGCAGCTTGGCCTCATTCAGCCCTGAGGCAATAGGGTAAGGTCGCCGTATCCCAATTCCGGAAGCGCTTTGCTCTCCTGTTTCCCCAACCAGAAACAGGAGGGTTCCATGCTCGATTACGTGACACGCGGTCTGCATCTCATTCCCGGCTCGCCTTTGGACGAGTATCACCAGCTTCGCTACAAGCTCTATATCGAGCAGGAAGGCTGGGATGTGCCCCATATAGACGGGCGCGAATATGACCAGTTCGACACGCCGAAAGCCTCTTACCTGCTCTGCCGAAATGACGAGACGGGGCGCGTCATCGGAGGCGTCCGAATTCTGCGCACGACAGATCCCTACATGCTGAAAGACATCTGGCCGGACATGCTGGATATCCCGGCGCCGGAAGCTGAGGACATCTGGGAAGGCTCGCGTTTCCACGCGGATCCCGGCCTTGCCCCGGAAGACCGGCGTAAGGCCCTGCAGGAGCTCAGTGCCGGCCTCTATGAGCTCACCTACCGGTTCGGCGTGAACAAGCTCTTCTTCGTGATGCCGCCACGTCTCGCGAAGAGCTGGTTCGACTCCGGCCTCCCCTTCGAGATGCTCGGCTCCGAAAAACACTTCAACACGGGGCCTGCCGTTGCGGGCTGGCTACTCTGCACGCTGGAGGCGCGGGAGCTCGCCCATGCGTTTTATGGGCGTACGCCGGAGATCCATGGTCTTGAAGAGGCCCTCGAGGCGGCCGCGTAAAAAAGGGAAGGCATCCGATGGGCAAGTCCCCCGAGAAACAGGCGATACTCCTTTCGAGCTTCGCAGCCATCAACGATCCACATGTGCGGTCGGGCTTTCTGGTCCTGTTGGATCTTCTGAAAGCCGTTGATGACCCTGTCGTTATCGACACGCTTGTGACGGCCTTCCAGGAACATGTGCAGCGCTGGGAGCAGGAGAAGCTGAGCGGCGGGGCCGCGACGGAGGAGATCTGTCCGGCCCATAGGTGGAATTGACCCAGGCGCGGCCTAGGCCAGCCGCAAACCCGGGGACCGCAGGGGCGCACATGCCGTTCCTGCGGTCTGCCGTTGCGGAACATATCTAGTGAATATAAGGTTTTACCCAGAGGGGCGGCGGCCGCATACAAACACAACCAAGAAACACAAGGTCAACTTCATGCCTAAGGGATCGGGGGAGAAGCGGCAGGGGCTTGCTGCCTGGCGCGAAGAGCAGCAACACCAAAGTC
Organism: Tepidicaulis marinus; assembly: GCF_000739695.1. Classification (GTDB taxonomy): domain Bacteria; phylum Pseudomonadota; class Alphaproteobacteria; order Parvibaculales; family Parvibaculaceae; genus Tepidicaulis; species Tepidicaulis marinus. Next base: position 5,310 of record NZ_BBIO01000029.1, read on the forward strand.
GCAAGGCGGTACTGATCGCGGCCTATCATCTCTTCGCTGTACGCGGCTTCCAGAGAACCTCCATGATCGACATCGCAAAGGCGGCGCCTGCCTCAACAGCGACGATCTACAAGCACTTTGCCAGCAAGGAGCTTCTGCTCGCAGGGGTAGTCGAAGACATGTTCGAGGAGAAGCCGAGCGTACCGGTCGATCTCAAGCGTGAGCGAAACGGGCAGGCCTATGCGTTCCTCAGCTCGATGGTGATGGCGGATGCGCGGCAGGTGATGCGGAATCTTGTGGATCAGGATTATGACGGTGCTGCGATGCCTGTGCTTGAGGATTGGCTTGAGGAATCCGGCAAAAGATCGCGCGTTGAGTGTTGACGAGAGCTATCAGCTGCCTCTCTTGGATGTTTGAGGCACCGTTGGAGTGATCTGGCAAAAGAGCTAGCCGCTAGACAGTGATAACCACGGGGAACTTAATGACAAAAAAATTAGTGGAGCAGAATATCAACTCTCGAAAATTTTTAGCTCCGAGTTTGAATTTTTAATTCCCCCATACCAGCGGCCATATGCATGGACAATTGATCAAACTTCCGAGTTGTTGGATGACCTGACGACATTTCACGCCGCCGAGGAAGAAGAAGGATATTTCCTTGGCAGTATCGTGTTGATCAAATCGGATGGGTTCCCACTGTCACGGGTCATAGATGGCCAGCAGCGCCTTACAACTCTGACCATCTTACTTTCTGCTATCGCCTATGCCCATCATGGAAAATTCCAGGACGAAATAAAACCTTACATCCTCGAGCCGGGAAAGAGAATGGAAGGAATACAATCAAAACCGCGACTTTCCCTGCGTGAGCGTGACCAAAGTTTCTTTCATAAATATGTTCAAGGCTTGGCTTTACAAAATCTCCTGCAGCTCGATCTCGCTCATTTGGAGAATGAATCTCAACGCAACATTGTTGAGAACACGCGATATCTCCTTGCTGAGCTTGAAAGGCGTTTTGACACACCCGAGAAGCTCGAAAACTTTGTGCGGTTTTTGCTGGCGCGTTGCTACTTGGTGGCTGTTTCCACGCCAACTCAAGAGTCAGCATTCCGTGTCTTCTCTGTCATGAATAGCCGCGGGCTAGATCTTCAGCCTACGGATATTATTAAGGCTGACATCATAGGCAAAATCCCAGATGAGCATATTCGTAAAGTCTATACAGATAAGTGGGAGGGGATGGAGGTCGATCTTACGAGAAGTGGTTTCAATGAGTTGTTCAGCTACATTCGGATGATTTATGCAAAGGACAAAGCCAAACGTTCGTTGCTTGAAGAATTTCGCGAGCATGTGTTCCCGCAAAACTCTGATCCCATAACTTTTATAGATGAAGTTCTTGAGCCTTTTTCTGCTGCGTTGAGTGAGATTCGCACAGCTTCCTACACGGCAACGACAGGCGCCGAAAGCGTCAACAGCTACATAAGATGGCTCAATCGTATTGACAACTCAGATTGGATTCCTCCGGCACTTCTTTTTCTTAAAGAAAACAAGCACAAGCCTGCACGTGTGACTCGCTTCTTTAAGTTGCTTGAGCGCTTAGCGGCGTTCATGCATGTTTATCGTTGTAACGTGAATCAGCGTATCGAGACTTACGGATTTCTGATCGCTGAAATCGAAGACGGCATTGATCCTGACGATATGGAAGAGCTTTACTTTGATGAAGAGTGGAGCGAAGAATTTAAAGCGGCTCTGGATGGTGACATTTATCGGCTTACACCGCGGCGCCGCAATTACATAATTCTCCGGTTAGATTCATTCATTTCCGATGGTGCGGCAACATATGACCCAAAGGTTTTGACAGTCGAGCACGTTCTTCCTCAGACGATTGATGAGAAAGGCGAGTGGGCGAAATGGTGGCCAGACGAAGAGGAGCGCAAGGCTTGGACCCATAGAATCGCCAACTTAGTTCCACTGAATAAAAAGCGAAATTCTGCCGCACAAAATTACAAGTTCTTAGAAAAGTGTAAAATTTATTTTTCTGGAGCCAAGAGCGTTTCATCATATGCATTAACTAGCCAAGTTATTGGACAAAAAAGATGGACGCCTGAGGTTCTTAAAGCTCGTCAAGAGCATTTGATCAAGGTGTTCATGGATGGTTGGGAGCTTCATTAAAGTCCAGGTGCAGCTTGAGCCATCAGATGAAACGGCAGTGAAATCTGCTGACACTTAAGAAGGCGCTTGCAAGCCTAGGGGCTGAGCAAGCTGAGAACTCCGAATCCGTTGCGAGCTATCCTTCGTCATTCATAAGGCGCCTTAATCGTGCCCAGCTTTCCTCTGGAAGCTGCTTAATGATTTTGACAAGATTCTCATCTCCGCTTGCCATCACCTGCCTTCTAAAACTGCCAGCAAAGGCTTCCGCTTCTTGTACTTCTCCCTCATCAATATCCATGCCTCGAATAATCGCGCCGGTTCTAAGTGCTTCGTCAAGGGATAACGTAAACACAGCCGCAAAGGATGAGCCACAATGTTGGCAAGTTTTTGCCGCCATGATGTTTAGTCCTTGGCAAGTGTCACATGATTTGAAGCGTGGGCGCGTCTCTGGGAACTCATAACCGCATGCTTCGCAGAATCTTTCGCCGATCTCCATTTCAGATGTGCATGCCGGGCATTTTTTAGATTTCGCGGGACCTGTATCTTTCCGAGCGTCTGGCGACATTTCGTCTTCCACCCGCCTAGCGAACGCTTCGAGCACGTCAAAAGAAGGCATCACAACATAGGCACGAGTGTCATCGTCAGGGCCTGAACTTCTCACGACACGGCCAATCGCTTGGCGAAAAGCGAGCTCGGTCAGGGCATTTGGCAAGTAAACTAGAACCCTCAGTCTCGATATATCGACGCCTTCGGAAATCATGGCCACAGATACGATCCATCGTCGATCGGTATGTCTGAAGCTTTCTATTCGATTGTCCGCATTCGGAAGCTGGCTATGCACTATACTTGGTTTCTCTCCTTCAATTTGTTCGATGAGATCGACCATATACTCTGCCATATCGATATTGGGCGCAATTACCAAGCCACCAGCGTCTGGCATTCTATATCGCAAGTCATCAAGCTTGCTGCTTGCCCATTGCACCATAGTGCCTTGATATCCATCAACACGAGGCGTTCTGTTGTCTGTCTCAAACTGAGGGGTGCATGCAAGTTTATAGAACTCAAGCGCCCGCTGAAGACCCGCTATTCGTTTTAACGTGGGTGTTAATCTTGCAGGTTCTTTTCCTGAAACGGCGATAGTTTCTCCGTCCTCAAGGTCGACCGTAAAATAACCGTCATGACGGTGGAATGTAGCGGGCCGGCAGTACCCGAGATCGACCGCCTCTCCATAGCTCAGGGTGTAGGTGCCTTCTTCTGGATGGTTGATAGCGCCGTTATCGTCATAGGCCACCCAGATTGACCGTTTGCCATCTGATCGGATTGGCGTTCCTGTAAGAACCAACACATACTTCGCATCAACAAAAGAGTTATCGGCTCCAGTTCCCCATGCGGCTTGAACTGCGGCGTGATGGTGCTCATCGCATATAACGAGCACCCGTGAAGAGCGGCAAACGGCTTGAAAGGCGTCTTGCAAGCTCTGAACGGCCGACCAAGTGACACATACATCTGTTTCAATTTCGTCGGCGGCAGAACCCGTTATTCGGCCCATAAAGCGATTTGTAATTGTATAGAAATCAGCAGCCCATTGCCTTACAACTTCGACCCTAGGAGCAATAACTACGACGCGGTCTATTTCGCCCATTTCAATCAATCGTTCCGCAATAGTACATGCGGCAATTGTCTTGCCTGAGCCGGGGGCGGCGTTTATGAGAAAGTGTTTGTCTTGCTGCTGCTCAACTAGCCAATGTAAGGCTTTCGATAGGGCTTGTTCCTGCCACGGTCGCAAGGGCATCATGCTATTTCCCTTTTTGAGATTGCATTTTTGACAAAGGGCCTGTCCATTCAGAAGGACTGTTTTTCCTCCTTTGGAAAAGGGCAATATGTGGTCGCCATGAAAATCCCCGCTTAACCGTTTTCCACAATGTGCACACCTTCCCGCAGATACGAGTGCCAGTATTAGTTTTTGCCGAAACGAGAAGTTTCGCCTCACTTGCTTACCCTGTATTCAGTAAGAAGAATTTCTCTGATCGGCAAATTCGCGGGAGGCTTAAGGGTGGCATGCTTATTTATTCGAACCATAGCCGCCGCATAAGTTATGTTGCGTTTCTTTATAAGAAATTTCTGCTTTTTCATTTCATAGATAAGCTCTGGCAGGTTCGATAGCCCGAAAAGAACAAGCGCCTCTAGGCGAGTTAATGGTTCTCCCGACAACAAATGTTCGCGAGCAGCTGCAACTGCGCTGCTGCTTATAGCTGACCTTGTATTTTGTGATGCTGCCATTCTGGTCCCAAATACTTTTCAATGATTGCTCTTGCAGAGTTGAACTCGCCTACGTTGATATCATCAACTGAAAAAGCCCGATGTGTCTCAAATTCCAGTATGCGCCACCCGCCATCCTTCATCGCGTCATCAACTGCCATCGTGCGGATGGAGCGTCCAGCACTCGCTCGGCCAACCCAATCGCTCTCGCTTTCGTTGTCGTCCAAATATGTTTGTAGAATTAAATGGGCGAGTTTTGCTAAGTCACGAGCATAAACTTCTTTCCCAAGTCCACGTCGCAACTCAGCATATATCGCCCTGAACAAGGCGGGCCGTTGAGCCATTTTTCCGCCCCCATGATTCAGTTTGACTCATGACAGTTACATGGTCAATTCGCTAGTTTGCCATAGTCCATGATCGGAACCCTAGGCTCGCGCCAAGTGTTTTACATAAAAAAATAGTGAAAATTGGCGATTTCTTCTGCACAAAAAGGCCTCGGATCTTCCCTTCGTGCTTCCGTTCGCTCATGATCGCGACAGTGATTCGAAAGGTCGAGGATGGCGGATTTGCGAGCGATTGATTTGTACTGTGGAGTCGGCGGGTGGGGGCTTGGGCTAGAGCTCGCTGGCATTGATGTTGTTGAATCTTACGAGTGGTGGAATCCTGCGATTGATACGCATGCAGCGAATCTGGGGCGTCGCCCGCGTGCTGTAAACATCAGAGAGCTTGATTTGAGCGAGCTGCCTAAGGACATTGATATTGTCGTTGGTAGCCCGCCATGCACACAATTTTCCTATGCAAACCGAGGGGGCGGGGGAGACCTAAGCGACGGCATTAAGGATATAGCCAAGTTCTTTGAGGTGGTTGAGTATCTCAAGCCGCGTTACTGGATTCTGGAGAACGTACCTCGCATCTCAAAGATACTTAAGGACCATGTGTTCACGAAGAGAGGCAAGCTCAGGCAGTATGCCCATTTGTTTGATGAAGGTATGGACCAGATATGTTTAGTCGATGCTTCCAAATTTGGGGTGCCTCAAAGGCGAAAAAGATGCTTGGTCGGCGTTTTTCCGCGGGGATTGTTTGAATCATACCAAGGGAAATGTGATGCCCTGACTCTGGGGGATGTGCTTCATAGCTTGCAATCGGAGAAAGTTATCGATCCTATCTACGGCATTAGGGCAAAGCCTTTTTATCCGCTGGATAATGATGTTGAAGACAAACTCAGTGATGAAGAAGCGAGGATGAACCGTGATGCTAAGCAGAATCATCCCGTCTACAATAGTATGTCGTTCCCTGATCGATTGGACCGGCCATCTCGAACGATTGCGGCTACATGCACTCGTGTTTCGCGTGAAAGTATTATCGTAAGGGAAAAGCCGCGTTCAAAATCTTTTCGCAGATTAACATTGCGCGAGCGAGCCACATTGCAAGGTTTTCCCGTCACCTATCAGTTTTTGGGGAGAAGTTACGGCGAAAAAGTAAAGCTGATTGGTAACGCAATGCCCCCACCCTTGGCCTATTTCCTAGGTCTATCTATGGTAGGTGTGCCAGATAAGCAGATCATGTCCCTAAGGAAAAAATCTGCCGCCTTGCCTATGCCTGTGGCGTGCTCAATAAAAACATCAACTGAAGGAATGACAGCCTCTTATCCCAAAAGGCGGAGATTTTGTGCTGCGATTCCAGGGTTGCACTTCAAGAGTGGAGTCCGGTTTGAGTTGGGTAACGATTGCGCCAACCGCTCCGAAGTCACTTGGGCGGTTCGTTTTTTTTATGGCTCTTCTAAAGATATTCGTTCCATAGAAATGAGCCGTAGCCTGCGTATTCGACTTGAGCGCTTCAAACTATGCAAGGAGTTAAGCAAGCGACTAGAGTCTCTATGGTCGGCAATGTCCATATCACCAGAAGAAATTACTCCACATGAGTTGCAGAATGTATGGTCTCGCCGTGATGCAGGAGTGTCTCCTTATAAAATTGTAGATCAGTTGGGTGGAATCGCAAAGGAACTCATCACGTGTGAGACTGGTGAAAATTCTGATGAGGCTTACAGAATCGTATGTCGGATAATGCTAAACGATGCAAAAGTGCCTTCTGTGCAAATGAGGTCACAAAACCCGAATAAATTGCGGACATATGCAGTGGATATCCTTGTTGGCCTGCTGATCGGATGCAGATTCAACGAAGCTCTTGGTGGTGGGGAAGTCAATGCATCGTTGTTGCAGGCAGCTTGAGTGCGGGTGGAAAATGAACGTTCGTTCCGCCATCACAAGGGGAGGCAGCAAGGCAGATACGGGATCGCCCATCGCGTTTGCGCACTCTTTAACATGCGCTGCAATGCGTGCGCGATAAACACCGTTTTCGGCAGAAAACGATCGGAATGAGCGAAGCTGACCTGCTCCCCCATGAGTCCGCGTTTATAAGTTAGCTCTGTTCAGGTTTTGGTCCTTTTTCGACCGATTGTGATACTCCCACGGCGTGAGCCCGTCGAGGCTCGTATGGGGGCGGTGATGGTTGTAGTCGTCACGCCATGCTCCGATCAGATGCCGGGCGTGACGCAAGTTGGCAAACAGATGTTCGTTCAGACATTCGTCTCGCAGCCGGCCATTGAATGACTCCACAAAGCCGTTCTGCATCGGCTTGCCGGGGGCGATATAGTGCCACTCGACATGGCGCTCCTCCTGCCAGCCCAGCATCGCATTGGATGTGAGCTCTGTTCCATTATCACTGACCACCACGCAAGGGTAGCCCCGCCTCTCCGCGATCCGGTCCAGCTCACGCGCAACACGGATCCCGGATAGAGACGTGTCCACGACCGTGGCCAGGCATTCACGGCTGAAGTCATCGATCACGCACAGGATACGGAAGCGCCGTCCGTCGACCAGGCTGTCGGACACGAAGTCCAGGCTCCATCGCTGGTTGGGCCCTTGAGGAAGGGCCATCGGCGCTCTGGTGCCAAGTGCCCGTTTCCGGCCGCCGCGCTTGCGCACAGTAAGGCCTTCTTCCCTGTAGATCCGATAGAGCTTCTTCCAGTTCAGATTCCAGCCCTCCCGCTTCAGCAGGATATGCAGACGGCGATAACCAAACCGGCGACGCTCGCTGGACAGTTCCAGAAGCCGACGGCGCAACTCTCCGTCCCCCGGCCTGACCGAGGGGCGTCGATAGACCCGCGGATCAATCCCTGCAAGCGCACAGGCCCGGCGTTGAGAGTAGCTTTTTTCCTTCATGGCCCAGTCCACGGCATGTCTGCGCGAACCAGGCCTTAGAAGTTTTTTCCCAGCATCTCTTTCAGGGTTGCAACATCAAGCATATGCTCCGCCAGCATCTTCTTGAGCCTGGCGTTCTCTGCCTCCAGGGCCTTCAGCTTCTTCGCATCCGACACGTCCATGCCGCCATACTTCGAACGCCATTTGTAAAACGTGGCGTCGCTGATCCCGTGCTTCCGGCAAAGCTCCTTCGCGCCAAGACCCGCCTGATGCTCCTTCAGGATGCCGATAATCTGCTCCTCGGTGAACCTCGATCGTTTCATCGTCTGTCTCCTCAGATGAAGAACAGACTAACTCCAAAACAAGGACTTTTCAGGGGAGCAGGTCA
>NZ_BBIO01000028.1 GCF_000739695.1 Tepidicaulis marinus
CGCCGTCGAGATCGTGATACCGCGCGCGCGCTCTTCGGGCGCCTTGTCGATCTGATCATACGCCGAAAACGTCGCGCCGCCCGTCTCTGCCAATACTTTCGTAATAGCCGCCGTCAGCGTCGTCTTGCCATGGTCAACGTGACCAATCGTCCCGATGTTGCAATGCGGCTTGTTCCGCGAGAACTTTTCCTTGGCCATGATGGCGCTCCTTCCGGGCTAACTAACTGCCAAACCTGTTAAGCAAGCTTCGCTTGAATTTCATCCGCAACGTTTTGCGGCACTTGCTCGTAATGATCGAACTGCATGGTGTACTGGGCACGCCCCTGGCTCATCGAGCGCAGCGTGTTCACGTAACCGAACATATTGGCCAGCGGCACCATGGCGGTGATCGCGGTTGCGATGCCGCGCGCTTCCGTGCCGTTGATCTGACCGCGGCGGCTGTTCAAGTCGCCGATAATATCGCCCATATAATCTTCAGGCGTCACAACCTCGACCTTCATCACCGGCTCGAGAAGTTTCGCGCCGGCATCCTTGGCCACTTCGCGCATCGCGGCGCGGGCCGCGATTTCGAAGGCGAGAACGGAAGAGTCCACATCGTGGAAAGCACCGTCCGTCAGAGTGACCTTGAAGTCGATCAGCGGGAAACCGGCAAGCACGCCGTTCTCGGCAACGCTCTGGATGCCCTTTTCCACGCCGGGGATATATTCTTTCGGCACCGAGCCGCCGACGATCTTGCTTTCGAAGACGAGACCCGAACCGATTTCGCCCGGCTCGACCGTCATCTTCACGCGGGCGAACTGCCCCGAACCACCCGACTGCTTCTTGTGGGTGTAATCGATATCCGCTGTCTTGGTGAAGGTTTCGCGGTACGCCACCTGCGGCGCGCCGACATTCGCGTCCACTTTGAATTCGCGGCGCATACGGTCCACCAGAATATCCAGGTGGAGCTCGCCCATGCCCGCGATGATCGTCTGACCGCTTTCGTGATCCGTTGCAACGCGGAAGGAAGGATCTTCCTGAGCCAAGCGCGCCAGCGCCATGCCCATTTTTTCCTGGTCCGCTTTCGTCTTCGGTTCGACGGCAACCTCGATCACCGGATCCGGGAATTCCATGCGCTCGAGAATAACGGCGTGGTTGGGATCGCAGAGCGTGTCGCCCGTCGTAGTGTCTTTCAGACCGGCGAAAGCAACGATGTCACCGGCTGCTGCTTCTTTGATTTCTTCGCGGCTGTTGGCATGCATAAGCAGCATACGGCCGATACGCTCGCGCTTGTCCTTCACCGAGTTCAACACGCTCGAGCCGGCGGTGAACGTGCCCGAGTAAATGCGGGCGAAGGTCAGCGAGCCCACGAAGGGGTCGTTCATGATCTTGAAGGCAAGAGCTGCGGCCGGCTCATTGTCGTCGGCATGACGCTCGATCGGCTCACCCTTCATATCGACACCCTTAATGGATTCGATATCGAGCGGCGACGGCATGAAGTCGACGACGGCGTCGAGCAGCGGCTGCACGCCTTTGTTCTTGAAGGCCGTACCGTTCAGCACCGGCACGAATGCCTGCACCATGGTGCCTTTGCGGATGCAGCGCTTCAGCGTTTCTTCATCCGGCTCGTTGCCTTCAAGGTAAGCTTCCATCACCGCGTCATCGACTTCGACAGCGGTCTCCACCAGCGCCGAGCGGTATTCGTCCGCCTGCTCTTTCAGGGAGTCGCGGATATCACGGTATTCGTATTCAGCGCCCAGGCTCTCATCTTTCCAGATGATTTCCTTCATCTTGATGAGGTCGATCAGACCTTCATAATCGGACTCAGAGCCGATCGGCAGCTGCAGAACCAGAGGGCGGGCACCGAGGCGGTTGACGATCATATCAACACAGCGGAAGAAATCCGCGCCCATACGGTCCATCTTGTTCACGAAGCACATGCGCGGCACACGGTACTTGTCCGCCTGGCGCCACACGGTTTCGGACTGAGGCTCAACACCGGCAACGGAGTCGAACACGGCAACGGCGCCGTCGAGCACGCGCAGCGAACGTTCCACTTCGATCGTGAAGTCCACGTGACCGGGCGTGTCGATGATGTTGATGCGGTGATCTTTCCAGAAGCAGGTCGTCGCAGCGGAGGTAATCGTGATCCCGCGCTCTTGCTCCTGCTCCATCCAGTCCATGGTGGCCGCACCATCATGAACTTCGCCGATCTTATGGCTGCGACCGGTGTAATAGAGAATGCGCTCCGTGGTCGTCGTCTTACCGGCATCGATGTGCGCCATGATGCCGATATTACGATAATCTTCGAGCTTGGTCTTACGAGCAACCATGATGAAACCTCTTGAGCCGCCAGCCTATCTGGCGATCATCCTTTACCAGCGATAGTGCGAGAAGGCGCGGTTGGCTTCCGCCATCCGGTGCGTGTCTTCACGCTTCTTGACGGCAGAGCCGCGATTGTTGGCCGCATCCAGCAGCTCGCCGGAAAGACGATCGACCATCGTCGTTTCGTTGCGGCCACGGGCAGCCGTGATCAGCCAGCGAATGGCCAGCGCGCGGCGGCGGTCGGGACGAACCTCAACCGGCACCTGATACGTCGCACCGCCCACGCGGCGCGAGCGCACTTCGATCTGCGGCATGACATTTTCGAGCGCGTCGTGGAACGTCTGCAGCGGGTCGGCAGCGCCCTTGGACTGGATCTTATCGAAGGCGCCATAAACGATACCTTCAGCGACGGATTTCTTGCCGTCTTTCATCAGGCTGTTCATGAACTTGCTCAACACAAGATCACCGAACTTGGGATCCGGGAGCACTTCGCGTTTTTCAGCGCGGTGACGTCGAGACATCAGCTGTGTTCCTTACTTCGGCCGCTTAGCGCCATATTTAGACCGGCGCTGGCGGCGATCGCCAACACCCTGCGTGTCGAGCACGCCACGAAGAATGTGGTAACGCACACCCGGCAAGTCCTTCACACGGCCGCCGCGGATCATCACGACGGAGTGTTCTTGCAGGTTGTGCCCCTCACCGGGGATATAGCTCGATACCTCGAAGCCATTTGTCAGGCGAACGCGAGCAACCTTACGCAGAGCCGAGTTCGGCTTCTTCGGTGTGGTCGTATAAACGCGTGTGCATACGCCGCGCTTTTGCGGGCACGCTTCCATCGCCGGGACTTTGTTGCGCTTCACCGGCTTTTTGCGCGGCTTACGAATAAGCTGGTTGATCGTAGGCATATGCCGTTCCGTTCGTTCAAACACCAAGTCACACGCAATCCCATGCGGGCAAAAACCCAAAGGAACGCGCGAGAAAACGAGACACTCAGCACATGACTGGCTGGTGTCCCCAAAAGCAGAGGATCCGTGAGGATCTTGCGCCAAACTTCGTATTCGGTTGTGTGCATCAGCGTCTAGGCCCAGATGAACGCCGCCAAGTGGCCTACCGCCTGATGCGAAAGTGCGCGGAAATTACTCCGCGCCCTGGGAACCGTCAACCCCGCATCGCCCGATTTCGAGGGGCTTTGGGTGTTTTTTTACACTTTTATCGCGCCGCCCCCCATTCCAGCTTCCCAAAGGGCCAAATCCGCCCTCTTTTTACCCCGCCGCAGAGCCCAGGATGCCAAAAACCTTCGAAAAGGAGGCCCGATTCCGCTGCGAGTCGCGCCGCGCCGTTTGACGGATTCGCGGCCGCTGGCCGGTGCACCGGAGGCCAGATTTCGCCCCGCGCCCCCCCGCCGCCCTTATTTCACATCAGCAAGCTTAGCCTGCTCGAGAACAACACAGAAAATAGGTGATTAATTCCAGCCTCACCCGCCAAAAGAAAAGGGCCGCAGCATGTGCCGCGGCCCTCTCCAATTCACCCAATGGCGCCGTTACGCCGTCTCGTCCGAGTTCTCGCTCGGGGTTTCCGCGCCAGCGTCAGCTTCCGCCTCGGCCGCCGCTTCCGCTGCCGGCTGCCCGGCGGCTTCTTCTGCCGTAATCTCCCCGGCAGCCACCTGCTGTTCCAGCAGCACCTCGTCGCGGTCGCGTGCCTCGCCGCGCAGAAGGTCCATCATGCGGCCCGTCCCGGCGGGAATGAGCCGGCCCACAATGATGTTTTCCTTCAGCCCCGCCAGATCGTCGATCTTGCCGATCACCGCAGCCTCGGTCAGCACACGGGTCGTTTCCTGGAAGGACGCGGCGGAGAAGAACGACCGGGTCTGCAAGGACGCCTTCGTGATCCCCAGAAGGACGGGCGTACCGGAAGCCGGGTTGCGGCCTTCGGCCACCAGCTTCTCGTTCACCTCATCCATTTCCTTGCGGTCCACCTGCTCGCCCGAGAGGAAAGTGGAATCGCCGGCATTGGTGATTTCCACCTTCTGCAGCATCTGGCGCACGATCACTTCAATATGCTTGTCGTTGATCGTCACGCCCTGCAGGCGGTAAACGTCCTGGATTTCGTTGACGAGATAAGCGGCAAGCTCCTCGACCCCGGAAATAGCCAGAATGTCGTGCGGCGCCGGGTGGCCATCGAGCAGGAATTCGCCCTTCTCGATCACATCCCCTTCCTGAATGGCAATGTGCTTGCCTTTCGGGATCAGATATTCCACCGGATCGCTTCCATCTTCCGGATGCACGATCAAGCGGCGCTTGTTCTTGTAGTCCCGGCCGAATTCGACCCGCCCCGTGACTTCCGCGATGATCGCATGGTCTTTCGGACGGCGGGCTTCGAAAAGCTCGGCCACGCGCGGCAGACCGCCCGTAATGTCGCGGGTCTTGGCACCTTCCGTCGGGATACGGGCAAGCACGTCACCGGCATGAACATCCGCGCCGTTCTCGACGGACAAGATCGCGTCCACCGACAAGAGGTAACGGGCGTCATTGCCGTTGGAGAGCTTCATGATCTCCCCGTTCTTGCTCTTCACGACGATGGCCGGACGCAGTTCCGCCCCTTTCGGGCTGGCGCGCCAGTCAACGACGACGCGCTGGGAAATCCCCGTCGCCTCGTCCGTGACTTCCTTGATCGACATGCCTTCGACAAGATCCTCGAACTCGATGACGCCGTTGACTTCCGTCAGAAGCGGCATCGTGTAGGGGTCCCACTCGGCGATACGGTCGCCGCGGTCGATCTTGTCGCCCTCATCGACACGCAAGCGCGAGCCGTAGCTGAGCTTGTTCGTCGAGCGTTCCTGGCCGTGCTCGTCGATCACCTGCACCTGCACGTTGCGGCCCATGACCACGAGCGCGCCGGAGGAATCCTTCACCACATTCCGGTTCAGGATCTTGATGGTGCCCTTGTGGTTCGACTCGATGAAGGAGCTGTCCACAACCTGCGCCGTCCCGCCAATGTGGAACGTACGCATGGTGAGCTGCGTGCCCGGTTCACCGATCGACTGCGCCGCGATGACGCCCACGGCCTCGCCCATATTCACGGGCGTGCCGCGTGCCAGGTCGCGGCCATAGCACGATCCGCAAACGCCGTTCTTGGTTTCACACGTCAGGGCCGAACGGATGCGGATGCTCTGCACATTCGCCTGTTCGATCAGCTCGACATGCGGCTCTTCGATCAGCGTGCCCTTCTTGATGATCACCTCGCCCGAAACCGGGTCGATAACGTCATCGGCAGGCGTGCGGCCCAGCACACGGTCGCCAAGTGACACGATCACCTCACCGGATTCGATCACCGCCTGAACGGTAATCCCGGCATCGGTGCCGCAATCGTTTTCAACGACGATGCAATCCTGCGCCACGTCGACCAGGCGGCGTGTCAGGTAACCGGAGTTCGCCGTCTTCAGCGCCGTATCGGCCAAGCCTTTACGCGCGCCGTGCGTCGAGTTGAAGTACTCGATAACCGAGAGGCCTTCCTTGAAGTTGGAAATAATCGGCGTCTCGATGATCTCGCCCGACGGCTTGGCCATAAGGCCGCGCATACCGGCAAGCTGTTTCATCTGAGCGGGCGAACCACGAGCGCCCGAATGGGCCATCATGTAGATGGAGTTGATCGGCTTTTCGCGTTTCGACTCCTCGTCCACCTGCACCGAAGAAATCTTCTCCATCATGGCATCGGCCACGCGGTCGGTACATTTCGCCCAGGCATCGACAACCTTGTTGTACTTCTCGCCCTGGGTAATCAGACCGTCGATATATTGCTGCTCATATTCCTTGGCGAGCTTGTCGGTCTCTTCAACGAGACCCTGCTTCTCGCCCGGAATGACCATGTCGTCCTTGCCGAAGGAAATACCGGCACGGCAAGCATGGCCGAAGCCGAGCGCCATGATCTGGTCGCAGAAGATCACCGTCTCCTTCTGGCCGCAGTGGCGGTAAACCACGTCGATCATCCGGGAGATTTCCTTCTTGGTGAGCAGCTTGTTCACCAGGTCATAGGAAATATTGGCGTTCTTCGGCAGAAGCTGGCCGACCAGCATGCGGCCCGGCGTCGTGTCCACCAGCATGGTGACTTCGTTGCCATCGGCATCCACCGTCTTCCAGCGCACCTTCACCTTGGCATGCAGCGTCACGGACTTGGATTCGAGCGCATGATGGATTTCGTCCACATCGGCGAAGACCATGCCCTCACCCGGCTCGTTCTGCTTTTCCTGCGTGACGTAATAAAGGCCAAGCACGATGTCCTGGGAGGGAACGATAATCGGCGAGCCGTTGGCCGGGTGCAGAATATTGTTCGTGGACATCATCAGCACACGCGCTTCGAGCTGCGCTTCCAGCGACAGCGGCACATGCACGGCCATCTGGTCGCCGTCGAAGTCGGCGTTGAACGCCGCGCAGACGAGCGGGTGAAGCTGAATGGCTTTCCCCTCGATCAAGGTCGGCTCGAACGCTTGAATGCCGAGGCGGTGCAGCGTCGGCGCGCGGTTCAGAAGAACCGGGTGCTCGCGGATCACCTCTTCCAGAATGTCCCAAACCTCGGGGCGTTCTTTCTCGACCAGCTTCTTGGCCTGCTTCACCGTCGCCGAGAGACCCTTGGCTTCAAGGCGCGAATAAATGAAGGGCTTGAAGAGCTCGAGCGCCATTTTCTTCGGCAAGCCGCACTGGTGCAGTTTGAGCTCCGGGCCCACCACGATCACCGAGCGGCCGGAATAATCGACGCGCTTGCCGAGCAGGTTCTGACGGAAGCGGCCCTGCTTGCCTTTCAGCATGTCGGAGAGCGACTTCAGCGGGCGCTTATTGGCGCCCGTGATGATCCGCCCGCGCCGGCCATTGTCGAACAGCGCATCCACCGATTCCTGCAGCATGCGCTTTTCGTTCCGGATGATGATATCCGGGGCGCGCAGCTCCATCAGCCGCTTCAGACGGTTGTTACGGTTGATCACGCGGCGGTAAAGATCGTTCAGGTCCGACGTCGCGAAGCGGCCGCCATCGAGCGGCACGAGCGGGCGCAGTTCCGGCGGAATGACCGGAATGACCTTCATGATCATCCATTCCGGGCGGTTGCCGGATTCGATGAAGGCTTCCACGACTTTCAAACGCTTGGCGAGCTTCTTCGGCTTCAGCTCGGACGTGGACTCGGCGATTTCCACGCGCAGATCGTCGCGCAGCTTTTCGAGGTCGAGACCCATCATCATGTCGCGGATGGCTTCCGCGCCGATACCGGCGGTGAAGCTGTCCTCGCCATACTCGTCCTGGGCGTCCATGAACTCTTCTTCGGAAAGCAACTGGCGCTCTTTCAGCGGGGTCAGGCCCGGCTCGAGCACGATGTAGTTTTCGAAGTAGAGAACCCGTTCCAGATCCTTCAGCGTCATGTCGAGCAGAAGGCCGATCCGGGAGGGAAGCGATTTCAGGAACCAGATATGGGCGACGGGCGCGGCCAGATCGATATGGCCCATGCGCTCGCGGCGGACCTTGGACAAGGTCACTTCCACACCGCACTTCTCGCAGATGATGCCTTTATATTTCATCCGCTTGTATTTGCCGCAAAGACACTCGTAGTCCTTGATCGGGCCGAAAATGCGCGCGCAGAAAAGACCGTCACGCTCCGGCTTGAACGTACGGTAGTTGATGGTTTCGGGCTTTTTGATCTCGCCGTAGGACCAAGACAGAATCCGTTCCGGGCTTGCGATGGAGATTCGAATTTGATCGAAGCTCTGAGCGCTCGCCAACGGGTTAAAGAGATTCATGACCTCTTGGTTCATGGACTTCTCCTCATTTCAGCCGCAGCAGATAATCTGCCTTGGCGTTGGGGGCGTATTAAACGGCCGGGCCAGCCGAACCCCTGATTGCAATCTTCAAAAGCAAGATGTCAGGCGGCGCCGGAGCACCGCCTGAAATCCATCATCAGTTAACCTGCTTGGTCTGCAGCTCGACATTGAGGCCGAGGGACCGCATTTCTTTCACCAGCACGTTGAAGCTTTCCGGAATACCGGCCTCGAACGTGTCGTCGCCGCGCACGATGGCTTCGTACACTTTGGTACGCCCGGCCACGTCGTCCGACTTCACGGTCAGCATTTCCTGCAGCGTGTAGGCGGCGCCGTAGGCTTCCAGCGCCCAGACCTCCATTTCGCCGAAGCGCTGGCCGCCGAACTGCGCCTTGCCGCCAAGCGGCTGCTGCGTAACCAGGCTGTACGGGCCGATCGAACGGGCGTGGATCTTGTCGTCCACCAGGTGGTGCAGCTTGAGCATATAGATGTAGCCCACCGTCACCTGCCGGTCGAACGGCTCGCCCGTACGCCCGTCATGCAAGGTCACCTGTCCGGAACGGTCCATACCCGCTTCCTCCAGCATGCCCACGATATCGGTTTCCTGCGCCCCGTCAAAGACCGGGGTAGCGATCGGCACACCACGGGTCAGGTTCCCTGCCATTTCGACGAGTTCTTTCTCGTCCATGCCGGAAACTTCCTCGTTGTCGCCGTAAACCGCGTTGAGCGTCTGGGTCAGCGGCTCAAGATTGCCTTCGCGCTGGTAAACACCCAGCGCGTCGTTGATCTTGCGGCCCATGCCCGCGCAGGCCCAGCCGAGGTGGGTTTCGAGAATCTGACCCACATTCATACGGCTCGGCACCCCGAGCGGGTTCAGCACGATATCCACCGGCGTCCCGTCATCGAGATAAGGCATGTCCTCCATCGGCAGGATGCGGGAGATAACCCCCTTGTTGCCGTGGCGGCCGGCCATCTTGTCGCCCGGCTGCAGCTTGCGCTTCACCGCGACGAAGACCTTGACCATTTTCATGACGCCGGGCGGCAGCTCGTCGCCGCGCTGCAGCTTGTCCACCTTGTCGGCGAAACGGGCTTCAAGACGCTCCTTGCCATCGTCGAAGAGCTTCTTCAGCGCTTCGATTTCGGACATGGCGCTCTCGTTCTTCAGCGCGATCTGCCACCACTGGCCTTTCGACAATTCGTCGAGAGCGGCCTGCGTGACCTTGGCATCCGCGTCCATATTGGGCGCGAAGGAGACCTGCTTGCCGAGCAGAAGCTCCTGCAAGCGGCCATAGACGTTGCGCTCCAGAATGGCGAGCTCGTCGTCCCGGTCTTTCGCCAGGCTTTCGATCTCTTCGCGCTCGATCTGCAGCGCGCGTTCGTCCTTGTCCACCCCGTGGCGGTTGAAGACACGCACTTCCACGACCGTGCCGGCAACGCCGGGCGGCAGGCGCAGCGAAGTGTCGCGCACGTCGGAAGCTTTTTCGCCGAAGATGGCGCGCAGAAGTTTTTCTTCCGGCGTCATCGGGCTCTCACCCTTCGGCGTGATCTTGCCGACCAGAATATCGCCCGGATGCACTTCCGCGCCGATATAGGTGATCCCGGCTTCGTCGAGATTCTTCAGCGCTTCTTCGCCGACATTCGGGATGTCGCGGGTGATTTCTTCCGGACCCAGCTTCGTATCGCGGGCCGCCACCTCGAATTCCTCGATATGGATCGACGTGAACACGTCATCGCGCACGATCCGCTCGGAAATCAGAATAGAGTCCTCGAAATTGTAGCCGTTCCAGGGCATGAACGCGACGAGCACGTTCCGGCCGAGCGCCAGTTCGCCAAGCTCCGTCGAGGGGCCGTCGGCGATAATGTCGCCGGCGTTCACCTTGTCGCCCACACGCACCAGCGGACGCTGGTTGATGCAGGTGTTCTGGTTGGAGCGCTGGAACTTGCGCAGCTTGTAGATGTCGACGCCGGGCTTCGTCGCGTCGGTCTCTTCGGTGGCGCGGATAACGATACGTTCCGCATCCACCTGATCGACCACGCCCGTGCGCCGGGCGGCAATCGCCGCGCCGGAGTCGTGCGCCACGACCGATTCCATACCCGTGCCCACGAAGGGCGCCTCCGCCTGCACCAGCGGCACAGCCTGACGCATCATGTTCGAGCCCATGAGCGCGCGGTTCGCGTCATCGTTTTCAAGGAACGGAATGAGCGCGGAGGCCACCGAAACGATCTGCTTGGGCGACACGTCGATGAGATCGACCTGCGCCGGCGGCACCATTTCAAAGTCGCCGTCGAAGCGGCAGTTCACCAGCTCTTCGGTGATCTCGCCTTTGTCGCTGAGCGGTAAGCTCGCCTGCGCCACGTGATAGCGGGCTTCTTCCATGGCGGAGAGATAAACGATCTCGTTCGTCACCTTGCCCTCTTTCACTTTCCGGTACGGGCTTTCGATAAAGCCGTATTTATTCACGCGGGCGAAGGTCGCCAGCGAGTTGATCAGGCCGATATTCGGGCCTTCCGGCGTTTCGATCGGGCAGATACGGCCATAATGGGTCGGGTGCACGTCGCGCACCTCAAAGCCGGCGCGCTCGCGCGTCAGACCGCCTGGGCCAAGCGCCGAGAGACGGCGCTTGTGGGTGATCTCGGACAGCGGGTTCGTCTGGTCCATGAACTGCGAGAGCTGCGAGGAACCGAAGAACTCACGCACCGCGGCAGCAGCAGGTTTCGCGTTGATCAGGTCATGCGGCATGACCGTGTCGATATCGACCGAGCTCATGCGTTCCTTGATCGCCCGTTCCATGCGCAGAAGGCCGATGCGGTACTGATTTTCCATCAGCTCGCCGACCGAGCGCACGCGCCGGTTGCCAAGGTTGTCGATGTCGTCGATCTCGCCCTTGCCGTCACGCAGGCCGACCAGCGTCTTGATGACCGCCAGAATGTCTTCTTTGCGCAGCACACGGACGGTATCTTCCGCATCAAGATCCAGACGCATGTTCATTTTCACGCGGCCGACGGCGGAAAGATCGTAGCGCTCGGAATCGAAGAACAGGCTGTTGAACAGCGCGCCCGCCGTGTCGAGCGTGGGCGGCTCGCCCGGACGCATCACACGGTAGATGTCGTAAAGCGCCTGCTCGCGGTTCGTCGATTTGTCGATGGCCAGCGTATTGCGGATGAAAGCGCCCGTATTGATATGGTCGATATCGAGCGTCGGGATTTCCGAGTACCCGGCCTCTTCAAGCTGCTCCAGCAGCTCGGCCGTGATCTCCTGGCCCGCTTCGGCGAAAATCTCGCCCGTTTCGGCATTCACCAGCTCTTCGGCAATATAGCGGCCGATCAGGTCCTCGTTCTGCACGAGCAGCGCTTTGAGGCCGTCTTCCGCCAGCTTGCGGGCAAGGCGCGGGGTGATCTTGCGGCCGGCTTCCACCACCACATCGCCGCTCTTGGCGTCGATCAGATCGCGCTCGGGTTTGGCGCCGCGGTAACGCTCGGCGTCGAACTCGACTTTCCAGCCCTTCTTGTCCTTCTTGTAGGTCACGGTGTCGTAGAAGGTGGACAGGATTTCTTCCGCATCCATGCCCAGCGCATAAAGCAGCGTCGTCACCGGCAGTTTGCGGCGCCGGTCGATACGCACATGCACGATGTCCTTGGCGTCGAATTCGAAATCGAGCCACGAGCCGCGATAAGGAATGACGCGGGCGGCGAACAGCAGCTTACCGCTCGAATGGGTCTTGCCTTTGTCGTGGTCGAAGAACACGCCCGGGCTGCGGTGCATCTGCGAGACGATAACGCGCTCGGTGCCGTTGACGACGAACGTGCCGTTCGAGGTCATCAGCGGCATGTCGCCCATATAGACGTCCTGCTCCTTGATGTCCTTGACGGACTTGGCGCCGGTATCTTCATCCACTTCGAAGACGATCAGACGGAGCGTGACTTTCAGCGGCGCGGCAAAGGTCATGCCCCGCTGCTGGCACTCTTCAACGTCGTATTTCGGCTCTTCGAATTCATAATCGATGAACTCAAGAACAGCCGTCTCGGAGAAATCGTTGATCGGGAAGACAGACTTGAATACTGCCTGAAGCCCCTGGTCGATGCGGCCCTCGCCGGGCTTTTCGACTTGGAGAAACTGGTCGTAAGAATATTTTTGAACTTCGATCAGATTGGGCATCTCCGCAACTTGCGGAATGCGACCGAAAGATTTGCGAACCCGTTTGCGACCAGTGAAGGACTGCGTCATGTCTCATGCCTCTTTACGTTCTGCAGAACGGCTGCCGGGCGCTTGGCGGATAACCGCCGGGAACGGCCCCTGCCCGGTTGGGACCTAACTCGAAACATGCCGGGGGAACCGGTGGTTCCCCCGCCACATCATTACTTCAGCTCGACGGTAGCGCCTGCTTCTTCGAGCTTTTTCTTCATTTCTTCGGCTTCCGCCTTCGGCACGTCCGCTTTCACTTCTTTCGGAGCGCCTTCGACCAGATCCTTGGCTTCTTTCAGGCCAAGACCCGTGATCGCGCGAACTTCCTTGATCACGTTGATCTTCTTGTCGCCTGCGGAGGCGAGAACGACCGAGAACTCGGTCTTTTCTTCCGCAGCGGCTTCGCCGCCGCCAGCGCCCGGAGCTGCCGCAACAGCAACCGGAGCCGCTGCCGACACACCCCACTTCTCTTCCAGAAGCTTGGCGAGTTCCGCAGCTTCCAGAACGGTCAGGTTGGAAAGGTCTTCTGCAATTTTTTCGAGATCAGCCATTTGTCTCTTTTCCTATCAATCGGTTCGAACCAGGTTTGCCAAAACAGCTCTTTAAGCTGCTTCGCCCTTCGCGGCATAAGCGCCGAGAACGCGAGCAAGCTGACCTGCCGGTGCCTGAACGACGCCAGCCACTTTCGTAGCCGGTGCCTGAATGAGGCCGACAAGCTTGCCGCGCAGCTCGTCCAGGGACGGCAGGTCGGCCAAAGCCTTCACGCCGTTCTGATCGAGCACGGTCCCGCCCATAATTCCGCCCAGAACGACGAGCTTGTCGTGATCCTTGGCGAATTTCATAGCCACCTTCGCCGGAGCGACGGGGTCTTCTGAATAGGCGATTGCCGTGGGGCCGGTGAAAAGGTCGGCGATGCCGTCCTTGCCGGTCCCTTCGAGAGCGAGTTTGGCGAGCCGGTTTTTGGTCACTTTGAAGCTCGCGCCCGCTTCCGCCATCTGTTCGCGGAGATTTGTCATCTGCGCGACCGTCAAACCGGAATAGTGGGCAACAACGACCGTCTCGGCGCCGTCAAAGGCACCTTTCAGGAACGTCACGAGCTCCGACTTTTGGGCTCTATCCACCTTACTCTCCTTCCGCGTCATGAAATCCGGATAAGGGTTTCATGCGCTTCTGGCGCGGGTCGGGAACATCCCTCCCCGCTGTTGGCGTTTGCCGGCATCTTTGTGCCGTCTCAGGCACGCCGAATACCGACGCTCGTGCCTGTCCCGGGTCCAAACCAATTCCGAAAAGGAGACCTCTCCGAAATCCGCTCAACTCCCGTCTATTGCAGGTCGGCCCTCTGGCCCATTAAGCCGCTTTTCCGGAGAAAAGAGGCGCCTACCGTCTCGGACAGGTTGAGGACGAACCGGCCTTGCAGCCGGTCGCCCTCGCCATCCGCATAAACGGATGGAAACTCAAATTCGATCCCCGCCCCGCAAGGGCGGAGACTTACCGCATCAGGCGTCTGCCTGAAGGCTCGACAGTTCGACCTTCACGCCGGGGCCCATCGTCGAAGAAAGGGCGATGCGCTTCAGATACGTGCCTTTCGCACCGGCCGGCTTGGCTTTCTGCACCGCGTCCACGACCGCGCGGATGTTGCCGCTCAGCTGCTCTTCGGTGAAGCTTGCCTTGCCGATGCCCGCATGCACGATGCCGGCTTTTTCGACGCGGAACTCGACGGCGCCGCCCTTGGCAGCCTTCACCGCTTCGGCGACATCCGGCGTCACGGTGCCGACTTTCGGGTTCGGCATCAGGCCGCGCGGGCCCAGAACCTTACCCAGACGGCCGACGAGCGGCATCATGTCGGGCGTTGCGATGCAGCGGTCGAAATCGATCTGACCGTTTTGGATCTGCTCGGCCAGATCGTCCGCGCCCACGATATCGGCGCCGGCGGCCTTTGCCTCTTCCGCCTTCTTGTCCTTGGCGAACACGGCCACACGCACCGAGCGGCCCGAGCCGTTCGGCAGCTGGCATACGCCGCGAACCATCTGGTCGGCATGGCGCGGGTCGACGCCGAGATTGATCGCCACTTCGATCGTCTCGTCGAACTTGGAGATTGCGCGCTCTTTTACAAGCTTAACGGCCTCGTCAAGGTTGTAGAGCTTCTTACGGTCGATCCCTTCACGGACCTTCTGGAGACGCTTGCCAATTTTCGCCATCGTCTTACTCCGCCACTTCCAGGCCCATGGAACGCGCGGACCCCATAATGATACGGGTCGCAGCGTCAAGGTCCGTTGCATTCAGATCTTTCATTTTCTGCTCGGCGATCTCGCGGCACTGAGCCACGGTCACCTTGCCTGCCGTTTCGCGGCCGGGCGTTTTACCGCCCTTCTGCAGCTTGGCGGCTTTTTTCAGGAAGTAAGAGGCCGGCGGCGTCTTGGTCGCGAACGTGAACGACTTGTCCTGAAAGATCGTAATGATGGTCGGAATGGGCATGCCCTGTTCCATACCCTGCGTGGCGGCATTGAACGCCTTGCAGAATTCCATGATGTTCAGCCCGCGCTGACCCAGCGCCGGACCGATCGGCGGCGACGGGTTCGCAGCCCCCGCCGGCACCTGAAGCTTCAGATAGCCTGTAATCTTCTTTGCCATTCTTCCATTCCCCTGCCGCCTACAAAGACGGCAACTTTAAAGGGTTAGTGGTGCGGCCCGGGCCTGCCGGAACCTCCCACGCGAAACACCCGAAGGCCGATGCTCTCAAACTCAGAGCTTTTCGACCTGGGCATACTCCAGCTCGACCGGCGTTGCCCGGCCGAAAATGGACACCGCCACCTTGAGGCGGGCCCGTTCTTCGTCGACTTCCTCGACAAATCCGTTGAACGAGGCGAAGGGGCCGTCGGCCACCCGCACCTGCTCGCCGATCTCGAAGGTGATGGAGGGCTTGGGCCGCTCCACGCCTTCCTGCACCTGCTGCAGAATCTGATCGACTTCTTTCTGGCTCACCGGCACCGGCTTGCTGTCGGAGCCCAGGAACCCGGTCACTTTCGGCGTGTTCTTGATCAGGTGGAACGCTTCATCCGTCATTTCCATCTTCACGAGAACATAGCCCGGAAAAAACTTGCGCTCGGCGTTCACTTTCCGCCCGCGCCGCAATTCCACCACCTCTTCGGTGGGAACCAGGATTTCCTCGAACTGCTCTTCGAGGCCCGCGCCGACCGCGCGTTCCCGGATGGACTCCGCCACCTTCTTCTCGAAATTCGAGTAGGCGTGAACGATGTACCACCGCTTCGTCATCCGCGCCGCATCCTTAAGTTGAAAGGCCGAGCACGAGCGACACGCCCCAGCTCAGCACCTGATCGACCGCGAAAAAGAAAATCGCGGCCAAAAAAACCATGATGAAGACCATCACAGTGGTGATCATCGTCTCGCGCCGGGTCGGCCATGTAACTTTCGACGCTTCGGACCGCACTTGCCGCGCGAATTCCAATGGGTTGGTCTTAGCCATGTCCTACCTTTTCCCGGCAACCAAAACAAATGCTTCTCTGACTCGGAAAGGCGGCGCGCCATTTAGCGGCGCACCACCTTGTCCGTGGCAGGAGTGGAGGGACTCGAACCCCCAACCCCCGGTTTTGGAGACCG
Source organism: Tepidicaulis marinus (assembly GCF_000739695.1). GTDB lineage: Bacteria > Pseudomonadota > Alphaproteobacteria > Parvibaculales > Parvibaculaceae > Tepidicaulis > Tepidicaulis marinus. Next base: position 15,903 of record NZ_BBIO01000028.1, read on the forward strand.
GTGCTCTACCAGTTGAGCTACACTCCTAATCCGCAACCTTACTCGATGATAGCGGAGACGACGCCTGCGCCGACGGTACGGCCGCCTTCACGGATAGCGAAGCGCAGCTTCTCTTCCATGGCGATCGGAGCGATAAGCTCGACTTCCATCTCCACATTGTCGCCCGGCATCACCATTTCCGTGCCTGCCGGAAGCTGAACCACACCCGTCACGTCCGTCGTACGGAAGTAGAACTGCGGGCGGTAGTTCGTGAAGAACGGCGTGTGACGGCCGCCTTCTTCTTTCGTCAGGATGTAGGCTTCCGCCTTGAACTTCGTGTGCGGCGTGATCGAGCCGGGTGCT
>NZ_BBIO01000027.1 GCF_000739695.1 Tepidicaulis marinus
TCCTGCAAATTCCCTATTCCCTGGATGAACTGGTTGCCACGTTCCAGTTTCTCGGCCGGCGCCGGAAGGCAGGCGAGAGCCTGCTGCGCGTGTTCTGCTTCGGCAGCCGGGACGATCCGGACTTGGTCGGGGAGGCGGAGCGCCAGGAAGAAGAGGCGTTCGCAGGTTCGCCAGGGGTAATTGCAAAAGATATTTGGGCTGGCGGTGTCAGGCCGAGTTTCGGTCTGGCGTTGAGCTGCGCCGCCGGTATCTGGCTTATGTTGACGCCGCTCACGCTCGGCGCGTCAGGCGCAATGGCTGATGCGAACCACTTGATCGGGGCGCTGATTGTAACCATCAGCGTTGCGGCATTTGCCGAAGTGGCGCGCCTTGCCCGTTTCTTCAACCTGCCGCTTGGCGCAGCGTTGATCATTGTTCCATTCGTGGTGGAAACGGACATGATCAATATGGCCGCGGCGGCTTTCACAGGGCTTGCCGTTATCGCCTTCTCGCTGCCGCGCGGGGATATTAGAAATCGCTACGGTGACTGGGAAAGCCGCATTTTATAACCGGTGCCCCTGACCTTTCATGCGAAACCCCGCTGCCTTGTTCTGGCAGCGGGGTGTTTCGGGCCGCCGATGGCCTGATTGCGGCCATCCATGGGCCGCTACGCGGCTTTGGCAATTTCCTCCAAAGCCCGCCCGGCGCAATCTTGCTGGCCATGGGCGGCAATGTCACCAAGGGAAAGAATGCCGACAAGGCGTTTGTCCTTGTTGACGACCGGCATGCGGCGGACCTTGTTCTTGGCCATGTTGTCGGCCGCTTCTTCAATGTCCTGATCTTCGAAAAGATAACGCACGCCTTCATGCATTGCGTCCCGCGCGGTTTGCGTGGACGGGTCTTTTCCCTCGGCAACGCAATTGAGAACGATGTCCCGGTCCGTCAACATGCCGATGAGCCGGTCGTTCTCGCCGATGGGAAGAAACCCCACATCGTCTTCCTTCATTTTACGGGCAGCTTCTTGCAATGCGGTATCCGCAGATACCCAATCGACGGTCTTTGTCATGATCTCTTGAATCTTCATAACAGACCTCCTTCTTCTAAGTGAATGGCGGAAAGCGCATGCTTTCCAATTTGCGGCTTTGCAGCCCGCCCGCCGGCAAGCCATCGGTCTGGCGGCGGTGCAGGGTGCCGATAACCTTGTCGCCATCAAGGACAACCGGAGCGTTTCTCCGAATTTCTCATAAATGGCTTTGTGCATGAACGCGGGGCGGGGCCGTCCTGTTCCAGCTTCGCCTTATCCGGAACGCCCGGCGCGGCGCATCGTTGAATAAGGAAAGGCATTCTTACCGATCGATCCGGCGGCGGGATGCAAATGGCAATAAATGAAGGGAGATTTTCATGGTGCTAAAACGTGACATAAAAGAATTGGCGGCCCCGGAATTCGATCTTGCCGTTTCTCTTTTTCTCCCCATTCGCACAGTGCCGGACGAAAAGGAGAAGAACCGCATCCGTCTAAAAAAGCTGATGAAACTGGCAGAAGAAAAAGCGAAGGCGGGAGACCGCTATCGCGCCAGTATTTTTGACGAAGCCTGGCGCCGATTGGAAGAAGCCGTTCTCTTTGAAGGTCCGGAAACGAAAGGCGCGGCCATTTTCTTTTCCGAGAAGAGTTTTCATGTTCTTCGCCTGCCGGTAAGAGTGGGAGAAGAGGTGAGCGTTGCGGACCGCTATCATATCGCGCCGCTGTTACCGGCCCTCGAACCTCAGGGCATATTCTATGTAGCGGCGCTCAGCCTGAAAGAGAGCGCTCTTTTCCGCTGCGATAAGTCGGGCTGCGTGCGGATCGATAAACTGCATATGCCCAGCTTCGGTGCGATAAGGGGGCAGACAGAACTGCCCGCCGATGTCGGGTTTCATTCCTCAAGCCGGGGCACGGCGGGCACGCCGGGAATTCAGCACCACAGTCAGGGAGACAGCCCCGAAGATTATCACCAGGTGCAGATCCAGCAATATGCGCACGGCGTGGCGAATGCCGTGGATTCCTATCTTGCCGGCATTCACGCGCCGCTCGTCGCGCTGGGCGACCCCAATCTGCTCGGCTATTTCCGCAAGTTCTCGCAGCATCCGGGTTTGATGCGGGAAAGCGTTGCCAAGGCCTATCACGGGATGAGCGATGCGGAACTATTCTCGCAGGTTTGGCCGGTCGTGGAGCCGGTCCTGGTGCGCCCGCTCAACCAGGCGCTGGAACGTTTGTCGGCCGGTTTCGAGCGGGGTGATGACACCGTCTGCATGCTGGAATCGGAGATCGTGCAGATGGCGCGCAGCGGCCGGGTCGAGACATTGCTCCTGGCCGAAGAAGACCGCCCGTCGCCGGGCACGTTGGGGCCGAACAATAAAGGCACGCCCGAAGAGGAGGCAGTTTCCATGCTGCGCAATGTGATGGCCCGGCAGACATTGGTGCATGACGGCGATATTTTCGTGGTGCCGCAGGAACGGTTGCCGGAAGAGGGGATGGCAGGGGCCATTTTGCGGTACTGAGGCCATCTTCCATGCCGCCGCGCCGCAATGCCGCTGCGCCGCAATGCCGCTGCGCCGCAATGCCGCCGCACCGCAATGGTTGACAGCGCCCGGCAAGGCACATATTGAATTTGCGCGGTCCGGGCCCTATCTGCGGCTTACTGGACCAGCCTTGGCAGGCACTGCCTGCTCAGCTCTTGACCGGTGGCTCACCGGTACCAAAGACACTGCCGTTCGAAATAGCCAAGCATGGAACGACACCGGTTCCGGCGCGTTCGCTCGGCAGGGTTGGGTGTCATCAGATGCGTGGCCTGTTTCTTCTCTCCAAATAAACGAAGTACGGCCCGCCATAATCGGATGGAGGAGTTGTCTTGACGTATTTCGAAGATTTATATCCGACCAGAACCAAGGAACGTATCGAACCTTTCGCGCGGCCGGATCCGGTTGTTTACGGGCATCCGGCATCTTATGGGAAGGGGCCGCTGCGGCCGGATGAGGTAGATTCGTTCGAGGAAAACGGTTTTCTCTTTATGGAGAGTTTCCTTTCCGAAGGAGAGGTGAAAGATTTTCTCAAGGATCTTGATGAATATGCCGCTGATGAAAGCATCAAGAACCGGGAGGAAACCGTTACGGAAAAATACACCGGCGAGATTCGTTCGATCTTCGCCGTTCACAAATTGTCCGAACGCTTCGACCGGCTGAGTAAAGATCCCCGTTTGCTGGATATCGCGCATCAGCTGCTTGGGTCCGATGTCTATATCCATCAATCGCGGATCAACGACAAGCCGGCTTTCCGGGGCAGCGGGTTCAACTGGCATTCCGATTTCGAGACCTGGCACGCCGAAGACGGCATGCCGCGCCCGCGCTGCATCAGCTTCTCGATCACGCTGACCGAGAATAACGACTTCAACGGACCTTTGATGCTGATCCCCGGCTCGCATAAAACTTTCGTGCCCTGCACCGGCATTACGCCGCCCAAGAACTGGGAGGAATCCCTGAGGTCCCAAACTCTCGGCGTGCCGGCGGAAAAGGATTTGCGCGCCTTGGTGAAAAAAGGCGGCATCGTGGCGCCGCGCGGGCCAGCAGGGTCCCTCGTCATCTTCGAGAGCAACACGCTCCATGCCTCCGCGAACAACCTGTCGCCTTATCCGCGCCGCAACCTCTTCTTCGTTTGCAACAGTGTGGAGAACAAGCCGGTTGCCCCGTTCTGCGGAAATGCGCCGCGGCCTGAATATCTGGCCACGCGCAAAAATATCGAGCCGCTGCGCCCCGTTATCGGAGCGCCTGGCGTTGCGGCTAATGATAAGCAGGCCGAGAGGCAGCACCAAGGGCAGAGCTATTTCATGAAGGAGCCTGCCGCCGCCCAGATGTCGCGGCAATAAATGCCTGACAAGCAGGACCCGGCGCACCAGCCGGGTCCACCCGCCTTACTTTCCTGTTGCCCGTTAAAACGGAAACCTTATGATGGAGTGAGGGCTTCAGGGGATCATTATGAAATCACTCAAATCTGTTTTTGCCGTGCTTATCTGCGCGGTATTTTTGGCCGCTTGTGCGCAGCGCCAGAGCCAGAATGTCTATAATCACAGCGAAGTCGGCAAAAGCAGCGCGGTGTCGTTCGGCACTGTCGTGGCAAGCCGCGTGGTCGATGTGACGGGCGAAAATTCCGGGGCAGGGGCGCTTGTCGGCGCGGCCGCCGGAGCCGGAGCCGGTTCCTATATCGGCAGCGGTTCAGGGGAGGCCTGGGCCGTTGGGGCAGGCCTGCTTGTCGGTGCTGTTGCCGGCGCCATGGCCGAGCAGGCAATGAACGACCGGCAGGGCATCGAATATGTCGTGACGCTCGAAAGCGGTGTCACGCTGACCATCGTTCAGGAAATCGGTGAGGGCGAAAGCCAGCTGCCGCCAGGTGCCCGGGTTATGGTGCAGAATTCTGGCGGGTATCAGCGCGTGCTGCCTGCCGCGCACTTGCCCACCCAGATCAACCGCCCGCAAGGTATCGAAGTTGTCGATCCTTAAGGAGGTTGCGGGCCGGTAATCGCGCCCGCGCCCTGCTGGCTGAATTACCCGAAGGAATAAGTTATGCGTTTTTTTAGCGTTTTGGCAGCGGGCGCCATGCTCTTTACTGCCGCGTGCACGAGCAATGTAACAGTCTCGGCGCCGAGCATTTCGCCCACGCAATTTGCGTCGCAAACGAAAACCCCCGGCAATTATGCGGTTTATCTGCAAACAGGCGGTTGGAACAAGGAAATCAAGACGACGGGCTGGACCTGTAATGCCTGGTCGTTCCCGACCAATTTTGATGGCGCCTACATATCGGCCGCTCAATCGGCTTTCTCTCAATCTTTCCAGAATGTGAAGTTCGTGCCTGCCGTCTTGCCGCCGGCAGAGCTGCGCAAACAGAATTTCGATGCGCAGATCATCGTCTATCAGGGAAATATGGGCGCGAAATTCGGTGTGGTGCAGGGGCTCTTTACGGGTGCCATTACCGTGGATGTGGAAGTTGAAGGCATCGTCGCGGTTTCCGGTCATAGCGGCCTCGCGAGCCAGGGCCAGGCCAGAGGGGCGGCTCACGGCGTTAATGAAGGGGTTTTGGGGTGCGACAGTGCAAGCCCGGCAATCCAGCAGGCGGGCGGCAATGCCATTTCGGATTTCGTGATTGAAGCCGTCAATGCGGCTAAGCTGAACATCCTGGAAATGAAAACAAAGGCTGCAGCAGCTTCGGGCTAAGCGGTCGATGCCGTTTCCCGGGCAAACAACGCCGGAGCCGTATGGGAGTTGATCCCGGCTTCGGCGTTTTGTTATCTGCCGTGACTTGCCGGGGCGGCCCCCGCGGCTCTAGCATCCGCTCTGTACCGGCCTATCTATAGGGTCCGGCAGTGTTGAAGGAGAGCCCCCATGAATGCTTATAAAAAAACCGAAGAGGCCCTTCGCCGCCTGACGCCCGAGCAGTACCGGGTGACGCAGGAAAACGGAACCGAGCGCCCCTTTGCCAATGAATATTGGAACCACAAGGGGGAAGGGATCTATGTCGACATCGTGTCGGGCGAGCCGCTTTTCTCCTCCAAGGACAAGTTCGATTCCGGCTGCGGTTGGCCGAGCTTTATGCGCCCGCTGGAAGGCGCCGAGATCAAGGAGCTGAAAGATACGAGCCACGGCATGGTCCGGGTCGAAGTGCGCTCCGGTGGCGCGGACAGCCATCTCGGCCACGTCTTTCCTGACGGGCCGCCGGAAACGGGTCTGCGCTATTGCATCAATTCGGCCTCGATCCGCTTCATTCCCGTGGAAGAAATGGCTGCCGAAGGCTACGGCGATCTCCTGGCACTGTTCGGCAAGGCGGCGGAATAGGGGTTGCGATGATTGGGAAGGGCTTTATCGCGCCTGTGCGTGGCACTATGTTCCTATACATATTTGGCGCATAATATATATTATGGAAAATAATTGATACCGAAATAGCGGGATTGCGGGCCGTCAGCCTATCCGCGCCGACTGGCCCCCATCCACGGGTAAAAGCACGCCGGTGATGAAGCGCGCCTCATCCGAGGCCAGAAACAGCGATGCGTTGGCAATGTCCCAAGCGCTGCCCATCTGCCGGCCGAGCGGCACCGCTTTGTTGCGCATCTCATTGCGCTTTTGCCGTTCCTCGCCGCTGACATGCTGCTCGGTCGCCATGGGCGTTTCGATGAGCCCCGGCATGATGACATTGGCGCGGATATTCTTGGAGGCATATTTCAGCGCCATGGCTTGTGTGAAGGCATTTAGCGCTGCTTTCGAGGACTTATAGGCGAAAAGCTGCGGCGGCGTGCAAACGGCGGCGATCGAGGAAATATTGGTGATAACACCGGATCGCGCCTCGATCATGGATGGCAGCACGTGTTTGCAGACCAGCATGATGCCTTTCATGTTCACCCGGAAAATGCGCTCCCAGATCTCTTCATCCATGGACACCGCATCCTGGTCCGCCACATGGCCGATACCGACATTGTTATGCAGGATGTCGATGCGGCCATAGGTTTTCAGGCATGCTTCGGCAATCGCCCTGCAATCGTCTTCAACCGAGATATCAGCTTCGAGCGCCGAACCCTTGCCGCCTGATTTTTTAATTAAATCAAGTGTTTCCTCGGCAGATTTAATATTACGGTCGACAAGAAGAACCTGCGCGCCCTCCTCCGCAAAGCGCAGGGCGGTCGCCCGGCCATTGCCGAGCCCTTCGCCCGGGGCCTGGCCGGCGCCGACGACGATGGCGATTTTCCCGGCTAGCCGCCCGCCGTCGCCGAGCTTCACACGTTCCATTGCACCTCGCCTTCCTCGAGCTGCACACCGAAGGAATTGAGCGCCATGGAAACCATCGTGTACTGGCCGGCCGTCATCACGATGTCCATCATCTGCTGCTCGCTGAAATGCTTGGCAAGCTCGGCCCAGGCGGCGTCGCTGATATGCTGGTCGTGATGCAGCTCGTCCGTTGCCTGCAAGAGCGCCTTGTCGGCGGCGCTGAGGCCCGGCGTTTGCGGCCCGCTCACGCAGGAGCGGATTTCCTCGTCGCTCATTCCGGCCTCGCGGGCGATGCGCACATGCTGCGTCCATTCATAGCCTGCCTGGCAGAGATAGCCGATCCGCAGGATGACAAGCTCGCGCTCGCGCGCCGGCAAGGTCGAGCCCGCCAGGATATAGCCCCCGTAAACGAGGAATTTCTTCAGCATTTTCGGGTGGTTGGCCATGGTGCGGAAGATATTGAGGTCTTTGCCGGCCTTGGCGGCGATCTCCCGCGTTTCCTCGCTCATATCCTTCGGGTCGAGCGGTTGGATCCGCGCTTTGGTCACTCTCATTTGGGTTCCTCCCTGGTTCAGGCTTTGGCTGCAGCTTGGCAGAGAGAAACGGAAGAGAATAGAGAGAATGAAAGCGCTATGCCCCGGCGGCCAGAGGGCCGCCGGAGGGGTAGGCAAGGAGGCGCGCAGAAAGGCGGACACGGCGCGTGGAGGGGTAAACGCCCCTCACCCGGCTTTTTTAAGCAACGCGTCGATGAATTCGGTCTTGTCGGGATCGGCTTCCGGTGAATAAGGCAGCACGAGATAGCCGCGGTCGCCCCGCTGCGTTTCAATGAGATAAAGCGTGGCCTCATCGCCGGGGTCCGTGCCGCAATCCACGCTTTGGCTGTCCACAAGCTTGAGCTCCGGCAGGCTGAAGGTGCAGCGGCCCTCATCGCAGGTCAGTTTGTTTTTCTTCACCGCGAAATTGGTGGTGAAGCCTTTGTTGCGGGCATCGTCGATCAGTTCCGCGAGGTCCATATCTTCCTCCAGCGTCATATCGTCTCTTTAAGAAACGAAAGACCGGGGGAATTGTTCGCGGGTCCGTGCGTTAAAGGCTGGATTCCGGGGGTCTTTTGCGCCGGTCTTCGCCCCTGGGCGGCAGGCCGAGGCGCCGCCGGTCGGGACCTGAATAGTCGCCGGTGACGACGAATTCGCGCGGATGGGCAATGGAATGGGCAATGCGCGTCATCAGCATTTCAGAGGAAACCGGCAGGGTCAGGAATTCCGTTACGCCCGCATCGCGCGCGGCGATGATGTCTTCGACCACGGCGGCGGTGCTGACCATGATGATGGGAAGCTGCCGGATCGCCTCGGCCGATGATTTACGGATCGCTTTGGCCAGTTTGATGCCCGTATCCAGATGGGTGAGCGGCCCGCATATGATCACGTCCACCGGTTTCTCGTCGATCAGCATGGTCCGGAAGGCGTCTTTGGCGGTTTCCGTCTCGTAGACGTGATCGAAATCGGTTGCCCGGCAAATTGCGCGCATCAGCGGCCGGACCGTAAGATCGCCCAGGCAAAGCAGGACGTTCCACTGCCCCTTTCGGGTGGCGCGATCGGACGGCTGTGCAGAATCTGGGCGAAGTCCGGGCAAGGTGCATTACTCGCTGTTATCCTTCCCTCTTGCGCCCAAACCGGTAAAGAACCGGTTCCCGGGATTGACGAATTTCGCGATTTTTCCGCCCTTTGGCGGGTAGAGTAAAAGAATATTTTGAAAGGGAGAGGCGCAATGGAACCGCAAGTGGCCGCGCGCGAACCGGCTGAGATGGAGCTTCAGGCCGGCAAGACCTATTTCTGGTGCCAGTGCGGGCTGTCGAAAAAGCAGCCCTTATGTGACGGCTCGCATAAAGGGACCGGTATGGAGCCCCTTGCCTATAAGGCGGAGAAGGATCAGAAGGTCTGGCTGTGCCAGTGCAAGCAAACCTCCCGCGCGCCCTTCTGTGACGGCGCCCACAAGAAATTGCCCTGAGCGCCCGCCTGATTTTTCAAACGAGCGGCTGGCGCCTTTGCATCACTTTCGCTGCTTCAGCAGGTTCCAGCGTTTCAAAGCCGTGCTGGCGGTAAAGCCCGTGCGCGTCATCGGTCGCCAGCATCCAGCGGTTGACCGTGGCAAGCTGGGGGTCGGCGAGGATGCAGGTCATCAGCCATTTGCCGAGCCCCTGCCCCTTATGCGCGTCCTCGATATAGATATCCGAGACCCAGGCAAAGCGCGCATAGTCCGTCACTGCGCGGCCGAAGCCGACTTGGCCCCTCGATTTATGGTAAACGCCATAAATTCTGGAATTACAGATACTTAGCCAGAGATTTTCAGGTGAGCTTTTCGCTGCCCAGTAAGTGGCGCGGAGATTGGCGAGAATCCGGTCTTTTTCGAGCCTTTCGGGATCGGTGGAAATATCGAAATCACCCTGTTCCCAACAGCTTATGCTCATCTATTAACCATAATCCTTAAACTCGAGCACCATCCCGTCATAGGCCGGCTCGATGCCTTCCGGCAATTCCCGCTTCAAGGTCTGGTAGTCGAGGTCGACATGCAGATTAGTGAGCACGCCATGCGGCACCGCCAGCCGTTTCAGCCAGCCCACCGCCGTCTCGACATTGGAATGGGTCGGATGCGGCGTGTAACGCAGCGCGTCCACCACCCAGCACGACACGCCTTCCAGTATCTCGAAACTTTCTTCCGGCAAGTCCACCAGATCGCTGGAATAAGCAAAAGGGCCGATCCGGAAACCGAGGGAGCGAATGGCCCCATGATCCTGATCGAAGGGCAGCGCGGTGATCGGCCCGCCCTCGCCTTCGATGGTCACGGGCTTGCCCACCTTGATGAGGTGGCCGCGCAGGATCGGCGGATAGGACGAGCCTTCCGGCGACTGGAAGCAATAGCCGAAGCGGCTCGTAAGCACCTCCGAGGTCGGTCCGTCCATATAGACATCGACCCGCCGGCGCCGGTTGATCGCCACCATTCTCAGATCGTCGATGCCGTGCGCCTGGTCGGCATGTTCATGGGTGTAAAGCACCCCGTCCAGCCATTCGACGCCTGTATCGAGCAATTGCTCGCGCATATCCGGCGAGGTATCGACCAGCACCACCGTCTTCTTGGCCGGATCGTCCTCCCAGCGCTCCAGAAGGATGGAGCAGCGCCGACGGCGGTTTTTCGGCTCATTAGGGTCGCACGCGCCCCAATGCCCGCCAATGCGCGGCACACCGCCCGAGGAGCCGGAGCCCAGGATCGTTACTTTCAGCGTCATGCGGCCAGTGCCTCGCGCGGCACTTTGGTGAAGAGCCGGAAGAAATTATCGGTGGTTGCCCCGGCAAGCTCGCCCTCGCTCACGCCTTTGATTTCGGCGAGCTTGGCGGCCGTATGGACGACAAAGGAAGGCTCGTTGCGTTTGCCGCGTTTGGGTACGGGGGCCAGATAAGGCGAATCCGTTTCGACCAGCAGCCGCTCGAGCGGTACATCCGCCGCCGTCTGGCGGATATCCTCGGCGGATTTGAAGGTCAGAATGCCGGAGAGGGAAATATAAAGCCCGAGATCGACCGCCTTCATGGCCAGCGCCCGGCCCGAGGAAAAGCAATGGAGAAGCCCCGGAAAGGCGCCTTCGGCCATTTCCTCGGAAAGAATGCGGTCTGTGTCTGCGTCCGCCTCGCGGGTATGGACGATGAGCGGCAGTCCCGTTTCCCGCGCCGCCCAGATATGGGAGCGGAAATTCTTCTGCTGCGCCTCGCGGGGGCTGTGCTCGTAATAATAATCGAGCCCGGTTTCTCCGATGCCGACGACTTTCGGATGGCGGGATAGCTCGATCAGCCGGGCCGCATCCACTTCCGGCTCGCTTTCGGCTTCATGGGGGTGAATGCCCACGGTGCAGAAGATATTGTCATAGCGCTCGGCCACGGCGAGCACCTTGTCGAATTCCGTCACCTTGGTGCCGATCGTCACCATGAGCCCGACGCCGGCCGCGCCCGCCCGCTGAACGATGGCGTCGGTCTCACCGTCGAAATCCTTGAAATCGAGATGGCAATGGCTGTCGACGAGAAGGTTCATGCCTGCCCCTTTTCCTCATCCACAAACCGCGGGAAGACGCCGCTCGGCGCGGGCAGCGCGGTGCCGGGCACCAGCTTGTCTTCAAGGCTTGCAAAGCTGCGCGCTTCGGGCAGCACGGCCAGAAGATCGAGCAGCTTCGCTGCCCCGCTCGGCACCACCGGTTGGGCCAGAATAGCGACGCGCCGGATCACCTCGGCGGTGACGTAAAGTACCGTGCCCATGCGCGCGGGGTCCGTTTTCTTCAGCGCCCAGGGTTCCTGGCCCGCGAAATAGCGGTTGGCTTCGGCCACCGTGTCCCAGATGACGCCCAGCGCCTGATGGATTTGCTGACCGTCCATATGAACGCGCGCGGCGTCCAGCATGGCGCCGGCCTGATCCAGAATGGCTTTGTCTTCGTCCGTCAGCGCGCCGGGCTCCGGCACCTTGCCCTCGAGGTTCTTGGCGATCATCGACAAGGAACGCTGCGCCAGATTGCCCAGATCATTGGCAAGGTCCGCATTGATGCGGTTCACCACCGTCTCATGGCTGTAGCTGCCATCCTGGCCGAAAGGCACCTCGCGGGCGAAGAAATAGCGGATCTGATCGACACCGTAGGTCTGCGTGATCGTGAAAGGGTCGATCACATTGCCCACCGACTTCGACATTTTTTCGCCGCGGTTGAACAGAAAGCCGTGGCCGTAAATGCGCTTCGGCAGGTCGACCTCGGCGGCCATCAAAAGCGCCGGCCAGATCATGGCGTGAAAGCGCACGATATCCTTGCCGATAATATGAACATCGGCCGGCCAGTAATGTTTGAAGCTTGCCGATTCCACATTCGGATAACCGACGCCGGTAATGTAATTCGTCAACGCATCGACCCACACATACATGACGTGTTTGGGATCGCCCGGCACCGGCACGCCCCAGTCGATCTTGGTGCGCGAGATGGAAAGATCGTTGAGCCCGCGCTTCACGAAAGCCACGACTTCGTTGCGCCGCGTTTCGGGCAGAATGAAATCCGGGTGCTTTTCGTAAAGCTCCAGCAGCCGGTCGGCATAAGCGGAGAGGCGGAAGAAATAGCTCTCTTCCTCGATCCATTCGACCGGCGTGCCCGTCGGCGCGTATTTCTTGCCGTCATCCCCGTCGCTCAGTTCGTCCTCGCCGTAATAGGCTTCATCCCGCACCGAGTACCAGCCGGCATATTTATCGAGATAGATATCGCCCTTGGCGGCAAGCTTCTCCCACAGCGTCTGGGCCGCCAGAATGTGGCGCGGCTCGCTGGTGCGGATGAAATCATCATTGGAGATGTTCAGAACGGCGCACATTTTCTTGAAGAGCGGCGCCATTTCATCGGCCAGCTCCTGCGGGCTCACGCCGCGTTCCTTGGCGGTCTGCACCATCTTCTGCCCATGGTCGTCCACGCCGGTCAGGAAATAGGTATCGACCCCGTCCAGCCGCTTGAAGCGCGCCAGAATATCCGTGGCAATCGCCTCATAGGCGTGGCCGATATGGGGCGGGCCGTTGGGATAGGAAATCGCCGTGGTGATGTAAAAGGCTTTAGGAGCCGTCATATCTGAACTTTACTTGCTGTGGCCGGGCTCAGGCCCGGACCGTCAATCCACGCGAGGCTGCCTCGATGAGCGAAAAAGCGTTCAAAATCACCAGCTTGCGGTCGGTGTTGAGCGCGTTCGCCCGGGCAGCCATAGCGCCGATCTTTTCCCATACCTCAACCCAGCGATCAAGGCCGCCGCTTTGTCCGGTCCGGGGCCCGATCCGCGCCGCCAGCTCGCCTTCGCGGGGCAGCGTCGTGCTGTCCGGCCCTTGCGAGAGTGTGCGCACCAGCCGCGCCGCCCAGTCGCCGAGGAGTTCTAGCGCCATGTCGAACTTATCGTCCTGCCCGCGCCTGGCGGCCATGTCGGCAAAAGCGTGCAGCGCCTTGATGTCGAGCCGCGGCAGACTGGAAAGCACCGTCATCATTTGCGTGTAAAGCTCGATGCCGCCTGCAGCGGCAATGGAAAGCGCCCTGCCCGCGCTGCCTTCCGATAGCGCGGCGACAAGGGCGGCCTGTTCGGGGGAAAGATCGGGTGCGTGATGAGCTAGAATGCGGTCGATCGCTTCGGGCGCGAGCGGCGTCAGCGCCAGCTTGCGGCAGCGCGAGCGGATCGTCGGCAAAAGCCGTCCCGGCTGATGGGAAATCAGAAGGAAGAGACTTTTAGAGGGCGGCTCTTCGAGCACTTTCAAAAGCGCGTTCGCGGCATTGGCGTTCATCTCATCGGCGCTATCGACGATGGCCACGCGCCAGCCCCCGCCCCCGGCGCTCTTGCCGAAGAACCCGGCCGTGCGGCGGACCTCTTCCACCGGGATGACGGTTTTCAGCTTCTTCGTTTTCTCGTCCGCCGGGCGGCGCAGCAAGAGAAGGTCCGTATGACCGAGCCCGGCGATCTGCCGGAAGGCGGGATCGGCCTCATCCATCTGCAGGCTCGTCGCGCCCATTGCTTTGGCCGTTTCCGCGTCGCCATATTTCAGAATGAAGCGCGCCATGCGGTAGGCGAGCGTCGCTTTGCCGACGCCCTTCGGCCCCGTCAGCAGCCAGGCGTGATGCAGGCGCCCGCTCATATAGGCATCGAGAAAGGCAGCTTCGGCTTTTTCCTGGCCGATCAGCTCGCTTGTCTCACGCGGGGCAGGAAGATCGCCCTGCCGGTCGGCTTCCGGTAGCTCGCTCATGCCCTCTCCTCCAGGCCGAAACGGCGGCAGACCGCTGCGATCATCGCCGCCGTCACCGCATCCATGTCTTGTCCCGCATCGATGACCACGCAGCGCTCCGGCGCGTTGGCGGCAATGTCGAGAAAGGCGGCGCGCAGGCGTTCGTGAAATGCCTTGTCCATGCCTTCATAGCGGTCCTCGCCCCCGGCGCGCGCGGCGGCCCGCTTCAGGCCTTCTTCGACCGGCAGATCGAAGATCAGTGTGAGTTCCGGCCCTTCATCCCCCACCACAAGATCGTAGAGCGTTTGAATAAAGGCAGGGCCGAGCCCATGCCCATAGCCTTGATAGGCCATGGAGGAATCGGCGAAACGGTCGCAGAGCACCCAGCAGCTCTTTTCAAGCGCCGGGCGGATGGTGCGCGCCAGATGGTCGGCGCGGGCGGCGAAATGCAGCAGCGCTTCCGTCTTGCCGTCCCAGCGGTCTGCATCGCCTTCCACCAGCAATTTGCGGATGACCTCGCCGCCCGGAGAGCCGCCCGGCTCGCGGGTTTTCACGACATCGATGCCGCGCCCGGATAGCCACTCGGCAAGGCGTGCGATCTGCGTCGACTTGCCGGCGCCTTCTCCGCCTTCAAAGCTGATGAAATGCCCGCGCGTTCCGCTCACTGGCCCCCGCTCACCTGGCCTTTATTGGCCCATGATCATCTGTTTGAGGGAGGAAAGCGCCCGTCCGAAAAGGCCCTGCTGCTCGACATCGGCCCCCGCCACAAGCGGAATGCGCCGTGTCGGCATGTCGGGCGCGGTGACGATAAGCGTGCCCGCCTGCTCGCCCGCCGTGATCGGCGCTTGCAAGGGCCCGTTCCACTCGGCGGTGACTTTCATGTTCTTGCGGGCATCGCGCGTCATGATGATGGTCACGTCTTCGGTAACGACCAGCGGCACTTTGTCATAAACGCCCTGCCAGACATCGGCGTTTTCGACCACGGCGCCGGCGGCATAAAGGTCGTATTCCTTGAATTCGCGGAAACCCCATTCCATCAGCTTCTGGCTTTCCTCCGAGCGCTCACGCTCCGAGCCCAGCCCGTTCACCACCATGATCAGGCGCCGCTCGCCCCGCTCGGCGGAGGCGACAAGGCCGTAGCCGCTGTCTTCCGTATGGCCGGTTTTCAGCCCATCCACACCCATGCCGAGATAGAGAAGCGGATTGCGGTTGTGCTGCGTGATGCCGTTCCAGGTGAATTCCGTTTCGGCGAAATAAGGATAATAATCCGGCAGATCGTAGATCATGTGCCGGGCGAGGATTGCCAGCTCCCGTGCGGTCATTTTCTGCGCTGGGTCCGGCCAGCCGGTCGAATTGGCGAAGGTCGCCTTCTCCATGCCGAGCTCCCGCGCCCGCTCCGTCATGGCTTCGGCAAACGCGGCCTCGGAACCTTTCAGCCCTTCGGCAATGGCGATGCAGGCATCATTGCCCGATTGCACGATGACGCCGCGAATGAGGTCCTTTACCGGGATGCGCGAATGGACTTTCGCGAACATGGTCGAGGAGCCGGAGGCCGCCCCGCCCTTGCGCCAGGCATTTTCGGAAATCGTGAATTCGTCTTCCAGGCTGATCCGGTCTTCCTTCAGCGCTTCGAACAGCATCGTCATGGTCATGAGCTTCGACATGCTGGCCGGGCTCATGAGCTCGTCGCCTTTTTTCTCGTAGAGAATGGCGCCGGTTTCCCCATCCATGAGAACGGCATATTCCGCCTTGGTTTCGAAGGAAGCATAAGCGCCGGCGGCGCCTGCGGCCATGGCGAAAGCCGCGGCGATGAAAGCGATAAAGGAAATGCGTGCCGCCTGGATATAGGAACGGATCATAATACTCCTGCCCGATAGCTGTCCGGTGCCGGTGAGCCCGGCTCTTGAGCCGGGAGTTTAGAAAGTCGGCGCTTATTCCACAATGATGCGGGCGCCGTGATGTCCTTTGTCGACCACGCTATTGAGCAGCGTGTCGGCCATTTCCACGTTATTGGCCGGAACCCGTACGCGGTAAAGCGTGCGCCCGGAAACATTGACCGGCGTCACGGTCACATCGCCAAGTGCGGCAAGCTCGCTTTGCACGAGCTGGGCGCTCTCGATATTGGAGAATGCGCCTGCCTGAACGTAGAGCTGGTTTGGCCCCGTCACCGGCACGACATCGACGCCGGGTTGCGGGGAGACGGGATCGTCCCGAATGGGCTGCATGCCGTCGGTCGGCGCAGAGCCGATGGGCGCCATCGTGGCTTTCGGCGCGGCGGCCTGACTGCCCGCCAGCGCCGCTGTTTGCACATTGCCGGTCGGCACGGGCTTAAGTGCCTCTACCGGTGTCTCGGGCGCCGGCATGACGAATGTTTCTTTCGCCGAGGCCACCTGCACCGGCGGCTCGCCCGGAAGCGGCGCGCGGCTGAGATATTGCACCCGCACTTTCGCCGTCCCTTGCTTCAGATAACCCAGAAGCTCGGCGGCCCGGCGGGAAAGATCGATCTCGCGCCCCTTGGCGAAGGGGCCGCGGTCATTGATCCGCACGACGATCGAGCGGCCATTCTCCAAATTCGTTACCCGCGCCAGCGTCGGCATGGGCAAGGTGGGATGGGCGGCGCTGATCGCGTGCATGTCGAAGATTTCGCCATTCGCCGTCGGCTTGCCGTGAAATTGCGGCCCATACCAGGAGGCGATGCCGGTGGAATCGTAAGTCTCGTCTTCGGCCGGATAATACCAGACGCCGAAAATCTGATAGGGCGAGCCGACTTTGTAAACGCCACCTGCGCCCGATGGCTGGCCGTCCCGCATCACCGATTTGGCGACATGCGTGCCAAGCTGCGTTTCCGCGCAGCCGCTCAAGAAAAGCGCTGCCGCCACAATGAAAACCGGGAAAAATACCCATCGGCTCTGGAAGAGGCCTGCCGCCCCTGCCGAGCCGGATAACGCCGTCGAACCCGCCTTGCCAGATAAGCTCATGATTGCGCTCTTGTCTCCTGCTTGGCCCCCATCAGGCCGCCTGAAAGCGGCCCGGCCCGCATGAACACTTCGAATCATACAGAAAGAAAGTCACCACGTCCTTACTCTATCTCAAAACCGGAAAGCGGGGAAAAGTCGGCTTATCCGCACATCCTCGAGAAAAGCAGTCTCCATAAGAGCCCGGATGACGCCCTGTTCCTTTGCCCCTATAAGAACCTCATGAGTAAGACAGCCAAAGCCGCAGAAAACCTGCCAGACAGCCTAACCGCAGGCCTGACCCGCCTTATCCGGCAAAAGCCCGTCGGCCCGCGCGATCTCGATATGGCCGCGCTTTTCGTCCTCGACGCGGTGGCCAACATTTTGGGCGGGCGAAACTCAGAGCCCGGCCGCACGCTCCTTGCCTGGTGGAATGAGGCTCTCTCCGGCAATAGCGGGGCGGATGCCGGGCGCTGGGCCTTTCTCATGGGCGCGCTCTGCCACATTCTGGAAACCGACGATCTTCACCGCACCTCCGTGGTGCATCCGGGCTGCGTCGTGGTGCCTGCTGCCTGGGCGCTTGCCGCCCGCCCCGGCGCTGAGGTGGATGGCCCGGCGTTTCTGACCGCCGTTCTGCATGGCTTTGAAGCGGCGACACGGGTCGGCATGGCCGTGGGCGCGGCGCATTACAAAATCTGGCACAACACGGCGACCTGCGGGCCCTTCGGCTCGGCCATGGCGGGCGCGCATCTTCTGGGCCTCAGCGAAGCGGAGACCGTGCATGCGCTCGGCAATGCGGGCAGCCAGTCCTCCGGCCTCTGGCAGTTTCTGGAAACGGGCGCCATGACGAAGCATCTTCATGCAGGCCATGCGGCGGAAGCGGGCCTGCGCGCTGCCGAGCTTGCGAAAGTCGGCTTTACCGGCCCGCCGAAAATTCTGGAAGGCGAGAAAGGCTTCTTCCGCGCCGCCTGCCCGGATGCAAAACCCGAAGCGGTGCTTGCCGACGCAGGTGCGCCCTGGCAATTGACGCTCACCTCGATCAAGCCTTGGCCCTCCTGCCGGCACACGCATCCGGCCATCGATGCGGCGGGCGGCCTGCGCGCGCGGCTGAAAGCGGCTGGCACAACAGCGGAGGACGTTGTGAAAGTCGAGGCGGATGTCTATCAGGCGGCCATCGATGTTTGCGACCGCCCTTCCCCCGACACCGATTACGATGCGAAATTCTCGCTCCAGCACGCGGTGGCCGTGGCGCTGCTGCGGGACAAGGTGGACTTTGAAGCCTTCGGGCCCGAAGAGCGAGATCATGCCCGCGCGCTGGCCGCCCGCGTGGAGCTACGCGCTGCCCAACCTTATGACGGCGCCTACCCCATTTCCTGGGGCAGCGCGGTGCGCGTGCATCTGAAATCCGGCGAAGTGCTGGAAGAGACCCGCAAAAGCGCCAAGGGCGATCCGGAAGCCCCGCTCGCGCGGGATGAGATGATCGAGAAAGCTGCCATGCTCATGCGCCATGGCGGCATTGCGGCGCCGGACCGGCTGATCGAAGACATTCTCGCCCTCGCCCAGCCGGGCAGCGCGCTGCCGGTTCTCGATATCGTCTGAAAGCCCGTCCTAAGGCCTAAAGCGTTTTAGCCGCCAATGCCTGCGACATGCGTCAGATAGAGCTGCGCGGCGGCGCCGATGAGGAGCGGACCCCAGAGCCAGCTCGTGCGCCAGAGGATGCTGCGCTTCTTCTTAGGTTTCGACTTCTTACCGCCGCTCTCTTCGCTGCCGCTTTCTTCTCCCGCATTATTTTCCGCAGCGTCCGCCGCCGCGCTGCTTAGTGAGCGCGTGGCGACCGGTGTCTCCGGCATGGGCAGCCTATATTCGGTGATAAAGGAACGGGCGATGTACAGCCCCAGCACCATCATTGCGATTGCCGGGACCCACCACTCAGTAAGATTGAACTCCATCGGTACTACTCTTGATCATTTCCCCCCTGAGGGCCGCCTTAACATGGGCGTACCTCTTTGGCTGCATATTGGCAAAAAAGCCTGCCCCCCGCAAAACAACAATGATGTGTTGGCGAAGCCCTTGTTTTTGAGGTGTTTTTTCGCTCGGGAGCCGGCCAAAAGGGGGAGGACAAGCCTGCTTTTCCTGTGATATAGCCTGCCGCACCGCCGGGGCGCGCAACCAGCCCCCTATCTGTGGCGGGCCTTTGGAGGGGTGGCCGAGTGGTTGAAGGCACCGGTCTTGAAAACCGGCAGGCGGGGAACCGTCTCGTGGGTTCGAATCCCACCCCCTCCGCCAA
>NZ_BBIO01000026.1 GCF_000739695.1 Tepidicaulis marinus
GCTCGGTCTGGCGGTGATCGGCGGCAGCACCTTGTCGACGGCAGGCGGCTTGAAATTGCTGCGCGCGGGACTTTTGGTCAAGCAGAGCAGCAAGGAATTGCAGCGTCTGGTCTATCCGCACGGCATCATTCAAAGCCGTTTTGGCGATAGGACCTTCGGCATTCAGCTGATGAAAAGCGTCTGGGCGTTTTTTGTGGTGTTCGTCACGGCTCTGGGGGTGGGGGGTATCGTATTCGCGGCGCTGGGCATCGATATGGAACCGGCTTTCGCCGCTTCTCTCTCGCTTCTGGCCAATGTCGGCCCTGCCTATGACATGGCCCGGCTCGCGGGCATGGAAGGACCGAGCATTCACGACTTTTCCACCCTCGCCAAGTGGTGGGGCATCGTTATGATGCTCGCCGGCCGCCTGGAGCTCGTGCTCCTCTTGGCGCTGACGAACCGTACCTTCTGGCGCGGCTGAAACACGAGAAAACCATGCCCCGTATTGCCTATGTCAATGGACGCTATGTGCCGCATTCCCAAGCCCGCATTCATGTGGAGGACCGGGGCTATCAGTTTGCCGACGGGGTATATGAGGTTGCCGGCATTCGGCAAGGCCGCTTCATGGACCTCACCTTGCACCTGGCCCGGCTGGAGCGGTCTTTGCGGGAACTAGATATTGCCGCGCCCCTCTCCACGGAAGCACTGAAGATCATTCTGCGGGAAGTCGTCCGCCGCAACCGGCTGAGCGAGGGATATGTTTATTGGCAAATCACCCGCGGTGTGGCCCCCCGCGATCACGCCTTTCCCGACAATCCGAAAAGCGCGTTGGTGGTCACGGCCAAGAGGATCGATCCTGCCCGGTACACGCGCGCAATGGAAAGCGGGGTGAAAGTCCTCTGCGTGCCGGACCGGCGCTGGGCGCGCCGGGACATCAAGTCCATCGCGCTCTTGCCTAATATTCTGGCAAAACAAGAGGCCCGTGCCGCTGGTTGCTATGAAGCCTGGCAGGTGGAAGACGGCAGGGTGACCGAAGGAACGTCGACCAATGCCTGGATCGTGACTAGGGCAAATACCCTTGTCACGCATCCATCTGGCCCTGCGATCTTGAACGGCGTTACCCGGCAAGTGCTGTTGAAGGCAGCGGAAATGGCGGATATGAAGGTGGAAGAGCGGCCGTTTACGCCGGAAGAAACTTATGAAGCCTGCGAAGCGTTCATTTCCTCTTCCTCCGCAATTCTTCTGCCTGTCGTTGAAATTGACGGGCGAAAGGTGGGAGACGGCACCCCGGGGCCCGTGGCACGAAAGCTGCGTGCACTATATGAGGCAGTAGCTGAATTCTCGCCTTAACTTCGCGCGGTTGAAGCACTAAGGTGAAAGAGCGATATAAGGCGGGTAAAGCTCTTGCCTGACGGAAACGACGCCCCACCTAACAGGCAGATCACGTGAGTGTCCGCCTTTTAATTTGAACAACCGTTGTCCTTCATTGTGGCGTTGGAGGGAAGAGCGGAAAAAATGGGTCAACCCATGTCAGATAAAACACAAAATCTTCAGGACACATTTCTCAACTACGTCCGGAAAAACAAGATCAACCTGACCGTCTTTCTGGTAAATGGCGTGAAGCTGCAAGGCGTCATTACCTGGTTCGACAATTTCTGCGTCCTTTTGCGGCGCGACGGTCACTCGCAATTGGTCTATAAGCACGCAATTTCCACCATCATGCCCGGTCAGCCCGTCCAATTGTTCGACGGGGACGAGGGCGAGTAAGTTTCCGGTGTGAGGCCGGCTTAAGATTGACAGACCATCGCAAACTCCCGCCTTCCCAGAAGAAGGCGGCCGCTGGCGCGCCGGAAAAAACCCGGGGCCCGGCGGAGTATCAGACCGGCCCGAAAGAGCCGACCCGCGCTTTCGTGATCGTTCCCTGGTTCAAAGCGCAGAAAGACGCGCGCCGCAAACCGGAAAGCCGGCTGGAAGAAGCCGTGGGGCTCGCCGCCGCCATCGATCTGGACGTCGTGGGCCGGGAGATCGTGATGATTACCCAGGCGCGGCCCGCCACCTTGATTGGCACCGGCAAGCTTGAGGAATTGGGCGAGCTTCTTTCCGCGCTGCAAGTCGAACTGGTGGTGGTGGACGGCACGCTGACGCCCGGCCAGCAGCGCAATCTGGAAAAAGCCTGGAAGGTGAAGGTGCTGGACCGCACCGGGCTCATCCTGGAAATTTTCGGCGCCCGCGCGGCAACCCGCGAAGGGGCGCTGCAAGTTGAGCTTGCCCATCTGACCTATCAGAAAAGCCGTCTCGTGCGTTCCTGGACCCACCTTGAGCGCCAGCGCGGCGGCACGGGCTTTCTGGGCGGGCCGGGTGAAACCCAGATCGAGGCGGACCGGCGCGCCATCCAGGACAAGATCAACCGGCTGGAAAAGCAGCTCGACAAGGTCAAGCGTACCCGCGAATTGCACCGCAAGGGCCGCCGGGAGGCACCTTATCCCGTTATCGCGCTGGTCGGCTACACCAATGCGGGCAAGTCGACCCTCTTCAACCGGCTAACGAAATCCAGCGTCTTTGCGCAGGACCTGCTTTTCGCGACCCTCGACCCCACCATGCGTCTGGTGGAACTGCCCAGCGGACGCAAGATCGTGCTCTCCGATACGGTGGGTTTCATTTCCGATCTGCCGACCCATTTGGTCGCCGCTTTCCGCGCCACGCTGGAAGAGGTGCTGGAAGCGGAAATCATTCTGCATGTGCGCGATATTTCCCATGAGGAAACGCAGGCCCAGCGCGCCGATGTGCTCGATGTGCTCAAAACCCTCGGCATCGAGCAGGACGGTGAGCGCCCGATCATTGAAGTGTTGAACAAGGCCGATCTGATGGAACCGGAGCGGCGCGAGGCGCTGCTCAATCAGACGGACCGGCAAAAGGAAGTGACGCTGATTTCAGCGCTAACGGGGGAGGGCGTAGACAGGCTGCTTGCCAATCTGGACGCTTTTCTGGCTGAGCAGGCGCTTGTGGTCGAGGCGGAGCTGGGCCCTCAGGAAGCCGAAGCGCTGGCCTGGCTGCATCAGCAAGGGGCGGTTGCCGCACAGGAGATGGGAGAGGATGGCACGAACCGGCTCGTGCTTAAACTCGACGATGTAACGCTTGGTCGGTTCCGCAAGCGTTTTGCCGACACCGCTGCCCGGGTGCTTGCCGGCGTACCGGAACGGCAGCCCGAGGAGGGCTGAGTTTTTTGGCCCCTCTAGCGAGCGAAGGTCAGCTTGCAGCAGCCCAGTTCCAGGGCGTCGCGCCGCTTGTCGTAGATACCGGGCGCGAGGCGATAGGCGATGGATTTGCCGCGCCGCTCGCTCAAAAGAAAACCGCTCTCTTTCAAGGTTTTGAGGTGATGGGAAAGCAGGTTCTGGCCGATGGCAAGACCTGCATTGATTTCCTTCACTACTTTCGGTCCGGCGGAAAGTAGACGCAAAATATAAAGCCGGGTCGGGTCGGCCACGAGCTTCAGCATGTCGGCGCAGGCCGCCTCGGGTGTGGAAACGTTCATCATCTTGCCTCCTAGCCGATATGACCGGCGAAATAGGCCCGGGACACATCTTCCCGGGGTGTGTTGAAGAGGGTGTCGGCAGGCCCGCTCTCTGCCACATAACCGTGCCCGTCTTTCATCCAGAAAAATGTCACCGTATCGGCAAGGCGCCGGGCCTGCGCCAGATTGTGCGTGACAAGCACGAGGCTCATTTGGGATTTCAGCTCCCGCAGCAATTCTTCAATGAGGCCTGCCGCCATGGGGTCAAGCGCGCTGGTCGGCTCGTCGAGCAGCAGGATGCGCGGCTCGAGGGCCAGCGCGCGGGCAAGGCAGAGCCGCTGCTGCTGTCCGCCGGAAAGCTGTGTGGCGGGCATGTCGAGCCTGTTTTCGACTTCGCCCCAAAGGCCGACGCTTTTCAGCGCCGCTTCGCATCTGCCGGCGGTTTCCTGCCGGTTTCGGCCATAGTGCTCCGTAATCGGAATTTCCATATTGCGCCGGATGGATAGGGGAAAAGGGACGGGGCGCTGAAAGATCATGGCAACCGTGCGGCGCAGCTCTTCCCGGTTGGGCGCGAAGCGGCCGAGCGCGGCCCCGAAAAGCTCGATGTTTCCGTCCACTTTGCAGCCTGGAACGCTTTCATTCAGGCGGTTGAGGGCGGAAAGGAAGCTCGACTTGCCGCAGCCCGAAGGGCCGACAATGGCGTTGATGGCGCAATCTGGAAAGGAGGCGGAGATCCCGGAGACGGCAGGCTTGCCGTCAAACGCGACCGACACGTTATGGGTCAGGATGGCAGGCGGGGCGTGCCGCATTATCGGTATTCCCGGTAAGAGGGGGACAGACGCGTCAGCGCCATAAGGGCGCCGTTGATCGCAAAAAGCAGAACGATGAGCACCAGCGCCGTGCGGTAGGCGTTCTCAGCGCCGCCCGGAACATTGAGCGCCAGATCGAGGATATGAATGGAAAGCGTGCGCCCGGAATCGAGCAGGCTTTCAGGCAACCGCGTGACATAGCCGCTGGTGAAAATGAGCGCCGCCGTTTCCGCCAGCGCCCGCCCTAGGCCGAGCACGAGCCCGGCCATGAGGCCCGGCAGCGCGGCGGGCAGGGCGATCTTTCCGTAAAATGTCAGCCGGGAAAGGCCGAGCGCCTCCGCCGCCTGGCTGAAGGAGACGGGCAAGCTGCGCAGGCTTTCCTCGGCGCTGCGGATGAAGAAGGGCAGCACCATGATGGCAAGCGTGAGCCCGCCCGTCAGAATGGAAATGCGCAGGCCGAGAAGATGCGCGAAGACCGCATTGCCGAACAATCCGAAGACGATGGAGGGTACGCCGGCCAGCGTGTCGAGGGAGCGGCGCACCAGCGGCGCAAAGCGCCCGCCGCCTGCCGTGTAGTCGGCAAGGAAAATCCCAGTCAGAAGCCCGATGGGCAGTGTCACGGCAAGGCAGACCAGCAAGATAAGCGCCGTTGCGGCGAGCACCGAACGGATGCCGCCTGCGCGGCCTGCATCCGCCGGGTCTTCGGTCAGGAAACCGAGCTCGAAACCGGAGAACCCGCGCCAGAAAATGTCGCCGACGATAAGCGTGAACGCGCCCAGGATGAGAAGGCCCGCGCTCCAGATGGCAAGTGCCGCCAGTCTGTTTTGCGTTTCCACACCTGTCATGGGCGCGCCTCCTTCTTCTCGCTGCGTCCGGCAAGGGTGACGAGAAGGAGTGTGACCGCCATGACGAGAAAGCCGCTGAAGAAAAGCGCATGGCGGTGCGCGCCCGTCGCATAAGCCATTTCAAGGGCGATATTGGCGGTCAGGGTGCGCACGGGATCGAGCAGGCTCGAGGGGAGCTGCGGCACATTGCCGGCCACCATGAGCACGGCCATGGTCTCTCCCAGCGCGCGGGCAAAGGAAAGAAAGAGCCCCGTCATAATGCCGCGCCCGGCTGCGGGGAGTAAAACCGTGCGCAGCGCGGTCCATTTCGAAAGCCCGAGCGCGGATGCCGCGCGATATTGTTCGGCGGGAATGGCACCGAGCGCAGCACTCGAAAAAAGAGCCATGGTCGGCAGGATCATGATGGCAAGCACAAGCCCGGCGGCCAGAATGCTCGTGCCAGGCGCGGCGAGATGCTTGGCGATGAGGGGCACCAGAACGACGAGCCCCCAGAGCCCGTAAACGACGCTGGGAATACCGGCCAGAAGTTCAACGGCGCGTTGGAAGAGCCCGCGCAAGACAGGCGGCGCGTAGAAATTTTCGAACAAAGCCGCGCCCAGGCCGAGCGGCGCGGCCAGCACCAGCGCAAGCAGCGACACGGCAAGCGAGCCCAGCACCATGGGCATGAGCCCGAAAGTGCCACTTGCCGGATGCCAGCTTGGATCGGTCAGGAAAGCGCCCGCGCCCGCCGCTTGCAGGGCGGGTAACGCCTCATAGCCGACAAAGAAGGTGACGAAGACGAGCGCGAGCGCCGCCGCAAGCGTGGCGCTCCTCAGGCTGAAACGGAAAAGACGGTCAGCGGCGCGGCGGGACAAAGGACTGGCCCTTGATGAGATCGTTCACATCGGCGGATTGCGCGAAGGCGATAAAAGAGGCAGCATTTTCTGGAATCTCCCCATACGTGACGAGGTTCAGCTCGCGCGCCATCGGAAAGGAGCCATCGGCCACCGTCGCGGTACTTGCCTCGATCCCGTCGAGTTTGATGAGCTTGATCGCCGCGCCGTTTTCGATCGCCACTTCCGCCGTGCCGATGGAGACATAACCGATGCCGGCGGGATTGGCCGCGACGGTTTTAATCCCTTGCTCGTTATCGCCGACAATCACGTCGGGCGTGATGGAGGGATTGTCGAGCTTGAAATGATCGAGAAAGACTTCCAGCGTCGAGCGGCCTTCGGCTTTGTGGACAAGGATGATATCCGCATCCGGCCCGCCCAGCGCCTGCCAGTTCCGGGTTTCGCGTTTATAGATGGAAGTGACCTCGGCGCCCGTAATCGCCTCGATAGGGTTGCTGGAATGCACGATGATGCCTACCCCGTCCCGGGCCAGAAGATGCGCTGTGAGATCGCTTTCCTCCGCTTTCAGGCGGCGGGAGACCATGCCGATATCGGCCAGGCCGCGCCGCGCGTCGGCCATCCCGCGCGAGGAGCCGCCGGTTTCCACATCGATGCGCAGCCCCTCGTTCTGTGCCTCGTAGCGTTTGGCGATTTCGAGGGCAAGCGGCGCAATGGTGCTGGAACCCGTCAGGGAAAGACGGGCCTTTTCGATATCTTCGGAAGACGAGTTCAGGGAAAAGAAGATCGCTGCAGCGGCTGCGGCGAGGGCGGCCAGGAAGGTGAGCGTTCGCGCGGTCATGACTGAGTCCGGTTTCTTGATATCCAGGCCCCAGCTAGCCGCGCTTAAAGATCAAAACCAAATGAATTCAATGTGAATGGATATGTGAAGCGCGCCTCGTGCCCAAATTTTCGGCAGATCATTCTTGGGCTTTTGCTGCCTTCCGGGCTGCCTTATCGATGGCTTTGGCTTCGTTCCAGAGCCTGTCCATCTCTTCAAGGTTCGCATCCGCCAGTTTTTCGCCCAGCTTGCGCTCGACATAGCCGAAGCGGCGGCGGAACTTCTGATTGGTCCGCCGCAGCGCCGCTTCCGGGTCGATATTGAGATGCCGGGCAAGGTTGGCCATGACGAAGAGAAGATCGCCGAATTCTTCTTCCTGCTCTGCGTGGGAAAGGCCGCCGCGCGCCGCTTCCAGAAGCTCGCCCGCTTCTTCCTGGATTTTGTCGAGCACGTTTTCCGTTTGCGGCCAGTCGAAGCCGACTTTCGCCGCCTTGTGCTGCAATTTCACGGCCTGCGAAAGGCCGGGCAGGTTGGCGGGCACATCGTCGAGCAGGGCGGCGGTTTTCTTTTTCTTGGCGGCTTTTTCCGCCGCCTTGATCTCGTCCCAGCGGCCTTTGACGGCGCCTGCCGAGCGCGCTTCTTCATCGCCGAAGACATGGGGATGGCGGCGGATCATTTTCTCGCAAATGCCTTCCACCACATCGGCAAAGGTAAAGCTTTCTTCCTCGCACGCCATTTGCGCGTGGAAGACGACTTGCAGGAGAAGGTCGCCGAGTTCTTCTTTCAGGTCTTGCCTGTCGCCGCGCTCGATGGCGTCCGCCACCTCATAGGCTTCTTCCAGCGTATAAGGCGCGATGCTGCGGAAATCCTGCTCAAGGTCCCAGGGGCAGCCCCCTTGCGGGTTGCGCAAAGCCGCCATGATGGCGAGAAGGGCATCGATCTCGTGCAGGTTCTCCGGTGTGCTCATGAGGCCTAGTCTGCCGGGCGATCGGCGATTCCGCCAGAACTTCCATATTGCACGATGGCCGCTTCCGCATCCGAGACGTAATGCTCGCTATGGCCGGCTTCCTTCGCCTCGATCCGGCGGCGCAGTTCGGCCTGCGCGGCGCGCCCGAGCGGAAAGCGCCAGATGACATAGGCGGCAAGCAGCATGAAGACGGCGGGAAAGCCCACATAGATGTAAAGAAGCTGGTTCAGCGTTTCCGGGCTGTTGGCCCCCGCTTTCGGCGTGAAGCCGATCACGTCCAGCAGCGGATAGGTGATGCCGACGGCCAGCGCAGCGGCCACTTTCTGCGTCATGGTGAGGAGCGAATAATAAAGCCCGGTGCGCCGCTCGCCTGTCTCCAGGTAATCGTGGTCGGTCACATCCGCCATCATGGACCGCAGAAGGAACGAGCTTGCTCCATAGGCAATGCCGTAAAGCGAGTTGCCGACGAAGAGCCACCAGAACTCGCCGCGCGGAAAGAAAATGACGAGCGGCAGCGAGATGGCGCCGTAAATGCTGGCATAGGCAAGCGCCCGGTGTTTGCCGGACCAATGGGAAATCTTGATCCAGAAGGGCACGCCCAGAAAACCGGTAACGAAATAGACGAGTAGCAACAGGCTCGCCGCCATCGGCAGTTCCATTACATAGACGGCGAAATAGATGTAGAGGGCGCCGGTAATGGCGGGTGCCCCGCTGGCCAGGATGTCGGCGATGAGCAGATGGCGGATCAGGCGGTTCTTGTAGATCGTTACCCAGATTTCCCGGAACGTGGCGCCGATCTTGCGCGCCAGCTGGCGCAGCGAAATGTTCTGGGTCTGGGGCTTGTCCGTGTAATGCGGCTCACCGACGAAATAGCAGGCAGCCCAGATGGTGAGCGGCAGCATCACGATGATGAACCAGCCCATGGATTCGACCTTAAGGGCGCTGCCCACATCCTCGCCCAGCATTTCGATGAGCGCGGGCAGGGCAAGCACCGTCAGCATCCCGAAGATGAGTGCCGCCTCACGGCTGCCTTGAATGGCCGAGCGCTCGTCGTAATCGAGGGAAAGCTCCGCCCCCCAGCTCATGTGACAGATGGTGATGAGCGTCCAGCCGACATAAAGAAAGAAAAGCCAGAAGAGCACATAACCTGCCGTCACCGGCGCGCTCGGCATGAAAAGCATCCAGGCGGAGAGCATGAGGATGGGCGCGGAGAGAACGATCCAGTGCCGCCGACGGCCCCAGCGGCTCGACACTTCATCGGAGACGGCACCGAGCACAGGGTCTGTGAAGACATCCCAGAAGCGGGCGAGCATGAAGATCCAGCCGACCGTGGCAAGGCTGAGCCCCATGTCGGCTTCGCCATAGAAAGGCGGGAGGTAAACCGTGAGCGGCAGGCCCATCGCAGCGATGGGAATGGCGGGCAAGGAGAACATGGCCACGCGCCAGCGCGGCAGACGGTCTGCACTCATAATCCGGTTTTCCTCCAGAAAACGCCTGTTTTTATCTTGTGACGTTTTGTCAGTTTTGCGCACTAAACCGGATTTACGCAGGGAAGTCCAGACTTGCAGGCAGGCTTGCACAAAGCCGGGCAGGCTTACCGGCAGGCCTGTAAGTTCAATCGGCCCCTACGGCAAGGTCGGAGCAGAAGGGATTGGTCTTGCGCTCCCGCTCGAAGCTGGACATCGGCCCGTGGCCCGGCACGAAAGCGATTTCATCGCCCAGAGAAAAGAGCCGCTCGCGGATCGAGGAAATGAGCTGGTCGTAATTGCCGCCGGGAAAATCCGTGCGCCCGATGGAGCCTTGAAAGAGCACATCGCCCACAAGCGCGATTTTGGAGGGCTCATGGATGAAGACGACATGGCCGGGCGTGTGGCCGGGGCAGTGGCGCACGCGCAGCGTATAGCCGGCAACATCCACCGTGTCTTCGTCCTCTAGCCAGCGGTCCGGCTCAAAAGCGTCATAGACGGGAAAGCCATATTGCTTGCCCTGCACGGGCAGGGAGTCGATCAGGAACTTGTCGCCGATATGCGGCCCCTCGATCTTGACCCCGTGCTTCCTTGCAAGCTCTCCCGCCGCCGAGGCATGGTCCAGATGGCCATGGGTCAGCAGCACTTTTTCAAGTGTCATACCGACTTCCGTCATGGCTTCTTCGATTCGCTCCAAATCCCCGCCGGGATCGACGGCGGCCCCTTTGCCGGTTTCCTCGTCCCAGATGAGCGAGCAATTCTGCTGGAAGGGGGTGACGGGAAGGATTGCGACTTTTAAAGCCATTCCGGGCCTCTTTCGTACAATTTCGGTAGCTTTTAGGTAGAGGTTCGCACCGCGCCTGTCCAGTGCGGGCCCCGAGGCCCGGCGGGCGCTGCGGACGCCAAGGGAAAATCGTCCTTTACTTTGCCTGGAAGCTGTGCGCATTGTCCTGCCACATCTCAAGCGTTCCAGCCGCGTAAGGGGACCTCCCGGTCCTTGCCTGTTGAGCGCCTTGTGCGAATAAGCACCGGCCAAGCCCAGTACGCGGGGCTTTTCCAAAAAATAGGCAATCCGGTCTTGGGCGCCGCCATATGGGGCGCTGCCCCCCTGTGGTTGCTCGAAAGAGTTATATTGACTGAATTTACGACCCTCGGCCTCGCCGAGCCCATTCTTCGCGCCCTCGGGGACGAAGGATATAGCGAAGCGACGCCCATTCAGGCGCGCACCATTCCCGCGCTTCTGGACGGCCGCGACGTGCTCGGCATCGCCCAGACGGGCACCGGCAAGACCGCTGCCTTCGCGCTTCCCATTCTCCAGCACATTTTCGAGACCGGCGGGCGCCCCGCGCCCAAGACCTGCCGCGCGCTCATTCTGGCGCCCACGCGTGAGCTTGCCATTCAGATCGGCGAAAGCATCCGCACCTATGGCCGCCATATGCGCGTTTCCAGCACGGTCGTCGTGGGCGGCGCCAAGCATGGGCCCCAGATCAAAAGCATGGCGCGCGGCGTCGATGTGGTGGTCGCAACGCCGGGCCGGCTGATCGATCATCTGGACAGCCGCAACCTTTCCTTGCGCGCGACGGAAGTCGTCGTGCTCGACGAGGCCGATCACATGCTCGATCTCGGCTTTCTTGTTGCGATCCGCCGGATCGTCAAGGAACTGCCGAAAGAGCGCCAGAACGTCTTCTTTTCCGCCACCATGCCCAAACAGATCGGCGAGCTTGCCAGCGACATGCTGCATGATCCCGTGCGCGTCTCCGTCACGCCGGTGGCGACGACGGCAGAACGTGTGGCGCAGAAGGTTTATTTCATCGAGCGCACGCGCAAACGCGATCTCCTGGCCGATTTGCTCAAAGAACCCGAGTTCAGCCGCACCCTGGTCTTCACGCGCACGAAGCGCGGCGCGGACCGGGTGGCCAAGGGCCTTGGCCATGCCGGCATCGCCTCGGACGCGATCCATGGCGATAAATCCCAAAGCCAGCGCCAGCGCGCGCTTGCCAATTTCAAGGCCGGAAAGATTGAGGTCTTGATTGCAACGGATATTGCCGCGCGCGGGATCGATGTCGATGCGGTCAGCCACGTCATCAATTTCGAGCTGCCTGAAGTTGCCGAAAGTTATGTGCACCGGATCGGCCGGACGGCGCGCGCCGGGGCTTCCGGTATCGCGATTTCCTTCTGCGATAACGAAGAACGCGGCCTTTTGCGCGACATCGAAAAAGCCACACGCCAGACCATCGAAGTCGAGGATGTGCGTGAGGACAAAACCGAACCCGTGCGCGCAGAAGCGCCGAAGCGGGGCAGGGGCGGACGTCCCGGCGGCAAGCGCCCCGGCGCGGGCGGTGCGAAATTCGGCAAGGCGAAAAACGCGCCTTGGGCCAAATCGGGCGGCAAACCCGGTGTGAAGAATGCCGGTGAAAAATCGGGCCACGGCGCCGGCAATCAGAGCGCGGGCAAGAGACGGCCCGCCCGGAACCCGGCTGCCCGGCGCGATGCGGCCTGATTGACGTCGGGTAGCTGAGCGGACGATCGAATTGAAAAGCCGGGGACAGTGTCTCCGGCTTTTTCGCCGGAGACGATCAGGCAAGGGCGGACGAGACCGCTTTGACATTCCCCGCCGCCTTGTCGACGAACGCAATGGCGTCGGCGATCTCCTTCAATCCCTCACTGATGCTGTTCACGCTGCCGGCGGAACTTTGCATATTTTCGGACATTTCCTTCGTTACCGTCGATTGCTCCTCGACGGCGGCGGAAATCGTGGACGAGATTTCGTGAATGCTGCCGATCGTCGAACTGATAGCCTGAATGGCATTTGCGGCAGTCGTTGAGGCATTTTGAATACCGGAAATTTGCGCGCTGATTTCCTCCGTCGCCTTTGCCGTTTGGCTGGCCAGCGTTTTGACTTCCGAGGCAACGACGGCAAAACCCTTGCCGGCATCACCGGCGCGCGCGGCCTCTATCGTGGCGTTCAGCGCCAGAAGGTTCGTTTGCTCGGCAATGTCGGAAATCAAACGCACCACATCCCCGATCTGCTGAGCGGAGGCGGCGAGCCCTCCCACGATATCGTTCGAGGAACTGGCCTGATCGACGGCTTCCCGCGAGATCGCAAGCGCATCGGTTAGCTGGCGGTTGATTTCTTCGACCGAGTTCGACAATTCTTCGATCCCGGCGGCGACAAGCTGAGTTGTCGCCGAGGTTTCTTCAGAGGCTTTGGCGGCCTGCGTGGCCATGTGATTGGCTTTACCGGTCGCCTGGGTGATGCCGCTCAGATCATTGTCGATGGTCTTTTGCGCCTCGGTCCGCTGTTTTCTTTCAAGAACCTCAGCCGTAATGTCCACCGCATATTTGACGACTTTGAACGGTTTGCCGTTCATGTCGAAAATCGGATTGTAGCTGGCTTGAAGCCAAAGCTCGCCGCCATCGCGCCGCCGGCGTTTGAACTCGCCGGTTCTGAATTCTCCCCGCCGCAACGCGTCCCAAAACTCTTTGTAGGCGCTGCTTTCGCGTTCTTCTTCGGGCATGAAAATGCGGTGATGCTGGCCCTTGATTTCATCGAGCGCATAACCTGACGCGTCGAGAAAATTGGCGTTGGCGTCGATGACCGTGCCGTCGAGATTAAAAGCGATCACGGCCTGCGATTTGCTGATGGCCGCGATTTGCCCTTCATAATCGGCATTGAGCAGCTTCTGCTCAGTAATGTCCGTGGCGAATTTCACCACCTTATAGGGACGGCCCTGCCGGTCGAAGATCGGGTTGTAAGTGGCCTGAATCCAAACCCGCTTTCCGTCTTTTGCAACCCGGCAATATTCCGCCGACTGATAGTTACCTTGTCTCAGGGACTCCCAGAAAGCTTCATAGGCACGGCTTTCACGTTCTTCCTGATCGACAAAAATCCGGTGATGCTGTCCCTGAATCTCGCCGAGCTCATAGCCGAGCACGGCCAGGAAATTGTCATTGGCGTGAAGGATGGTGCCATCCATCTTGAATTCTATAATGGCTTGAGAACGGTCCAATGCGTCGAGTTTGGCACGTTGCTCACGGCTTGTGGCCGCCGGCGGCCGTAAGGTCAGGTTCGGTTTCATGGGTTCCCCTTCGAGTGTCATCTGGACGTAACCAACTGCACTCACCCGGGTAAAACCGTAATATCATCTAGATAATGATGCGTTAATGCGTTCAAAAGAGCGCCAATAAAAACATGAGAAGAAGGGGCAGAAGCACAATAAAACCCAAAGTCCCTAAGAAAATTTTCTTGGCTTGCGGCGATTTCAAAACGACCTCGGCCTGACGCGCCTCGCGCCCCGTAATTTCCACCGGTCTTTCTTCGTTTTCCGGGCGCTGCGTTTCCGCTTCCTTGCTATCTGCCATTCCATGCCGTCCTCGACGTTCGCGTGCCACACTGAGTTGCTATGCAAAAGATCAACGCTAGGGGGCGGCGAGTGTTCGAATATGCAAAGGCCGATGAGAAGGTAGGGCCGGGGGCGGAGCGAGGTGGGGAAAAGGCTTCAAGAAACAATGGCGTAATTTTGACGTTGGGCAATTAGGCACATTTGAAGGAGGGGAAATATGACCGCATGCTGCAACCCGTCCCGCGCCGTTTCGCGGATGCTTGCCTTGTCAGCCGCCGGCGCTCTTCTGGCATTGCCCCCATCCGCGCTTGCCGGCGGTTTTTATCTCAAAGAGCAATCGGCCGAAGGGGTAGGGCGCGCCTTTGCAGGGGAAACGGCGCTCGCATCCAACGCCAGCACGGTCTATTTCAACCCGGGGGGCATGACCCGCTTTTCAAGGCCAGTCGCCACCGCAGGAGCCTATGCGCTTTTTATCGATTCCGAGCAGACCGACCAGGGCACCACGCGGACGGCGGCAGGGCCGCTTGGCAGTTTTTCGGCAGGCGGCAATGATGGCGGCAATCCCTTCGACACGCTGACACCCACGGGGAATTTTTATGCCGTCGCGCCCATCGACGATGACCGCTGGTGGGCGGGCATTGGCATCAACACACCCTACGGTTTTCAGAGCGACTATGATCCCGGGTTCTTCGGGCGCTATGACTCCCTTAAATCCGATCTTATGACAGTCAATATCCAGCCGAGCATTGCTTATAAGCTGAACGAAATTGTTTCCATCGGCGGCGGCATCAATTTCCAATATGTGGATGTAGAGCTGACCAATGCCCTGCCGAATGCCGTTCCCGGTTCTCCGGATGGGCTTTTCAAGGTGGAGGGCGATGATTGGTCCGTCGGCTGGAATCTCGGCATGCAAGCGCATTTCGACCGTCTCGATCTCGGTGTCCATTACCGCTCTCAGGTCGAGCACGATCTGGACGGCGATTTGAACATTACCGGTCTGACCGGGCCTTTGGCCGCGCAGAACGGAACATTCGGTGCCGCCGCGCCGTTAACACTGCCAGATATTGTTTCAGCGGGCGCTGTTTATCATGTGCCGGACGGAAAAACCCGGCTGCTGGGCGATGTAACCTGGTTCAACTGGGCAGATTTCGAGCGGATCGCGGTTTCGGCCTCCAATGGCGCGCGGTTCGACAGTCCGCAAAATTACGAGGATACTTGGGCTGTGGCCCTCGGCGCGGAACATGACGTCAGCCAGCGGCTCACGCTGCGGACGGGTGTTCAGTTTGACGAAACGCCCACGCGGGATAGTTTTAGAACCACACGCGTTCCCGATGGGGACCGCTGGTGGCTGACGGGCGGGGCAACCTACGAACTGTCGGATACGTACAGTCTTGCCCTGTCTTATGCGCATATTTTCGTGAGTGAGGAGAGCCTTGAACGGACGGATCGCTTTTATGAAGGCACGCCCGCTCAGGTCAATTCAACGCTCCGCTCTCGCAATGCGGGTGACGCCGACATTCTGGCCGTGGGGCTGACGGCAGCTTTCTGATAAGGGCGTAACGCCGCTGCCCCCTCTTTGCGGACCTGTCACAGGCCCGCCTACGCATGAGGGACAACATCATGGACACGCAAAACCTGCGCAGGAAATATTTCACCGATCCGCTGTTCGGGTGGGCGAAAAACGCGCTGCCCAGCATGTCGGACACCGAGCGCGAGGCGATGGAAGCCGGCGATGTGTGGTGGGAGGGTGAGCTTTTCAGCGGTCAGCCTGACTATGCGCGTCTTGCCAATATTCACTTTTCCGAGTTGAACGAAGAAGAGCGTGCCTTTCTGGAGGGGCCGGTTGAAGAGCTTTGCGCCATGCTCGACGATTGGAAGATCACCTCGCAGCTCATGGACCTGCCGGAGCCGGTTTGGGACTTTATGAAGAAGAAAAAATTCTTCGGCATGATTATTCCAAAATCTTTCGGCGGGCTGGGTTTCAGCGCCACGGCGCATTCGGAAGTCATCAAACGTATCTCCACCCGCTCGGTGACGGCGGCCGTTACCGTCATGGTGCCGAACTCGCTGGGGCCGGGCGAGCTTCTCATGCAGTTCGGAACGGACGAGCAGAAAGATCACTACTTGCCCCGTTTGGCGGACGGGCGCGAGATCCCTTGTTTCGCGTTGACCAGCGATGAAGCCGGCTCCGATGCGGCAGCGATGACGGATACCGGTACCGTTTGCCGCAGGAAAGTGGACGGGGAAGAGGTGCTGGGGATCAGCCTCAATTTTTCCAAGCGGTATATTACCCTTGCTCCCGTCGCCACGCTTCTCGGCCTTGCCTTCAAACTTTACGACCCCGATGGCCTGCTCGGCGGAGAAAAAGAGCGCGGCATTACCGTGGCGCTCGTCCCGGCGCAGACGGAAGGCGTTCACCAAGGCAAGCGGCACCTGGCGGCGCTGCAGCCGTTTCAAAACGGGCCCGTCAGCGGCGAGGATGTTTTTATTCCCTTAAGCGCCATTATCGGGGGGCAAGAGCAGATCGGGCAGGGGTGGAAAATGCTCATGGCGGCACTGGCCGCCGGGCGCGGCATTTCGCTTCCCTCGCTGGCAACGGCGGCGGCGTGCCTGTCGGCGCGCACAACCGGCGCTTATGCGCGGGTGCGCCGGCAATTCGGTATTTCCATCGGTAAATTCGAAGGGGTGCAGGAGCGGCTCGGCCGCATCGCGGGCATTGCTTACGAGCTGGAAGCGGCGCGCCGCTTCACCTGCGCGGGCCTCGATGCGGGACATCACCCGGCCATCGTTTCCGCGATCATGAAAGCGCATGCGACCTATAGAATGCGCGTTGCGGTGAACGATGCCATGGATGTGCATGGCGGCAAGACGATCATCGACGGGCCGCTCAACTATCTTGGCGGTGTCTATCGCTCCATTCCGGTGGGAATTACCGTGGAAGGGGCAAATATCGTCACCCGCAGCTTGATCATTTTCGGTCAAGGCGTGACGCGGGCGCACCCCTATCTTGCCGATGAAATGCTGGCGTTGGGCGAGGAAGATGAAGAAAGCGCCCGGGCGGCATTCGACAAACTGCTCGCCGGTCACACCTGGCACATATTGAAGAACACGGGCCGGGCATTTGTGCGCAATTGGTCGGGCGGTCTTGTTTCGCCCGCAGCCGGGCCCCGGCAGCTGCGCAAATATTACCGGCAAGTTTCGCGCTATTCCGCCTCGCTGGCCTTTGCCAGCGAAGTCGCGCTTGTCTCTCTGGGCGGGGATTTGAAACGCAAGGAGATGATCTCCGCCCGTTTCGGGGATGTGCTTTCCGAGCTTTATCTTGTCTCGGCCGTGCTCAAGCGATGGCAGGAAGAGGGCTGCCACAAGGAAGATATGGTGCTGGTCGATTGGTGCTGTGTCTCCGCCTTCCAGCGTATCGAGCAAGCGTTCAAAAGCATTGCGTCGAACTTTCCGAACCGGCCGCTCGGCTGGGCTTTGCGCGCGCTGGCGCTTCCCTATGCCAGCTATAGCACCGGCCCCTCCGACAAGGTGGTGAGCGCGTGCGCCGAGGCGATATCGTCGCCTGGCGCGCAGCGGGACCGCATTGCCCCCGGCGTATATGAAGGGGCGGAAAACGATCCCATTGCCCGGCTGGAAAAAGCGCTCACACTTACGCTTAAAGCAGAACCGCTGGAAGACAAGCTGCGCGAGGCGGGCTATGAGGGCAAGTGGGATGAGGCGAAGGAAGCGGGCACCTTGAACGCCAGCGAGCTTCATCTGCTGCACGAAGCGGCCGAAGCCGTTCACCGGGCGGTCGTGGTCGACGAATTCGAACCGGAACGTTTCGGCTCTTTCTTGAGTTCCGGCAAGGAAGATGATCCTCTTCATATCCCGCCTTTAAAGGCAGCCGGCTCCTCCTGACCGGGCGCGGGCGGTCTGACGGGCGGTATATCGATAGGGGAAATCATGCGGATTTATCAGGACTCGCGTACGCTTGCGCGGGACATCTTCGCCCATCTCGGCTCGGCGCTCGAAGTCGGCCTGCCGCTCGGCATCGGCAAGGCGACCCATGTCATCAACGCGCTTTTTGAGGAAGCGGAAAAAGACCGTTCCCTCACGCTTGATATCTTGACGGCGCTGACATTGGAGCGCCCGCGCGCCTCTTCGGAACTTGAGGCACGTTTTCTTGCGCCCTTCGTGGAACGGCATTTCAAAGGCTATGTGGACCTCTCCTATGCCGTGGCGGCGCGCCGCGGCGACTTGCCCGGCAATGTACGTGTCTCCGAATTCTTCTTGAATTCAGGTGCCTGGCTTTCTCATGCCGGCGCGCAGCAGAATTATGTGAGCGCGAACTACACCGCCGCCGGAAAGGCGCTTCTCGACAAGCGCATCAATTTGCTCGCCCAGCTCATCGCCATCGATGAAAGCGGGCCGGAGCCCCGCTACAGCCTCGCCTGCAACCCGGATGTGACGCTCGACATTCTTCCTGAACTGAAACGGCGCAAGGAGGCGGGGGAGAAAATATGGGTTGTCGGCCAGGTCAACCGGTCCTTGCCCTTCATGCCGGGCAGCGCCGAAGTGCCCGCTGACACGTTCGATGCCATTCTCGATGCGCCGGAGGCGGAGTTTCCCATCTTCGCCGCGCCGAAGCGGCCCGTCGCCACCGAAGATTATGTCGCCGGGCTGCATGCCGCCAGTCTCATCAAAGATGGCGGAACGCTGCAAATCGGCATTGGTTCGCTGGGCGATGCGGTTACCTATGGGCTTATCCTGCGCCATAAACACAACGCGCTCTTCAAGGAATTGATCGCCCGCATCGCCCCTGACCCGGACGGTTCGCTCCCTCGCGAAACCGAGCCCTTTTCCGAGGGGCTTTATGCCTCCTCGGAAATGTTCGTGGAGGGGTTTCTGGACCTTTATGAAGCGGGCATCTTGAAACGGGAAGTGG
The DNA here is from genome assembly GCF_000739695.1 of Tepidicaulis marinus. Taxonomy (GTDB): domain Bacteria; phylum Pseudomonadota; class Alphaproteobacteria; order Parvibaculales; family Parvibaculaceae; genus Tepidicaulis; species Tepidicaulis marinus. The sequence goes on from NZ_BBIO01000026.1 coordinate 18,498, forward strand.
CGGGCGGCCATGTACTGCACGGCGCGTTCTTCGTCGGCTCGCACAGTTTTTATGACCGCTTACGGAAGATGAGTGAGGTGGAGCGGCGCAAATTCGACATGGTGCCGGTCTCCTTCACGAATTCCCTTTACGGGGATGAAGAACGCAAGCGCGCCGATCGTAAGAATGCCCGCTTCGTCAACAATACCATGATCGCGACGCTTCTTGGCGCGGCCGCATCCGATACGCTCGATAGCGGCAAAGTGGTAAGCGGGGTCGGCGGGCAGCATGATTTCGTCGAACAGGCCCATGCCATGACCGATGCCCGCTCGTTCTTGATGTTGAATGCGGTGCGCCGGAGCGGCGGCAAGGCGAAATCGAACGTGCTTTGGACCTATGCTGCCGCAACCATCCCGCGCCATCAGCGCGATATTTTCATCACCGAATATGGCGTTGCCGATTTGTGGGGCTGTTCGGACCGGGAATGTATTTTGCGCATGCTGGCGATTTCCGATCAGCGTTTTCAAAAAGAATTGCATGGCGCTGCCTTGAAGGCGGGCAAGATCGAGCCTTCCGATCCTTTGCCGCCGCCGGGCAACATGCCGGGCAAGCTTGAAGATTTGCTGGAATCTGCCCGCTCGAAAGGCTTTTTCCCGCGGTTTCCCTTCGGCTCCGACTTCACGCAAGAAGAACAATGTGCGCTCATCGCCCTTGGAGAGTTGAAAGCGGTGGGAAAGAGCCGGGGGGCAATGCTGCGCCTTTTCTGGGAAGGGATGCGCGCTCCCGCGCCGGACGCCGAACAGCGCGCCGCGCTGGAAAGGCTGAAACTTTTGAACGGGGGTTGGAAGGATTTTCTCTACCGCACGTTAATGAAAGGAGCATGGAGCCGCGCCCGCGGCCAAAGGTAGGAATCTGGGAGGTCATGTGAGCGACAAGCCAGCCGTGTTGATCACCGGCGCTGCGGGGGCCGTTGGAACGGCGCTGGTCCAAACATTGTCTCAAGATTACCGGCCCGTCGGTATCGATCTGGATTGCGCCGGGGCGGCATGCCCCTGTTTCGAATGCGATATAACCGATGAAAAATCGATGGAAGCCGCGCTCGGCAAGATCAAAGATAAGGTGGGCAAACAGCTTGCCGGCGTTATTCACCTTGCCGCCTATTTCGATTTTACCAATGAAGACTCGCCGGCGTACCAAGCGGTAAATATCGACGGCACCCGCAATCTGCTAGCGGGGCTGCGTGCATTCGATGTGACCCAATTCATCTACTCGGGCACCATGCTGGTCCATCGTCCGGCGGAACCGGGCGGGTTTATCGATGAAGAAACGCCGGTGGAGCCGAAATGGACTTATCCGAAATGGAAGGCCGAAACGGAACGCTTGATCGAGGCGGAGCGCGGAAAGATGCCGGTGCTTTTTCTTCATCTTGCAGGCATGTATGACGATGAAAGTGCCGTCCCGACGCTTTCGCACCAAATTGCCCGGATTTATGAAAGAGGGGTCAAAAGCCATCTTTATGCCGGTGATATGAATGCCGGGCAGGCGATGGTGCATAAATCGGACTTGGCCGAGGCTTTTCGCTGCGCGCTCGAAAAACGCGGCAGATTCGGAGACGTGGAAACGATCCTGATCGGCGAGCCGCACCCGCTCAGTTACCGGGTGCTGCAAAACGAGTTGGGGCGCTTGATCCATGGTGAGCGGGAATGGCCGACCTTTCCCATTCCCAAGTTCGCGGCCAAGGCGGGCGCTTGGAGCGAGGAAAAGCTGGAGCCCGCCATTCCAGATGCCATCGACCGGGGAGAAAAACCATTCATACGGCCCTTCATGATCGATATGGGGGCGGATCATTATGCGCTCGACATATCGAAAGCCGAGCGTCTGCTTGGCTGGCGCCCGCGCCGATTCATCAAGGATCATCTGCCGTCGATCGTGGAAGCACTGAAAAAGGACCCGCTCGGCTGGTACCGGAAAAACGGCATCACACCGCCCGAATGGCTTTGCCTGGCGAAAGGCGGGCGGGCGGAGCCGGAAACGGCGCGGGCGCATCATGAAAATGAATTCAGGCGCCAGCACCGCGCCTTCCTTTGGGCACCGTTCTGCAATCTGGCGCTGGCCAGCTGGTTGATAACCTCGCCGCCGCTGATTGGCGTGAGCTCCGGCTGGATGGCACTGAGCGACGTGATCAGCGGCGGGGCTCTTGCGATTTTTGCATTCTTGTCGCTGTCCTGGCGATTGAGCTGGGCGCGATGGATCTGCGGGGCGATCGGTCTTTGGGTAATGAGCGCCCCCTTGTTGTTCTGGGCGCCGAGTGCGGCGGCCTATCTGAATGGAACCCTTGTCGGGGCGTTGATCTTCGCCTTCGCATTGCTGGTAAGGCCGGTTCCGCATGTGTCGATTTTGGCGGCGGAATCGGGGCAGGTAAGGCCTCCGGGCTGGTCGCTGAACCCGTCAAGCTGGCTGCAGCGCTTACCCATCATCATCCTTGCTTTTATCGGTCTCTACATCTCGCGCTATTTGGCGGCTTACCAATTGGGGCACATCGATGCGGTCTGGGAACCCTTCTTTGCGGGAAGCATGGCGGCAAAGAACGGGACCGAACAGATCATCACCTCGGCCGTTTCGGAAGCCTGGCCGGTATCGGATGCCGGTATGGGGGCGCTCACCTATCTTTTGGAAATATTGACGGGCATCATGGGCTCGCAGCGCCGCTGGCGCACCATGCCGTGGCTGGTGATTTTGTTCGGCATCATGATCGTGCCGCTGGGGATCGTATCGATCACCTTCATCATCATCCAGCCCGTTATCATCGGTACATGGTGCACGCTTTGCCTGCTGGCCGCCGCCGCCATGA
>NZ_BBIO01000025.1 GCF_000739695.1 Tepidicaulis marinus
CGACGCTATCGAGCCCGATGGCCTCACCATCCGCCTCAAGGACGGCAGCTTCGCGCGTGTCTGGTCGATGCGCGGCACAAGCTATGACGCCAAGGTCGAACGGGAGCAGCACACGCTCCTGCTCGGCCGGGCCTCTCTCCTCCATGAGCTTGGCAAGAAGGGGCTTTCCCTCCGGCTTTTTGCGGTGAAGCGCAAACGCCCCATTACGTATGAGGCGCACTGGCCGGCCCGCGCGCTCGGCGAGATCGGCGAGGCGGAGGCCGCCCTCTTCAAATCCTCCTACTTTGTGGACTGGTATCTGATGGCCGCCTCGGCCTCGATGCAGCCGCTGATCGATGCCGAACAGATCATTGCCGCCCAGGCCGGGGACTATGCGCCTGAGGCCGTGGCCAAGGCGGCAAGAGACGGGGAGGCCTGCCCGCTCACCGGCTTCCTCAATGGTCTGATCTCCGGCGATTACCGGCGGGATCTGCCTTCCGTCTCGGCAAGTCTCTCCGGCGCACTGCCCGGCGCGGATCTTCACTGCGACAGGGGGAGCGGTGTCATCACGGCCCATGTGCCGGAGAAGCAGCTCCACAGGGTGATCGGAGTGATAGCCTGGCCGGAGACGGTCTCGGGCCGGCTCGTCGGGGACATTCTGGCGCTGCCGGGCGATATAGAGGTCGCGCAGATCTGCGAGCCCTGGGACCGGGACAAGGCGCTGCTCATCTACAAGCGCAAGCAGCAGGCGCTCAGCGGGTCCTTCTTCGGCAACCCGGCTGCCGCAGGCGAGACGGAAGTGATCCTGTCTCTCCTCTCGGAAGGCACCTCCACACTCTTTGCCACCGAGTTCCAGATCATCGCGCGGGCCGAGACGGAGGCAGAGCTTACCAGGCTCACGCGCGGGATCTGCGAGCTGCTCGGCCATGCCCGCGTCCTCTACCGGGTCCAGACCAAAGGCGCGCCGGTTTGCTGGATGAACCGGCTGCCGTCGGTGCCGAGAGGCAAGCTGATGCCGGGCACCCGGCTGATGCTGCCGCTTGATCTCAGAGACGAGAACATCGCAGCCCTCTGGGCCATGCCGCACTCCGCGCAAGGCCTGACTTCCAGCCAGTTCGGCCCGGCGCCGGTCCGCTATTTCAGGACGCCGACGGGCCAGGCTTACGCCTTCCAGTTCCATGTGGAAGACAAGCCCCAGGCACGGGGCAATTACCTGGTCTTCGCGCCCACGGGCGGCGGCAAGTCCACGCTGATGATGCATCTCCTTGGCGGGCTCGCGAAGTTCGAAGGCGTGCGCTCCTACATCTTCGACAGTAAGGAAGGCGCGCGCTTCATGGTGGAAGCCATGGGCGGGCTCTATCAGAGCTATGACAGGCTCGCGCTTAATCCGCTCGATGTCGGGGAAGATACCCCGGCGAACCGGCAGCGCGTCTATCATATCCTCCGCGCTCTGGCCGGGGATCACAAGCTGAGCCCCGAGGAAGAAGCCGCCTTCTCCCATGCCCTCGATCTGACGTTCCAGCTTGAGCCCCCGGAGCGAACCTTGTCCGCGATCTATGGCTTTGCCTTTGCCAAGCGCTCGGCGCTGCGGCAGGTCTTTGCCAAATGGGTGATCGACGACAAGGGCAATAAAGGCCTTCATTCCCATGTCTTTAATGCGCCCCATGACAGCCTCGGGGGCCTGCTCGACCATTACATGGTCGCCATCAACATGAATGAGGCGCTGAGTGACCCGGAACTCGGGCCCCCTGTCGTCACGCATATGGCGGCCGCGATCGGCCAGTCAGCGGCGAAGTCCGCCAAAGGCTTCACCATCTTCATCGATGAGGCGGCCAAGCTCCTGCAGAACGAAGGCTTCCGGGCGCTTGCCGCAGAGATGTTCCGTGAATACCGGAAACTCAATGGCGCCGTGGGCCTTGCCTTCCAGGATCCGGCCGCGCTCCTGCGCTCGGGTATGGCCGAAGCCTTCATTGAGAACACGGCCACCTTCATCTTCCTGCCGAATGCCCAGGCGACAGCCGAGAGCTTCGAGCCCTTCAATCTCAATGATGAGCAAATGAGCTTTGTCCTCGGCCGGGCCTCCACGCGGCGCGAGCGCCGCGCGCTCATCGTCAAGCGCGATGCGGCCTCCGGCTTCGATGAGAGCGCCATCATCGATGTGGATCTCTCGCCGCTTGGGCAAAGCTTACGCTTCTACCGGGCAGGCACTGACGCCAACAAGCATCTTCAGGACCTTCAAGCCACATGGGGAGAGACATGGGCCGAACACCTCTAAAACGACGCCTGCGCACCGCCGCGCTTACGCTCTCGCTCGTCATCGGCGTGCCGTCCATGGCCTATAGCGCCATGGCCGTGGTGGACACCGGCGCCATTGCCCAGCTTGCCCAGCAGATGAACAAACTGCAGGAGCAGGTCGACCAGCTGCGCCAGCAGACCGAGTGGCTCGATACGCTGAGTAGCCAAGTCCAGGACCAGATCGATGCGATCGGGGCCATGGGCCAGCTCACGCTGCCGGCGCTGAACCTGCAGAAGCTCACCGGCCAGGTCATGCGCGATGCCCAGTGCCTGAAACCCGACTTCGAGAAGCTGATGCCGGGGCTCAGTGCGGATGAGCTGAACTTCGACTCCATCTGCGGCGGCTCGAAAGCCTACCAGAAAGCCCTCTGGTTCGATCCGATCGATCCTGAGAGCTGGCCGGAAGGCACCCTCTGGGATGAGGGCGGCACCTCTGAAGAAAAGTGGGCAACCCGTGCCAAGGCCCGCGCCGTCATCGAAGCGCGGCGCCGGGCCGTCACGAAAGACGCCGCGTCAAAGGGTATGGCGCAGGCTGACAAGGCAGCAACAGAGACGGCCGAGACAAACCAGAAGGCAAGTGAAGAGCTGGAAGCTGCCGCACGCGCCGCGAAGACGCAGCAGGACCGGCTTGCCGTCGTGGCACAGGGCCAGGTGCTCACAAACCGCCAGCTTGTTCAGCAGAACCAGCTTCTCGCGCAGCTTCTCAAAGTCCAGAGCACCATGCTCATGGAGATGAGCCTGTCTTCAACCGAGCGCGGCGCTCTGAAAAAGGAGGGCGGGGAATGACAAACGCTCACTTTGAAAGTTTTATCCGTGGGCTGCCAGGCAGTGCTTGCGTCCGCCCATCTCGTCTCACTTGCGCCGTGAGCAGTTTTTCCTGCCACTCCGACGTGGAGAGATCAGGGGCGTCGTCAGGATCATTCACATCTTCAGGCTCGGGATGTTCTTTAGTCACGGCCCGTCTCCACCGGAAATCAAAAGAACTTGTCGCGCACTTTGCGCGCCGCCCAGCGGTTCACCGGATCTTCGCCGAACATCATGATCTCGGCTGTGTGCGAGCCGCCGATCGGGCCGCGCTTCTTTTTGCGCGTCTTGGTGGATTCTCTTGCTGCTGCCGCAGCTTTCTTTTGCTCTTTAATCTCGTTTCGAGCGGCGCGGTACTGCCGCTCTTCCTCTGGCGTCATTCGTTGACGCTGAACCATGCCCTTAAAGAAATAATAAACTGCCAGAAAAGGCAGAAGAGCAATGCCGCCAATAAGCATCGCGCAATACCAAATAGGGGCAAGCATCAGAGAAAAGATGGCGCGCATCATTGGCCTGGCACGAAGGCCCTCAAGTCTCTTGTAAACATCAAGGTAGGTCGAGTGCAGGCCTTTAATGGCGCCGAACGCAAAGACCAGTCCAACAAGCCCGGCTGCGGCATACAGAACATATTCCATCTCTCTTCCTTCCCTCTAGCTGACGAGGTGTGCTGCTATGGCTGACGCCTGCTTCACCTGCGATGTCGTGAATGAATACGTCACGCTCGCCAACGCCTTTACACAAGATCTGAGCGAAGTGCTGGTCGATCCCATGTGGGTGATCTTCCTTTCCCTCGCGGGCCTCTGGATCACGGTCCACGGGATCAAGATGATCCTGGGCAAAGCCGATCTTCTAAGTTTAGCGCATGAGTTCGTCTTTGTCGTCATTGCAGCCACGTTGATGGCTGGACAAGGGCCGACACTGGTTAATCAAATCTATTCCACCTCGCTCTCGGTGATGGGCGGCGCTGCCGGCGCGGTGCTCTCGACGGCTTCTATCTCGGAGAAGACCGGCGTGACCAGCTCGAGCGCCGAGGTTGCAGCTAGCGCCTCCGGCATCTCCAATATCGATGGCATGCAAAAGCTCGTCTGGGTTGCAGAGACGGGCGTCGTAAAGGTATTCGGCCTTGCCACCGAGATCATGGCACAGGCCTCGCTTACAGATCCGACACCCCTCATTTATGCCGGACTTATCGCGCTACCCTACATTCTTCTTCTCGTCGTCTATTTTGCACAGGTGGTCGTCTCGATCTTCCGCGTCATGATGTTCGCGGCGCTCTCGCCCATTCTCATGATGCTGCTCGCCTTTGGATGGGGGCGGGGCATGGCCATGACCGGCATCAAGACACTCTTTGCCTCCTTCATGGTGCTTTTCGGCGCAACGGTCGCGCTTGCGGTCTGTCTCTATGGAGTCAAGGCACTTGCCGTTGCCGAGTACGGCGCCAACACGCCAACAGAAGTTCTCTCGCTCACAAGCTCGACGCTTTGGGTTGCGATGATCCTTGGCTGGCTCGGCACCGCCTTTATGGCCGAAGCGACCGGCATGGCGAACTCCATTGCCGGCTCGCAGCTCACCAACCAGGCCGCTGCCGTCATTACGGCCGGTGTCACGGCATCCGGCCTCGCTGCTCTCAATCCCGACACCTACAAGAAGGCCGCCAAAGGTGCCGCAGCCTGGGGCGCGGGCGGCGCGGCTGTCGGTATGGGTGCCGTAGATGGCCTTCGCTATGGAGCTAGCGCTGTCCTTGACCCAAAAGGTGCCGCAGGCGCTGTCGGTAGCAATTTGTCCGCTACCGGAAAGGCCATCATGGAACGCATCAAAACCCCCACCTTCGACCGAGGCTAACCCAAAGGAGCAACTTATGACCAACAAACCAACCCACCATGCCTTGCAGGCCATCGAGACGAAGGAGCGTGTAATCTGGAACCGCATCGGTGCGGCCTGGGTTCACGGCGACGGCAAGGGCTTCAACGTGAAGCTCGACAGCATGCCGCTCGACGGTGAAGTGATCCTGCGCGAGATCGGCGCAAAAGAAGTGGGCGACGAGACGGCCATGGAAGGAGCCTCTGCATGAAGTGGCTCGTTCCATTCTTCCTCGCCGTCCTTATGACCGGCTGCGCCGGGAACTTCGAACTGCCGCAGAACGCGGGCGAGGGCACGGACAAGATGAAGCCGAGCCCCTGCGCCTGTGCTCAGGTGCCCTTCAATTCCGAGGGGTACACATGGACTGGCTAAAATCCATCAGGCCAGGCCGCGAGGCGGAAGGGGACGCGGCGCTGCCCGGTTCCCCGCATAGGGCGGCCGTGGCAGCGGACCCTTACGCCTTCCAGGCAGCGCATCGCCGTCTTGCCTGGATGCTGCGGCTCTCGGCGGGCACGAACATCGTGCTCGGCGCGGCCGTGACGGCGCTCGTCTCGATGTTCTCGGTGATGCTTCCCTTGAAGGAGACCGAGATCGCTCTCGTGCGCACAGATCCGGCCGATGACCGGATCTACCGGGTGGAGCCCATCACCGAGAGGACGGAGGGCTTCCAGCTTCTGATGGAGTCCATGGCCAGCCGCTATGTGCAGCTCGTGCTCGCCATCGATCCCGTGACCTCAACGGAGCGTTACCGCGAGGCCTCGCGCATGACCGACCGCGCGCTGAGCGAGCGGCTGCGCAAGGAGCGCATCGAAACCGACGAAGTCAGAGATGCGATCGCTTCAGGCCTCACCCGCGAGATCCGCGTGGAGTCCGTCGACGGGATCACGAGCTTCGGCCGGGATTACAAGTTCGCTGTCGACTTCACACAAGTGGACACACGCGGCGCTGAGACCATCCAGCGCAAGAAGCTGCGTGCCTACCTCTCCATGACCACCCGTCCTCACGAGACACGCGAAGAGGACAAATACATGAACCCGCTCGGGGTCGTGGTGACGGCCATGACCTTAAAAGAACGAGGCTGACACATGCTACGCACCCGCTTTACCCCCTCTTCTCTTATGGCAGGCGCTGCCCTTGGCGCACTGCTCATCACGATGGGCGCCGCGCAGGCCGCGACACCGGCAAGTCCGATGCGCCCGCCCATTCCGCCAAACGGCACGACTAACGCGCAAGCGGCATCGGCACCTGCGCAAAGCGCCGCGCTCCCCATGCCGGATTCCGTCGCCCGCCAGGCGGCGGAGCAGGCCGACGGCTTCTTCGGGACACTGGTGCGCCCCAGGACGCCCGGCCAGATCCAGGAAGTCTGGGACCGGGCCAAACCTGAAGAGGCGGTCTACACCGCCGAGATGTGCGAGGCCTGCACCTACAAGATCCGCACGCGCGAGTTCATGGTCACGGTCATTGAACTTCCCAGGGGCGAAGAGATCGCGTCTGTCGATCTCGGGGACACTGGCGGCTTCTCGGTGAAGCCGCGCGGCAAGCGCCGCCTGGCCGTGCGCCCCGTGGGGCATGGTTATGACAGTTCCCTTGTCGTCTATGGCAAGAGCGGGGCGCTTTATCCCTTCTATCTCAGAGCCGAAGGCTTCAACGCCATGACGATCCCGGACCTTGTGGTGCGGATCGCGGGCGCGGTAACGACAGACAAGGACCTGGCGGTGCCGGGCTTTGATGAAACAGCTTCCGGGGAAACGCCCCCCATCCCGGAAGGTCTGGCCGGGGGCAAAGCGGGTGACCCCGGCCAGACCGGCGCTCGCGGCATTGTGGCCGGGCTGACCCAGACAGCGCCTGGGACAGCTGATGGTGACTTTGTCGCGAGCGCACCTTTTGATCCGAGCAAGCTCAGAGGCTGGGGCGATTACACGCTCTGGGGCGATGATGGGCTTAAGCCCGAGACCGTCTTCCGCGACGATCACTTCACCTATATCCGCTTCGGGGAGCGCTGGAAGGATATCGAACTGCCCACAGCGTACGTGGTCGTTGACGGGATCGACGAGCTCGTCAACACGCGGGTGCAGGGCTCGACCTATATCATCGAGTCGACGCGGCCGCTCATCACCCTCAAGAGCGGCGAGAGCTTCCTCTGCATCGAATATGAGGGCGAGGCATGAGCGCGTTCTGCGACATTGCTCTCGCGCTCGGCCTCACCTTCGGCGGCACCTGTGCGGCTGATCAGCCGCCGCAGAATACGCTCCCGGAAGACGACCCGGCGGCCTGGGAACTGCCGGCGCCGCCCCCGCCGCCGCAGCCGGCCCCGCCGCCCAAAATGCCGCCCATTATTATCCGGCAGGAGGTAGAGCGGCCCGCGCCGCCGCCTGTGGTGGAGCAGCCGGATCCCCAGCCGGAGACAGACCCCTTCCGCGAGGCCCTTGCCGCTGCCTGGGCGCGGCCGGGCGCCTTGCCCTCGCGCTGGGATGCACTGGCGGTGAGTGAAGAGGCGGCGGCAAAGGCCGCAGGCTTCAAGCCCAAGGCACCCGCCCCGATAAAACCTTCCGGCCCACTCGATCTCGCCTCCGTCAAGCCTTCCGATTACGCGGGGCCCCGGCGCACCTCCAGCCGCCCGGTCGACAATGCGCGGATCGTGACCGCCGACCGCTACATCACCGGCATTCTGGAGACGGGCATCAATAGCCAGGTGGGCGGCGATGAGAGCGGCACCATTGTCGTGCAAACGGCGCGCGATGTGTTCGGCTATCACGGCCGCAATGTGCTCATTCCCAAAGGCTCGCGTCTTCTCTGCTCCTTCAAGCCGCCGGCCGATATCGGGTCGTCCCGTTTGCCGCTGAGCTGCGCGCGCATCCTGATGGCGGGCCATAGGGCGGAGATCCGCGAGCTGGATGCCCTGGTCGGCAATGTCCAGGGCCAGCCGGGTGTCTCGGGCGAAGTGGACCGGCGCTTCTGGGAACGCTACGGCACGGCCTTCCTTCTTACCGGCATCTCGACCGCCGTGCGCTTCGGCAGTGCGCAAACCAGTTCCAATGAGGATGAGGAGGGCGGGTCCTCCGAGTCCGCTTCCGAGAAGGCCGCCGAAGAGCTCTCGCAGCGCTTCGGCGAGATTAGCGCCTCCGTGCTGGAGCAGACGCTCTCTCTCACCCCCATCATCACCATCCCCCAGGGCACGCGGGTCCAGATCCGGCCTGCCGTGGACTGGTACATCGCCAAAGCCGAGTAGTCAGAAGGAGTCTCCCCCCAATGCTCAATATGCCCAAGCTGCTCAAACCTGCGCTCTTCACCTCCCTTCTCTCCCTGTCGTTATTTGCCGGGCCGGTTCCTGCCGGCGCGGCCGAACCAGTGGCAGAGACCGCCTCTACCTCTGAGGAAGCGCCAGGCCCCGATGTGCAGGCACTGGCGCGCAAGGTGGAGATCGTGACGCAAACCAAGGTCATGACGGCGGTGCCGGAGAACGAGCCGCAACCCATCGACCTCTCGCTGGTGAAGGTGCCGGGCGCCGCGCCGGATCTGACGCAAGGCGTCACGGCGAATGCCTACTCGCGCTATGTGAAGGTGGAAGGCGAGATGGTGGGCCAGCTCGTGCTCTCCGGTGTCCAGAAGGATGGCAAGGCGGAACCGCTTAATACCGAGAACTTCGTCGCGCAGTTCGAGCTCGACCGGCCCGAGCTCGATGCGGCGTCCGTCATCAAAGTGGAAGGCAACCAGGAAGAACTGATTGCGGCCCTGAAGCGCCTTGCAGAACAGGACCCCGAAGAAGCAAAACGCGAGACGGCGGAAGCGGCGACCGGCGCCAGCGGCGCGCCCTCCAATGCGGCGCAGAACAAGGACGCGGCCGGATACCAGAATCCCGAAGGATTGACGTTCGAGGAACCGGAGATCCCCACGGTCAATGTGACGACGGACGGGTGCGGCATCCGGGTCGATCTGAGCCAAATGGTCGCCATCCAGCAAAGCCGGGTTGAAACGACAGAGGGCACCAAGGTCACACGCTCGGACTGTGAGGACGGCAATGACCGCTTCGCCCTGCAGCGCTCTTACTCCGTCTGCGGCGACAAGGTCGATATCGAGGGGCGCCAGGCGCAGGCGCAATACCTCCTCTATTACACAGATGCAGGCGGCACCCGGCAGGAAGTCAATGAGTGCACGCCGGACGCAGAGCAGATCTTCCCGATCGTGGAGAAGCGCTCGGCCTGCACCGTCTATCTTGATTACGCCAAAGGCGAAGCCGTGCCGCAGGCCGCCCTTGTCTATCAGAATGCCAGCAATACGGAAGTCCAGGTCAGAGGCTGCGAGGCGTCAGAGGAAGTGGCGGCCGTGCCGCTGGAGAAGACGCAGGACGGCTGCACGCTCCGGCATGATTTTGCAGCAGGCCGCTCCTATGGCCAGAGCCGTCATACCTATGAGCTGGAAGGCGTGCTCTGGCAGGCCGGGGCCTGTTCTGACGACGGCGAGGAATATCCTCACACCAAAGTCTATGAAACGCCGGCCGGTGAGCCGCTCTGCGCGCCTGTCGTCAATCAGGGGAGCGGCACGGTCACGCTGCAGTCCCGTGTCCAGATCGAGGTGGAGGGGGCCGAGCAGTTCATCTCCGAGTGCAAGCCCGACACGGCGAGCTCGGCGCTCATTGCAACGACGGAGGGCTGCACGAGCCCGGCCACCTGGACCCATGACATCTCGGCCGGGGTCTCCTATGCCCGCGAGCGCTTCTATTATCTCTGGAAGGGGGAGCGCTCTTATGTAAGCCCATGCCAGGAAAGCGCGGAGACCTACCCCCATCAGGTCGAGACGGCCGGCTGGCAGAACAATGATGCCACGCTTACCGCCTACCGGCTCTCGACCGTCTATATCGAGGGCACGGCCGAGGGGCGCTATACGATCCGCACGGCCGAGATCCTGCCGGGCGCCGAGGAAGAGCCCTATTCCTACGAAGGCGAGACCACGGCGGTGAACGGTCAGGTCTGGTATGAGGGCTGCACCGAATATGAGGGGCAGGACCGGGTCAAGATCTACACACGGCCCGATGGCACCGAGCACCGTGTGATGGTGGGCGAAGCCGCGCCTCTCAATCGCGGGAACAAGTGCGCCGTCTCCACCGAGAGCCGCACGGTCTATGCCTATACGCTGTGGGACGGCGGCAAGGATGGCTATTTTCTCGGAGCCGGATGCGCCAACCACCCGAACAACTGCCCCTGGCGTTCGTACTGGGTCCATCTTCCGTCGTCGCGCCAGGTGACGGGTCTGAGCTCCTATAACAACTGCGTCACGCTTGGGCAGGGCATCACCATGACCCATTACGACCGGCGGCAAAGCCGCCAGGTAACGCAGTTCCCGGACGGCACAAAGCAATATGGCAGCTGGTCAAATGAGGGTGCGCCTTACGTGCGCGTTGCAAAGAGCTGTCCCGGGATCGGGATCATCAACTAGGGGCCCGGCCATGCATCATCCCAATCCGCTCTTTGCAAAGCTCCTGGCGCCGCTCTCGGCCCATTATGCGGACCCCTCGACCGTCGAGATCCGCATGAGCGGCCCCGGCTGCGTCGTGACCGAGCGCCGGGGCGAGGGCAAGCGCCGCGTACAAGATGAGGGTCTCACGCTTGCCGTGATCGAGTCGATCGCCCGCTCGCTGGGCAATCATTACGGGCTCACCTTTGATGCAGATGAGAGCCCCAAGCTCTCCTGCATCTTGCCGGAAAGCCATCGCTTCGAGTGCCTGGTCGGGCCATCGGTGCGTACCGGGCTCTCGCTTGCCATCCGCTGCAAGCATCTCTTTACCCCCGCCTGGGAACAGGCGGGGGTGAGCCCCGCCATCCGGGCATATCTGACGGAGATGATCCGGGCCGAGGCCAACATGATCATTGCCGGAGCGACCAATACCGGCAAGACGACGCTGCTCAATATGCTGCTTGAGACGATCGATGCGAACCGGCGTGTGGTCGCTGTTGAGGACACACCGGAGCTTCATATCGAGCGCTTCTGGGACGGCGTCGGGCTCATTGCTGCCAGAGAGGCCGGAACCGGCGCGGGTCTTCTCGACTGGCGCCAGCTCTATGATCACCTGATGCGCATCACGCCGGACCATATCCTCTTCGGCGAAATCTCAACCCAGAACGCTTTTGCAGCCCTTGCCGCCCTCAACTCGGGCGTTACGGGCTTCATGTGCACGATTCATGCGGAAAGCCCCTGGCAGGCGATCCACCGGAAGTTCGATCAGAACATTGCCTGGTCGGGCGCCGCCATGCCGCGCGTGCCGGAGTTCCTCACAGAGCTTGTGGACGTCGTGGTGCAGATCAAGCGCAGCTCGGACGGGTTCCGGCGCATTACCGACATCTGGGAGCCGCGCCGCGATCGCTGGGTCATGAAAGACGGAAAGGAACAAACCGCATGAACACACTCGATCCTTCTACCGCGCTTGGTGTGGTTGCCGGGGCACTCCTGGAGCTTGCCCCTGCAGGCGGAGCGTTTGAGGCCTCCGGCTTCAAGGCAATCTTTGTGGCAAGCGGCGGCCTCTCCGCAGTCCTTCTGGGGCTATGGATCCTGCTCTCGATGCGCTTGCCGCGTCCCTCGCAAGCCGCCGCCTTTGTAGCGGGTCTGTGTTTTTTGTGGACCGCGCTCATTCTCATGCTCGATGCCTTCCTCGCAGTGCAAGGCCTGCCGCGCCTTTCCTGGGCGGCGCTTGTGATCGGATATGCTGCCTTTGCCGGTCTGGTCCCGGGCTATTTTGCGGCCTTCCTGATGGCCGGTCTCTTCCGCATGGCCGGTCATGTACTCGCGTCTGGCGCACAGAAGCTTGAGACCCGGGTAAGCACCTGGATCGAGGCAAGAAAGGCAGGCCGGTAATGCTGGCTGCGCGTCTTGCCCTTGTCGCCGTCTTTGCTGTCGTGATCGCGGCCGTGCTTCTCCAGTGGCACTGGTCCGTGGGCTTCGACCCGCTGGACGCGCGCTGGTGGGAATGGGCCTTTAAGAGCGCGGCACACCCGGCCGGTCTCCCGGCCGAGATGGTCTCGGCGGCGATCTGGACGGGGAGCGCGGGTGTTCTCGCCATGCTGGGCGTGGCGGCGCTCGCGGCCCGTGTCTCGGCCCGCACGCTCTCAGGCGCGCGGGACGCCGATGAGCTGCACGGCACCGCGCGCTGGGCGACGCGCAAGGATGTCAAAGCCGCAGGCCTCTTCTCCGAGAAGGGCGTCACGGTCGGCGGCTGGAAGGGACGCTTGAGGACAGAGACGCTCCGCCATGACGGGCCGGAGCATGTCATGGTCTTTGCGCCGACGCGCTCCGGTAAAGGCGTGAGCCTCATTCTGCCGACGCTGCTCACCTGGCCTGAAAGCGTCTTCGTCCTCGACATCAAGGGCGAGAACTTTGCGCTGACGGCCGGATGGCGGGCTTCCCAGGGGCACCGCATCCTGAAGTTCGAGCCGACCAGCCCCGATTCGACGGTGCGCTTCAACCCTCTGGCCGAAGTGCGGCTCGAAGGCGGCCGGGACATTGCCGACTGCCAGAACATCGCCGCCATGATCATCGATCCGGACGGCAAGGGTCTCAGGGACTATTGGCGCCAGGAAGGCTGGACCTGGCTCTCTGTCGTCATCCTCCATGTGATCTACCGGGTGCTCAGAGATGAAGGCCGGGATGCGTGCCTTGATGATGTGAACACCTTCGTCTCCGGCGTCATCGAGGAGGGCACGGGCGAGGACAACTTCGAGGCGCTCCTCGATGACATGATCGCCTTCGAGCACGGCAAGGCGCATGTGGACAAGGAAGTGCGGCGCGGGGCGGCGCGCATGAAGATCAAGGCCCCGCAGGAACGCTCGGGGGTGCATTCCTCGGCGATCACGCAGCTCGCCCTTTATGCCGATCCCATCATTGCGGGGAACACGGCAGAGAGTGACTTTGCGCTGGCCGATCTCGTGAACGGCGATGAGCCTGCCGCGCTCTATCTCATCATCCGGCCCTCCGACATCGACCGGCTCAGGCCCCTCATCCGCATCATCATGAACATCCTCCTGCGCAGACTAACGGAGCGCATGGAGTTTGAGGGCGGCAAGTCGATCGACACCTATAGGCACCGCCTTCTCCTGATGCTCGATGAGTTCACCGCGATCGGCAAACTCGAAATCTTCGAACGCGCCCTTGCCTTCATGGCGGGCTATGGCCTGAAAGCCTTCGTCGTCGTTCAGGACATTGCCCAGCTGCACCAGGCCTATGGGCGCGACGAATCCGTCATGTCGAACTGTCATGTGCGCATCGCCTTTGCCCCGAACCGCATCGAGACCGCCAAGCTCCTCTCCGACATGACCGGCAAGACGACGGTGGTGCAAAAGCAGCGCTCGCGTTCGGGCAAATTGGGTCATTTGGGCTCGGTCTCGGACAGTCTGCGCGAGACCGGCCGCCCGCTTTTGACGCCGGATGAGTGCATGCGCCTGCGCGGCATCGAAAAGCACGGCCGCAAGATCATGCCCGGCGAGGCCCTCATCTTCTCTGCGGGCTCCCCGCCGATCCGGGGCCTGCAGCGCCTTTACTTCCAGGACAAGGAGCTGGCGCGCCGGGCCGCAATCCCGGCGCCGCCCGTCCTTCCCAAATCACCCGCGCCCTCTCTGCAACAGGAGACCCCCCATGAGAGAGACTGACGATAGTTCTGCAATCGGTGAGACGGTCTGGCGCCGTCTTGCCTCGGCCACGATCCCGGCGCTTGCCGTGAGAGGCCCCGTAGCCGTCGATCCCGACCTTGCCGATGAGATGGGCGCCTTTGAAGAGACCGCGCTCTCTGAAGAAGACGCGCTCGACAGCCTGATGGATGAGATCGCGCTCTCCGCAGAGGGAGGCGCCCATGGCTGAGGTACAACAGAAGGGTCCCACCTGGCGGGAGACCGTCATCGAGGAGCTGGTGCGGCATATCGAGGAAGGTACCGCCCCCTGGCAAAAGCCCTGGGACCCCAATCTCATCCGGGACCGGGCGCATAACCCGGCCAGCGGCACCGCTTACAAGGGCATCAACTCGATCTGGCTCGATCTGCAGCCTTATGCGGACCCGCGCTGGATGACCTACCGCCAGGCGGCTGCTCAAGATGCCCAGGTGCGCAAGGGCGAGAAGGGCACGAAAATCGAGTTCTGGAAATGGGAAGAGCGCCGGCAAAAGCTGAATGAAGCCGGCCGGCCGCTGACCGACAGCGAGGGCAATGCGCTTTATGAGACGGTGCACCTTGAGAGGCCCAAGGTCTTCTATGCGACCGTCTTCAATGCCGAGCAGATCGACGGGCTGGAGCCTTACAAGGCCCCGGAGCGGACCTTCGAGCCCGTGGAAGAAGCCGAAAAGGTGCTGGCGGGCGGCGGCGTGCCCATCCATCACGACCAGACCGACAGGGCCTTTTATGCCATCAACAAGGACGCGATCCATCTGCCGAGGCAAGAGGCCTTCGGGACGGCCTATGAGTATTACGCCACGGCGCTCCATGAGCTGGGGCATGCGACCGGCCACAAAAGCCGGTTGAACCGCGCGTTCGGTGCCTTCGGGTCTGAGACGTATGCCCGTGAAGAGCTGAGGGCGGAGATCGCCTCCTATCTCATCACGACGGAGCTGGGGCTCGGGCACTTCCCGGAGCGCCATGCGGCCTATGTGCGCTCCTGGGCGAACACCATCAAAGAAGACCCGGCCGCGCTCTTCCGCGCGGTCAGGGACGCGGAGAACATCCGCAGCTGGGTGCTTGAACCTGAAAAGCGTCTCAGCCTTGAACTCTCCCACAAGAAACAGGCCGAACAGGCGCTTGCGGCCGATGAAAGCCCCAGGAAGCAAAAGGAGGCGCAATTGGACACTCCCGGCGGCGCGGAACAAGAACCGCCGAAGCGCATCTATCTTGCCGTCCCTTATGAGGAAAAAGACGCGGCGAAAGAACTCGGCGCCCGCTGGGACCGGGGCCGCAAATCCTGGTATGTGCGCGCGGGGACCGATCTTGAGACGGTTGCCAAATGGCTCCCTCCGGAAAACGCCCCGAAACGCGAGGCGCCCTCCGTCTCGCCGCAGGAGGAGTTTGCGGAAGCTCTGGAAGCGAACGGCCTCAAGCTCAAAGGCGCGCCGCAGATGGACGGCAAATGGCACCGGGTCCCGGTGGAGGGTGACCGCAAGGGCCAGCTCTCCGGCTCCTACCGGGGCTTCCTCGACGGGCGGCCTGCCGGTCAGATCATGAACTACAAGACCGGCGAGAAAGCCGTGCAATGGGTGGCGACGGGCTCGCGGCTCGACCCGGAAGAGCTTGCCCGCGTCAAAGCCGACTCCCAGGCACGCCGCGCAGGCCTTGAGGCGGAGATCGCCGAAACCCAGGCCAGGACCGCCAAGCGCGCCTATGCCGTCTACATCAACGCGGAAGAGGCCCCGCAGAACCACCCTTACCTTGAGAGGAAACAGGTCAAGGGCCACGGCCTGAAAGTGGATGAGAACGGCAATCTGCTGGTCCCCATGCGTGATGAGAAGGGCTTCCTCTGGAACCTGCAGGTGATCCGGGAAGACGGCACGAAACGCTTCCTCAAGGGCGGGCGCAAGACCGGCCTCATGCATGTGATCGGAGAAGGCGATGGACCCCTCCTCATTGCCGAAGGCTATGCGACGGCCGCAAGTCTTGAGAAGGCGACCGGCCGCCAGGTCGCTGTCGCCTTCGATGCCGGGAACCTTGGTCCCGTCGCCGAAGCGCTTAAGACAAAAGAGCCGGAGCGGCCCTTGGTGATCGCGGCCGATGATGACCACGGCAAGGAGCGCAATGCGGGCCTTGCGCGGGCGCGGGAGGCGGCCGAGGCCGTGAAAGCCGAGTTGATCGTGCCGCCGCTGACGGAGGCCGAGAAAGCCAAGGGCCTCACCGACTTCAATGACATCGCCCGCGAGCGGGGGCCGGAGGCACTGAAAGCGCATCTGGCATTGCTCGTCCAAAACAAGGCACCCGAAAAGCAGAAAGCCGCATCCCCTGCCAAAGCCCGATCGGGCGAGGCATTGGGGCTCGGGGTCTGACCACGCACACCGGCTGGCGGCGTACTCACTATGCCGCCAGCTTCTTCCTCTTCCACTTCCGGATGCGTTGCCCATGCTGATACATCTTCTTCCTTGCCTGATGGCCTGCCAGAGGACCGAGCCGCCCTGCGCACTTGTGGACTTCCACTGCGATGATCTGGGGCTTCACCTGAAAGGCGGCGCAGAGCTTGCGGCCCGCCGGCCCTATCCAAACAAGAACTGGCTGATTGCCTGTCCGCACAGGGGCCGGAAAGCCATTGTCGGCTTCTTTATCGAGACCGCAGTCCCGCTCACTGCCTTCACCACGCTGACCCGCTGGAAGGCGGCCGGGATCGGTGTGATTGAGCATGAGGTCCGCTATGAGGTTCTCGACCAGGACTTCGATGCGCTCACCTCCAATATGTTCCTCTGGTACGGCACAGACAAAACCCGGGGCGGCTGGGCACCGCGCTGGCCGGAGGCGGCAAAAGGCTGGACGCCCATGCTGGCGCAGCCGCGCATGGAGCTCACCAGCCGCCGCAGACAGGGGGACTACAAGGACCGCGTGCAGGACGGCCGGATCATGGCACGGCAGGAAGTGGTGGCCCTGCACACGGTCCCGCGCGCGCGGCTTCTGAGCCCATCACCGCACGACCTGCTCTCGGGGCGGATGCCTGCGCTCGAGAGCGCCTTCCACACTCATGAACCTGCCTGAAAGAAAGGACCCCTCATGCCTACAGAGAAGCGATGCAAGGACTGCGGCAGCACCGAGATCCATTGCCAGATGCTCGCCCACTGGGACGCAGAAGAAGATGACTGGGTAATGGGCACGCCCGTCGATCCGCCCTTTTGCGGCGATTGTCATTCCTTCGAGATTGAGGATGTGGAGGCGGATTAGGCCTCTCTTCCCCCCCTGAAACCGACGTACCCTCTGGCCCGCACGGGCAGGCAGATATAGACTGAGCCTTACCGGATATGACGCAAAGGAGACCCCCATGCCGAAGAGCTATCTGTGCGAAAAAGAGCGCCAGGAACTGCAGGCTGAGCGGGTCTCTGAGAACATGACGTATCTCATTGAAGCTCAAGAGGCCTTCAGTGCCGGAGACCGGGAGACCGGCCGCGCCTGGCTGGCTCTTGCCGAGATTCCGGCGCCCGCTCTTCTTGCGCTCAAGCGCGTGGAAGGAGCCGACTATATCCGGGCCAGAGGCTTGCGTACCGAGACAGCGGAAGCAGCCTATGGCAAAGACTGGCTTGATCGAGACCTTTAACGACACTCTTCTTCTCGAAAAAAGTTTTACCCAGGAAGTCGATCGCACAAGGGCCGCAAAAGAGCGGGCCGCCGTGCGCGGCACACTTCTGGCTATCGTTCAGGATGCGCGGCGATCAGGCGATCTTGAGACGATCCTCACGATCGAGCGCCGCTTCCTGGAAAACGACAGGGCGGAATATGTCAGCAGCCGGGCGATGCGCTCGAGCCTCGATGTGGCACTGGCCGAGCTCAAGATCGCCGAGCGGCATATCGAGCTGGTCAAGGACCCGGTCCAATACAGGCTCATAGACGAGGCGCACAGCCTGCCCAAGCGGCGCGTCGGCGGCCTTCCGAAAGACGAGGCGCGTCTCTTCTTCGGGTCTCATGCCACGCGGCTCCTCAACCAGGACAAGTCCCGGCTCGACCGCCAAGAGAAACAGATCATCGAGGCGCGCAAGCAGAACATGCGCGCGGGCGCAAAGCTCTATGAGGCGCGCCAGCGCCAGGCGTTGGGGCTTGAATCAGCGCCGAACAAGAAACGTGGGCGTGACCAGGGCATGGAGTTCTGAGCGATGGCAACCACGCAATACCGTCTCTCCGTCACGCTCACGCCGGAGGAACGGGACCATATTGATGAGCTTGCCGGGAAACTCCATCTGAACCGCTCGGAAGTGGTGCGCCGCGTCGTGCTCGCCAAGCGTCTGCCGGACCCCACGGAGTTCGTGGCCTGGCAGGGCATAAGGGACCTTATGAAGGTGAATGCGGACCTTGCCCGGCTGGGGAACCTCTTCAAGCTCGCGCTCGATGAGGAACCGCCGGAGAGCCTCATAGAGCGGCTGGACGGCCTGGCCGCCGAGTTATCGGAGACACAACAGCAACTGAAAGCAGCAGCCCTGGAGATCCGCGCGCTCGTCCAACGGGGGCGAGCATGATCGCAAGACGCCTGCCCAAAGACAGCCAGATCGCCGACAACTTTACGGCGCTGGGCAAATATATTGCGGCTGCCAAAGACGAAGGCGAGAAGCTGGACCGGCTCTGGATCGCGGGCTGTGATGCGGGAGAAGAGCTGGGCGATCTTGATGCGGCGCTGGCCGAGATCGAGGCGGTCAGAAAACAAAAGCCCGACACGAAAAACAAGACCTATCATCTGCTCGTGTCGTTCCGGCCGGGCGACCAGGAAAAGCTCTCAGACGAGGCTCTTAAAGATATCGAGGCTGAGTTTGCAGGCGCGCTGGGGCTCTCGGATCATCAGCGCGTCGCAGGTACGCATATCAATACCGACAACTTCCACATGCATGTGGCCTATAACCTGGTGAACCCTCATACGCTCAAGATGGCCTACCCTCGTCATGACTTCCGGGCCCTCGCCAGGACCGCCCGCGCCCTTGAGCAGAAATACGGCCTTGCGATCGATCCCGGTATGACGGACGGCAAGGAACGCGGCCGGGAGGGCCTCTCACCGCAAGCTCACGACTATGAGCGCCACACCTGGCAGCAATCATTCCAGCGGTACATGCTGGAGAACAAGGCAGAGATACTGGAGGGCATCGAGAAGGCGAAGGACTGGCAGGCGCTCCACGAGGGGCTTTCTGCCCACGGGGTCACGCTTCGCAAACGAGCCAACGGTCTGGTCTTTGTGGAAGCGCGGGAAGGCAAGCAGGCCATGAAGGCCAGCGCTTTCGATCGTTCTTGCTCGAAGCCTGCGCTGGAGAAACGCCTAGGGCCGTTTGAGGCTTTGAAGAAGGAGAAGGCCGTCGGGATCGACCAGACCGTATCCAGGAGCCGTTATAATGCTCGCCCGCTTCTAAGGAGGCATCCGGCGACGGCGCCGCTCTGGCGGCGTTATCTAACGGCAAGAAAGCCCCTTGCGAGACGCCCGGGGTTGATCGGTCGGGCGCTCGGGAACTGGAAGCTGTTCCTGCTAACCGAGGCTTACAACGACCCTATGGCCATGGTGCTTATTCTGGCGCATCAGGAAATGATATGCATGCTATTCGGAAAAACTAACGGCAGTTCGCTGAAGACGATGCCCAAGGGCCTTGCCGGGCCTCTCACGCATTGGTGGATGAAAGCCCCAGCAGACAGCAAAGCCGTCCAGACGGAGACGCCAAGGAAGTCTTCAAAAACGCGGGAGCCGGACATAGTCGATGAAAAAGGAAACATGGTTGGGTTTCGCCGCAATGAACGGGAAATGGTGGTGGGTTTAACTGCCATATCGTCGGAGGGAAGACTTTTGATCGTAGATGTCCCCGCCCTCTTGGATCGCAAGAGACGACGTCAGTTTCCTATGCAGCGCGACAAATTTTAATTTTCAGTTCTTGTGACCGGCATACTCGTCTCTTCCGTCAGATCGTCTGCCTCCAGCTTCCTATCCCTTCCATCAGCTCGACC
The DNA here is from genome assembly GCF_000739695.1 of Tepidicaulis marinus. Lineage (GTDB taxonomy): Bacteria > Pseudomonadota > Alphaproteobacteria > Parvibaculales > Parvibaculaceae > Tepidicaulis > Tepidicaulis marinus. Next base: position 19,557 of record NZ_BBIO01000025.1, read on the forward strand.
TCTTATTTCAGAAAAATTCTGGTTCAGCTTCGCACGAACATCTTCTATGTCCCTGTTTGCCTGCTCCAAACGATTCACAAGCGAGATATTCTCTTTCGACAAATCGAACAGTTTCTCTTCTAAGTAAAACTGTTTCTGGGCCAAGCTACTACCGGTGGTCAACATGAGACCAACATATCCAAGCAGCACACTAACAAAGAGGGACACAATGAATGCGCCACCGGCAATATTGCGAACCCTTCTATTAGCCTGCCTCAAGGCCACCTCACGGACACGCTCCTCAATACCTGCGAAGTACAACGCTAGCGCATCTATCTCTTCTGCATTTGGCTCATCACGAGTCTTCTCACCGGTCCCTGCGAAGCGGGTACTGAGCGGCCTACTTGACTCCGAATCGAGCTCAAAAAGCATCAAAGTTCCAACCGCGTCTTTTTCGCGCACAAAGCTAACCGGACGTGCGCCCATGTTAATAATGGTGAACCGAAGAGGTCCTGAATGCCCAGGGTCAATATGGCCAATATTTGCTACTAGAATGCCTTTTGAGGACAAGCGCGATGGAGGGAATACCAAGCCTCCAAACTGGCCAGAAAGAGTCACCCTCTCAAAGGTACTCACGATCACGGAATGTCCGGGGCTTAACTCATAAGACGTGTGGCCGTTCCTTTCACCTCCCATTCGGCAAGGCCCTTTCGTCCCTGGCACATATATGTAGCCAACGTGCAGATCGATGGAAGAAGGCTGTACAGGCGAATCTTTCGAAAACCAGGCTTCGTCATTTGGCGCCTTCTGCCCCCAATCGCCCGGCAAGGGGTGTACGGCCTTGTTTACCAGAACCTGCGTTAGCAACGTTTTATCTGACAGCATCACCATTTTCTTTCCCTGCCCGCCAAAAATTCTCAATTATCCCAGCTACCGCTTCGAAGTCCTGCTCTTCGTCAGGTTGCTCAACGATAATGTCCACAACTCGCGCCAAACCGGAATCGGGGTTGAAGCCTATGGAGAGACCGGCCTGCTTAGCCAATTCGACGTCATTTACGCCATCGCCAATAAATACGACCTCGCTCAGGTCGGCTTGATACTCACGCGCTAAAAGGTACATGAAATCAACTTTTCCATACCAATCCGATGGCAAGAGATTCCAATGCACAACCTCGCCTCGCTGGTCGAAATAAAGCTCACAGCCAGCAAATAAATGCTGCGCACCTAAAGCAATTTGCACTGGCTCCGCAATGGCTTTGAGCGCACCCGTAACAATTGCGAGAACTCCACCTTGACTATGAATACGCTGAGCAAAGCGCTGCGCTCCACACACGATTTCAATGTTACTAACGAGGGTCTCGATGTCGTTCTTGTTTAAACCGTAGCGCAAGAGCATTCTGACGGTTTGATCCATCCATGTGACATAATCTGGGATATCGCCACTCAGCCAGCGAGCGTGACTACGCTCCTCCTCCCGCAAACATTCGGGACCCAAGAGCTGGGCAATCGTCTGCCACATACTCTTGGGAACATCCGTATCAAACAGTCTAGGTACTTTGATCAAGGTACCTTCCAAGTCCAGCACAACGATCTTTTTAGGCATAATCAACTCTCGGCGTCGCATGTGGTCCGGCGACCTCTAAATAGATCGCTCTGCCACAGCGCTCAATTCCCAATTGCACCATAGCCAAGACAGAGGCTGCTAGCGAATTTTGGGAGTTATCTACTCCGTCAATGTCGGCGGGTTGGCTAAACGGAAAATACTCCAGGGGACGGTAAACTCCCTTTCTGTCCCAATAATTCCCAGCTAAGATTCCCTCAACGAATCAAAGGAGCGCCCCATGGAATTCAGGATACTCAGGGAAAAAAACGGCCTGACAATCGAGGAGACGGCCGAATTCCTCGGCGTGACCCCGAAAACGGTCCACAGGATCGAGAACGGAGAAACAGCACCGCGCAAGGCTTATGTCGCCATGCTGGAACGGCGCCTTGCGGACCGTATGGCAGAGTCGGTCCCGGATACCCATGAATTCACGTTCATCGATCTCTTCGCCGGCATCGGCGGGATGCGCCGAGGATTCGAGGATGCGGGCGGAAAATGCGTCTTTACCTGCGAATGGGACAAATATGCCCAAACCACGTACCGGGCGAATTTTCCGGATGAGCACGAGATCGCAGGCGACATTACCGCCCTGGAGATGGACGAGATTCCTGCACACGATGTCCTTCTTGCGGGCTTCCCTTGTCAGCCCTTCTCGCTTGCCGGTGTCTCAAAGTTCAACTCTCTGGGCCGCCAGCATGGCTTTATGGACAAGACGCAGGGGACACTATTCTTTGAAGTCCTGAAAGTCCTCAAACACCACCGGCCTGCTGCATTCCTGCTGGAGAACGTCAAGAACCTGAAAAGCCACAATCGCGGCGATACGTTCCGCACGATATGCGGTGCGCTTGAGGATGATCTCGGATACCGGATCAGCTACCGGATTATCGACGCTAAAGGATATCTGCCGCAGCACCGGGAACGGATTTTCATCGCAGGATTCCGGGAAGATACCGAGTTTGATTTCGACAGCTTCGATTTCGCCGATCCCTCAAAAGGTCCAAAGCTGGATAGCATTCTGCACAGCCCTGATGAGGAAATGGAAGACCCCTATACACTGCTGCCCGCAGTCCGCCGTTCAAATGCGGTAAGCATGGTTAGCCCCAAGTACACGCTCTCCGACAAGCTATGGGGTTACCTCAAGGCCTATGCGGAGAAACACAAGGCGAAAGGGAACGGATTTGGATTCGGCTTGTGCGGTCCAAACGACACTGCACGCACACTTTCGGCGCGTTATTACAAGGATGGAAGTGAAATTCTGATCCGTAGAGCAAAGGGGAACCCCCGCCGCCTGACGCCGCGGGAATGCGCGCGTCTTATGGGCTTTGATGACGAAAATCACCGAATGATCATTCCAGTTTCGGACACACGTGCCTACAAACAGTTCGGAAATTCGGTGGCCGTCCCAGTTGTCCGGGAGGTGGCCCGCTGCATGAAACCGCATATCCTGCAAACACTTCATTCTAACGAACACTCTGAGACGGCCCGCAAGCTCGGCAAGCTGAGACCTGCGGCCGACTGAGCGGTTGCATGGCAGACATAGTTACCACCGAGGTCCGAAGCCGCATGATGTCCGGAATCCGGGGGAAAAACACCAAACCGGAGCTTGCTGTCAGGAAGGCGCTACACAGGCTGGGCTTTCGTTACAGACTTCATGACCGGTCACTGCCGGGCAAGCCGGATTTGGTGTTTCCAAAGTACCGGGCCGTTATTTTTGTGCACGGGTGTTTCTGGCACGGGCACGACTGCCATCTTTTCAAATGGCCCAAAACAAGGCAGGAATTCTGGCGCAATAAGATCGAGAAAAACCGCTCAAATGATGCCCGGGCGATTGCGGAACTGGAAGAACAGGGCTGGCGTGTTGCTGTAATCTGGGAATGTGCGCTGAAGGGCAAGGAACAGCAGCCATATGAGCTCGCAATTGAGAGATGCACCGTGTGGCTTTCCTCGACGAGACCGGAAATTGAAATCAGGGGGACAGGAAAGTCGTGAAGAGGGGGCAGCTTTCAGACTATTTCGCTGGCGTGGCAGTCAAAAAATTGAGCGCAGTAGAAACGTCACCAAATCGATCAAACCAGCATGAGTTCAACGCATCTAACCAGCTGCGGCGCATCTTTGGCGATGATGACCGGAAGGACATACCGACAAAGTTCGTCTGGTTCGGGAAAGAGGACGAGTTCGAGACTGCAGAGGGAAGCATCTCTTGGTATGATGCGCGTCGGCGACATCCGATCCGGACTGAGTACCGACTGTACTATTCGGGCAACAATGTCACGGACTCCATGACAGAGGCTGATGCCTTCTTTCTGGCGTTACGTCCCGACGGTTCCGCGATGGTCATTGTTGCCCCCGATGGTGGGACAATAGAAAGCCAGTTGCTTTGGCTCTTTGGCCTCGATGCGCAACCCGACTTCCAGTTTCAGGCACAGCAGGTAGAAGGAAAGGCTGACACAGAACTCTGTTTTGCCGCACGCTATATTTTGGAAGAACTCGGAATTGAGGCTGACGAACCCGAGGCTGATCGGCTGGACAGTCTCATTGAGCCTTTCGGACTGAAGTTTCCGACAACACGTATATTCTCGGAGCTTGCGCGTTCGTCTTTACCTGAAGTCTCCGCGCTTGACGATCCGGACCTAGCGCTTCTTGAGTGGATTGATCGGGAAGAGCAGCTTTTTAGAAGGCTCGAGCGTCGGATAGTTGCCGAGCGCATCAGGAACGGCTTTCTTCAAGCCGACGAGGTAGATGTGGACGGATTCCTGTCGTTCTCGCTCAGCGTACAGAACAGAAGAAAGTCGCGCGCGGGCTCTGCGCTGGAAAACCACCTTGAAGCGATATTCCAAGGGTTTGGGATTAGATATTCTAGGGGAGCTGAAACGGAAAACAGGAACCGCCCTGATTTTCTTTTTCCGGGGCAGGAAGAATACCGGGATTCATCATTTCCAACTGAACACCTTACGATGCTCGGCTCCAAATCCACGCTCAAGGATCGCTGGAGACAAGTTTTGTCAGAGGCAGAACGCATAGACCAGAAACACCTTCTTACACTTGAACCGGGAATCTCCGAGCACCAGACCAACGAGATGAAGGCAAAGAAACTGCAGCTTATCGTGCCTCTGAACTTGCAATCAACCTATCGGCCGTCCCAACGAGACTGGCTGTTTAGCGTTTGCGACTTTCTCGATCAGGTGCGATTGCGGCAGGAAGGGTAAGAATTTCCTTGCAGCAATTTCCTAACAGTCTACGGCTTCAAACCACCTAGCGATGTCAGACTTAAATAGATAAAGCATCAATATAACCTTGCATCTAATCAACCCATTCACCCGAAAACTTATCGCTCTTTTTGCACGCTCCATTCGTGAACCAATCGCTTACGAACCTCAGAGG
>NZ_BBIO01000024.1 GCF_000739695.1 Tepidicaulis marinus
ATCGCGAAGCATCACCGGTACATGAGGGGCGGATGGTTCACGTTCGCTCACTGCGCACCCCCACTCTGACCGCCGCCGCTGGGCGGCTGCACCGTGCGCGAGCCGGTCAGCGCCGAGAACGCCTCTGACAGAAGGCCCGTATGACCGCTTGCCTGGCGCAGCGCTTCGGCGCGGAAGACTTCATAGCCGCTCGGGCTCCAAAGCTGGAACTTGTTGGTCATGCCCACAAAGGTCACCTGATCCGTGATCCCGGCGTGATCCATAAACTCGCGCGGCAGCACCACGCGCCCGTCTCCGTCGAACATCAGATCGACCGCGTTGCCCACCAGAATGGCGGCAAGCTGGTCGCGTTCCGGCGAGAACGGCGGCAGCTTGTTCAAAATGGCATCGATTTCTGCGGTGAAGGCCGGCCCGCCCCCTTCCAGGAACTGCCCGAGGAAGGAGGGAAAACACGTCATGCCGTTAAAGCCCTGGGCAGCCACGACCGCACGAAATTTGGCGGGGACGGAGACACGGCCCTTGGCGTCAACTTTATTCGTGAATGTGCCGCGAAAGGACTCCATCGCCCGCCAAATCCCCCATTCCGGGTTGAAGGCTCCCCCTGCCCGCAGAGCCCGGTCTACCGCCCCTCGTACGGGACATCATGGGATACCATGGGAAATCATGGGTAGTCAATGGGATTGGATAGGTATTCGGCGGATTTCTGCGGGTTTACACTGTCTTAACGAAGATGGCAAAACGCAATTTCTTCGAGAACATAAATAGAACAAAAGAATAGACTCCATGAACACCCATGGTCTCCCGGCCCGGGCCATGAATGCCCGCCTCTTACCGCCGCCGCCCGCGAAAGGGCAGTTCCTTGCCGTTTTATGGAAAAAATCAGGCGTCAGATGGCCTGTAAGCCGGGTTCTGTGCCGGCAAGCCGGCGACGGCCATTCATCTGGGACACCCGTTGCCGGATGCCTCGCGCGACCAACCCGGATGGAGCCTGAAAACGGGCTTGCTCATTGAAGAGCCCCATCCCTATTAGGTCTTGCTCCCGGTGGGGTTTACCGTGCCGCCCCTGTTGCCAGGCGCGCGGTGCGCTCTTACCGCACCCTTTCACCCTTACCCCGCGTCGCCCGAAGGCTATGCGGGGCGGTTTGCTTTCTGTGGCACTTTCCCTAGGGTCGCCCCCGCCGGGCGTTACCCGGCACCGTGTTTCCATGGAGCCCGGACTTTCCTCCCCGCCCCTTTCGGAGCGGAGCGGCCGTCCGGCCATCTGACGCGAAGGGAAAGTGAGCCGCCCCGCCTTCCGCGTCAAGCGCCCTGCGCTGTTTCCCTTACGTAAAATCCGGCCACATTGGTTGCGCTTTGCAACCGCGCGCCCCACATATGCGCCACGTAAAATTCCAACCAATAAAAGGAAACACCATGAAAGCGGCTGTGCAATATGAACTCGGCGGCCCCGACGTGCTGCGCTATGAGGAAATCCCCGACCCCGTCTGCGGCGAGAACGATGTGCGCATCAAGGTCGAGGCCGTTTCCATCGAAGGCGGCGACACGCTGCACCGGGCGGGCACGCCGCTGCCCGCCACGCCCCATGTCGTAGGCTATCAGGCCGCCGGCGAGATCATCGAAATCGGCAAAAACGTCAAAGGCTATGAGCTCGGCCAGAAGGTCGTCACCGTCAATGCCGCCGGCTCCCATGCCGAGCAGCGCGTGGTGCCCTACCTCACCGCCTTTCAAATTCCGGACGGCCTCTCGGTGGAAGAAGCGGCCACCGTCCCCATCCCCTTCGGCACCGCCCATGACTGCCTTTTCGAATTCGGCCGCCTGAAGGAAGGCGAGACCGTGCTCGTGCAGGCCGGCGCTTCCGCAGTCGGTCTTGCAGCCATTCAGCTGGCCAAACGCGCGGGCGCCACGGTCATCGCTACAGCTTCGGATGAAAAGAAACTCGAGACGGCGAAGAAACTCGGCCTCGACCACGGTATCAATTACGTCACCCAGGACCTTGTCAAAGAAGTGATGCGCCTGACGAACAATAAAGGTGTCGATCTCGTCGTCGACCCGGTGGGCGGCAGCACGCTGGAAAAGAGCATCGCCTCACTCGGCCATAGAGGCCGCATCTCCTGGATGGGCAGTGCCGGCCGGGAAAAGATCAGCTACGACCTCTCCACCCTGGCGCCGGGCAACCGCTCCCTCACCGGCATCTTCTTCGGCGGGGAAATCATTACCGAGCGCGTGCAAAAGCTGGTGCGCGACCTTCTGGCCGATGTCGCCAAGGGCGAACTGAAAGTCGTGCTCGACAAAACCTTCAAGCTTTCCGAAGCCGCCGAGGCGCATAGCTATATCGAAAGCCGCAAGGCCATCGGCCGTGTGCTGATGAAACCCTAAGACGCTGCGCCGCGCCTTGCGCCTCACAAGCGTGAGGCGCGGCTGCGCTTCTTAATGCCCCGCAAGGGTGTCCCGCAACGCCCGCAAGGTCGCAACCGTCGACACATCGGCGATGCCGTCCACGCGCGCCTGGCGGAAATGACGCTGAAAGGCCCTCACCACCGCTTCGGTCTTAGCATCGAAAACACCGAGCACTTCGATCCCATAGCCATAATCGGCAAGCTGAAATTGCAACTCGGCCACCGTATCACCCCGATCACCCCGCTGCAGCACCGGGCCATCGACGATTTCCTGCGGCTCCACCCAATGGCCGATCCCGGCTTTGGCAAGCCTGTTCCAAGGAAATTTTTCACCCGGGTCAGCCTTGCGCTCCGGCGCGACATCGGAATGGCCGAGCACCCGCGCCGGGGCGATCTCATGGCGCGTCAGAATATCGAGACACAGCGCTTCGACGGCGGCGATTTGCGGAGCGGCAAAATCCGGATAACCGAAATCATGGCCGCCATTGACGATCTCGATGCCGATGGAACAGCTATTGATGTCGCTTTGCCCGCGCCAGCTCGCAATGCCCGCATGCCAGGCGCGCCGCTCTTCGGGTACAAGACGCAGGATCCGCCCGTCTTCTTCGACGAGATAATGCGCGCTGACCTTGGCGCTTGCGTCGCAAAGCCGCTCCCGCGCGGCCTCGCCCGTCTCCATACCGGTGTAATGCAGGAGCAGCATGTCGATGGGCGCGCGCCGTTCTTCGTGGTTCGGCGAGGGGCACTCTGTAATCTCGAGGCTCATGCCTTGGACTCCATTGCCGTCGGCACGCCTTTCTTCGCCTGGCGCAGCGTCACAATGAAAACGCCGATCAGCGCCACCGCCGCGCCGATGCCCATGCGCAGTGTCAGCGTATCCCCGAGCAGCAGCACCGCGAAAGTCACGGTAAAGAGCGGGGCGAGCAGCGTCAGCGGCGCGGTCTGCGAGACCTCATAGCGCTGCAGCAGATAATAAATTCCCGCATGGCCGACCAGGCTGGAGGCAAAGGCCACATAGAAAATACCCGACCATTCAAGCAGCGAGGCTGAGGCGATGGTTGCAAGCTGGTCCTGCTCGGCGACAAGCGAACCTGCCAGCAAAAGCGGACAGGCGATAACGGCCACCCAGGCCTGCATCTCGAAAACGCCGACATTCTTGATTTGCCGCTGGAAGATCGTGCCCACCCCGCCCACAAGCGCGGAGAAGAAAAGCACGATGACGCCGGTGAGATAATTGAAGACCGCCGGATCGAAACTGATGATCGCAATGCCGCCGAAGGAAAGCGCGATCCCCGCCCAGCGCCGCCAGGTGATGAGCTCTTTCAGGAAAATCACCGACAAGATGGTGGAAATCGGCACGCCAAGCTGCGTGACGATGGCAACGACCGAGGCATCCGCCAGCGACAAACCGACGAAGAAGAGCCCGAAACCGAGCGGTCCCGCGCAAAGCGCGATGATGATGACGTCGCGCATGCGCCCATGATGGATCTTCAAAAACGGGAAAAGCACCAGAATGATGAGACCGAAGCGCAAGGCCGCGAAGAGAAACGGCGGAAAATGCCCAAGACTCACCTTGCCCGCGATCAAGGCAAAGCCCCAGATCAGGTTGATCAGCACCATAAACGCAAGGTGTTGAGGGGTCATGGGCGCACCGGCAGGGAGAGAGAAAAGGACGCTCGCGCTCTCCCCCGCGCACGGCGCCGAAAACAAAGCCCCGGGACATGCCCGGGACCGGTTCTAAGCCTTCTAGCCTGTCACCGCGCCAAGCGCAAAGCCTGCGCGGCAGAAAACCCCGATTGGTCCCCTTAAAGCCCGCGGGATTTGGCGATCCGGCTGTAAGCTTCCGTGATCTTCTTCAGCTTTTCTTCCGCCATGTCGACAAATTCCTGCGGCACCCCGCGGGCCACCAGCGTGTCGGGATGGTTTTCCCGGGCAAGGCGCCGGTAAGCCTTTTTCAGGTCCTCATCGGAAATCTCCGGCGTGATCCCGAGGATCATATAAGGATCATCGCTCTCCCCGCCAATATGGGAGAGCTTGATGCGCTCGAACTCGAAATCGGAAAAGCCGAAAATATCGGCGACCGCGTGGAGAAAATCGATTTCGCTCTGCAGCACCTTATTGTCCGCCTTGGCGATGTGAAAAAGCGCGTCCATCACGTCTTCCAAAACGCCCGGATTGGCCTTGTAGATGGAGGCAACCTGCCGCGCATAAGCCTCGAAACCCGCCACATCCTGCTGCGCGATCTTATAGACCCGCGCCACATTCGCCCGCTCTTCCGGCGGCACTTTGAAGACTTCCTCGAAAGCGCGAATCTCCGACGGCGAGACGATGCCGTCCGCCTTGGCCATTTTGGCGGATAGCGCAATGAGCGCGACCGCGAACACGACCTCATTGTCCTGCAAGGGGCGGTCGATCACATAATGACCGGCCACCACCCCGAGCAAGGCTCCGAGGGGCCCGCCCGCCGCCAGACCGGCAGCGGCGCCCGCAACTTTTCCCCAAATAGACATGGGCCGGACATTAATGCGATTTGCCGCAGGGTGCGACTGTCAATTGGCCGCATTTTCTGCCAAAGCCCCTTCCATATTTGCACGGGCCCCAAGCTGTGGCAGGTTCCGCCTCATGGACCGGCAAAATGCATCTTCCCGTTGGGATTTCTGGATCGACCGGGGCGGCACGTTCACGGATATCGTGGCGCGCCGGCCGGACGGCGCGCTGACGACCCACAAGCTGCTCTCGGAAAATCCCGGCCAATATGAAGATGCCGCCCTGCAGGGCATCCGCGATCTCCTCGGCCTTGAAAAAGAAGCGCCCATCCCCTCCGCGCGCATCGGCGCGGTGAAGATGGGGACCACGGTTGCCACCAACGCGCTTTTGGAGCGGCGCGGTGAGCCCGTTCTCTTTCTCACCAATAAAGGCTTTGCCGATGCGCTGGCCATCGGCACGCAGGCGCGCCCGCATCTTTTCAAGCTGAAGATCGAAAAGCCGAAAATGCTTTATGCGAAAGTGGCCGAAGTGCCGGGCCGCATGAGCGCCGAGGGAGAAGAGCTCGAAGCCTTCGATGGGGCGGAAACGCGCCGCGTGCTGCAGGAAGCCTATGACGAAGGCCTGCGCGCCGTTGCCATCTGTTTCATGCATGCTTACCGCTTTAGCGCCCACGAAAAGCGCGCGGCCGGAATTGCCCGGGGCATCGGCTTTACGCAGATCTCGGCGAGCCACGAGGTAAGCCCCCTCATGAAATTCGTGCCGCGCGGGGACACGAGCGTTGTCGATGCCTATCTCTCCCCCATTTTGCGCCGCTATGTGAACCGGGTGGCGGGCGCCATCGGCGAAAAGGACGATGCCGGTTGCCGCCTGATGTTCATGCAATCTTCGGGCGGGCTGACGGATGCGCATTTCTTTCAAGGCAAGGACGCAATCCTCTCAGGCCCCGCAGGCGGCGTCATCGGCGCGGTCGAAACCAGCGCCATGGCCGGCTTCGACAAGATCATCGGCTTTGATATGGGCGGCACCTCCACCGATGTCTGCCATTATGACGGCGCGCTCGAGCGCTCTTTCGATACCGAAGTTGCCGGCATTCGCCTGCGCGCGCCGATGATGCAGATCCATACCGTGGCGGCAGGCGGCGGCTCGCTTCTGACATTCGATGGCGCAAGATTGCGCGTCGGCCCGGCCTCAGCCGGCGCCGATCCCGGCCCTGCCTGCTACCGCAAGGGCGGGCCCCTTGCCGTGACGGATGCCAATGTCATGACCGGCAAATTGCTGCCCGCGTTTTTCCCGCGCGTCTTCGGCCCCAAGGCGGATGCGCCCATCGACCGGCAGGCGGCGGAAGAAAAATTCCGTGCGCTGGCAAAAGAGATGGGCAGCGGCATGAAGCCGGAGGAACTTGCCGACGGGTTCCTTGCCATTGCCGTTGAAAACATGGCCCAGGCGATCAAGAAAATTTCCGTGCAGCGCGGCTATGATATTTCCGATTACGCGCTGACCTGTTTCGGCGGCGCGGGCGGCCAGCATGCCTGCCTCGTTGCCGATGCGCTCGGCATGTCGAAAATCTTCTTCCACCCCTTCTCCGGCATTCTTTCCGCTTATGGCATGGGCCTTGCCGACCTCAGCGCCTCGCGCGAACAGGCCGTGGAAATGCCGCTTGCAGGCGAAAGCGAAGCAAAGCTAAATGCGCTTCAGGCGGAACTGGAAGCTGCCGCCCGCGCCGAGATCGAAGCCCAAGGCATTGCGGCAGACCGCATCACCGCGGCCTGCCGCCTCCATTTGCGCTATGAAGGCACGGACACCGCCCTTCTCATTCCCCGCGCGGGGCTTGGCGAAACCAAGGCCCGCTTTGAAGAAGCGCACCGCCAGCGCTTCGGCTTCCTCACCCCCGGCAAGCCCATCATCGTCGAGGCGCTCTCGGTGGAATGCGCCGGGCGGGACAGCAAGGTCGAGGAAAAACTGGAGATGGAGACGCCCCGGCAAGGCCCGCTCCGCCCCGCCGCCGACACGGAATTTTTTTCCGGCGGCACCTGGCATGAGGCAAAAGTTTTCCGGCGCTCGGATATGCGCCCGGGCGATGATATAGACGGTCCGGCCATCCTGATCGAGGATCACCAGACCATCATCGTCGAGCCGGGCTGGAAAGGCGCGGTAACCCGGCACAATCACATCGTGCTTTCCCGCACAAAAGCGCTGCCGGAACGGCGCGCCATCGGCACCAAGGCCGATCCCGTAATGCTGGAGATTTTCAACAACCGTTTCATGTCCATTGCCGAGCAGATGGGCTTTACCCTCGAAAAGACCGCCCATTCGGTGAACATCAAAGAGCGGCTCGATTTTTCCTGCGCCGTTTTCGACAAGACCGGCGCGCTCGTCGCCAATGCGCCCCATGTGCCCGTGCATCTGGGCTCCATGGGCGCCAGCGTCGAAACCGTGATCGCGCAGAACCCGGATATGGCGCCGGGCGACGTTTTCGTTCTAAATGCGCCTTATAATGGCGGCACGCACCTGCCCGATGTCACCGTCATCGCTCCCGTCTATGACGAGGCGGGCAAAGAAAAACTCTTCTATGTCGCAGCGCGCGGCCACCAGGCCGATATTGGCGGTATCACGCCGGGCTCCATGCCCGCCCATTCAAAGTCCGTGGAAGAAGAAGGCATCCTGATCGACAATTTCAAACTCGTGGAAAAAGGCACCTTCCGTGAAGAGGCGATCCGCAAGCTCCTAAGCAGCGGGCCCTACCCTGCCCGCAGTCCCGATCAGAATATCGCGGATCTGCGCGCGCAAATCGCGGCCTGCGAAAAAGGCGCGCAGGAACTGCGCAAGCTTGCCGCGCAGTTCGGCCTTGAAACGGTGAATGCCTATATGGCGCATGTGCAGGACAATGCCGAAGAAAGCGTGCGCCGCGTGATCACGCGCCTCAAAGACGGTACCTTCGAACAGGAAATGGATGACGGCGCGCGCATCAAAGTCGCCGTCCGCGTCGATGCAAAAGCCCGCAGCGCCTCTATCGATTTCACCGGCACGAGCCCGATGCAACCGACGAACCTCAACGCGCCCTCCGCCGTGGCGCGCGCCGCCGTGCTTTATGTCTTCCGCTGCCTCGTCGATGATGAAATTCCGCTGAATGCCGGCTGCCTGAAACCGCTGGAGCTCATCATCCCGGAAGGCTCGCTTCTCTCTCCCACCTATCCGGCAGCCGTTGTCGGCGGCAATGTGGAGACGAGTCAGGCCGTAACGGACGCGCTTTTCGGCGCGCTCGGCACCATGGCAGCCGCGCAAGGCACGATGAACAATCTCACCTTCGGCAATGCGCGCTATCAATATTATGAAACGATCTGCGGCGGCGCGGGTGCGGGACCGGATTTTCCGGGCGCCGATGCCGTCCACACCCATATGACGAATTCGCGCCTCACCGATCCTGAAATCCTGGAATGGCGTTTTCCCGTCATCCTGGACGGTTTTTCCATCCGGCAAGGCTCGGGCGGCGGCGGCGCCCAGCGCGGCGGCAACGGCATTGAGCGGATCATCCGTTTCCGCGAGCCCATGGACGTTGCCATCCTTTCCACGCACCGGCGCATTCCCCCCTTCGGCATGGCAGGCGGAGCGCCCGGCGCGCTCGGGGAAAACGCGCTGCGCCGCGCGGACGGCAAGGAAGAACCGCTCCCTGGCGCCGTTCAGGTTTCCTTGCAAAAGGACGAAGCCATCATCATCCGCACACCGGGCGGCGGCGGCTACGGCAAGCCCCGTTAACGTCTCTCCCGTTAACACTTTCACCCGGCACAATGCCGCAGGGCCGGAACCCCGCCCCCTTTGAATCAAGCACTTACCGCGCCTGCGAAATCTAGGGTCTTCCCCCTCCGGCAGCGCAGCAACGATTGTGGTTGGAAAGACCGGGTTAACCATGCACACTTCTCTGGCGACAATGCGCACCAACCGAGACGGGAGTCCCCCCATGAGAAACATGCTCTCGATTCGAGTTGAGTACCTATTTCCCTGCATGGTCATGGTGTTTATCGGCGCCGTGGCAGTCGGGTTCATTTGATCTACCCCTGAGGATTTACCTCCGACGGGGCATCTCGCAGAACAGCCGAAAGGGCCCGGAGGCATGCCGGGGCCTTTCTGTCTGAGCCTTTTGTTCGGGTCGGGGCTCAAACGCTTTCGGGAAAACGCGCGCCGTACGTCTCGAGCGGCAATTTGAGCCCGTTCACCACGAACGAGACCATGTGATAAAGCCCGGCAAGCACTATCATTTCGATCAGCTGCTCATCGGTGAAAACCACTTTCAGCCGCGCCCACAGCCCATCGCTCAGCGTCTGCGTGCGGTGCAGCTCGTCCACCAGTTCCATGATCAGTCTTTCTTCCGCGCTCCAGCACGAAGCGGACGCGCCATCGGCAGCCACGGTCGCGGCGATTTCTTCCGCCCCGAAGCCAACCTTCTCGGCAAAAAAGGCAACATGGACGCCCCATTCATATTCCCCGCCGCAGAGCCCGCAGGCCCGGTCGATGACGATTTCCCGCTGGCGCATCGTCAGCGTGCCTTTGTCGAGGAGGCCGCCTGCCATGAAGCGGCGGAAGACGCGCGGGTTGCGCGCCAGGGTGCGGAACAGCACCAGCGGCTCCACACCCTCCGGCATCAGCCGGGCAAGGGTTTCTTCCATGTCCTTTTCATAAGGCCCCACAGCCGGGTCGATACGGGTGTTCATCGCGCGCTCCATTGCTACGTTTTCAGTAGCGTTAGATTTATGCTTCTTTTTTCGTAGCGCAAGCCCTAAAATGCCGGAAAGAGGAGAAGACGATATGGCCCCGCACGGAAAAGCCCCAAAAAAGGCGAAGAAAACAGCGCCGAAAGCCGTAAGGAAATCCGCACCCCGGCCCGGCCGCCCGGTGCGCGGCTCGGCGACGGGCCGCCCCGTCATGGCGCTGATCGATCTCATCGGCCGGCGCTGGGTTCTGCGCATTCTCTGGGAATTGCGCTCAGGCCCGCTCACCTTCCGCGCCTTGCAGGAGGCATGCGGCGGTATTTCGCCTTCCGTCCTCAATGCGCGCCTTGCCGATCTGAAAGAAACCGGCCTTTTGGAACATGAAGAGGCGGAAGGCTACCGCATGACGCAATTGGGGCGCGAGCTGACCGAGCAGCTCGCGCCCCTGACAGGCTGGGCGGAACGCTGGGCCCGCCAATTGGAGAAGTCCGGAAAGGCTTAGGCAGCCACTTCCGCGCCCGGCGTATAATTAAGGATCGGCGCGAGCCAGCGCTCGGCTTCCTTGACGCTCATGCCCTTGCGCTTTGCATAGTCTTCGATCTGATCTTTTTCGACCCGGCCGACACCGAAATAATGCGCGTCCGGATGGGCGAAATAGAGCCCGCTTACCGACGAGCCCGGCCACATGGCAAAACTTTCGGTCAGCTCGATGCCCGCATTCTGCTCAGCGTTCAAAAGATCGAAAAGAATGCGCTTTTCCGTGTGGTCGGGCTGGGCGGGATAGCCGGGCGCGGGACGGATGCCCTGATACTTTTCGGCAATCAGTTCTTCATTCGTCAACGTCTCATCCGGCGCATAGGCCCAGAACTCCCGGCGCACACGTTTATGCATGCATTCGGCAAAGGCTTCGGCAAACCGGTCTGCCAGCGCTTTGAGGAGAATGGAGCTGTAATCGTCCTTCGCTTCTTCAAAGCGCCGGGCGATCTCGTCTTCCCCATGGCCCGCCGTCACTGCAAAGCCGCCGATATAATCGGCAATGCCCGTCGCCTTGGGCGCGACGAAATCGGCAAGCGCGATATTATGCCGGCCTTCCTTCTTCGTCATTTGCTGGCGCAGCGTATGCAGCACCGCCAATTCCTCGCTCCGGCTTTCATCCGTATAAAGCGCGATATCTTCCTCATGCACCTGATTGGCCGGCCAGAAACCGATCACGCCTTTCGGATGCATCCATTTTTCCGCAACGATCTTCTCCAGCATGTCCTGCGCATCTTTAAAGAGCGCACGCGCCGCTTCCCCGCGCGTGGAATCGTCGAGGATCGCCGGGTACTGCCCCTTGATTTCCCAGGTCGAGAAAAACGGCGTCCAGTCGATATAAGAAATGAGCTCTTCGAGCGAATAATCGTCAAAGACTTTGACGCCGGTAAAAGCCGGTTTGACCGGCTCATACCCTTTCCAATCCACCGGATAACGGTTGCGCCGGGCTTCGGCAAGGCTCGTGCGCGGCCCGCGCGCGCGCTGGCTGGCATGGGCCTCGGCCATACGTTCGTATTCGGCGAGAATTTCCGCGCGGTAATCCGCGCCCCGTTCTTCCGAGAGCAGGTTCGAGCAAACGCCCACGGCTTTCGACGCATCGGGCACATAGACCGCCTGGCCGCGCTTGTAATTCGGGTTGATCTTGACCGCCGTGTGCACCCGGCTCGTCGTCGCCCCGCCAATGAGCAGCGGCATGTCGAAATTCTGCCGTTCCATTTCAGCGGCCACATGGCACATCTCATCGAGGCTCGGCGTAATGAGACCCGAAAGGCCGATAATATCCACACCTTCCTTCTTCGCCGTCTCGATGATCTTTGCCGCCGGCACCATCACGCCAAGGTCGATCACTTCATAATTGTTACATTGCAAAACGACGCCGACGATGTTCTTGCCGATATCGTGCACATCGCCCTTCACCGTCGCCATCAGGATCTTGCCCGCGGCCGACCGGCTGTCGATGCCGAGATCCCGTTTCTCCTGCTCCATATAGGGCATGAGATGGGCCACGGCCTGTTTCATCACCCGCGCGCTTTTAACGACCTGCGGCAGGAACATTTTGCCCGAGCCGAAAAGATCGCCCACCACGTTCATTCCCGCCATCAGCGGGCCTTCGATGACATGGAGCGGACGCTCGGCCTTCAGCCGCGCCTCTTCCACATCCACTTCGATATATTGGGTGATGCCTTTGACGAGCGCATGCTTCAGGCGCTCTTCCACCGGCGCCTCGCGCCAGGAAAGGTCTTCTTCCTGCTTGCGCCCGCCTTCGGCCTTATATTTCTCCGCCGCTTCCAAAAGCCGCTCAGTCGCGTCCTCCCGCCGGTTGAGGATCACATCCTCGACCAGCTCGCGCAGCTCCGGCTCGATCTCTTCATAGATCGCCAGCTGCCCGGCATTGACGATGCCCATATCCATCCCCGCCTGAATGGCGTGATAGAGAAAGACGGAATGCATCGCCTCGCGTACTTTCTCATTGCCGCGGAAGGAGAAAGAAACGTTGGAAACGCCCCCTGAAATATGCGCATGGGGCAGGTTCTGCTTGATCCGGCGCGTGGCGTCGATGAAATCGACGGCATAATTGTTGTGCTCTTCGATGCCCGTCGCCACGGCGAAAATATTCGGATCGAAGATAATGTCTTCCGCCGGAAAACCGACTTCCTCGGTCAGAATTTTGTAAGAGCGCTCGCAAATCTCATATTTGCGGTTCGCGGTGTCGGCCTGGCCCTCCTCATCGAAGGCCATGACCACCACGGCGGCGCCATAGCGTTTGATCTTGCGCGCCTGTTCGACGAAAGGCTCTTTGCCTTCCTTCAGGCTGATCGAGTTGACGATCGCCTTGCCTTGCACGCATTTCAGCCCCGCTTCGATGACCGACCATTTGGAAGAGTCGATCATGATCGGCACACGGGCGATATCGGGCTCGGAGGCAATGAGATTGAGGAAGCGCACCATGGCCGCTTCCGAATCCAGCATCCCCTCATCCATGTTTACATCGATGATCTGCGCGCCGTTTTCCACCTGGGAGCGGGCAACAGCCAGCGCTTCTTCGTAATCCCCGTTCAGGATCAGCTTCTTGAATTTCGCCGATCCCGTCACATTGGTGCGTTCACCGACATTGATAAATGTTGCAGTCGCCTCGGTCATAAAAAGCTCGATCTGTTACGCGTGAACGAAGGGTTCGAGACCCGAAAGTCTCATCTTTGTCTCGGGGTGCGGAATTTCGCGCGGCGGTACACCAGCTACCGCATCCGCAATCGCCTTGATATGTTCCGGCGTCGTGCCGCAACACCCGCCGACGATATTCACCAGACCCGCCTCGGCAAACTCGCCCACCAGCTCGGCCATATATTCCGCCGACTGGTCGTATTCGCCGAACTCGTTCGGCAGGCCCGCATTGGGATGGGCGGAAACATTCGTGTCGGCGACGCGGGAAAGCTCTTCCACATATTGGCGCAGCTGCTCGGCGCCAAGCGCGCAGTTAAGCCCGATGGAAAAGGGTTTGGCATGGCGCACGGAATACCAGAAGGCTTCCGGCGTCTGGCCCGAAAGGATACGGCCCGCCGCATCCGTGATCGTGCCGGAAATCATCACCGGCAGCTCGAAGCCCTGCGCATCGAAAATGTCCTGCAGCACATAAAGCGCCACTTTGGCATTGAGCGTGTCGAACACCGTTTCGATCATGATCACGTCCGCCCCGCCTTCGATCAGCCCTTCGGCGGCGTCTTTATACGCGGCGTAAAGATCGTCGAACGTGACATTGCGGAAGCTTGGATCGTTCACATCCGGCGAGATGGAGGCCGAGCGCGGCGTCGGCCCAAGCACGCCGATCACCCAGCGCAGCTTGCCGTCTTCGCTTTCGGCAATATCCGCTGCCTCGCGGGCAATCTGCACGCTTTTCACGTTCATCTCGCGCGCCAGATGCTCGAGATCGTAATCGGCCTGCGCGATCACCGTCGCACCGAACGTATTCGCCTCGGCAAAATCCGCGCCCGCCCGGTAATAGGCCAGGTGAATGTCGCGCAGAATGTCCGGGCGCACGAGGCCGATCAGCTCGCTATTGCCTTTCACGTCCTTGGGGTGATCTTTCAGAATATCGCCGCGGTAATCTTCTTCCTGCAGCTTGTAGCCCTGGATCATCGTGCCCATGGCGCCGTCCAGCACAAGAATGCGCTCCTTGACCGCTTTATAGAGTTCTTGAATGCGTTCTTCGCGTGTCATCGCGCGTCTCCTATTCGGCCGCTTTCAGGCCGGGCGTCGGTTTCGTCGAGGGCTTTAGGCCCAGAATGTGGCAAATCGCATAAGTCAGATCCGCCTGATTGAGCGTATAAAAATGAAAGTCCCGGAAGCCCATGCGCTCCAGATCGTGCACCTGCTCTACCGCCACGGCAGCGGCAATGAGCTTGCGCGTGGTCAAATCATCGTCGAGCCCTTCATAATAATCGGCGAGCCAGCCGGGCACGGTCGCGCCGCATTTCTCCGCCATCCGGCTGATGCCTTTGAAATTCGTCGTCGGCATGATGCCGGGCACGATCGGCACTTTGATCCCGGCCTTTTCGACCCGCTCCATGAAGGTGCCATAGATTGAGGAATCGAACGTGAACTGCGTGATGGCGCGTGTGGCGCCCGCCTCGATCTTGTCCTGCAAAAGCCGCAAATCCGCATCCCCGTCAGGGGATTCGGGATGGCGCTCGGGATAGGCGGAGACCGACACTTCAAAGTCACCGATCGCCTTGATGCCACGGATCAACTCCGGCACGCTTTGATAGCCCTTTTCGTGGGGCTTATAAGGCGTGCCAAGCTCGGGCATATCCCCGCGCAGCGCCACGATATGGCGGATGCCCGCATCCCAATAGGCCTGTACCACTTCATCTACTTCCTCGCGCGAGGCGCCGACACAGGTCAGATGCGCGGCAGGCTTCAGCGAGGTTTCCTTGACGATCCGCGCGACCGTCGCATGGGTGCGCTCACGCGTCGAGCCGCCCGCGCCATAGGTCACCGAAACGAAATTGGGCTGCAAAGGCTCCAGCCGCTTGATGGAATCCCAGAGCGTTTCTTCCATCTTTTCCGTTTTCGGCGGAAAGAACTCAAAGGAAACGCGCAGGTCTTCCCTGCCCCGGATTTTATCGCCCAGCCTTACCATACTCATGCCTCCTCAAGCCGGCGTCCCGCTGTGCGCGCCGGTTGCTTCCTACCGCCGGCAGCCGGTTTTTCCGCCGCCCAAATCAATACCGTCAGTTTCGCTTCCCCGCCTTCCGGGGGTAGCTCGATAATCTTGCCGCTTTCAAGTCCCGCCCGCGCGCACCAGGCGCTGACTTCTTCCGGCGCAAAGCCGAGCCGCCGATGGGCTTGCTCCTCGCGCAGGAAATCGAGTTCATGAGGCGCGAAATCGGCGATCAAAAGCCGCCCGCCCGGTTTGAGTACACGGGCCGCTTCCGTGAGCGCCGCTGCGGGATCGTCAAGATAATGCAGCACCTGATGCAGTGTTATGAGGTCCTGGCTGTCATCGGGCACCGGCAAGTCGAAAAGATCGCCCTGGCGCACCTGACAATGAGAAAGCCCGCCCTCTTCCAGTTTCGCGCGGGCGAAGGCCAGCATTTCCGGGCTCATGTCGAGGCCGATGCCGCTTTCCACTTTCCCCGCGAAGACTTCCAAAAGCCGGCCCGTGCCGGTGCCGAGATCCAGCATATTGGCGATGCGGGTTTCAGGGACAAGCGCCAGCAGCGCCGCTTCCACCCGCGCCTCGGGCACATAAAGTGCGCGGATGCGGTCCCATTCTTCCGCATTTTCCCGGAAGAAGGCCGCCGCCCGCTCGGCCCGGCCCTGGCGCACTTCCTCCAGCCGTTCGATATCGCGAGTGAGAACCGGGTCGCCTGCCGGCAGCAGCGCCATTAGCGCCTGGGCAAGCGCCGCGCCCTGGCCAAGCCGCGCCAGACGGTAAAACACCCAGCTTCCCTCGCGGAAGCGGTCGAGCAGCCCCGCCTCACACAAAAGTTTCAGGTGGCGGCTGACGCGCGGCTGGCTTTGCCGCATGATCTGGGTGATCTCGCTCACGGTTAGCTCGCTTTGGGCAAGCAGGGCCAGAAGGCGCAGCCTGGTAGGCTCTCCTGCCGCTCTCAATCCTGTCACGAGGCCGTCCATGGTCCGGCTTGCTCCAATCCTGCGCGAAATAAATCAAAGGCCGCTTTTGGCGGCCCAACGCCTTGAGTTATATAAATATATCTTTATGTCTGCAAGTGATTTTCCCATTCGCGTCATTTTCGCAACAGCGTTGCGATTTCAGAAAAGTGAAACGCGGGGCCGCTGGTTATGCCCAAGGCCCTGTGATAGCTAAAAATTCTGGGGTTAACCGCGATTCTGGCGTGCTTGAAGCTGGCTGTTCATTTGCCCTTAAGAGCGCCGCGGTTAAGGATTGCGTTCCGCCTTTGCTCCGGCAAATACCTGGAAGCAAAAACAAGGCGCTTTTTAAAGAGCGTGCCCGTAGCAGGAGCAACTATGATCAAGCTCGTGAATAACAAGGTAAATAAGGCGCTGGCCTTGGTTCTTGGCGCGTCACTTTTCGCGGCCGGCTGCGCCACGGCGCCCGACCCGGCAGATGAAGCAGCGGTATCTTCTTATGAAGAAGCCAATGATCCGCTGGAGCCGATGAACCGTTATTTCTTCGAGCTCAACCGCTTTGCCGATATTATTCTGCTGCGTCCTGCCGCTGAAATTTATGACGGTGTGCTGCCGCGCCAGGCCAAACAGGGTGTGCGCCACTTCCTCGATAACCTGCGCGCGCCGGTGATCCTCGCCAATGACATGCTGCAGGGCGAATGGAACCGTGCCGGAACCACCGCGACGCGCTTCGGCATCAACACGACAGTCGGCGTACTCGGCCTCGACGACCCGGCAACCGATTACGGCTATGCCCGCCATGGCGAGGATTTCGGCCAGACGCTCGCCGTTTACGGCGTCAATGAAGGCCCTTATCTCTTCCTGCCCGTTCTGGGCCCCGCCCCGCCCCGCGACTTGACGGGCGTGGTGGTCGATCAGTTCTTCGATCCTTTGACCTATATTTTCTGGGATGACGGCTACACCGTGCCCGTAACCCGTTTCGTGCTGAACGGTGTGGACCTGCGGGCGCGCAATCTGGAAGTGCTCGATGAAATCGAACGCACCTCCGTCGACTATTACGCCACCATTCGCAGCCTCTACCGCCAGAGCCGGGCGGAGGAAATCGCAAATGGTCAAACAAATGTCGAAGATTTGCCCGATATCTCGAATATCAACTTCGAGTAGTTCTTCAGATTGAGCGTACGTCCTGAAGACGCCAGACCTTCGAATAACCAACAGGAGGGCCCGTTTCGGCGGGCACAGCGACCATGACAACGTTTTCTGAGGCCATGCCTTCTTTGACCCGCCGCGCCGCAAGCCTGCTCGTCTTTGCAGCGCTGGCGGCCGGGCTGGTCATCGCCAGCCTCTCGCCTTCCAGCGCCAATCCGGCGGAAGAAGCGAAAGATTATGTGCAAAAGCTTGCGGATGAGACCATTTCCATCCTCTCCAAGGACGGACAAACTCCAAGCGAGCGGGAAGCGGCGTTCCGGGAACTTTTCACCGAGAATCTGGACATTCCCCGCGTCGCCGGTTTTGCGCTCGGCCAATATGCCCGCCTGCCCTCACCGGAAGAGAAAAAAGAATACCTGCAGCTCATCGAGGAATTCATCGTCAAGGTCTATGCCAACCGGCTTTCGGCCTATACCGATCAGACCTTCCATGTGAACGGTTCGGTTGAGAAAGGCTCCAAGGGCAAGGAAGTCATTGTCGAAAGCAAAATCGAATTCGCCAGCGGGCGTGAGCCGGTGCCGGTGGATTGGTGGCTGCTGCGCCAGGACGGCGGCGGCTTTAAAGTCTTCGACGTGAAGGTGCTCGGCGTCTGGATGGCGCAGGAACAGCGCGACACGTTCATCTCCGTGATCCGCAACAATGGCGGCAAATTCGAGGCGCTGCTGAAACATCTGCGCGCCCAGATCGGCCAGGCGGAAAAAGAAATTCAAGAAAAGCTGACCGGCGAGGCCCAGCCTCAACCCGGTGACGCCCAAACGGAAGAAGGCATCCCGGCAAGCGAATAAACCCGCAGCGCTTCGATCCCGACAAACAAAACGGCGCCCCTTAAGGCGCCGTTTTCTTTTCTCCGTCTTCCAGCCCCGGATCAGTCGCGGCTGAAGCGCTTGTACTTGATCCGGTGCGGGACGATTTCCTCATCCCCCAGGCGCCGCTTCCGGTCTTCTTCGTAATCGGCATAGTTCCCCTCGAACCACTCGACATGGCTGTCGCCTTCGAAGGCCAGGATATGTGTGGCGATACGGTCGAGGAACCAGCGATCGTGGCTGATAACGACGGCACAGCCGGCAAAATCCATCAGCGCATCTTCCAGCGCGCGCAGCGTATCGACATCGAGATCGTTGGTCGGTTCGTCGAGCAGCAAAAGGTTGGCGCCGGATTTCAGCATCTTGGCCAGATGCACCCGGTTGCGCTCCCCGCCCGAAAGCAGGCTGACTTTCTTCTGCTGATCGCCGCCCTTGAAATTGAAGGCGCCCACATAAGCCCGGCTCGGCATGGTCTGTTTGCCAAGCTCCAGCATATCGAGCCCGTCCGACACCACTTCCCAAACCGTCTTGTTGGGGTCGAGATCGTCGCGGGTCTGGTCGACATAGCCCAGCACCACCGTGTCGCCTACGCGCATCACCCCGGCATCGGGCTGTTCCTGTCCTGTGATCATGCGGAAGAGCGTCGTCTTACCGGCGCCGTTCGGGCCGATCACACCGACAATACCGCCCGGCGGCAGCGAGAAGGAAAGATCCTCGATCAAAAGCCGGTCGCCATAAGCTTTGGAAAGCCCCTCGGCCTCCAGCACCAGGCTGCCAAGACGGGGGCCGGCGGGAATGATGATCTGCGCCTTGCCGTCCTGTGCCTTGCCGGCGCCGGCCACCAATTCGTCATAAGCGCGGATACGGGCTTTGTTCTTGGCCTGGCGGGCCTTAGGCGACGCCTTGATCCACTCCAGTTCCCGGTCGAGCGTGCGCTGGCGGGCTTCTTCCTGACGCCCTTCCTGTTCGAGACGCTTTTTCTTCTGCTCCAGCCAGGAGGAATAATTGCCTTCGTAAGGAATGCCCTGACCCCGGTCGAGTTCCAGAATCCAGCCGGTTACATTGTCGAGGAAATAGCGGTCATGGGTGACGAGCACGACGGTGCCTGTGTAATCGCGCAAATAATGCTCGAGCCACGCCACCGATTCCGCATCCAGATGGTTGGTCGGCTCATCGAGCAGGATCATATCGGGCTCGGAGAGCAACAATTTACACAGCGCCACCCGGCGCTTTTCACCGCCAGAAAGTTTGGAGACGTCGGCATCCCCCGCCGGGCAGCGCAGCGCGTCCATCGCCATCTCGATCTGGCTGTCCAGATCCCACAAGTTCTGCGCGTCGATCACATCTTGCAGCTGGGCCATCTCATCGGCCGTCTCATCCGAATAATTCATGGCCAGTTCGTTGTAGCGCTCCAGCATGGCCTTCTTTTCCGCCACACCGTCCATGACATTGCCAAGCGCGTCCTTGGAGCCATCGAGCTCCGGCTCCTGGGGCAAATAGCCGACCTTAACGCCCTCCGCGGCCCAAGCCTCGCCCGTATATTCCTTGTCCTGCCCCGCCATGATCTTCATCAGCGTGGATTTACCGGACCCGTTCACCCCGACGACGCCGATTTTGGCGCCCGGCAGGAAGGAGAGGCGGATATCTTTCAGCACCTGCTTGCCGCCCGGATAGGTCTTGGACAAGCGGTCCATCACGTAAACATATTGATACGACGCCATGAATTTCCTCTGTTCTGCCTGGCGGCACGGGCCGGATAGCGCGCCGGCACCATGCGCCAAACGCCCGGCCAGCCGCCGGTCTGCATCTTTGGGCAGAGTAGTAACGGATTGCGCCTTCCGGAACAACGCCGGATAACGCCCGCCCGCTGGCGCCGGCGCTTCTTTCCGCAGCGGCCGCCTGTCCTGAAAAGAGGCAGAAGGGCGTGCAAACTAACGCCCCCTTAACCAAATCGTTTAGCGCTTGCTTAAAACCCCCTCACCTATGGTTGAGCTGTGGGATTGGACATTTGTCCGCATGCGTAATCGCGCGGGCGGCATTTCCAGACCAGAAAATGACCGAGAGCCAGAAGGGTTCCAGCATGACGCTTGCGCCAAGCGAAGACAGGTTTCTGTTTGCCGAGGAGCGGCCGGCGGAAGTCGCTCAACATGGGGTGTGGAAGATCCTCATCGTCGATGACGAGCCGGAGGTGCATTCGGTCACGCGCCTGGCGCTTCATGACGTGGTGTTCGCGGGCCGCGGCCTGGAGCTGATCTCCGCGCATTCAGCCGCCGAAGCGGAAGAAGTGCTGCATCGCCACGGCGACATCGCCGTCATTCTGCTCGACGTGGTGATGGAAACAGACAATGCCGGGCTCGAACTCATCCGCCGTATACGCGACACGATGCGCAATTCCGCCACCCGCATCATCCTGCGCACCGGCCAGCCGGGTCAGGCGCCCGAAAGCGACGTCATCATCCGGTATGATATCAACGATTACCGCGAAAAGACGGACCTGACCTCTTCGCACCTCTTCACCGCCATTTACGGCGCGCTGCGCGCCTACCGCGACATCAATGCCCTTGAGCATCATCAGGATGGGCTCGAAGAGGTTATCGCTGCCACCTCCGCCCTTTTCGAATGCCAGACACTTAGAGCTTTCACCCGCACCGCCGAAGATCGCTTCCCCAAATTGCTCGCCAAGACCACGGCGGGAAAATTCACCAATATCGATATGATATGGGCGCGCCGGATCAACAAAGACGGGTTCGATGTGATTGCCGCGACGGGGTCGTTGCGCCCGCTTGCAGGCTGCACAAAATTTGCCGACCTGCCCGAAATGCTGATTCAGCGCTTCGAGGAACTGGAAAAAGCCGGCTCTCTCGTCAACGGCACCTGGCTGGGCGGACTCTACCGCGAATCCTCTACCCTCGAATACGTCTTCTACATGGAAGGGCTGCATGCGCTGACGCCGACGGACCGCAATCTGCTCGACGTTTACATGCGCCAAGCCACCAGCGCTTTCGACAACCTGGTCCTGACCCAGCAAATCGACGAAACCCAGCGCGAGATCGTCTACCGGCTGGGCGAAGCGGTGGAAAGCCGCTCCCAGGAAACCGGCAACCACGTCAAGCGCGTGGCGGAAATCAGCCGTCTGATCGCCCGCGGCGCGGGGCTGTCGCCGCGCGACTGTGACATTATTTTTTACGCTTCCCCGCTTCACGATGTCGGCAAGATCGCCATTCCGGACGCGATCTTGAACAAGGCCGGAAAGTTGACGCCGGAGGAATGGGAAATCATGAAGACCCATGCCATCAAAGGCTATGAGATGCTGTCCAATTCGGAGCGGCCGATCCTGAAAGCGGCGGCGGTGATCGCGCGCGATCACCACGAAAAATGGGACGGCTCGGGCTATCCGGAAGGACGGCGGGGCGAAGAGATCGACATAATGGGCCGCATCACGGCGGTGGCAGACGTGTTCGATGCCCTGGGCTCGGACCGCTGCTATAAGAAAGCCTGGCCGCTCGATGATGTGCTGGCGCTGTTCCGCCACGAACGGGGCAAACATTTCGACCCCCACCTTGTGGATATTCTCTTCGACAATCTAGAGGCCGTGACCGAAATCCAGCAGCGTTATTCCGACTGATTGCACGCCGCCGGGCCAGTGCGCACGCGCGCGCGGGCGAGACGCTTCCGGTGCCCGCCAAGTTCTGCTATATGCCCCTATATGCCCCTATATGCTTAGGGGTGAGGGGGCCTGTAGCTCAGTTGGTTAGAGCGAACCGCTCATAACGGTTTGGTCGCAGGTTCGAGTCCTGCCGGGCCCACCACTTCCCCCGCACAATTTAATTTTCCCGCCCGAAAGCCCATGTCCTTAAGGCAGTGGCGGGCTCGCCGTAAACGCCGCATTTTTGTCTCAATCGCCCGCCATGCTGCGCGCGTCACGAAACGGGTCCGCGACAATCCAAAGGGGTTTCCAATGCCACAGACGGCGCAAAAAAACACAGCAAAATTCCTGAGCGCTTTCGCCGCCCTCATCATTCTGGCAGGCGGCGCGCTGGCGGCTCATGCCGAAGACGCGCCTTTCCGCCGCACGATCCAGGTATCGGGCGAAGGCAAGATCAACGCCGTGCCCGACACCGCTCATATCAATTCCGGCGTCGTTACGGAGGCGAAAACCGCCCGCGAGGCGCTGACCGCCAACACCGAGGCCATGAACAAGGTCTTCGCTGCGCTGGAAGAAATCGGCATCGAGAAGCGCGACGTCCAGACCTCCCAGTTCAACATCAATCCGGTCTATACCTATCCCGAACGCGGCTCGAACGAAGTGCCGGTCATCAAATCCTACCGCGTGACGAACGCGCTTTCCGTGCGCCTGCGCGATACGGACAAGATCGGCGCGGTGCTCGACAAGCTCGTCACCGTCGGCTCGAACCGGGTGAGCGGTGTGGGGTTTGAAGTTTCCAACGCCAAAGCCATGCTGGACAAGGCCCGCGAGGACGCGGTGAAAGACGCGCTGCGCAAGGCGAAAATCTATGCGGCCTCCGCCGGCGTCGTGCTCGGCCGCGTGCTCACCATCAATGAAGGCGGAAGCTATGTGCCCCAACCGAAAATGATGATGCGCGCGGCGATGGAAGATTCAGGTTCCTCCGTGCCCATCGCCTCGGGCGAACAGGAACTGACGGCGAGCGTCAACCTGACCATCGAAATCGAATAAGAGAGTATCTGCCCCGGTTTCCGCACGGGCCCCGCGCCCGGCGGAAATCGAGGGGTTATTGTCCTTGTGCGAACGCGCCTCCTGCCGCGATTCTGGTTCCGCACCAACCACGGGACCTGACCTATGAAATCCCTCGCCGCGCCCCTTCTCTGCCTCTTTCTTCTCTGTGCCTTCCCCCTCGGCCTCTCCGCCGAAACGGGGCAAAGCGCGGAGGCAATCCAGCCCAAGCCGGGCCGCGCGGCGCTCGTCGTTGCGGTTCTCGCGCAGAATACAGGCACGGAGATTACGGATTTTCTCGTTCCTTACGCCCTCCTTTCCCAAGCTCCCGGCACAAAGGTATTTGCCGTTTCCGGGGAGCCGGGGCCCATCTCCTTTTGGCCCGCGCTGAAAGCGGAACCCGACATGGACCTGGCAAAATTCGATAAAGCCTGGCCGGACGGCGCGGATCTCATTGTGGTGCCCGCCGTTCACGATCCCGCCGACAAGCGCCTGACAGCCTGGCTGCGCCAGCAGGCTGCGAAAGGCGCTTTCATCGCCTCGATCTGCGACGGCAGTCTTTTGCTGGCGGAAAGCGGCGTGCTCGACGGACACGAGGCGACGGGGCATTTTTATACCGAAGACAATCGCCGCACCGATTACCCGCACGTCACCTGGCTGGCCAACCGGCGCTATGTGGAAGATGGCCGCTTCCTCACCTCCTCCGGCGTCAGCGCCTCACTGCCCGCCTCACTGCGCCTTGTGGAGCGGATCGCCGGGCGCGGGCAAGCGCAAAGACTGGCCGCCCGCTATGGCATTGCCTCTTACGGGCCCGGTCATGACAGCGATAGTTTCAATGTCGGGTTTGGCGAAATCCGCACCGCGCTCACGAACTTTCTTTTCGGCTGGCCGCGCAGCACCTATGCCGTGCTCGGCAAGGACGGCATGGATGAAGTAGACCTTGCCTTCGCGGTCGATATGGGCGCGCGCAGCTGGGAATCCTCATCCGCGCTTGCCGGCGCCGCCGCCTCCTATAGAAGCGCGCACAGCCTGCGCTTTTACCCGGATATGAGCATGGAAGACGCGCAAGATGCGCTCACCCTCGCCCTGCCGGGCGACACACGCAAAGCAGACATCACACTTACCGATAGCACCAGCTTGCGTACCGATATGCTGAAAGTACTGGAAAAGGAGCACGGCGCGGCAACCGCCGGTTTCATCGCCACGCAGATCGAATACCCGCTGGAAAACAAAACCCCTTAAAGCGGCTCGTTCCCCTCGCCCATCAGGACGACGCGGGGTTCGTGGCTTTCCGCTTCCGCCGCGCTCATCTGCGCATAGGCGATGATGATGACGAGATCGCCCGCCTGCGCCTTACGCGCCCCGGCGCCATTAATGCCGATCATGCGCGAGCCTGCCGGCGCTTCGATGGCATAAGTCGTGAAGCGTTCGCCATTATTGATGTTGAGCACATCCACCTGTTCGTTCGGCAAAATGCCGGAACGCGCCAGAAGATCCTTATCGATGGAGATCGAGCCTTCGTAATGAAGGTCGCATTGCGTCACCACCGCGCGGTGCAGTTTGGCTTTGAGCATGGTGAGATTCATCGGGGCACTCCCAAGTGTCGAAACCTACGCGGCGGGCACCGCCCCTTGCGCAAACGCGGCGCACCATATAGCCGCCCTGCCAGCGCCGCAACCGTTTCGGGGCGTCAATGCTGCAAAGAAACCATCAAAAAACCCCCGGCGCCGCGCGGGTGCCGGGGGTTCCTGTTTGCCGTTGCGGCAAAGATCAATTGTCGAGGAAGGAGCGCAGTTTGCGGCTGCGGCTCGGGTGCTTCAGCTTGCGCAGCGCCTTTGCCTCGATCTGGCGGATACGCTCGCGCGTCACCGAGAACTGCTGGCCGACTTCTTCCAGCGTGTGGTCGGTATTCATGCCGATGCCGAAGCGCATACGAAGCACGCGCTCCTCGCGCGGGGTGAGAGAGGCGAGAACCCGCGTCGTCGTCTCGCGCAGGTTCGAGTGAATGGCCGCATCGATGGGCAGCACCGCATTCTTGTCTTCGATGAAATCGCCGAGGTGACTGTCTTCCTCATCGCCGATGGGCGTTTCGAGCGAGATCGGTTCCTTGGCGATCTTCAGCACTTTGCGCACTTTTTCCAGCGGCATGGCGAGTTTTTCGGCCAGTTCCTCCGGCGTCGGCTCGCGGCCGATTTCGTGCAGCATCTGGCGCGAAGTGCGCACCAGTTTGTTGATCGTCTCGATCATATGCACCGGAATACGGATGGTGCGCGCCTGGTCGGCGATCGAACGGGTGATCGCCTGACGGATCCACCAGGTGGCATAGGTCGAGAATTTGTAACCGCGGCGGTATTCGAATTTGTCCACCGCCTTCATCAGGCCGATATTGCCTTCCTGAATGAGGTCGAGGAACTGCAGACCGCGGTTCGTATATTTTTTGGCGATGGAAATCACGAGGCGCAGGTTCGCTTCCACCATTTCCTTCTTGGCCTGGCGCGCCTCGCGCTCACCCTTCTGCACCGTGTGGACGATGCGGCGGTATTCGCCGATGTCGAGACCGGTTTCCTGCACCAGTTCCTGAATTTCCGCGCGCAGGGTTTCCAGCGTGTCTTTTTCTTCCTTGGCAACGGAAGACCAGCCCTTGGCTTTCAGCTTGGCCACGCGCTCGACCCAGTTCGGGTCCATCTCGTTGCCGTAATATTGCGCCAGAAACTCTTCGCGCTTCACGCCGTGGCTTTCGGCAAGGCGCAAGAGGCGCCCTTCCAGCATCATCAGACGCTTGTTGATGGCGTAGAGCTGCTCGACCAGCGAGTCGATACGGTTGTTGTTGAGCGAAAGGCTTTTGACTTCCTCGACGATCTCATCGCGCAGCTTCTTGTAGCGCTTCACTTGCGCCGAAGAGAGGTCTTCGTTCTGCAGCACAAGCTCGTGCTTCTGGTCCTGCAGCTTGCGCAGTTTTTTGTAGTTGGAGGCAATGGCATCGAAAGTTTCCAGAACTTTCGGCTTCAGTTCCGCTTCCATGGCGGCGAGGGAGAGCGAGTTCTCGTTATCCTCGTCGTCATCGTCGTCGTTTTCCTGAACCTCGTATTGTTCCTCGACCTCGCGCCCTTCCGCTTTCGCTTTCTCGCGTTCGAGCGCGGCCTGGCTGCGGTCGATCTTTTTCGCATCGGGCCCGGCATAGGTCGCATCGAGGTCGATAATGTCGCGCAGCAGAATCTTGCCGTCGTTCAGCTCGTCGCGCCAGATGATGATGGCCTGGAAGGTAAGCGGGCTTTCGCAGAGCCCGGCGATCATGGTTTCGCGGCCGGCCTCGATGCGCTTGGCGATGGCGATTTCGCCTTCGCGTGAGAGCAGCTCGACGGAGCCCATTTCGCGCAGATACATGCGCACCGGATCGTCCGTGCGCTCCAGCGTCGTGGAGGTGCTTTCGCTCTTCGTAACGGCGGAAGAGGCAGCCTTGGCGGGAACGCCGCCTTCTTCCTCGTCATCGTCTTCTGCCGCGCTTGCTTCTTCGCTGCTGTCTTCCGTCTCGTCGTTCTCGACCACGGTGATGCCCATTTCGGAGAGCATCGCCATCGTGTCTTCGATCTGTTCGGAGGAAAATTCTTCGGACGGCAGAACTTTGTTCAATTCGTCATAAGTGACCCAGCCGCGCGCCTTGGCAGCCTTGATCATCTTTTTTACGCCGGCATCGGACATGTCCAGAAGCGGGCTGTCGCTGCTCTCCGCCGAGGATTCCGTCTCTGCCGTTTCGGCCGTCTTGCTCGCCATTCAACGATCTCCGATCATGCACCATGGATCATGACCATAAAGCACGAGGCCTTTCGCGACCCTTTATGTGGACGATCTAGTCCGGTCGCGCACGCTTGCCAGTTGTGCCGTGTGGTTTAAGGCTTTTTCCCAACCCCTCCTAGGAATAGCCCGTTATATTTCATGACCCGCAGCTATGTTGTGCCTATTCGCTGTTCGAGAATCCGCCAAGCTCCGCCTGCACGGCTTTCAGCCTTGCCAGATTCTCTTCGGTCATCTCCTCAGCCAGTGCTCGTTCAGCCGCCTTCAATTCGGTTTGTAAATCCGATGCGTGCCTGTGCCGGTGAAGCAAGTGAAGGAACCCGTGTTCCGCTTCTTCAACCGAGGCATCGATCCGGGCAAACCGTTCGCTCATAAGCGAGGGCGCGTGCGTCAACCGCCGGGCGAGTTCCGAAAAACCCCTGTGATTCAAATGGTCCCCCAGCGCTTCCCTTTCAAGAGGCGCATGGAGGGCGGCTATATCTATGATTTCATTGCGTATTTTGTCAAGCTCGCGATCCTCGAATTGCAGATGCGCGAATTCCTCGCAATAGCGCTCCAAAAGCGCGGGATGGTTGAGGAGCGTGGCGGTGAGTAGCATCTCCCGGTTGCGCCGGCCCGGATCCCCGCCCCGCACCAGCGCGCTGCGCCGGAGTTCCGGCGAGGCAGGCGGCATAAATCCTTGAAAACGCCCGGACTTTCCCCCCTGCCCGCGCCGGTTGCCGGGCCCCTGCCCCTGCCAGCGCCCGCCGCCGCGTCCTGGCTGAAAACGGTTCTGCCCCTGCCCGGCAAAGCCGCCGGAGGGCGTGGGCGAGAAAAGAGTCCTAAGCCGCTCGCGCAGCGCCGTTGCATAATGGCCGCGCACACGCGGTTCCTGAATGGCCTGGGCAACAGCCTCGATGCGCGCTTCCAGCTGCGCGCGCCGCTCCGGCGTGTCCCAGCGCCCGCCTTCCATCTCCTTGTCCCAGACCATATCGATCAGCGGGCGGGCCTTCTCCAGCACCGCGCGCATCGCCTCCGTTCCCTCTTCCTTGATGAGGTCGTCCGGGTCTTTGCCCTCCGGCAGAAGCGCAAAGCGCAAGGAATGGCCGGGCCGCAGCAATGGCAAGGCCCGCTCCACCGCCCGGAAAGCCGCCTTCACCCCTGCCTTGTCCCCGTCGAAACAGAGAATGGGTTCGGGCGCCAGACGCCAGAGAAGATCGATCTGGTTTTCCGTCATCGCCGTGCCGAGCGGGGCGACCGCATGTTCAAAGCCTGCCTGCGCCAGCGCAATGACATCCATATAGCCTTCGCAGGCGATGACGGTGCCTGCGTCATAAGCGGCTTTGCGCGCGCGGGCGTAGTTGTAAAGCACATGGCCTTTGTGAAAGAGCGGCGTTTCGGGCGAGTTGAGATATTTCGCCCGCGCATCCGGATCGAGCGCCCGCCCGCCGAAAGCAATGACGCGCCCGCGCGCATCTTCGATGGGAAACATCAGCCGGTTGCGGAAGCGGTCGTAGGGTTCCTTGATGTCCTCGCCGCCGATAATGAGCCCGGCTTCGATCATCTGGGAAATCTTGACGCCCTGCGCCTGCAGCGTTTTGAGCAGCCCGTGGCGCTGATCGGGCGCATAGCCGAGGCCAAAGCGCTCTACCGTCTCCGCTTTCAGGCCCCGGCGCTGGAGATAGGCGCGCGCCTCGGCGCCGTGCCCGCGCGTCAGTCCGGCGCGGAAATAATCCTGCGCCATTTTCATGACGTCGATGAGCCCGGTCTGCTGCTTTTCCCGCTCGGCGGCGCGCGGGTCGCGCTGGGGCATTTCAAGCCCTGCCTCCGCCGCAAGCCGTTCCACCGCTTCCAGGAAGCTCAGATTCTCGGTCTTTTCCAGAAACTTGATGACGTCGCCATGCTCGCCCGTCGAAAAGCAATGATAGAATTGCTTTTCATCATTCACCGTGAAGCTCGGCGTTTTTTCATTGGAAAAGGGCGACAGGCCCATGAACTCCCGGCCATGGCGCTTGAGCTTGACCTTCCGGCCAACCACATCCGAGACGCGGATGCGGGCCTTCAGCTCTTCCAGGAAGGATTTCGGGAAACTCATCGCTCAAGCCCATGAGAAAGACGGCGCGCCCTGCGCCAGAAGCGGCCCGCCATATCGCCCTCAGCATAGCCCAATCCGCAGGCGCGCGAACAGAAGGCCGGAGTTCCCAGCCTCAGGCGCTCAAAATCGCTTTGACCGAGGCCCCCGCCTTGCCGAAATCCATCTGCCCGGCATAGCGCTTTTTCAGTTCGCCCATCACCTTGCCCATGTCTTTCAGGCTTTCCGCGCCAAGGTCGCTGACGACGCCCTGCACCGCTTCCTTGACCTCATCTTCGGAAAGCTGCTTGGGCAGGAATTCCTGAATGATGGTGATTTCCTCGCGCTCCTGCTCGGCCAGCTCCAGGCGCCCGGCCTGCTCATAGGTCGTAACGGACTCGGTGCGCTGCTTGATCATCTTGGCCAGAATATCGAGGATTTCCTCGTCCGAGACGCCGTCGGGCTTGCCCGCGGTGCGCGCGGCGATATCGCGGTCCTTGATCGCCGCCTGCATCAGGCGGAGCGTTGCAACGCGCCGTTTATCCTGCGCCTTCATCGCCTCTTTCAGCGCCGCATTAAACTGGTCGCGCATTCCCTGCCTCTCGCTCTCATGCCCGCCGCCCCTGACAAGGGGTAAAGACTCACCGGCAAGCTCTAAAGGAAGCGAGAAAGCTATCTCAAACCGGGCGCTGGCGCAATCCGCCATAGCCCCGCTAAGCTTTTGGAATTAAAGCGCTTTTCTTTTCGCCTAGAGGGTTGACGCTTTGCCCGGCTTCCCTTAGGTTCCGCGCAATTTGCGCTTGGGGGCAGCCTGGCTCCCGCCCCTCCTCAGGAGAATAGTATGATCGGCCCGAAGCCACAGATGCGGGAACCCGTTTGCGAGGTTTCCCGGCAGAGTCGGCTGCCCGGATGCCGGATGCTCCAGGGCAGCGCCCATAAAGCTCAAGGAGACAGAACATGACGAAGCGGCTTCCCACAGCCCTTCTGGTCCTGAAGGACGGCACCGTCATCGAAGGCATGGGCCTGGGCGCGACCGGCAGCGCGGTCGGCGAAGTCTGTTTCAACACCGCGATGACGGGCTACCAGGAAATCCTCACCGACCCTTCTTATGTCGGCCAGATCATCACCTTCACCTTCCCCCATATCGGCAATGTCGGCGCCAATGACGAGGATATCGAAACCTCGAACCTGGCAGCCGCTTCCGGCGTGCGCGGCGCGGTGCTCCGGGCCGACATCACGAACCCGTCGAATTACCGCGCGGCCCTGCATTTCGATGAATGGTTGAAGCGGCGCGGGATTATCGCCATTGCCGGGATCGACACCCGCGCGCTCACCGCGCGCATCCGCGAGGAAGGCATGGTCGATGCCGCCATCGCCCATGATCCCACGGGCAAATTCGACAAGGACGCGCTCCTCAAAGAGGCCCAGGGCTTCCCCGGCCTTGAAGGGCTCGATCTTGCAAAGGATGTGACCTGCGGCCAGTCCTATAGCTGGGATGAAACCCGCTGGGCCTGGAACGAGGGATATGGCCGGCTCGAAAATCCGCGCCATCACGTCGTCGCGCTGGATTACGGCGTCAAACGCAACATCATGCGCTGCCTGGCGAGCACCGGTGTCAAAGTCACCGTCGTGCCGGCAACGACCAGTGCGGATGATGTGCTTAGCCTGAAGCCCGACGGGATTTTCCTTTCCAATGGACCGGGCGATCCCGCAGCAACGGGCGCTTACGCCGTGCCGCAAATCCAGAAACTCGTGGAAAGCGGCAAGCCCGTTTTCGGCATTTGCCTCGGCCATCAAATGCTCTCCCTCGCGCTCGGCGCAAAGACCGTGAAGATGCGCCAGGGCCATCACGGCGCCAACCATCCGGTGAAGGACTTCACCACCGGCAAAGTGGAAATCACCTCGATGAACCACGGCTTCACGGTGGACCGGGACAGCCTGCCCGCCAGCGTCGAGGAGACCCATGTCTCTCTCTTCGACGGCACCAATTGCGGCATCCGCCTGAAGGACCGCCCGGTCTTTTCCGTGCAATACCACCCGGAAGCCTCCCCCGGTCCCCAGGACAGTCATTACCTCTTCGACCGCTTCGTACGGATGATATCGGAGGCGAAGGGCTGAGGCATGATGGCAAGCGGCGCAACATACGGCACGCACCCCCTCACCCAACCCTCTCCCCCAAGGGGGAGAGGGGGAAGAGGGCTTGGCGCATTCATTCCCT
>NZ_BBIO01000023.1 GCF_000739695.1 Tepidicaulis marinus
GAGATTTTACATCTTCCCGTCATCGATGATGAAGACCGGGCTTCTACCTATGTTTTTTCATCGATCACGCAGCTAACGACCGCCGAGGCCCCCTCCCCTTTCGGTCGTCTCGTCATGGAAACTCTGGATTTGACGAGCCTGGTTGCATTCCCCAGCCGGGCGGCGGATTAATCCACCACTCTTCTCCCAAGTTGTGCCGACGTGGTGCGTCCCCTCTCGGGTCATAGGGCAACATGCGCCGCGATAGCGGCCCATCTGCCGTTTTCTTTCTCAATGGAGGCTTTTGACCTACTCTTGTAAAAGGCCGGTTTTGGGAGGGGAAAGAATGGGTGTTGTAGAAACGTTGGCCGTTATGCTCATCGCTTCGTTCGTTGGAGGTGTCGCGGTTTTCGCGTTCCGATATACGTCTCATTTCATTGATCTTATCGGGAAAATCAACGGTATCTCGCTCGGACTTTACACGCTTTATATGGCTGTTGATGTTTCGAGCAGCTATGGCGCTCGTGCCATGCGTGACCTTATCGCTGATGATAGGCGCGGTGAGTTTTATGATCGCCTTGATAGTCTTATGCCGCTCCCGACGCTGGTCGCGTTGTTCATTTTTATGGGGTGGATGGGTTACGTGATGATTCTTGCGATGCTGGCCTCTTACGTATCTTCGGAACGCTCTGCGGATCGGTCCTCAAAGGATGAATAACCATCGGTGGCTATTCAAATGCAGCTAGCCATGAATGGTTAGTCATAGGGGGTTAGCCATCATCGATTATTCGATAACGAATAGCCGATAACGAATAGCCGATAACGAATAACCCATATGCAATATCGGTTATTGACTACCGGATATTTGTTAGCGTATAACAAATATCCATTATCGGTTATTCAAGAGGCTCCCATGGCTCAGGTCATTTCCGCCATTCAAGAAAAGGGCGGCGTCGGTAAGTCCACCCTCCTTTGCGCCCTGGCCGCTCGGCTGGCCAAAGACGGCGCAAAAGTCGTCATTGTGGACACCGATCCGCAGAAAACCTGCCTGAAATGGGCGGAAAAAGACAAATGCGGCGTTGATGCCGTCGAACAGCTGAACGACGAGCTGCTGACCAAGACGGTCAAGCATCTCAAAGGCTCCTATGACGTGGTGATGATCGACACGGCCGGGTACAAGAGTGCCATGGCCGTATATACGGTCATGCGCAGCGATATCATCTTCATCCCCTGCAAAGCCGCCGAACCCGATGCCAAGGGCGCTTTGCGCACCTGGCAACACGTTCAGGCCATTTCCGAGTCCGCGGATATCTACCCACAAACCTATGTCGTTCTGTCCGATTTCGACAAAGGCACGTCGATTTCCGAGGGCATCCGCGATGCCCTGGCTACGCAGGGTCTGATTACCCTGAAAACGCCGCTTTGGCACCGGACCGGGTTCAAGGAAATGCACACCCACGGCACCCTGCCGCCTGGTTCCGCCACGGCCGCCATCAATGAATTTGTGGCCGAGCTGCAGCTTGCCGGCGCCCTCGAATTCTACCGCGAGCCTAAGAAGGAGGCCGTCAATGGGTAAGCTCCATATCGATTTGACGGACACCGAAGAAGATCTTCCGAAGGCCGAGAAGCCCGCCGAAAAGCCGCAGAAACCGGCCAAAAAGGCAGAGGCCGGTTCTGTCAAAGCGGGCAGGGGGTCCAAGAGCGAGGAAGAGCGCCAGATGCTCGCAGGTGAGCTTGCGCGCGGCTTGCCCAGCCCAAGCCGCGAAAGCCTGCGTGACAAGCTGCGTCACCGTACCCAGCTCAATTTTAACCGCGTCCCGGTCTTCGTCCGCGATGCGTTCAATGAGCGGGCGGAAGCGCTCGGCATGTCGAAAATCGAGTATTTCTACCATTTGCTGCGCAAAGACGGGGTGGATATTCCGCCATACGAGCAGATGGACCGGCGCACGCTCTAGGCTGGGCTTCGGACATGCAAAAGGGCAGGGGGCCGGAGCCCCCTGCGGGTTTCGTTCTCGTTGAAATCGGCTGGTTTCAGCCGATTTTTACACGATTAAAGGCCAAAGCCATTCCACCAGATCGCGCAGCGTTGGCACCAATACCAAGACCATTTGGATAGTCTTAAGCACTCGCTGCTCAGTGTTGCTGCGCTCAACCTTGACCAAATGGTTAGGTTGTCTTACGGTAGCTTGTATAAGTTTCGAATTCACCGGCTATACACCTCCTTTCCCCCTGCGGATTGGATACCTCGCACGGCCATGCGAGGCAGTTGCCCGGCAGAGATCAAGCAACAAACGTTAATAGAATACCACAACCGTCCAATGGTTTAAAGCCGCTGGGCGGTTTTTTCTTGGCTTTTACCCGCTTTTTCACGGATATTCCCAAGTATTCCATGGTCTTCTCATGGTTTCCCATGGTTTCCCATGGTTTCCACAAGTATTTACCCCTAGTGTTCGTTTTTCCTGCACCAAGGTAGGGGCGTTTGTTGCAAGAAACCAGCATGTCAGCCCGATATTCGCCCAAAACACTGCTAGTACTGCTTCCGATGGTCCTTTGAGGGTAGGGCACATCGCCTCTGGCGACCGGGCTCTATGGCTACGCCACGGAGCCGCCTTCGCCGTCTCCGCCCATACGGGTCACGATCCCTTGCGCGGTTCCGAACCGGCAAAAGCGTAAAACAGGTTTGAGCCGCGTCAACCTATTGCGATTTGGAGGGCACCCTTTCGGATGCCCTCCGTCCGGCGCTTATGCGCCGGATCGGGCTTTGTCCTGTTTCCCTTCGCGCCGGTTCCAGACGAGATTGAAAACGCCATCCTCCTTGTCGGACTGGAAAAGCGCGCAGTTGACGGGACGGGCGAGGAACGGGTCATTTAAGCGAACCGACCAGAACGGCTTGCCGTCCTTGTCCTTGGCCCAGGCAGCGCCAATTTCGCTTTCAATCCCCTCGTGCCGGATCGAGTAGTCAGCGCCGGCATCCATCGGCTTGAAAACCAGGTCCGCGCTGCCGATAAGGCTTTTCAGCTGGCCGCGAAGGATGCCGTTCTGGTCCGCTTTGAGCTTGGCGATGATCATTTTCAAAACTCCTGCTACTTCCGGCCGCCACCACGGCGTGCCGTCTTGGCGTCCGAAAGACCGGCTCTAGCGCCTGGCAGCACCCGGCAGGGCGGAAGCGCAGCGGACGAGCTGGCCAGCTGCGTTTTTGCTGCGCGAGGAATGCCCGCAGGGCAGGGGAAAAAGGCAAAGCCGGCCTGTTTGCGCCAGAAGCGAGACGGTCAGGACCGCCCGCTTAGACGGCTCACCCGTGGCGATCCGGGCTCAAGACAGGTGCTTGCGGATGTTTGCCGCCCAAACGGCCCAGAATAAGCCCCACAGAGGCGTAATGCCGCATGAGCGCCCTTTCCCGGCTTTCAGCCGTTTCGGCGCTCCTGGGCGAAATATGGGGATTCTGGGATAGGAAATTCGCTTGCAGCCGGGCAGGGGAGGGCTCTACCGTCAAGCGTTCCTGTTTTGTTCATAAGCCCGATGAAACGCAGCCCATACCATCACCGCATTTGGCCAAAATCCGTGCTGACCCTGCACAACATGACCCGCGCCATCGAGCGCGGCGAACTGGACGTGCACGCCCTCTGCGATGGGCAGTGCCCGCGCAATCTCATCTTCGATGTGCCGTTGAAGCTGCTTTCCGCCGCCGTCCCGCCGAAGCGCTATACCCTGATCGGAAAGCACATCCGCTGCCCGGTTCGCGGCTGCCGCTTCCGCTGCAATGTCATGGTCAAGATTTCCAATCTGCCAACGCAATCCATCTCCGTACATGAACCGCCCCCTTATTGGAAATTGGGGTAGGAGCAAACGGTGAACGTCACACTCTGTACTTTTATTCCCCTGTCATTGTCTATTCACGCGTCACATTGGCAGCATACTCTTCAACAATTTCCTCAATGTCTTTCCATCTCCCCCTGCCAAGATAGACTTCTAACTTTTGATAAAAATTGTCGAAGTCCTTCCATTCATCATAGGTGTTGATGCTGCCACTCCAAGAAGGAATCTCTATTCCAAAACGTTTCATCGCATCTTGAAAGTTCTTCTCGTCCGCTTCGAAGGCAATCCAGTCGCCAGGCGGTGTACTCAACGATCTACTTCGCATTCTCTCAAGCGATTGACGGATATGAGATGCAGAAAACGCAAGATCGTTCATTCTGTCATACGAAGGTTCGTCTCGCTGCGTTCCGCTAGGTTTGGATAAATTTCGTGCATATTTCCCAGCGCAAAACCCGACTGCAAAAGCGACGACGAGTCCGAACCACCACGACCAAAGCACGGACCAGATTGCGCTAACCGCTTGGATAACCATCTCCTGAAGGAGTGAAAAAACAGACCAGAGAGTGATCCCTTCCACAGTATTTGTCACAATCGCAACGAAGACCGCACTTCCGGCGAGCCCAACGAGCCCTACAGCCCAGCCCACTAATTTCTTAGATATCGTCAAAGCTGCAAATCCTCGTCAATGGGCTCCGCCAATTTTGCGCCCTGGTTGCGAACATTTCCAATTTCCCTGCCTATCGGCCAGGCGCGCATAAGTTGGGAGGGCAGGGGTTCGGACGCGAGTTTCACCGCGTCCTCAGCCGGAGCTTTCAGCCACGTTTCCCGATCCTCCGGGGCCACAATGACCGGCATCCGGTCATGAATCCGCTCCATGAGCGCATTCGGCCCCGTAGTGAGGATCGCAAACGTGTACCCCTCCCAGGGTTCATCCTTCCAAGTCCCGCGCCAATAAGTCCATATGCCGGCGAAAGTCATCAGACTTTCATCGCGCATACCGATGGCGAAAGCCGTTTTGTCCTTCGGACCATCTTTCCGCCACTCATAGAAATGATTGGCCGGGACCAGGCATCGATGGCGCTTCATGGCCGGCCCCCAAAGCTTCGAGCTCAAGACGCCTTCAACGCGCGCGTTGAGCGTCGAGCTGCGCTTTTTCTCAAGCGGGTCTTTAAGCCATGGCGGCACCAGGGACCAAAGGCACATCGCGCCTTTGATTTCGTCATCCTTGCAAAGCACGGCTGCCGTCATCTGCATGGGCGCGATGTTGTAACTCGGCCGAAACTCACCTTCATCGGGTTTCGTCGGCTTCACGGGCGCTCTCGCGCCGCCGTTCAGCCGTTCCCAGGCATCTGCCCAGGTCGGTTCGTAAAGGGCAAATCGTCCGCACATCTCATCCTCCGATCGATCCCGGCCGCCCAGCCTAACCCGAACGATCGGGAAGGGAAGGGCACTCCATCGCCGATTGTCCTGCCGGCAGGACGGCAGGAAGCGCCAGCCGCCAGGATCCGCTATGCGGATACTTGGCGGCCTAAAAGAAATTAGCATCGCGTGCCCAATCCCAGCATTCACGGGCAAGTCGGACCAGTCCGGCCAATGCCCACGGAATGCTTGATAGAAGCGCTGAGGGCTTCCGATTATTCGATTTTCGGGGGGATTGAGTTGTGCGTATCGGGCGCGGACGCCACCTGAAACGCTTATCCCGCCGACGAGGGAACTTCGCCATGCGGGAGATGTTGCCAATGAGATACCCTTCGGGAATGGCTGGCAAGCGTTTTACTTAGAATGGAGAACTCGTCTCGCCGAAGCCTGTGAGTAACGGGGAAAATTGTGCCTAAGACCATCCCTACAAAGATGATTTAGGAATATCTCCTCTTGTGAGCAAGGGAACAGAAAGGTGACTGCATTCAGCAGCCACCTTCCCTTATGCATTAGCGCTCCATTTTCGCGCTTTCTTTGTGGTGATTCGTTTGAAGATCGGAGCGTGGGTAAATAGCTCGCTCGACGAACACCATTTCAGCGACAAATCGCAGGAGCGCCGTTCTAATAACCTGATCCTTGCCGCGCCCGCTGTCGTAGACCACCAGCCGGTGCCGTTGTGACGGGCCAGGCTCTTTCATTTTCAATTCGAGCCGGTCGTCTTTGAATTTCAGGGAAAACTCGACACTGTCTTCACCGCCATTGGCGGTTTCCTCCACGGTCCTTGGCATGTCCCCTCCTGACCACCCCGCCCATACATGGGTGTAGCTTTAATACTGAAATGATTCGTTTTCCTTGTAGACCAACTGCGGGTTGAATTTGGAGGGTTCGGCCCGAGTGCCCATCGAGCAGTGCTCGCGCACGGCGTGCGCCGTTGCGAGCGAATCGCAATGAATATATGGTTCTGCCGGGATTGGGGTGGCGTCACACAACAAAAAGCAGGGGCATTTCAATGCCGAAAACAGGAAGGGGGGAGAGCCGGGGGCTTCATGCTTGGCGCGCAGCGCGTCAAGAAAGAAGTCACAAGGCTATTCTCGCCGCGACCCATGACCAATTCACTTCCCAAGGATTCCAAGCCGCCTCGGTAATCGATATTGCCAAAAAGGCGCCTGTTTCGACCGCCACGATCTACAAACATTTTCCGAGCAAAGAAGCCCTGGTTGCGGCAGTCATCGAAGATTTCTTCTCGGCCAAACCCAGCGTTCCACACAACCCAAAATGTGATCCGAAAGAGCAAGCCTACGCCTTCCTGAATGCCATGATTTTGGCCGATGCCAGAAATCTGATGGGCGAGCTGGCCGATCAAGACATTGAGGGGCAGGCCATGGACGTGTTCAAAGACTGGCTTGGGCATTCACGCCGCGCCCTCGATGCGCCAGGCGCTCGGAAATAGAGGAGCGTGTCCCTGTGCCCAGCGCCTCCGCTCACGGGGCGCTGACATCCAATAGGAATGCCCAGACTTCCCTCGCAAATCTCAAAACCGATCCGGCAAGGGCAATCATGCCCGCCCAGGTAAAGAGACGTGGCCCCCTCGGGTCTTTTCCGTGTGATTTGCGGGGGGATCTGATTGAGCGCATCGGGCGCGGTCGCCACCTGAAACGCTTATCCCGCCGACGAGAATCATTCGCCATGCGGGATAGCTTGATGAGTAAGCATCCCGTAGGGCTGTGCTGTCAACCGCGTCGCCCGGATCGAACCCGCTTTACCTGTGGACAGATTGGGCTCACTCCGTGAACGGAGAGTTTCAAATTTCAGAAAACCCAGCCCCACCAGCATTGCTGGCGGGGTGAAAGATTGGGGGCCCCTGACGGGCCCCCCTGGTCAAGCCCCAAGCGCTCCGCGTGAAAGCCGCCCGGCCGTGGCTCGCTTCGCTGCGCCCGCACCACCCGGACGGCTTTCAGAGCTTGACCATTCCCCCGACGCTCATTGGCGCTGGCCTAGTCAGGGTTGCGTGTGCGCAACCCTGATTAGAAAAGGAGTTTTCTTGATGAAACCCGCCGACGCTATGTCCTTCCTCGGCCTCTCCGGTGAGATCACGGAAGAAAAGCTAAAAGCCGCTTTCCGCGCCGCTGCGAAGAAATATCACCCGGACGTGAATCCGGCTGGTGAAAACATGATGAAGGCCGTAAATGCTGCGTTCGATGTGCTCAAAAGCATGATCGGCCAGAGCATCGAGGCCGACCAGACCACAGCAGGGGAGGGCTATCCCGAAGCGCTGAACGAGGCTCTGAACGCGGTTCACGGTCTGCCGGGGCTCGAAATCGAGATTTGCGGTAACTGGGCCTGGGTAGGCGGCAACACGCGCGAGCACCGCGAAGCGCTGAAAGCTGCTCACTTCCGTTGGGCGCCTAAAAAACACCGTTGGTATTTCCGGCCCGATGAATGGAAAAGCCGGGCGCGTGGCAACCTCTCCATGGAAGAAATCCGGGAGCGTCACGGCTCCCAGGCATTCCGCGCGGGCAGCCGCGCACAGATCACGGGGGCCGCATAATGTCGATCCCGCGCCCCGTCGATCACGCCCCTATTGTTGCCCGGCTTCTGCCGGGCAATTGGGCTCTCAACCGCATCAAGACCGATGACGCCGCCGACGCATGGCACAAATGCGCCTACATCCACGATAAGGCCAAACCTGCCCGCCTTATCTGGCTCATGAAGGACTGGCATAAGCCCGACCGGCTACGCATCGCAGGTTATTTGCCCGCCTGGCCGACTGCCGCCTTTTCGCGCGTATCCAGGGCCAGCATCGGGGTAAGCGCGCGCAGGCCGTCCGAACAGATCGCCCGAGAGATCGAGCGCCGCTTTTTGCCCTGCTATCTGGAAGAATGGGACCAGGCCGAGAAGTACCGGCACGAGCGGCAAGCTGAATTCGAAGCCTTCCGGCTGCGCGTCGAAATGGTTCGCCAGCTATTCCCCGAGCTGCGCCAGCAAACGCATGTCCCCATGACCGACTATCCGAGGTTTTACATCGGGCGGATGGCCGAGCTGGAGCTGTCGCACTACAGCGCCGGAACCCGGATCAAGCTTGAGCTTTCCTTTGGTGAATTGCTGCAGGTGTTGCATCTCCTGAAAGCCAACCGCGAGCAGGGGAGGGTGGAGGGATGACCGAGCAAACCCAAACCCCTGCCGTTGCCGAATACCGCTCAAGCATGGAATATTTCATAGCGGAGGCCGTGCGCCTCGATTGGCTGCGCATCGAGGAATACGGCAAGAGCGAGAAAATGGCCGAGGTTGTCCACGGCATGGCAGAGCTGGCGCTTGCCTTCGCCCAGCAAAACCTAGAAGCCCAT
This sequence comes from Tepidicaulis marinus, assembly GCF_000739695.1. Classification (GTDB taxonomy): domain Bacteria; phylum Pseudomonadota; class Alphaproteobacteria; order Parvibaculales; family Parvibaculaceae; genus Tepidicaulis; species Tepidicaulis marinus. The sequence goes on from NZ_BBIO01000023.1 coordinate 8,559, forward strand.
AAAGCCGGGCCCTGGGCCGAGCTGGATTGTATTGCCGACTGGCTGGACCATTTTGCAGAGCATACCCGCGCCCCTTCCGGCACGGTCCCGAAACCCGGTCAGAAAGGGGACTTCCCCCTTGTGATCGAGGGATGGGCAGTGCATGTCACCTATCGCCTTTTTTGCGGGATGACAGATCATTTCGTCTTTCGGCATTTCGGCAAGAATGGGGAACTGGCCCCGGCACCCTACGCCGTGGGCGGGTATAGGTCCCATCATGCGATAGACGGACTGACCGCGCAGCTCGGCGTGGAGGAAGTGGCCCGCCAAGCCTTGGCGGATGTGTGGGGTTCGGTCACGCCGCAAGAACTCGACAGGAGAAACCAGCTCAGCTTGTTCTGAGCGCGGCCTGAGCTATCCCCCATAGGTTCCTATGGGGGGAGCGGCTTTTTTACAGGCAGGATATTAATTTTCCTAATATTCGTTTGACTTATATTTGCCAGGGAACTATATTTCCTCATGACATGGAACGTGGAATTACACGACGACTTTGAGCCCGAATTTGATGGGTTGGACGAGGCTATAAAAGACGCTTTGTTGAAGCGGCTAGCGCTGCTGAAAATAAAAGGTCCTCAGCTCGGCCGCCCGACAGTGGATACGCTAGAGCGATCCCGCCACCCAAATTTGAAGGAACTGCGATTTAATGAAGGCGGCGGTGTTTGGCGTTTCGCTTTCGCCTTCGATCCTGAACGCCAAGCCATCATTCTTTGTGGTGGTGATAAAGCGGGTGAGAACCAGAAAGCATTTTATCGCTGGCTGATCGATTTGGCGGATGCCCGTTTTGACGATCACCTTGAAAAACAGAAAGGGAATTAAGATGGGCCGGACATTAGAGCAGATTATGGAGTCCTTGCCGGAAGAACGCCGAAAGAAGATCGAAGCTGGGGCTCAAGAGCTTTTGGCTCTGCACGAATTGCGGGAAGCTGCAGAGTTGACCCAGGTTGATCTGGCGAAGCTGGTCGGTCTTTCGCAGAGCGCGGTTTCTCAGCTCGAAAAGAAGGGTGACGCGCGCGTTTCGACCCTGAGCAAATATGTGCAAGCTATTGGTGGTCAGCTTGAGTTGGTAGTCAAAATGCCAAACGGCGCCACCGTGTCGCTGCGGTCGCTCAAGAACGAAGAAAACGACGAATTGAAGTCCGCATCGTAACCACTGCGAAATCTTCTATGGTATAATGCAGCAATCACTTAACGGGTGAAAGCATGGCTAAACCTACTTCCTCATTCATTTCTAAGGGTACTTCTCGGAACTCCCGCCGTATTAAACCCAAGTTGCAGCGGATCGGCTATTCGTTGCCGCTCGATGCGGTGCCAGGGAATTTCGTGGCGGGATACAAAGAGCTCGTTGCTAAACACAAGAGGGGCAAGGCTACCCGTGACCAGTCGCCGGAAGAAATTATACGCGGCCTTGCGGCAAAACATGGCGTCACACCTGAGCGCACCGAATTAGATGACATGGCCGATGATTTCGCCCGCCTTTCAGATGCCGAAGTTGAGCCGGACGAACTGGCCGATCTTGTGGTTACTCTCAAACGCAAAGGCATTCTGACCGCTGACGAAGCCGTCAAACTCTATGCCCAGCATGTCGCCTCACAAGTGTCATGACATTTGATCCCTTCGGTGATTTCAAAGAGCGCGGCTACCTGCGCAACGTTGAAAGGATCAAAGACCCTGCAGTGGTCAAACGCGTGGAGGCGGTTTCATTCCGCGCAAGTATCGATGACGTGCTAGCACACCTGAAATCGAAATCCGAGATTGGGTATCAAGATGTCCTCGATACCCATAAGAAGCTTTTCTCGTCGGTCTATCCCTGGGCAGGTCAGAGCCGTACGGAGAACGCCCCAGGGATTGCCATTAGCAAGGCGGGTAGGGATGACCTCTTTGCTCACCCACGCGATATACAGCGCGCCGTAGAATACGCCTTAACGCAAGCAGCCGATCCAAAGAGGGTGCGGGAACGGCCCGGCGAGATTTTTGGCCAGCTGGCGCATGCCCATCCTTTTCTTGAAGGAAATGGGCGCACCATTTTGGCCGTCCATTCCGAGATCACCCGCCGCGCCGGCGTAAGTATTGACTGGGCGAGAACGAACAAACAGGATTATCTGCGTGCCCTAACTGCCGAGCTAGAACAGCCTGGCAAGGGCAAGCTTGATGAATACCTGAAACCGTTCGTGGAACGCAAAGCGGCTACCCTCGAAAAGACGGCGGAAGTGCTCAAGGAAATTACCGCGCCCAGTGCGGCACTCGCCAACACTGCCAAGCTTCTGAAAGCCCAGCAGGCGAGGGTGCAGGCTCAGAAGAACGAACAAGGACCCGAACGGTGATCGAAATCTATCATCTATTTGGCATAGCCTGCGTTGTATTCACAGCCGCATGGAGCTTTGCTTACTTTCTGAATTGGTCGCGCCCAATTCGATTCTTCTGGGCGTATTCCGCAATTCTTCTCGGAAGCTTGACCTTTTACACAGCCTCTTTCCCATCGTCGTTGTACCCAACCTTTTCCTGGCTATGACAATGCAGACGATAGGGAAGACGCTGATGGATGCGCTGATGGTCTATGGAACTCTCTCCGGGCTTTTGCTCTGCGGCTTCGCTACGCTTGCCGCTCTGCAGCCCTCAGCAATCGCGCGACCCTTCTTCGTTACCAGGCGTTTTCGAACCTTCGTCGCACTCGCCTTTATCAGTGCGATCTTCGCCTTGTTAACAGGGATCATGGCTTACTATGGCTCTCGTCTATAACGGCGACGTGTGAGAGCTACTGCTTAAAATGATTGAGTGGCCAAACATCTGGTTCCCAACATTCAGTTGTTTTATCGGATGATAAGAATGTAGGCATCGTAGGCGTGATGGATTTGTTTCCCATCTTCCGCATTACTTGCTCCACCCTCTCACGTCCACGTACATATCCCACCACGGCATAATGGTAGGGAGAGTGAAGATTTGCCATCAGCCGAACTGTGCCGATTAACAATATCTCATTGAAATTCCCGCACGCACAACTTTCGAGGCGATAGCCAGTATTCTCGGGAACACCATTCCTGCTGTCACCGCCAACGATGTAGGAAACGTTTGTTCTGTTTCCTAAAATGTACTCGAGACAAAGTGGAGTGAAATCGTCGGGGTCAAGTGTAGTGAGCATCTGGCAATAAGCGATTTTTGCAATCATCCGCCCAAAACTCTCTGGAACATGTCGAAATTTAGTAACCAGCTGCTCCGGATACTTTTTCAAAAATGCTTCAGAGCGTGGTTGGTCTGCCTCCGCTTTTAGAAGCCACTGTTTTGAGAGGTCAACATCGGGGGGTAGACCTTGGAGAATTCCCGCCTTTCCCATTTGATAGTAAACGAGGGCAGCGGGATATTCATCATAGCGCACCCTTATTTTCTTTTGCCCAGGTTTGACCGGGGGAATATCAATCCAATCACGGGTTTTAAGTCTCTTTTGCCTCTGTCTAGAAGGCTTGTTGTTTCTAGACTTTCCTCCGTATGCGTATCGTGCATCTCCCCACAATTCACGGGCAACATCTAACTCAAACTTACTGGTGATCTTCGCGCACCGTTTGCAAGTGGCGTTGAGTAGCACATGTTCCCCACCAAGCGAGTGAGGAACAACATGCTCATCAGAAAGTGACACTCCAGCTTTCCGGCAGTAGATGCAGAACCCAAACTCTTTTTGTGAAGTTTTGTCCATGAGCGCAAATCCGTTTGGCGCATAACAAATCTTATGGGAAATTTCTGGCGTTCTTGGGGGGGCTTTTGCGGGATTCACACCGCCTCAGTTACGCGCTATAACTCCATGACTTTCGCATATTAACAGTTACGAAAGTTGAGCGGAGGCAAATTTACAGCAATAACTTGACGCGACTCAGCCGCGCCTAGAGTATTTACCATACTTTGCGCCGATTCTGCGCGAATCCACAAGGAGTTGAGAATTTGAGGCCATGGGCCAGTTCGGCGGCAACCGAACAAAGGGCCCGAAATAGAAAAGCCCCGGTGCGGCGGCAACCACAAACCGGGGGCTCCTAAAGATCGAAACCAATCTGAAATCTGAGTCGATCTTAGGAACCCCCAGAAAAGCAGTCAAGAAAAAAGCGCGTTTCGCGCCACGGGATTGCTTTGCCTAATCGCTGCCGCTCTCCGGGCATTTGCGGAGAAAGATGCGGTGACGGACCAACTGGACCGGGCGCTTTCGCGCCTATACAATGAATACGCTAAGGGATTGATTTCATTCGATGAATTGTCCCGGCGCGAAGACGAAATCAGAGCTGACAGCACGAAAAACCGCCGCATGGCGGCACAAACCAGGCGTAGAGAGCATGTCCAGGAATGGCGCTCCTTCCGCCACAAGCTGCCAATCAGTGCCTCCATGCACCTGACAGACGCGCGCGCGAGCGCCCTTGAAGGCCTCATCTATCTGATCGCCAGGGACTCGAAGGATGGTGATTTTGAATGCCAGGTGCCGGTTGCAGCCATTGCCGCCGTCGCCAAAGTGTCGGAGCGGTCAGTGCGCTTGATGCTCAGTGTCGCGGAGGATTTGAAGCTCATCGAGCGCGAGCATGTTCGAATCAAAGCCTACCGCAACGCACCGAATGTCTATCGCATCATCGAGGGCCAACTGCAGCGCCTTGTGGCGCGTTTAAAAGCGCGCTTTGCGCGCGAGAGCGGCCAGGAAGACGCCCGCCCGCAATCCATGCCCGCTAATCCTGCAAAACCATGCAGCGTATCCAGAGAAGATTTATCTTCTCTACCTACATCCCCCCCTGCAAATGCCAACAGTACCCCTGCTGCCCCTGCAGAAAGTAGGAAAAGGGCCGACGCGCCTAATCGGCGCGACGACTTCAAGGCGGGGACTTCGCCCCGCCATGAGCGCGGCGCTCCCGCGCCGCGAAATGCTTGGCAGTTTAAGCGAGGGGGCGCAGCGCCGTACCTCGATCCGCAGATTTCAACGCGTATGGCCATCGCCGCATTGGAGATTTTGAAAATTCCTCGAAGCGGCGGCCATTGGACCGAAGCCGTGGAGGATCTGCTGAGATCGAGACACCCCGATATTGCCGAGGGATATTGGAAATCCCGAATTCGGCTGCACGGCCCGCGTGCCTATCTGGCCGTGCTCGAAGCGGCATTGAAGAAAGAAACCCGCGACGAAAAACCGATCCGCAACGAAACCGCGTATCTCATCGGCATTCTGCGCTGCCAGCCTGATGAATGCCGCCCGGATGTGTCCGTTCAGAAAATTTTGGAGGCCGCATGATCCCGCGCCGTGTGATTCTGGCGGCGGCGGCCGCGCTCGCTTCGCTCGCTTATGCCGCCGTCTTTCCTCTATCGCCGCCCCTGCCCGGCGAGCGGGCACGGGTGATCGACGGCGACACGGTTGAGCTCGGGCCCAACCGTGTACGGTTTTGGGGGATCGATGCGCCGGAGCGCATTCAACAATGCGCGGATGACGCCGGCCGCGCGTACCGCGCAGGGGCGGCCTCAACCGCACACCTTGCTCAGATGATCGCGGGCAGGCCGCTTTCGTGCCGCCCAATCGAAAAGGATCGATATGGGCGCCAGGTCGCCATTTGCTGGGCAAACGGCGACTGGCTATCGGTAAACGCCCGCATGGTCTTGGAGGGCATGGCTTTTGCCACCACCGATTACGACCGCCTGGCGGCGATCTATCTGCCTCTCGATGCCATCGCTTCCGCACGGGGGCATGGCTTGCGGCAGCTCCGGTGCCAGCGGCCCGCCGATTTTCGGCGGTCTTCTCGGTAGAAACGACTAACCAGCATTGGCTAACCAATGCTGGACGCGTTGACGCGCGACAGAACCGATAAATGGGAATTGAGGCCGCGCGAGAAAAAGGGATCGCTGCCGGAGCAGCGATGAATTTTGTCGGGGAATGAAGACCTGTTGCGCCTGGCGGCACGTTTGAATGAAAAGCGGCGACCTCTGTCGAGGCCGCCGCCAAAGCCCCGGAGGGCTTTAGAAGGTGTGCGGACTATGGAGCCGTCACCCCCTCGGGTCGGCTTATTCTTATCACTTGCCGCTTTCAGCTCCTTTAAAGCGCTCCGGCCAATTGAACCTATCTGCGGCACTTTTCTTTCCGCTGTGAGCACTCAACCGGGGCAACAAATCAAGCCGTACCTTCCAGCCCATCCAGCCGGACCGATTAGCACGAAGCGCGCGCCTTTCTTGATGCCTCGCGCCGGCAGGACTGCCCCGCCCCTTCGATGTGAGCGGGGGTTGCCGCGTTCCTTGGGAGCCATGACTGATCATCAATCGGGGTTTTAAGAAGGCCGCTAGCCGCACGTCATTTGCCTGCTGCGCCCCAGGCACATTCTCCCGAAAGCTCAAGCACCGTGACCGCCGTTCTTTACGTGGAAAATCTGGCCAGCCATCGCCGGGGTAGCAATCCGGCGCGCCAAGAATTTTCCCCTGCCCTGCGGGCATTCCTCGCGCGCCAAAATTCTAGGCACTCTGAATCGTCCGCTTCGCTCCCGCCCTTCGGGTGCAACCCCGTCGATAGCCGTCCCGGTCGATTTCCACGAACGGCGGACACGGTGTCCGCTAAAAATTCAGGAGAACGACCATGATTATCGCGCAGCTCAAAAAAGATGAAAACGGCAACCTTCGCGGCCAGCTCGTGACCCTCACGATGAATGCGCCGCTTGTCTTCCGTCCCAACGAACGCGGCGCTGCCTTCTCGGTCTTTATTGAAGGTGCGGCACCTTCCGAAGTCGGCGCGGCATGGCTCAAGAAGTCCGACGACAAAACGTTCTACTCGGTCCGGCTGGATGACCCTGCGTTTCCGCATCCGCTCAGCTGCGCCCTGTTCGAGAGCACCCATGAAAACGAAACGTTCAATCTCGTTTTCACTCGGCCGAAGCGCCAGGGCGATGAAAGCGAAGGCAACGACTAAACCGACCCGAGGGCGGCTTTTGGTGAAGCCGCCCTCTTACCCATCGGTAAGGCAGTTTCACGCAATTTCGCTAAAATGCACGGTTTTTCCCGTTGACAATATGATGGTGTCAAATAGTTACTCACCTTGCAAATGTGTAAAAATGCAGCACTAATAAATAGTCAGCATACCGTGTTTATCGGCATCATAGGTACGTATGGTGCTAAGCGAATTTCATCGCGCGTTGCCTACCTTCGCGTGTAAGCGAGAGAAACATGCCGAGACCCAAGAGATTTAAGGACCCCGTCCGCGTCTCCCTCGTCCTCGATGCAGACGTGCGAGCCATGATGCAATTCCTGGCGGCGGGCGACCACGCCCCCTCCTCGTCCGTGCTGGTTCAAACTGCACTCGAAGAATACTTTGAACACCACATTGGGAAGAACTGGCGCACGCACTATAAGCGCCTGACCGAGATACAGGACCGCTTTCACAAAGAGGAAACATAGACAATTTTATGGAACCTCTCCCCTTCCGCCCCGTGCGGACGTGGTGAGTCATCCCCTCGGGTCCAAAAAAAACAAAGTGTGCCGCAGGCACGCCGATATTTTTTATTCGATGTTGGAACGAAGGCGCGTGCCCCCAGGGCAACGCGCCTTTTTTCGTTTCAGAGGCAGGATAGTGAGTGCCGCACCCCATGCGCAGCCTGGCGCGCGGCACAACGGGGGGTGCCGCACCATGCTTTGCATAGTGCCGCACCACTTTTTCAGGGGTGCCGCACTTGTTTTCAACAAGTGCCGCACCTGCGAATGATCATCCGTTGTCGGATAATCATTCGAGAAACAGCAAACTTTCGCAGTTTTCCGACGTTTTTTAAGCCGCTATTATCGATTGTGTCGGAAACTCAAGTCTGCTGTTTGACTGGCAGGATACGCAATTCTTCATGAAGAATTACATAGAGATGCCCGCTTCGCGCCGCTCCAATCCCTCTGCTAGCGCGCCTGGTTCGAGCGATGATGTTTCCACCCGTCCGGGGCCGCGGCGGCGCATGGCCAAGCCGAAGCCCGTTCAGTTCGTTTGTGATGCTGAGTTTGCGAAGGCGCTCAAAGACTACGCGGCAGATGAGAGCCAGCGCGCTGGACGGAACGTCTCCATGTCGGAAGTGATCCGCCGCGCCCTCGATGCTCATATGGACGCCAAAGAGGGACATTCGGCGTCCATCGAGCCCGTGTTGTTAGAGGTGGCTTTTCAACTGCGTGCAGCGGGCCGCCTTCTCAACCAGTTCTGCCGCGACCTCTATTTTGACCGCTTTGGCGATGAAACCGTGGAGCGAATTCCGCTCCGCGATTTCCAGATGATGATGAGCGTCTTTGCCGAGCAGGCCGAACAGGTCGGCAAGATCATCGAGGAGCTGAAGCGCTGATGGCAGACCTGCGGCATTTGCGCGGATCATGGACCGAAGTCCACCCGGAGGCACATTCGGCCACCCGCTCCTGGTGGGATGACTATAGGCGCGGACGCTACGTCAAGGACCGGGAAGCTGCGAGCTTCGCGCGCCATTTCCGGGTACGGGCCATGACGGCGGCCGGCGAAATTTCAACGACCTCCGTTCCTGGGCAGAGCCGGGAACTGGTCTTGAAAAACATTTCCTGGGGAAAGTCCATCGGCCACGCCTTCCGCTTGATCGAATACCTGTCCCGAGATGGGGCATTTAACGTCACCGATCCGAACGACCCCAACATGATCAATGGGGTGCAAGCGCATCTCAGGGTGAAGGAGGAATGGGGCTTGCTCCCCGATGCTCAGAACCTCAAGCCCGAGTTTCAGGACAAGCCTTCCTCATACTGGCTTCAGGTGCCCGAAAAGGACCGCCTGCAGAGCAGGCAGTTTCTTCATTCGGTCGTGAGCCTGCCGCCGTCCCTGAACCTCCCCGATAGATCACCTCTTAGTTCCAGCCAGCCCGACGCTGCCGCCGCTGGCTTTGCCCTTTCCTCTGCTGCCCGGTCCGTTTTCACGGATGCCGGGCATGATTTCCTCATGTTCCCGCATCGGGATAAGGGGCACCTTCACTTTCATTTCATCATCCAGGCGAAAAGCAGGACGACCGGCAGGCAACTTCACCTGCAGCGGTCCCAAACCCAAGCTTTGCGGCAGGAATTTGCGCAGTCGCTTCGGCGCGTTGGCATCGATGTTATCGCAACTGAACGCCGCGACCGTGTTCCCGAGCTGACCCAAAGCCCGATCGACAAGGCCATTCACCAGACAATTCAGCGGGGAGATGCCTCCTGGTTTCAGCGCCAGCAAGCCTTGCAGGAGGGCAAGTATCAGCTGGGAACCTTCGCCCGGAAAGCTCCCGGCTGGCACGCCTCATTTGGCTTGGAATACGAAAAAAGGGTGGCTTTCGATCCGCTGCAAAAAGGGACGGCCGGGCCCTCTCCACAGTCACCCGCTCAGCGAGGATCTGCTGCACGCAGATTGGCTGAACGTCTTGGCCTCGCTGCCCGTTCCCAGCCGCAAGAGCCGGTTGCCGCGCCTCTGTCCTCTTTCTTGAAAGACCTTCCGCCGGAAGGCGCGGATCACCTGGCGAAGAAGGCGATTGGGCTCTACCGCGCCCCGGAAAAAGCGCTTCGCTCTTTTGCGGCGATGTACCAGGAGAACCCGAAAATGGCTGTTTGGGCGCTGAACAGGCGGCCCCTGGCCTTCGGCGATTTGAAAGCGGGGTGGGAAGCGCCCGACCTGACCAGGCGCGAGCTGAACCCGGCGCCGGCATGGTTCGAAGCGGTCAAAGAAGCCCTGCCCGCTTTCAACACACTCTCCGCTACGGAAAAGCAGATTGCCCAGGTCCAAGCAGCGGAGGCAACCGAGCAGCGCCAGAACAATCTTGCAACCCGCGCCGCCGAGAGGCTGCAGTTGCGACACAACGCAGCCTCCGCGCATCTGCTTGGGCTTGCCGAGCGTGTTCGGGAGGAATGGGGGCGCGATCCAAGAGCGGCGAGCTATGCCGCTCAGATAGAGGCCCGCGCCATAGGCTTGCCGGATGATACGCCCGATCTTAACCGGATGGTTGCCGCCGCCCGCGCCGCCCTCCGTCATGAGGCGGAACAAGCTTCCAGAACACCGGATGCAAATAGGGCGATCCAGGCCCGTTTGGCCCAGGATCGCCCGAACGACAAGGATCGGGAGAGGTGAGTTCTCCCGGTAAGCGCCGTCTATTCACATTGGTGGACCCTCAGGAAAAGGAAGCCATCACCCAGATCGTCCTTCGGGCCGACCTGTATGCTTCTCCCGTCATCCTCAAGCTTGATTCGAACAGGTGCATTTTTGTACGTCCCGGTAACGTCCAGCTCTAGCAGGTTCTCTTCCAGGCGCTCGATGTTTTTCACGCTGTAGTTTCGCACTCCAAAACCTGTTTTGGATCGAATGTGCAACACCCCGTCCTTCTCACTGAACTTCACCCAGTTCGTCAATTCGTCGCGCCGCGCTTCATCAAAATCGCAATCCTGATACCAGTTCTCTGCGAGGGCGATCTGCTCGCCGTTCTCTGCCACCTTGAGCATCACCTTATCCGAGCTCAATGCGCCCTTTCCGGCTTCTTCCGAGCTGTCTCCGCAAGCCGACAGGGCCATAGCCATAACGACGCCGATAATCCAAAACCGATGCTGCATCCATGCCTCCGAAACTAAACTGACTTATTCATAATGCCGTGTTTTCCATTCTTCCACCAGTTTTGAGGCTTCCGGCAAAGCCGTTTTTACGCGCGCGGCATATCGTTTCTGAATTTCCGGCCGTGTCGAGTTGTAGAACCCGACAGCCCGCCAAGTGGGGCCGTGACGATGGATTTCCTGGGCCAGAATCCATGCGCCGGAGTTGACGCAGGAACAGGGATCGTGTGCCAGGTGCGCCTCGGTAATCCCATATTCCTCCAGCTTGCCCAGCCACCACGAATTGACCTGCATCGCGCAAATGTCTCTAGAGCCATTCGCGTTTCCGTTCCGGGCGCTCATTTTGAGGCGGCTTTCTGCGAGGCCGATTGCCACCAGAAGCTCAGGCGCTATCTGGTATCGCTCGCTTGCCTCGAAAAAGCACATAGGCAACCTGGGATCGGCGCATGCAACGCCGATACCCATAACGGCCCATACTGAGAGCAGAGCCGCGAGGTTCCTTTTGACCCTGCCCCACATCATGCCGGCAAGCTCAGACGTTTGCGCAACGTTCGATCTCGATAAGCCAATACCGTGTCGCACCATACCGGCTTATGGTGATGATTCTGCACTAGAAGAATGTTCTTGCCCGATGGGATCGCGCCGATTTCGTTGGGCTTCATCAGAGCTATGGCCTCCCAGCTCGATGACACGCTTCCTTTCAGAGTAAGGCCGCGCTGCATCGAGTTCGATTTGCGCTTGCGCGTTTGCTCGCCGATCATTCTTGAAATCTTGTCCCGCGTTTCCGGGCTGTTCTGCGAGAACACCGTCAAATAGGAGGCCGTGTTGATGAAGGTCTCAAGACCGTCTGCCCCGTATTTCTCGCGGAGCTGACTGAAATCCTGCAGAACGGCCATACAATGGACCCTCATGCTGCGGCCAAACTCGAAAATGCGCTTGATCGTGTCCGACTTCGGCAGCTGCGCCATCTCTTCGATGAGAAACAGCACCGAGTTCGCCTTGCTCTCTGGTTTGGCCGACATGAGATTGTCGGCCAGGGTGTTTACCAGCAGCCCCGTGATAGGCGATAGAGCGGCTGCTTCATCGGGCCTCATCGAGACGTAGATGGTTGCGGGTTTTCCATTTCTCAGATCATCGGCCTGAAAGGAACAATCGCTTGTAGCCTCTCTCACCGAGCTGTTTTTAAACATGCTCAGTGCGGTTGTGAGGCTAGCGAAATGGCTCGCGCGTTCCTTGAAGTTCATGCGCGCCATCTCCATGAAGCCTTCCTGGACCCTGCGCGGCAGCCCTAAATCTTCGGCGTCATGGGCCGAGAGAATAAGCAGCGCGCCCACGGGGTCTGTCACCTCGATCTCTTCACCGCCGACCGAAATCGTCTCGCCCTCTGCCGGGCCTGACGCGGCCCAGGTGAGCACGTCACCCATACACGCATCACGCCCCTCTTTCTCCGCCTTGCCGATCAAATAGAGCAAGACACTCGACATGAAGGCGCGCGGCGCGTCATCGAAATACGGGTTGGCGCTGTTCTCACGTCGCGGAATGAGGGTGGCCGCGATATTGTCGATCCGGATTTCCAAAGAGGCTTGATCCTTTGGAAGGGCCGCCCTTGCAATCGGATTGAATTTCGCGCCTTCGGCTCGCCAATCCACCCGGTAGACGGGGCCCAGCTTCTTTCGCCAGCCAGCCGTCATCTCCCATAGCTCGTTTTTGGGGTCCGCAATGACGAGGCTGCCGGGATAGCTCAGAATCACGGGCACCACCCGCCCAATTGTCTTGCCGGACCCGGCCGGCCCGGCCGTGATTTCGCTTCGGGTTTCCTTGCGCACATCCGCGATGAGTTTCTTGCCGCTGGCCCGGCCGAGCAGCAGGCCCTTTCTGGCCGTGATCCCCATTCGCCCGAAATCGCCCCGCTTCGCCCAGCGGGCGATGCCGTAGCGGGTGTTAGAGAATGAGTATGGGGACCATAGGAAGGCGGCAAAGACGCTCAGCGGTATCAAAGCGAAACTCGCCAGCATCGCTTGTGATTCCCATGTCCAGTTGCCTGTTCGGATGGTGAACCAGGTCAGTTCACCCACCCATGCCCAATGGTCTTGTCGAAGTCCATTGAAGCCTGTGAGAAGCCACGCCGATGCGCCTGAAAGGACCGTTCCGGCGGATACAAATGCAATCATCCAGCCCTGGGCTTTCTGTTCCTCACGCTGCATTGCGTTTTTCCTCACGTTTTTCTGCAAGATCGAGGACTTCCAGCACCCGCCGCTCGCCGGTTTCATGGGAGCGCCCAACCTGCAGGATTATGTCGATCTGGCTTTCTAGAAATTCGATGACGGAGTCATTGGGGCGGTTCGCCATGCCGATCATTGTCTTGATTGCGTGCATTGCTGCGCGCGGATCATCAGCGTGAAGCGTCGCCATGAATCCGCGGTGCCCGGTATTCAAAAGGCGAACGACCGACCAGGAATTATCAATGCGAAGCTCGCCAGTAATAATTCGGTCAGGACGCATCCGCATCGCAATATCCATGACGCTGGCGTAGTCCCCGCCTCCTTCATCGTCATAGCCTTCAAAAACCGAATACTGCGTGAGGTTTTTGTGCGGCATGTCGATCAGCTCGCGCACATCCTCAACTGTGATCAACCGTTCATGGATTGGAATATCCTTCGTCATGCGGCGCAGAAGCGTTGTCTTGCCGCTCGATGTACCGCCAGAAATCAGAATGTTGCTGCCACAGCGAACCGCGTCCTGAACGCGGCTTGCGAGCGTTGCATCCATTCCGAAATCTGAATATTCGATAGAAACCGGCCGGAAAAGACGAATGGCAACGGCCACCCGTTCTTGAACGGCTGGCCCTATTGAAAAGGCGGCGCGGTGTCCCCCATCCAGCATCACTGAGAGATGCGGATAAAGATCACCGAAGGGCCGCCTTTCCCGGTTTGCAAGAGCCGATGCCAAATCGCGCCAATAGGCTTCCGTCAGGGCTTTATCATCCACAAGACGGGGGGACGTTGCCCCCCGCTTGTAGAGCATGATTTCACCTGGCCGACAGGCAACGATTTCCTCAACATCGGACTGATTCAGGTATTTCTGAATCTTCCCGAGATATGCAGAAACAACGCCGGTCATACTTGGCTCTATTGCACAACGGGGCAAAAATACGTTGCCCGGACGAACGGTGATCCCTGATTTGTCCAGGCTCCATACTGCTTGCTCCCATCCGGCAGCTGTGTGACCTGTCGGCTCTGATTGCGGTCGAAATGAGTCATTCTCAGCGCATATGAGAGCGTTATACACGCACTGTAGGAGCTGAGGCCGGTCACTTGGCGCGAAGACGGCAGATAGTCCCAGAACTGATTGTATGGACAACTATTGGGGTGTGATGAGCATCCGGCCCCAAAATAATAACCACGTTGACGGCTGTCTTCAGAGTCCCATTGCGTATATGCATAAATCGTCCGGTTCTCGCTTGAATAAGTGCACCCGTTGGTAGGTCCTTGGCTCGCCCCTGCCCCGTTTGCATAAATGGCTTCGGAACCATCAGGCCGCCGATAGATGGATGACCTGTCAGTCAGCTTATAGACGTTGCAGCCCACGTATTCTTCCTGGCCGTTGAGCACATCGGCATTGCGGACAAACACGTAGGGCACCGGAGATTCGTTCTCATTCACGGCAGGGCTTCCGACATTGACCCGCCCTTCCGGGCCGTCAATATAGGTCTGCGCGACCGGCAAGGCCGAGCGCGCGGCATCGTCGTTCTCCCAGCCGACCTGTTCCAGATTATGACCTGCCGTCTCACCCGTGCGTTCGCACGAAGTGAGATAGGAACGGACCCCATCAGGCTCGTAGAAAAAGCGATGGTGAATGTAGCTGAGGCCCGCCGCCAAATCGTGGTCAAACTGCCCTTCGCAGCCCATCCGCGTCTTGGTGACGCCGAGCTCAACTCCTGGCAAGCAGCCAGAAATGTGCTGCGGCGACCCGTTTACAGTAATGAATTTCCTGCCCTGGCGGATCACCACACCCTGCTCCGCATTGTAAGCGTCTTCACAGACGCCATAATCCATTTGCATCGCATAAGTCGTGGGCGAATCCACGCAGCCGGCCACATTGCGCTCTACACCCTCGTCGTCGGTATAGATCGCCCGGTGCTGCTGCGTCGAAAGGTCATCATCGAAATCATGCCGGATCGAGCAACCGTCCGTGGTGAATGTCACCGGGAAGGTTTCTTCGGTCGGCAGGCAGGGAGCAACAACAGTCCGGCGTTCCCGATCATCATAATAGACCGTTTCGGCCTGCACGGTCGCGCTTAGCTGCTCCAAGCTCGTGAGGATCGGGCACGCGTTCTTTTCTTCCACAAGCTGGTAAAAAAGATATTCACCCGTCACATCCACATACCGCTCGCAGTCCGTCACGAAGGTATTGTTGCCCTGCCAGGTGTAATATTTCCGCGCTTCTTGATAGGCCCTTCCCTCTTCCCTCGCGACGGCGACAGAGCAGCCTTCCCGTGTGGTCTTAAGGGGTAGGCGCTGGCTCGTGTCGGAGCACTCGCTGCGTTCGCTTTCAACTCCGTCAACCAGCGTGATCAAGCGGCCTTGGACAATGGCGACACCCTCCGTTTCAGAAACGCGGGGTTCGCACCCCTCAAACGTCTCTGTCACAGAAGTCTGCTGTTCGGGTTCCTTGACGACCTCCGGCGGTTGAAAATTAGCAAGCTGGTCGTTTCCGCCTTCGCCTGTTTTGCCGGAACCGCCAAGGCTATCGCCGTCTTGTCCGTCTTCGCCGTCTTCCCCTTCATCGTCTTCTTCCGGCTTGGGCAGCTTTTCAAGCATCGCCATTGCGTCTTCAATCGCTTCGGGAAACTTACCGGCGACAGGCACCGGATACCCCTTCTGCACTTCGTTAGCATTGGGGTCGAATTGCGTCGAAAGCGGGAACCGCAGGCGTTCAGGCGGAAGGTCCGCACCCTCCACCATGAGCGCGGTCCACTCCACAGACCATGCCCCGCCCTGCCCTGTCCGGTTGGGCTGAGCGGTGCCAATCATGCGGACCCGCTTCATCGCCTGGCCGCCGACGCCATCCGCAATATCCTGGAAGAAGGAAGTCGCCCGCGCCGGACCTTCCACCGGAAGATTATCGGCAAGCCGCACCTCACCATTGTCCACGGTCTCAGTCGAATAATCTTGTACCGAACCCGGAAGCTTTGGCGCTTCCTGAGCTGTCGCCCCGAGGGGAAAAATCAGCATTCCTGCAAAGAAAATAGCCTTGAGCATACGCATGTGACTTACTCCTTCTTTGCGCCCGCCTGGGCAGATCGAGCCGCAAGAATGCGCGGCTCGGTAATGGCAATGTCGTAGAGGGGTTTGATAAGAATCCGCTCACCAGCTGCGATGCTCACAACCGGCGCAAGGTCGATCTGCTTTTCCAGCACCTGGGCGGTCACTTGCCCGAGGTTCTGGCTAAACTGATCGGAGGCTTGGGATATATTCTCGTCCTGAGCGGAGGATGAGGCCGCAACAATTGCCGCGCTCAGCAGCGTGGTAATGAAGGCCGTTCCGTACTTCTCCCAGGTCCGGTTATCGAGATCGCCGATGAGCCCGTTCCGGCCCATCGCATCCCCGCCCAAACCTTCAAATGAAATTGACGCTCCATCCGGGCGGAGAAGCCGGGTCCATTTTACTTCAAGGCGGCTATCCCCGGTTTGCTCAAGCGGCTTATACTCGCCGATCAGCTGCGTACCCTTCGGAAGCAGCTTGAGACGGCCATCCCCGCCGAAAACGTGTTCATCAACCGTTGCCAGGACCCAGCCGCCGATTTGGGTATTAATCGGCGTCCTAAGCACCGCCCAGATTATCTTGTCTTGAGTGATGCGCCGCGTCCTATCGACCGGCAAGGTCGATTCATCCTCACGCAGCGCCCCATAATCGTCATCCGTCAGCTCGTATCTATCGGGGTCAGTTTCGGGCAGCGAAATATTTCGCTGCTCCAGCACACCCTCACGGACGAAACCAGGCCCGCCATTGGCTCTACCCGCCAAAACCTGCGCGCGCCATTCGGCCCACGACAGGTAGGTTTTGTCTGGTTCGGGCGGCGCGGGCGGCGGCGCAGGCGGCGGGGTATAGGGTGCGAGCACGTCAGCGCGAAGCCGAACCGTCTTCGGCCTGCCGTCAAACTGCAGCTCTAACGAGCCCCGGCTTGTGCCGGCATCGATCCCGCTGAACGTCACGACGATTTCGCACTCCCCGCCTTCCTCAAGGACCGAGGGGCACAAATCGGTCATGGCGAACCCTTCTGTGCCGTGCAGCTCCACCTTGCTTAGCTCGGATGCGCCCGGTCCCTCGTTACGGATGCGCAAGACCCCCTCGCCTTCCGTTTGGCCCTGGCCGAGATCGATGGGAGGCAACGCGAGCTGCTTATCAAGCACGATACGCGGAGGATCTGCTTTCGGAGGATCGCCCAGGTCGAAATAGCCTGGCGGTAATGGCGGCGGCTGCCGTACCGCCGGACTCGACGGCTCAGACGGCCCGCTCGCAAGCTGCCGAACTGCCACCAATCCGAGGATCGCCGTAACGGCTACGCCTGCTACAGCTGCCCCAACGATTTTCGGATTGACCGCCATTATGCCCCCTCAGCCTGCGCAGGCGCGCGCGGCTCGTCAGGCTTTTCGGTTCCGACGAGCTGCCCGCCTGTTTCCCGCTCGATAGCGAAAGGCTCGGTCGGCTCGATGCAAACGACCCGCTGGCCGTTTTTCAACGTCAGCCGCCCGATGGACTCAATGGCCATGACGGTTTTGCCCATCCGGAAATTGGCCGGCGTATCTATTTCGTCGATAATCTTGAAGGGAACGGGCAAGTCCACTTGGTCGAAACGCTCCGGTTTCCAGTATAGGAACGTCCAGACCCCATCAGTAAAAACGGTGTCGGGCGCAATGCTCCTGTCGCCATACATCCGGTAGTCGAAGCTCACCTTTGACGCATCAAAGGGAATGCCTTCGAGGAAATCCGGGTTCAGTTCCCCGGTGCTGCCCCGCCCTTCGAAGCTTCCCTTTACAATGCCCCCGGCATCGCTCACCGCTTCCCGCTTGCGCTCTTCCGCTTCCCTATCCTCAACCTGTTTCGGGGGAAGCGGCGCAATGCCTGTGTCGAAGACGAGCACGGCCATATCGGGAACCGTGGGAGAGTCGACAGGGAGCGCGCGGACATAGAACGTGAACACACGCCCGAACTCATCCATAACGATTAAATTGCTATCCACCCCGGCGACTTGCGGCCAAATATCAAGGTAGCTGTTGCCGTTCTCATGACGCATTCCGAACAGCGCAGCATCACCTACGGCGGCCTCTTTGATTTCCCCAGGCAGCTTTACGCGCGTCACCATGTGCCGGCGCACATTGATCTTCATCATCAGGTGCTCGGAATAGGCGAAACGCCTTATTCCGGCTTCCGGCGGCGCGTCGTCAAATGCCTCTTGAACCTGGTCCAAGACTTCAATCTTGGAGGCGTTCTTTGCGCCCTCGATGCGCGGCGGCTCGAAGCCGTTTGCACCCGGCAATGCTTCTGCTGCCCATTCATCATCCAGAGCGAGGGCAGGACACGAGCCCATTGTCAGGGCCGCAAGCGCCCCCACGATCCATAATTTACCGTTCACTTTCCGCCTCCTTGTCCGCCCGCTCGTCACGCGCCAGGCTGTAGACATCTACAAACAGCCCGAACGGGTTCGTCAGCTTGTGCTCATCGGTTACTTTCTGGGGATGAAACGAGACGGTCATGCTCGCCACCCAGGTTTCGCTTTTTTCCAGACGGTCTAACCGCCGGTCCATTCTTGAGAAGGTCACTTGGTAGCGGCGACCGCGCTCGATCACATCGACACGCTCAACAGAAATATCCCGCGTAAGGCCGCGCTCCTTCATCACATCGTAAGGGCTGTCCCCGTTTGGCGGTTTGACCATGAAGCCCCAGAAGTCTTTCCAGACTTGCGGCGAACTCATGTATTCGACGCTTCCCCACCGTTCGGCTTCGGTCACAAGATCAATGCGCTCCCGCGCGATCACGTACCGTCTCAGAGCACTTTCAACCGCCAAATCGAAAGCTGATGCCCTTGGGGAGATCGGCTCTACCGTCCACACAACGTCACTTCGCCCGTCCGCACGGACAAGAAAGACCTCAGTCGATTTCAGGGGAAGAAGCCCATAGAGCGCCAACGCCATGACGACGATGATTGCCGCCAGCACGCCAGTCACCAGGGCCAAAAGGCGGTTTGTATAAACCGCCATTCTGTAGCCCTGTCCGTTTTGGACGATGCGCGGATTGTGGCTCAGCTCGTCCATTGATCGAGCCCATCCGCGTCATAAATCAGATCGCAGGCGCAATCTGATTTTTTCAGCTCGTTCGTATCGGAGCCGATGCCCTGCCGGTCATCCAGGTGCTCGCACCCGGCCACCAGAAAGGCCATCAGCATCGTTGTAATCAGCCCCTTCATTGATCTACCTCCAAGAAGTTTTACGGGTTCGGCCCGCCCCACCCGATCTTGCGGCGGGCAAGGTCCGCCCCCGCCCGCGCGCCTGCGCGAAGTCCCTCGCCGCCCTTGCGTCCTGCGGCTTTGGCACCCGAAAGCGCCTTCGCTGCCGCAAAACCGCCGGCACCGAGCAGGGCTTGAGATGCGATTTGAGAATCGAGCACACCAGCAACGGATGTGGCCATTTGGCGGGCAATGATGTGAAAGAGAACGGAAAGGCAGCCGATGAGGACCATGGCGAAGTAGTCGCCGCTCCAAAAGAAGCGTTCCACTTCCTCATATGTGGGTGGGTTTGGAAGAACGCCCACATATTCCTTGATGACGGCAATGGTGAAGCCCATCGCGACTGCCATGAACAAGATGCCGGTGATCCCTGAAAAGAAAATGCGCATGGAATCCCGCGCAAACCCCTTCGTCGCATTGAACAGCAACGCACCCACCACAAATGGGCCGATGGCGGTAATTGCCATAAACTTGAAAATCGCTTCGAGCAGAAAACCGACGAAAAGGAACCATGCGAAAAGAAACGGGATGATGAGAAAAAGAGACCCGAATGACGCCGAGAATTGCCCGACAATGCCAGCGCCATTTATGGCAATGCGCGCAATTTTCAGAACAACGAACACTTCCTTTTCGACCGCATCAATAAGCTCAGGAAACCCGCTGGCGCTCACCTCTCCGGATAGTGCCGCGATCTTTACGGCAACACCGGTAACACTGTCCCTGGCTGGAAACACGATCCATTCCATCCAGAGAGCACCCGTGTTGAGGAACAGCCCTGCCACGACGAAGAGAGCCAGCTTGGAGCCTACTTCGTAAGGGCTCCCTTGCCCTTTCGTGATGAGCTGAATGCTGAAAAAAATGAGATACGCGATCATGAAACCGTTGAGCCACAAGGCGACCGTGCCGCTCGTGGCGTCAAAGGCTTCACGCGCAAAACTCAGGCTTAGCGTGTCGAGCGTTTCGAACATCCCACACGCAATGCAGCTAACCGCTCCGGTACTCATCTATCGCCCAATTCTCGAAGGTCTCGGGATTCCTTGGCGAACAACTTGAGCGACGGTGCGCTTTCGATATTCCGTGCCGCATCCATGGCCACCTTGTCCGCCATCAGCCCATTGAGGCGGACTAGCTCGGCCAGAACCGCCAGCTGTATCTCATTCTGCGCAGCTATCTGGGCGCGCAACGTATTTGCGCTCGATGCCGTCGAAGAAAGGCTACTGAACAGCTCTGCACTGGACCGTGCATCGCCCTTGCTGGCGAGCCCGTTTGCGAGGGCCGAATCCGTGAGCGTTGCAGACAGCCGGAACCTCGCTTCTCGGGCCCGGTCACGGTCGGCAATCATTTCTTCACGGCTCATGCCGTTGCTGGCGCGCAGCTCATCTGCAATGTCACCGGCCCGAACATCCAGGGCCTCGACACTGTATAAAGCCTCAGAAATGAACTCTTTCGCCTGCCCGGCATTGACGATCACATCCGTCATATTCTCGCCGCCCGGCAATTCAATGTTCTCAAGATCAACGGTAAGACTGTTCGCGACCCGGCCGACCTGTTCGGCTAGGCCGCCGACCGCGCGCAGCGCAATGAGCCCTTCCGAGCCCATCAAGCCGTTCAGCTTTTTGGCCTCGTTCACCTGCTCTTGCATTTTCTCCACTTGATCGGAGAGGGCGGTGAGCTGCTGTACGAGCGTGACGAAAGACGTGGGATCGTGAACGATCATGGCCGAATATGCCTGATAGCTTCCGCCCATCACGCCGGCCACGATGCCAGCGACCAGAGCCGCACGGCGCCAGCCCTTCCCGACCGTCAAATCCTGTCGTTTAAGAACATATCGAGCCATTTTTCTCCGCCTTTCCGCTGTGCTGCGGCAACCGCCCGTGAGGCTTGGGAGCCCCCCGTCAGAGACCGCAAAAGATTGCCGAGAGATGACAGGTCAGCGTTCAAGATGACGCTTCCCGTGTCACTTTTGATGAGCACCGCACGGGGGTACGCTGCCGCAACATCGCTGGTGCCTTTGATGAACTGCCATTCGGAATCCGTCAGATCGAATTCTTCGAAATCGGCTTTTTGCGCCTGAGTATTTCGGAAGAAAATCCGCTTGGATGTATTCTGCAGGAACGCTTTCGCGTGACCGCTGGCGGTCAACGCGCCCGGGTCCTGGAATGCCAGCCCGAGCACGCCCTGTTTCTTTCGCGCTTCACGCAAAATCACTAGCAGCTCGGACGCGAACCGCTTGTTTTCGAGCATTGGCGCTGCCTCATCGACCATGATGAGGTGTGGTGTATCCGAGCGCCGGATGCGGTAGGCGATATATGAAATCATCGCGGCGGCCCGGTCGCCCGAATCCAAAATATCTGTCATGTCGAAGGCAACCAGGCGCTTGCCGTCGAAGGACAAGCTGTCTTCCGCTCCATTGAACAGATAAGCGTTGCTGCCCTCCGCCCAGGTGCGCAGCCCGTCTTTTACCTCAGACCCGGCTGGAAACAGCTCTTCGAAGGATGCCTTCAAGCTCCGGCCCGCTGTCGGTACTTGCATGAGCATCCCAACGGCCTGCTCAATATGCTTTTGGCTTTCGGTCCCCTCGGTTCCCGCGAGAAGCGTTAGCCAGTTCGTGAGGAAGGCCAAGTTTGCCTGGGACGGCTCCAGATGGAACGGATTCAAGCTCAAATCCAAGGCCGGATCGACATATTCGAACCCGTGCACCTGGCAATACGCACGAAAGCCTTCGTTTCGGTCGAATAGAAAGGCTTTCAGATCGGGGAACGCCTCAAGCGCGCCCAGAATCCAGAACGCCATGAGAGTCGATTTACCGGCCCCCGTGCCGCCGAATACCAGGAAATGCCCAAGCTCCTGCTCACCGGCCCCGCGATGAAAATTGAAGCGGTATGCCGACCCCTGCGAAGTCGGCATTAACCGCACATATCCCTCGCCCCAATCGCAAGAGCCGATCCCGTCAGCCTGGCTTTCCATTACCCAAAGATCGGCCACGTTCTCCGCATCGAGCCGGAACGGACGATGCAGCACATCGAGGCCGGGCACCCGCGTCCACCACATCCGTTCGGCTGAGGCCGTCTCAACCTTGGCATTGATGTTGTGATTGCCGAGCACGCGCATGACCTGCCCGCAGCCGCGCTGAACTTCTTCTTCCGAGTTTCCCTCGACAATCACCATTAGCTGATGATCCAGAAGCGTTGATTGCCCGCCCCCTACCCTGTCGGCGGCTTCCTCAAGCTCCTCGGCGGCGAACCGCCCTCCGAACATTGCCCGCGTCTGGCGCAACCGGAAGGCAAGTTCGCCTTGCGCCTTCGTTGATGGGATCGGTTTTACGATCTGCACCACAGACAGTTCCGCGTCTGCGGCCATAAGGCCGCTCACGACGCTTGAACTTGTGGCTTCCGGCCAGCCCCGAATGCCGATCATCGCTTGATGCCGCGCGCTGAACGGCGTTTCCAGGCGTATAGCCCCGCTCCGGTCGATGATTGCGCTGCAATCCACGACCTGCTGCGCCAGCTCGGCCTCTGACGGGTGAAAGTCACCCGCCATTCGCCCGTTCACGACGCCGTAAAGAAACCGCTCAAGCTCATGTGCCCGCGTGCCGCTGTGCTGCACGGCCGGGCTCCACTCGCTCAGCCGGTCCCGCACCAAACGCTCAACATTGTCGAGGGCTTCGCGCCGCTTCGCGTCATAGCCGCTTACGCTCACTACGATGAAATGGAGGTTGGCAAAGGACCGCTCGAACTGCTTCGCCCATTTCGAGCTGATCTCTGCCGCGATGCTTCCGGTCGCCTCGCTTCCCAGGTTCGCCCGGAAGTGCCGCCGCATCGTGACGAAGCGGACAAAGACGGGTTCCGGGTTCAGTGCATCAAGAAACGACTTCCGCCTGGCCCAGAACGCCTGGACCTCATCAGCCGTCAACCCGTCACCGGCAATGCCTGTGACCGCGAAGACCCGGAAATGCGACCCGTCTTTGCATTCTACCGTCTTGTCATCCGGCAGAACGCGCAAAAAGGGGATGAAATCGGAATAGGAATTCTCCGGCGTTTTCCCAAACACCGTGTCGCGCAGGCTTTCCACTGTCGCAAGGGCGACCGCCCCAGCCGTTGCGGCCCCCGCTCCGGCGAAGGCAAGGACGGTCCCCATGCCTGCGTTCTTGGCGTGAACGCCGGCATCGAACAAGCTTGCGAATTCTGGCCCGCTCATTCTTATCCCTCATACATCTGGCCGCTTACCGGCCAGAACGTTTTTCGGCGGCGGAGTTGGAAGTGACCCAGCTTCCAACCGCCGATTACGATTGTGTCGAAGTGAGGTTCTTTCTGGAGATACCGATGGGCGAACACGTAGCCGATGGCGACGGCAATGCCGCCCAGCAATGCTTGTTCCCCTGTAATGAGGTAGGCCAGCACCCCGACCGTCATCACAATGCCCCACATGTAGATTGTGAGACCCAGCATCGTGAGAGGCTTTGCGACGGCTCGAAGTACGGGGGCTGCCATGATCCTGAACCCCTTAGCTGCCGCCAGCGGCGAGCCAGCCGATAATCGGCTCGGCCAAAAACAAACCGATGGTGCCCATGGCAATCCCGCCGAACCAATGCCAGGCGATCCGGCCAGTCATCGAGAGCACCAAGGCGAAGACTGCGAATAGCAAGGCAATCCGCTGCCCCCACTTGAGCATCACCTGGATGAATTCGTCGGTCTTGCTAACGAGCGGCGAAGCAATGTCATCCGCAGACTGGGCCAAGCTGGGCTCAACCCATAACGCTGCAGCGACACCGCAGACCACCAGCCCCAAAAGAAGGTTTCTTCGCATCGTTTGCCTCCAAGATGCTGTCATTACGAAACTGCAGCACTTTCGCGCAAAACTGTTTACGAAATACAAACAGAAAGGGAGTTACGTAAGAAACAAACAAGGGGAGAAAAAGCGAGGTGAAGAAATGACAAACGAAATCGGCAGAATTGAAGGGGATGACGGACCTTGCCGCCAGGTTTTCCATGTCCGTCTCACGGAAAACCTCCTGCCCTTCAAGGCCCGTGTGCATGACGCGCTCGCGCTGCTCGCGCGGTCTTCCTTCCTGCCGGAGCGACATGAGGTTTATCCCGCCAAATACGCGCAGCTGAGGCTTTTTAAAACGCGCGTCTATGTCGGGCCGGAGGCCAAAGAGGATTTCGACTCCCTGGCACTCACGACCGACCTCACCCACAACGACATTATCGCTTTCGCGCTATTCGCGCTCTGGAAGCGGGAAAAGCAAAGGAATGCAGCATGACCAGACAGGGCCACATCGCAGCCGTGCTTGGTGTTGTTTGCGGATTATTCCTGGGCTCGACATTCGTTTTGGCAGGATCGGGCGATGACCCGTCCACAGACGAAACTTGTGTCCAGCTCGCGCAATCCATTGCCACGCTCTACAGCCGCGCAACTCGCCCGCTGATTGGCCGCAATGCGAAGCCCGATCTTATAAGGGTGCTGGTGGAGCTTGAGCTGTTCAAAACCATGGAATGCTCTGGAGCCCTGCTCAAAGAGGCAGCCGAGTGATTCAAATTGGGACGCAAACGGAGAAAAAAAGCCCTACGGCCAATTTCTCCCTTCCAAGCGGACTCTGGTCATGTGAAAGTGAGGGAGTTACGTAACACCATGCCAATGAGGCCCGCCGTGAATTTGCTCAGCCCCAATTCCCGCATGTGCTTTGCTGAATGGTATCGCTTGCGCGCCAAAGACAGCTTCGCCCCTCACATTTCGCATTTCCGTACAAATGCAAATCCGCTCATCATGGCAATGTGGGTCGGAAAACGTGTCGGGGAAAGCGAAGCGACTTTCCATATCGGTGCCGATGCCGTTGCTGCTTTACCGGAAATCGTCTTCCAGGAAGGGGGCTGGTACAGCGAAGCGGATTTGCCCATGGCGCAGAAGGCTTTCCAGCTTGCCGCGCGCGGCCGGCATGTTGCGTCGCGCGGTC
>NZ_BBIO01000022.1 GCF_000739695.1 Tepidicaulis marinus
GAGTTTCATTGCCAGATAACCTGCAAAGGAAATCGCCGAAATCAGCACCACCATCCACCAGATTTCGAACGGGTTGAGCGCGCCGTAAGGCCCATATCCCTCATTCGGCAGAATTGGCAGCAACACCACCGTCATGAGGAGAAGTATGAGCCCCGCCTTCAGCTCCTTCTCGCTGATGGCGGCAAGTCCCCGGTGAAGCGCCGGTTTGAAACTGAGCACCAGCGCGGTGAGCACGGCGGCGGGCGCGGCGATCGCCGCCTCGCCGATACCGGCCAGCGCACCGAAGAGAAAACTGAGAACACCCGCGACAAGAGAGGTAATGCCCACATCTTCAAGGCGGCGCGTCTCTGCCCTATAACCGGCTGTGAGCACGATCATGATGCCGAGCAGCGCCAGGCC
Source organism: Tepidicaulis marinus (assembly GCF_000739695.1). GTDB lineage: Bacteria > Pseudomonadota > Alphaproteobacteria > Parvibaculales > Parvibaculaceae > Tepidicaulis > Tepidicaulis marinus. Next base: position 400 of record NZ_BBIO01000022.1, read on the forward strand.
GAAGGAGGCCGCGCCCCAGCTGCCGAAGCGTTCCGCCAGAAGCGCGGTAATACCGCCGGTAAGTGCCAGGAGCCCGTGCGTTCTAAAACCTGCAACGCGCCGCCCCTCTCCCGCCTCGCGCCGCTCCCAGCCGCGCTCGGCGCCGATGAGAAGGCCGAGCGCCAAGGCAAACGCCAGCCGGTACAGTGTTTCGAGTTCCCCGCTCAGCTCGGCAATGAAGTCCATTCTCCGTCCTCTCGCGCCCCTACTGCGCTATTGCGCCGCCTCAGGGATCATCACAATCACCCGCACGGGCCCGCCGGAACCTTTACCGATCTTCATCGGCAGCGCCATCACCACCGCGCCTTTCGGGGGCAGAAGATCGAGGTTGGTGAGATTTTCCAAGCCGGAAATATTATGCGCGCCGGCAATCTGGTGGACGATGAAATCTTTCGACTGACCGTAATCGATGGAGGCGGTATCGACCCCGATCATTTTTGCGCCGCGTTCTTCAAGCAGCAGCCGGGCGGCCGCTTCCCCGAAACTGGGAAAATGCAGCGCATCCGTGCGCCCGGGCCGGTCATCGCCGAGATAGGCTTTCACATCCGGCCAGCGCCGGCTCCAGCCGGTGCGCAAAAGCACGATAGCGCCTTCTTCAATCTTCCCATGCGCTGCCTCGAACGCCGTCACATCTTCCACCGTCAGGCGGTAGTCGGGATCTTCGTCCGCCTTATTCGATATATCGATCACCGCCGCCGGGCCGATGAGTTTTTCCGGCGCCACCTCATCGACGCTTTCCCCCGCCTCATGAAAATGGATCGGCGCATCGAGATGTGTGCCGCCATGTTCGGGCGAGCAGAAACTGTAAGCGGAATAGAACCAGCCGCCTTCCGTATGGCCGAAGCTGAGCACCTTGTGCTGAAAGCGGGTGGGCGCGTTCGGCCAGTAAATGGTGTCCTCATTATATGTATGAGTAAGATCAATCAGCTCTGCCTTTGCAATATCGATCTCCGCCGCGCGCGCCTGATCCGCCCCCTGGCCCGCCATGCCCGCAAGCAGCCCGGCTGTCAGGCATCCCAAAAACTTCCGTTTTATCGACATATCCCGTTTTCTCCCCATAAACCTGGATTTCAGCATAGGCGCTTTGCCGGGCGGGGCAATGGCCCTGCCGCTTTGTATGGGCTGCAACTTGCGGGCGGGCGCAAAGATGTATAGCTAGACGCCCTATCCAACCGGTCAAAATAGATAAGCTGTGCAGATAAACCGCCATGAGTAACGCCGAGCATCTTTTCGAGCTGCAATCGACCCATAATCCGCACCGGCATTATCTTCCCGTGGAAGAAAAGCTGAGCGTCGGCCCGCCCGGAAATCTTTTTCTTTTCGGCGGCGTGGGCCTTGCCTCCTCCATCACGGCCATGGAGCGCACAACCGGCCGGCCCACGATCTGGGCGACGGCACAATATCTTTCCTATGCAAGGCCAGGCGAGATCGTCGATCTCGATGTGCTGGTGCCCGTCCATGGCAAATACAACACCCAGGCCCGTGTCGTTGGCCATGTGGGTGACCGGGAAATCTTCACGGTCAATGCGGCGCTCGGCGCGCGCCCGAGCGAGATTTCCGCGCAATGGGCGACGATGCCCGAGGTTGCCCGGCCCGAAGACTGCCCGCCGGTCGACCATTGGCAGGAAGACCGCGCCGACCTTCACGGGCGCATCGATGTGCGCGTCGTCAAGGGCCGCTATGGCGCGGCGCGCAAGGAAGGCGGGTTTTCCGAAGACGGGCATGTGGTGCTCTGGGCGAAAATGCGCGAGGGCCTGCCGATCAATTCAAGCGCGCTCGCGGTGATCGCCGATTTCGTGCCCTCCGCCATCGGCAATGCAATCGGCAAAGATGCGGGCGGCAACAGTCTCGACAATACGATTCGCATCCGCGAAGTGGTGCCGACGGATTGGGTGCTCTGCGATATCCGCATTCACGGCGTGCATGGCGGTTTTGCCCATGGGCGCATGCATATCTTCGCCGAAGACGGTACGCTGATGGCGAGCGCCAGCCAGTCCGTCATCCTGCGTATCCGCGAGTAGAGGCGCCGCTTTCCCTGCGGCATCCAGCATATACCCGTCCCGCCCGGAAGGGGCTGGGCCGGGACCGGCAGTCACGTTATAAAGGGCGCCGAAACGGGAGGCCGGGCCCCTGGCGCCCGGACTTTGGGGGAGAAGGCCTTAGGCGAGAAAAGGCCCGCCGAAATTCTGACAAGGGACCATCTTGTGACCGATGACCGCCTGAACAAAGACCTCGACCGCATGCTCACGCCGCTGGACGAGGCATTGGACGCGCGCGCGCGTAAATTCGCGGCCCCCGGCCTTGCCCTGCTCTTCCTTGTCGCCGTCGTGCTCTTTGCCAATGCCGTCGTGCAAGACGACATACCCTTACGCTTCTTCGTTATCGCAGCCGGTGTCATCGGCGGTTATATGGCGCTGAATATCGGCGCGAACGATGTCGCCAACAATATGGGACCGGCGGTCGGCGGGCGGGCGCTGACCATGACGGCCGCCCTCATTATCGCCGCGATCTGCGAAGCCGCCGGCGCGGTGCTGGCCGGCGGGGATGTCGTTTCCACCATTTCCAAAGGCATTATTGCCCCGCCCAATGCCGACAACACGCTCGACTTCGTTTTGATGATGATGGCCGCGCTGCTTTCGGCGGCGATGTGGATCCACCTTGCCACTTTCTTCAACGCGCCCGTCTCCACCACACACTCCATTGTGGGCGGTGTGCTCGGCGCAGGCGTCACGGCGGCAGGCTTTCAGATCGTCAATTGGGGCACGATGAGCGCCATTGCCGCAAGCTGGGTCGTCTCCCCGGTGCTGGGCGGGCTCATTGCGGCGGGGATGCTCGGCCTCATCAAATGGACCGTGCTTTTCCGCGAGGACCGTGTGGAAGCCGCGCGGCGCTGGGTGCCCTTCTTCATTGCCATTATGGTGGGCGTCTTTGCGGCCTATATGGCGCAAAAAGGCTTCAAGCGGATCTGGCATCCGTCGGGCGCGACCATCGCCGCCGTCTCCGCCGCCAGTTTCTTTGCCGCCTGGGCGATTTCCATTCCCTGGATCCGCATGCGCGCGCGCCAGATCGAGAACAAGCGCAAACAGGTGACAAGCCTTTTCGATCTGCCGCTGATTTTAAGCGCAGGTCTCCTTTCCTTTGCCCATGGGGCAAATGACGTGGCCAACGCCGTGGGGCCGCTCGCCGCCATCGTCTCGGTTGCGACGCCGGGTCTTGGCGGGGTACAGACTGAGGTCGGTATTCCCTTCTGGGTGCTGCTCATCGGCTCGACCGGCATTGCCGCGGGCCTGGCGCTTTTCGGCCCGCGCCTTATCCAGACCGTGGGTAAGAAGATCACGCGCATGGATATGGTGCGCGCTTACTGCGTGGCGCTTGCCGCGGGCACTACTGTGCTCATCGCCTCCGCGTTCGGCCTGCCGGTCAGCTCCACCCATATCGCGATCGGGGGCATTTTCGGCGTCGGGTTCCTGCGCGAGTTTCTGATCAACCGCGACATCAAACGCTCCACGGTGATCGGCAGCAAGGAGCCGAAACCGGCAAACTGGCCCGGAAAACTCAACAAGACACCGGAACAGGCGCTCAAACGCGCGCGCAAAAGAGAAAAGCGCCGCCTGGTGCGCCGGCGTCATATGTACGGGATTGCCGCTGCCTGGGTGATCACGGTGCCCGCCGCCGGCCTTCTGGCAGGCGGCATCTATCTCTGCTTCCGCCTCGTCTTCGAATAGGCCTTGCAGGAGAAACACGCCCTGAGACCCGGCTGCCCGCTGCCCGGCCTCTAACCGGCATCCACGCTTTGCAGAGAAACAATGGCGCGCGCCGCATCGACATAGCGCTCGTCATCGACAAGGGCGGTCAGTTCTTCCAGCGTCACCCAATGCCGGTGCCGCCCGCCCTGGTCCGGCCACTTGTCTTCCTGATAAGCCACGCGCATGGGGAACAAGCAAAGCTGCCCTTCGCACTGGGTGCCCTTGCGCACCAACGGAACATCGAAGCAGACAAGCGCGTCCTCCATGACCTGCCCGACCACGCCGGCTTCCTCGAACGCTTCACGCGCGGCAGCTTCCGCACCTTGCTCGCCCTTTTCGATATGGCCTTTGGGGAAAATCCAACGCCCGCTCGAACTGGTGATCAGCAGAAAAAGCACATGCCCTTCCCTTACCGCATAAGGCACGGCGCCTGCCTGGCGCAGACGCCCGGCGCCATCCGCCTGCGTCTTTGCGTTTTCCTGCAAATCCATCACTTCCTCACTCTGGAGCCCGCTTGAGGCTCGCTTACGGGGCGAATCACTTATCTGCGGGCAATGCCCTTTTTTGCTTTATGAGTGCCGCCGCCCCAAGCCCCGCCTTGCATTTCCGGCCACAGATAAGCTGCTGCCGCTTCAATTCAAAAACACAATCGAGGCATTAAGCAGTGTAGCATAAGCGGTCCAGAGCAAATACGGTACGAAGAGCGCCCCGGCGACGCGGTCGATCCGCCAGAAGGCGCGCATGGTCAGCGTAATGAGCACCAGCAAGAGCACGATTTCGGCCAGCGCCCATCCGGGCGCGCGCAAACCGAAGAAAATCGCGCTCCAGCCGAGATTGGCGGCAAGCTGCCCGTAAAAGAGGGCGAGCGCCGCCCCGCGCCCTGCCGCCTCCATCCGCCAGACACGCCAGGCGGCAAGCGCCATCATCAAATAAAGCGCCGACCAGACGGGCGCGAAGACCCAGTCGGGCGGATTGAAGGACGGCCTTTCCAGCGTCTGATACCAGCTGGAGACGCTCGATGCCGTCATCATGCCGCCCAGCGCCGAGACGAGCACGACGGAGGCGAGGAAAAGCGCAAAGCCCGCAAGGCTCCGGCCGAGGCTCAACTGTCTGCGTGCGGCCTTTTCCATTGTGCTCATCCCTCCGCTCCCCTTTTTCCGCCGCCATGACAGGCAGGCGCTGCGTCATATCCCCTCACAAGTTAGACGTATTGGCCCGCGCGTCCAGAGGCGGCGCGCCTTGCATTTTTGCGCGTCTTTCCGGCCTTTTCTTTCCAGAAGATAGTTGCCACTATCAGGCACCTGAAAAACGAGAGTTGCCATGAGTCCCGCCGGCCCAATCAAAAAGAAAAGAACGCAGATTCTGGACGCCGCCGCGCATCTTTTTGCAACGCAGGGCTATTCCGGCACGAGCGTGGAAGAAATCGCCCGCCTCGCCAAAGTGGCAAAGCCCACGGTTTATAGTCATTTCGAGGGCAAGCGCGACGTGCTCGAAGCCTTGCTTCAAGCGCGCACGGAAGAAATGACGACCTATTTCAGCCAGCTTGAAATCAAGGGCGAGAGCCCGGAGAAGGTCGTGACCGCCATTATCGAGGTGATGGCGGACGTGCTCTCGCGCGAGGAAACGATCGGCATTTACCGCATGCTTGCCGTGGAAGGCGCGCGCGACCCGGAACTTGCCAAGGCCTATCTCGCCAAGGCGGAAAATTCCGTCGAGGTATGGATCGAAAGCTATCTCGCCAAACAGGCAAAAGCCGGGCAATTGCGCATCGAAGATCCGGCCTGGGCGACCTACACGCTCTTGCAGATGACCAAGGGCAAACTGATGTTCAAACCGCTATTCGGCCTCGCCAAGCCGCCGAGCAAGCGGGAGGTGAACAAGCATGTGCGCCAATGCGTCGCCTTCTTCCTCGATATCTGGAAAGTCAGATAGTCTCTTTCGCCCGTTTCCGGCTGACCAATGTGAAAAGCCAGGGCACGAAGAGCGTCGCGATGAAAGTCGAGGCGAGCATGCCGCCGATGACGCCGGTGCCGATGGAATGACGGCTGGCAGCCCCCGCTCCGCTTGAAACGGCCAGCGGCACCACCCCCAGCACAAAGGCGAGCGAGGTCATGACGATAGGCCGGAAACGCAGGCGCGCGCCTTCGATGGCCGCTTCCACAAGGTCCATACCTTCCTTCGATTTCATATGGGCGAATTCGACGATCAGAATGGCGTTCTTCGCCGAAAGCCCGATCAGCGTCACCAGGCCGATCTGGAAATAAACGTCATTATTCAGCCCGCGCAGCCAGACCGCGAGAATGGCGCCGAAAATCGCAAAGGGCACGGCAAGCACGACGGCAAGCGGCAGCGACCAGCGCTCGTAAAGCGCGGCCAGAATGAGAAAGACCATGAGAAGGCCCATGGCGAAGGCGAGAAAAGAGGAAGAGCCCACCATCTTTTCCTGATAGGCCGAGCCCGTCCAGGCAATGGAGAAATTGCCGGTGATGACTTCCGCTGCCACTTCATCGATGGCCGCCAGCGCTTCGCCGGAAGAATACCCTGGGGCGGGCGACCCCAGCACTTTGGCAGCCGGGAAGATGTTGAAGCGGTCGAGCTGCGAGACGCCGGCAATGCGTTCGGCTTTGACAAGTTCGTTGACCGGGATCATCTCGCCGCTTCCCGAGCGCACGAAGACCTGTTTCAGATCTTCCGCGCGCTGGCGGAAGGCCGTTTCCGATTGCAGATTGACCTTGAAGGTGCGCCCGTAAAGGGTGAAATCGTTCACATAGAGCGAGCCCACGGTGCTTTGCAGTGTCTCGAAGATCAGCGTCAGCGGCACACCGAGCGCTTTTGCTTTCTCCCGGTCGACGTCCAGCCGGTATTGCGGCACATCGGCGGAAAAGGTCGTCGCAACCTTGGCAAGCTCCGGGCGCTCATTCGCCTTTTCGACGAAGCGGTTCGCCATTTCCTGCAAACGCTCGAGGCCGCCGCCGGAGCGGTCCTGCACGTAAAGCTCGAAGCCGCCGGTCGTGCTCATGCCGCGAATGGGCGGCGGGTTGAGCGCGAAGATCGAGGCGTCCTTGATGTCGCTCATGAGCCCGACGAGACGGGGCGCAAGTTCCTCCGCCCCCTCGCCCGCGTCCGTGCGCTCGGACCAGTCTTTTAGGGTGACGAAGGAAACGAGACTGTCGGTCTTTTGCCCGCCTGCCGTCACATCGAAACCGGCAAAGGTCGTCACTTCATCGATTTCCCGCTGCGCCATAAGCCGCTCCGTCGCGCTGTTGGCGACCTTGATCGTGCGGTCGAGAGAGGCAGCGGGCGGCAGCGAACCCAGAACGAAAACATAACCCTGGTCTTCATTGGGAACGAGACTGCCGGGTACGCGCCAGAAAAGCGCCAGGGTCAGCCCCGCCACGACGCAAAATCCGATGGCCGCAATCACCTGCCGGTTGAGAAGCCAGGCGACACCGCGCGTATAAGCTTCGGTCAGTCTGTCAAAAGCGTCATTGAATTTATGAAAGAGCGGGTGCCCTGCCGTTTCATCCGCCGCGAGCAAAGCGCAGAGCGTCGGCGTCAAGGTCAGCGCGACGAAGCCGGAAATCGCGACGGAGACGGCGATGGTGATCGCAAATTGCTGATACATGCCCCCCGTCAGCCCGCCCATGAAGCCGACCGGCACAAAGACCGCGCAAAGCACGAGCACGATGGCGATGACGGGGCCCGACACTTCCTTCATCGCCTTGATCGCCGCCTCGCGCGGGCTCAGCTTTTCGGTGCGCAGAATGCGCTCGAAATTTTCCAGCACCACGATCGCATCATCCACCACGATGCCGATGGCGAGCACCATGCCGAAGAGCGTCAGAAGGTTGATGGAAAATCCGAGCAGATACATGCCCGCAAAGGTGCCGATAATGGAAACGGGAATGGCGAGCAGCGGAATGATCGTCGCGCGCACGCTTTGCAGGAATAGAAAGACCACCGCAATGACGAGGACGATGGCCTCGATCAAGGTCATGATCACTTCCTGGATGGAAACTTCCACAAATTTCGTCGTGTCGAAGGGCACGGCAAAAGAGAGCCCTTCGGGGAAGTTGGCCGAAAGCGCATCCATGCGCGCATTGACCGCGCCTGCCACATCGAGCGCGTTGGCGCCGGGTTGCATGAAAATGCCGATGGCAACGGAGGGCTTGCCGTTATAGGTCGCCTGAAAGGAATAGTCCTGCGCGCCAAGCTCGATGCGGGCGACGTCTTTAAGGCGCAAGGCTGCGCCCGTTTCATCGGAACGCAGAATGATATTGCCGAAGGCCTCGGGCGTCGTGAGGCGCGAGGGCGTGATCACCGAATAGGTGAATTCTATCTCGCTCGATACGGGCTCGGCGCCGAAGCGCCCGGCGGCGAACTGCGCATTCTGCTCGCGGATGGCGGCGGCGACATCGGTCGGCGTCAGCTCGAAACGCGCCAGAATATCCGGGCGCAGCCAGATGCGCATCGAATAGTCCTTGGCGCCGAAAAGGCGCACGTCGCCTACGCCCGGTACGCGCTTCAAATCATCCACCACATTGAGCAGCGCATAGTTGGAAATGAAGATCGGGTCATGCCCCTCGTTCGAGGAGGACATGGTGATCACTTCCAAAATGGAGCTCGAACGTTTATCGACGCGCACCGCCTGGCGGCGCACTTCTTCGGGCAGGGTCGTCAGCGCGCGCTGCACGCGGTTATTCACATCGATGGTCGCCTGATCTGGATCGGTGCCGACTTCGAAGGTGATGGTGATGGAAAGATTGCCCGCGCTCGAACTTGTCGAAGACATATAGAGCATGCCTTCAACGCCGTTGATCTGCTGCTCGAGGGGCGCGGCCACGGTTTCGGCAATGACGCCGGCGCTTGCGCCCGGATAGCTCGCGGAGACCACGATCTGCGGCGGCACGATATTCGGGTATTGCTCGATGGGCAGCACGCGCATGGCCAGAAGCCCGACCAGCACGATGATGATGGAGAGGACGGAGGCAAAGACGGGACGGTCGATAAAAAATCGGGCGATCATTGCACAGCCGTTCCGCTTTCCTCTTCCGCCACTTTCTTTTGCGCGGCGGCGCCCGGCCCGTTGTCGATGACGACCTGCGTGCCCGGATGCACTTTCACCACACCGTCGGTGACGATGCGTTCACCCGCCTTCAGGCCTGCCTTTATCACCCAGAGATCGTCCAGTTCCTCGCCCAGTATCACGGAGCGGCGGATGGCCTTATCGTCCTCGCCGATGACATAGACATAAGCGCCGTCAGCGGCCTGCATCAGCGCGCGCTTGGGAATGGCGATAGCGTCTTTGATGGTGAGGCCGGAGACAAGCAGCGTGACGAACTGGCCGGGCACGAGCACACCGTCCGGATTGCCGAGAATGGCGCGGGCGCGGATCGTGCCCGTGGAGGTGTCGACCGTGTTGTCGGTGAAATCCACATAGCCTTCCCCGGCATAATATTCGCCGCTGCCGAAACGCACGCGCACCGAATAACGCTCGTTTTCCGGCTCTTCGATGCGGCCCGAAACGATTTGCTGGCGCAAGGAGGCCGCTTCCGTCGCCGCATAGGAAAAGTTCACATAAACGGGATCGAGCTGCGTCATCGTGGTCAGCAGCGAACGGTCGGGCCCGGTGCCGATCAGGCTGCCTTCGGAGACTTCCTCGCGGCCCGTCGCACCCGTGATCGGCGCGCGCACGGTCGTGTAGCTTAAGTTCAGCTCCGCCGTTTCCAGCTTCGCGGCGGCGTCCTGCACCAGGCTGCGGGCGGTTTCCAGATCCGCCAGCGCTTCGTCCCGGCGCTGCGCGCTCACCGTGCCTTGCTTGTGGAGCGAGCGGATACGCTCCCAGCTCCGCTCGGCGCGTTTCAGATTGGCCTTTTCCTGGCCCAGCCGGGCCTTGGCGCTTTCCAATTCGGACTCGTATGACGCCGGATCGATGAGAAAGAGCACATCGCCTTCCTTGACGACGCTGCCTTCCTGATATTCGCGCGACAGCAGAATGCCTTCGACACGCGCGCGCACTTCGACGGATTTATAGCCCGCCACACGGCCTGGATATTCCATCACCAAGGGGCGCGAGAGCGCCTTGACCGTCTGCACGTCCACATGCGGCATGGGCGGGCCGTTTGCCTGATCGGCACCCTCCTCACACGCGGCAAGCAGGGGGAGGGCCAGAAGCAGCGCCGCGAATTTCGTCCGTTTCGACATTTTCCGATGGGGAGCCATAAAGCGCGGGACTCCTGATGCGTTGGGGTTTGGGGGAGAACACGATCCGTTCGTGACGCAACGTAACCGTGAGACGCCTCAGGAGTCCCGTTGACTTATACAAACATACATGTATGTATGTTTTAAACCCTCACCTGTCAAGCCCATAGAATATTCTGTCCTGAAAAGCGCGAGATGGTCCGGAAAACCAAAGCAGAGGCCGAAAAGACCCGAACCGAAATCCTGGATGCGGCGGAAACCGTTTTCCTGGAAAAGGGCGCGGCCTCCAGCTCGCTCGAAGAGATTGCCCGGGAAGCGGGCGTCACGCGGGGCGCGGTCTATTGGCACTTTGCCAATAAGGCGGACATTATCGACGCACTGATCGAGCGCACGCGCTTTCCCCAGCAGGATACGATCGCCCGGATTGCCGAAGGCGACGGCGAGGAGGCGGCCTTAGCCCTCGAGGCCATCGAAAAAGCCTGCTTCGATTCGCTCAATCTCATCATCGACGATCCGCAGCGCCGGCGCGTGCAGACCATCGTTCTCTTGCGCATGGAAGCGCTCGGCGATGTGCTGGAGCGCCGCGTCGCTTATAACCGCACCATGCGGCAGACCTTTACCCGCGCCTTTGAAGTGGCGCACGCTCAAACGCCGCTGGCCGGCAATTGGACGCCGCGCCTTGCCGCTTATGCCGCCTCCACCATGATCCAGGGTATGGTGCGCGAATGGCTGGAGGACCCGGAGCGCTTCGACCTGCGCACCGATGGGTTATCCTGCCTCAGATCGCTCTTTGCTTCCTTCAAGGGCGAGTAGCCGCGAAAACGCGTGGGCGCCGCGCGGGGAGATAAACCATGAGCGAGAACACAGCATGAGCGAGAACATAGGCAGCGAAGAGGAGATGCTGGAAGCGATCACCGCGCTCGTTCCCCCGCTTCTCAATGCCATGGACGCGCTTTCCTTTCTCGCCCGCCGTCTCCATCCGCCGAAACTTGCCGAGCTGATCGAGGCGGTCGGCCCGGTGGACGCGCCGGTGCGCGAGGGTCTTGCAGAATTTCAGGCGCAAGACTGGCCGCAGCATCTCACCCGCTTTGCCGAACAAGTGGAGCTTGCCGCCGAAACGGTGCTCAAGGCATTCGACGGACTGCATGGCGCCGCCGAGAACGCGCGCAAAGGCGCGCCCGATGCGGTTTTTTCCACGTACCGGGCCCTGCGCTATATGAGCCGCGCCTTCGAAGCGCTTTATCCGGTGGCCACGATCCTGCCGCCGGTCAGCCGCTTCTTTCTCGATGAGGAACACCGGGGCGATGAAAAACGCGCCGCCGCCCTAACAGGCCCCCAGGCGCTGCGGGACAATGTCGGGCTTTTGCACGGGGAAAACGAAAAACACCAGCGCGGCGGCTTTTCGCTCTATGTGCCCGAAGACTTTTCGCCGGAGAAAAAATATCCGCTCATCATCGCCTTGCATGGGGGCAGCGGCCATGGGCGCGATTTTGTCTGGAGCTGGCTCTTTCATGCCCGCGCGCGCGGGCTCATGGTGCTTGCGCCCACCGCCCGCACCGACACCTGGGCGCTCACGGGCGATGACATCGACACACCCAACATCATGCGCTTTCTGGATTTCGTGAAAGCCCGCTGGCCCATCGACGAGGAAAAAATGCTGCTGACCGGCATGAGCGACGGCGGCACGTTCTGCTATGTAAGCGGGCTTCTGGAAGGCTCGCCCTTCACGCATCTAGCCCCCGTCTCCGCCGCCTTTCATCCGCTTCTGGCAGAAGCGGCAAGCCCTGAGCGCCTCGCCGGCCTGCCCATCCGCCTCACCCATGGCAGTCTCGACTGGATGTTCCCCGTCCCCATGGCGCGGGAGGCGGAAACCGCCCTTGCCCGGGCGGGGGCCAATGTCCTTCTCGATGAGATCGAGGACCTTTCCCACACCTATCCGCGCGAGGCCAATGGGCGGATTCTCGATTGGTTTTTGGGCTGAAAAGCAGGCAATACCTAGCTTATTAACCCAGCAATACGGAAAGTCCCACCGTTTACCTTGCGCAAAGACCGTCCCGGCTAGGCTCATAGCCGGAACAAGGGACGGAAATGGGTTCTTTTTTGCTCAACTGGCGATGGACCGTGCCGCGCAGGCTGCTGCTCGCCTTCACGGTGCTGGCCGGCGTGATCTGCGCAAGCCTTGCCGCCACGCTCTACACTTTCGCGCATCTGCGCGAGAGCATGGCGCAGGTTGCTGAGCTTGTTGAAATCTCCCAGGAGATCGACGAGATGGCGCAAGCCTCCATCGGCCAGATCTCCGCGATCCGCAGCCTGCTTCTGACCGGCGAGCGGGAAAACGTTCTGCGTTTCTGGACCGCCGCCTCACGTTTCAACGAAACGCAGGAACGATTGGCGGCGCGCGAGCTGCCCGGCACGATGGCCGAAGAACTCGGCAAACTGGATAGGGTCGTCGAGACATGGCGCGCGGAAACCGCCGAAGTGCAAATCGCATTGATGCGCAATCCCTGGACGGCCGATACCGCCAAGGCCTTCGAGGCACTGGGCCGGGGAACGCAGTTCATTGCGGCAACGGAAACGGCGGTCGGCCGGCTCAGGGAGCTGGAACGGCAAACGGTGCTGCGCGCCCTGGACCGCGCGCTCAGCGCTCTTTCCTCCACGGAGATGCTGGTTCTCGGCGGCGCCGTTTTTGCCCTTATCTTCGCCGCCGCCGCCTGGGTTTATCTGTCCCGCGCTATCGTGCATCCCTTGACGCAGATCGGCGCCGCGATGGAGCGGATCGAAAAATACGAGGAAAATGCCACCATTCCCCTGCAGGGCAGGCGGGACGAATTCGGCACGCTGGCGCGCGGGCTCTCCTCGCTGCTCGGCGCGCTTGGCGAGCGCTCCAACCGGCTGAAAAGCACGCTTGGCGATCTGCGCCAGGCACAGCGCCAGCTTGTGGAAAAAGAACGGCTCGCCTCGCTGGGCGGCCTCGTTGCCGGGCTTTCCCATGAGGTCAACACGCCGCTCGGCATTGCCCGCACCTCCGCCTCCAATCTGGAAGAGGTGCTGAAAGATCTGGAAACGCAAGTGGCAGAGGGCACGCTTACCCATAGCGGCATGCTCAAGGCGCTCAGCGCCAGCCGGGAATCTGCAGACCTTGCCTTGCGCAACATCGCCCGCGCCGGCGATCTCATGCGCTCCTTCAAAAGCGTGGCGGCCGATCAAAGCGAAAACCGCCGCCGCTATATCCGCCTGAAACCCTATCTGGAAGAAGTGCTGCTCTCTCTTTCCCCTCACATCAAACTCGCGCGCGTCTCGGCCCGTATCGACTGCGACGAAGAGATCGGCCTAGTGACGGACCCGGGCGCGCTCTCGCAAATTCTGACCAATCTCGTCACCAATTCACTGACCCACGGGTTCGAGAACCGGACCGGCGGCGAAATCAAGATCGCCGCCGCCGCCGCAGAAAACGGCATCCAACTTGTCTATATGGACAATGGCGAGGGGATTGAACCGTCGGACCGCCAGCGCATTTTCGATCCCTTCTTCACGACGAAGCGGGGCCGCGGGTCCTCGGGCCTTGGTCTGCATATCGTTTATAATATCGTCACCGGCGGCCTTGGCGGGACGATCGAAGCGGAAAGCGCGCGGGGCATCGGTACCCGCTTTCTTATTTGCCTGCCTAGCCGGGCCGGCGGCGAGGCCGAGGTGCCGGATATGGGCAGCGGGACCGCCGTCGCCTGATCCGGTCCGGCGGGGCGGTTTTACGGGAACAAATCACCCCATGCGCCGTTTTTCGCATGTCTATTCCCGCGCGGAGCCGGATAACCTAAATTCGCCATAATCTGCGCATTGAGTGCGCGCCCGTCGCGGCCCGATTTGGGCCTGCCGCTATGAAGCTTGTGACATGAGCCCCAAGACCATCGCCCGCCGCCTGCCCAGCGCCCTGCGCATCGGCATTTTCCTTCTTATCGTCCTGCCGCTCATGATCGCGGCCAATATCGCCGTCTGGAGCGCCATCCATCAGCCGCGCAGCACGCAAGGCTGGACGGGCGAAATCGTGGGCTTTGCCTTCAGCCCCTTTCAGGCCGGGCAGAATCCGGAAGACCTGCTTTATCCGAGCGCGGAGGAAATCCGCCGTGATCTGCAGGTGCTCGGCCCCAAAGCGCAAGCCATCCGCACCTATGAGACGGGCTACGGCTTCGACAAAATTCCCGAAATCGCGGCCGAGTTCGATCTTTCCGTTGCGCTCGGTGCCTGGATCGGGCGCAACGAGGCGCGCAACGAACAGGAGCTTGCCCGCCTGACCCCCACCGCCTTCCGGCGCAATGTGGTGCGCGTGGTGGTGGGCAACGAAGCCTTGCTGCGCCGGGACGTGACGGTGGACGAGCTCATTTCCTATATCCGCCGCGTCAAGAAGACCGTCTGGAAGCCGGTGAGCACCGCCGAGCCCTGGCATGTCTGGCTCGATCATCCCGAACTCGTCAAGGAAGTCGATTATCTGGCCGTGCACATCCTGCCCTACTGGGAAGGGGTGAGCGTGGATAAAGCCGTCGATTATGTGTTCGAGCGGATCGGCGATTTGAGAAAGGCTTACCCGGGCAAACCCATCGTGGTAACGGAAGTCGGCTGGCCGAGCCGCGGGCGCATCATCCCGCGCCAGAGCTTTGCGGGCATCAGCGAGGAGACGCTGGAAGAAGAAGCCGTTCCCTCCCTCGTCAACCAAGCCAAATTCATGCGCACCTTCCTTAACCGGGCGAAGGAGGCGGAAATCACTTATTATGTGATGGAAGCTTTCGATCAGCCGTGGAAGGCGAATGAAGAGGGCGCGGCCGGCGGCTATTGGGGCATTTACGACGTCATGCGCGCGCCGAAATTCCCGATGTCGGGCGGCGTGGTCGAATATACCGACTGGCGCTTCTGGGCGGCCATTGCCGCCGGGCTTTCGCTCATCCCCGCCGTGCTTTTGCTGCTCGGACGGCGGCACATGCATCCGGCCGGGCAAATTTTCTTTGCCGCGCTCGTGCAGCTCGGCGGGGCGGCGATTGCCTGGTCGGCGCTCAGTTTCAGCGGCATTTATCTTACCCCCGGTCAGACGATTGCCTGGTCGGTGCTCTTTGCCGCGCAAGGGCTCCTGCTTGTCGTGCTGATCACCGAGGCCGTCGAGCTTGTCGAAGCGCTTTGGGGCCGCACCGGCAAACGGCATGAGGAACTGATCGCCCATCTCGGCCCGAATGCCGATCACCGGCCGAAAGTCTCCATTCATGTGCCGATCCATAACGAGCCGCCGCATATGGTGCGCGAGACGCTGGCCGCGCTCGCCCGGCTCGATTATCCGGACTTCGAGGTTCTGGTGATCGACAACAACACCAAGGACCCGGAGGTTTGGAAACCGGTGGAGGCCGAATGCGCGCGCCTTGGCAAGCGCTTCCGCTTTTTCCATCTCGACCCCTGGCCGGGTTACAAGGCAGGCGCTCTTAACTTCGCGCGCAGCCAGACGGCGGAAGACGCGGACGTCATTGCCGTTATCGACAGCGACTATCAGGTCTCGCCCGACTGGCTGAAAACGCTCTGTCCGCATTTTGCCGATCCCGATGTCGGCTTCGTGCAGGCCCCGCAGGATTACCGCGATGCGGGCCAGTCGCTTTTCAAGACCATGACCTATTGGGAATATGCCGGCTTTTTCCATATCGGCATGGTGCTGCGCGACCGCTATAACGCCGTCATTCAGCACGGCACCATGACCATGGTGCGCAAAAGCGCGCTCGATGAAGTGGGCGGCTGGGCCGAATGGTGCATTTGCGAGGATGCCGAGCTCGGCCTCAAACTTTACCGCGCAGGCTATGGCTCGGTTTACGTCAACCGCTCTTTCGGGAAAGGCCTGACGCCGGACACGCTCGGCGCTTATATGACCCAGCGCTTCCGCTGGGCCTATGGCGCGGTACAAATCATGAAGCATCACATGCGCGCCTTCCTGCCGGGCAGCGGCGCCGGGCTCAATGCCGCGCAGAAATATTATTTCTTTGCCGGCTGGCTTCCCTGGTTCGCCGACGCGCTGGCGCTGGCCTTTACCGCCGCGAGCATTGCCGTTTCAGCCTTGGCACTCTGGTCGCCCGAAGCCATGCCGCTGCCCGTTGCCGCCTTCATGGTGCCGACCATCGGCAGTTTTCTTTTCAAGCTCATCCGCTCGCTCTGGCTTTACCTGCAGCGGGTGCGCTGCGGCCTCGGGCAGAGCCTCGGCGCGGCGCTTGCCGCCTTGGCGCTCACCCATACGGTCGCCAAGGCCGTTGCAATCGGCATTTTCACGAGCGGGCGGCCTTTCGTGCGCACACCCAAATGCGAGGACCGCGCCGCGCTCTCCGCCATCTTCATTCAGGTGCGCGATGAAGCGGTCGTGCTCGCCGTGCTTTGGGGCCTCGGTATCGCCTTTCTGTTGCACCCGATGTTCCAGGACTCGCTCTCGCGCCTCTGGGTCGCGGTGCTGGCCGTCCAGTCGCTGCCTTATCTCGCCTCGGTGCTCACCTCCATTATCAGCATCCTGGCGCGCGAAAGAGAAAGCGAGCCGGTAACGGCGCCTGTCGCCGGGGAATAGCGGGATAAATTTCTGCAAACCGCATTTCAAATTCAATTTCTTAACGCCGGGGAAAGCGGCCTCTTGATCGAGAGGCCGCTTTTTCATGGCGCTTTCCTCTCAATCGTGACGGTGCGCCTGCTTGCCGGAGCAGAGCGCGGCGCTTATAAAGCGCGGCCAGTCTCATTCCATCCGAAAGCCCCGCTCATGCAGCCTTTTGCCAGCGTTCTCAGCAGCCTTACCCCCGCCCAAGAGAGCTTTGAAGGCACGATCACGCCCGACTGGCTGCAAGGGCGCACGCTCTTTGGCGGCATGGGCGCGGCGCTTTGCCTGCACACGGCGCGCAAGCTGACGGGCGGAGAACGCCCGCTGCGCTCCATGACGATTTCCTATATTGCGCCCGTCTCCCCGGACGCGCCGTTCGAGATCACGCCGCGCGTCTTGCGCGAAGAGCGCAACGTGACGCAGGCAAGCGCGGAGCTGCGCCAGAACGGGACTATTGCCACCGCCGCCCATTTCTGCTTCGCCAAGGATTTTCCTTCCGCGCTGAGCAGCGATGAAATGCCGATGCCGGCCCCGCGCGCGCCGGAAGAAAGCGATCCGCTACCCTTTTTTGAGGGCATGTCGCCTTCCTTCGCGCAGCACTTCGATATGCACTGGTCGCATGGCGCCTTTCCGGTGCGCGGCGCGGAGAAGGGGGATAACCTCGTCTGGGTCCGGCACAAGGACGATGTATCGGACGTGAAGGAAAGCGCTTTTATCGCCATGGCGGATGCCTTGCCGCCGTCGGCGATTTCGATGCTGAGCAAACCGGCCCCGCTTTCCACGTTAACCTGGCAGCTCAATATTCTCGATCCTTCCTTTGAAACGGAAGATCAATGGTGGCTGACCCATGCCCGCGTCCTCCATGCGGCCAATGGCTATGTCACACAGGAAAGCCGGTTCTGGAACAGTGAGGGAAAGATTGCCGCCGCAGGCTGGCAATCGGTTGCCGTTTTCGGCTGAACTTTTAAAAACAGGCCTCTGACGCCCGCACAAGCCCGAAGCCGAAGACCGGGTCATATCCCGGCGCGCCCAAATCTTCCGCATGGGCCTTGAGCTGCCCGCGGATATAAGAAAGCGGATCGGCTTTGGCCTCTGTCGGGGCCGCGCTCATGAGCACCGCGCCAAGAACGAGCACGAAAGGCGCGGCATAAGAGGTGCCTGAGCGATAGCTGCCGCCGCCTTGCGCTTTCGCCAGCCAGATATCGACGCCGGGCGCGGCAAAGTCGATATAGGCGCCCCGATTGGCTTTCACGTAAATCCGCCGTGCCGCATCGATGGCCGTTACCGCGATCACGCTTTCATAAGCGGCCGGATAGGCAGGCGGCGCTTCCGGTCCTTCATTGCCCGCCGCGGCAACAAAAAGCACGCCTCGGCGCGCGCTATAAGAAAGCCCTTCTTCCAGCAGCCTGTTCGGCGGCCCGGCAAGGGAAAGGTTCACATAGCGCACCTGGCGGGCCATCAGCCAGTCGAGCGCAGTGAGGAACCGCGCCGCACTTGCCTCCGCCGCCTCCGGCGGGCCGATGAAAATATCCGCCGCATAAAGCCGCGCGCCGGGCAGAAGCCCCTGAAATCCCGTCTCCGGTTTTCCCTGGCCGATGAGAAGCGCGGCAATGCCCGTGCCATGATCGCTGCCTTGCCCGCCGCCTTCACCGGAAAAATCGCCAAGGGTGAGACCTGCCGCCCCGCTCAATGCCGGATGGGCGCCGTTCACGCCGTCATCGATCATACCGAAAGCCGCGGCGCCATGAGCGCCCGCTGATGTCGGGCATGCCGGGTTTTCCCAGCCGATCAGGTCCGGCGCGAAAAGTTTCGGTCCTGCTGAAAGACCGTAGAGATGATTGAAGTCCGTTTCCGCGTCAGGGAATGTGCGGCGCAGTTCCTCCCGCGCGTCACCAAGCGAGGTACCTTCCTTCGGCAGAACGATAAAAAGCACGCGGCCAAGCGCCGGAAGCAGGATGCGCTCGCGCAGGTCAAAACCATCGGCGATAAGCTGCGCTTCAACACGCGCGCCTTCTTCTTCCTGCACCATCAAAATGAGATCGCGGGCCGTCCCTTCCCCGCCCCAGCCTATGGCCGCCGCCCGGGCGCAGGCGGTGAGCCGGGCAACGGATTGCGCGCCTTGAATATGGGCCGGCACATGAGACGGCGCGCTCAAAAGACCGGTACGGGCTTTCAGCAGTAAAATCTCATAGCCCGCCCCGGGCGTGAGCGCGGCACCGGCGGGAATACGCACCAAGGCCTGCCCCTCCTGACGGCTGAGCTCATCGAGCGGCAAAAGCGCGCTGCCATCCCAAAGCGCGAGCTTCCGCTCCCGCGCTGCCGCACCCTGCAGGGCCGCGCCCGTGAGGGTGAGGATTTGCCCCGGCGCCGCGCAGCCGCGCAAGGAAGGCAGGGCGGGCGGAGGCGCGGGCTGCGAGGGGGATACAGGCTGAGACAGCGGCGGCGGGGCGGCGGGGCTGAGCCCGCCCCGCTGCGGTGCAGGCGTGCCCGGCGCAGGCGTGCCGGCGGGCGCGGGCGCACTTTGGCGAGGCGGTTCCTGCGCCTGCAAAGTGGCCGCGGAAAGTACCGCCACAAGCAGCACGCCAAGAATGATCCTGATTCCGCTCATTCGATTTCCACCGACTGTATGAGCGTCTCCTTGGCGGCAAGGACGGCGCGCAGCTCTTCAAGCGCCTGCGCCTGCGCGCCCCGCTGCGCCAGCCGGTAGACGCCGAGCGCCGAGGGGCCTTCCACGATTTCAAGATCATGCTCCAGAAGCAGCGCGCGGATTTCGCCTTCGGCGGCACTCGGCTCGAAGATGACCTGCAGCGTGCCTGCTTCGCTGAGGCCCGCCGTCCGGTAACTTCCTTCTTCTCCGGTTATACGTGCGGCGGTAAAGCCGGTGATAACCGCAAGCGCCAAAGAAGCGGCCACGGCAAAAGCGCGCCCGGCTTTGGGCAACGCGGCAAAGGAAAAACCGTTTCCGGCATCCTGCTTCTCGGCGCGGATATCGCGCAGGAGCCGCTGCAGGCCCATGGCGCCAGGGCTCATCATATCTTCCGCGCCCTCGCTCACCCCGCTTTTGAGGGCTTTGAGAAACGCTTCTTCGGCCTTGGCGGCCTCGCGCGTTTCTTCATCCGCCAGAAGCGCCGCTGCCACTGCCTTCTCTTCCTCGCTCGCCGTGCCGATTACGGCAGCGGCGAGCCAGTCTTCTTCTTCGCGTGTCAGGTCCCGTGTCATGCCGCTTCTCCCAATAGCAAGCCAAGGCATTTCTTCATGGCCTGCTTGGCATGATAGACGCGGGTCTTGATGGTGCCTTCCGGGCGGTCCATCACCTCGCCGATGCGGGCGTAGGAAAGCTCCTCGAAAAATGCCATATGCAGCACGAGGCGCTGCACATCCGGCAATTTGTCGAGACAGGTTTTCACATGGGCCGCTTCCTGCGCGCTTTGGAGAATATCCGCCGCGCCCGGGCCCTCATCGGCAATCTCGAAAGCTTCGTCATCGAGCGCCACATGCTGGCCCTTCTTCTTGCGAAGCCGGTCCACGGTTTTGTGAAATGCGATGCTCATCAACCAGGTGCTCACTTTCGATCGTCCTTCAAACTTACCGGCCTTGCGCCATACATCCATGAAGATCTCATGGAGTATGTCGGCCGCTTCGTTCGGATCGTTCAATTTGGAGCGGATAAAAGCGAAAAGACGTTTCTCGAACGTCTCGTAAAGGGCCGCAAATGCCTTCTCATCGCCCGCGGCAATACGGGCGATGAGAAAACGTTGGCGATCTTCCTCGCTTTGGGACATGTGCCCTCCTGGCCGAAGCAGCCTCAAAAGCCCCGGTCAAGGCGCCTTGAAGAAGCGCAGCGGCGAGCGGGCGATGACGCGGCCCCCGCCATCGATGGCCCGCACGCGCCAGCGGTAGGTTTCGCCCGGCTCAAGTCGGGCAAAGCTGATATCGGAGAGCCTCGTGCGGCTCGCCGTCCCCGGCACGAGCTTGCCGGCGGCAAGCGGCGTGTCGAGATCGAAGGCGCCAAGCAGAAGCTCCGCAGAAGCCGGTGCCCGCATGCCCGCGCTCGCCCCATCCGGGGCAAGGGGGAAGATTTCCACCTGATAGGCCTCGGCCCCGGCGGCAGGTTCCCAGGCGAAGATCGTGGCGGGCGTCACGCGCGTGCCTTCATCCGGCCCGATCAGCGAAATCTCACCCAGCACCCGTCCGCCTTCTTCCGGCGAGATGTAATAGCGCAGGCGCGGCAGATCGAAATTCAGCACCGGGCGGCGCACCACAAGGCGCACTTCATAAAGGCCGGCCATGTCATCGGGAAGTTTCGGGCTGAGAAGGCGCACCTGGCCGCGCCCGGCGCTTGAAAGCTGCTGGCGCACGATGCCGAGGCTGCGCTCGAAATTGCCGCCGCCTTCAACGCGCGCCGCGCGCCATTCCGCTTCCAGAATGCCCGAGGAGGTATAAGCGATCTCGGCCACGACACGCGGGCCCGCGCCCGTGTTGAAAATACCCGTGCGGCTGCCATCCTCGAAGGAAAGCTCGATGCGCCGGAGCGAAAGCGCGCCTTGCGCATTACCGCTGACGCTGAGCGCGGCATTGCCGCTTGCCGCCGAGCCGAAGGCGCCGACCGCAGGCGCCGTGCCTACATCGGTAAATTCCCGCACGATCAAAGCCGGCCCGCTTGCCCGGGCGATCTGCCGGGCGATTGCCGGGGTGATCATCAGCGTTTCACTGAAACTCAAGGTTTCCGGCGTGCCGACGGGGGGATTGGAGACTTGCTGAAGCAAGCCGGGCAGCACGGCAATGCGGTTGCCGCCCGCCCAGATTTCCGCCTGGGCGGAACGCACCGTGCTCGGCTGGCCGCCGGTGCGGGGGCCGAGGCGCTGCACCGTCCAGTTGACAGTCACCGCGCCGCCGCCCGTTGCGGGCACGGCGGCAGGCAGTGCCGCGGCGCTCACGCTCGTCACTTCCGCCTCGGCGCGCGTGCCGAGCAGAGCCAGGACGACGAGCGCGCCCAAAAGCGCGCGCAGCACAAAACCGCCCGCCTTAGCGGTAACGGACAGGGGCCTGGATGCGGAAGACCGCATAGGTTTCATATCGCGATTCATTGTCGGTTGGTGCTGTATAGCCATTATTCGTCTCCACCGCGCCGCGCAAAGCAAGGGATAGACGAGGCCGCGTCTCGCTCGCCTCTTCCAGGATCCATTCCAGCTCGCCGGACAGAACGTTTCTGTCAGGTGTGTCGCCGCCGCCGGTCAGAAGGTTCAAATTATAGTTCAGCGCGCCGTTAAGCGTGCCGGGAATGATTTCCGCATCGATATTGGCCAGCCAGTTCACCTGGCGGCTGGTGCGGGCGCTTTGCCGTTCTTCATAAATGCCGAATTGCAGTCCGCTCGTCAGGTTCAGCCGGTCACTCACCGCCCAGGAAGCGGAAATGTCGGTCAAGTCGTTGCGCGTATCGGAAAGCGCATCGGTGCGGTCTTCATAAACACTGTGGGTCTGGGTCAGCCCCCAGCTCCAAGGTCCGTAGTAAGAGCCGATCCCGCCATAAACGGTCCAGGTGTCGTTATCCGTATCGGGACCCTGATAGCCAATCGGCGTTTTGTCCCGGTCGATGCGCCCGCCCGATGCGCCGAATGTGAGATAGGGCTCGCCAAGCCAGGCAAGCTCCTCCTCATTCTCCCGCTCGATCTGCGGATAATAGGTGCCGCTCAAAGAGAGAAAACGCAGCCGCTCGGTCGGCAGGCCCGCCAGCCCGTCCACATTGTTGGTTTCATCACGGGCGGAAAAGTTGAGCGACATGCCGCCCGATTGGAGCTGGGCGAAGGCGCTCGCCCCTTCCTTATCCGCTGCCACGCCCGGATTACCGAGACTGCCGAAGAACGTGTCGATCTCGTACCAGTCCGCGCCCACGATCAGCGAGACCGGATCATCGCCCCAGGAGGTGCCGCGCAGCACATCGTAAGAGGCGCTGAGGAGCGTCGCCGAGGCGCTTTCTTCGGCAAGAGCGCCCTGGCCGTCCTCATCGAGGTTGGAGCGGGCATGTTCGCCCGCCAGCATCAAGCGCCCGTCCAGCCAGCGGGTTTCAAGACGGCCCGACCAGCCGTCCCCTTCGCCTGCCGTGCTCAAAGCTTCTTCCCCTTCCCCGAGCGGGGTGACGGAAAAATCCTGCGCTTCCTCGCCCGTATAATAAATGCCGGAAAGTTTCACCGTGCCAGGGCCGAGATCGAGCGCGCCGGTGCCGAGCGTGAAACCGCGCAAATGGCCCGAGCGCGACTGCTGGCCCAAAGGATCGCGCCCGCCAACCAGCGCTTCATCGGCAACGGAAAAAGCGGAGGCTTCAAGCCCGCCATCAAAACCCGAGACCCAGGCGGAAACGCCGCGGCGGAAATAATTCGACATGATAAGCGAACCCGTGGCGGGGCCATGATGACCAAGACGCAGGCCCGCCTTCAGACCGCCCGCCCCTTCCTCATCGCCGACGACGATATCGGCAAGATATTCGCCCGCATCGAGCACATTGCCCGTCAGCGAGAGCGCTTTTTCCGATTCCAAAAACGCATTGCCCGAAAAGCTGACCGAAACCCGGCCCTGCTGCGCCTCAAGCGCCAGCTGCGCAGCGCCCGAGAGCGCAGTCGGATCGGAGGAACGGGTGAGATTGTTGCTGGCAAGGCGGCGCCGGGCTTCCACATCCACCTGGCCCACAAGCGTCAGGTCGAGCGGGGAGGCACCTTCACCTTCCGGGCCGGCGCCCTGCGGGCCGCCCACTTCCACCTCCCATTCCCCCAGCACAAGCGGGGGCTCATCCTTACGCAGTTCATAAAGCCGCAGCGTGTGCGTGCCGGACGTGAGCGGGGAGACCGGCGCGTAAACAAGGCCGCTGCCGGAGATCGACAGGAGATCGGAAACATCCACCCGGTCGATCTCCAGCGCGAAGCGGCCCTGAAAATTTGAAATGACATCGGCGGAGAGCGCAAAGCGCAGCGGCTCGTCCGGCGCGTAGACAGTGCCCGCTTGCGGCGGAGCAAGCTGCGTCCCCTCCGCCATCGCCTGCCCCGAAAAGAAAAGAAGGGACACGCCTATCAGCGCCGCTTTGGCCCGGTTTTTCCGGAAAATCAGCCCTTTCCGTCCCGTGCGCTCATACAACTCGCTCACAAATCCGCTCACCCCCTGTTACGCGCTCGGTTTGTTTGTCGTTCACAGGAGCCCAAAGGTGAATGGAGCAAAACTACTCTATCGGCGCAGGCGGGCGCAGGGAGTATCCCTGAGAGAAGAAATTTTGAACCTTGCGGGCCGGCGGCGCGACTTAGCTCCTGAACATGGATCAACGCCCGCCTCCGGGCGCATTAGGGAAACAGAGAATGTCTAAGTTCACGCATGCAGCCCTGGCTGCCTCCATCGCCCTCGCCGCCAGTATCTCACCTGCCGCCGCGGGCAACATGATCGTGCAGGACGGCGTCCAATCGGTGGACCTGACCCCGGCACAGACGGTTTACACCGTCGAACTCAAGGAAATGTCCGACGGCACCAACATCAACGCCGCAAACGTTCAGGTTCTTACCGACAAAGTGACCTTCCGCGCCAGCGGCATGCTGGTATGCGAGAAGATTTCGGGCATTCGTCCGAACGCCCCCTTGGGCGCGTATATCGGCTTTGGCGCCTTCAACCCGACCTTCGGCGATGCCGGCGTCGTTCACAAAGCGGAATTCGAAACCGGTCAGAAATATTACAACAACTCTCAGAACAGCTGGGTCAACCATCCGGCGACGGTCGAAAATTGGGAAGTTCCGCTGAACAGTTTGAAGAATGCGGGCAAACCCACCTATGAGTTCGATGCCCTGAAAATCTTCAACGCCGAGATGCAGAAATTCATCGACAATGGCGGCACGAAGCTGGATTTCCTCAAGCAGGACCGCGTGATCGAAGTCGAGCGTTTCCTCAGCGTTTATACAGGCTGCAGAAAGCTGAACGGGCAGCTTGAGGTAACGAAGCTCGGCTACGGTACCGACGTCGAGCCCATCACCATGAAGATCAAGTACAAGGGCAATCCGAACCTGCTCAATCCTATCGCTGTCGCCGTCGCGCCGGGTGACAACAATCAGATCGATGCCGGCTACCAGCCGCTGAAGATCACCTATGCGGCGATCACGCCCTACGCGCCGACATATGTCGGCAAGTGCCCGGCCAACCTCAAGTTCCGGGTGCAAATCAAAGGCCAGGGCAAGGGGCACGTCAAATTCCGCGTGCATGGCAAGTCGGATGAAAGCTGGCTGACCGAGAACATGACGCAGGTCTACGAATCGGGCCCGCGGATTTTCAATGCGGCCGAAGGCGGCACGGACACGAACTTCTTCTATGAAGTTCCCTTCTCCGGCCAGGACGTACTCAACAAAACCATCAACCACCAGTTCCGCCTCGCCATTACGTGGAAGGACGAGAAGGCGAATACATATGAAACCCACTACCAGACCTTCGCCACGAAGGATTGGAAACGCCGCTGCACCCCGCAGGTGAATGTCGGTGTGGGCGGCGGCAATCCGGGCGGCATGAGCTATGACAACGGTCCGGGCGCCAATAATGCCGGGAGCCTGAATATCCAGGCGCAGCCCGTAGCGCCCAGCCTGCAAAAGGCTGCTCCCGCCGCCGCACAGCGCGGCGAGGCGAAACCCGCCCGCGCCCCGGCCGCACAGGCCCCGGCTCGCGCCACAACACCCGCTCGGGCCGCCCCTGCCCCGGCGGCCCCTGCCCCTGCCCGTGCGGCCCCGGCGCGGCAGACGGAGCCTGCCCCCACGCTCCAGGTCGCCCCGCTTACGGCAGAGCCCGCCCCCGCCCGCTCTGCCCGCTAAAAAGGCAAGCTGGCGAGACCGCAGGCAGGCCAAAGGTTCCCGGCTCTTCTTCTCCTGAAGAGCCGGGAACGGCTTGGCTTTTTCCCTTCCCACCCCTTAGACTTCACACAAGAGTGAGCGATGCGCACGCCCATTTGCTGCCTGATGCGAGAGGGCTTGATGTTTCAGGACACAGGTACGTTTGCCCTGCTTGAAAAGCTGCATACCCAAAGCGGGTTTCCGGCACTCTGGCAGACTTTCCGCACCCATATGGAAGAACGCTTCGGTTTCGGCACCGGCTATTACGGCGTGCTGGTTCTGCCGAACCATGAGGAAAACCGATTCCTGCCGCAGATGCGTAATTATTGCGATTTTCCCGAAGACTACCTCACGCATGTGCAAGAGGAAAAACCGCTCTGGGAAGCGGACCCCATCCTGCCTCATTGCCTGACGACGGGAGAGCCCGTCTCCTGGCGTACCTTGCGGCCTAAAACGCTCGAGCACGAATATGGAAGCGAGCTTTTGTCGGTCAATCACGACCTCGGCCTGCATAACGGCTTTGCCGTGCCCGTGGAGGGCCGCAACAAGAAATCCATGATCGGCCTGCATGCCCCTTATATGAGCGATAAAGATTTCGATGCGCTGATCGCCTCGCACGGGCGGGAAGTAACCGAATGTTTCAAGCTCATTCATCATGCCGTCGAAGCGGATGAAGAGCGCTATGCCCCGCTTGTCGGCCTGACACCGCGCGAGAAGGAATGTCTTTTATGGTCGGCGGCGGGACTTTCTTCCAAACGCATTGCCTTCAAACTCAGTCTCTCGCACCGAACTGTCGAAAATTGCCTTTTCAGAGCCCAGCGCAAACTCAAAGCGACCAACAAAAGCCATGCCGTCTATAAAGCCGTGGTGCTCGGCCTGATCCAGCCATAGCCTGCCCTGCCGCCGGGTTTTTGCGCTTTTTCACTCACCTAAACGTGATGGCGCCGCCTAACGGTTTTTAATCAAACGCCCTTTAAACCGGAAGATGGACTTCGGCATTGAGGGGGCGCATGTCAGCCAGCAGCATTTTCATGGAAGCGGCAAAAAAGGCGGTCTTCGGCTGTCTGGTTTTTTCTGCCGTGGCGCTTGTCCATTCCGCCTTTCTTACCCCCGATCTGTGGCTGCTCGGATTTTTCGGCGCCGCCATCACTCTCGTCATTGCCGAGCCTGAAAGCCGCTTCACCCAGCCGCGCGCGCTCCTCGGCGGTGTGCTGATTTCCTTTTGCTGCGGGCTGCTTGCCGCGCATTTTATGCCGGGGGAGCCCGCCGCCATCGTCACGGCCTGCTCGGCGGCGATCCTGCTGATGACGCTGCTCCGGGTTCAAAACCCGCCGGCGGGCGCGGCAGCGGCCATTGCGGCAAGCGGGACGTACGATTGGACGGCCCTTCTCGCGCCGACGGCAACGGGCATGATCATGATCGTTCTGGCGCATCAAGCCTGGAAACACCTGAACCATGCGAGGCTCTGACATGCAGATACAAGGCAATGCAGAACCTTCCGGCAACTACACCGCCGCGCTTCGAAAAAAAGCGGCGAAACGGCTGCACACGAAAGAAAAGCAACACGGAGCGCAAGAAAACGGAAACGGCATTACCCAACTTTTCGGACTGCTCAACAAGGTCTCTCAAATCGCGCAAGGCACGGAAGATCTCGACGAAGCCATTTCCCGCACACTGAAAGAGGTTTGCCTTTATACGGATTGGCCGATCGGCCATGCCTATCATGCCGGCACGGACGGAGCGGGAGAGGCGCGCTCTTCCCGGCTCTGGTCGCTCGATGCGAGCATCGACCGGGCGCGCATGAGCGAATTTGTTTCGATTTCCGAGGAAACCGTTTTTGCCCCCGGCAAAGGCATGATCGGCAAGGTGATGGAGACAAAAGAACCCGTCACCATCGAAGACGTGACCGTTCTTGACACGTTTCTGCGGGCAGGCCCGGCCCGGCAGAACGGCGTGAAGGGATGCTTCGCTTTTCCCGTGCTGTTCGAAAACCGCCCGCGCATCGTGCTGGAATTTTTCAGCCGGGAGCCCGCCGCGCTCGATGGCACCACGCTGGAGATCATGCGTTTTGTGGGCAATCAGCTCAACATGATCCTGACCCGCATGGCGCATCGGGAACGGCTCGGCGACATCGCCCATTCCTTCGAAGGAACGGTGAAAGGCGCGGTCGAAAAAACGGAACATTACATCAAGGCGCTGGAAGAAAATGCCCGTTTGCTCTGCGAGAGCCTCACCGCCTCGCGGAAAAATGCCAGGGACGCGGCAGAAAGTTCCGAAGAAACGGCGCAAAGCGTGCAAACCGTTGCAAGCGCCGTCGAGGAAATGTCCGCCAGCATCAACGAGATTGCCAGTCAGGTGCAGCGCAGCACCTCGCTGATCCTGCACTGTGCGGATAAGGTGCTCGAAGCCTCTAACCGGGCGCAAACCTTGAACAGCGCCACGGTAAAGGTGGAAGGGGCGCTTGAGGAAATCACCGCCATTTCCGGCAAGGTGAAACTGCTTTCCATGAATGCCCGGATCGAGGCGGCGCGCGCCGGTGTTCATGGTCAAGGCTTCAGCGTCGTGGCAAATGAAGTGAAGGAGCTATCCGGGCAGACGGAAGCCTCGGTCGAAACGATCTCTCAAATCGTGCGGGAAATGAACGGGGCGACGCGGGAGATGCTGGCCGCCATGGGCGAGACAACCCGCTCCATCGAAGAGATTTCCGCCGCCTCGCAAACCATCGATACGGCGCTCGAAGAACAATCATCGACGACGAATGAAATCGCCGCCGCCATGCAGCAGACCGCGCTGTCGGTGACGCATATCTCGGCCAATCTTCGCAGCATCGATGAAAGCGTGGAACGCTCGGCGGAAGCGGCAGGCGAGATGTCCGGCAAATGCAGCGCGCTGGCGGGCGAGGCGGAGACGCTTTCGCGGAACGTGGAGACGTTTCTCGGCGAAATCGGCAACTGAGAAAACACGGGCTTAAGCGGGGATCAGCCGCCGGATGCGCCCGAAACTGCCCGGCTTTTTGACAAGGTCGGCAAGCGTGTACTCATCGAGCACGCCAAGAAATGCGCTCAAGGCCTCCTCGAGCGGGCCTTTGAGGCCGCAGGCCGGGGCAATGCGGCAGGTGTTCTTGGCAGGATCGAAACATTCCACCAGCGCAAAACTATCTTCGCAGGCGCGCACCACCGCGCCGAGAGAAATCTCCTCCGGTGCCCGCCCCAGCCGCAAGCCGCCGCCCCGTCCGCGCAGGCTTTCCACGAAACCGTTTTGCGCCAGGGTCTGGGCGACTTTCATCATGTGATTGCGCGAAATCTCATAACGGCGGGCCACCTCCTCGATCGTGTGAAGCGCGTCCGGCTCCACCGCGAGCAGCATGAGAAGACGCAGCGCATAATCGGTATGGCGGGTAAGGTGCATGGCTCCGGCCCAAAGATGTATCTGATATCTTTATATAGAACCGCCGCGCATGTGCGCCAATGGCACAAATTGGCGCGCCCTTAAAAACCCAGAAAAGGAAGCCCTGAAACGGCGGCCTCTAGCCGTGATCGTGCTCCGTGTTGCGCGGGTCCATCATACCTTCCTTCACCCAATAATGGATGAGGAGCACATTGACCGGATAAGCGGCGAGAAGCCCGAGCGTCAAGGAGGTGATGAGCGAGGACCAGAAAAGCGGCTCGGCCATAGTGGCCGATCCGGCGAGGTAAAGATCGGCGCCGATGGCCACGATTTCCATCACCGCGATGCTGGGCGTTTCGGCAAGAAAGGCATCCCAAAGCGCGGTCTTGAGGGTCACGCCTTCCTGCATCAGGGGACCGACCGTCAGCGCATAACCGGCCGCGTAAGCCAAACAGAACGTGATCCCGGCAACCCAGTAATTGGACAGCGCGAGAAGGCCCGCCGCAATCGTGATGCCGGCGATCTCACCCATACCGCAGCCCGAATAACAATGGGCAACGGAGCGGAAAGAGCGGCGCCAAAGGGTGTCCCGGGCAATTTCCTTGCGCCCTGTCAGATAGTAAACGGCAAGCCCAAGCGGCCCTGAATAGACGACCGTCAGTGCCCAAACCACTTTCATCAGCGGCATGAGATGGGCATTGCGCGTGCGCAAATCATAAATCGTCCAAATCAGACAGGGCAGCATGAGCGTGGCCCACACGATGAGCACCAGAGGATCGGAGAGGGTATTCGTCAGGCTTTCCATAACAGGGCAAATATCGCTTGTGTGATCGAAAAAGCAGATGTTCCGCTTTCTTTTAAACGCTTGCCGCCCGCACCCGTTCCTTCCGCGTTTTCCGCTCCTGCGCCAGGACACTTGGCATCCAGACCGGACAATCAGCCCGAAAATGCCGGTTTTCATTCTTAGGCTCCTCCCGCTCCCCTGATCGCGGCTTTGCGGAACTCAACTCTTCCTTACGCAAATGCGTGTTGACAGGACAGGCTTCCATCCCCAGTTTATATATTATGATTATCATATTTAGAATTGCGCCGCCCGGTGCGGGGCATTTCGCTGCGGCAACACTTAACGGTCAACACTCAACGGTCAGGGGATGCCATCTTGAAAAGCGAACTCGATATCATGCTGACGGTGGACGGTGCCGAGGAGCGCACCACGGTCGAGCCGCGCATGCTGCTCATTCAGGCGCTGCGGGAGAAACTGGGCGTTAAGGGCCCGCATATCGGCTGTGAAAGCGGACGCTGCGGCGCCTGCACAGTGCTCGTTAACGGCGAAGCGGTGAAATCCTGCATGATGCTGGCAGCGCAGGCCGACGGGGCCAAGATCACCACCGCCGCCGGCCTTGCCGCAGAAGACGGCACGCTGCATCCTCTGCAGCAGGCTTTCCACGAGCATCACGCCCTGCAATGCGGCTATTGCACGCCCGGCATGCTCTGCGCGGCCATGGACCTGCTCAAAACCAACCCCAAACCGAATGAAAACGATGTGCGCCAGGCGCTGCGCGGCAATCTGTGCCGCTGCACCGGCTATCAACACATTGTCGATGCGGTTTTGAGCGCCGCCGGAACCCTTGGCAGCGGCGCCAGCGCCGTGAAAGGAGCCGCAGAATGAATGCTCCCGATCTGAACACCGCACAGCGCGCCGAAACGGGCAAACATACCGGCAAAGCCATGCGCCGGATGGAAGATATGCGCTTTCTGACGGGGCGCGGGCGCTATGTCGACGACATCACGCTGCCCCGGCAGCTTTACGCCCATTTCATCCGCTCGCCCCATGCCCATGCACGTATTCTGAAAATCAACACGGAAGCGGCCCTTGCCGTTTCCGGTGTCAAAGGCGTTTACAGCGCGGAAGATTTGCACGGCACGCGCGATGTGCCGCCCAATTGGGTGCTGCCCGGCTCGCAGGTCAAAGGCCGCCCGGCGCTTGCCCGGGAGATTGTGCGCCATGTCGGCGAATGCGTTGCCGTGGTGCTGGCGGAAAGTCCGGAAGCGGCCGCGGACGCGGGCGCGCTGGTCGATGTGGCCTACGACCCGCTGCCCACGGTTTTCAGCGCATCCGATGCCTTGAAAGAAAACGCCCATAAAGTGCATGGCGATCTGCCAGGCAATATCGCCACCACCTTCAAAACCGGAAATGGCGGCTATGAGGAGGCGCTTGAAAAAGCCGGCCGGGAAATTGCTTTCAGCCTGCGCAATCAGCGCCTTGTGCCCTTCCCCATCGAGGGACGGGCGGTCAATGCGGATTTCGACCCGGCAACGGAGCGGCTGACCTTTTATACCGCGCACCAAATCCCGCATATGCTGCGGCGGATGCTGGCCGGCGCCCTCGGCTTTCCCGAGCACAAGCTGCGCGTCATCTCGCCGGATGTGGGCGGCGGCTTCGGCCCTAAAATGCACTTCTATCCTGAAGAACTGACGCTGGCGCGGCTCTCCTGCCTGCTGAAGCGGCCCGTGAAATGGACCGAACGGCGCAGCGAAAACGTAGCCGCAACCACCCATGGGCGCGACCATGAGATGGAGGTGCGTGTTGCCGTGCAAAATGACGGCAAGGTGCTGGGCCTCAAACTCGACTCCAAGGCCAATGTCGGCGCCTATCTTTCTTCCATGGGCACGGGCGTACCGACGATCAATGTGGCGCTCTTCGCGCTTGGGGTTTACGCCATTCCCCATTCCGACGTGACGATCACCTGCGCCTATACCAATACGACGCCGGTCGATGCGTACCGCGGCGCGGGCCGGCCGGAAGCGGCTTACATGATCGAGCGGGTGATGGACCGCGTGGCGCTGGAGTTGGGGCTCGACCCTGCCGAGACGCGCAAACGCAATTTCGTTCAGCCCGACCAGATGCCTTATGCGCAGCCGACGGGCACGACGCTCGACACCGGCGAATATGCGATGACGCTCGATCTTGCGCTGAAAAATGCTGGCTACGAGGGTCTGCGCAAAGAGCAGGAAGAGGCGCGCAAAAAGGGCCGCTATCTCGGTATCGGTTTTTCCAATTACACCGAAACCTGCGGCATGGGGAACGGCTATCTTCTTCAGTTCGTGGGCTTTGATCGCGGCGGCTATGAAAGCGCCGTCGTGCGCGTGCACCCGGACGGACGGGCGACGGTCTTGTCCGGCTCGCACAGCCACGGCCAGGGCCATGTGACGACTTTCGCCCAGATCGCGGCGGACGAGCTTGGCATTGCGCCGGAACAGATCGAAGTGCTGCAGGGGGACACGGACATGATCCCCTTCGGCATCGGCACGTTCAATTCCCGCTCCGTGCCCGTCGGCGGGAGCGCGGTGAAAGTCGCCGCAGGCCGCGTTGCCGCAAAGATGCGGCGCATTGCAGCTCACCTTCTGCAATGCGAGCCTGAAAAAGTGCTGGTCGAGGACGGCATTTTCAAAGCTGCGGACGGCAATGGCACAGTGACCGTCGAACGGGTCGCTCATGCCGCCTGGACCGGGCACGACATGCCATATGAAATGGGGATCGGGCTTGAAGAAACCGAATTCTTTCACCCGCAATCCATGTCCTCACCTTACGGCGCGCATATCGCGCTTGTGGAGGTCGATCCTGAAACCGGCGAGGTGGAACTGAAGCGCTATATTGCGGTCGATGATTGCGGCGTCATCATCAACCCGCTGCTTGCCCGCGGCCAGGTACATGGTGGGCTTGCGCAAGGTATCGGCCAGGCGCTTTACGAGGATGCGGGCTTCGATGCGCAAGGCCGCCCTGCGCTCGAGCCTTCCATTCCCCGCTTCGACATGCTGCCGCGTTTCGAAACGGACCATACCGTCACTCCCACCCCGACCAATCCGCTGGGCGCCAAAGGGCTTGGTGAGGCCGGCGCCATCGGCGCGCCGCCCGCCATTGTCAATGCGGCCATCGATGCGCTTTGGAGCCTCGGCGTACGCGCACTCGACATGCCGCTAACGCCCGAACGGGTTTTGACGTCCATCCGCAACGCGGCCAATAAGGAGACAGAGGTATGATTCCGGCAGCTTTCGATTACGCCCGTCCGGCAACCCTTGAAGAAGCAGCCTCCCTTCTGTCCCAAGAAGGCGGCGCGGCGCTTCTGGCCGGAGGACAGAGCCTTATCACGGAACTCAAACAGCGCCGGGCGAGCCCGCGCGCTGTGATCGACCTCAATTCTATTACCGAGCTGTCGGCCATCGAGCACGGGCCGGACGGGGTGCGCATCGGCGCCATGGTGCGCCAGGCCGAGCTCCTGCGCGATGGAACCGTGCAAAAGCGCCTGCCCCTTTTGTGCGAAACGGGAGCAGCGGCGGGCGATCCGATGATCCGCCGTCTCGGCACGCTGGCCGGCGCGCTTTGCGAGGCCGAACCCGGCGGCGACTGGGTGGCGGCGGCCCTTGCCCTTGAAGCGGAAGTCGAGATTTACGGCAAAGGCAGCACGCGCCGCCTCTCCGCCGCCGACTTCGTGACCGGCACCAAACCGGCAGGCGGACTGCAAGGCGAGATCGTGACGGCAGTACATCTGCCTTACCAAAAAAAAGACAGCCGCAGCACCTACCGCAAGGTGAAACACAATGCCGTGGGCTGGAGCATCGCGAGCGCCGCGATTAGTCTGGAGCCCGGCGAAGGCGGTGCCTGCCGGAAAGCGCGCATTGCGGTGAGCGGCGCGCCCTCTCATCCGCAGCGCCTGCCCGCACTCGAGGCCGCGCTTACCGCCGGACCTTATGAGGCGGAACACCTTCGCGCCGCCATCGAGGAGGCGCTCGACGGGCTCACCTTCAGGGGCGATCACTATGCCTCCGCCGATTACCGGCGCACGCGCCTTGGCATCCTTCTATCCAGAACGCTTCAAGAGCTGCTTGCCGCTTGAAGCCCATAATAAACGGAGAAACGCTTATGAGTTCCGAACCTCTCATCGCGCGGGAAGTACGCGGGTCGATCACGACTTTGACCATGCTCTACCGGCCTTACAATCTGATCGGCACGAAGCTGATGGATGCGCTTCTGGATGAGCTGAAAGTGGCGGAAGAAGCCGGTGCGCGCGCCATCATCCTGCGCAGCGGGCTGCGGCACTTCTCCGCCGGCGCGGATCTGGAATATTTCGAAACCCGCGTGGGCACGCCCCCTGCCGATGGCGATAAAGACGCAAAACAAGCGGGCCGCGCCAATACTTATACGATCGACTTCCTGCAGCGCCTTGAAACGCTGCCCATTCCGATCATCGCAAGCCTGCACGGGGTCTGCCTTGGCGGCGGGCTGGAGCTGGCGCTTGCCTGCGATTACATCATTGCCGCTTCCTCCACCAAAATCGGCTCGGTGGAAGTCACGCTCGGCCTTCACCCCTTGATGGGCGCCATTCAGCGCCAGGTGCAACGCATCGGCGTTGCCCGCGCCAAGGAAATGTCGATGCTGGGCCGGCGCTACGACGCCGCAACGCTGGAACGCTGGGGCCTCATCAACCTTTCCGTGCCGGACGACAAGCTTGAGTCCGTGACCTGGACCATTGCCGAGGAATTCGCCCATGGGCCGACGGTGGCCCATGCCGCCACGAAGAAGCTTGCCTATATCGCCGCTAATGAAGGCGTGCGGGCGGCGGATGAGGCAATGACGGACATCCAGAAACCCATCTGGAAATCGGAAGATTTGAAAATCGGGCTCAAGGCATTCCGTAAGAACGGGCCGGGCGCTGCACGTTTCGAGGGGCGTTGATCAATGAGTGGACCGCTTGCAGGATTGAAAGTCGTCGATTTCTCCCGCGTTCTGGCAGGGCCGTTTTGCGCGCGCACCCTGATGGATCTCGGCGCGGACGTAATCAAAGTCGAACCGCCCCGCCCGGATGTGACGCGCTTTGCCATGCCGACCCATGGTGATATGTCCGGCTATTACGCCCAGCAGAATGCGGGCAAACGCAATGTCAGCATCGATCTGAATGTAGCTGAAGGCCGCCAGCTCGCGCTGCGGCTTTGCGACGATGCCGATATCATCGTGGAAAACTTCCGCGCCGGCACGCTCGGCTTTTTCGGCCTTGATTATGAGACCGTCGCGGCGCGCAACCCGCGCATCATCTACGCCTCCATCACCGGTTACGGCCAGCACGGGCCCTGGCGCGGGCGCATGGCTTATGCCCCGACCGTGCAGGCGGAAGCCGGCTTTACCGCCAACAGTCTTGCCCATTACGGCGAGGCGCTGAGCGGGTTGAAGACGGACAGTCTTTCCCATGCCGATGTTTATTCCGGGCTGCAGGCGACCGTTGCTATTCTCGCCGCGCTTCACAAGCGCAAAGAGACGGGACGCGGGCAATATATCGATGTCGCCATGGCCGCCACGCTGCTCGCCATCAACGAGCGGGCGCATGTGGACCTGACGGATATCGATCTCGGGCCCGAACCTGCGGTGCTCGGCGCAACGGACTGTCCCTTCTTCGAGGGACCGAACGGGGAGACCTTCACCGTCGCCACCAGCATGATCGGCTCCTTGACGTTCCGCTTCTACCTGTCGGCCATGCGCCGCCCGGACCTTGCCAAGGATCCGCGCTTTGCCACGGCCGAGGCCCGCCAGCAGAACTACGCCGCGCTGCATGAGATCATCCAGACCTGGATCCTCACCTTCCCGGATATGGAAAGCCTCGACGCGCAGCTCGACGAAGCCAAGATCGCCATGGGCGAGGTGCGCAGCATGCGCGAGCTGGCGGACAGTGAATGGGCGGAGTATTGGGGCGCGGTGCGCGAAGTGCCCGACCGGCATGGCGGCACCTACCGCATTCCGGGTCATCCCTGGCACTTCTCCGACGAAGAACTGCCGGAGACGGGCGCCCCTGCGCTGCAGGGCGAGCATAACCGCTCGATCTTCGCCTCGCTGGGCTACAAGGACACGGAGATCGAAGCCTTTTACAAGGCAGGCGCTCTGGTCGATGCCCCGCCGCTGCCCGGCGCGGCAAAGAAACCCGCTCCCAAGCTGGACGCCGAAAAAACCGCCGCGCCGAAAGCCGGTGAGAGCAAAACGCCCGCCCAAGCCAAGGCGAGCTCCTGATGGCGGGGCCTCAAGGCAGCACGACACCGGAAACATGCCTTCGCGCCGGGTCCTTCGTGCCCGGCGCGGACGGCTCCGGCTTTTCTCTTGCCAATCTGCCCTACGGCGTCGCCGCTGCGAAAGAAGGCGGCACGCATCTCGTGGTGGCCATCGGCGAGCGGGCGCTCGACCTTCATGCGCTTGCAGGCACCGGGCTCTTGGATGAGTTAAAGCTTGATCCTGCAATCTGGCAGGACACGTCGCTCAACGGGCTGCTGAGCTACGGGCCGCAAGAACACGCGGCGTTGCGGGCGCGGCTGCAATTTCTGCTCTCGCGCGAAAACGAAGAGGCGCGCGCGCCTCTCGAAGCGGCACTCCTCAAGCAGGAGAGCCTTCAACTGCTTTGCCCGCTCGCACCCGGCGACTTCATCGATTTTTATTCCTCTTATCATCATGCCGCCCGCTCGATGAAAGCGATCCGCCCGGACGCGGAGCTGCACCCCAACTGGACGCAGATGCCAGTCGGCTATCACAGCCGCACCGGCACGATCTGCGCGAGCGGCGAGCAAATCATCCGCCCCCATGGACAGTCATTCGCCAAAGGCGCGCCGCGCTTTGCCCCCTCCCGCGCGCTCGATTTCGAAGCGGAGATCGGTTTCGTCATGTGCGGGCAAACAGGTCAGGGTACGCGCATCGCTGCGCAAGATTTTCCTGAGCATGTCTTCGGCCTCGTGCTGCTGAACGATTGGAGCGCGCGGGATTTTCAGGGCTGGGAAAGCACGCCGCTCGGCCCCTTCCTCGCCAAGTCCTTTGCCACACAGGTGGGCGCTTGGGTCGTGCCGCTGGCAGCGCTCGGTCTTTCCCGCCGGCGCAACCGCTCACAAGAAGAAGCGCTTTCCTATCTGCGCCATGACGAGGCCTTTTCTTACGAAATCGATATGGAAGTGGCGCTGCGCTCCGCCGCCATGCGGGAATGCGGGGCGGAGGCGCAGACCATCGCGCGGATGGATTTTGCCGAGATGTATTGGGACGGCGCGCAGCAGCTGGCCCAT
Source organism: Tepidicaulis marinus (assembly GCF_000739695.1). Classification (GTDB taxonomy): domain Bacteria; phylum Pseudomonadota; class Alphaproteobacteria; order Parvibaculales; family Parvibaculaceae; genus Tepidicaulis; species Tepidicaulis marinus. The sequence goes on from NZ_BBIO01000022.1 coordinate 37,299, forward strand.
TTGACCGCGAACGGCGCTTCCACAAGGCCCGGCGATCTTTACGGCTCGGGCACCGTCTCGGGGCCGAATGAGGATGGCTGCGGCTGTCTTCTGGAAGCAA
>NZ_BBIO01000021.1 GCF_000739695.1 Tepidicaulis marinus
TCATCGAGGACGGGGTTTACACGAGGCTCACCGAGCCTCAGCGCCCGCTTGCCGCTTTCACGCCGGAGCGCGCGCTTCTCGTTTCCAGCCTGTCGAAAACCGTGGCGCCGGGGCTGCGCTACGGCATGGTGCTCTGCCCGCCGCGCCTTGCAGAGCGCGCCCGCGCCGCCCAGCACGCGCTTGCCCAGGGCCTGCCCGCCATCACCATCGCCATGGGCACGCATCTTTTGCGCAGCGGCGAAGCCGCGCGCCTTGCGGGCCTTCAACAGAAAGAATGCCGCGCCCGCAATGCGCTCGCCCGCGAAACGCTGGGCGCTTATCTCACACGCCCACATCCCGACAGCCCCCATCTTTGGATCGAATTGCCGGAACCCTGGCAGCGCGAGGGCCATGCTTATGCCTTTGTGGAAGCGGCAAGAGAGCGCGGCGTCGCGCTTGCCGCCGATGCTGATTTTGCCATTGCCGCCCCGCCGCCCCGTGCGCATATCCGCTTGGCGCTCGGCGCGCCGGAAAGCCGGGCGCTTCTGGAAGAAGGCCTTGCCCGCATCAAAACCTTGCTGGAAGACGGGCCCCTTGCCCGCCGCGATTTGACGTAAAAGCGCCTCACTCGCCTTGCGAAAACGTAAAGCCGTGATTGAGCGGCCCATGCCCGCCGCCGAAACCGGGGGCAAGGGCAATCGCCTCATGCACATAATCGCGCGCCTGAAGAACGGCCTCCGTTAGATCGAGCCCGAAGGAAAGCCCCGCCGCAATGGCCGAGGCCAGCGTGCAGCCCGTGCCGTGGGTGTGGCGCGTGTCGATGCGCGGGCTTGTCATGACTTGAATGGTCTCGCCCGTCACGAGCACGTCCTGCACCGTCTCGCCCGTGCCATGGCCGCCTTTGACGAGGACGGCGAGCGCCCCCATTTCCAAAATCGCCTCGCCCGCGCGTTTTTGCTCTTCCACGCTTTCCACCTGAAGGCCCGTCAGCGCCGCCGCTTCGGGCATATTGGGCGTGACGATATCGGCAAAAGGAAAGAGCGCTTTTTTAAGCGCATCGATGGCGGAAGGTTCCAAAAGCGGGCTGCCGCCCTTCGCCACCATCACCGGATCGACGATGAGCGCGGCGGGCGCATCATAGGCATCGGCTTCTTCGGCCACCGCTTCGATCACCTCCGCCGTTGCCAGCATGCCGGTCTTGATCGCATCGGCGCCGATATCCCCCAGCACCGCCTTCATCTGAGCACGGATGATATGAACCGGCACGGGAAAGACGTCCTTGACGCCGTGCGTGTCCTGCACGGTCAGCGCCGTGATCGCGGTTGCCGCATAAGCGCCAAGCGCCGTGATGGTCTTGATATCGGCCTGAATGCCCGCGCCGCCGCCGCTATCGGACCCGGCCACCGCCAGCACCCTGCCTTTGAATTCATCGTTCATGAATGCCTGCTTTGCGAAGAGTTACCCGAGGCTAGACATAGCCGATTACGCAGGCATTGCAATGCGGCGCATTTGGAACAGAAGCGGGTGCCCTCAGACCGTCACCCTCGGGCTTACACACGCATCGTCATGCCCCGCTTTATGCGGGGCATCCACGGGCAGCTTGGAAAAGCGGTCAGTAAACAGTCATGGATGGCCCGGCCAAGCCGGGCCATGACAGTGTCTAAAAACCCGCCCTGCCTCACGCCGCCGCCGCATCCTCGATGGCGCTCACGATGTCGTTCACCACGGCCTTGACGAGTTTTTCGTCGTCGCCCTCACCCATCACGCGGATCAGCGGTTCGGTGCCCGATTTGCGGATCACGAGACGGCCCTGGCTTGCCAGCCGCCGCTCGCCCTCGGCGATGGCTTCTTTCACCAGTGCGTTTTCCAAAGGCTCGCAATTGCGGTAGCGCACATTGCGCAGGAACTGCGGCAAGGGTTCGAAGACGTTGCAAAGCTCGCTCATCGGCTTGTCGCCGGCGCGCAGCACGGCAAGCACCTGCAGCGCCGCGATCAGCCCGTCGCCGGTGGTGGAGAAATCGGAGAGCACGATATGGCCCGACTGCTCGCCGCCGAGATTGAAGCCGTTCTCGCGCATATGCTCGACCACATAGCGGTCGCCCACTTGCGTGCGCGCCAGATTAAGCCCGAGCCCTTTCAGATAACGCTCCAGCGCCAGGTTCGACATGATCGTCGCCACAATGCCGGGCGCGGAAAGCTGGCCTTCCTTGTGCCAGCTCTGGGCCACGAGCCCCATGATCTTGTCGCCGTCAATCACTTCGCCGTTTTCATCGCAAATGATCACGCGGTCCGCGTCCCCGTCGAGGGCGATACCGATATCCGCGCGCCGCTCGCGCACCAATTGGCCCATGCGCTCCGGCGCGGTCGAGCCGCAGCCATCATTGATGTTGAACCCGTTGGGATCGACGCCGAGCGTCACGACTTCCGCGCCAAGTTCCCAAAGCGCCGTGGGCGCCACTTTGTAGGCAGCGCCATTCGCGCAGTCGATCACGACGCGCACGCCTTCCAGGCTCAGCTGTTTGGGGAAAGTGCGCTTGGCAAATTCGATATAGCGGGCCTGGGCATCGTCGATGCGCTTTGCCCGGCCAAGCTCGCGCGGCCCGGCCAGATAATCGTTGAGCCCATTATCCATCATATGTTCGATCTCAAGCTCCACCTCATCGGAGAGCTTGTAACCGTCGGGCCCGAAAAGCTTGATGCCATTATCTTCGAAGGAATTATGCGAGGCGGAAATCATCACCCCGAGATCCGCCCGGAGCGAGCGCGTCAGCATCGCCACCGCAGGCGTCGGCACCGGGCCGAACTGGAAAACGTCCATACCCGCCGAGGTAAAGCCTGAGACCAGCGCCGATTCCAGCATATAGCCGGAAAGGCGCGTGTCCTTGCCGATCACCACCCGGTGGCGGTAATCGCCGCGCTTGAATTTACGCCCGGCGGCAAGCCCGACGCGCAGCGCCGTTTCAGCAGTCATCGGCTTTTCATTCGCCTTACCGCGGATTCCGTCTGTACCGAAATATTTGCGAGACATCCCCACTCAACTCGTTCTTACAATTTCCCCCCGGCCCGCTTTCACCGGCCGATTTGAGGCACAGTATACCCACGCAGCCATGAGCGCACACTTAACGTTTTATTGCTGAATATGTCTCAATCCGCCTTATTTTTGGCTGATTCCAACGCGTTTTGCACCAAAAGTCCGTCTTTGAGCGCACCTGCGTCATGGGTGCGGATGTAATCGGCCCCGGCGCGGGCGGCATATAGCTCGGCGGCCAGGCTCGCCGGGCCCGCCTCGCCCACGGCCCGGCCCGTCATGGCTCTGAGGAATGATTTCCGCGAGACGGAGACAAGCATCGGCAGGCCGAAGCGTTCTTTGAGCCGCCCCACCATGGCGAGCGCCCTGATCGACGGCTCGGGCGCATTGCCGAGGAAAAACCCCATGCCGGGGTCAAGGATGATTTGCCCGCGCGCCACCCCGCCTGCCTCCAACGCCTCCAGCCGCGCCTCGAAAAAACGGCAGATGTGATCGAGAATATCCCCTTCCGGCGCCGCTTCCCGCGTCGCTTTGCTTTTTACTTGCCCCTTTGCCTGGATCGCATGCATGAGAATGAGTTTGGCTTTCGAGGCGGCAAGCTCGGGATAAATCGCCTCATGGGCAAAGCCGTGAATATCGTTGAGAAAGGCCGCGCCCTTCGACAGCGCGAAAAGCTGTACCTCAGGATGGAACGTATCGACGGACAGCGTCGCCCCCGCCGCCGAAAGCGCCGCCATCACCGGCTCCAGGCGGCGGATTTCTTCCTCCGGCGAAACATCGCCTGCATCGGGATGGCTGGAAGCCGCGCCGAGATCGAGAATATCCGCCCCCGCCGCCATCAGCGCGCGCCCATGGGCGATGGCCTTTTCCGGATCGAGAAACTTGCCCCCGTCGGAAAAAGAATCCTCCGTGATATTGACGATGCCCAGTATCCCCGGGCGCTGCGCTGCCTTGCTCATGCCAAGGACCTAGCACGGCTCCCGATACGGCGCCATATGGCTGAGCACCCCCTCACCCAACCCTCTCCCCCAGGGGAGAGGGCTTTAGCAAACCCCCTCGCCCCCTTTAGGGGGAGAGGGAGGGGCCCATCGCGCCAAGCGATGGGAGGGTGAGGGGGCCCGCCACAACTTAAAGAGGGGGTCCAAAACAAAAAAGGCGGCGCCGAAGCACCGCCTTTCTCAATCACTCGATAGAACTTATGTCCGCTTACGTGCCCTGCGGCTCCGGCCCCATCGGCCCGTCCGTCACGGGTCCGCTGACCGGCACCGAGGAGGCGGGCGCGGGCGCGGAGGGCTTGTCGCTCGGGTCTTCCCGGTGCGGCGGCTCGCCTCTGAGCAGCGCTTTGATCTCGTCGCCCGAGAGCGTCTCATATTCGAGCAGGCCCTTGGCGATCGTATGCAGCTCGTCGATATGCGTGCGGATCACTTCCCGCGCTTTGTCATACCCGCTTTCCACGATGCTGCGCACTTCGGAATCGATCAGCCGCTGCGTGTCTTCGGACATATTCTGCTGGCGCGAGACCGAATGGCCGAGGAACACTTCTTCCTCGTTCTCGTGATAGGAGAGCGGGCCCAGTTTCTCGGACATGCCGTATTGCGTGACCATGGCTTTGGCCATGCTGGTTGCCATGCGGATGTCGGAAGAAGCGCCCGAGGTCACTTTGTCATGGCCGAAGATTTCTTCCTCCGCCACACGCCCGCCCATCGCAACGGCCAGGTCCGCATACATTTTAGCGCGCGTCACCGAAAGCTGATCGCGTTCGGGCAGGCGCATCACCATGCCGAGCGCGCGCCCGCGCGGAATGATCGTGGCTTTGTGGATCGGGTCGGAATGCTCCATATGAAGCGCGACCAGCGCGTGCCCGCCTTCGTGATAGGCGGTCAGTTTCTTTTCTTCCTCGGACATGACCATGGAGCGGCGCTCGGCGCCCATCATCACTTTGTCCTTGGCATCCTCGAACTCGTGCATCGTGACGAGGCGGCGTCCGCGCCGCGCCGCCAACAGCGCTGCCTCGTTGACGAGGTTCGCAAGGTCCGCGCCGGAAAAACCGGGCGTGCCGCGCGCAATCACTTTCGGCTCGACATCCGGGGCAAGCGGCACTTTTTTCATGTGCACTTTCAGGATTTTCTCGCGCCCGATGATGTCCGGGTTCGGCACCACGACCTGACGGTCGAAACGGCCGGGACGCAGCAGCGCCGGGTCGAGCACATCCGGGCGGTTCGTCGCCGCGATCAGGATGATGCCTTCATTGGCTTCAAAGCCGTCCATCTCCACAAGGAGCTGGTTGAGCGTCTGCTCGCGCTCATCATTGCCCCCGCCAAGGCCCGCGCCGCGATGCCGGCCCACGGCGTCGATCTCGTCGATGAAGATGATGCAGGGCGCGTTCTTCTTTGCCTGCTCGAACATGTCGCGCACACGGCTGGCGCCGACACCGACGAACATTTCAACGAAGTCGGAACCGGAAATCGTGAAGAACGGCACATTCGCCTCGCCCGCAATGGCGCGCGCCAGAAGCGTCTTACCGGTGCCCGGAGGGCCCACAAGCAAGGCGCCTTTGGGGATGCGCCCGCCAAGGCGCTGGAATTTCGCCGGGTCTTTCAGGAATTCCACGATCTCCTGCAGATCGTCTTTCGCCTCGTCGATACCGGCCACATCGTCGAACGTCACGCGGCCATGGCGTTCGGTCAGAAGCTTGGCTTTCGATTTGCCGAAGCCCATCGCCTTGCCGCCGCCGCCCTGCATCTGGCGCATGAAGAAAATCCAGACCGCAATTAAGAGCAGCATCGGGAACCAGGAAACCAGCACGCCCAAAATGGAAGGCACGCCGTCATCGGCAGGCTTGGCGGAAATCTGCACACCGCGCTCGCTCAGCTTGTCGGCGACATTCGTGTTGTCCGGCGCATAGGTGAAGAAGGAGCCGCCATCGGCATATTTGCCGGTGACTGTGTTCCCGGAAATCGTCACCTGAGCCACATTGCCGTTCGCCGCCTCTTCAAGCAGGCGCGAATAGGTGATTTCCGAGGAAGGGGTAGACTGACCGGGCCCTTGAAACAGGTTGAAAAGCGCCACCAGCAGAAGCGCGATTACCACCCAAAGAGCGAAATTTCTGAAATTCGACACCCGTTTGACCTTCCGATGTAAGCCCCGCGCGCCCGGCGGCGTTTGGAGGCTTTCTTAGAGTTCTTCTAACTACTGTAGAGAAGATAGGAACAGAAAGGCAATTTACCAGACTTGAGCCTCTACTTCATCTTCTCCCCCTGCCTGTATCTTCTCCCCCCACCAGTGCCCCATCTTAGCCAATTGAGGGCAAGCGGGGGTAAATCTCCCGTCAGATTTCCGTTCAGACGTCCATTTCGCGCGCCATGCGCAATCCCGCGTCCCAGATCGGCTCACAAAGGATGCCCGAGGCCCCCTTTGCCCGGACCCCGGCAAGAGGCGCAGCAAAAAACCTGCCAGCCCGCCGCATCATCGGCCCGGCCATCAGCGCCTTGCGCGCCGGGCCGGTGGGCAGCGCCGTCCCTGCCTCTTTCAGGGCTCTCAAACCTTCCTGGCCGAGCGGGCCGATTTCGAGCCCGGAGCGCAAGGCTTCCGCTTTGAGTAAAAAGCGCCCGTCCCACACCGCCTGTTTGCCCGGCAAAACGGCAATATCCGGGGCAATGGCCGCAAATTCGCGCCAGATCACCGCCCCGCCCTTTTTGCCGGCGCTGTTGTCCTCGGCAATGACACAGCCATGCAGCGTGCGCCCCTTGCCGAGCTTGCCGCGCAGGAAAGCATGATAGGCCGTTTCCAGCGCCTCCAAACGCGGCGGATAGACGCTGCCGCTGACCGCGCGCAAAAGCTGCGCAAAGGCGGAAAGACCGGTTTCCTCGAAGGGTTTTCCCCAGGCCGCCCGGTCGATCCGGCAAAACCCGTATGGATGACGCGTCACGGCGCGGGCGATAAGCGCATCGCGCTGCGCCTCCAGCACCTCCCCGGCGCGGGCCATATGCCGGGCCGTCGCCACAAGGCGCTCCGTGCCAAGCCCCAGCTCTTCCAAGAGCGGCAGGGCCTTGCGGACTTTCACCCGCAAAAAGCCGGCATCCTCATTGCTCGGATCGTCGATATAGGCCTGATCATGGGCTTTGAGCACCGCCTCGAGCCGGGCGCGCGGCACGCTGAGAAGCGGGCGCAGGAGCCGCATTCCCTCCCGCTCCGAAACGGGCTTCATCGCGGCAAGGCCCGCAACGCCGCTGCCACGCTGAAGGCGCATCAAAAAGGTCTCGGCCTGATCTTCCAGATGATGGGCAAGCAAAAGATCGCGGATGCCGCGCGAGGCCGCCCATTCGCCCATAAGCCTGTAACGGGCGGTCCGCGCCTCGGCCTGAATATCGGCGGAGGGTTTTTCACCTTCCCAGCGCAAGATCCGGTGCGCAAGGCCGAGGGCGCGCATCCAGCGGCCCACTTGCCGCGCCTCGCGTGCCGCTTCTTGGCGCAGGCCATGATCGACGCTGAGAACGAAGACCTGCGGTACAGGCAGTTTCTTCTCCTCCCGCCAGCGCAGCCATCCGGCCACCAGCACCGCAAGCGCCATGGAATCGCGCCCGCCCGAAACCCCGAGCGCCAATCGCGCGCCGGGCTCCAGCGGTTTCATCAGCCGGTCGAAAGCGGCAGGGGTGAGCGGACGGGCGCTCATGCCGGGCGCCAGCGCGGCATCAGCATCCTGCGCGCTGCTTTTCCAGCTCGGCGCGCTGAATGACCGATTGCGAGGCGGAGGGGAAACGGCGCTTCAGCTCGTTCATCGTCGCGCAGGCCGCATCTTTCTGGCCGAGCGCGGAAAGCGTGATGCCGAGCTTCAGCAAGCTGTCCGGCGCCTTGGGCGAGGCTTCGTAGGTCGTATAGCCTTTCAAAAAGGCGTCCGCCGCCTGCTTATAGTCGCCGCGCACATAATAGGTCTCGCCCAGCCAGTACTGCGCATTCCCGGCAAGCTGGTCGTTCGGATAAAGCTCGAGGAACTTGTCGAAATTGACCCGCGCCGCCTCGAACTCGCCGCGTTTGAGAAGATCGATGGAAGCGTCATAGGCATCCTTGGGCGAGGTCGCGCCGATAACGGCGGCGGCCGTTTGCGCCGGTCCGCCCGAAGCGGCCTCACCGCTTTCATTTTGCCCGCCCGTTGCACGTGCCGCAGCACCCGCCGCAGCACTGGCGCCGCCGGCCAGGGGATCGGCGGACTGGGACAGCGTGCCGAGCGTGCGCGGGCCTTGCGCGGCAGCGCTCGCATCGGCAGTGGCGCCATTGCCGTCCGGCGGCGTCAATTTCACCTGTCCGCCAGCCTGAGAACCGGCGGAAGCCTGAGCGCCGCCCCCGCCCTCAAGCTCCTGAAAACGGAACTCCACATCTTCCATGAAACGGGAGAGTTGCTCTTTGGTCTGACGAATATCGAAGGAAAGTTTTTCGATGCGTCCGTTCATCTCGCGCAGGCTCGTTTCCACTTCCTGCAGACGCAGCGTCACATCGCCCGCGCTTGCCGGATCGGAACTGTAAGAGGAAGAAGAGCCGCTCCCCGAGCCGCCGCGATAGGTCTGGCGCTGCAGGTCGAGCATATCCTGCTCGATTTTTTCCAGCCGGTTGTTGAGCCCGCGCAAATCGCTGCTCGGGTCGGCGGCAAGCGGGCCTGCAAAACTGGCGGCCAGAAGCAGGCTTGCACCTGCCGCAAGGCTCACCGACACGAATTTCCTGTCCCGCACCATCATCGATCCTTGCTCCGTCCCGCCAGAACTTAACTCAAGTCCCAGTTTAGTTAGGTTTTCGGCCAAATTGAGGCCGCTCATAAAGACGTCTCATTGCCCGCAAAATGCCGTCCGCGCCGCGCCCGCGCAAGATGCGATTTATCATGGCAGCGCCCCGAAGCGGCGCGCGCAGAAGCGCCGTGCGCTTACGAAAACGCCCCCGCATGCACCGGGCAGGCGGGGGCGGTTGCGTCGAGCCAAGAAAACTTAGCTGCCGGCGCGGTCGTTGACCACGGTCACGCCGCGGCGGTTCTGGCTCCAGCAGCTCTCATCCGAGCAAAGCGCGACGGGGCGTTCTTTGCCGTAAGAGATCGTGCGCACACGGGCCGGGTCGACACCCTGCGCCACCAGATAGTCTTTCACGGCATTGGCGCGGCGCCCGCCCAGGGCCAGGTTGTATTCACGCGTGCCGCGCTCGTCGGCATGGCCTTCGATCGTCACGGTCAGCGCGGGATACTGCTTCAGCCAGGCAGCCTGACGCTGCAGCGTCTGACGGGCTTCCGGCTTGATGTCGGAACGGTCGAGATCGAAGAACACGCGGTCGCCCACATTCACAACCAGATCCTGCTGAGTGCCCGGCGTTGCCCCGCCCGGAGCCGTTTCCGAGGAAACCGAAGACGGATTGGATGCAGCCGAGGCGTCTTCGTCCGGCGTCGAGCTACAAGCGGCAAGAGCCAAGAATGCAGCGGCAACAGCGGTTACGCGCAGGCCTGCTTTGAGGAACGTCATTTAGGTAGTCTCCTTAATTGCGCCATTGGCCTTTGCCGGGGCCGAATGGCTGTTCGTCACCATGACACGCCGGAAAATCCGGCAACAGCGGATTGAGTGGATCCGCTCATCCATCCCTTCAAGGCAAGCCCCGGCATTTCGGCCCAAGAGCCCTTCCTTGACATCCCGTTTAAACGTTAGCGGCCCGGGATAAGGTCCGCAACAAACGCACGGGAAATTTCATTTTTTACCTGAACCATGGTTCACAGAACCTTGGCCCGGCGTTACCTCAGGCGCGGCGACCAGGCCGGGTCAGAGGCAAAAGTGGGCGTTGAGACCGGCCGCTCGTTGTAACCGGTCAAATCGACCGACCAGAGGCTGGGCCCGCCCTGCTCCCCGCGGCTTTCGCGGAAAAACATCAAAACCCGCCCATTTGGCGACCAGGTCGGTGCTTCGTTGTGGAAGCCTTCGGTCAAAATCCGCTCGCCCGTACCGTCCGGCCGCATCACCCCGATAAGAAACCGTCCCTTATGCAGTTTTGTGAAGGCGATGAGATCGCCGCGCGGGCTCCAGACCGGGGTCGCATAGCGCCCGTCGCCGAAGCTGATCCGGTGGGCATTCGATCCATCCGCATTCATCACATAAATTTGCTGTGAACCGCCCCGGTCCGATTCGAAAGCGATCCGGTCGCCATCCGGCGCGTAAGACGGGCCGGTGTCGATCGCCGCCGTATTGGTCAGGCGCTGGGTGACGCGGGTGCGCAGATCCATCTCGTAAATATTGGAATTGCCGCCCCGCTGCAGGCTCATCACGATTTTCTGACCGTCCGGCGAAAAACGCGGCGAGAAGGTCATGCCCGGAAAATCGCCCACGACTTCCTGCTGCCCCGTTTCGAGATCGAGCAGATAGACGCGCGGATTGTTACCCGCATAGGACAGATAGGTGATTTCCTGGTTCGAGGGGCTGAAGCGCGGCGTCAGCACGATGGACGAGCCATTCGTGAGCATGCGCGGGTTGTGCCCGTCCTGATCCATGATGGCGAGGCGTTTGACGCGGCGGTTCTTCGGCCCGGACTCCGACACATAAACGATGCGCGTATCGAAATAGCCTTCCTCGCCCGTCAGCCGCTCGTAAACAGCATCCGAAATGATATGGGCGACACGGCGCCAATTGTCCGGCGTGGTGAAGAACTGAAAGCCGGTCATCTGCTGTTCGGCATAAACGTCCCAAAGGCGGAACTCCACCTTCAGCCGCCCGTCGCTTTCGATGGTCGAGCGGCCCGTCACTAGCGCCTGGGCATTGATGATGCGCCAATCGCCGAAACGCGGCTGCACATTGACGTCGGAAATTTTCTCGATGAACGAGCTTTTGGGCAGCGGGCGGAAAAGCCCCGAGCGGTCGAGATTGGCCGCGATGACACTCGCAATGTCGCTGCCGAGCCGCCGGTCCTCATCGCTCGCGCCCAAAAAGCCGGGAATGGCGATGGGCAGCGGATCGACATTGCCTTGGGTAATGTCGATCTGCAGCGCCGCGCGGGCAGGCAAAGCGCCAAGCACCAGCGCGGCGAAGGTGAAGGCCAGCGCACGCAGGCCGGCGCCAAACTTGACCCGCCGGACTTGCGCTCGAATGCCGGAAAAGCGGCGGGTCTGCGGGTGCACCTGCGATGCGGTATGTCTCGTCCCGGCTGATCTCATCAGTGTCATCATCGTCTTTCCTCAGGCCCTCTCGAGTTTCTATCCGCCCAGCATTTCACGCGGATCGAACCGTAAATCGAGTTCCTGCCAACTGGAATATTTATCCGCCGGCATCTTAAAAGGTTCACAGCGCCGGATCGCTCTGAGCGCGCTGTCGGCGGCGGCCCGGAAATAGGCATTCCCCGACAGAAGCGGTCCTTTGCTTATCAGCTCCGGCGCCCGCGCGAGCGAGCCGTCCGGATTGAGAAACACCTTGATCTCCACGATCAGCTTGTCCGCATTGGGCGCGCCCGCCGGCACGGACCAGCAGCGGCGCATCTGCAATTTGAACGCATCGATCTCAGAGACCGTCAGCTTCGTGTTCACCCCTTGCGGGGCTTGAGGCGCGGCATCCTTCTTCGTCTCGCGGGAAGGTTGACGCGTCTTCTTTTCTTCTTCGGGCAGCTTGTCGAGCAAGGCTGCAATCTTGGTCGGATCGAACGCCTCCTGCTTCTTGGCAGGTTTGGGCGGCGCCGGCTTTTGCGGCGCAGGCTTCGGCGGTTCGGGTTTCTTTTCCGGCTCCGCCTTCTTCTCTTCAGGCTCTGCTTCCGGTTCCGGCAAAGGCTCGGGCTCGCGCGCGGGCGGCGGCTCGACAGCGGCAGGCGCAGGCTGCGGCGCGGGCTTGGGCTCGGGGGCCGGTTCCGGCTCCGGCGCCTTCTCAGGCTCGGGCGCAGGTTCCGGCTCTTCCTCGATCTGCGGCGTCGGCTCGGCTTTCGCCACTTCCTCGCGCTTCAAATTCGTGAACTCGTCGATCGTGACAAGCTCCACCGGCAAGGCCTGATCGGGCACCGCCGGAAGCGGGTCGGCCGAGGGCAAGGCGATGAAAGCCGCCGCGATCACCGCTGCGTGGACGCCGAAGGATGCAACAAGGCTTGCGCGCATGTCACCTCTTCTGGGGGGCGCGTGTCGGGGTTTCCGTCACGAGCCCGACCCGGGCAAAACCGGCACTGGAAATCGTGCCCATTACGTCCATGACACGGCCGTAATTGATGTTCTGATCGGCGCGCACATAGATGCGCTGCTCATAGCCGTTCTCGCCGATGGCCAGAAGGCGCGGCACGAGGTCTTCCACCTGCACTTCCGTTTCCTGCAGGAAGATCGCGCCGTCGCCGTTCACCGTAATGGTCAAAGGCTCATCATCGCCCGAAAGCGGGGCGGAGCGCGTCTTGGGCAGATCGACCGGCACACCCACCGTCAAAAGCGGGGCGGCCACCATGAAAACGATGAGCAGCACGAGCATCACATCGACAAGCGGGGTGACGTTGATCTCGCTCATCGGCGCCATGCGCTGGCCGCGCCGGCGCTGGCCATTCTGCTTGCCGGGTTGCTGCGCGGACATGCCCATGACTATCTCCGCTCGTCGATCTGGCGGGAGACGATGGCCGAAAACTCGTCCGCAAAGTCTTCGAGCCGCGAACCGAAGCGGCCGATCTCGCTGGAAAATTTGTTATAGGCGATCACCGCGGGAATGGCGGCGACGAGGCCGAGCGCGGTCGCAAACAGCGCCTCGGCAATGCCCGGCGCCACGACGGCAAGGTTCGTATCGCGGCTGATGGCGATGGACTGGAAGGAATTCATGATCCCCCAAACCGTGCCGAAAAGGCCGATAAAGGGCGCCGTCGCGCCCACTGTCGCCAGGAAAAGCAGATTGGATTCCAGCGACATCATTTCGCGGTTGATGGTGATGGTCATCACCTTGTCCACCCGCTCGCGCAGGCCCGCGAAAGGCGCGCCGCTCTCATTGGAGCGCTTCCATTCGCGCATCGCCGCCACAAAGAGCGTGGAAAGGGGATGGCCCGGCCGGTGGCCCACATCGTCGTAAATCTCATCGAGCGAGCGGCCCGACCAGAAAAGGCGCTCGAACTGATCGGCGCGCTTGCGTAAGCGCGAGACCCGCCACCATTTGTCGAAAATGATCGCCCAGGACCAGACCGAGGCAAAGAATAGGCCGAGCATGACCATTTTTACGACCCAGTCGGCCCGCAAAAACAGCGACCAGAGGGAAAAGTCCAACGGCCCCGCATCGACGGTCACATCGGTCAGGACTTCATTTGCACGCGTGGGATCCATCTAAGGCCTCTTCAAAAACACCGCGACGTCATCATGCCCCGCCTTCTGAGCGGGCTCTCAATCGGGACGCATCGGAGTATGCAGCCAGTGTCCTCCACCCTGCCTTGAAGATCCAACTCCGGATCATGCTGGCGCGCCCGCCGCCCGGCGGCAAACGCAAACCCCCATCGAGCGCGGCAGATTAGCCGTTTAAATGTGTCAAAACTGCGGCACCTTGGCCCAGAAAACACGCGGAACGCTTGAGTTTTTCCCCTGTGGCGCTTTCGGCACACCGTCTGCGGCGGGGTCTTGGAAAAGCCGCGCGAAAACTCACACCGTGCGCAGGTAATAATCGAAATCGAGGGGGGTGGGCTCGGCGAAAAAGCGGTCCGCTTCCGCCTCCTTGATCGTGCAGAAGGTCTCGACCAGGAAATTGCCGAAATAATCGCGCGCGAAAGCCGACTGGCGCAGCACCTCATTGGCGCGGAACCAGTTGAGCGGGAAAGGCTCGCTCGGCAGATCGTAACCATTGCCTTCCACCGCCGGGCCCGGGTCCATCTTGCCGGTAATGCCGTGATGGATACCGGCCAGCACCCCGGCCAGCGCCAGATAAGGATTGGCATCGGCCCCGGCGATGCGGTGCTCGATATGGCGCGTCGGCGCCGCGCCCGCCGGAATGCGCAGCGAGACGGTACGGTTATTGACCCCCCAGGTGGCGGAGACGGGGGCATAGGATTTCGCCCGGAAGCGGCGGTAGGAATTGGCATTCGGCGCCCAGATGCCCATCATTTCGGCCATGGTCGCTTTGAGCCCGCCGACCGCATGGCGCATCAGCGCATTGCCCTTCGGGTTTTCATCGGCAAAAGCATTCGCCCCGTCTTCGCCTGCAAGCGAGACATGCACATGCATGCCCGAGCCCGAATAGGCCGAATAAGGCTTGGCCATGAAACAGGCCATCATCCCGTGCTTGAGCGCGGCAAGCTTGATGAGGCGCTTGAACATAATCGCCTGATCCGCCGCTTTCATCGCATCGGGCTGGTGCTGCAGAACGATTTCCATCTGCCCCGGCGCATATTCGCTGATCAGCGTGCGCGCAGGCAGGCCCTGAGCCTCCGCGCTTTCATAAACATCGCGGAAGAAGGGCGAAAAATCGGTGAGATCGGAAAGCTGATAGGCCTGGAAATGCTGCGCGCGGCCCGCGCCATTCAGCGCCAGAGGCGGCTGCGGCGCGCCTTTGGCCGCAGCATCCCGGTCGAAAAGATAAAATTCCAGCTCGATGGCGGCGACCGGCGTCAGCTTCAATTCCTCGAAACGCGCCACTACCCGCTCCAGCACATTGCGCGGATCGCAGACGGACGGCGTGCCGTCGGCCTCCGTCATGCGCACGATGAACTGACCGGCACGGGGCCCTTCGAGCGGGCTCGGCACCAGCGAGCCTGAAACGGGCCGCGCGATGCGGTCCGCATCCCCGTCTTCCCAGACAAGACCCGTTTCTTCCACATCCGTGCCCGTCACATCGAGGCTCATGATCGAGCCCGGCATGAAGCGCCCGTCCCGGAACGCCGCCTCGATTTCCGCCCGGCGCAGCACCTTGCCCCGCGCCACGCCGCACAGATCCGTAAAGACCAGCGTGAACTGATCGGCATCGGGATGGGCCGTCAAAAAGGCATTCAATTCATCGAGGGGCGGCAAGGCGTTCATTCGAAAAGCTCCGTCAGGAAGGCGGACACCGCCTGCGTGAGGCGATCTATATCCTCTTCCCGCGTTTCTGGCGAGACCAGCATCATATTATGGAAGGGCGTCAGCATCAGCCCCCGGTTGAGAAGGTAAAGATGAAGCGCGCGCTCGAGCGGATGGTTCATGCGCTCAGCCGATGCCGCCCCGCTGCGCACGGGGTTCGGCGTGAACCCGATTTCGGCCCGCGCCCCCACCCGCAGCACATGCCAGGAAACACCTTTCTCCTTGAAAACCCGTGTAAGCCCGGCTTCAAGGCGCGCGGCAAGCTGTTCCATATGCGTATAAGCCGCCTCGGTCATCACCTCGGCCAGCATGGCGCGGATCGCGGCAAGCTGGAGCGCGGAGCCTGAGAGCGTCGTGCCGATGCCCGAATGACCGGGCGCGCGGGTCTCATTGAAAGCGGCAATGCGCGCACCGACTTCCGCCGTGAACCCGTAAACCGCGGCAGGCACGCCGCCGCCGATGGGCTTGCCCGCCACCAGAAAATCCGGCCGGAGCCCATGCACGCGGCCCCAGCCGCCCAGGCCGGAGGAAAGCGTATGCGTTTCATCGAGCGCGAAAAATGCGCCCGCCTCCCGCGCCGCTTCCGCTAGAAATGCGATGAAGCCGGGATCGGAGGGCACCATGCCGATATTGGTGAGCAAGGGCTCGGTGAGCACCAGCGCGATATCGCCCTTGGCAAGCTCGGCCTTCACCGCCTCTTTGTCATTGAAGGGAACGACCGCCGTCGTCGCCGTGATATCCGCCACCTGGCCCACAAGGCCGGGACGCAGCTCCGTGCGCCCGCCCGCCCCGATGCGCACGAAAACATCATCCACGGCGCCGTGATAGGAACCGTCGAAAATCAGAATGCGGGGCCGGCCCGTCACCCCGCGCGCCCATCGGATGATGGCGCGGTTCGCATCCGACGCGCTGGCCGTCACCTGCCACTGATCGAGCCCGAAATGGTCCGAAAGAAGCCGGCCCACTTCAGGGGCAAGCTCCGAGGGCAGCATTGCCGTTGCCCCGCGCGCCATTTGTCCGGCCACCGCCTTGACCACAGGCTCCGGCCCGTGCCCGAACATGGCGCCCGTGTCCCCAAGGCAGAAGTCGGTATAAAGATTGCCGTCGGCATCCCAAAGCCGCGCGCCCTTCGCTTCTTTCAGAAAAAGCGCATGAGGCAACTCCCAATCGCTCATCCAGTGCAGCGGCACGCCTTTCAGCCAATGAGATGCGGCTTCTTCGGCAAGCACGGCCGATTTCGGCGTGCGCGCGGCATAGGCCGCTGCCTCTCGCTGCCAAAGGCTTTCGATTTTTTCGACGGACCCCGCCATGCCGCTCACCTGAAAATTCCCGCTCACGGCAAGTAAAGGTGGCCGGATGAAAGAACGCAAGCGGTGAGAAAAACCTCACCCGCCGCGCTTCATAAGATCTTCAACACCGTCGATGACGGCTTTCGGCAAGCGCGCGGGCCGTCCGTCTTGGTGAATGCAGGCGGCATGGACCATGGCCTGCCAGATCACGTCGCCGCCGCGCAGAATTTTCTGCTCCGCCTCGATGCGCGCGCCTTTCAGCGTCACATAACGGGTATGGACTTCCAGAAGATCGTCGATGCGGGCGGGCTTCAGAAATTCGATTTCCATTTTATGGATGGCAAAGGCAAGCGGCTTTTCGCCCTCGATCAATTCATGATGGTGAACGCCCGCCATGCGCAGGCAGTCCGAGCGCCCGCGCTCGGCAAAACGCAGATAACCCGCGTGATAGACGATGCCGGTAAAATCCGTGTCCTCGTAATAAACGCGGATGGGCAGCACATGGGCGCCCCCTTCGATGCGCCCGGCAAGGTCCGGCCATTTTTCGCTCATGCCCCCTCTCCCTCATCGAAGAGACCGCTCTGCCCCGCCCCGCTTCCCGAGGCGGGCGCGGGCAGGCCGAGATGGCGGAAGGCAAGCGCGGTGAGCACACGCCCGCGCGGCGTGCGGTTCACGAAGCCCTGCTGAATGAGATAAGGCTCGATGATTTCCTCGATCGCATCGCGCGGCTCGGAAAGCGCGGCGGCGATCGTTTCGATACCGACGGGCCCGCCGGAAAACTTCACCGCCACATTGCGCAAATAGCGGTGATCGAGCGCATCGAGCCCGCGCGCATCGACCTCAAGGCGCTCCAGCGCCTTGTCGGCCAGCGCGGCATCGATGGCGCCTTCCCCGTCCACCACCGCAAAATCGCGCACCCGGCGCAAAAGCCGCCCGGCAACGCGGGGCGTACCGCGCGCGCGCCGTGCAATTTCCTTGGCCCCGTCGCTCGTAATCGAGGTACCGAGGACACCCGCCCCGCGCGTGACGATCGCCTCTAGCTCGGCTTCTTCATAAAAATTAAGCCGCACGGGAATGCCGAACCGGTCGCGCAGCGGCGTCGTCAAAAGCCCCGTGCGCGTCGTCGCCCCCACCAGCGTGAAAGGCGCAAGTTCGATGCGCACCGAGCGCGCCGCCGGTCCTTCACCGATAATGAGATCGAGCTGAAAATCCTCCATCGCCGGATAAAGAATTTCTTCCACCGCGGGCGAAAGCCGGTGGATCTCGTCGATGAAAAGAACGTCCCGCTCTTCAAGATTGGTCAGCAGCGCGGCAAGGTCACCTGCCTTGGCAATGACGGGGCCCGAGGTTGCGCGGAAATTGACGCCAAGCTCGCGCGCCACGATCTGCGCCAATGTCGTTTTGCCGAGGCCGGGGGGGCCGGCAAAAAGCACATGATCGAGCGCTTCACCGCGCGTGCGGGCCGCCTCGATAAAGACGGAGAGGT
This sequence comes from Tepidicaulis marinus, assembly GCF_000739695.1. Taxonomy (GTDB): domain Bacteria; phylum Pseudomonadota; class Alphaproteobacteria; order Parvibaculales; family Parvibaculaceae; genus Tepidicaulis; species Tepidicaulis marinus. The sequence goes on from NZ_BBIO01000021.1 coordinate 17,778, forward strand.
TTTCGCGCGCCTTGCGCTGGCCGACAAATTCGGAAAGGCGCTGCGGGCGCAGCGCCACATCGAAATCTTCTTCCCGCTCCCCGGCGCCCACCAGTCTTTCACTCATCGGGCAAGCTCCTTAAGCCCAAGCCGGATCAAGGTTTCAGGCCCGGCCTCATCGTCGAGTTTCGCGCGCGCCTTGCGCACCGCTTCCGCCGCCTGCGCGGGCGCATAGCCCAGATTGGTCAGCGCTGAAATCGCATCGGCCTCGGCATCGGTCGGCTTCACCTCTTCCGCCCCGCCCTCCGATACGGCCATGGCGAACGCGCCCGCAGGCGCCTTGTCCTTCAGCTCCACCACAATGCGCTGAGCAAGTTTGGGACCGACGCCCGAGGTTTGCGCCACCGCCTTTTTATCCTGCGTCGCCACCGCCGATTGAAAGCCTTGCGGCCCGAGCGTGCCGATCACGGCAAGCGCAACGCGCGCGCCCACCCCTTGCACGCTTTGCAGGAGGCGGAACCAGTCCCGCTCCCCTTCGCTTGAAAAGCCGAAGAGCCGGATTTCCTGTTCGCGCACATGAGTGTGGATGAGAAGCGCCGCCGCCTCGCCCACGGCCGGCAAGCGGCGCAGCGTATAGGACGAGCATTCGACGAGATAGCCGACGCCGCCCACATCCAGGATCAGCCAGTCTTCGCCCAGCTCATCGACAATTCCCTTCAGCTTGCCGATCATGCGCGCGCCCTGGTGGAGGTGGTGGCTTTGAGAAGCGCCGCATCGATGCGCGCCTTTGCCCCGCGCATCTGCGCATGGCAAATGGCGGTTGCCAGTGCATCGGCCGAATGTTCGCTGTCGATCACGGCTTTGGGCAAAAGAATACCGACCATGGTGCGGATCTGGTGCTTGTCCGCATGGCCTGCCCCCGTCACCGTCTTCTTGATCTGATTGGGCGCATATTCGCCGATCTCGAGCCCGGCGCGCGCGGCAATGAGCAGCGGCACGGCCCGCGCCTGGCCGAGCTTCAACGCCGCCACTGCGTCTTTCGCCACGAAAGCGGTTTCGACGGCGACCGCCTGCGGCATAAATTCCTTCATGATGGTTTCAAGCGCCGCTTCGATTTCCGCCAGCCTGACCGGCACCGAGGCCTTGTCATTGGAAGCGATCGTCCCGTTCGCCACATGGGTAAGGCGCGAACCGGCAGCCTCCACCACCCCCCAGCCTGTACGCCGGAGGCCCGGATCGATGCCTAAAAGACGAAAGGCCCCGCTCATGAAACTGCCGCTCTCCTGATTCCGACTCGCGCCTTTATAACAGGAGGCTACACCCCAAGAGGCGAAAAAGAGAAGAAATCGGGAACAAAAAAGCCCCTTCCGCGCCGGAAGGGGCTTTTGCAAGGCCGTGACAGGCGGCCTTAACGCTCAGGCCGAGAGTTTCTCGAAGACGGCATCGGACATTTCATAGTTCGCGTAAACCTGCTGCACGTCGTCGCAATCATCCAGCGCGTCGAGCAGTTTGAGTAGAGTTTCGCCTTTTTCCTCATCCACTTCGATATTGTTCTGCGGCTTCCAGATCAGCCGGGCGGAGCGGGCCTCGCCGAATTTCTCTTCCAGGGTGCTCGCTACTTCATGCAGCGCGTCGGGGGCGCAGATCAGCACATGCCCGTCCTCATCGCTCTCGCAATCATCCGCCCCTGCCTCGATCGCCGCTTCCAGCATGGTTTCGGCATCGGCAACATCCGCGCCATATTCGATCGAGCCCACATGATCGAACATGAAGGAGACCGAGCCCGTCTCACCCAGGTTTCCGCCGTTTTTGGAGAAAATCGAACGCACCTCGCTCGCCGTGCGGTTCTTGTTATCGGTCAGCGCCTCGACGATCACGCCGATGCCCGCCGGGCCGAAGCCTTCATAGCGCATGTCGAAATAGTCGTCCCCGCCCTGATCCGTGCTCTTCTTGATGGCGCGGTCGATATTGTCCTTCGGCATGGACTGGGCGCGGGCGGCCAGAATGGCGGCGCGCAGGCGCGGATTGTGCTCGGGGTCCGGCAGGCCCATTTTCGCCGCCACGGTAATTTCCTTGGCGAGCTTGGAAAACAATTTGGCGCGCTTCTTATCCTGCGCGCCCTTGCGGTACATGATGTTCTTGAACTTGGAATGTCCGGCCATAGGCCCCTCCGACACCTGACTGTCACTCGCCGCGGGCCCGCAGCAATGCGGCCCTCCATCGAACGGCAATATCTGAAATCTCGCGCCCCTTATAGAAAGAGCCGGGCCCAAAATCCATAGGGCACGCAAATCCGGTTGGCCCGGCCTGTTTTCGGGAGAATTCCAGCCCTGTTCCCCAGGAAATTAGAGTAAATACTCTTATTTAGTGAATTAACTTTTTCATCATACTTCTAGGGTTTTACTGTGGATAAGACAACTATACCGGGCACGAAAACTTGAACTCATATTTCCGGTTGCGTTGTCAGAACCACGCTCATCGGAGGAACCCGCCCCACTCACCCTCTCCGATGCGCGGCGCTGCACAACTCCCGCAGCGTTAAGCCCCGTCTGGACCGGCAAAACGCCTCGGCTGGTCCGGGCGGGGTTTTTCTGAAGGCAACCGGACAGAAAATCAGGCCGGGCGCGCCGGTTTGAGCCGCCCGCCAAGGCGCAAGGGCTCCACGCGCTCGGCAAGCCCCCCCGCCCCCGTTTCCACGAAAACGCCGCAAACCGTGGCAGGTCCGAGCGCCGGGGTGAAACGCCCGCGCGGCATCTTCGTGATGAAGCGGTTGAGGGGTTCGTCCTTTTCCATGCCGATGACGGAATCATAATCCCCGCACATGCCGGCATCAGTCTGATAGGCGGTGCCGCCAGGCAGGATCTGCGCATCGGCCGTGGGGATATGGCTATGGGTGCCGACGACGAGGCTCGCCCGCCCGTCGCAGAAATGGCCCATCGCCATTTTCTCCGAGGTCGCCTCGCCGTGAAAATCCACCAGCGCCGCATCCGCCACATCGCCGAGCGGGCAGTCGCTTAGTGCCTCATCGACGGAGGCGAAGGGATCGTCCATCGCATCCATGAAGACCCGGCCCATGGCATTGATGACGAGCACGCGCGCACCGTTTTTGGCCTCATAAAGGCCGTTGCCGCGCCCCGGCGTGCCGGGCGGGAAGTTGCGCGGCCGGATCAGCCGGTCCTCGCGCTCCACATGCGCCAGCGCCTCGCGCTGGTCCCAGGCGTGATTGCCGAGCGTGATGGCATCGGCGCCGGCATCGTAAAGCTCATCGCAGATCGCCGCCGTAATGCCGAAACCGCCAGCGGCGTTTTCCCCGTTGATCACCACGAAATCGAGCGCCATTTCCTGGCGCAGGCGCGGCAGCAGGCTCACCACCGCCTCGCGCCCGGAGCGCCCTACAATATCGCCGAGAAAGAGCAGCCGCATGAAACACGAACCCTTGCGTTTGCGCGGCCTTACCTGAAGAACAAAACCGCCTTTTCCGTCACCACCGCATCCAATACTGCATCATGCGGCTCGCTGGGCAAGTTCTCGGCCTGTTGCGCCGAAAAGGCAAGCCCGACGGCCATCACTCTATGGCGCAGGCGCAGTTCTGCAAGCGTGCGGTCATAAAACCCGCCGCCATAGCCAAGCCGCCCGCCATCGCTATCGAAGGCAAGCAGCGGCACGATGAGGATACGCGGCACCACATGCGCCGCCTTGATGCTGGGCTCCTTCGTGCCGAAGGGGCCTTCGATCAAAGGGTCGCCGGGCGCCCAGGCATAAAAGCCGAGCGCGCCTTCGCGCGCCTCGATACGGGGCAGCGCCGTGGCAATGCCCTTTTCCCGCAAGGCGGCGAGTAATGGCAGAGGATCGGCCTCGTTGCGCATCGGCATATAACCGGCAACGGCCTCGCCGGGCTCGGGAGAAAAATGTGCCAGAAAAAGTTTGGCCATGGCAGGCCCCGCCGTCTCGCCCAGAAGGGCTGCGGCTGCTTTGCGTTTTTCCATGAACGCGGTGCGCAAGGCGCGCTTGTCGTTCGGAACTGCCATAATTTCGTCCGGCCTATCCGCCTGCGGCAGGCAAGGGGGATGCTACAACTTTTAAGACGTGAAAGATTGAAAAAGGATGAGGCGCCCCGCGGCCTTCCCCGGCCCTTATAGAGCCTGCGGGAAAAGAGAAGTGGGGAGCCGCCCTGGCCGTCGGAATCTGCTACCTCGGAGACCTACATAAGTAGGTGGGCGCCGTGTGCAGAAGGCCACGGCCAACCGCAGGGACAGCTCCCTCGAAGAGCGTAAGGCCCCGAGCGTGTTTATTCCTAACGCACCGGGCAGCACCCCGGCTCTCTTATCTGGTGAAGTATCGAGCCGCGTCAACTGGATAACGCGCCCGCGCACTTGCGCCGCGGGGCACGCCCTTCAAGACGCCTCGATGCGCTGCGCCATCGTATCGAGGCGCTGGGCGGCTTTTTCGAGGATTTCCGCCACCGCCGCTTCCGCTTCTTCCGTGCGCTCCAAAGCCACGGAGCGGGCATCGCGCACCGTCGCCACTTCTTCTTCCAGCTTCTTGATGCGCCCGCGCATGTCCCACAGCTCGTCCGCCAGAAGAAGCGAGGCCATCAGCATGAGCCGGGCATCCCCCACCTGGCCGACCTGGGCGGCAAGACCCGTCACCTGCTCGTCCACATAAGCGGCAAGTTCGGTCAGATGCTTTTCCTGACCGTCATCGCAGGCAATCGAATAGGCCCGCCCGTTGATCGATACCGAAACCTGTCCCATGAAACCCCTCAGCCTGCCGCCAGAATTTTGCGGATGCCGTCCACGGCGCTCGTAATGTCCTGGCTGGCGCGCTCGTTCATGGTGGAAAGGCGGCGCACTTCCGCCTTCATGACATTGAGCTCTTCTTCAAGCCGCGCCTTGTCGCCGCGAAGGCCCGCCAGATCCCCCGCCGCATCGCCGCCGCCGACCTTGCGGCCCTGCGCCATGCGCCGGTTGAGCAGCGCCTCCAGCCGGTCGACCGAGCCGGCGAAACGGTCCATAGCGGTATCGAGTTTACTCATCGCACGATCAGCCCGTCGAATGATCCCGGCGGCACAACGGCCCGCCGGATAATGGTGAACGGCCCCGTTCCCTGCCCGAACCTTCTCAAGGTTCTGAAGAGATGCCGGGAAGCCCCTGTTTTATAAGAGCATAGGCGCGCTGATCTGTCGCTGCAATAAGCCCGCCCCCGGCGGTCCCGGCGGCAGGCGCAGGGCAGCTTGAAGCCCCTTGCCCGGGCGGCTCCCGGACCATTTGCTAAATGCCGGCGCCAACCGGCCCCATGGCCCGGAATGGCGGGATTCCAGCATTGACTCTCTATAGGCAGATGGTCATTGTGGCGCCGCTTCCCGAGGGGTGCCAATTGCTGCAGGGAAGCGGCCATCGCGGGCAGCATTGGCCGCCCGCCCGGTGACTTCACAGCATGCTTTCGAGCGCCCGGCAAACGATTGTCCGGAGCCTCAGGCAGAGACCGGCCCCCCGGAACGCCGGCCCCCGGAGCAACCGTCTGCGGAGCCGTTTTAGGTATTTTAAAGAGATTGAGAGACATGACGCCATCTGATCCGTCGGCAGCCAAACCGGTTTCTTCCACCAGCCAGACCGAAGCGGCAAGCGGCGTCAATGCCGATCCTTCCTCTCACAAGATGATGGCGAATGCCATCCGCGCCCTTTCCATGGACGCCGTGCAGGCCGCCAATTCGGGCCATCCGGGCCTGCCGATGGGCGCCGCCGATATCGCGACGGTTCTCTTTTCGAAATTCATGAAGTTCGATCCGCGCAATCCCAATTGGCCGGACCGCGACCGCTTCATTCTGTCCGCCGGCCACGGCTCGATGCTGGTCTATTCGCTGCTCTATCTTCTGGGCTATGAAGATATGACCATCGACGAGATCAAGAACTTCCGCCAGATGGGCTCGAAAACCGCAGGCCACCCGGAAGTTTACCATACGCCGGGCGTGGAAACGACGACGGGCCCCCTCGGCCAGGGCATTTCCAACGCGGTCGGCATGGCCATGGCCGAACGGCTGATGGCGGCACGCTTCGGCGAGGATGTGGTCGATCACTATACTTATGTGCTCGCCTCCGACGGCGACCTGATGGAAGGCATCAGCCATGAGGCGATCAGCCTTGCCGGGCACCTGAAGCTGCGCAAGCTCATCGTGCTTTTCGACGATAATGGCATTTCTATCGACGGGCCGATCGAACTGGCCGAATCGGGCAACATGCTCGACCGTTTCCGTGCCGCAGGCTGGGAAGCCATGCGCATCGACGGCCATAACCCGGAAGAAATCGAAGCGGCCATCGCCAAGGCGCGCGAAAGCCGCGCCCCGACGCTGATTGCCTGCCGCACGACCATCGGTTTCGGCGCGCCCAACAAGCAGGGCACGGCCGGCGTCCACGGCGCCCCGCTCGGCCCCGACGAAATCAAACTCGCCCGCAAGGAACTGGGTTGGCCTTACGAGCCCTTCGAGGTTCCCTCCGAAGTGCTCGATGCCTGGCGCTGCACGGGCCTGCGCAGCGCCCGAGCGCGCGTTGCCTGGGAAGAACGCCTGGCGGGCCTCGATGCCGAAGCCCGCGCCGAATTCGAGCGGCGCATGGCCGGCGATCTGCCAAAGGGTCTGGCCAAAGCCATCAACGCTTTCAAAAAGCAGATTTCGGACGAAAAGCCGAAACTCGCCACCCGCCAGTCCTCGCAAAACGTGCTCGGCGTCATCAATGACGCGGTGCCCGAGACGATCGGCGGTTCCGCCGACCTGACCGGCTCCAACAATACCCGCTCCAAGGACATGCAGGCGGTGACGCCGGATGATTTCTCCGGCCGCTTCATCCATTACGGCGTGCGCGAGCACGGCATGGCTGCCGCCATGAACGGCATGGCGCTCCACCGCGGCGTGATCCCTTATTCGGGCACCTTCCTCGTCTTCACCGATTATTGCCGCCCCTCCATCCGCATGTCCGCGCTGATGGGCGAGCGCGTCATCTATGTCATGACCCATGACAGCATCGGTCTTGGCGAAGACGGCCCGACGCACCAGCCCATCGAGCATCTGGCCTCCTTGCGCGCCATGCCGAATGTGCATGTCTTCCGCCCCGCCGACAGCGTGGAAACGGCCGAATGCTGGCAGCTTGCGCTCGAAGCAAAGACGACGCCCAGCATCATCGCGCTGACCCGCCAGGGCCTACCGACGGTGCGCACCGAGCATACGGACGAGAATCTCTCGGCCCGCGGCGCCTATGAGCTCGCCGCAGCGGACGGGGAGGCGAAAGTCACTTTCCTTGCCACCGGCTCGGAAGTGGAAATTGCGCTGGATGCCCGCGCGCTTTTGCAAAAAGAAGGCATCGGCGCGCGCGTCGTCTCCATGCCCTGCACGGATCTCTTCGACCAGCAATCGGGCGAATATAAAAAGCAGATTCTGGGCGAAGGCACGGTGCGCGTTGCCATCGAAGCGGCAAGCGGCTTCGGCTGGGAACGCTATACGGGCCCGGACGGCGCCTTTATCGGCATGAATTCCTTCGGCGCCAGCGCGCCTTACAAGGAACTTTACGAGCATTTCGGCATTACGGCTGAAAAAGCGGCAGAGGCGGCGAAACAGCGCCTCGGCTAAAGACCAACTTTTGGAGAAGGTGAGAAAGAAGATGGCGGTTCGCGTTGCGATCAATGGTTTCGGACGGATCGGCCGGCACGTGTTGCGGGCGATTGTGGAATCGGGACGGAAAGACATCGAGGTTGTTGGCATCAACGATCTGGGTACGGTGGACGCCAATGCCCGCCTTCTGAAATTCGACAGCGTGCATGGCCGCTTCCCGAACGAGATCAAGACCACGGAAAATTCCATGGATGTCGGTCTCGGCCCGATCAAAGTAACCGCCGAGCGCGACCCCACGCAGCTTCCCTGGAAGGAACTGGGCGTCGATATCGCGCTGGAATGCACGGGCATCTTCGCCTCTAAGGAAAAAGCTTCCGCCCACATCACCGCCGGCGCCAAAAAAGTGCTGGTCTCCGCGCCCGCTTCCGGCGCCGACCTGACGGTGGTTTACGGCGTGAACCACGACAAGCTGGAAAAAGACCACACGGTCGTCTCCAACGCGTCCTGCACCACCAACTGCCTGGCCCCCGTCGCCCATGTGCTGCATCAGCTGTGCGGCATCGAGCAGGGCTACATGACGACGGTGCACGCTTATACGGGCGACCAGAGCACGGTCGACACGCTCCATTCCGACCCGCGCCGCGCACGCGCTGCCGCCGTTTCCATGATCCCGACCTCGACGGGCGCCGCCAAAGCCGTCGGCCTGGTGCTGCCGGAACTCGCCGGCAAGCTGGACGGCACTGCGATCCGCGTGCCGACCCCGAACGTCTCCATGATCGACCTCGTGATCAACGCCTCGCGCGACACGAGCGCGGAAGAAGTCAACGACGCCATCCGCAAAGCCGCCGACGGCCCGCTGAATGGCGTGCTGGGCTATGTGGACGAGCCGATGGTCTCCATCGACTTCAACCACAACCCCAATTCCTCCAGCTTCGACCTCACCCAGACCCAGGTCATCGACAAGCGTCTCGTGCGCATCCTGTCCTGGTACGACAACGAGTGGGGGTTTGCGAACCGCATGGGCGACACCGCCGTTGCCATGGGCAAACTGCTCTAAGCGGAGGACCGCAGGCTTATGGCCGCGCACAAAACGCTCGACGATCTTTATGCGTCAGGTCCGGTGGAGGGCAAAACAATCCTCCTCCGGGCCGATCTCAACGTTCCGGCGAAAGACGGCAAGGTTACGGACGCAACGCGTCTGGAACGGCTTTTGCCCACCATCAAGGAACTCGCCTCCAAAGGCGCCAAGGTGCTCATCCTCTCTCATTTCGGCCGCCCCAAGGGCGAGCGTGTGCCGGAGATGACGCTGGCGCCCGTCGCCGTGGCGCTGGGCGAGCTTCTAGGCCTCGATGTCGCCTTCGCCGTCGATTGCATCGGCGACAGCGCGAAGGCGGCCGCCGAGGCGCTGCCGAAAGGCGGCGTTCTGGTGCTGGAGAACACCCGCTATCATGCAGGCGAAGAAAAGAACGACCCGGCCTTCGCCAAGGCGCTGGCCGAGCTCGGCGACATTTACGTCAATGACGCTTTCTCCGCCGCGCACCGCGCCCATGCCTCGACCGAGGGCATTGCCCATCTCCTGCCCTCCTATGCGGGCCGGGCGATGGAAGCGGAACTGACCGCCCTCGACAAGGCGCTGGGCAACCCCGCGCGCCCCGTCGTCGCCATCGTGGGCGGCGCCAAGATTTCCACGAAGCTCGATCTTCTCGGCAATCTCGTCAGTAAAGTCGATGCGCTTATCATCGGCGGCGGCATGGCCAACACGTTCCTGGCCGCCAAGGGCATTGAAGTGGGCAAGTCGCTTTGCGAACATGACCTGAAAGAAACAGCCCGCGAGATCATGGCCAAGGCGGAAGCGGCAGGCTGCCGCGTTGTGCTGCCGGCGGACGTGGTGGTGGCGCCGGAATTCAAAGCCCATGCCCCGGCCACCACAGTGCCGGTGGACAAGGTGCCGGCGGATCAGATGATCCTCGATATCGGCCCTGATAGCCTTGCCGCGCTTGCCGGTCATTTCGAAACCGCCAAGACGGTGGTCTGGAACGGGCCTTTCGGGGCTTTTGAAATTCCGCCCTTCGACAATGGCACCAACGGCGCAGCCCGCCATGTGGCCATGCTGACGAAAATGGGCGAAATGATTTCGGTTGCAGGTGGCGGCGACACGGTTGCCGCGCTAAACAATGCCGGCGCTGCCGATGATTTTTCGTATGTATCGACCGCGGGCGGCGCGTTCCTGGAATGGCTGGAGGGCAAAACCCTTCCAGGTGTCGCCGCGTTGGAACATGCCTGAGAAAGCCTGAGCCGCTTGGGGCTCCCGTACCGTTTAGAGGGTGAGAGAATATGACCGAGACGCTTGAATCCATTGCACAGGCCATGGTGGCCCCGGGCAAGGGGATCCTGGCTGCCGATGAAAGCACCGGCACGATCAAGAAACGCTTCGATTCCATCGGGGTGGAATCGACCGAAGACAATCGCCGCGACTACCGCGAAATGCTTTTCCGCACGGAAAGCGCGATGAAGGAAAACATCTCCGGCGTCATTCTGTATGATGAAACGATCCGCCAGAAAGCCAAGGACGGCACGCCGCTCGTCGATCTGATCAAGGCGGCCGGCTCCATTCCGGGCATCAAGGTCGATGCGGGGGCAAAAGACCTGACCGGCGCGCCGGGTGAAAAGATCACCGAAGGCCTCGACGGTCTCGGCCAGCGCTTTGCCGAATATTACGATCTGGGCGCCCGCTTTGCGAAATGGCGCGCCGTGATCAATATCGGCGAGGACATTCCGAGCACCTATTGCATCAATGCCAATGCCCATGCGCTGGCCCGCTATGCGAAGCTCGCCCAGGCCGCCGGTATCGTGCCGATCGTCGAGCCGGAAGTGATCATGGATGGCGGCCATACCGCCGAGCGCTGCTTCGATGTGACCGAGGCCATGCTGAACGCGCTTTACGATGCGCTTTACGAGCAGCGCGTCCTCCTGGAAGGCACGATCCTGAAGCCGAACATGATCGTCTCCGGCACCGAATGCCCCACCCAGGCCGGTGTCGAGCAGGTCGCTGAAATGACGATCAAATGCTTCAAGCGCACCGTTCCCGCCGCCGTGCCCGGCATCGTCTTCCTGTCCGGCGGCCAGTCGGATGAAGACGCCACCGCGCATCTGAGCATGATGAACCAGATCGGCGGCTTCCCCTGGAAGATGAGCTTCTCCTACGGCCGCGCGCTGCAGGCAGCGCCGCTGAAAGCCTGGGGCGGCAAGGCGGAAAACGTCCCCGCCGCACAGGCCGCCTTCGCGCACCGCGCCCGCATGAACGGCCTTGCAACCACGGGCGAGTGGAAAGCGGACCTCGAAAAATCCGCCGCCTGACCGCGCGGAGCTTTCAAAGAAAACCGAAACGCCCCGGAGACATCCGGGGCGTTTTTCTTGGCCGCGCCCCCTCCGGCCTGACGCCTCAGTGGAACGCAGAGCCTCACACCACAAAAAACCGTCACCCCGGGCCCCGTCCCGGGGTCCACGCAGCCTTTCGCAATGGCGGAGAGGCCCTATGGATCCCGGCACAAAGGCCGGGATGACGGCTGAGCGGGAGGCGCGGCGAGTGCACCTAGCTGGTAGGCGGCACGAAAAAAGAGCCTAATACCCCTCCGCCGGCTGCCAGAGGGAGAAGCGGGTGCCTTGGTCATCAAGGCAGACGGCGGACAGGCCGCTGTCCGATTCCTGCACCTCGCCCGCCGAGCCGCCGAGGTCGTAGACCCGGTCGACCATGAAATCGATATCCTCGACCCGGAAATAGATATTGCCCGCATCCTGCGCGCCGTCTTCCACCAGGCCGAAGGGAAATTCGGTATTGGCGACATGGGCGTAGATCGCATCCTCCTCGCTTTCGAACTCCCAGCCGAAAAGCGCGCCGTAGAAATCCATCGCCTTATCCAGCGTTTCCACCGAAATCGTGAAATATCCCGGCTCGCACACTCCCGCTCCGCCTGCCATTACCGCCTCCTTGCTGACATCCCGCGTCAATTTACGCCCGCCCCGCCGATTGCGCAAAGGCGCGGTTGCTGGTACTTCCGCTTTCATGAGCACGAAAGACGAGCGCATTCCCACCCGCCTTTACCTGATCACGCCGCCAAGGCTGGATCCGGCCGGCTTTGCCGACACGCTAAAAGCCGCCCTCGATGCAGGCGATGTCGCCTCGCTGCAATTGCGGCTGAAGACGGAGGCGGGGGATACAGCGCCGGCGGATGAGCTGCGCCGGGCGGCGGAAATCCTGATGCCGCTCGCCCATGCCCGCAATGTCGCCTTCATCGTCAATGACAGCCCGGAAATCGCCCGGGAAATGGGCGCGGACGGGGTGCATATCGGCCAGGACGACACGCCCTATAAGGAGGCGCGCAAGATCGTCGGGCCCGACGCCGTTGTCGGCGTCACCTGCCACAATTCCCGCCACCTTGCCATGGAGGCGGGCGAGGCCGGCGCCGATTACGTGGCTTTCGGCGCCTTTCATCCAACTGACACAAAGGTGACCCATAGTCGCGCCGAGCCGGAAATCCTGACATGGTGGTCGGAGCTTTTCGAGCTGCCCTGCGTGGCGATCGGCGGCATCACGGTGGAAAACGCCCCGCCGCTGATCGAGGCCGGGGCCGACTTTCTGGCCGTTTCGGCCGGGGTCTGGGCCCATGAAAAGGGACCGGCGGAGGCCGTGCGCCTCTTTAACCTGTTGATGAACCCCTAAATGCAAAGGGTGCAAGAGTGTCCATGATGAACCGTCCGAGCCCCTTCACCCGCCCTCGCTTGTCCCAAGCCCCCCTCGCCGTCTTCCTGCTGGCTTTCGCACTCACGCTCGGCGCGCTGGAAAGCCCCGCCCATGCCGGGCCTTACGAAGAAGCGGTGAAGCTTTATCAGGCCGAAGATTACGAGATTGCCTTCGGCAAGGCGATGGAAGGCGCGCTCGCCGGTGACAGCCGGGCGAAGCTGCTGGTCGGCACCATGTATCTGAACGGCGAAGGCACGCAGGTGAGCCCGCAAGAGGCGATCCGCTGGCTGAACGAGGCCGCGGAACAAGGCGAGCCCACCGGCTATTATGCCCTCGCCGTGATTTACCGCGACGGGGTGGTGGTGCCTCAAGACCTCGCCAAAGCCCGCGCCAATCTCGAAGAAGCGGTGATCAAAAACCATACGGCGGCGAAATTCGTGCTCGCCCAGTTCCTTGCCGCAGGGCTTGGCGGGGAGGCGGATACGCCGCGCGCCAAGGCGCTTTTCGAGGAAGCGGCCAAGGAAGGCCATCCCGGCGCCCAGTTCAGCCTCGGCGCGCTTTATGCGAGCGGCAAGGACGTGCCCCAGTCGGACGCAAAAGCCGCCGAATGGTTCCGCAAGGCCGCCGAGCAGAACCAGCCCGACGCCGCCTTCAATCTCGGCCTCATGCTGCTGGAAGGCCAGGGCGTTCCCGCCTCCTCCACAGAGGCTGCAAAATGGTTCAAGGTCGCCGCCGATCAGGGCTTCCCGGATGCCCAGACCTATCTCGGCCAACTTTATCTCGCCGGTGAAGGGGTGGCTCAGGACGATGAAAAGGCTTTTGGCCTCTTCTGGAAGGCGGCGGAGGCGAACGAGCCCGTCGCCCAGGCCCGCCTTGCCCGGCTTTTTCTGATCGGGCGCGGCACCAGCCAGGATATCGCCACGGCCTATGCCTTCTATCTTCTTGCCCAGTCGAACGGCTTTGAAGATGCCGAATTCGCAGAGGCGATCGGCCCGCATCTCACCCCGGAGGTAAAAGCCGAGGCCCAGAAGAAACTGGCCGAATGGCGCGCTTCCCCCGCCAATTAAGGCGGAGGGCGGCGCGCTGCCCCGCTCCACCCGCTTCCGGGGCGCTTTTCTTTTGTTTTGAGCGCGAGACAATGCTATCAGAGCGGCCAATTCAAGGCGCCTGACGCAACCATTCCGGCCCGCGCGCGCCCTTCCGCGATCCCATAAGACGCAAACGGTTATTTCATGAAGATCAATGGCAACGAAATCCGCCCCGGCAACGTCATCACCCATAAGGGCGGCCTCTGGGCGGCGGTGAAAGTGCAGCACGTCAAGCCCGGCAAGGGCGGCGCTTTCGCCCAGGTGGAACTGAAGAACCTCGTGGACAACACCAAGCTGAACGAGCGCTTCCGCTCCGCCGAAACGGTGGAACGCGTGCGCCTTGAGCAGAAAGACTACCAGTTCCTTTTTGCCAATGGCGACATGCTCTCCTTCATGGACCTTGAAAGCTACGAGCAGATCGAACTGCCCACGGACTTTCTCGGCGACCGCGCCGCCTTCCTGCAGGACGGCATGCAGATCATCGTGGAAAGCCATGAAGGCAAGCCCATCGGCGTGCAGCTTCCCGACCAGGTGACGCTGGAAATCACCGAGACCGAGCCGGTCGTGAAAGGCCAGACGGCGGCTTCTTCCTATAAGCCCGCTATGCTGGAAAACGGCCTGCGCGTCATGGTGCCGCCCTTCGTTTCCACCGGCGACCGCATCGTCGTCGACACCGCCGAAGTCACCTACATCAAACGGGCCGAATAGGCCGGGTTCATGCAGCTTTCAGCCACACTCACCGTCATGGTTCAGGCCGCCCGCAAAGCGGCGCGGGGCCTGCAGCGCGATTTCGGCGAAGTCGAAAATCTTCAAGTCTCCCGCAAGGGGCCGGGGGACTTCGTCACCGCAGCCGATCTGAAAGCGGAAAAAGTCCTGCGCGAGGAGCTTGCCAAAGCCCGTCCCGGCTACTCCTTCCTTTTGGAAGAAGCGGGCGAGGTGAAAGGCAGCGACAAGAGCCACCGCTGGATCATCGATCCTTTGGACGGCACGACGAACTTCATGCACGGCATCCCCGTCTTTGCAATTTCCATTGCGCTGGAACGGGCGGGCGAAGTAGTGGCCGGGCTCGTCTATAACCCGGTTACGGACGAAATGTTCCTCGCCGAAAAAGGCCGGGGCGCGTTTCTCAACAACCGGCGCCTGCGCGTGGCCGCGCGCACGGAACTCACCGATGCGGTGATCTGCACGGGCATCCCGCATCTCGGCCGTCCCAGCCCGCTTTTCCTGCCCATGCTGAGCGAGCTGATGCCGCGCGTCGCCGGTATCCGGCGCACCGGCTCCGCCGCGCTCGATCTGGCCTATGTCGCCGCAGGGCGCTTCGACGGTTTTTGGGAAGCAGGCCTTGCGCCTTGGGACATGGCGGCGGGCCTTTGCCTCATCCGCGAGGCAGGCGGCACGGTCAGCGATCTCAGCGGCAAGGATAAAATTTTCGAGACGGGCGGCGTTCTGACCGCGAATGAGCGCCTGCATGGGCCCCTGCTCGATCTCCTGAAAAAAGCGCGCAAAAGCAGCGCCGCCAGCGACACCTAAGCTGCAACCGGTGCGGGAACCAGCGCAGGAGCCGCGTTCCACCAAGTCTCAGCCAAGTCTCAAATGTCTCAGACGGGCCAATTTTTGCCGGATTTCGCCCTTAAGGCTTGCCCTCGTGCCTCCGCAGGCGCGCCTTCTGTGGTAAAATGGCGCAAATCAGCGGGACGGGAGATGAAGGTTCAGAACATGGCGAAGTCCGGTCGCACAAACGTCACTCTTTCAATGTTCCTCGGCGCGGTCTTCTGCGCCGCCCTTCCGGCACAGGTGCAGGCCGATGACGTGACGGTCAATTGGGAAGCGCTCGGCCCTGCCCCGCAAAGCGAGGCGCCCATCGTGCTGCGCTATCCGGGCGCGAAGAAGAACCTGCCCGGCACCCTCAAACTCAAGGCACCGGAGGGGGCTGAGGCCCCGCAGCCCCGGCTGAAACCCCATATCATTCCCGATAACGGCCCCGAAACGCCGAAAGCCGCCGCGCTGCCGCCGCAAAAACCGGCGCAGAAGAATGAGGCCGAGACACCCCGTCAGGCCGAGCCGAAACCCAAGCCGCAAACCGCTGCGGTAAGCCCCGCACCCACCGCGCCCGCACCGAAAACCGCGGAGCCCAAACCTGCACAGGCTTCCGCACCGCAGGCGCCCGCCGCAGCTCCAGCGCCTGAGCCTGCCGAAGCGCCCCAGCAAAGCGCGCCGGAAAACAGGCCCGCGCCTGCCGCCCCGCAAGTGGCAAGCCTCGGCGATCCCAAGAAAGACGCCCCGGCAAAGAGCACGGAGAAACTCGGGCCGCCGGAACCTGCCTTTGCCCGCGTGCTGTTCGAGGCCGAGAGCACCTCCATCCTCTCTTCCGTGCGCGCCGGGCTCGATGAAACGGCGGAGCGGCTGAAGCAAAGCGCCGAGCGCATTCAGCTCAAGGCCTATGGCGGGGCGCGCGGCGATCTCTCATCGGATTCGCGCAAACTGTCGCTGAAACGCGCACTCGCCGTTTACAATTATTTGCGCGATCAGGGCGTGCTCACCAGCCGCATGGATGTGCGCGCCTTTGGCGGCGCACGCGATGACGGCCCGGAGAACCGTGTCGATATCGTCTTGCAAGGACGCTAAAAGCGTCTGAGGGGGTCCGGCTTATCCAGCCGGAAGACAGACAGCGGCGCACCGGCGCATGGCCGGATGCCGCATGAACGAGGGGACCGAGATGGCGAAAGATTTTTCCGACGGTATCAAACTTTCACAGCCCCGCCCCTACCTCACGCGGATGATGCTGTTTCTGGCGCTGGTCGGCTTTCTGCTGCTCATCCTCGCCCCGCGCATCATGGACGCCTTTCTTGCCAATCCCGGCCTTAACGGGCTGATCGTCGGCACGCTTTTCATCGGCATGCTCTATGCCTTCCGCCAGGTGCTGCAGCTTGGCCCGGAAGTAAAATGGGTAAACGCCTTCCGCCGCGCCGATCCGGGCCTCGCGCTGCCGCCCGCCCCGCAGCTTCTCGCGCCCATGGCAACGATGCTCGGCAACCGCAAGGGGCGCATGACGCTCTCGGCAGGCTCGATGCGCGCCATGCTCGATTCCATCGGCTCGCGGCTCGACGAGCAGCGCGAGATTTCCCGCTACATGATCGGGCTGTTGATCTTTCTGGGCCTGCTCGGCACGTTCTGGGGCCTGCTCATCACCGTTTCCTCCGTCGGCGATACGCTGCAGAGCCTGAATGTGGAGGCAACGGATTCCGCCTCCGTTTTCACCAGTCTGCGCGAGGGACTGCAAGCACCGCTGCGCGGCATGGGCACGGCGTTTTCTTCCTCGCTTTTCGGCCTGACGGGCTCGCTTATTCTCGGCTTTCTCGATCTGCAAGCAGGCCAGGCGCAGAACCGGTTTTACAACGAGCTGGAAGAATGGCTCTCCACGGTGACGAATGTCATCGACGTGCCGGCAACGGCCGGAGAAAACACGACGCCCGAACAGGCTTCGCTTCTCGCCCTTGCCGGGCAGATCGCCGCGCTCACCGAACAGCTTCATGCCGAACAGCGCCTGGTGCGCGAGCTTGCCGAAAACCAGGCGGCGATCCGGCCCGCGCTTGAAGAACTTGCCGGTTCCTTGAAAAAGCGCGGGAGCTAAGCCATGGCGGTTTCGCGGCGCATCAGAGGCCGCGCGCCGAGCGCGGATTACTGGCCGGGCTTTGTCGATGTCATGGCGACGCTGCTGCTTGTCCTGATCTTCCTGCTTTCGATCTTCATGCTGACGCAGTTCTTCCTCGCCAAATCCATTACCGGCAAGGATTCCGCGCTCGACCGGCTGCGCGCGCAAATCAGCGAGCTGACAGATCTTCTGGCGTTGGAACGGGCGGAAAAAGCCGAACTGCAAACCACCATTGCAGCCCTCAACGATGCGCTGGCCAGCGCGGAAAGCGAAAAGGCGGCCCTGCAAAGCGCGCTTTCGGAAGGCGGCAGCGAGCGGGTCGCCGCGCTTGAAAACGCGCTCGAGAAAGAAAAAGAAATTTCTTCCGACGCTTTGGCGCAGGTCGAGCTGGTCAACCAGCAGCTTGCCGCGCTCCGCCGTCAGCTCGCCTCGCTCCAGGCCGCGCTTGAAGCGGCGGAGGCAAAGGACCGCGAAGCCCAGGCGCAGATCGCCGATCTCGGCCGCCGCCTCAACGCCGCCCTTGCCCAGAAAGTGCAGGAGCTTGCCCGCTACCGCTCGGAATTTTTCGGCAAGCTGCGCGAGGCGCTCGGCAGCCGCAAGGACATCGAGATTGTCGGCGACCGTTTCGTCTTCCAGTCGGAAATTTTCTTTTCCTCCGGCTCCGCCGCCCTTTCGCGTGCCGGGCAAAGCGAGCTCGACAAGATCGCCGCGGCGGTAAAAGAAATCTCCCGCGACATTCCCGCCGACATCAACTGGATCCTGCGCGTCGATGGCCATTCCGATGCCGCGCCCATCGCCACGAAGGAGTTTCCTTCGAACTGGCATCTGTCGGCAGCGCGCGCCATTTCGGTCGTGCAATATCTGGCAGGCCAAGGCGTGCCGCGCAAAAGGCTGGTTGCCGCCGGTTTCGGCGAACACCAGCCCCTTGCAAAAGGCACCAGCCCGCAGGATTACCGGCGCAACCGGCGCATCGAGTTCAAGCTGACAGAGCGCTGATTCGGCTTATTCAGTTTCTTCGGCAGCGCTTTCCTGCGCGCAGACGAGGATCTTCGGCTCGAAGACACCGGAGGCGAGCATCAAGCCATTATAGCCTGCCGCCGTTGCAAGGCCGGAAAGCAGATCGCCCTTATCGAGAAGCAAAGTGCGCGCTTCCCCGCCGCCGCCGGCGCGCGGGGTCATTTCCACGATCTGGCTCGGCGAAAGCGCTGCCGGATCGTTTGCATGGGCGAGGAAATCGGTGAGCGAGGGATGCGCACCGATGAGAAGGCGCCCGTCTTCGAGCACATCGATATTGTCGACACCGGTGCCGAGATAGACCGTCTCGAAAGGCTCGAGCGCGCCGGTTTCGATATCGCGGCTAAAAATGCGCAGCGTCATGTCGAGCGTTTCGGCGACATAAAGCTTGGTGCCGTCGGGGCTGGAATTGACGCCATTTGCGTAAGTAAAACCGTCCGCGACAACGCGGCCCTCATCGCCTTCCCAGTAAACGAGATTGCCCCGGTCGGCGAGGAAGAAATCTTCCAGCAGCCGGCCGAAATTCGACGACGAGCCGTGATCGTTGGTCAGGTAAAACGCATCGGGGCCAACCGCATGCACATCGTTCGGGTGAATGAAAAGCTCCGAGCTCACCGTGCGCCGGTGCTCCAGAAGCCCGCCCTCCAGCACTTCGAAAATTTCCACATCATGCGTGCCATCGGAGGGATGATTGACGACGAAGAGAAAGCGCTGGCCTTCCTCGCTCACATAAAGATCGATCCCATGCGGGCGGAAGTCGGCAGGCTCGAGCGCCGTGACGGGGCGCAGCGCCCAGGTATCGGAGGCTTCGGAAAGATCGATCACGTAAATCCCGCCCCGGATTGCCTGAGACCCCGGACCGCCCGCCACGATCTTGCGCCGGTCGACGGCAGAGACGAAGGCAAGCGCGCGCTCCCGGTCGATCACGATATCTTCCGGTCCCGGCACCGCCTCGATGGCGCTGCAATCGGCGGTGATCTCTTCCCGGAAAGAAGTGAACATGCCCGCGGAAGTGAGAAAGCGGATGGTAAAGAAACTCCCCGCCGCCACAAGGATGACTGCTGCATAGATCGCCCAGCGCAAAGCCGCGCTCTTTTCTTTCATCCCGCTCATCCCCTCAACTCCCCTCTTGGCTTTCCCGGCCTGTGCCGGATGTTATTCGGCAATCTGGCGGACGGGCGCGACCCCGCCCTCGCCTTGCCCGAATTGCAGATCGGCGAGGCGCGCATAAAGCCCGCCTTCGGCCACCAGTTCCTCATGGGTGCCTGCGGCAACGACGCGGCCCCCATCCATTACCACGATCCGGTCCGCCTTGCGCACGGTGGCAAGACGGTGCGCGATGACGAGCGTCGTGCGCCCCGCCATCAGACGGTCGAGCGCCTTTTGCACCAGCTGCTCGCTTTCCGCATCGAGCGCGCTCGTCGCCTCGTCGAGAAGCAGCACCGGCGCATCGCGCAGCAGCGCGCGGGCAATGGCAATACGCTGGCGCTGGCCGCCGGAAAGCGTCACGCCGCGCTCGCCAAAGCGCGTTTCATACCCTTCGGGCAGGGACGAAAGAAAATCGTCGATCAGCGCCGCTTTCGCCGCCTCGCGCACCTCTTCATCGCTTGCCTCGGGCCGGCCATAGCGGATGTTCTCCGCCGCGCTCATGCCGAAGACCACAGGCTCTTGCGGCACCAGCGCAAAGCGGCGGCGCAAGGCCCGAGGGTCCGCCTTTTGAAGATCGACCCCGTCAAGGCGGATCGTGCCCGACTGGGGATCGTAAAAGCGCAGAAGAAGCTGGAAGACCGTGCTCTTGCCCGCGCCCGAAGGACCGACGATCGCCACGGTTTCACCCGGCTTGATATTGAGCGAGAAGCCTGACAGCGCGGAGACATCGGGCCGTGTGGGGTAGGAAAAGGAAACATCCTCGAACGCGATTTCCCCGCGCCCAGGTTCGCTCAAAGCGGCGGCATGGGACGGCGCCTTGATGGCAGGTTCCACATCGAGAAGCTCGTTGAGACGCTCGGTCGCCCCTGCCGCCATTTGCACATCGCCCCAGACTTCCGAAAGCGCGCCGAGCGCGCCCGCCGCAAAGACCGCATAAAGAATGAACTGCAAAAGTTCGCCGCCCGTCATGCGGTCGGCCAGCACCTGCTGCGCGCCGAACCAGAGCACGCCGACAACGGCGGAAAGACCGAGAAAGAAGGCAAGCGCGGTGAGCACGGCGCGCGCGCTGATGCGCCGGCGCGCCGCCGCGAAAGCCCCTTCTACCGTATCGGCGAAACGGCGGCCTTCCTCGTTTTCATGGTTGAAGGCCTGCACGGTCTGAATGGCATTGAGGCTTTCCCCGCCCACCGCGCTTGTATCGGCGATCTTGTCCTGGCTGTCGCGCGAAAGGCGGCGCACCCGGCGCCCGAAAATCACGAAAGGCAGCACGATCAGCGGCAGCGGCAGCAGCACGAGGCCGGACAGTGTCGGGCTGGTGATCGCCATCATCGTCGCCGCGCCGATGAGAAGGAAGATATTGCGCAGCGCAACGGACGCGCTCGACCCCACCACCGTCTTGATCAGCGTCGTGTCGGCGGTCAGCCGCGAGAGCACTTCGCCCGTGCGGGTGATTTCAAAGAAGGCCGGAGAGAGCGTCAGAATATGCTCATAGACCGCCTTGCGCAGATCGGCCACCACGCGCTCGCCGATCCAGCTGACAAAGAAGAACCGCGCGGCGCTCGAAATACCCAGCATCAGCGCCACGAAAATCAGCATGGCGAAATATTGATCGATAAAGGCGGCGTTTTCTTTCGAGAACCCTTCATCCAGCATCCGCCGCATGGCCATGGGAATGGCAAGCGTGGAGAGCGTTGCCATGATCAGCGCGAAGAACGCCGCCCAGACCATGGATTTGTACCGCGCCAGAAAAGGAACGAGCCGCATCAAGGGGCGCACATTGCGCGCGGGCTTGCGCCGCAAAGCTTCCTGCTCGATCGCCTCGGCAACGGGATTGGAATTATCGCTCATGAAATGGGGTACCGGTTCAACGAGAAAAGGTCAGAACTAGAAAAGGCCAAAACTGGAAAACGTCAGGGGCCACATATAGCAAGCCAGGCACGGGAGAACCACCGGCACGGGCCCGCCCGCCTGGGGCAAAAGGTCCCGCAAGCGGCCCGTTACGCCAAAAGCACGCTGAGATGCGCCTCGGTAAGGCGCTGCGCCGCTTCTTCCCCCTGCCAGCCCCGCTCGCCCGTCAAAAGATCCCATATCTGTACAGAAGAGGCCGCCCAAAGATAATCCGCCGCTTTGCCCGCCTGCCAGGACGGGGCAAGGCGGCCTTCCGCTTCCAGCGTTACCGCCAGATCCCGGAAGACGCCGTAAAGCTCGTCCATCCTGTCGTTCCAGGCGGCGGCGACCGCCTCATCCTGAGGTTTGAGGCGGATGAGCTCCCGCGCCACAGGCGCGATCAGCGGCACGAAGGCGAACCAGGCGGCGAGCACGGCGCGCAGTTTTGCCGCTGTCTCCGCCTCCCCCAGCGCCTTTTCCATCGCCTCCCAGATCGCAAAACGCTCATCGGCCCGCTGCACCAGCGCCATGAGCAGCCCGCCGCGCGAGCCGAAATGCACATAGACGGATTGGCGCGTCACCCCCGCTTCCTTGGCGATTTCCGCGAGCGAAACATCCGCGCCCTTTCGGGGAATGAGCGCCCAGGCGACATCGAGGATTTCTTCTCTTGTACGGGCGGATTTCTTATTTTTTGACATACGTAAAATTTCTGATTATATGTTTTTTACACGCGTAATATTTTTAAAGGATTCCCATGCAAAAAGCCATCCCGCAAAACCGCCTCGATGCCCTGATTGCCGCTTATGGAGAAGACCGGGCCGGAACCGGCGCCGTGCCGAGCCCGGCCCAATGGCAGGCACTCGCCGCGCTCGATCCCGCCAAACCCGTCACATTGATCAATTATTTCAAGCTCGCCCCGCAAGGAAACGAGGCGATGATGAATTACGCCGCCGTTTCCATGCCTGCCCTGGAAAAACTGGGCGGGCGCTTTCTTCTCACCGCGCCTTTTGCCGGCACGTTGATGGGCGGGGCGGAAGACTGGGACATGATCGCCATCGGCACCTACCCGGAAGCGCGGCTCGTTTTCGCGCTTTTCGAGGACCCGGCCTACCGGGAGGCCTATGCCCACCGCAAGGCGGCGTGCCTGCGCCAAAAGGTGCTGATCGCAGCCGGATAGCCCCCTTGCAATTCCCCCCTCCCTCCGCTATAAGCCCGCTTTCCAAGAGGTTTCCAGGGTCATCCGCCGCTTTGCCGGCTGCCCCGCAGAGAATGAGAAGACGGATGAAAAAAGACATCCATCCCGACTACCACATGATCAAAGTGGCCATGACGGACGGCACCGTGTACGAGACCCGCTCCACCTATGGTGCAGAGGGCGACACGATCACGCTCGACATCGACCCGACGACCCACCCGGCCTGGACCGGCGGCTCGTCGAACCTGATGGACCGCGGCGGCCGCGTGAGCCGCTTCAACGAGAAGTACAAAGGCTTTCTCGGCAAGAAATAAGTTTCTGCCGGTACCGCTTTGGGCCGGCGCCCTGCCCTGCTTGTGGCGCCGCCTGCCAAAAAGCCCCGCTTTTCAAAGCGGGGCTTTTGCCGTCTTCGGGCTTCAGCGTCTGAAACGGCTCAGTGCCGGTCCCAGCGCATCAGGCCTTTATCCATGGTTTCCTGGAAGAAGGCTTCCACCTGATCGAACTGGGCGGCGAGCGGCGAGCGCACCATATCCTCTTCTTCCTCGAAGACATCCGGCTCGTCGTTGAGTTGCTTGTCGAGCCGTTCGATCCGCTCATAGATCCGTACCGATTTTTCCATCAGCGCGCGCAGCTCGTCCGGCAAGTCTTCCGACCCGCTCATCGGCTTGGAGCGCGCAACGGACTGCCCGCCGAGACGGTATTTGTCCTGCGCGGCATCTTCCGGCGTCATCTCGCCTTCAAAGACGGCTTTTTGAACCAGCAGCCAGGCGGCCACCTGCATGAGGCGCGTGGTGACGCGCATGCTTTCGGCCGCATAAGCAAGAGCGGCCATGCGGGGCAGAAGCTTGGCCTGCTCGCGGCCCGGCCCGTCCAGATAAGAGGCCGCCTCTTCTACAAGGCCCATGCCTTCACGGTAGGTACGTTGAAAAAGTTCCGAGCCGCCGAAAAGTTTCGCCATTGCCGCGGCGCCCGCGCTTTGAGATTCCCCGCCATGATACGTCATCAGCCTTACTCCACTTGGCTTTAGCGGCCGCTGCCGGATTGTCCCAAAACGAAACGAGTATCCGGTGCGCGATTTCGACTCATCCCAGCCGGTTTTTCTATTCCGACTATAAACGAGGAATCGTCCCGCCGTCATACATCTGAGGACAGTTACATCAACAAACGTGCCAGGGAAGAAAGAGTTAGCAAAAGCCTAATGAAGTTTAGGGTGCGCACCCAAGCTAGGCTCAAAAAAGAGCCGCGGAAGCCGCGGCTCAAGTTCTAACAGGGAGGCGTCGAACAGAGTGGATAGGAGCCACTCAAATCCATATGACTGGATTACGCAACGCTACAGTACGATTCTAATACCTAATGAATCCCTAACGAAATGCCTAATTCGCAGTCAATGCGGTTCAATTTGCAACACTGCCTCTAAAAACCGCCGATTTCAGCGCTTTAATCCCCATAAACCGAAGGGAAAATAATCATCTATTTGCGGAAAAAAGCTTCCGCAGCGTCACGGGAATTTTGCTTTTTACCGATTTCGGTACTGATTCGTTCGATCTCGCCTTTCAAAACCTCGATCCGCTCGGTCAGTTCCTCGACGCTTTTCATCGAAAGATCCTCACGGATCAGCGCCTCCAGCGCTTCCGACCTCTTGCGCGGCTCCAAATCGTCCATATCCCGCTCCTCATTGTTCGCCCTTGAACGGGGCGCCGCTCGCGCTCATGTGGCCGGCATGTGACTGGTCACGCCCCCGATTGCCGCCTAGTCTGCCCCAACTGAGCCGCCCTGAGAATATGGCCAAAAGAAAACGAGGAGAGCCTTCATGCCCAAGGTGCCCGAAAAAATGATCCGCATCGCCATCGCCGAGCCGGGCGGGCCCGAGCAGCTCAAACCCGAAGAGATTGCCACCCCCACCCCTGCCGCCGATGAAGTGCTGATCAAAATCGCGGCCGCCGGGCTCAACCGGGGCGACATCGTCCAGCGCCAGGGCTTTTACCCCCCGCCCCCCGGCGCCCCCGACACACCGGGCCTCGAGGTTTCCGGCACCGTCGTTGCCACCGGCGAAAATGTCAGCCGCTGGAAAGAGGGCGACGAGGTCTGCGCGCTGCTGGCCGGCGGGGGTTATGCGGAATATTGCGCGGTGCATGAAGCTCATTGCCTGCCCGTTCCCAAAGGTGTGAGCCTGACCGAAGCCGCCGCCCTGCCGGAAGTCTATTTTACGGTCTGGACCAATGTTTTCGAGCGCGGCCAGCTCAAAGCGGGCGAAACGCTGCTCATCCATGGCGGCTCAAGCGGCATCGGCACGGCGGCCATTCAGCTTGCCTCGGCGCTTGGCACCCGGGTTTTCGTTACAGCGGGCACCGACGAAAAATGCCGGGTCTGCCAGACGCTTGGGGCGGAGCGCGCCATCAATTACAATGAAGAAGACTTCGTCCTCGTCACGAACGCGCTGACGGAGGGCAAAGGCGTCGACGTTATTTTCGACATGGTCGGCGGCCCTTACGTGCAGCGGAACATTTCCGCCGCCGCCCGCGACGGGCGCATCGTCAATATCGCCTATCAGGCAGGCTCCAAGGTCGAGCTCAACCTCCTGCCCATCATGCTCAAACGCCTGACCATGACGGGCTCGACCCTGCGCGCCCGCTCCGTGGGCGAAAAAGCAGCGCTCGCCGAGGCGGTAAAGGCCAATGTCTGGCCGCTGATCGAGGCAGGCCGCCTCAAACCCGTCATCCATGCCACCTTCCCCCTCGTCAAGGCGGGCGAGGCCCAGAAACTCATGGAAAGCTCCACCCATACGGGCAAAATCCTGCTTTTGCCGGAAGAAGCCTAGGGAGGAAGCGGCGGAATAAGCGCTGCCGCAGGAAGTGCTTTCCTTGGAAGGCCTTAGCCCCTATATAGGGGCTATTCCGCTCATTTTGACGAACAAAGGTTCATTCGGAGACGTCCGGATGGATCATAAGGAGAGACCATGTCACGGCCCCTTATGCCCAAGGCAACCGCCGTTTGGCTTGTAGACAACACCGCCCTTACCTTCGACCAGATTGCCGATTTCTGCGGCCTGCATGCGCTGGAAATCAAAGGCATCGCGGACGGGGACGTGGCGCAGGGGATTAAAGGCCTCGATCCTGTCGCCGCCGGTCAGCTCACGCGCGCGGAAATCGAGCGCTGCCAGAAAGACAGCAGCGCCCGGCTGAAACTGTCCGAGAGCCAGCACGACCTGCCGGAAGTCAAACCGCGCAAGGGCCCGCGCTATACGCCGGTCTCCCGCCGTCAGGACCGCCCGGACGCCATTGCCTGGCTGCTGCGCCACCACCCGGAACTGACGGATGCGCAAGTGACGAAGCTTGTCGGCACCACCAAGCCGACGATCCAGTCGATCCGTGACCGCAGCCACTGGAACTCGCCCAACATCAAGCCGGTCGATCCCGTGACGCTCGGTCTTTGCACACAGCTCGAACTTGACGCTGCCGTGCAGAAAGCCGCCCGCCGCGTCGAACGCGAGCATAAAAAGGCGGTGAAGGAAGGCCGTGCGGTCGAAACGCTGCTGCCCGCCGCCCAGACCACGGCGGAAGAGCCGGCCGAGGAAGAACGCGAGAAGCGCGCGCCGAGCGCCGCGGAAGCTTTCTCCCGCCTCAACAACCCGGTGCAGGAAGAAGAAGAGCCGTCCTATGACGCCGACAGCGTCTTTTCCAAATTGAAAGACCTGAAAAAAGACGATGAGGAGGAAGAAGACAAGGAGTGATCCTCTTCTTCTTTCGCACGAAGAAACAAAGCCGCCCCTCGGGGCGGCTTTTTTCTTAACTCTTCGGATAACCCGCCTGCTTAAGCGCGCCGCCGATCTCATCGAGGATCGCCGGGTCGTCGATGGTTGCCGGCAGGCTCCAGCTTTCCCCGTCCGCCATCTTGCGCATCGTGCCGCGCAGGATCTTGCCGGAGCGGGTCTTGGGCAGCCGCTCGACCACGAAAGCCTGTTTGAAGGAGGCGACGGGGCCGATCTTCTCACGCACCAGCGCCACCGCCTCGCGGATGATCTCTTCTTCAGGGCGGCTCACGCCCGCGTTCAGCACCAGAAAACCTGCGGGCACCTGCCCCTTCATCGCATCGGCAATGCCGATCACCGCGCATTCAGCGACGTCGGGATGGGCGGCAAGCACTTCTTCCATG
>NZ_BBIO01000020.1 GCF_000739695.1 Tepidicaulis marinus
TCGAGAGATGAGCAATATAATTGTGAAACAGGTGTTGTTGGCGTTTGCGTTGTGTGCATGTTGGGTGCTGCCGGCAGCTGCTCCCGCGCCTGCCTATGCCGAGTCTTATGACACTCTCATTGAACAGGCACAGAAAGCCAGTCTTGAGCAGCGCTACGACGAAGTGAAACGTCTTCTTGGTACGGCAATGGAGCTGACGGAAGGGCCCGTAAACATTGATCTGGGCGGGCGGCTGCTGGTTGAACTGGCCAGCCTGCCGTCGGACGAAGGAGAAGCCTTTCAATCCAAAGAGAAAATCGAACAAGTTCGCGCGTGGCTACATGACGGATGGTCTGTATCTTCCGATCCGGAAGTGACCGGACAAAGGTACTTCTTGGTAGACCTTTTCAATCGCCGGTCGGAATGGGGGATTGTGACGATCTTCCTGCACGAGTATTTCGATTTAAAAAGTAAGAACCGCCCCTATCGACCAGAGCAGGAAGGAACCGGACGCATTGAAATTATGCATGCAATGGTACTGCGTCAGACGGGGACGGGAGCCCCAATTTTCTCCGTTGTCCTGACGAATAACCCGCGTGAGGACAAAGCTCTTCAAGAGCTTTCCAAGTCAGACACGCTCAAAAAAGCATACTGGGTTGAAGGGTATGATGGCACGAACCACTACACGATAGCCAAGTTGCCACATCGCCCAAGCCCCCGTGAAATGGGGGCCATGGTTTCACGCGTTATTGAGCTTGGCGGGGTGGCGAAGGTGGCAAAGTCTTCTTCGGCATCCAAGTGTTGCTTGCTGCCTTAAGTAGTGATGTGCTGAGTTAAGGCACGGAGGCGCGTAATTTACGCCTTCGCGCCTTCCGCGGCCTCGATCATGGCGCCGGCGAGAAGGGCATAGGTTTTCTCCCAGGCCGCTTTCGTCTCCGTGGTGAAGGCATCGCCAAGGCCTTGTTCCAGCGTCCAGAGCAGCGCTTCGCCGACCGGCTGGTAATGGGCGGCGGTGACGCCGTAATCCACATGTTTGCGCCCCAGCTCCTGAACGGCGGGCAATATCGCTTCGAGATTGTTCAGCCCGTTCACGGCGACGGCGAGCATCTGCATCAGCTTCTTGCCCTGCTCGCTCATGTCCCCTTTGAAGAGCGGCTTGACCTCCGGCGCGATGGTGAAGAGCCGGTCGTAAAACATGGCGGCCGCCTGATCGGAAATCGGCCGCACGGCGGCAAAGGACTCTTGAACGAGGCTGCGTTCTTGCGGCGTCATGAAGCTCTCCCGGGCTTTCGTGTGTGATTGAAAAAGCCTACCCGGAGAAGGGGCATGGGCAATTAAAGGCTCCGTGAGGCGGCGTGATCGCCCGTGAACGTCAAGCGACGTGACTGCCCGTGCCGTCTCCTGCCGCCCGCCATTTGCGCGCCCGGTTGATCGCCATTTTCTCATTCACGGCCCGGTGGAGATCAATGCCCGTTTCTTCCGCCGCCCGGTAGAGCAGGATGAGGATGTCGGCCATTTCATGCGCGGCGTCCTCTTTGCTGCCGCAGCTTAATGCCGCGCGCAGCTCTTCAAGCTCCAGCATGGCGCGCTCGGCAAGGCGCTCGGGCGCCGCCACGGGCCCAAAGGTTTCCTCTGCCCAGGTTGAGATCGTGGCCTGTGTTTCCATTGCTCCGATGCCCGCTCTTATCGTCCGGCCTTCATTGGCGCCGTGGCAGCCTAGCTTTGCCTTGGGCGCGGCGGAAGCCTTCCTCCCGTCAAATTTGAGGGATCAGGCTTCTTTTGCATCTTGCCGGTACGCGCACTAGACTGCGCCGCGACGGTGCCCCGCAAGGGGGTAAAAGGGAATCCGGGAATGCCGGAGCTGTCCCCGCAACTGTGAACGGCGAGCCCGCGCCGCATTGCCACTGGCCAAAGGCCGGGAAGGCAGGCGCAAGGGTGCAGACCCGTAAGCCAGGAAACCTGCCGTCATGTCGTCCGCTCCGGGCCGGGTGAGCTTGGGGATGCGGGGTTCCGCTGCGGCGACGCCGGTTTCATCGTCGAGGCGGATATGGCACGGATTTTCACGTCAGGATTGGTTGCGGCAGCATGGCTTTTCGCCTTTGCTTGGTTTGAGGCAAGGGCGCAAGAAGCACCGGCGCCGCAAAACATCGTCTCGCTCAATCTTTGTTCCGACATTTATCTGTTGATGCTGGCAGAGCCCGGCACGGTGCGCTCTATTTCTTTTCTCGCGCAGGACCCTTCGCTTTCCCCGATCGCCGACAAAGCAAAGACCCTCCATGCCAATGCGGGGGAAGTTGAAGAGCTGATCGCCATGCACCCCGATCTGGTGCTTGCCCATGAGTTTACCTCGCCCTTGAAGCTCGGCCTTTTCGAAAAGCTGGGCATCAAGACGGTCAAAGTGAGCGACCCGCAATCCTTCGCCGATATCCGCGCCAATCTGCGCCGCATCGCAAAGGCTCTTGGGCGTGTCGACGAGGGTGAAGAGGCGATCCGCCGCTTCGATGCGGTGCTGGCCGGGACGCGCTGGCCGGAAAGCACGCCGCGCGCCCGCGTCATCGTTTACCGCCCGCGCGGCTTTGCAGCGGGCGATGGCGGGCTGACGAAAGAATTGCTGGAGCATGTGGGGCTCGCCAATCTTTCCGGCGCCAAGGACGATCTCGGCGCCTATATGCCGCTCGAAGAAGTACTGCTCGCCGATCCCGATTACATCATCGTTTCCGCCGATGCCTTGCAGCAGCGCTCGCTTGTCCGCGCGCTGCTCGATCATGCGGCCATGCGCCATTTCGACAAGACGCATGAAGGCGCGCGTATTGCCATTCCTTCCGATATGTGGAGCTGCGGCACGCCTTTTATTGCAGGTGTCGTAGAGCGGCTTGCCGCGCTGCCGCGCGCGCCGCTTGAGAAGGAGGCGCGGCAATGATCCGTTCCAACCTCAAACTCAATCTCGCTTTGGCGCTGCTTGTCGCCGCCGCCTTTGCCGCCTCCATTGCCATGGGCCGCGGCGGTACGTTTTTGACCGACGCCTTTCGCGAGGCCTATGCGCTCGATCCGGAAACCTTCGCCGTCATTCTTTATGACATCCGCCTGCCGCGCGCGTTGCTCGGGCTTTTTGTCGGGGCAAGCCTCGGGCTTTGCGGTGCGGCCTTGCAGGGGCTCTTGCAAAACCCGCTGGCAGAACCGGGGCTCATCGGCGCCTCGAGCGGGGCGGCGCTCGGCGCGGTCAGTGTTTTCTATTTCTCGCTCGGCGGGGGAATGCTCGGCCTGCCGCTGGGCGGCATTGCGGGCGCGGCCCTGGCGCTCGGCATTCTTTATGCGCTGGCCGGGCGCAACCCGAGCCTGACAACGCTCATTCTGGCTGGTGTTGCCATTTCCGCTTTTGCCGGCGCCTTGACCTCGCTCGCGCTTTCTCTTGCGCCGAGCCCTTACGCTGCGCTTGAAATCGTCTTCTGGATGCTGGGCTCGCTTGCCGACCGCTCCATGGAACATGTGCTCTTTGCCGCTCCTTTCATGGTGCTCGGCGCGCTTATCATTGCAAGCACCGCCCGCGCCCTCGATGCCTATGCGCTGGGGGAGGATACGGCAACGAGCCTCGGCTTCAATCCGGCTTCGGTAAAGGCGCGGGTCATTCTGGGCACCGCCCTTGCCGTGGGCGCTGCCGTGGCGGTGACGGGCGTTGTCGGTTTTATCGGCCTTGTCGTGCCGCATCTCGTGCGCCCGCTTGTCGGCCACAGCCCCGCGCGGCTTTTACTGCCCAGCGCGCTTGCCGGCGCCGCGCTCACCCTTGCCGCCGATATTGTTGTGCGTCTGCCGCCGACGGGGCTTGAGCTCAAACTCGGCGTCATCACCGCGCTTCTGGGCGCGCCGTTCTTTCTCTATCTCGTGCTGAAAGCGCGGCGGGAGGCGGCATGGTAAGGGCGCTGCGCACCGAAAATCTGAAAGCCGCCCTGAACGAGCGCCGCGTCCTGCGCGGTGTGTCGCTTGAGCTTCAAAAGGGCGAAGTGCTGGGCCTCATCGGGCCGAACGGGGCGGGCAAGACGACGCTCGTGCGCGCCGTCGCAGGGCTCATTCCCCATGAAGGCGATATCTTCATCGATGAAGAGCCTGTGGCAAGCCTTGACCGGCGGGAGCGGGCGCGCCGTCTTTCCTATCTGGCGCAAGGGGCGGAAAGCCGCTGGCCGATTCTGGCCGAGCGGCTTGTCGCGCTCGGCCGGTTGCCCCATCTCGGACCTTTCATGCGCCCCGGCGCGGAAGATGATGCCGCCGTGCAGCGCGCCATGGAGCGCGCCGATGTCATGGCCTTCAAGGACCGGCCCGTCACGCGGCTTTCAGGCGGGGAGCGGGCCCGCGTCATGCTGGCCCGCGCGCTGGCTGTGGAAGCGCCGGTGCTGCTGGTGGATGAGCCGACCGCCTCGCTCGATCCTTATCATCAATTACAGATCATGGAAGTGCTGCGCGGGTTTGCCGATGAGGGCCGTTCGGTCATCGCCGTGCTGCATGATCTCTCGCTTGCCTCGCGCTTTTGCGACCGCCTGGCGCTTTTACATGAAGGTCATCTTGCCGCTTTCGGCGTGCCGGGCGAGGTGCTCTGCGATGCGAACCTTGAAAAGATTTACCGCATCAGCGCGCGGCGCCAGAAAGGCGAGCGGGGGGAGATTGTGCTGCCCTGGGCCCGGCTATGAGAGGAGCGCTTTTCCCTCCCGCCCTCATGCCCGCGCTGGAAACCGCAGCGCGCCGCCGCTAGACTGCGCGCCATGGAACATGGCATCGATCTCAACTCCATCACCTTTTTGACGCTGATCGCGCTTGCCTGCGGCTTTGCGATGATGCGCCTGCGCCAACCGGCCATTGTCGGCTATATCCTTGCGGGCGTCGTGCTCGGGCCCTCCGGCTTCGGCATGATCGGCAATTCGGAAGGTATCCATCTTTTCGCCGAAATGGGCGTGTTGCTCCTCCTTTTTACCATCGGCATGGAGCTTAGCCTCAAGACCTTCAAGCAGATATACAAAGTCGCGCTCACTTGCGCGGTGCTGCAATCTTCCGCCGCCATGTTGCTGGCCTACGGGATCGGCGCGCTGCTCGGCTGGGATACGAGCCGTATCGTGCTGATCGGTTTCGTGCTTTCGCTTTCGAGCACCGCCGTCGGCATCAAAATCCTGGAGGCAACGGGTGAATTGCGCACCCATGTGGGGCGCACGACGATCGGTGTGCTCATCGCCCAGGACCTTCTCATCATTCCGATGCTGCTCGTCATTCAGTCCATGGGCGGGGCGGCGGAAGGCGCGCCGGCATGGGCGATCATTCTGAAAATCGTGGCGGGCATTGCCATCATGGCGGGGATTGCCGTGCTCCTCTCGCGCCGGGAAAGAATTTCCTTTCCTTGGAGCGCTTATTTGCAAAAACATGCCGATGTCGCCCCGCTTGCGGCCATCGCCTTTTGTTTCGTCTTTGCAAGCGGCGCGGCCCTGCTCGGCCTTTCCGCCTCCTACGGCGCGTTCCTGGCCGGGCTCATCATGGGCGCCTCCGCTGACCGCTCCGAGGCCATTCATTACACGCACCCGATCCAGGCAATCCTTTTGATGATCTTCTTCCTCTCGATCGGGCTTTTGATCGATCTGTCCTTCTTCATGGACAATCTCGCCATCATTCTCGTGCTTGTTCTCTTTATTCTGACCTTCAAGACGGCGGCGAATGTCGCCTTCCTTTATCTGCTGGGCGAGCCCTGGCGGCAGGCTTTCGTGGCGGGCGTCGTCATGGCGCAGATCGGGGAGTTCTCCTTCGTGCTCGCTGCGGCGGGCCTCAGCGCGGGTGCCATTGATCTGGGCAGTTATCAGCTTGCTCTGTCCGTCATCGTGCTTTCGCTCATCCTCAGCCCGATCTGGCTGACCACGGTGCGCCGCTTCCATGATTTGGGTCAGCAGCAGTTCGAAGGCTTTGCGGCCACCCTCGAAAGTCTCTACCCCGGCACTTATGCGCGCATCAGAGCCGGTGCCGATCAGCTAAACCGCCGTCTGCGCCGCAATGAGCAGGAGGTGCAGGAGGAAGCGGAGCCTGAAACGCCCAGCGAGGCTGGCGAGGACCGCAAAGACCCTTAAGCCGCCCTTGTCCGCAGCGGCAAAAGCGCAGCGAGGCTGAGCATAACGCCCGCGCCAAGCGCGATGTCAACCAGCTGCCGGCGCAATGCCGGAGAGGCTCGGCGCAAGACCGGCATCTGCCATCAATATCCAGAAAAGAAGGCGTGCCAGCGCTAGCCAGAAAATGGCGATGAACGGCAAGGCTTTAGGGATGACGAAGCCCGGTGTGATGACACGCACGGCTGCAATGAAAGGCTGGGTGAGCTGGCGCGTTGCGACCCAGATCACCTGCCGGCTCTCCTCCGCAAAGAAGAAGGAAAGGAGCAGCCGTGCCAGCATCATATACATGAGGACGGCAAGGGCGTAATTGCCCAGATGATAAGCTGCATAACCGCCGAACATGGGATCACTTGTCCATATAAGTGCCGCCTTTGGGCACGCGGATCGCTTCGATCATCGCTTCGGTTTTGGGCGAGGGCGGGGCTGTCATCAGGCTGACGGCCCAGGTCACGGCAAAGCCGAGCGGCATGCCGAAAATACCCGCCGAGATGTTCTGAATGCCGAGCCACGGCGTCATGCCGCCATATTGCGTGGCGATGAGATAAAATAGCGTGAGACCGAAGCCGCTCACCATGCCGGCAATGGCGCCTGCCGCCGAAGCCCGTTTCCACCAGATGCCGAGCACGAGGGCAGGAAAGAACCCGGCCGCGGCGAGCGAGAACGCCCAGGCCACCATGGACAAAATGTCGGAAGGTTTCGTGGAAGCAACCCAGGCCGCAAGACCGGCGACGCCCACCAGCATGATACGGGCAATGATGAGCCGCCGCTTCGTGGAGGCTTTCGGGTCCACCATGCGGTAATAAATGTCGTGGCTGAGTGCATTGGCGATGGCGAGAAGCAGCCCGTCGGCGGTCGATAGCGCGGCGGCCAGCCCGCCCGCTGCGACAAGCCCGGCCACCACATAAGGCAGGCCTGCAATCTCCGGCGTTGCGATGACGATCACGTCCCGGTTGATGGAAAAATCCGAGAAGGAAAGAATGCCCGTCGTATCGCCCTTGGCAAGGCAGGCGGCGCGCACCGCTTCCAGTGTCGTCGCTTCGATACCGCAGATTTTGACGAGCCCGATCTGGCCATAGGTGTATATCCATTTCGGCAGCTCTTCGAGCGGCGCGCCGATGACGTTCTGGTAAATCTCGAGCTTCGCAAAGGCGGCATAGGCAGGCGCCGTGAAATAAAGAAAGAAGATGAAGAGCAGGCTCCAGCCGACCGAGCGGCGCGCATCCTTGACGCTGGGCGTCGTGAAATAGCGCATCAGAATATGCGGCAGCGAGGCTGTGCCCACCATCAGGCAAAGCACCAGCGCGAAAAAGTTCAGCATGTCATAGCTGGAATAAGGCTGGAGATGCGGGGTGATTTCGGAGGCTCTAGCCAGGCCCTTTTCGACAAGGCTGGTTTCGAGCGCCGTGATCTCCTGCAGGATTTCCCCATACATGACCTGCGGCACCGGCACGCCCGTCGTCATTTGCGCTAGCAGAATGACGGGCACGAGATAAGCGACGATGAGCACGATATATTGGGCAACCTGCGTCCAGGTCACGGCCCGCATGCCCCCCAGCATCGAGCAGACGAGAATGCCGAGAAGGCCGACAAAGACCGCAAGCTCGAAACTCATGCCCAAAAAGCGCGAGGCGATGATGCCCGTCGCATAAATCTGCGCGGTCACATAAGTAAAAGAGCAGCAGAAAAGAATGAGAATGCCGATCGTGCGCGCCATATGCCCGCCGTACCGCGCGCCCAGAAAATCGGGGATCGTGTAAGCACCGAACTTGCGCAAATAAGGGGCAACGAGCACGGCGACGAGCACATAGCCGCCCGTCCAGCCGATGACGAAGGCAAGCCCGTCATAGCCGAGCACATAAAGCGTGCCGGCCATGCCGACGAAGGAGGCCCCGCTCATCCAGTCCGAGGCTGTGGCCATGCCGTTATAGACGGCAGGTACGCGCCTTCCCGCTACATAATATTCGCCCACCTGCATGGTGCGCGAGAGAATGCCGATCCCGGCATAGATGGCGAGGGTGAAGAAGACGAAGAGATAGCCGATCACCTGGTTCGATACGCCGAACTGCTCGAGCGCGGCCAGAAACAGCACGAACGCGGCAAACCCGCCCGTATAGACGAGATAGATGCGGCCGATATTGCTGGTGAAGTCGCGGGAGGTGTCTTGCTCGGCCATCACTCATCCTCCGCCATGCCGTAGCGGCTATCAAGCTCTTCCTGCTTGCGCGAGAACCAGAAGATCAGCACCACGAAGCCGATCAGCGCGCCTTGGGCGGCAAGATAAAAGCCGAGCGGAAAGCCCAGAATAACGATGTCGTTAAATACCGTGACGAAGAAATGGATGCCGAAGCCGAGCACGGCCCAAATAGCGATGGTGATGAGCATCAGCCGGCGTGTGCGCGGCCAGTAATCGGCATGATGTCCGGCAGCCTTTTTGGCAGCTGCCTTTTCCCCCGCATTCATAGATCCCCTCCCTTTGAGGCTTCCTCCGGCCTCCAATTCCTGCGAGTTTAACACCATTGGGGCAGGGAGAGGAAACCCGCGAGGGTTATCCCGCTCTGACATGACCGACGAAGAAAGAGGTATTGCCGTGAGCCGCGAAGATATCCCCGGACCGCCGCCCGATACACCGCAAACCCGGTCGGCGGCTTACCGGCTCGGATTTCTCGATCCAGATTTCATGATGCGCGAGGAGCTGCGTCCTGTGCGCTTGCAGCTCGAACTGCTCAAGCCGGAGCTTCTCTTGGAAGAGCACGGCATCCGCTCGACCATCGTGGTCTTCGGTTCTGCGCGTGTCCCGGCGCCGGAGAAGGCCGAGGCTCATTGCCGCGAATGCGAGGAAAGCGGCGATGCGGTGGAAGCTGCCCGTGCGCGGCGCCGGGCCGCCAATAGCCGCTATTATGAAGAAGCACGGCGCTTTGCGCAGATGGTCTCCGAGGCTTCCCAGGAAGGGGCGATCAGCGATTATGTGATGGCGACGGGCGGCGGGCCCGGCATCATGGAGGCGGCGAACAGGGGCGCGCATGAGGCGGATGCCGATTCGATCGGCTTCAACATCGTGCTGCCGCGCGAGCAGGTGCCCAACCCTTATGTGCCGCCGGATTTATCCTTCCGTTTTCATTATTTCGCGCTGCGCAAGATGCATTTTCTGATGCGGGCCAAGGCGCTTGTCATCTTCCCGGGCGGTTTCGGCACGCTGGACGAGCTTTTCGATGCGCTCACACTGATCCAGACGCAGAAGATGCCGCATATGCCGGTCATCCTGTTCGGCCGGGATTATTGGGACCGGGTTCTCAATTTCGATGTCATGGTCGAGGAGGGCATGATCACGGAGGCCGAGCGCAATCTCGTCTCTTACGTGGAAAGCGCGGAAGAAGCCTGGATGCAGATTCGCGTCTTTTACGGTGAGGCGTGATAAGCGGCCTCTGTAATGTCCTTCAGCGCCGCGCGCAGCCATTGATGGCCGGGATCGGTATTCTGCGAGCTGTGCCAGCTTTGATAGAAATAGGATTTCGGCAGGTCCATCGGCACGGGCTTGAGCGTAAGATCGAGCAGCGGGGCAAAGCGCCGGGCGACACGGGCCGGCACCGTGGCGGCAAGGTCCGTCTCCGCCACCATGAAGAGCATGGATAAGAGCCGCGGCACCTCCACCGCAAAGTTGCGCTTGATGCCCTGGCGGCGGGCAAATTCATCGAATGTATGCACATAAGTGTGCGTGGGCGTCAGGCGCACATGGTCGAGCGCGGCATAAAGCTCGGCGGTTAATTCGTCTTTCGCATGGCGGTGCCCTGCCGCCATCACGCAGGTGATCCCGTCGGCAAAAATCTCTTCGCTCTCAAAGCCCGGCCGGTCGATGGGCATGCTGTCCCAGACGAGATCGACCGTGCCTTCTTTCAGCTCTTTTTCGAGCGTCGCGCCGGCCTGCGGTTGCAGCACGAGATGGGTGCCGGGGCCAAGGTCCCGCAGGCGCTTGACGAGGGCGGGCATCAGCATCGCTTCCACATAGTCGCCGACGGCCAGCGTAAAAGTGCGGCTCGCCGTGGCCGGGTCGAAGCTGCTGCGCTCCTCCAGGCTCATGCGGATCGTCTCCAGCGCCTGATGGATTTGCGGGGCAAGGCTCTTCGCCCGCGGCGTCGGTGCCATGCCTTGGGCCGTGCGCACGAAAAGCGGGTCGCCCGTCAGGGCCCGCAGCCGGGAGAGCGCGTTGGAAATGGCCGGCTGCGTCATGCCGAGGCGGCTGGCCGCCCGCGTCATATGGCGCTCGGCCATGATGGCGTCGAATATTGTCAGGAGATTGAGATCGACAGATCTTAAATTCATAGAATCAATAATACTCATACAAAACTTCAATTGGAATGATAAAACTGGACGAGGCAGCATGAAACCGGTTGGAGAGCCGGGAGGACATCATGCAAAACGCCCCATTCGAAACCGTGCCCATGAACCCCGTCATCGGGGCGGAAATTCACGGGCTGGACCTGTCAAAACCGCTGGGTGAGCGCACCGTTGCCGGGATCAAGCAGGCGCTGCTCGATCATCAGGTGATCTTTTTCCGCGGCCAGGAGCTCGACCCGGACAGCCATATGCGCCTTGCGGGCATTTTCGGCGAGCTGGAGCCCCCGCATCCGATTTTCCCGAAAATCGAAAGCCATCCGCAAATAGCCGTGCTGGAAAATGACGAGAACCGGCCGCCGGAAACGAATATCTGGCACACGGATGTCACCTGGCGCGACAAGCCGCCGCTCGGCTCGGTGCTTTACGGCGCGGAAATTCCCGTTTCCGGCGGCGACACGATGTGGGCAAGCATGACCGCGCTTTACGAGGCGCTCTCCCCTTCCATGCAGAAAATGCTGGAAGGCCTGCGCGCCGTGCATTCCATCGCGGTCTTCGCGAACTCGGGTAATTACGAGACCTCGCAGGATGCGGAAAAAATGATGGACGTGCTGAAGCTCTATCCCCCGCAATCCCATCCCGTGATCCGCACGCACCCGGAGACCGGCAAGAAGGCGCTCTTCGTCAATTCCACCTTTACGACTCATATCGAAGGGCTGCCGCTCGATGAAAGCGCGGCGATTCTCAAATTCCTCTATGAGAAGGTCAAAACGCCGGAATTTCAGGTGCGCTTTAAATGGGAAAAGGGCTCGGTCGCGATCTGGGACAACCGGGCAACCCAGCACTACGCCGTGGCGGATTATTATCCGCAATACCGGCGCATGCACCGCATCACCATCAATGGGGATGTGCCTTACTGAGAGCCAGGGTTTTGGGCGCCGCACGGGTAAACCGCGCGGGCGCCCCTTTCGTAGAAGCTTGCAGTGATTTCAACTGCGAGCCGACACGATGGTTAAGTCCCCCGACGCCGCCGCCCGGCCTGCCTCCCCAGCCATTATGTGGTTCCGGCAGGACCTGCGCCTGAAAGACAATCCGGCGCTCCGGGCGGCGGCTCACAGCGGCACGCCGCTTCTTTGCATTTTCATTCTGGATGAAGAAGTGATGCGGCTGGGCGGCGCCTCGCGCTGGTGGCTGCATCATTCCCTTGCCGCGCTTGGCGCGGCGCTTGAAAAGCACGGCGTGCCGCTGCTGTTAAAGCGCGGGGCTGCCGGTCCCATTCTCGAAGAGCTTGCCGCGGAAACAGGTGCCCGCGCGCTTTACTGGAACCGCTGCTATGAGCCCGCCGCCATTGCGCGGGATAAAAAAATAAAAGACGCGATGAAAGAAAAGGGCTTGGAGGTAAAGAGCTTCAACGCCGCGCTTCTGTGCGAGCCGTGGGAGATTGCGACGAAGACGGGTGAGCCTTTCAAAGTCTTCACGCCTTTCTGGAAAGCGCTGCAGCAGAAAACCATTCCCGCACCCCTGCCTGCGCCGGAAGAACTGGTGGCGGGTCCCAAAGTAGAGGACGAGGCGCTTGAAACCTTCGCGCTGCTCCCGTCAAAGCCCGATTGGGCGGGCGGCCTCAAAGAAGCCTGGCAGCCGGGAGAGGAAGGCGCGCGGGCGCGGCTTGCCGCCTTTCTGGATGAGCATTTGCGGGAGTATCCGGCCAAACGCGACTTGCCTGCGCAGCCCGCCACCTCGCGTCTTTCGCCGCATCTGCATTGGGGGGAGATCGGTCCCAGGCAGGTCTGGTCGGCGACGGAGGCGGCTTTTGCCTCCGATGCCATGCAAACGAAATCGGGCACGGCATTCCTGCGCGAGCTCGCCTGGCGGGATTTCTCCCACAATCTTCTCTATCACTGGCCCTCGCTTGAGAGCGAAAACTGGAAGAGCGCCTTCGATGCCTTTCCCTGGGCAAAGGATGAGAAAGGCTTCAAAGCCTGGTGCGCGGGCAAGACCGGCTATCCCATTGTCGATGCGGGCATGCGCGAGCTTTGGCACACGGGCTGGATGCATAACCGTGTGCGCATGATTGCCGCTTCTTTTCTAATCAAGGATTTGCTGGTGCATTGGAAGGAAGGGGCGGACTGGTTCTGGGATACGCTGGCCGATGCCGACCTTGCCAATAATTATGCAAGCTGGCAGTGGGTGGCAGGTTCGGGCGCCGATGCCTCGCCCTATTTCCGCATCTTCAATCCGGTGCTTCAGAGTGAAAAGTTCGATCCCAAGGGTGCTTATATCCGCAAATGGGTGCCGGAGCTTGCCGGGCTCGATGACAAACACATTCACCGGCCCTGGGAAGCGCCGGAAGCGGCACTTGAAAAAGCAGGCATCAAGATCGGGCGCGATTATCCCGCCCCCGTCGTCG
The DNA here is from genome assembly GCF_000739695.1 of Tepidicaulis marinus. Lineage (GTDB taxonomy): Bacteria > Pseudomonadota > Alphaproteobacteria > Parvibaculales > Parvibaculaceae > Tepidicaulis > Tepidicaulis marinus. The sequence goes on from NZ_BBIO01000020.1 coordinate 12,847, forward strand.
ATCATTTCGAGGCGCGGGACAGGGCGCTCGAAGCCTATCAGGCGGTCAAGCGCGTTTCCTGAGCGCTTTTGCTTTTGGCGGTCGCAGCGTTTGTGCCGCGCCGGGTTTTTCCTTCGGAATAGCGCGCGCCGTCAGTTTCAAGGCAAGCGAGGCGGGCAGAAGGCGCAGCACCTTCATGATCCGCCCGAAAATCTTCGGAAACATGATCTCGAATTTCTCGCTTTGCAGCCCCTTATAAAAAGCGCGCGCCGCCTCGTCCGCTTCCATCAGGAAGGGCATGGGAAATTCGTTCTTATCCGTCAGCGGTGTTTTTACGAAACCCGGATTGACGACTTGCACCTTGATGCCGCTGCGCTTCAGATCCGGCTGCAGGGCTTCGGCCATATTCACGATGCCGGCTTTCGTCGCTCCGTAAATGGCGGCGGTGGGAAGGCCCCGGTAGCTCGACATCGAGGCAACAAAAGCAAGATGCCCGGCTTTACGTTCCAGGAAGAAAGGCAGCACGGCGGCAAGGCAATTGGCGGTGCCTTTCAGATTGACGTCAATGAGCGTGCCTGCGGCCTCTGCGGTAATCTCTTCGGCCAGCATCGGGTGATGGGTGCCGGCATTGAAGACGGCAAGATCGATGGGCCCGAATTCCTTTTCGATGCGCTCCACCCCCGCTTTCACGCTTGCCGCGTCGGTGGTGTCGAGCGGCACGGGTAATATCCGGCCGAGATAACCGCGCGCTTCGGCGGCAACGGCTGCAAGCTCCTCGGCGCGCCGCGCGCTGATCGCAACGTTCCAGCCTTCCTGTACCATGAGCAGGGCGAGCTCCCGGCCAAGGCCCGAACTTGCGCCGGTAATCCATGCGATTTTTCTTTGCGTTTCGCTATTCATAGCGGGCCACCTTCTGCATTTCGGGCCACCTTCTGCATTTTGGGATAGTCGAGCGCATTGACCGCATAAGCTATGGAGCGGCCCTTCGCGTTGAAGGCAATGTTGAGCAGCGTGCCTTCCTCGCCGTACCAAAGATCGAGCTTGAGATCGCCGGTCACTGTGTAGCGCTCGGCACTCTTTGCCCCTTGCGGCAATTGCAGCACCTCTTCCCCCGCCTTTGCGCTTTTCACCTCGATCAGGCGGCCGCGCTGGGTGTCGAGCAGCTGCGTCTTTTCCGTCGTCTCGGGGCGCCAATAGCTGGTGGGCAAAATGCCGGCAGGGGCGGTGAATGAGCCCGATGGACCTTCAACGGCAAGGCCTTCTTCGCTCGCTTTGGCGCTTACTTCGTAAAGCGTGCCGTCATCGTCGGTTTTCGTTTCGAGCGAGATAAGCCGGCCGTCTTTCCAGATCTCGTGGTTTTCATGGGCGTATCTGAAAAAAGTGATGGGCCCGAATGAAACCTCGATATCGATATTGATATGGACGTGCAGCTCATCGCCGATCTCTTCAAAGGCGATCGTGTGACGGCCGACATCGCGCCCGTCCATCTCGATGGCGAAATCATAGGCAGGGGGAAGGGCGCCGGGCTCCTTTGCCGCCTGCGCAGGGGAAATTTGCAGCAGAAAAACGGTCAGAAAAGTTAATACTAACTTCTGAGCACCTGGGCTTGCGGGAAAGCGGCGCATATGGGGGCTCCTGAACATGATGTTAGGTTTACGTGTCCATCCCCCTTCCGGTTCACTTTGGTCCCTTTGCCGCGCAATTGGCGTTCAGATGACAAAGATCAATCGCCCCGCCATTGATTTCGGTTAAGCTACCCTTAGCTCCTATAGAGGGGTTCTTATCAAGGCCAGGAAGGAGATCGCCATGCAAGCAACCGTCGAAGTTGTGTTCGATCATCTGGATGCATCCGAAGCGTTGCGTGAACGCATTCATGAAGAGGTAGAAGCGCTGGAGAAAATTTTCGGGCGCTTCACGAGTTGCCGCGTTGTGGTGGCGACCCCTCCCGGACAAAAACATAAACCCGGTCCTTTCACCGCCCGGTTGCAGATCAATCTCCCCGGCGGCAAGCAAGTCATTATCGATGGTGCGCATTCGCCCGAAAAAGCCCATGACGACCCGCAAGTGGCCGTGCATCACGCCTTTCTGGCGGCCAAACGGCAAATGAAGGACGCGGTCGATAAAATGCAAGGCAAGGTCAAAAGCCACGAGACTTCGACACCTCTGGCATAATCGTGATGAAGTCTCCCTTCTTTTCACGTTAAACTTCTATGCAAGTCCGGTCTGCCCCCAAGGCGGCCGGCACTTGCTGCCGGGCCATCTCCGGCGCAAGCTGAAAAGAAACGCAAAAGCGAAAACAGGGAGGAGCCGGTGAAAGTTCTCAGAACGCCGGATGCATGTTTCGAGGGGCTGGAGGATTATCCCTTCACACCGCATTATCATGAATTCAAGGATGCGGACGGTACGCCGCTGCGTCTGCATTATGTGGAAGAAGGACCGAAAGACGCCGCCCCCGTGCTCCTGATGCATGGCGAGCCCTCCTGGTCGTTCCTTTACCGGCATATGGTGAGGGGGCTTGCGGAAAAGGGGCACCGGGTGCTCGCGCCCGATCTCATCGGTTTTGGCAAGTCGGACAAACCCGCCGAGCAGGAAGATTATACGTTCGAGCGCCATGTCGCCTGGATGAGCGATTGGCTGACCGGGCTCGACCTGAAAAACATCACGCTTTTCTGTCAGGATTGGGGCGGGCTCATCGGCCTGCGTCTCGTGGCGGCGTTTCCTGAGCGTTTCGCCCGCGTCGTCGTTGCCAATACCGGCCTTCCCATCGGCACGGGCTGGAGCGAAGCCTTCAAACAGTGGCTCGATTTCAGCCAGAGCACGCCGGTCCTGCCGGTCGCCGATATCGTGAATGGCGGAAGCGTGCGCGATTTTTCAGAGGCTGATAAGAAAGCCTATGACGCGCCGTTCCCGGATGAAAGTTTCAAGGCGGGCGCGCGGCGCTTCCCGGCGCTTGTCCCCATCACGCCCGAACATCCCTCGGTTGAGGAAAACAAGGCTGCTTGGAAAGTGCTCGAAGCCTTCGAGAAACCGTTCCTGACGGCGTTCTCCGATCAGGACCCGGTGACGAAAGGCGGGGATAAAATTTTCCAGGAGCGGGTGCCGGGCGCCAAAGGTCAGCCCCATGTCACGATCGAGGGCGGCGGCCACTTCCTTCAGGAAGACAAGCCCGCCGAGCTGGTGGAGCTGATCGACGGGTTTATCAAGCGCACCGCTTGACCATTTTCTGTCTCGTAGAAAAAAGGCGCCGAACCCTGGCGCCTTTTTTATGTCTGCTGCCTTAGCGGAAAAGCAGGATCGGCACTTTGCAGGAGCGGATCATTTCCGTCGTCGTGCTGCCGATAATGAGGTTGCGGATACGTGAGTGGCCATAGGCGCCCATGACGACGAGGTCGATCTTGTCGCTTGCCACTTTATCCGCGATCACGCTGTCCGCCTGGCCGGGAAGAATGGCGTGTTCGGTCTCAAGGCCCGCCGCGCGCAATTGATGAGCGGCATCTTCAAGCCGGCGCCGGTTCTCGTCCGTCTCGGTGCCCACGGTCAACAGCGTGCAATGGAGACCTTTGAAAAGATCGCTTTCGGCAATGTAATTGATGGCTTTAAGGGCGCTCGGACCGCCGTCGAAAGCCACGAGAATACGGCCGATGGGCTGAAAGGCGCGGGCGGCAACGAGCACCGGCCTCTGGCTGGCCCGCACCACGCGTTCCAGGTTCGAGCCGAGATGCAGCGTGGCAAAATCCGCCGCCTCGCCGCGCTTGCCGATGACGATGAGATCGGCATCTTTTTCGAATTCCTGAACCGTCTCCACTACATCACCGTGGCGCAGTTTGACGGCAGCTTCGCGCACGCCGTCTTCTTCCAGGCGCTTGCGGGCCTCGTCGAGGATGAGCCGGCCGCGGCGCTGGGCGAAGCGGGACTTCTGCTCGTCGAGCTCGGCAAGCTCGGCAAGCAATGTGTCGCGCGCATCGGCATCGAGGCTGCCGCTGAAATCGGCTGTGCTGCTGGCCACATCCCGCCGGCCGAGCACATGAAAGAGCTCCACCTCAGCGCCTGTGCGCCGGGAAACCCAGGCGGCGTGATCGCAGACACTGCGCGAATAGACCGATCCGTCGATCAGGGCCATGAGTTTTTTCATTTTTCCCCCTAATGGCCCATCAGGCGCTCGAGCGCGCCGGGCTTGTCGTGAAGGGCAAGCCTGTCGACGATGGTCTCGCTTGCCTCGTTCATGCCGATAAGATCGACTTTCGCCCCTTCGCGGCGGAACTTCAACACGGCCATGTCGATGGCCGCCACGCTGGAAATATCCCAGATATGGGCGCGGCTGAGGTCGATCGTGACTTTATCCAGCACTTCCTTGAAGTCGAAGGCGGCCAGAAAATCATCCGCTGAAGCAAAAAACACCTGCCCTTCGACGGTGTATGTGCGATGCGTGCCGTCAGCGGAAAGCGCGGAGGTGACACGGAAGATTTGCGAGATTTTCCAGGCAAAGAAAATCCCCGACAAAAGCACGCCGACCAAGACGCCGATGGCCAGATTATGCGTTGCGACCACGAAGATGACGGTGGCGAGCATCACGATACTCGAGGAACGCGGATGTGTTTTGAGATTGGCGAGTGAGCCCCAGTTGAACGTGCCGATCGACACCATGATCATGATCGCCACAAGGGCTGCCATGGGAATAATGGCCACCCAGTCGCCCAGCACGACGATCATGAAGAGCAGAAAAACGCCGGCACAGAAACAGGAGAGCCGCCCGCGCCCGCCCGATTTCACGTTGATCACCGATTGGCCGATCATCGCGCAGCCCGCCATGCCCCCGATGAAACCGGTCGCGACATTGGCGACGCCCTGGCCGACGCATTCGCGGTTCTTGTCCGAGCGCGTGTCGGTCAGATCATCGACGATGCTCGCCGTCATCAGCGATTCCAGAAGGCCGACCACGGCAACGGCTGCCGAATAAGGCAGGATGATCATGAAGGTTTCAAGATTGAGCGGTACGTCCGGCAGCATGAAGACGGGAAGGGTGGAAGGCAGCTCGCCCATATCCCCGACGGTGCGCAGCTCGAGCCCGAAATAAAGCGAGATAGCGGTGAGCACGAGAATGCAGATAAGCGGCGAGGGCACCGCCTTCGTCAGGCGCGGCAGGAGATAGATGATCGCAAGGCCCCCTGCCACCATCACATAAGTCAGCCAGGGCACATTGGTCAGCTCGGGCAGCTGCGCCATGAAAATCAGAATGGCGAGCGCGTTCACAAAGCCCGTCATCACGGATTTGGAAACGAAACGCATGGCATAGCCGAGCTTCAAAAGGCCCGCGCCGATTTGCAGCACACCGGCCAGAACCGTGGCGGCGAGGAGATATTGCAGCCCATGATCCTTGACGAGTGTCACCATCAAAACCGCGGTGGCCGCCGTTGCCGCTGAAATCATGCCCGGCCGCCCGCCCGTGATCGCCACGAGAACGGCAATGGAAAAGGAGGCATAGAGCCCGACCTTGGGGTCCACCCCGGCAATGATGGAAAAGGCGATGGCTTCGGGAATAAGCGCCAGCGCCACCACGAGGCCCGCGAGGACGTCATTGCGGATATTGCCGAACCATTCGGTTTTCAGGCGGGAGGCAAAATCGTCGGTCAAGGAAGGCTCCTGGCGCAGAATAAAGGGCGCATGATAAAAGCGGCGATCCGCCGCCGAACCGGGTCGGGCCTGCCTGGCCTGCCGGGGGCAGAAATCGCGCCGGTCTTTAGGCCGATTTGTGGGATGCCGAACGGAAAAGATGGTGCCCTCGGAGTGAATTGAACACTCGACCTCTCCCTTACCAAGGGAGTGCTCTACCCCTGAGCTACGAGGGCGCCGGAAACCGCTGCAAGGCAGGGCGTTCAGCGGGGCGGAAACTGCCACAGGGCCGCCCCGAGCGCAAGTATGGATCGCACCTCTTGACCGAGGCTTAATCTGGCGGCAAATCAGGGGAGAAATGGGTTAAATAGGGTTCCCTATCCGGAGCGGGTATGCCGAGCAAAGCCGACCAAAATGAAAAGCAGCGCCGCCTGGAAGAAGCCTTGCGGGCCAATCTGCGCCGCCGTAAGGCGCAGGCGCGCGGGCGCAAGCAGGAGGCGGCGGAAGAGCCTGCGCCCGGTAAGGCCGGGAAGGGCGCCCCAGACTAAGCCCTTCCAGACTGATCCCTTAAGACTAGGCCGCCATAGACTTGCCCGAATTTTCCGCTTCTTTGCTGTTGCGGCCCCGTCCACCGGGCGCCGGGCTTTAAGCATGCCGGGAGGGCCGCCTTGCGGGGCGCTCGCGGGCTTCCTATAAGGACAGAAAGGGGCCTTCCCGCCCGATTGGGGACTAAATGGACAGAATCAGAATTCTAGGCGGCCAGCCGCTAAAGGGGCGTATCGCGATTTCTGGGGCAAAGAACGCCGCCCTGCCGCTGATGACCGCGGCTCTGGCGAGCGATGAGCCTTTGGTGCTGGAAAACCTGCCGCGTTTGACGGATGTGCGCACGCTCGCCCGGCTTTTGAGCGAGCTTGGCGTGGAAACGGCGCTGGAAGAGCTGCCGCGCGCGGGCGATGGCAGCGGCGGGGACCGGCTAACGCTGAACGCCGCCAATATCACCTCCACCACGGCCTCTTATGAGCTTGTCTCGAAGATGCGCGCGAGCTTTTGGGTGCTTGGGCCCCTCGTTGCCCGTTTCGGGGAGGCGAAAGTCTCGCTGCCCGGCGGCTGCGCCATCGGCGCGCGCCCCGTCGATCTTTACATCAAGGGCCTTGAGAAAATGGGCTGCGAGATCGAGCTGGACGAAGGTTATGTCATTGCCCGCGCGCCCAAAGGTGGACTTCAAGGCGCGGTGATCCGCTCACCTCTCGTCTCCGTGGGCGCCACCCATACGCTGATGATGGCAGCCGCCCTTGCCAAGGGCGTCACCACGCTGGAAAACGCTGCCCGCGAGCCCGAAGTCGCCGATCTTGCCGAATGTCTGAACGCCATGGGCGCGAAGATCGAAGGGGCAGGGACTTCGTCCATCCGTATCGAGGGCGTGGAGAGGCTCCACGGCGCCACCCACAAAGTGCTGCCGGACCGGATCGAGACGGGCTCTTATGCCATGGCCGCCGCCATGACCGGCGGCGAGGTGACGCTGACGGGCACGCGGCCCGACACGATCGAGGCGGCTTTGACCGTGATGCGGGCTGCCGGTGTCGAAGCGCTGGTCAAGGACGATGAAATCACCGTCCGGCGCAATGGCTCGCGCCTTCAGGCGGTGGATGTCGTCACCCAAGTCTATCCCGGCTTTCCGACCGACCTCCAGGCCCAGTTCATGACCTTGATGACCTGCGCGGAAGGGGAAGCGGAAATCACCGAGACGATTTTCGAGAACCGCTTCATGCATGTGCAGGAACTGGCGCGCTTCGGCGCCAATATCTCGCTGCACGGGGATAAAGCCATCGTGCACGGGGTGAAAAAGCTGAAAGGCGCCCCCGTCATGGCCTCGGACCTGCGCGCCTCCGCCGCGCTTGTCATTGCAGGATTGGCGGCAGAGGGCGAAACCATTATCAACCGGGTGTATCATCTCGACCGGGGTTTCGAGCGGATCGAGGATAAGCTCGGGCGCTGCGGCGCACGGATCGAGCGGCTGAAATAAACGCCACCTAAACGACTGGAACAAGGAAGAGCCATGCAGGCGCTCAAGCTGATTGCCGAGGACAAGGAAGATCTGGAAGTGATCGCCGCCTATCTGCAGGACGCGGTGGGCCTTGTGGGTGATCTGACCTATCTGCCCGGCTCGCGCATTTTCGCGGCCGTTTTCAACCGTTTCCGCTGGGAAGAGGTGGCGGCGGGCAAAAAGCGGCGCAAGACTTTTGAGCGGGCGCGCACCGGCCTTCATTTTTCCAATGTGCTTTCGGTGAAATCGCGCAAAATCCGCCAAGACAATCCGGACGGCGTGCTCAATCTCCTCTCCATTGCCTTCGAGGAAGGCGAGGCGCCTTCGGGCACCGTGGTGCTCACCTTTTCCGGCGACGGGGAAATCCGTCTTGAAGTTGAGGCTCTGGAAGCCCAGCTTCGGGACATGGGCGAGGTCTGGGAAACCCCGAACCTGCCCTCCCATGAGGATGACGCGTGATCCTCGTTCCTACCGCCCTATTTGTTCGGTTAGCCTCTTATTCTTGCCTGCCAGAGAAACTTGAAAGACCGCTTCCATGACCTTCCGCCTTGCAGCCAGCGCCCCGGACTTTGAAACCGCGTTTCAAGCCGTGCTTCATGCCAAGCGCGAAGTCTCCGAAGATGTGAACAAAACCGTTGCCGCCATCATCGAAGATGTGCGCGCGCGCGGCGATGCGGCGCTGGTGGAGCTGACGGCCAAGTTCGACCGGCTGGAGCTTGATGCGGCGGGCTTGCGGATTTCCGGGGAAGATTTGGCCGCAGCCGAAGCCAAATGCGACAGCGCCACGGTGGAGGCACTGAAGCTTGCCGCCGAGCGTATCCGCGCTTTCCATGCCCGCCAGCTTCCCGCTGCCGAAGACCGCTTTACGGATGAGGCGGGTGTCGAGCTCGGCCATCGCTGGACGGCGGTGGAAGCGGCGGGGCTTTATGTGCCGGGCGGCACGGCGGCCTATCCAAGCTCGGTGCTGATGAACGCGGTGCCGGCCAAGGTCGCCGGGGTCGAGCGCATCGTCATGGTGGTGCCGACGCCGGACGGCGTGGTCAATCCGCTGGTGCTTGCGGCGGCCCGCATTGCCGGGATCAGTGAAGTTTACCGGATCGGCGGGGCGCAGGCCGTGGCGGCTCTCGCCTATGGGACCGAGAGCATCGCGCCCGTCGATAAGATCGTCGGGCCGGGAAACGCTTTTGTCGCCGCCGCCAAGCGCCAGGTCTTCGGCCAGGTAGGCATCGACATGATTGCCGGGCCCTCGGAAATTCTTGTCGTCGCGGATGCTCAGAACGATCCGGGCTGGATCGCTGCGGACCTCTTGAGCCAGGCCGAGCACGATGCCTCCTCCCAAAGCATTCTGATCACCGATGACGCGGCTTTCGCCAAGGCGGTGGAAGAAGCGGTCGAGGGGCAGTTGAAGCTTCTCTCGCGCGAAAAGATTGCCCGCGCGAGCTGGGAGGAATTCGGCACCATCATCACGGTCGATAAGCTGGAAGATGCGGTAGCGCTTGTGGACCGGCTCGCGCCGGAGCACCTTGAACTTGCCGTGGCCGACCCCGACGCGCTGGCGGCACGCATCCGCAATGCGGGTGCCGTCTTCCTCGGGCGCTATACGCCCGAAGCGGTGGGCGATTATGTCGCCGGCACCAACCACGTCCTGCCCACGGCGCGCTCGGCGCGGTTTTCTTCCGGCCTTTCGGTGCTCGATTTCATGAAGCGCACCTCTTACGTGCGCTGCGATGCGCAGTCCCTCGGGCGCATCGGCCCGGCCGCCGTGGCGCTCGCCGAGGCCGAAGGCCTGGAGGCCCATGGCCGCTCCGTTTCCATCCGCCTCAACAAATAAATCGATCCGCCGCGGCGCGGGGAAGCATCAGCCCCTCGCCATCGGCGCGGATCGGCCTTAGAGTGACCGCATGACGGGAGAGTCGGCAGAGGGTGAAGACCTGACGATGAGCGAGGCGGAGCGCGCGCGTTACCGCATCGTCGATCTTGTGCTGGACGAACGCACGGTGGTGCGCCGCAGCCCGGATGTGGAGCATGAGCGCAAGGTCGCCATTTACGATCTTCTGGAAGAAAACCTATTCCGCCCTGAGGGCAGCGAGGGCGGGCCTTACAAGCTGCATCTGGCGATCGAGGAGAACCGTCTGGTCTTCGATATCCGCCTGGAAGATGGCAGCGAACATGGCCGCCTCATGCTCTCCCTCACGCCCTTCCGCAAGATCATCAAGGACTATTTCCTGATCTGCGAGAGCTATTACGACGCTATCAAAACGGCGGCGCCCGCGCAGATCGAGGCGATCGATATGGGCCGCCGCGGCCTTCACAATGAAGGCTCGCAGCTTTTGAAGGACCGGTTGGACGGTAAAGTGTCGGTCGATTTCGACACGGCCCGGCGTCTTTTCACGCTGATCTGTGTGCTTCACATCAAAGGATAGGCGGTGATGGTGGAAACACCTGTCAAAACCCGCCCGACAGCGGTGCTTTTCGCATGCAATCTCAATGCGGTCCGCTCGCCCATGGCCGAAGCGCTGATGAAGCATTATTTCGGCGACCGGATTTTCGTGGATTCGGTCGGCGTGCGCGCCGGCTATCCCGATCCTTTCGCCATGGCGGTGATGGCCGAAATCGGCCTGCCCATCGAGGATCATGAGCCCAAGAGCTTCGAGGAATTGCAGGACACTTCCTTCGATATCGTCATCTCGCTGACCCCCGAAGCCCAGCACAAGGCGGTGGAGCTGACCCGCACCGAGGCGCTTGAGGTGGAATATTGGCCGACCTATGACCCGACGGCGGTGCAAGGCTCGCGCGATCAGGTGATCGAGGCCTACCGCAAGGTGCGCGATGATCTTGCCGCGCAGATCAAAGCCCGTTTCGGCGAGAAAGAAGAATAGGCGCTGTCTTAGTCCCGCCGCATTTTACCGGCTAAACTCATTCCGGTTTTGGGGATTTACTGGAGACGTTCATGGCTGGCTCACCGCTTTCCATCATTGCAGGCGCCCTTATCGGGCTTGGCGTTGCCGCCGGCGGCTATTTCATCGGCACCGGTTATTACGATGCGCATATGGGCAACCGGGTCGTCTCGGTCAAAGGGCTTTCAGAGCGCAATGTGACGGCGGACCTTGCCTTCTGGCCGATCCGTTTCGTGGCGACCGGCAACGATCTCGGCCAAGTGCAGGGAAAAATCCGCGCCGATGCGAAAACGATCCGCGATTTCCTGGCGGATTACGGTTTCGAGGCGGCCAATATCGAGCTGCAAAGCCCGCAAGTCACCGATGTCGCCGCCCAGCCTTACCGCTCCGGCCCCATCGAGAACCGCTTTATCATTTCCCAGCTTTTGATGCTGCGCTCTCAGGATGTGGAGAAGGTGGCCGAGGCGGCGCGTTCCGCCTCCGATCTGGTGGAAAGGGGGGTGATTCTTTCCTCCGACATGGGCCCCTCGCAGCCCATCTATCTTTTCAAGTCGCTGGCCGAGTTGAAGCCGGAAATGCTGGATGAGGCAACCGCGCGGGCCCGCGAGGCGGCGCAGAGCTTTGCCGAGGATTCGGGCAGCAAGCTCGGCGGCATCAAGAGGGCCAATCAGGGGGTCTTCCAGATCCTCGCCCGGGACCAGGCGCCGGGCATTTCCGAATCCGATCAGATCGCCAAAACCGTGCGTGTTGTCTCCAGTATCGACTATTTCCTGGTTGATTAAGGCCCGATTTCGCCTAAAACCCTGTTTTTGCGTCAAAAAGACCCACCGGAACGCTTGATTTCCAGCGGCGATCTGCGCATTCTCCAGCGCAAATTACTAAAGGTTGAGAATGGCGAAGGAAGAACTGATCGAGTTTTCGGGCGTGGTTGCCGAACTGCTCCCCAATGCAACGTTCCGGGTGAAGCTCGAGAACGGGCATGAGATTATTGCCCATACGGCCGGCAAAATGCGCAAGAACCGCATTCGCGTGCTGGCGGGTGACAAGGTCCAGGTCGAAATGACCCCTTATGATCTGACCAAAGGGCGCATCACCTATCGCTTCAAATAAGCGCCGAACCGGCTGAGGCCCTGATGGGCGAGCCCTTTGACAGGCGGGCGATATCGATGGCCGCTTCATCTTCTAAAGAGCCTGAAAGCCGCAACACCGCGCGCGCGCGGCTGATCCTGGCGAGCGCCTCGCCGCGCCGTCTGGCGCTGTTGGCGCAGGCCGGCATTGTGCCCGATGCGCAAGAAGGCGCGGATATCGACGAGAGTCCGCTGAAAGGCGAATTGCCCCGCGCATATGCCGCGCGCATGGCGCGGGAAAAAGCGGCCGCCGCCGCTGCCCGCTTTGGCGATGAGGCAGCGTTTCTTTTGGCCGCCGACACGGTGGTTGCGCGCGGGCGGCGCATCCTGCCCAAGGCGGAAACGGAGGCGGAGGCGCGCGCCTGTCTTGAGCTTCTTTCCGGCACCTCGCACCGGGTCTATACCGGCATTTGCGCGGTTCGCGGGGCAAGGCAGGCCGAGCGTTTGGTGATGACCCGTGTCACCTTCAAGCGGCTCTCCGATCTTGAAATGAGGGCCTATCTGAAAAGCGGCGAGTGGCGGGGAAAAGCGGGCGGCTATGCCATTCAGGGCCTTGCCGGGGCTTTCATTCCCTCTATTTCCGGCTCCTATTCTTCTGTTGTCGGGCTTCCTCTTGCGGAAACCGTGAAACTTTTAAGTGGCCTTGGCTTTCCTCTTTTCACAGATTCTTTAAGCTAAAAGAAAGCCGGAAACGGGCTCGGTTCCCAAGGGGGGCCGAAAGCTCTAGGATTGTGGAAATGGAAGGGGAGCGGCAAGCGCCCATCGGGGATTGCCATCGGGGAATGTATGTCCGAGGAAGTGTTGATCAATGTAGGCCTCGGCGAAACGCGCGTCGCCGTGGTGGAAAACGGCCGTCCCGTCGATTTCGTGCTGGAGCGCACGAACGAAGAGGATGTGAAGGCCAAGACCGGGCGGGCCGGTCATTCCCTGCTCGGGAATATTTTTCTCGGGCGCGTGCAGCGTGTGCTGCCCGGTATGCAGGCGGCTTTCGTCGATATCGGTCTCGACCGGGCAGGCTTTCTGGGTGTGCGCGAGGCGCGCTGCCTTTGCTATCTGCCTTCCTATGACGCGGAAAACCTGCCGCCCATCAATACTTGCGTCCATGAAGGCCAGTCCATTCTGGTGCAGGTCGTCAAAGACCCGATCGGGGAAAAAGGCGCTCGGCTTTCGGCCAATGTGACCATTCCCGGACGGCTTCTGGTGCTGGTGCCGAACCAGTCCGGCATCGCGCTTTCCCGGCGCATCGAAGATGAGGAACAGCGCGCGCGCCTCACCGGCCTGGTGGAAGGCATTGCCCATAAGCTGCAGGCTTGCGGCGTGACGGGGGAGCCGGCCGGCTTCATCGTGCGCACGGCGGCGCTTGCGGCAACGGAAGCGGAAATCATCGAAGACGCCAAACGCATTGCTCAGGACTGGGCGGATGTGCGCGCGGCGGAAAAGAAATCCGCGCCGCCTGCCGTCGTCTTCCATGATCTTGATCCCGTCAGCCGGACCTTGCGCGACTATGCCAGCCTGGAAACCGCGCGCGTTCTCATCGACGATGCGGAAGCCTATGGCGAGGCGCGGCGTTACTGCGAGCGGGCGATGCCGGAAATGCTGGACCGGATCGAGCTTTTCAACGGGCCGGGCGCGCTGTTCGAGCTTTTCGGCATTGAAGAGGAAATCGAAAAAGCGCTGGAGCCGCGTGTCGAACTGCCTTCGGGCGGCTGGATCACCATCGAGACGACGGAGGCGCTGACCGCCATCGACGTCAATTCCGGTAAATACACGGCGGCGACGGGCCTTGAGGAAACGAGCGTTTGTATCAACCTGGAAGCGGTGGAGGCGATCATCCACCAGCTGCGCCTGCGCGGCACGGGCGGGCTCATCGTCATCGATTTCATTCATATGAGCCGTGAGGAAAACATCGCCAAGGTGCTGGACGCGCTGAATGCCGGCTTTGAGCGGGACCGCGTGCCGACGCAAATTTCCGGCATGTCCGAATTCGGCCTGGTGGAAATGACGCGCAAGCGCACCCGTGAGCCGCTGGATAAATTGCTGACCGAATCGACCTGCCATAAAGGCCGCCCGCGCATCAAGACGGCGGCGACCATGGGCAATGAGGTTCTGCGCCGGCTGGTGCGCGAAGGGGCGGCGGCGCCCGGCCGCCCGCTTGAAGTCTATGTCGCCCCGGAAGTCGCCGACTGGCTGGAGCGCGAGGAAGGGCACCTGATGCGGCGCCTGCAGGCGAAATTCCCCGCCAAGGTCGAGCTGATCCGCGAGCCCCGTTTCGATCGGGAGCGGGTGGAGATCGGAGTGGTGACATGAGCGCGGCGAACGACAACGACAAAAAGGCCCGGCCCTGCCCGATTTGCGGCGAGCCCATGGTGATGAAATACCGGCCCTTTTGCTCGAAACATTGCGCGGATGTGGATCTCGGCCGCTGGCTGAAAGGCACCTATGCGATCCCCGCGGTCGAGCCGCCGGACGAGTTCGAGGCCGAAGCGGCTTTGCGCGAGGCGGCCCAGCGCCCCTCCGGCGGCGAGGAAGATTAAGGCGGGGAAAGGCGCAGATTCCGGGCTTTACGCGTGAGGTTCTACTGGACAGGCCCGGCCCGATTTCCTATAAACCGCCCACTCGCGTCCGGGGCTCCCCGGACCGGCCTAAACTCAGGCCAGATGCCCAGGTAGCTCAGTTGGTAGAGCATGCGACTGAAAATCGCAGTGTCGGTGGTTCGATTCCGCCCCTGGGCACCACTTCTTTCCTCGTGAATCTTGTTTTTTGAAAGCGCGTGCTTTGCATACGGCTTGAGCGCGTCTGTAAATCTGCGGTTACGCGTCTCACACATATGGCGGGGGCGGGAACTACATTTCAGTTCCGTATATATTCACTATGTATAAAAACTGTCATTTCAAATAGAACTTCTGTTAATAAGTTGGAAGGTGGCCGTACCGATAAGTTATCCCCGGTAGTGATTTCTCTTCCACGTTCTGATTGTTGGGGATGACAGTCGATGAAAAAAGATCAGGCGCATGCCGGCTTTGCCGCGACGGCGGGCACGGTCAAAGCCTCCGGCGTTTTTAGGAAAATGAAAATTTCCGCAAGATTGATGCTGATAGCAGCGGTCTTGCTCTCCGCCATGATGGCCGTGGGCTTTGCCGGGTATACCGGCATGTCGCAAATGCGCACCTCCATGGCAAGCATCTATAACGACCGGGTGGTGCCGCTGCGCCAGCTGAAAATTCTCTCCGATACTTATGCGGTTCAAGTCGTCGATACGGCGCATAAGGCGCGGGCGGGTGACATCACCTTTGCGCAGGCGCTGGACAATATCGCCCGCGCCGAAGAGACGATCGCGCAGGAGTGGTCTGCTTATACCGCGACCAAGCTCACCGAGAAAGAAGCGCGGCTCGTTGCCGAAGCAGAAGCGTTGATGGGCGCGGCGGACAAGGTCAAAGCCGATCTCAAGCGTCTCTTGTCGAGCAATGACATGCCCGGGCTGGTTCGTTTTGTCGGAGCGGGTCTTTATACGAATATCGATCCGCTGACGGAAAAAATTGCCGAACTGATCGAACTTCAATTGAGTGTCGCGCTGAGTGATTTCAACGCTTCCGAATCCTTGTTCAAAACCCTGACAGTCTTCATGGCGGGTTTGTTCGTTTTGGCCTTGGGCGGTGGGCTTGCTTTCTCAATGTGGATTTCGAAAGGAATTAGCCGCCCCGTTCAGGCGCTCACGGGTGCCATGGGCAAGCTCGCCAATGGCGATCTTGAAATCGACATTCCCGAAACGCCTTTTGAAGATGAGGTGCGGGAAATGGCAGGGGCTCTGACAATCTTCAAAAGCAATGCCATTGAACAGGCGCGTCTCGAGCAGCAGGAAAAAGAAAACCTCGCCCAGCGTGAGCGCCGGGCCGAGCGAATGCAGAATCTCGTGACGTCTTTTTCAACGCGCATCAACGAGATTGTGCAGGCCGTCGCGGGCGGTTCCACGGAATTGCGCAATTCCGCAACGTCGCTTACCGCAACGGCGGAGCAGGCAACGCAGCAAAGCGGCGCGGTGGCTGCGGCAACGGAAGAGGCAAGCTCCAACGTGCAGACGGTTGCAACGGCTGCCGAAGAGCTTGATTCCTCGATCCGCGAAATCGCCCGGCAGATTGCGGAATCGAACACGATTACCAGCCAAGCTGCCAGCCAATCGCAGAGCACGAGCGTCCAGATGCGCAAGCTCTCTGCGGCTGCCGCCAAAATCGATGAGGTCATGACGCTGATCAACGATATTGCGTCTCAGACAAACCTTCTCGCGCTCAATGCGACAATTGAAGCCGCGCGCGCCGGGGAAGCAGGGAAGGGCTTTGCCGTTGTGGCGGCGGAAGTCAAAGAGCTGGCCAATCAGACGGCCAAGGCGACGGAGGACATTGCCGGCCAGATCGCGGCCATTCAGCAGGAAACGGATAGCTCCGTCACGGCAATCGAAGGGATCAGCGAAACCGTGCGCCGCTTGAGCGAAATTTCTTCTGCCATTTCGGCCTCTGTCGAGCAGCAGGGAGGGGCGACGAGCGAGATCGCTAGGAATTGCCAGGAGGTTTCCCATGCAACCGGCGAAATCGCTTCCAATGTGTCCGGTGTGAATGAAGCCGCGCAGCATACAGGCGCCGCATCGGCGCAGCTCCTCACGGCGTCGGACGAACTTTCCGAGCAATCGGAGGTGCTGCGCAAAGAGGTCGATAGTTTCATCGCGGACATTCAGGCCGCGTAGGGCACTGTAAGGGCCCGATGGGCCAGCCGGATAACCACGAAAGGGCGGCGCCTAGCGCCGCCCTTATCTTTTGTGCATTCCGCCGTTTTGACAGCCTCAGTGAGGCTGCGCGTTCATCAGGCGGAAATAGTGTTCGGCGTGCTGGTAGCTGTTTTCCTGAGCGACACGGTCGTTCGAGATGCCGTATTCCTTGGCAAGGGCGGTGTAATGGTCGAAGCGCTTTTTCCAGCCGGCCATCGTGCCTTGCGTCCCATTGCCTGAGGTGGGTTTTGGGGTAGAGGCGCGGGGGCGGCGGCTTGCGCCGTTTCTTGTTGTTTCTATGGTCATTGTTGAAGCCTTGCGTGAAGGCTCTATCCGTTTCTGTATGATTGAGGCGGACCGGTTCCGTAAGGAACGAAAAGGCCGCAAACAAAGAAGAGGGGGGAACGCGAAGGGACGCTGCGGCGTACATCCGGCCGCGAGCGCCCTCAGACAGATTTGCTTGGCTTAAAGCCGCATCAATGTCTGCGCGTTGATAGAGAGATAAGCGCCATTTGTGTCATTACAATGGCAGTGCCTCTTTATATTGGCAACGAGCCCAAAAAACATGCCCGCGTCAGGCTTGCGCCGCTTCTTCAAGGGGCGGCCCGGCAAGGAAAGGCACTTTCGGCAGGGTTTCGATGCCTGGTTTAGCGAAATAGAACCCTTGAAACAGCCGGATCCCGGCGGCGCGCAGTATCTCGAACTCCGCGCGGGTTTCGATCCCTTCAGCGATGATCGTGATGCCCAGCGTGCGGGCGATATGGCCGATCGCGGCGACAATGGCCTGACGCGCCGGACTCGTATCGATATTCCGGATGATGTCCATATCGATCTTGATGAGATCGGGCTGGAAATTGGCCAGCAGGTTGAGCCCGGCATAGCCAGAGCCGAAATCGTCTATGGCGGTCAAAAAGCCGATCCTTTTATATTCCGCGATGATCCGCTCGATATGCGCTGTGTCATCCATGCGCTCGTCCTCGGTGAACTCGAACATGATGCGTTCGGGCGCGAAGCGTACACGTGCCGCCGCGGCCAGCGAGGCGCGGATGCAGGCGGCCGGTTCGTAAACCGCGTTCGGCATGAAATTGATGGAAAGGCGCGTGCCGTCTTTCGGGAAGATCTGCCCGGCAAGCTCGATCGCTTTTACGCGTGCGGCCTGATCGAACTTATAGCGCGTGGTGTCGTCCACCTGGGAGAGAATGTGCGCCGCGCCCTGGCCCTGAAGCCCGCGCACCAGCGCTTCATAACCCCAGACGTCATGCGTGTGTGCATCGATGATGGGATGAAAAGCGACGGTAAAATCGAAGGGAAGCGGATTGCCGTCCCGGCAGCCCTGGCATCCTTGGGAAAGGTTACTCACGCCATCACTCCGTTTGCGCTGACCAGTCGAAAGTATGGAACGCGAAACAGAAAAATTCTGTGAAGAGGGAGGTGAGAAGGCGCGCGTTTCTCACGATTTTTTTTAGCGGAATTTACGTTTTTCTAACCTTCTGCAAGGATTTGCGGAAGACGCTACGAATTTTAATCAATTCTCCTTCTGTAACCGCCATGGTGATCCGGCGCGGGGACAGGCGCGTAAGGTTGAACAGTGGCCGAAAGCGTTCCGGGGGATCGTCAACGGCATGGATCGGCTATGTGAGTAACGGACATGTTGAGTATTGGCAGATCGTCAAAAGACGTTGAGATGGAAGCCCGCCTTGCTGCGCTGGACAAATCGCAGGCTGTTATCGAATTCGACACGGATGGAAACATCCTGACGGCGAACGAGAATTTCTTGAACACCATGGGCTATCGGCTGGATGAGGTCCAGGGCAAGCATCATTCGATGTTTGTTGCGCCGGAAGACCGCAGCAGTGCCGCCTATAAGGATTTCTGGGCGCGGCTCAAAGCCGGGCATTATCAATCGGCGCAGTACCGCCGCTTCGGTAAAGGCGGCAGGGAAGTCTGGATCGAGGCTTCTTATAACCCGCTGATCGGCCGGGACGGGAAGGCTTATAAGGTCGTGAAATTTGCGACCGATATCACGGCAACGAAAGCCGAGTTCAGTGATCTGCGCGGCCAAGTGAATGCGATCGGCAAGTCCCAGGCCGTCATCGAATTCGACCTGGACGGCAAGATCCTGACGGCGAACGAGAATTTCCTCTCCACCTTGGGCTACTCGCTCGGCGAGGTGCAGGGCAAACACCACTCGATGTTTGTGAGCCCCGAGGACCGCGGCAGCGAAGCTTATAAGCGCTTCTGGCAGAAGCTGCGTGCCGGTGAGTATGAAGCCGGGCAGTTCAAGCGCTATGGCAAGGGCGGCAAGGAGGTCTGGATCGAGGCTTCTTATAACCCCATCCTCGATGCGGCGGGCCGGCCTTTCAAGGTCGTGAAATATGCGACGGACATTACCTCGCAGGTTTCCCTGCTTACCGATCTGAAGACGATGATCGACACGAATTTCGCCGAGATCGACGGCGCCGTGGACCGGGCGGAAGGCGAAGCGGCAAATGCAGGCACGAATGCCGAACGCACCAGTGCCAATGTGCAAACGGTGGCGGCTGCGGTGGAAGAGCTCGTCGCCTCTATCGGCGAGATCGCCCAGAGCATGGTGCGTTCCAAAATGGCGGGTGAAGAAGTGCAGGGTAAGGTCGAGGCCGCCCATGGCTCGACTTCGCGCCTGGCCGATGCCGCCTCTGCCATGACCGGCATTGTCGAGCTCATTCAGGAGATTGCAGGTCAGATCAATCTTCTGGCGCTCAACGCGACCATCGAGGCGGCGCGCGCCGGAGAAGCCGGAAAGGGCTTTGCCGTCGTTGCAAGCGAAGTAAAAAACCTGGCCAGTCAGGCCGCCAAGGCAACCGATCATATCTCGAAGGAAATCGCGGGAATTCAGTCCGTTTCCAGCGAAGTGGTTGAAGCGCTGCAATCGATCCGTGATGGCATGGAAGTGGTGCGCGATCACGTCACCTCCACTTCCGCAGCAGTGGAAGAGCAAAGCGTTGTGACGGGCAATATTTCCGAAGGGATGCAGGAAGCTGCCCGGTCCGTTGAGGAGATCACGTCGAGCATGGCAGGTATCTCGGCGGCGATCGAGCAGGTAGGCGGCGCCGTTGCGAGCACGCGCCAGGCGGCGGAAGTTCTGGCCCGTTGAATTTCTAACGACCTAACTGAAAAACCCGGCCGCACGGAGGTGCAGCCGGGTTTTCTCGTAAGGAGGCATGCCTATCAAGCGGCGGCGGATTTTCCGCCAAGTGCCGAGCGCAGCGCCGGAATATCGAGCGCCTTGCCCTTGAACTTCAGATGCGTGCGCCCGTCTGCCGCATTCAGTACCACGCAGGAAAGGCTGTGGGAGGCGCCGAATTCGAGCGTCAGAAGCGCGCCGGTCCGGGCAAGGTCCGTCCCGCTGACCGCACAGCCGTCGGCCGAGAGGTTGGTGATCGTGACGGGCTGCGTTTTGCCGGTTGTAAGGCGGGCGTCTGCGGAGAGGCGGCACTCTACGCGGTAGGCCGCGCGCCGGTCGAATTCCTCATGGGTGCGCAGCTTGCCCACCAGCGTGCGCACAGTGCGGCGCAGTTCCTGAATTTCATCCGTAAGCGCGGTGGAAATCTGCGAGAGTTCGTCCGTGCGTCCATTGACGTCGGAAACTTCTTTCGCTACTTCCCGCATCGAGCCCGATACAAGCCGGGTGCCTTCAGCGCTGCGGTGAACATTGACACCGATTTCGCTATTGGCGCGGGCCTGTTCTTCCGAAGAAATGCGGATCGCGTCGGTAATTTCTTCCACCGTGCGGATCGTCTGCTGAATACCGTCGACGGCGGTGGACACATCCCCGGAAGAACGCTGGATCGCGGCAACGAAACCGCTGATTTCCTCGGTCGCTTTCGTCGTTTGCGTGGCAAGCGCTTTGACTTCCGCTGCAACGACGGCAAAACCTTTCCCCGCTTCCCCGGCACGGGCCGCTTCGATCGTGGCATTGAGGGCGAGAAGGTTCGTCTGGCTCGCAATATCGGAGATAAGCGTTGCCGCTTTCGAAATCTGATCGCTCGCCTCGGAAAGGCCGGTCATGCGCTCGGAAGCATTGGCGACTTCGGCAACGGCGCTGCGGGCAACCTCCGCGCAGCGGCCGACCTGCGACTGGATTTCCTGTTCCGTCACCGTCAGTTCCTCGGTAGCGGCGGCGACGCGGGAAATGTTTTCGGCCGTTTCCTGCGTGGAATCGGAAACGGAGTTCGCCCGCTGATTGACCTTGGCAATGTGGTCGTGAATGTAGCGTGCCGCTTCGCTCGTGCGGTTCATGTTTTCAAGCACATGATCGACGCTGGACTGGATGGTGGCTTCCAGCTGATCGGCAAGTTCGCCGAGCTCGCGGTGGCGTTTCTCCTCGCCTTGCGTCAAATAGGCGCTGATCGCAAGTTCCATGTCGAGCATGATGGCGGCCTGGGCAGCGGAAAGGCATTTGGCAAGCATGTCTGGCTTCTTGCGCAGGGCGCGCACCAGCACTTCGCAAATCTCGCCCTGAATGAAGCTGTAGCCGGCGATGTAAAGACGCGGTTCCAGGCCGACGCGCAAATGTGCCGCGCCGATGGCGACGGCGCGCTGGGCATAATCTGCATCGAATTTCGCCGAGAAGAGCGATGTCCAATGACTGACCTGGGCTTTCTGCAAACGGGAAACGTTTCCCGGCCCGCCAATGATGGCAGCCGTTTCCGGATTGCCCATCACGCGTTCGTAAAACCGTGCAATGATGTCGGGCAGTTCGGGTTTGATCGCGTCGAATGACTTGACGATGAATTGCCGTTTTTCGCTGTCGATCCCGAGAAACTCGAGACGATTGGCCAGTTCTTGTGCGCCGCCGGTCATATTTTCCCCATTTAGCAGACCCCGGAGACCGAAGGCCGCCGGTATTGAAAATTCATAGGATGAATTATCATGCCAATAGTTAACGAGTTCTGAGAACCGGGGCGTCAAAAGCGCCCGCCCCGGCCTCATAGTGGGGATAAGCCTCCGGAAAATCCGAAAGCTTTCCGGTCAAGCTCAAGCGGCGTTTTTCAGCACGGCGGCGAGCGCGGGCACATCCTTGATGGGACGGGAGAAGGCGAGATGCGTCTTGCCGTCCGACTGTTCCACGATGATCGCTTTGACCGGGGCGCTGCCGCTCAGATGTAAAGCAACCTCGGCTCCCTTTTCCGCCTTGATCTGGCCGCGCAGGGCGCAGCCGTTTTCTGAAAGGTCGCAAATCTCGGTCTGGTGTTTGCCGTCGCTCGTTTCGATCTGCGCGCTGATCTGGCAGCTCGTGCGGTAGGTTGTGCGGCGATCGAAGACATCGTGAGAGCGCAGCTGACCGATGAGGTTGCCGACAGTCTTGCGCAAGTCCTGAAGCTCCTCATTGAGTTTTGCCGAAATATCGGAAAGTTCGTTCGTGCGGCCGTTCACGGAGCTGATTTCCGTCGAGACCGTGCGCATGGCGCCCGACACATTCCGCGTGCTTTGGGCGCTTTGATGCACATTGGCGCCGATTTCCTCGTTCGCACGGGACTGCTCTTCCGCCGAAACGCGGATGGCGGCGGCGATTTCTTCCACCTCGCGGATCGTGGTTTGAACGCCCGTGACCGAGGTCGATACTTCGCCGGAAGCACGCTGGATCGCGTTCACGTAATTGGTGATCTCTTCCGTCGCTTTCGTCGTCTGCGTGGCCAGGGCTTTGACCTCCGCTGCAACCACGGCAAAGCCTTTGCCGGCTTCCCCGGCGCGCGCCGCCTCGATCGTGGCATTGAGGGCCAGAAGGTTCGTCTGGCTTGCAATGTCTGAGATGAGCGTTGCCACCTTGCCGATTTCATGGCTTGCCGCTTCGAGGCCTTCCATGCGCTCGGAGGTGCTGGAAACTTCCGTCACCGCGCCGCGCGCCACATCGGCGCAGCGGTTTACCTGGTTCTGGATTTCCCGTTCGGCAACGGCAAGTTCTTCGGTTGCTGCAGCAACACGGGAAATATTCTCGGAGGTTTCATCGGACGAGCCGACGACGTTTTTCGCCTGCTCGTTCAAACTGTCCATGGAATGGTGAATGTCTTTTGCGACCTTTGCCGTGCGGGCCGTGTTCTCTTCCACATGGTCGACGGACACCTGAATGGTTTTTTCAAGCTGGTCGGCAAGTTGAAAGAGCTCTTCTTTCTTCTGCATCTCGCCGCGCTCCAGATAGATGGAGATGGCAAGTTCCATATCGAGCATAATGGCGCTGGTCATGGCATCGACGGCTTTGTCGAGCAGATCGGGCTTTTTGCGGTAAGCGGCATTGAGCTTGGCAATCAGCCGCGAAAGGGCGAAGGAATAACCGGCAATATACCAGCGCGGCTCCAGGCCGACACGGTGGTGGGCGCCGCCGATGGCCTGCGCGCGTTTTGTGTAAGCCTCGCCGAATTCACCCGAAAGAAGGCCGCGCCAATGTTCCGCCTGAGCGTTTTTGAGCGCGGGAATGCGGCCGGGGGAGCCGATAACGGCGGCGGTTTCCTCGCGCGCCATGATCCATTTGTAGAAATCATCGAGAATGGTGTCGAGATGCGGGTCGACGATCTTCAGAACCTCCTTCAGAAGAGCCCGTTTTTCGGCATCGATGCCGAGAAACGACAAACGGC
This sequence comes from Tepidicaulis marinus, assembly GCF_000739695.1. Classification (GTDB taxonomy): domain Bacteria; phylum Pseudomonadota; class Alphaproteobacteria; order Parvibaculales; family Parvibaculaceae; genus Tepidicaulis; species Tepidicaulis marinus. The sequence goes on from NZ_BBIO01000020.1 coordinate 35,871, forward strand.
CTTCAATGTCCTGATTTCTGTTCATGGTGTATCCCCTTTGCAAGTGCGCACGCGGCGGCTTCGACCGGAGAAGCTAAAGGGGAACCGGTTAATTTATGATAACCAAGAACAGTGATTTTACTTGATGTAGATCAGTTTTTATCTACCGAAGACTCTTGAGGGAGAATCGAATATTTAAAATTACATTTGGTTGTATTTATTATTTACTTTCCATGATGCTTGCGCATGTCATGTAAACATATGTATATCCCGAGCAAGATAAAATGTTCCTATGCGGATTACTTAAGTGAGCGAATGATAAACCTTGCCGGTGCTGTGGCCTCGATCAGCTCGCGGGGAAGCGGCGAGGCATCGCCGCATATTTGCGCGGCAAGATGCTCGGCCAGGAGCGGGGCGGTGAGGAAGCCGCGCGAGCCGAGCCCGCCTATTGTGTAAAGTCCGGGCGGGGAGGGCGCGGGCGGATAGGCGGCAAAACGGTCGCCGTAACGCAGCCTTTCATAAGCGCGCTCATAGGCGGCACGCTGCGGCATGGGGCCGGCAAAAGGCATCCGGTCTGGCGTCGTTGCCCGTAAGGAACGCCGCTCCGAAAAAATCTCTGAAGGCCGCGCGTCCGCGCCAAGCCATTCTTCAAGCGCAGTAAGGTTCTTTTCCCTGTCTGCCATCAGCGGGGCAAGGGATAGGTCCTGCTTGTCGAAACTCGCGCCGGTGAGCTGTTTTCCCTTCTGCGCAGGAAGAAGATAGGAACCGGCGGCAAGGGCGGTTTTCAGCGGCGCGCTTCCCTCACGGGGGGCAAATTCCGTGACCTGGCCCGCAACGGGGGTGATGGGCAGACCCGCTTCAGGGAAGAGCTGCATGGTACTGGCGCCTGCCGCCGCGATCACGATATCCGCTTCGGCGAGGATCTCGCCTTGCGTATTTCTTGCGGTCCAGCCGCCGCCTCCTTTCGGCTCAAGATGGGCGGCTTCAGTCTTGAACCGGCAGTCCGCTTCGGCGCCAAGCGCGCCGAGCAGTGCCTGGGGGTTGAGCGTGCCGGCGCCTGGAAAGTAAAGCGCGGGTGTTGGCAGTTTAATGCCGGCAAGTGCGGAGGCGTCTTCTCTTTCAAGAAAGCGCATATGGGTGGGGGGCAGCACCTGCCGCTCCGCAAGCGCGCGCAGGCGCTCTTCCTCCCCCTCGCTCCGGCCAAGATGCAGAACGCCGCAGGGATCGAAAAAGGACGCGCCGCTTGCCCCTTGCAGCGCCTCATAAAAAGCGCTGGCATAAAGATAAGCGGCGCGGTGGAAAAGCCCGGTCGGCGCGCTGCCGAGCGCAAGGCGCGGCATGAAGAGCGCGGCAGGATTGCCCGAGGCGCCGCTGCCAAGGCCTGGGCCTTTTTCAATAAGCGTGACCTGCACGCCGCGCCGCGTCAGCGCATGGGCGGCAGCGGCGCCCGCAATCCCGCCGCCGATGATAAGCGCGCGTTTCGGGCGGGGCGGGGCAGGCGGGCGGTACCAGAGCGGCAGGGAGGAGGCGGATGGCGCCCCTTTATAAAGGCCTTGCAGCATGTCGCGCTTGCGCCCGAAGCCGGGCGTCTTGCTGACCTCGAAACCTGCCTCGACAAGTCCGCGCCGCACCGCCCCTGCCACGGTGAAAGTCGCAAGCGTAGTGCCGGGGTCTGAAAGCCGGCCCATCTCATGAAAGACGGCAGGTGACCACATGGTCTCGTTTCGGGAAGGGGCGAACCCGTCCAGAAACCAGGCATCCACTTTGCTCCCCGAAAGCTCGAGCGATCCCAGCATCTTCGCCGCCTCTCCGAAGAGAAGCGTGAGCGTGACACCATTGGCAAGTTCGCAGCGGTGAAAGCCCGGCACGAGCGGGGGATAGTGCTTAAGGAGTTCTTCGCTGAAGGGTTTGAGGCGCGGCCAGGCCGCATGTGCTTTTTCAAGATCGCTTGCGGAAAGCGGATAACCTTCAAGCGAGATGAAATGCAGTTTGGCGCCGGGCGGGCGGTGCGCTGCCCAAAGCTCCAAGGTTGCAAGGAAATTGAGCCCCGTGCCGAAGCCCGTCTCGCATATGGTGAAGAGAGGCGTGCCGGAAGCCTCTTTAGCGCATCTTTCCCAGGCGGCGGGCAAGTTGTTGCCTTTGAGAAAGACATGGGTGGTTTCGGCCAGCCCATCCTCGGCCGAGAAATAGAGATCGCCGAAATCCGAAGATTCCGGCGTCCCATCTTCCCGCCATCTCAAAGCTGCTTGCGGCAGCCGGTGCGGGTCTTCCGGCGTTCCGCTCACCTTATGTGCCGGGCCGGCTGGCCGCGAAAGGATGCGTGCTCGAAAGCCCGCCGCAGACCGGAATGGCCTGACCGTTCACATAAGAGGCCTCGTCGCTCGCAAGAAAGAGCGCCATATTGGCAATTTCTTCGGGATGGCCATAACGGGCCAGCGGGTTGAGCTGGCCGATCTTGTCTTCCTTGCCGCGCGCTCTTGCGCCGTCGAAGATCGGTTTCGTCATGCCGGTTTCGATAAGGCCGGGGCAGATCGCATTGACGCGCACATTCGTGCCGTAAAGTGCGTTCGCCGTGGTCTGCACGAGGCTGATGACCCCGGCCTTGGAGGCCGAATAGGGCAGGCCGCCCGCATTGGCTCTAAGGCCCGCCACCGAAGCGGTACAGACGATGGAGCCATGGCCCTGTTTGATCATCAGCGGCGTGACGTGTTTGATGGCAAGGAAGGGGCCGATGAGATTGATGCGCAGGATTTCCTGCCAATATTCCAGCGTCTGCTCTTCGATCGGCACCAGGCCGCCGGAAACACCCGCATTGGCATAGACGGCATCGACGCCGCCGAATTTCGACACGCAGTGCTCGACAATGCCTTTCACCGCGTCCTCGTCCCCGGCGTCGGCGGCGACGGAGGAAATTTCACCGCCTGCCTCCCGCACCATGGCGGCGGTTTCATCCACCGCTTCTTCCATGCGGTCCACGGCAATGATTTTTGCGCCTTCGCGGGCAAAAAGCACGGCGCTTGCCCGGCCGATGCCGCTGCCGGCGCCGGTGATGATGGCGCGTTTTCCTTCAAGACGTCCCATAAGGGTTCCTTTCTCGGGTCTTTTGAGTGATTTCGGTGGCCGGAGTTTAGCCGAGAGCCCGCCCAGCACAAAGGCCGCGGCGAACTTGGAAAGGACAAACCACGAAAAAGCGCGGGCCACGAAAAAGGGCAGGCCGCTCGGCCTGCCCTGATCCGCTGTGCTGAGTGCCTAGCTTAGAAGGCTTTGCCTTCGGAGACCTGCCATTCGACATTGCCCTGCTCGCCTTCGATCGTGCCGGAAGAACCGACGCTCGGCGCTTCCTCGATCGCAGCGGTGCAGGTTTCCGGGTTCTCGCCCGTCACGGTGCAGATTTTATTGCCGTCGACGCGCCAGGTGCCGGTGGCGGTGGAGCCATCCGGCAGTTTCACTTCCGTGGTGCTGGCGTCAGGATAATAAATCTGCGTCACCGCGCCTTCCGGCCCCGTCAGCGTGACGGTGTTACCGACCAGCCCCGCGCCGACATCGGCCAGCGCTGCAACGGACGAACCGGCGAGAAACGCTGCCGCGAGCAAAACTTTTTTCATCTGAATATCCTCCCAAAATTGAAGGACCGGCGCCCCTGCCGGTCCCTGCCGCCTGTTCGCAGGCGGACGAATATGGTTAATGTAATGGGTCAGGCGGCGGGCGCAACGCCCAAAGCGCCTAAACTACAGATTCGCGCTGCGTTTTATGAGGTGTCTTACTTGCCAAGGCCGGGCGGGCGAAGCAGATAAATGATCAGCCAGATGGGGATAATCACCATGGCGCCGAGAATAAAATGCGGCAGCGCCCATTCGAAAGCCCGGGAAATCAGCCCGCGGATGGCCTCCGGCGTCAGCCCCATTTCCTTGACGACTTCGATGGCCGAAATGTCGAACGCGGAAAGCACTGCCCCGATCGCTACCGACGCGAGCGCGAATTTGATCGCCGTTGAAAGCGTGCTCTGCAACATGGCCCCGTGAACCGCCAGCCTGATTCCCCACAAGGCCAGTCTATCCGCCGGGGCAGGGGCGAGGCTAGCCCCGCCTTGAAAACATTGGGGAAAGGCCGGTTCTGGCACCCCATGCCTCAAATCTGTAAGAGAGGCGGAAAGCCGGGTTTTACCGGCATCACGCGAACAATAGGAGAAATGGACATGGCGCAAGATAAAGGGGCGAAAGGCGATCTGGAGCGCTGCTTCTTTTCCAAGGCCCGGATCGAGGCGATGGAAGAGCGGTCCCATGTCCATCAGTTCAATGAGGGGGCCGTGCGTATGACCCGCACCTTGGGCGATCTGGCGGGATTGGAAGATATGGGGCTCCATATCGTGCGCATCGAGCCCGGCCATGAGACGACGGAGCATCATTTTCACGGCCAGGACGAGGAATTCGTGATGATCCTTTCAGGCCGGCTTCTGGCGCGGATCGGCGAGGAAGAATGCGAGGCGGGGCCGGGGGATGTGTTGCTCTTCCCGAAAAACGGCCCAGCTCATTCCATGAAGAATATTTTTGAAGAGGACGCGGTTTATCTGATGGGCGGTACGCGCGCGCCTATCGATGTGTGCACTTATCCCCGCCTTGGCCGGGTGATGTACCGGGTGGACGGGGAGAAAAGCTATGTGGACGCGCCTCACCTGAAAAAAGTGTAGGCGCGCCCTTAAGCTTGCCGGATCAGCGGCCGAACAGGCCTTTAATCGCGTCTTCGACATTCGGCTTGTCGCCGGATGTCTCACCGCCGCTATCACCGCCGCTTTCTCCGTCACCGGCCGGTTTGCCGATCAGCCCTTCCAGGAGTTTTTTCCCGCCGCCGTCTTTCAGGTCCTTGATCGTATTCACCGCGCCTTCCGGGTCGGACAGGATGGCTTTCAAGTCCGGGCGGAATTTCGGGTTGGCCCAGGGCCCTTCGATGATGATCGGCACCTCGATGCCCTTGGCGCCTGCGTCCCCACCCTGGCCTTCCAGCGTGGCGGCAAGCTTGGGCTCTACCCGGTAGGAAAGGGTTTGCTGCGGCAGGTTCACCGTGCCGGCCCCGCTCACCCGGGCAAGCGGGCTGAGAAGCAGGAAGTCCTGATTGGAGAGAATGCCGTTCTGAATCGTGAACGTGCCGCCAAGTTCGGAGAAGTCCGTGTCCTGTGTGCCGCCCGCGTTCCAGCCGCTGAGCGCGCCGGAAAGCACGTTGCGCAGAAGCTGGGCGACATTGATGCCTTTGATCGCGCCATTGGCGAAGTTCACCGAGCCATTGCCGCTCAGCGCGGAGATCATTTGTTTCTGGCTCTTGCCGCGTGTCTGGACGGAAACGTTCATTGCGCCCGTGCCTTCCAGCCGCTCGAATTCGGCGGCATCGCGCAGCAGCGGGTAAGCGGCGATATTGGAAATGTCGAACGTGGCATTGAGCGCGGGCGTTGCCTGTGCGCCGTTCAGCGTCACCTTGGCTTTGCCGGCCCCTTCATAAAGGGCCAATTTGCTCAGATCGGCGGTGAGTACGCCGCCATTCAATTTCACGCCGAGTACGCTTTCGCCGATTGTGATGTTCTGGACGAGAATTTTCTGCGCCGAGAGCGCCAAGTCCGCATCGACCGCTTTCAGCCCGCTCATATCGATGGGCGCATCGCTCCAGCCGGAAGCCGAAGAAGAGGCCGCGCTGCCGCCGCCTGCATTGCCGCCGGGTGTGCCAGAAGCCGGTGCATCCCCGCCTGAAGCGGATGCGCCGCCGGCCATATAGACATTGGTGTTGATGGTCTCAAGATCGAGCTTGCCGGTCAGTTTCGGGCGCTGGCCTTTCAGATTGACGTTGAGCGCGCCTTTGCCTTCCATTTCATCGAAGCTGAGCGCGGCATCGGAGAAGTCGAAAACTTCCGGCGTCGCGCTGACAGTGCCTTTGATGGTGAAGGGGCCGAAACCGTCGCCCTCGGCAAGCGGCGAGCCTGCCCAGGCGGCAAGCGCGCGCACCGAGGGAATATCGACATTCATCGTGCCGGCAAGCTTGGGCGTATCGGCCTGCGTCACCGTGCCGTCAAAGCCGGAGGTGATTTTCGGTGTGGCAAGAGAAAGCGTGAAGGGCGTCTCACCGCCTGCGATCAGCGCGCGCGGGCGGTCCGCCGTCAAATCGAGCTCGATCGTGTCGCCATTCCACACCGCGGAGCCATCGAACACCATTTGCCGGTCGAGGCTCGGCAGGTTGAGCACCGTGTTGATCTCCGTGATTTCATAAGCCGCGCCGCTGCGCGCATCCTTGTAGCTGGCAACGCCGTTTTCGATGGCAATTTCACCGAGGCGGATATCGTTGAGCGCGGCCCCGCCTTCGGACGGCGTCTCATCGCCGCCGGTGTCGGTAGAAGGAGAGGCGGGGGCTTCGGCTGCTTCTTGCGCCGGTTTGAACTGCCAGTTCGGTGTGCCCTGCCTGTTCACTTCCAAGTGAATTTCAGGTCGCACGAGGACGAAACGGTCGAGCTCTACATTGCCGGAGAGAAGCGGGAGAATTTTCAGCGAAACCTGCATGGCGTCCATCGACACCATGTCCGGCTTGCCGCCCCACTCGGCATTGGCAAAGCGCACGGCCTCCGCTTCCACGCCAAGCGCGGGCAGGAAGGTGATGCCCACATCGCCTTCGATGCGCAATTGCCGCCCGGTTTGCTGCTTGACGGCTTTTTCGATCTCCGCCTTATAGGTTTCGGCGGGAATGAAAGAGGCCGCGGCAACCAGCCCGCCGACCAAAAGAACGATGATGCCGAAAACAATAAGAGCGATCCGGGCCATGCTCAGCCTCCCTAAAGTGCGTTTTGCTATTGGTCGCGCAAGTATATGGCGAAATCGTGATAGCCGTCACATGATTGCAACGCGCACCGTTTATTTCAGCAGAAAAGAAAATTGGTTCTTGGCCGAGTGCGCGGCTTTGCTATGCTTGCACGCATTCGGCCCGCACCGGCGGCCGGCTAACCACGCCAGGAGACAGAAATGGCAGGTCACGTGACCCCCTCTCATATGTCTCCGGGCATTTGGTGACTTTCTAAGTCCCATGCATAGCCCGGATGACGTCAATGACGCTTTCACACCGGGCTTCTCAAGCTTCCCCGATTTTTCAAGTGTTCTGATTTAACGGCTGAACTGTCTCTGTTTCCCGCGCTTTGCGTGCGGGGCCTTGCCTTTTCCGCTGTATCGGCGAGCCCGGAAGGTTCAAACGCCGCTTTTAAGCGGCGAGCTGTGCCGCGGATCATGTCCCCGGCCCTGGAATAGAAAACGAATACGCAAAATACGCCCCCCGTTTCCGTCTCGGCCTGGGATGTGGCGGGGTTCGTCTGGTCGCATTGGCGGCGTCATCCGCTGATGCTGGCCGGGTTGATTGTCACGATGCTGGCGGTGGCAGGGCTCGACGTGCTCTTTCCCGTCGTCTCCGCTTACCTCATCGACACGGTGGCGGGCGCGGGCGATAAGCCCGATGAAGCGGCCATCGAGGCGGCCTTCCTCGCCGTGCTGTTTCTGGTGGCGCAAGGCCTCGGCTACAATCTGGCGCGCTTTGCCGCGTTCCGGATCTGGCTGCGCTTTGCCACGCACTGCATGTACGCGATTGTCAGCGAGGCTTTTGCCCGTGTGCAGCGCTATAGCGCCGATTGGCATAGCGATAATTTTGCCGGTGCAACCGTGCGCAAAATAACGCGCGGCATGTGGGCCTATGATCTTTTCGCCGATACCGTTTATGTGGGGCTCTTTCCCACCGCGGCGGTGCTGATCGGTGTAACGGCGCTGCTCACCTGGCAATGGCCGCTGATCGGGCTCACCGTGACGGTGATCTCCGCGCTTTACATCGCCGTGACGGCTCTGCTTGCCAAACATTATGTGGCCCCCGTCAACCGGGCCCATAATGAAGCGGATTCGGCGATTGGCGCGGCCCTTGCCGATGCCGTGACCTGCGACAGCGCGGTCAAGGCCTTCGGCGCGGAGGCGCGCGAAGACGCCCGGCTTTCCCATGTTCTACTCAGCTGGAAAGAACGGGCATTGCGGGCGTGGCTGCGGATGGAGAACTTGAACATCATTCAGGTGCTCATTCTCAATGTCATGAAGTTCGCGCTTTTCGCGCTGGTGATCTGGTTCTGGATCGAGGGTAAGGCGGATGTCGGCGGCGTTACCTTCGTGCTGACGAGTTATCTCCTCATATCGGGCTATCTGCGCGATGTCGGCCAGCACTTGCAGCACCTGCAAAAGGCGATCAACGAGCTTGACGATGTGGTGGCCTTTTCCCGCCTACCCGTCGGCGTCAGCGATCCTGAAGGCGCGCCCGATCTAAAGCCCGGCAAGGGCGAAATCGCGTTCGAGGATGTCACTTTCTCTTACCGCAATCAGGCTGCGCCGCTTTACCGGCGCTTTGTTCTGAAAATCGCGGCCGGGGAAAAAGTGGCGCTGGTCGGCCCGTCGGGCAGCGGCAAGAGCACCTTCGTCAAGCTCTTGCAGCGGCTGCACGATATCGGCGAAGGGCGCATTCTGATCGACCGTCAGAATATCGCCCTCATGGCGCAAACGTCCGTGCGCCGGGCCGTGGCGCTCGTGCCGCAGGAACCCATCCTCTTTCACCGCTCATTGGCGGAGAATATCGCCTATGCGCGGCCCGGCGCCTCCCGCCGCGAGATTATCGAGGCGGCAAAGCGGGCCCGCGCCCATGAGTTCATCGCCAAGTTTCCGCAAGGCTATGAAACGCTGGTGGGCGAGCGGGGGATCAAGCTGTCGGGCGGGGAGCGCCAGCGCGTGGCGATTGCGCGGGCGTTTCTGGCCGATGCCCCGATCCTGGTGCTCGACGAGGCAACCTCTAGCCTTGATTCGATCACCGAAAGCGAGGTGCAGGCCGCGATCGAGGAACTGATGGCCGGGCGCACGACCATCATTATTGCACACCGCCTTTCAACGGTGCGCGCGGTGGACCGCATTCTGGTCTTCCGGGACGGGGCGGTGGTGGAGCAGGGAACCTATAAGGAGCTTGCCGGCGCGCGCGGTTCGCTCTTTCACCGGCTCCATGCCGAGCAGGTGGCCGGCCTTTCCGGGGTCGGCGGCTAAAGAAAGAGGGCCGGGCGGGTTCTTGTTCAAAGGGCCCGCCCGCCTTAAAAGGGGGCCATGGAGGAACCGATATGACCGAGCCGCTCTGGCGCCCCTCGGCAAAGGCAATTGCCGATGCCAATCTGACCGCTTTCATGAAAAAGGCCCATGCCCGCTTCGGTGCCCCGCAAGAGGGCTATGAGGCGTTCCATGCCTGGTCCGTCACCGAGCCCGAAGCCTTTTGGGAGCTTGTTTGGGACGAATGCGGCGTTATCGGCGAGAAGGGCGATAAGGTTCTTGTGGATGGCGGCAAGATGCCGGGCGCAAAATTCTTCCCCGAGGCCCGGCTGAACTTCGCCGAAAATTTCCTGCGCCTGAAAGATGAGAGCCCCGCGCTCCACTTCAATCAGGAAGGCGCGCGCGGGCGCAGCTGGAGCTGGCAGGAACTTTACGATGAAGTCTCCAAAATGGCGCAGGCCTTTCGCGCCTACGGCCTTGTGCCCGGCGACCGCGTGGCGGCTTTCATGCCCAACATGCCTGAGACGGTGATTGCGATGCTTGCCGCTGCCAGCATCGGCGCCATCTGGTCTTCTTGCTCGCCCGACTTCGGGGTGAAGGGCGTGCTCGACCGGTTCGGCCAAATCGAGCCCAAGCTGCTCATCGCTTGTGACGGCTACCGCTATAATGGCAAGGAACTGCCCTGCGGCGAGAAGCTTGCCGAGATCGTGGCGGCGCTGCCGACGCTTGAAAAATGCATCACCGTGCCGCTTATCGGCGCGGATGTGAGCGCGGTCAAAAATCAGGTCTCCTGGGAAGAGGCGGCGGCGCCCTATGAAGCCGGTGAGATCGCCTTCGAGCCGCTGCCTTTCGCGCACCCCCTTTACATCATGTTTTCGAGCGGCACGACGGGCGCGCCCAAATGCATCGTCCATTCGGCAGGCGGCACGCTTCTCCAGCATTTGAAAGAGCACCGGCTGCACTGCGACATCAAGCCGGGTGAAACGCTTTTCTACTTCACAACTTGCGGCTGGATGATGTGGAACTGGCTCGTCTCGGGCCTTGCCGCCGGGGCAACGCTCGCGCTTTATGACGGCTCGCCTTTTTACCCCTCGGGCAATGTGCTTTTCGATTATGCCGATGCGCTGCGCGTCAATGTCTTCGGCGCGTCGGCGAAATTCATCGATGCCTTGAAGAACGATCATTTCCGCCCCGCGGACACTCATGATCTCGGTGCCATGCGCATGATCCTTTCCACCGGCTCGCCGCTCGTGCCGGAAGGGTTCGATTATGTTTATGACGCGGTGAAGAAAGACGTGGCGCTTTGCTCGATTTCGGGCGGCACGGACATCGTCTCCTGCTTCGTGCTCGGCAATCCCATCGGCCCCGTCTATCGCGGCCAGATTCAGGCGAAAGGCCTCGGCATGGCAGTGGAGGTTTGGGACGAGGAGGGCAGGCCCCTTTCCAGCGGAAAAGGCGAGCTTGTCTGCACCAAACCTTTTCCTTCCATGCCCATCGGCTTCTGGAACGATGAAGAGGGTAAGAAATACCGCGCGGCTTATTTCGAGCGTTTCGAGAATGTCTGGTGCCACGGCGACTTTGCCGAGCCGACGGCTGAAGGCGGCATGATCATTCACGGCCGCTCCGATGCGACGCTCAATCCGGGCGGTGTGCGCATCGGCACGGCGGAAATCTATGCCCAGGTCGAGCAGCTTGAAGAAGTGATGGAAAGCGTCGCCATCGGCCAGGACAGGGACGGGGATGTGCGCGTCGTGCTGTTCGTCGTGCTGCGGGCCGGTGAAGAGCTGACGGATGATCTTATCAAGCGCATCAAGACGAAGATCCGCACCGGCGCCTCCCCGCGCCATGTGCCGGCCAAGGTGATTGCCGTTGCCGATATTCCGCGCACGAAATCGGGCAAGATCACCGAGCTTGCCGTGCGCGATGTGGTGCATGGACGTGCGATAAAGAATAAGGAAGCGCTGGCCAATCCCGAGGCGCTGAAACTGTTCGAGAATATTGCCGAGCTTCAGGCCTAACCTAAAAGCACCTGCGTGCTGGGGAAGGTGATGACGATTTCCGTGCCCTCGCCCGGGACGGAAGAAATGGCGAAGCTTGCATGGTTCGCCTCGCAAAGCGCGCGGGAAAGCGGCAGGCCGAGCCCCGTGCCGCCGCTGCGCGCCGCGCCGAGGCGGCCTTGCCCGTAAGGTTCCATCGCGCGGCGCAAGTCCGCCTCGTCCATTCCGACGCCCGTATCCTTGACGGTGATGAGAAGATTGCCGGCTTCATCCGTTTCCGCGTTAAGGCTCACCTGGCCGCCTTCGGGCGTGAATTTCACCGCGTTGGACAGCAGGTTCAAAATCACCTGGCGCAGCGAGCGGCGGTCGGCAACGACGGGCGGCAGGTCTTCCTGATCGCCGAAGCGCACGATGACGTTCTGCTCGTTGGCGGCGGGCCGGATAAGCTCCAGGCAGTCTTCCAGGAGCGGGCGCAATTCCACCTGTTCGAAATTCGGCGTAAAACCGCCCGCCTCGACTTTCGACAGATCGAGGAAATCGTTGATCAGGCTGAGCAGATACTGCCCGCTCTTGTGGATATTGGCGATATAGCCTTTGTATTTTTCGTTCTCCACCGGCCCGAAGCGTTCATCGCGCATGATCTCGGAAAAGCCGAGAATGGCATTGAGCGGTGTGCGCAGCTCATGAGCGATATTTGCCGTGACATCCGATTTGCGCTTCAGCGCGTGCTCGGCTTGCGCGAGGGAGGAGCGCATGGTCTCCGCGCGGCTAAGCTCTTCGCTTGAGGTTTTAAAAAAACCGCCAGCGGGCGAGGCGTGCCTTCCGCCGCCCGGTCGAAGAGGAAGAGCCGCAAGGGCTGGTCCGTGCCGGTGCGCGTGCGCGCTGCGGGCAGTAACACGGAAAGGCCCGTATCGTCTTTTTCGGGCATAAGCCCGTTGCCGCCGCAAAGCGCGTCAAGCTCGCGCTCGATGATGTTTTTATCCTGCAGGCTGAACCCATCGCTCACGGCCATGCCATGGAGCGGAATATTGAAAATCTGCCGCGCGTAGGCATTGGCGCCCGTCACCGTGCCTTTGGCATCGAGCAGCAACACGCCGAATTTCAGCGTTTCGAACAGCGCGATATCTTCGCTGAGCGAAGAGGAAGGCGCGGCGGGTGTTTTCTCCAGCGGCGCGGCAATGCGCTTGCCGATCCCGGCCCAGCCCGTCTGCCGCCCCTCGCGGGTGCGCAAGGGCACGGCGGAAAAGGAAAGATGCAGCGCGTCTTTATTCTCCGCTCCGCCCCCTTTGCTCCAGGCAAGGCCGATATCCCGCCAGGGGCTGCCGCCGGCAAGCGCTTGGCGCAGCGCCGGGGAAAGCTCCACATTCTCGCGCAGCGCCAGTTCCTCGAAGGAAAGCCCCTCAAGGGTTTCGGCTTTCACCCCCGTCAGCGCCTCGAAACCATCGGACATAGACGTAAAGCGCATCGCGCCGTCGCGGTAAGCCATGCGCCACTGAAAATCGGAAACCGCATCGAGCAGTGCCTTCAGCTCGGCTTTCTCGCCCGCCGCCGTTTCAAGCGCGGCATTGCGCATCGCCGCGTCGCGCCACAGGGCAACCACGGCGCCTGCCCCGGTTTCCGGATCTTCGACTTTGCGCAAGGTAAGGCGGCAGAGAAAAGGAACGGCGTCTTTCGTCTCGCTTCCCTTTACCTCCACAAGCCGACTCGCCGTGCCGGAGCGGGCGGCTTTGCCAAGCAGGATTTCGGCAAGCTCGCTGTCGCCGAGAAGGGCGGCGAGAGAGGCATTGGCCGCGCTGCGCCCCAAGAGACGGTCGGCCTTCGGATTCTGATAAAGAAGCCGGCCTTCGAGATTAAAGAGCGAGAGGGCGAGTGGGGCCTGCTCGACCATTTGCCCGAAGCGCGTGAAGCGGCCCGCCTCAAGTCCGGTATCCTCGATCAGTTCGGCAAGAATGCCGGGCTGGCCGTCATCCAGCATCAAAAGGCGGCAGCGCAAGGTAACGGGCCGGCGCCCCTCCAAAAGGTCGAGCGTGATGGGATAAAGGGCGCTTTCGCTTGAACCGGCTTGCTGAATTTCGGTAAAGAGCGCGGCCATGGGATCGGCGGGATCGAACTCGTGCTCGATCAGATCGAGCAGCGTTTCTTCCTGCCAGAAGGTGAGCGCTGCGCCATTGCCCCAGGAAATGCGCTGGCGGTGCAGGTCCCACAGCCAAACGGGATGGTTTGCCTCTTGCAAGACATCAAGGCCGGGCACAGCGTCGTCGGCATTCAGTGCCCCGTTGCCACCATATTCCACGTCCACGCCTCTTTCCCATCAGGCCCATAAGGGGCCGGCTCATATGCGCGAAAACCCTCTTCTTGCCCGGCACCGTCCGCACACGGATGCCTCTTCCGGCGGCGTACGGCAACGTCAGCCTGCGTATAATGCGCAAGAGCCCCTGGCAGAAGAGGGATTACTCTAAGTTTACCCCGCCACGCGCCAAACGGCCAGCAATGTGCGTGTTTTCAAACAAATGAGAGTGAAAGATGGTTAACGGCGCGGAGCCTTACCGCCCTTGTTTTTACCTTTAGCCGCCATGCCTTGCGCTTCTTCCGCAGCAGAAACGATTTCCTCGGCAATCTCGCGCGCTTCGTCCGGCGTGAAATCCATCGGCAGATCGAAGTTCTCGCCGCGCACATAAAGGCGCACCATGCCGAGCGAGGTCGGGCCGATCTGTATCTCGCCTTCCATCGCGGTTTCGCGGTTGATGCCGTTATTTTTGCTCATAGCGCTCGTCCTTGGGGGCGGCCCCCGCTTATGCAGCCGTTAGCAGTTTGCCGCGTGTGCCGGCTTGCGGCACGGGCTTTCCTTCGAGCCAGGCTTTGATCATGGCGTTGACGGTTTCGGGCGCTTCCTGCTGCACCCAGTGGGAAACCTCCGGCAAGTAGCGGATTGTGAGATCGCTGACAAGCTCTTCGGTGCCGTAGGTCAGCTCCTTGCCGAGCGCGCTATCTTCCTCGCCCCAGATCATCAGGGTCGGAATGTCGAGCTTCGGCGGCTCGGCCCAGACATGCTGATAAGGGTTCTGGCGGAAATTGGCGCGGTAATAATTGATCATGGCGCGCATCGCCCCGGGCAAAAGCGCGTTTTTCCGGTAATGCGCCAGCACCTCTTCCGGAAAGCGGCTTTTGTCGACGGCCATATTGTAAAAGGCCTTGCCGATCGCATCGGCGCCGCGCGCCTTGAACAGCGCTTCGGGCAGGCCGGGGATCTGGAAGAAAAAGACATACCAGGAGCGTTTGAGCTGCGCGAGTGTGCGCCCGTTCTTCAAGAAGAGATGCGGGTGGGGCAGGTTCATGACGATGAAACGCTCGATCGGGCGCGGCGCGGTGAGCGCATAAGTCCAGCCGATCACTCCGCCCCAGTCATGGGCCATCAGCGTGACGGGGCCTTTGTGCCCGCGCGCGGCTGCCGCATCGATCAGCCCGCTCACATCGTCCAGAAGATGATCGAGCCGGTAATCGGCGACCTTGCCCGGGCGGCTGGAGTGACCGTAGCCGCGCAAATTGGGCGCCCAGACCGTGTAGCCGAGCTCGGCCAGCAGCGGCAATTGAAAGCGCCAGGAATGCTTGCTCTCCGGAAAGCCGTGCAGCAGCAGCGCGAATTTCTCCCCCGTCCCGCACATATCCACTTCGAAGCGCAGCCCGTTGGCATCGATGAAAGCCGTTTCGATTGGCGCGGTCATGGGGGGCTTGTCTCCTCTTTGCGTCCCGTCCTCAGCAGGCTTTATATGGCCGTCAGACCCTGCCGGGTCAACGCAGGTAGCGGCCTGACAGGGGTTTTTCTTTCCGCTAGATTGGTCCCCACTTTAGGGATGGGGAGGCTCCGCGCAAAGGGGCCAATGACAGAACGATTTTAGAGTGGGGGATTTATGACAACCTTTGCGCATGAACATTGGTCTTCGCGCTTTGCCTTCTTGATGGCGGCCATCGGCAGCGCCGTCGGCCTCGGCAATATCTGGCGCTTCCCCTTCATTGCGGGCGAGAATGGCGGCGCGGCCTTCGTCATTATCTATATGATGACGACGCTCGGCATCGCGCTGCCAATTTTGATGGCTGAAATTCTGATCGGGCGCATGGGCGGGCAAAGTCCCATCGGCTCCATGGTCCGCCTTGCCCGCCAGCACAAGAAAGCGCGGCTTTGGGCCGTCATCGGCTGGGGCGGCACGATTGGCGCTTTTGTGGTGCTCTCTTATTATTCGGTGATCGGCGGCTGGGCGCTGAAATACACAACGCTTGCCGTCTCCAATGCCTTTGCCGGCATGGATGGGGAAGGCTCGGGCGCGCTCTTTGCCGATTTCACCGCCTCGCCGCTCACGCTCTTTTTCTGGCATACGGCTTTCATGGGCATCAATATCGTCATCGTCATTGGCGGTCTCCATAAAGGCATCGAGCGGGCGGTGACGACGCTCATGCCGCTCCTCTTCCTGCTGTTGCTCGGCATGGTCGTTTATGCGGCCCAGACGCCTGGTTTTGATCAGGCGCTCGGCTTTCTCTTCAAAGCCGATTTTTCCAAAGTCACGGCCATGACGTTCCTCACCGCCGTGGGTCAGGGATTCTTCTCCGTCTCCGTCGCTCTCGGCGCGATGATGACCTATGGGGCCTATCTCGATCAGTCGGTTTCCATCCCCCGTTCCGCCTTTATCATTGCGCTGGCCGACACGGGCGTCGCGCTCTTGGCGGGGCTTGCCATCTTTCCGCTGGTCTTTACTTATGCGCTCGCCCCCGGGGCCGGGCCCGGCCTCGTCTTCGTGACGGTGCCCATCGCTTTCGGGCAGATGGATAATGGCGTCCTGGTGGGCACGGCCTTCTTCGTCCTTCTTTCGGTCGCCGCCATCACCTCGGCCATTTCGCTTTTGGAGCCGGCGGTTTCCTGGGCGGAGGAGAAGTTTTCCGGGGGCCGGCGCACGGCCACGCTGGTCGTCGGCGGGGCCTGCTGGTTGCTCGGGCTTGCCTCGGTGCTCTCCTTCAACGATTGGTCGGAATTCTATCCGCTGGCGAGCCTTGGTGTTTTGGACGGCAAAACCGTCTTCGATATTTTCGATTTCACGGTGACAAGCTGGGTGCAGCCGACGGTCGGCATTCTGATGGCGCTTTTTGCCGGCTGGGTGCTCTCGCGCGAAGATGTGATGGCGGCGCTGGGCGTCACCCGTGCCGGGGAGCTCTGGTTCCGGCTCTGGCTCTTTGCCATCCGCATTGTCTGCCCGCTCGCCATCTTGCTAGTCTTCGCCTCCGCCGTCTGGCCGGATTTCGTCGCCTCCATGGTCCAACCGGCGGATTGAGCCATATTTTGGCCTTTTGCGGGGCAATCAGCCTCTTGCTTTGGCCGGGGAGGCGAATTATGGTCCGCCCGACCGGCGCAAGGGGCCTTGCCCCTCTGCCGTTTTGGCGGATTTCGCCGGTTTTCCTATGGTGTGCAGCCGTAGCTCAGTAGGTTAGAGCGCCTGATTGTGGATCAGGAGGTCCCCCGTTCGAGCCGGGGCGGCTGTACCATTATCTTCAATAACTTAGCCGAACCCGGGAATCGCGTCGAGAGGCCAGGTACCAAATAGGTACCACGGACTCTAAAGCAGTGGCCGCGCTTCCTTCCTGCTTCGTTCCAGCTCCGTTCCCCACGCGTCGAGAATGTGTCTTCAAGGCCCCCCGGGGTCTTTGGGTCCCATCCACCCCGCCGCGGGTCCCATAGCAACGAAGCAGCCGCGGCGAGAGGAGGTGCGCAAGCACAGGGTGGGGCGCATCACCCGGCTGCAGTATCAAGAAGCGGCCAGCTTTTCCGGCGCCATCCAAGTTTCTCGCATTTCACGAAATTATCCGTTCATGATATGCCAAATGGGCGCCGGTGTGGGCAGACACAGTCTGTCCATCGTCCTTTATTCGAGGGCGTGGCTGCGCATACTTGGGCGGGATGCGGGAATGATTCTCGGGACGCGCGGAAGTTAGCAATAGTAAGTGAGTTCGGGGGAGAGCATGGCGAAGCGGGCGGCCAAAGGCGCAAAGAAGGCGCAAGCGGAGAAGAACGGCAATGGCGCCAATCTGGGGTTCGAGGCCGAGCTTTTCAAAACCGCCGACAAGCTGCGCGGCAATATGGAGCCGTCCGACTATAAGCATGTCGCGCTCGGCCTGATCTTCCTCAAACACATTTCGGACAGCTTCGAGGCGAAGCGTGAAGAGCTTCTCGAAGAGGCGCCGGACGCAGCAGAAGACCGCGACGAATACATGGCGGAAAACATCTTCTGGGTGCCGAAGGAGGCGCGCTGGTCGCATCTGCAGGCCAATGCAAAACAGTCCGGTATCGGCAAGCTCATCGATGAAGCGATGCTCGCCATCGAAAAGGAAAATGCCAGCCTCAAAGGCGTGCTGCCGAAAGACTATGCCCGTCCCGCTCTCAATGCCGTCATGCTGGGCGAGCTGATCGACCTGATCTCCGGCATCACGCTCAAGCAGAAAAAGGGCGAGGCGACGGACCTGCTCGGCCGGGTCTATGAGTATTTCCTCGGCCAGTTTGCCGGCTCCGAAGGCAAGCGCGGCGGTGAGTTCTACACCCCGCGCTCTGTTGTCCGTCTTATGGTCGAAATGCTGGAACCCTATAAGGGCCGTGTTTACGACCCCTGCTGCGGCTCGGGCGGCATGTTTGTCCAGTCGGAAAAATTCGTGGAAAGTCACGGCGGGCGCATCGGCGATATTGCCGTTTACGGTCAGGAATCGAACTACACGACCTGGCGCCTTTGCAAGATGAACCTCGCCGTGCGGGGCATTGAAGGCGACATCAAATGGAATTCGGACGGCTCTTTCCATAAGGATGAGCTGCAGGACCTAAGAGCGGACTTTGTGCTCGCCAACCCGCCTTTCAATATTTCCGATTGGGGCGGTGAGCGCCTGCGCGAAGATCAGCGCTGGAAATTCGGCATCCCGCCCGCGGGCAACGCGAATTTCGGCTGGCTGCAGCACATTCTCCATCATTTGAGCCCGTCGGGCGTTGCCGGTGTGGTGCTGGCCAACGGGTCCATGTCCTCCAGCCAGTCGGGTGAGGGCGAAATCCGCAAAGCCATGATCGAGGGCGAGGTGGTGGACTGCATGGTCGCGCTGCCCGGCCAGCTCTTCTACTCGACACAGATCCCCGCCTGTCTCTGGTTTCTCGCCAAGGACAAGTCGAACGGTATTGCCAAAGACAAGAAGCTGCGCGACCGGCGCGGCGAAATCCTTTTCATCGATGCGCGCAAGCTCGGCCACATGGTGGACCGCACCCGCCGCGAATTTGCGGATGAAGATGTGGCGAGGATCGCCGAGACCTATCACCGCTGGCGGGAAGGCGAGGGCTACGAAGATGTCCCCGGCTTCTGCAAGGCCGCCTCCCGGGAAGAGATCGCCGCCCATAATTACGTGCTGACCCCCGGCCGCTATGTCGGCGCGGAGGCGGTGGAGGAAGACGACACGCCTTTTGAAGAGCGCTTCACCGCTCTCCAGCAAAAGCTGGAGGATCAGTTCCAGGAGGCAGACCGCCTCGCCGGCGTGATCCGCGAGCGGCTGGCGGCCGTCCGCCCCGGCTAACTTGTCAATAAAGGGCGGGTTTTTGAACAGGCCGCCCAAATATGTTAAAAAAATCCTGTTTATTTAACATTTCAGGCGGCACATGTTAAAGCCGACATATAAAATACCGGACCTGCCCCCCGCTGCCGAGCTGGAAACCGTTGCGGTTTTAAAAGCGCTGGCCAAGGCAGGCCGCGCCCTTGCCGAGCTCAAGGGCCGCGCCGCCACCATTCCCAACCAGGGCATCCTGATCGACACGCTCTCCTTGCAGGAAGCAAAGGCAAGTTCGGAGATCGAAAACATCGTCACCACCCAGGACGAGCTTTTCCAGGCCGAACTCTTTCCCGAAGGGCCGGACAGCCCCGCCGCCAAGGAAGTGGCGCGTTACCGCGACGCCTTGAAGCTCGGCTTCGACCGGCTGTATGAAAGCGGCCTCATCACCAACAAGACGTTGATCGACATTTTTCAGCTCCTGAAGGGGCATCAGGGCGGCTTCCGCACGGGGCCGGGTACTGCGCTGAAGAACGAAGCGACGGGAGAGACGGTTTATGTCCCCCCGCAGGAGGCGCAGGAAATTATCTCTCTCATGGCAGCGCTCGAACGCTTCATTCATGAGGACGAAGCCTGCCTCCTAGACCCGCTCATCAAGATGGCGCTCATCCACCATCAGTTCGAAAGCATCCATCCCTTTCCCGATGGCAATGGCCGCATCGGCCGCATCCTGAATGTGCTTTACCTCACCCGCAGCGGCCTGCTCGACATTCCCGTGCTTTATCTCAGCCGCCACATCACCGGCACGAAGGGGGATTATTACCGCCTCCTCCAGGCGGTGAGGGACGAGGGCGCCTGGGAAGCCTGGGTGCTCTATATGCTCGAAGCGGTGGCGGAGACCGCCAAAACGACGCTGGAGCTTGTGGAAGGTATCCGCGGGCAAATGGCCGCCGTCAAACACCGCATGCGCGGGGAGCTGCCCAAGCTCTACAGCCAGGACCTCTTGAACAATCTCTTCCGCCACCCTTACACACGCATTGAATTCGTCATGAACGACCTTCACGTCACGCGGCAAACGGCAGCGAAATATCTCGACACGCTGGCCGACAAAGGCTTCGTGGAAAAACACCAGGCCGGCCGCAGCAATTACTACATCAACACCGCGCTGGTGCGGCTCTTCCTTGATGTGTCGGGGGGGCGGTGATGGCTGAGTGGGTTACAAAACGCCTCGGTGATCTAGTATGTGCTGATCGCGGAATTTCGTATGGAATCGTTCAGCCTGGCGACGATTGCGAAGATGGGATTCCAATTGTGCGCGTTACAAATCTGCGAGGGAGCTACTTGGACACCACGCAACCCTTGAAAGTAAGCAGGGATGTGGAAAGTAAGTATAAACGTACGCGCCTAAGAAGTGGTGAACTGTTAGTAAGTATCGTTGGGACGGTTGGTCAAACTGCCATCGCTGATGAAAGAGTGATTGGATGGAATGTTGCTCGCGCAATAGCCGTTATACCTGTTTCAAGACAGATTGGCGCTTACTGGGTACGTCTTTGCCTCCAATCCAAACAAGCCCTCGATCATATTTCTACGTGTCTAAATACTACGGTTCAGGCAACTTTAAATCTGAGAGACTTGGCTGATGTACCCATTCCTATACCTCCAGAACGGGAACGCAAAGTCATTGCCGAAACTCTAGGCGCGCTTGATGACAAGATCGAACTCAACCGGCGGATGAACGAAACGCTGGAGGCGATGGCGCAGGCGCTCTTCAAGGACTGGTTCGTCGATTTCGGCCCCACCCGCGCCAAGATGGAAGGCCGCGCCCCCTATCTCGCCCCGGACCTCTGGTCCCTCTTCCCCGACCGCCTCGACGAAGAAGGCAAACCGGAGGGATGGGGGAGAGAGACTCTTGGCTCGTTATTTGATGTGTCAA
>NZ_BBIO01000019.1 GCF_000739695.1 Tepidicaulis marinus
GATAAAGCGCATGGGCCTCGGCAATGGCGGCGATTTCGGCGCGGCGTTTTTGGCTCATCACCGCGCCGGTCGGGTTTTGCAGCGTTGGGACGAGAAAGAGCGCGCGCGGGCGCTGGGTGCGGCAGGCTTCTTCCAAGGCTTCCGGCACGATGCCTTCTTCATCGAGCGGCAGCGGTTTGAGGCGGCGGCCGGCAAGGCGGCACTGGGTGTGAATGACGTGATAGGTCAGCGCTTCACCAAGGACGAGATCGCCGGGCTCGGTTGCGATCATCAGCGCCGTCATCAACGCCTGCTGCGCGCCGCTGCACAGGACCAGATGCTGCGGGTCGGCGGTGAAGCCGGGCGCGGCCAGCCAGTCCGCGGCCAAGGCGCGGTCCTCGCCGGTCTGATCGGCGCTGTAATAATCGGCAAGGCTCATGCGCAGGGCGTTCTGGCGCAACACGTCCTCGGCGGCCTGGGCCACGGCGGCATGTTGGCCGATAGGGGCGGGCAGATTGGCTTTCAGCGGGATCGGTGTTTCGGGGGCGATGCGCAGGAAACTTGCCGAGCCGACGCCCCGCCCGTAAGAGCCCGGCTGCTGGGGGGCAAGCACATGGGTGCCGCGCCCGACCGTGCCTTCCACAAGACCCCTCCGGGCGGCGAGATCATATGCCCGGCTGACCGTGCCGACGGTGACGCCGAGATCATAGGCAAGAGCGCGCTGGGGCGGCAGCTTTTCGCCGGGGGCGAGGCGGCCTTCCTGCACCGCCTTTTCGATCGCATCGGCAATCGCCACATACCGGGGCGCGTGCGGGGTTTCCGGCCCGGTGTCCGAGGAAAGCGCGGCGCGCAGCTCTGCTGAGATAATTGTCATGGTGTCAATGTATTGATTGAACCTCTTCAATTGATCCTTACATTGCCCGTATCGAAACGCAACCGCCCAGAGGGGGCTCCCATGGAACTGCCGATTTATCAGGTCGATGCCTTTGCCGAAAAACCGTTCGAGGGCAATCCGGCGGCGATCGTGCCGCTGACAAGCTGGCTGCCGGAAGAGGTGATGCTGGCGATTGCGGCGGAGAACAATCTGGCGGAGACGGCCTTTTTCGTGCCGGCTCCTGGCGGGGCAGATGCGGCAGGCGGGCGCTATCATTTGCGCTGGTTCACGCCGACCGTGGAGGTGGACCTTTGCGGCCATGCGACGCTGGCAAGCGCGCATGTGCTCTTCACGCATCTGGCGCCCGGCCTCAAAGACGTGCGCTTCGAGACCCGCAGCGGCGAGCTGACCGTCACGCGGGAAGAAAGCGGGCGCCTGCAAATGGATTTCCCCGCCCGGCCGATGAAACCGGCCGCCGCGCCCGAAGGGCTGGCCGAGGCGCTCGGCACGCGCCCGCTCGGCGTTTTGAAAGGCGTGAACCTGATGGCGCTCTTCGACAAAGCAGAAGATGTGGCGGCGCTGCGCCCCGATGTTCTGAAGCTGATGCGGCTCTGCGCCCCGCTCAATGTCGGACTGATTGCCAGCGCGCCCGGCCAGGAAGGCAGCGGCATCGATTATGTCTCGCGCTTCTTTGCGCCCGCCCATGGCATCAACGAGGACCCGGTGACGGGTTCGGCCCATTGCGACAGCGGGCCTTATTGGGCCAAGCGGCTCGGCAAGGACGCGCTGGTGGCGCGGCAGATTTCCAAACGCGGCGGCACGGTGCATTTGCGCATCAAGGGCGAGCGGGTGGAGCTTGCCGGGACCTGCGCCGATTTCCTGCAAGGCACAATCCATATCTGAGTTTGATTTCTCCAGGCCGCGTGCGGTTTCGTCCGGCTTGAGAAGAGGTCTTCGCGAAGGAGTGAGCGATGAGCTGGCAGGCTTTCATCGGGGTCTTTCTGTTCGGCTTTGTGACCATTGCAACGCCGGGCCCAGCCAATCTCGCCTTGATGGCGGCAGGAGCGGGCGCAGGCGTCAAACGTGGCGTGCCGTTTCTTGCGGGCATTTGGGGCGGCGGCTTTGCGGTGCTTGTGGCCATGGGCGCGGGGCTCGGTGTTTTGCTGGCAAGCGTGCCCGATCTTTACCGCGCGCTGCAGGTCGCCGGGATCTGTTACATCGTCTATCTCGCCGTGCGCATCGTGCGGGCGGGCGGGCCGGGGAGGCATGAAACCGCCGAGCCGCCCTCTTTCTGGGCGGGGCTTCTGGTGCATCCACTCAACCCGAAAATCTATGCCATGACCATGACGGGCTTTACCGCGTTCCTCACGCCGGGCGCAGCATACGGGCCGCAGGCCTTTGCGACGGGGGCGGTGCTGATGGGGCTCATGCTGCTATGCACTTCGGCTTGGCTCGCGCTCGGAGAAGGGCTGAGCGCGCTCATGGCCGGGGCACGGCGCGGGTTTTATCTGCGCTTGTTTCTTGCAGGCGCCATGGTGATCTCGGTGCTTTTGCCGCTTTTTTCCGGTCCCGTGGGATTTGAGATTTAAGCGCGCAATTTCCTCAGCGCGCTAAGCAAGCGGGCAAGGTCTTCCTCGTCATTATAAAGATGCGGCGTTACGCGCATGGACGTCCCGCGCACGGAGACATGAATGTTCTGCTCGCGCAGGCGGGTGAGAAGATCGCCCGGTATGCCGCCCGGAAAGCGCAGGCCAAGATAGTGCCCGGCGCGGCGGGAAAGGGGCGCGGCTTCAAGACCGAGTCCGGCGGCCCCTTTGGCTAGAAAGCCCGTCTTGGCGGCAAGGGCGCTTGCGATGTTTTCAACGCCCCAGCCTAAAAGCAGTTCAAGGGAGGCTTTGAAGACCGGCATGAGATGGAAACTCGAGCGCTCGCCCATATCGAAGCGGCGCGCGCCCGGCTGATATTCATATTGGTAATCGACGAGGCGGGCGAAATCTTCCGAGCCTTTGCGGTTCAGCCAGTTTTCCTCCACCGGGCGGCCCTGATGCCATTTCGGCGCGATGTAGGCCGCGCCAAGTGAATAAGGCCCGAGCAGCCATTTGTAACTCGCCGCGACCATGATGTCGGGCTGGACGGCCTCGGCATCGAAAGGCAGGGCGCCGGCGGATTGGGTTAGATCGAGGACGAGTGCTGCGCCATGAGCGCGGGCCTTTTTGCCGATGGCCGTCAGATCGATCAGCGCGCCGTCGGTCCAGTGACAATGGGGCAGGGCGATAATGCCGGTCCGGTCGCCGATCGCCTCCAGAATGAGCGGTGTCCAGTCGGCGCCGGGCATGTTGTCCGGCGCATTTTCCGGCGGATCGAGCAGGCGGAGCTTGCCGCCTTTTTCCTCGGCAAGGCGCATCCAGGGATAGACGTTGGAGGGGAACTGCTCCTGCAGCGCCAGAATTTCCTGTCCCGGCTCGAGCGGCAGATTCTTGGCGGCAATCGCCACGCCGTAGGAGGCGGCGGGCACGATGGCGATATTGTCCGCCCGTGTGTTGATGAGCTGGGCGAAAAGCGCGCGCACGGCCTCGGCATCGGAAAAGAAATGATCCGAGGTCAGGTGCCAGGGCTGGCCCTTGGCGGCGACGGCCGCCTGGCCCGCGGCGATAGACGCCTTGGGCAGGGGCGACATGTAAGCGCAGTTCAAATAAGTGACGTCTGCTGGAATATCGAAAACGTGCCGCTGGGAAGGGATCATGCGGGCCGGGCTCCGGCGGATAAGGGTTCTTAAGGATATTTGCCGTTTCACGTCCACTATGACGGAGAAGAGACGAAAGACAAAAAGGCAAAAACGTCATTTGACAGCGCCGGGGCGGAGGCATATATCGGCTGCGGGCCACCTTCCCCCACCGGAAGGCGACTATCTGAGAGGATAGATAGATCATATGACGCATACACGTCCGGCCGCTCGCCCGGCCAATCCGCACTTCTCGTCCGGTCCCTGCGCGAAACGCCCGGGATGGACCATCCAAAATCTCCAAGATGCCGCCCTCGGGCGCAGCCACCGTGCCAAGATCGGCAAGGCCAAGCTGAAAGAAGCGATCGACCGCACCCGCGCCGTGCTC
The DNA here is from genome assembly GCF_000739695.1 of Tepidicaulis marinus. Classification (GTDB taxonomy): domain Bacteria; phylum Pseudomonadota; class Alphaproteobacteria; order Parvibaculales; family Parvibaculaceae; genus Tepidicaulis; species Tepidicaulis marinus. The sequence goes on from NZ_BBIO01000019.1 coordinate 3,964, forward strand.
GGTGTGCCGGAAGATTACCGCATCGGCATTGTGCCCGCCTCCGATACCGGCGCGGTCGAAATGGCCATGTGGTCGCTGCTCGGCGCGCGCGGCGTCGATATTCTGGCCTGGGAAAGCTTCGGCGCGGGCTGGGTGAGCGATGCCAAGAAGCAGCTCAAGCTCGAAGACATCCGCGTGTTCGAAGCCGATTACGGCAAGCTGCCCGACCTTTCCAAAGTCGATTGCAACCGCGATGTGGTCTTCACCTGGAACGGCACAACCTCGGGTGTGCGCGTGCCGAACGGCAACTGGATTGCTGCGGACCGCGAAGGGCTGACGATTTGCGATGCAACCTCTGCCGCCTTCGCGCAAGACTTGCCCTGGGCCAAACTCGACGTAACGACCTTCTCCTGGCAGAAAGTCATGGGCGGGGAAGCAGCGCATGGGATGCTGATCCTGTCGCCGCGCGCCGTGGAACGCCTTGAAAATTACACGCCGGCCTGGCCGCTGCCGAAAATTTTCCGTCTGACGAAAGGCGGCAAGCTTATCGAAGGCATCTTCAAGGGCGAGACGATCAACACCCCCTCCATGCTGGCGGTGGAAGATTATCTCGACGCGTTGAAATGGGCCGAATCCATCGGCGGGCTTGCCTCGCTGCAGGGGCGCGCCAATGCCAACCTTGCCATGCTCTCCGATTGGGTGGAGCGCACGGGCTGGGTGGATTTTCTTTGCGAGGAAGTGGACAACCGTTCCAACACCTCCGTTTGCCTGAAAATCACCGATCCGAAGGTCGCCGCCCTTGATGCGGACGGCCAGGCCGCTTTCGCCAAGAAGCTCGTGACGCTTCTGGACGAGGAAGGCATTGCCTATGACATCGGCTCTTACCGCGATGCGCCGGCCGGCCTTCGCATCTGGGCCGGGGCAACGGTTGAAGTTTCGGACATGCAGGCGCTCCTGCCCTGGCTCGATTGGGCCTTCGGGGAAGCGCTCGCCTCGCTGGAAGCCGCGTAACCGGTTTCCATTCTGGTTTTCAACACAGGTTTTAAAAGCGGGCGGCCCATGAAAGTGCCGCCCCGCTTTCCCAATTCAAAATCCCATTTGAGGAGGCAGGCATGCCGAAGGTCCTTATTTCCGATAAGCTTTCTCCCGCTGCCATCGATATTTTCAAGCAGCGCGGCGTCGAGGTGGACGTTAAAACTGGGCTCGAGCGCGACGAGCTGATCAAGATCATCGATCAATATGACGGACTGGCGATCCGCTCGGCCACGAAAGTGACGCAGCCCGTCATCGATGCGGCCAAGAATCTGAAGGTCGTGGGCCGCGCGGGGATCGGCGTCGACAATGTCGACATTCCCGCGGCAACCGCCAAGGGCATCATCGTGATGAACACGCCCTTTGGCAATTCCATCACCACCGCCGAACATGCCATTGCCATGATGATGGCGCTGGCGCGCGACATTCCCCAGGCCAACGCCTCCACCCATGCAGGCAAGTGGGAAAAGTCCAAATTCATGGGCGTGGAAGTGACGGCGAAAACGCTCGGCATCATCGGCTGCGGCAATATCGGCTCCATCGTTGCCGACCGCGCGCTTGGCCTGCGCATGAAGGTCGTCGCCTTCGACCCGTTCCTGACCCCGGAGCGGGCGCAGGATCTCGGCGTTGGGAAAGTCGAGCTCGACGAGCTTCTGACGCGCGCCGATTTCATCACGCTGCACACGCCGCTCACCGACAAGACACGCAACATCATCGACGCGAATGCCATTGCGAAGATGAAGGACGGCGTGCGCATCGTGAACTGCGCGCGCGGCGGGCTTGTCGTCGAGGCCGATCTGAAAGCTGCGCTTGAAAGCGGCAAGGTGGCAGGCGCAGCGCTCGATGTGTTCGAAGAAGAGCCGGCGAAAGAGAACCCGCTGTTCGGCATGGAAAACGTCATTTGCACGCCGCATCTCGGGGCTTCCACCTCCGAGGCGCAGGAAAACGTCGCTCTGCAGGTGGCCGAGCAGATCGCCGATTATCTTCTCACCGGCGCGGTGACGAACGCGATCAACATGCCTTCTATCTCCGCCGATGAAGCGCCGAAGCTTTCACCCTTCGTCAAGCTGGCCGATCTTCTGGGCTCCTTTGCCGGTCAGCTCACGGAGACGGGGATCGAATCCGTCACGCTTGAATATGAAGGCGAAGTGGCGGGCATGAACACGCGCGCGCTGACCAATGCAGCGCTTTGCGGGCTGTTGAAGCCGCTTCTGGCGGATGTGAACGTTGTTTCCGCTCCCGTGCTTGCCAAGCAGCGCGACATCAATGTGGAAGAAGTGAAGCGGGAAGAGCCGCGCGGCGTTTATGAAACCTATATGCGCCTTACGGTGAAAACCGAGCGCCAGGAACGCTCGGTGGCCGGCACCGTCTTCTCCGACGGCAAGCCGCGCCTTATTCAGGTGAAGGGCATGAATATGGAAGCGGAGCTTGGGCCCCACATGCTCTATGTCACCAACGAAGACAAGCCCGGTTTCATCGGCGCGCTTGGCTCCGTGCTCGGCAATGCCGGGGTCAATATCGCCAACTTCAACCTGGGCCGCACCGGCGCTGGCGCGGATGCGATCGCGCTGATCGAGGTTGATCAGGAAGTGACGGAAGACGTGCTGAAAGCGGTGAACGAGCTGCCGCATGTGCGCCAGGCCAAAGCACTGAAATTCTAAGCGTCCTTACGCAGAGAAACGAAGACGGCCTTCCGGCTTGCCGGGAGGCCGTTTTATTTTGAAGCGTTTGCGCAGGGGCGGATGGTGAGCCCTTCGGGCAGGCGGGTGCGGGTATCGCCGCAGGCATAATCGAGCTGTGCCTGGGTGAGACCTTTCCCATAGCGCAGATCCGCGCCTGAAAGATCCGCTTTGTAAAAATCCATGCCCGCAAGGTTCGAGCGACGCAGGTCCGCATCGTGCAAAACCGCCTCGCGGAAGCGGGCTTTGTCGGCCATGTCGATTTCCGTCATGTCGGCGCCGGTCAGATTGGCGCCGGTGAAATCCGCTCCCTCGATCCAGACGCCGAGCATGCGCGCGTTCGTGAGATCGGCAAGGCGCAGGTCCGCGCCGGTGAGAAGCGCGCCTTGCAGCCGCGTGCCGCGCAGATTGGCGCGGGAAAGATTGGCGCCCATCAGGCGGGAGGCGGAAAAATCCGCTTCCTCCAGATTGGCCTCGCGCATATCCGCATGGCGCAGATTGGCGATGCGGTAAAGCCCGCCGGAAAAATCCCCCCGCGTCAGCGTGCAGCGCATGCAAGCATTGATGCGCTTGCCTTGTCCGGCGCGCAGCGCCGCCATGCCCGCTTCATCGAGCGGCGGCAGTTCCTGTTCTTTCAAGCGCTCCGTGCCGTTCTGCGTGCCAAGCGGCTGCGGCGCAGCGATGGATTTGGCGGGCGGGGCAAGCGCTATACGCAAGGACAGGGGCTCGGGCTCCGGCGCGGTGAGCCACCAGGGCGAGGCAAGCAGGATATGGAGGCAGAGCGAGAGGAGAATGGCGGTTGCCACATCGTCGGGCGCAAGGGCTGCGGGGCTGAGTGCATCCTCGCTGCCCGCCCGGCGCCGGGCGGCGATTTTGGCAAAAAGGCGCGCGGCAAAGGTGCCGAACGGCGTTCCTTCCCGGTCCCCCTCCAGCGGCATATGGGCCGCGCCTTCCCCAAGGCGGGCGGCTTCTGCGGAAATGGCCATGCCGTCCTTCGTCCCCCATTTCGTTCAATCTGGCCCGATTCGCGCGCAAAGGCGCGAAATGCCGCGGAAACCCGCGTGAGGCCAGCTCGGACTTTCATTCTGCGGGCAATCGGTTTAAAACCTCTCAAAGCCTCCCTTGGGTCCGGTCTTGCCGTTTCCAGCGGGGGCTTTCCTCATGTTTCGGGCGGAAATCCGGGCTTTCCGGGCGCTCTGCCCCTTAAACCCGTCGGTGATAGATATGGCGAATGTGGCAGTTGTCGGCTCCCAGTGGGGGGACGAGGGCAAAGGCAAGATTGTGGACTGGCTGTCGGAGCGCGCGGATGTCGTGGTGCGTTTTCAGGGCGGGCATAACGCGGGCCATACGCTGGTCATTGACGGGGTGACCTACAAGCTCTCGCTTCTGCCCTCGGGCATCGTGCGCAAGGGCAAGATGTCGGTGCTCGGCAATGGCGTGGTCATCGACCCCTGGGCGCTGGTAAAGGAAATCGATGCGCTCGGCGAAATGGGCATCGAGGTGACGCCGGACAATCTGAAGATCGCGGAAAACGCGGTGCTCATTCTGCCGGTGCATCAGGAACTCGACGTCATCCGCGAAAGCTCGAACACGGGCACGCGCATCGGCACGACGAAGCGCGGCATCGGCCCGGCCTATGAAGACAAGGTAGGCCGGCGCGCCATCCGGGTGATGGATCTGGCCGCGCCCGAAACGCTGGAAGACAAAGTCGCCAAGCTGCTCGATCACCACAATGCGCTGCGCCGCGGGCTCGGCCAGGCGGAGGCGGATCCCGCCGCGCTCACCCGGCAGCTGAAAGAGGTTGCGCCGCGCATTCTGCCCCATGTTTCTTCCGTTTGGCGCTATCTCGACGATGTGCGCCGCAAGGGCCAGCGCATTCTCTTTGAAGGGGCGCAAGGCACGCTGCTCGATATCGACCATGGCACCTATCCTTATGTCACCTCCTCCAACACGGTGGCGGGGCAGGCGGCCACGGGCTCGGGCATGGGCCCCGGCGCGATCGATTATGTGCTCGGCATCACCAAGGCCTATACGACGCGGGTGGGCGAGGGGCCGTTCCCGACCGAGCTTGACGATGAGATGGGCCAGCGGCTCGGCGAGCGCGGGCGCGAGTTCGGCACGGTGACGGGGCGCAAGCGGCGCTGCGGCTGGTTCGATGCGGTGCTGGTGCGCCAGGCCATCAAGACGAACGGCATGACGGGCATCGCGCTCACCAAGCTCGATGTGCTGGACGGGTTCGACGAAATCAAAATCTGCACGGGCTATGAGCTCGACGGTGAGCTCATCAAATATCTTCCCGCTTCCGCCACGCTGCAGGCGCGGGTCAAACCGGTTTATGAAACGCTGGAAGGCTGGAAGGAAAGCACCTATGGCGCGCGCTCTTGGGTCGATCTGCCCGCGCAGGCGGTGAAATATGTGCGTCATGTGGAAGAGCTGATCGAAGCGCCGGTGGCGCTGCTTTCCACTTCGCCGGAGCGGGACGACACGATCCTGATGCAGGATCCTTACGAGGACTGATCTTTTTCACGGACGTGAACGGATCAATGGCGGCCATCATGGCCGCCATTTTTTTGCGCATGAGACAGATTGTTCTGCCAACTGAAAACTTTCTTTTAGCGCGGCGATCTGCCACAGTTTCGCCATGAGTTTGAGAGAATGTCTGAGCTCGCAAGCAGGTAAGTGCTGCTGACATAGGGGGTTTTACGTCATGAAGAATATTCTCGTAAAAGGTGCGTTGCCGATTCTCTTCGCAAGTGCCTTCGTTCTGGCCGGTTGCGGCGAAGACAAACAGGAAGAGCAAACCAGCGAAGACACGTCCGTTTCCGAAGAGATGAACGAAGCGGGCGAGGCTATGGGCACCGCCGCTGAAGAAACGGGCGAAGCCATGGGCGCTGCGGCGGAAGAAGCCGGCGCGATGATGGAAGATGCGGCGGATGCGACGATGGATGCCGCTTCCGATGCGATGGAAGCGACCGAGGAAGCGGGTGAAGAAGCCGCTGCTGAGGGCGAGGCTGCCATGGAAGAAGGCGCCGGCGAGATGGAAGCCGAGGCCGATGCTGAAATGGAAGCGTCTACGGAAGAAGGCGACGCGAAAGCTGCCGAATAAGCTTTTTCCGGCGCAGTTTGGAAACCGGCCCTTTATTTCAGGGGCCGGTTTTTCTTTGTCTTTTATGTGCTCCGCTCTGCCATGATTTCACCAAGTTGCCGCGTAAGGTGATTTTGGTGGTCCGGCACAAAGGGAGGTGCGCGATGAGGAAGGTCAAAGCGGTATTGGCCGCTCCGTTTCTGGCAGGGGCTCTTCTGCTCTTCACAGGCCTTGCAGGATGCGGGGAAGCTTCCGAGGAAAGCGCGGCCGGGGAAACGGGCCTGCCTGCCGAGGTGAAGCTGCAGAACTGGATCGCCATTCTCAATCTGATGCCGGGGCCGGGTCCCGCAAGCTTTTATGTCACGGGCGAGGTGGAGCTGCCCGCCAGCAATTATGAGGCCCGGCTCGTCAAGCGCGTGCCCCAGGGCATCAATCCCAAGGTTCTGATGCTCGATCTCGTGCTGGAGCCGCTCAAGGTCCCAGGCACCCAGGCGCTGGAATGGCACCTCGTGCGCTATGAGGAAGAGGCGGCACGCGGCGCGGGCGCGCCTTACGAGCAGATCGAGATTTTCTATCAGGGCAATCGCCTCAAGCGGATCATGGATATTAAGGTCGCGCAATAGACCTTTCCGGCCAATCCGCAACCTCAAAGCACGATCGGCCCTTTACGGGGCGGGCGGGGAGAGTCACACTGCCCCTGTTCCGAGGGGTGTTTGCGCAGGTAGACTGAACAGGCAGACTGAGATGGCCGAGGCCGAACCCTTCGAACCTGATCCGGGTCATACCGGCGAAGGGACGGAATACAAAGGTCGCCCCCGCTCGCTTTCCCGGATTTCCGAGTCACAGATGTCTTTCAGGCACTCAGGAGATCCACGATGAACGTTCACGTCAAACCGCAAGTCACGACCGGCCCTCTGCCTGCCTCGCGCAAGGTCTATACCGGTGCGCCGGGCGCCGAAGAGCTGAAAGTTCCTTTCCGGGAAATTTCGCTGCATGAAAGCGCTAATGAGCCGCCCGTGCGCGTCTATGACACGTCCGGTCCTTATTCCGATCCCGATGCGGTGATCGATCTTGAAAAGGGCCTGCCGCGCACGCGCACCGCATGGGTCAAGCGCCGCGGCAATGTGGAAGAATATGAAGGCCGGGATGTGCGCCCGGAGGACAATGGCAATGTCTCCGGCACGCATCTGGCCGAGGCTTTTCCCATTCGCCACAAGCCGCTGCGCGGCACGGGCGACGGGCCGCTCACCCAGTTCGAATTTGCCCGCGCCGGGATCATCACCGAAGAAATGCGCTATATCGCGGCGCGCGAGAATATGGGCCGGGCAGAGGCGCTGGAAAGCGCGGCGCATAAAGTGGCGGAAGGGGAAAGCTTCGGCGCCAATATCCCCGAATTCATCACGCCGGAATTCGTGCGCGATGAAGTGGCCGCGGGCCGCGCCATCATTCCGGCCAATATCAATCACCCCGAGCTTGAGCCGATGATCATCGGGCGCAATTTCCTGGTGAAGATCAACGCCAATATCGGCAATTCCGCCGTGACGTCTTCGGTTGCTGAGGAAGTGGACAAGATGGTCTGGGCGACGCGCTGGGGCGCGGACAATGTCATGGACCTTTCCACGGGCCGCAACATTCACAACACGCGCGAATGGATCATCCGCAATTCGCCGGTGCCGATCGGCACGGTGCCGATCTATCAGGCGCTGGAAAAAGTGGACGGTGTCGCCGAAGACCTGACCTGGGAGATTTACCGGGACACGCTGATCGAGCAGGCCGAGCAGGGGGTGGATTATTTCACCATCCATGCGGGCGTGCGGCTGGCTTACGTGCCGATGACGGCAAAGCGCGTGACGGGCATCGTCTCGCGCGGCGGGTCCATCATGGCCAAATGGTGCCTTGCCCATCACAAGGAAAGTTTCCTTTACGAGCATTTTGAAGACATTTGCGACATCATGCGCGCTTATGACGTCTCCTTCTCGCTCGGCGACGGGCTGCGCCCCGGCTCCATTGCCGATGCCAATGACGAGGCGCAATTCGCCGAGCTCGAAACATTGGGCGAGCTAACGCAGATTGCTTGGGCTAAGGGCTGCCAGGTCATGATCGAAGGGCCGGGCCATGTGCCCATGCACAAGATCAAGGTCAATATGGACAAGCAGCTCAAAGAATGCGGCGGCGCGCCCTTCTATACGCTTGGCCCGCTCACCACCGACATTGCGCCGGGCTATGACCACATCACCTCCGGCATCGGGGCGGCGATGATCGGCTGGTTCGGCTGCGCCATGCTTTGCTATGTGACGCCGAAGGAGCATCTCGGCCTGCCCAATAGGGACGATGTGAAAGAGGGCGTGATCACCTACAAGATCGCCGCTCATGCGGCGGATCTGGCCAAGGGCCATCCGGCGGCGCAGATGCGCGATGACGCGCTTTCACGGGCGCGTTTCGAATTCCGCTGGGAAGATCAGTTCAATCTGGCGCTCGACCCGGAACGGGCGAAGGAGTTCCACGATCAGACCCTGCCGAAGGAAGCCCATAAGGTGGCGCATTTCTGCTCTATGTGCGGACCGAAATTCTGCTCCATGAAGATCACGCAGGAAGTGCGCGAATATGCCGAAAGCGGCATGGCGGAGATGGCAAGCGAGTTCCGCAATTCCGGCTCGAAACTTTACATGGAAGAAGGCGATGTGGCGGCGCTGAAGCGCAGCAATAAAGCGCTGGGCTGACCGGACTTTGCGTTTGCCTTACGATTTGACGGCTGTCCGGAAAAATCTGGACAGCCGTCAAGTTTTTTGTGAGTCTTTGTCAAGTTTCGGTAGTTGCCTTGTCTTTCGTCACCCTCGGGCTTGACCCGAGGGTCCATGCGGACTTCCTGCTTGCCGGGCCGCTTCATGGATGCTCGGGTCAAGCCCGAGCATGACGAGCAAAGAATGGGCGGGCAGCACAACAACAAGAAGAACCCAAGAGATGGCGCTCGAGGAACAGCATAAAGAGGACACGCAAAAGCGCCGCCCGGGCCGGCCGGCCAAGGGCGATGAGGCGATCTCGCGCGAGGAGCTTCTGGAAGCTGCGCTGAAGGCCTTTGCCGAGCGGGGCTATGAAGGGGTGTCGGTGCGCGAGCTGACGCGGCAATGGGATGTCAGCCACAATCTCATTCACCATCATTTCGGCTCCAAGGAGGGGCTTTGGAAAGCTGCCGTCGATCATGCGGTGCGCAAACTGCCCGAAGGGATCAACGATTTGCTCTCGCCGGACGCGCCGGAGGGTGAGGAGATCGAGCGCATTCACGAGGCAAGCTACCGCATTGCGCTGATGGCTGCGACGCATACGGATTATTTCAAGGTGCTGATGGACGAGTCCTCCCAAGGGGGGCCGCGCTTCGATTACATCTACGAAAATTACATGAAGGCGACGACGGAAACGGTGCAGACCTTTTTCGAGCGGGCCCATGCGCGCGGGGAAGCGCGGGCGATGCCGCCCGGCGTCGGCCATATCATTCTTTTGGGCGCCATCGGCACGCCTTTTACCATGCGCGCGCTCGCGGAGCGGCTGGTGAAGGAAGGTAACCGCCGCCCGCCCACCGTCGAAGAGGGCGCGCGCGCCGTTGCCGATATTCTGGTTTACGGGGTGGTGCAGCCTAAAGCGGAGTGAGGCGCGCACATCATTTCGCCGTGAAGCCATTTCCGTTTGCGCGCCCGCGCCCTACATTAGGCACGAGAGACGATATTGCCCTCAAAGATGGGAGGCCTGCCATGCTATTCCGCAAGAAATCCGAAATGCCGAGCGCAGAGAGCGCGCTGCCGGGACGGGAAATGCCGATCCCGACGGCGCAGAGCCATTTCGTGTCCGGCCGGGCGCTGAAAGGGCCGTTCCCGGAAGGCATGGAACAGGTGATTTTCGGCCTTGGCTGTTTCTGGGGCGCGGAGCGCAAGTTCTGGGAGCTGGACGGCGTCTGGGTCACGGCGGTGGGTTATGCGGCAGGCTTCACGCCCAATCCGACTTACGAGGAAGTGTGCAGCGGGCGCACCGGGCACAATGAAGTCGTGCTGGTGGTTTATGACCCCAAAGTTGTCTCCTTCGACACGCTGCTCAAGACATTCTGGGAGGCCCATGATCCGACGCAGGGCATGCGCCAGGGAAACGATGTGGGCACGCAGTACCGCTCCGGCATTTATGTGACCTCGCCCGCCCAGCGCGAGGCGGCGGAGGCGAGCAAGCGCGCCTATGAAAAGGCGCTTGGCGCGCAGAGTTTTCCGCCGATCACGACGGAGATCAAAGAGGCGCCGGAATTTTATTATGCCGAGGATTATCACCAGCAATATCTTGCCAAGAACCCGCATGGCTATTGCGGGCTGGGCGGCACGGGCGTGAGCTGCCCGATCGGCACGGGCATCGCGGCCGATTAAGAGCCGCGCCTTGAAAAGACAAAACGCCCCGGCAGGACCGGGGCGTTTTTTTGTTGAAGGTTTGCCGCTTATTTCGGTTCGTAGCGGAAGCCCACTTTGATCATGATCTGGAAATGCGCGACCTTGCCGTTTTCGATATGGCCGCGCTGTTCCGTTACCTCGAACCATTCCAGGTTCTTGATGGATTTGGCGGCGGTTTCCACGGCCTGGTTGATCGCATCGTCGATGCTTTTGGTGGAAGAACCGACAATCTCGCTGGTGCCGTAAACGTGACTCATGGGAAGTCTCCTTTCGGTCTTGTTCTTCTCTTCTTCATGAACGCGCGGGCGCGCCGCCCGTTCCTCTTGTCTTTTCTCAATCTGGCAGGGGTCAATCGGGCAGGGGGCGGGTTTTGCGTTCTTCCGCCGCGATGAAGACGGAAAATTTCTGCAACCTGTCGAGATGCGAGAAGGTCGCTTTGATGATGACGAGAATGGGCACGGCGAGCACCGCGCCGATGACGCCCCACATCCAGCCCCAGAAGACGATGGACAGAAACACCATCGCTGCGTTGATCGTATGGCGCCGGCCGATGACGGTGGGCAGCACGAGCTGCGATTCAATGAGGTTGCAGAGGAAATAGAACGCGGGCGGCAAAAGCGCCATGGCCGGGTCGGGCATGGTGAGGAGCCCGGCAATACCCGTCAGCGCCATGCCGATGGCGGGGCCCAGATAGGGAATGTAATTGAGGATCATGCCGGCCGCGCCCCAGAGCACCGGATTGGGCAGGCCGATCGCCCACATGCAAAGACCGATGGCGATGCCGAGGCCGATATTGATCAGCGTGACGGAGACGAGATAGCCGGAAATCTCCCGCTCGATATCGCGGATGATGCGCCGGGCTTTTTCCTTGTCTGAAATGCGCGGCGCGATGCGCACGATCCTGTCGCGCATGAGATGCGTTGTCGCCAGCACGAAATAAAGAAAGACGAAAAAGATTAGCAGCGAGGTACCGACCTCGCCGATCAGCGTGAGCGCGCGGTTGGCAACGCTTGCCTCCTGAACGACGACTTCCTGGCCGGCAGGCTTCCCCTCGCCATTGGCAAAGGAGCCTGCTGCCTCGCGCATCTTTTCCGATGCCGCGCGCATTTCTTCCATCGGCACCGTGATCTTGCGGGTGCGTTCTTGAAATTCTTCTATGGCGCTGGGAATGCGTTCGGCCCATTCGCTGACCGGGTCGGCGAGAAGATATAGCCCGCCGCCGCAAAGCCCGAGCAGTGTGAAGACGATCATCGCGGCGGCTGCAGGATCGGGCAGATGTTTGAGCGGGGAAAGGCGCAGGAGCGGTGTGAAGAGAAACGAGACGACGATGGCGGTGAAGACCGGGGCGATCAGCGCCTGGGCAAGGTAAAGCGTATAGAAAAGCGCCAGGATGGAGAGGAAGCTGAGCGCCGTGCCGGGCAGCATCAATCCGCCAAGGGCGATCCGGCCTACCCCCTCTGTCCCCTCTGCGCCGGGGATGTTGTTCGTATCGTTGTCCTGCACGGTCCGCGTTCCCGGTCTTTAAGAAGGGTTTGGCAGAAGAACGCAGGCGCGGGAGGCAGGTTCCCCTTCTGCAAAGCGGGTGATGCGGGGGTCAGTTTTCCGAAGGCGGCTCTTTTTCCAGATCGAGCAGCTTTTCCTTGCGCTCCGGTCCCCAGTGATAGCCGCCAATGCTGCCCGATTTCGGCAGAATGCGGTGGCAGGGAATGGCCAGCGCCACAGGGTTCATGGCGCAGGCGCGGGCAACGGCGCGCTGGCTTTGAGGCAGGCCGATGGCAGCGGCGATCTGGCCATAGGTCGCCGTTTTTCCGGTGGGCACGGCGCGCAGGGCCGCCCAGACTTTCGCTTGAAAGGCCGTGGCCTTGATGTCGAGCGGCAGCTCGGGCCAGGCCTCCAGCCCTTCCGCATAACGGGTGAGCGCATCCGCCCATGTCCCGAGAGTGTCGGCCTCGCTTTTCTTTGCCGCTTTTTCCGCGTTCAAAAGCGCGGCGTTGGAGAATTCCTCGGCGAGGCTTGCCGCGAGTTTCTTTTCACTCTCGCCGAAGCGCACGGTGCAGAGCCCTTTTGCGGTGCCTGCGATCAGCAGGGTTCCGAGCGCGGTTTTGCGGCAGGTCCAGAAGATCGTCTGCCCTTCACCCTTCTTGCCGTAATCGGCGGGGCGCATGCCGAGTGCGGCGGATTCTTTTTCATAAAAGCGGCTGGAGGAACCGTATCCGGCTTCGTAGATGGCGCGGGTGACGGAATGGCCGGCGCGCGATGCCTTGCGGAATCGCTCGAGCTTCATGGCGCCGCCATATTGTTTCGGTGTGACACCCAAGGTTTTGCGGAACAGCTTTTGCGCATGACCTTCGGAAAGCCCGGCGGCTTTTGCAAGAGCGCCGAGAGAGGGCGTTTCTTCTGCTTCCTCGAAAAGCGCGCACATGGCGCGGACTTTTTTCCAGCTTCCTTCGCCGGCGAAGGGCGCGCTCGGTTTGCAGCGCAGGCAGGCGCGCAGGCCCGCTTTTTCGGCAGCGGCGGGGGTGGGGAAGAAGCGGATATTTTCCAGCTTCGGTGTGCGGGCCGGGCAGGAGGGTTTGCAGTAAATGCCGGTGGTGAGGACACCGGTATAAAAGAGCCCGTCATAGCTTCCGTCGCGCTGCTCTATGGCGCGGTAGAAAAGCTGGCGGATGTCTTCCTCTCCGGGCAGGTTTCCGGCTTGCCGCGTGTCCGCTGCTCTCAGTGCTGTTTTGGCGCCGTGCATTCGTCTCTCCTGCTGGGGGCTCACCCCTTTCCATTATGAGCCTAAGCGGGGACAAGAAAAAACCGGAACCGGTGCTCAAACACTCCGGTTCCGGTTTTCAATGTTCCGGCGGGCAAAAGACCCGGATATCCGCGCTTACTCGGCGCGGGCCGCCTCGCGCTGGGCCTGCACTTGCTCTTTCATGGAATCGCGCATGGCCTTTTGCAGTTTTTCAAAGGCGCGCACCTCGATCTGGCGCACACGCTCGCGGCTGATGCCATATTCCTGGCTCAGTTCCTCCAGCGTTGCCGGCTCGTCCTTCAGCCGGCGCTCGGTGAGGATGTGCATTTCGCGCTCGTTGAGGCTCTGCATCGCCATTTGCAGCATGGAGCGGCGCTGTTCCAGCTCTTCACTGTCGCCAAGGCGCACTTCCTGGTCGGCTTCCTCGTCCACGAGCCAGTCCTGCCACTCGCCCGACTGTTCGCCGTCCTGGCGCAAAGGCGCGTTCAGGGAATTGTCGGGGCCAGCAAGGCGCCGGTTCATGGAGATGACGTCATCCGTCGTCACGCCGAGCCGGTCGGCAATGGTCGTCACGGTTTCCGGGTTCAGATCGCCTTCCTCGAAGGCTTTGAGCTGGCCTTTCATTTTGCGCAGATTGAAGAACAGCTTCTTTTGTGCCGCCGTGGTGCCGATTTTCACCAGCGACCAAGAGCGCAGGATATATTCCTGAATGGAGGCGCGGATCCACCACATCGCATAGGTGGAAAGGCGGAAGCCCTTTTCCGGGTCGAAGCGTTTGACCGCCTGCATGAGGCCGACATTGCCCTCCGAGATCACCTCGGCGGTGGGCAGGCCGTAGCCGCGGTAGCCCATGGCGATTTTCGCCACGAGGCGCAGATGGCTCGTGACCAGCTTATGCGCGGCCTCCGAATCGTCATGCTCCTTCCAGCGCTTGGCGAGCATGTATTCTTCCTGCGGCTCGAGCATGGGAAATTTGCGGATCTCCTGCAGATAGCGGGAGAGCGAGCCTTCGGGCGTCAGCGATGGAATCGATTTCGTCGCCATGGAGCCCCCTCGTTTGGCTGATCGGTAAAAGCGGCGGCGTCGCCCGGTCAGGGCAACAGCGCCGTCTGGCGTCAGGCCTATATAAGCAGCCTGTCACCGGATAAAAGGGTTTGTATTTTTAATTCTATAGCAATTCTAAACTGGCTTAAAGGGCCTTGACGCCCCAGCGTTAGGTTTGCCTTAGGGCAGCCTCAAGGGCGGCAAGGTCCGCAGGAAGCGGGCTTTCGAAGAGCATTTGCTCGCCCGTTACCGGGTGTTCAAAGCCCAGTTCACAGGCGTGCAGCGCCTGGCGGCCAAGGGCGGCAAGGCAGGCCTGGGCGTCCGGGCTCAGCTTCACCTTGCGGGTGGCATGGCTGCCGCCATAGATGGGATCGCCGAGCAGCGGGTGCCCCTTATGGGTCAAATGCACGCGGATCTGGTGGGTGCGGCCGGTTTCAAGACGGCAGACGAGGCGGCTTACCAGCGCCTCCGGCTCGCCATAGCTTTCGGCAACTTGAAAATGCGTGATCGCCTCGCGCCCGTCCTTGCGTACGGCCATTTTGCGCCGGTTCTGGGCGGAGCGGCCGAGGGGCGCGTCGATCGTGCCGCGGAACGTGCCGGGCTTGCCCCAGACAAAGGCGATATAGGCGCGTGAGAGGCGCCCGTCGCGCCCATGGGCGGCGAATTGGGCCTGCAGGGCCTTCAGCGCCCCTTCTGTCTTGGCGACGACGAGAAGGCCGCTCGTGTCCTTGTCGATGCGGTGAACGATGCCGGGGCGTATTTCCCCGCCTATGCCGGTAAAGCCATCCGGGCAATGGGCAAGCAGCGCGTTGACGAGCGTCATGTCCGGATTGCCGGGAGCGGGGTGGACGACGAGCCCGGCAGGCTTGTCGATGACGATGAGCGTCTCGTCCTCATAAACGATCGTGAGCGGGATGTCCTGGGCTTGCGGCTCGGCGGGGGCGGGCGGCGGCAGGGTGACGGTGAAGGCCGCGCCCGGTTTTACCTTGGCCGATGGCTCGATGATCATGCCGCTCGTTCCGCCCGCCGCTTCCCTGACCTGACCTGTTTCGATGAGCACGCGGATGCGCGAGCGGCTCGGCGGCTCGGGCAGATGCGCCAGCCGGTCGGTCAAAAGTTTGTCCAGCCGGACGCCTTTGTCGTCTTCTTCCACGCAGATGGTTATGGTGGTGCCGCCCGATGCGGCATCAGGCGCGGGCGGGGAAGAAGAACCGGGTGAAGAATCGTGAGAGGACATCATGCCTGACAATATCCCTGAAGGGAGTGAGATGGAAACGAATGAAGCAGAAAGCGCAGGCGCGGCCGAAGCGGGCCGCTCGGCGCTGTCCACCCGGCAGATGGTGCAGCTTGCCATCGTCATTGCCATGGGTCTGGTACTGCTGCTCGGTTTTGTTTTCGTCGTCGTCGTTATGGCGCTGCGCGCCTCGAAAAGCGATGAAGAAGACCCGCGCGGCCTTGCCCGCGAGGACACCGGCGAGATCGCCGCGCCGCGCGCCGATGAGGGGCCGGCAGAAGAGGCGGGCCCGGATGGCCGCATTCATCTGAAAGCCGGCGAGCGGCTTCTCTCGCTTGGCGGGGATGAGGAACGGCTGGTGCTTTATCTTCATACCGATAAGGGCGAGGAAATCCGCGTAGTCGATGCGAAGACCGGCACGGTGGTCCGCCAGATCGAGGTGATCCGCGGCACGCGCTGAGCGCCACGCGATTCGAATAGATCCGGGACGGGAAACCGGGTGCGCGCTCCGGCAGGCGGTATTTGCCGTTCAGGCAAAAAGAAACCGCCTGCGCGGGGGGAGGAGGAGGAGAGCGCAGGCGGTTCTTTTTTCGAAGCCCTTAGCCAGGGAGGAGGTTGGCTGCCGGGCTTGGTGAGCTTTTTATCGGCCATTTCTGACATCCTGTCAATTCCAATTTTTTGCATTGCAGCACATTGTTTAATTCTTTAAGCGCTGGTTAACACTTTGTAACTGCAGAGGTTTTCCTGTTTTCTTCCATATGACGCAGGGTCAAGTTGTGCGCTGCTCCGCTCTGCGCCCAAATGACGCAAGCAAAATCGGCGGAAAACTGCGGCCGCTTTTTTGCCGATTTCGGAGACGGGCTTTTGGCGCTCCTGGCGCGCTTTCTTTCGGGCCGGAGATGCAGCGGGATTGCCGGGCGCATTTTCCCCGCTATGCTCATGGCGGGTGGTCGTGAAACAGCCTGAGGCAGGGGCTGGTTTTGCGCGGGAGGAATGAGCGTGAGCATGGTGATGGGACAGGCTGGGGGACAGACCGGGGGACAGGCCGGGGGACAGGCAAGAGAACGGGCATCCGGGGCACCGCTTTCAATGGATTCGCCTTGGCGCTGGCTGGCGCTTGGTTGGCGGGACATGTGGGCCGTGCCGGGCATCAGCCTGACTTATGGACTGGTCTTTTTCGGTGTCTCGGCGGCGATCGTCGCCGGACTTGCCGTGCTCAGCTGGAGCGCGGTGGCGCTGGCCATGGCGGCGGGGTTCATGCTGGTCGGCCCGATGCTGGCCGTCGGCCTTTACGAGGCAAGCCGCCGGCTTGAAGCGGGCGAACCGCTGCATTTGCGCGATATCTTTTTCGTCGCCACGAAATCCCCCTCGCAGCTTGCCCTCTTGGGCGGCGCGCTGATGCTGGTGCTGCTTATCTGGATGCGCCTTGCCACGCTGCTTTTTGCGCTCTTTTTCGGCGGCGAAGGCTTTCCGCCGCTTTCCAATTTCCTGCAAACATTGTTCTTCACCAGCCACGGGCTCGGCCTGATGGTTGTGGGCACGGCGGTCGGTGCGGTGCTTGCCGCTTTCGTGTTCGCGATCTCGGCAATTTCCGTTCCCATGCTGATGGAGCGGGATATGGATGCGGTGAGTGCCATGGGCGAAAGCGCGCTGGCCGTGTTGCGCCACCCCAAAGAGCTTTTGCTTTGGGCCTGGCTCATTGCCGTCATCATGGCAGCCGGCCTTGCCACTTTGCTGGTGGGGATGATTATCGCCTTCCCGCTGATCGGCCATGCGACCTGGCATGCCTACCGGGATATCACCGCGCAGAAAAACTAGCGGCGTCTTCTATTTTTCTTTGGGCTCTTCGGGCGCCTCTTCGTTGTCATCTTCGAAGAGAATGCGCTCGGCCGCCCCGTCGAGATCGTCATATTGGCCGGTCTTGAGCGACCAGAGAAAGGCGACAAGTCCCAGAAGGCCGAGGCCGAGAGCGATGGGGATGAGGAAGAGCAGCGCTTCCATGGCTCAGCGTTCCTGAAAGCGGGTCAGGTTGAGCCTGAGCGCATTGCCGATCACCGAGAGCGAAGAAGCGGACATCGCCACGGCTGCGATGAGCGGCGTCACGAAACCCATCACGGCGAGCGGGATGGCCACAGCGTTGTAAGCGAAGGAAAGGCCGAAATTCTGCAACACGAGGCGGCGGGAAATGCGCGCAATGCGTACCGCCTCGAGAACCGGGGCAAGTTTCTGGCCCTGGAAAATGAAATCCGCCGCCGTTTGGGAAATATCAGCCGCGCTGGCCGGCGACATGGAAACGTAAGCCGCTTTCAGGCAGGGCGCATCGTTCAGCCCGTCCCCGATCATCAGCACACGTTTGCCGTCCGCTTCCGCTGCCTTCAGCGCCGCGATCTTTTGCTGGGGCGTGCACTCGCCCTGCCAGTCGGTGATGGCAAGGCGCTTTGCGGTGGCGGCAACGATTTCCTCTCTGTCGCCGGAAAGCAATTTGACAGGCAGGCCGCGCGCCTGCAGCGCATGGACAATCGCCTCGGCATCGGGGCGCAGGCGGTCGGTGAACAGGAAACGGCAAGGCGCGCCGTGGCCTGACAGCCAGAATTCGGAGGCATTTGTGCTGTGCGCGGGCTGCGCATTTTCCGCTTCGGCCAAGCCTTCCAGCGCGAAGGCTTTTTTGCCGAGACGGATTTCCTGCCCCCGCCAAGTGGCGGAGAGACCGAGGCCGGGATGTTCTTGCAGATCGCTTATCTCGGCAAGTGGCATGCCCGCGGCAGCGCGCGTCATGGCTTCGGAGAGCGGGTGCTTGGAGCGGGCGGCAAGCGCGCCGGCGAGCGACAGGTCGGCGTCCAAAATTTCTTCGCGGTTGCAAAGCTCGGGCTTGCCTTCGGTCAGCGTGCCGGTCTTGTCGAAAAACACGGTGTCGATATCGGCGAGTTTTTCCAGCCCGTCGGAAGATTTGACGAGAATGCCGCGCTGGAGAAGGCGGCCCGTCGCCACGACCTGCACGATGGGCACGGCAAGGGCAAGGGCGCAGGGACAGGTGATGATGAGCACGGCGACGGCGTTAATGAGCCCTGTCTGCCAGCCTGCGCCAAGCGCCAGCCAGAGAAGCAGTGTGGCGGCGGCGAGCGCGTGCACGGCGGGCGCATAATAGCGCGAGACACGGTCGGCAAGGCGCACATAGCCCGCGCGGCCCTGCTCGGCCGCTTCCATCAGACGCACGATTTCGGCAAGCAGGGTTTCATCGTTGCGCGCGGTGACGCGCACGGTAAGCGCGGCGCCGAGGTTCATCGTGCCGGCGAAAACCTTCGTGCCGGGAGCCGCCGTTTCCGGCACCGTCTCGCCGGTGACGAGCGATTTGTCGATATCGCTCACACCTTCCAGCACCACCCCGTCGGCGGGAAGGCGCATGCCGCTTGCCACGGATATTTTCATCCCCGGATCGAGCCTATCCACGGGCACGGCGCTGATGGTGCCGTCCGGCATGATGACGTTGGCCGCAACGGCCCGCAGCGCCAAAAGGTTCTGCGCCACCGAGCAGGCTTTGCTGCGCGCTTTGACATCGAGATAGCGCCCGATCAGCAAGAAGAAGAGGAGGCTGACGCTCGCATCGAAATAGGCGTGCTCGGCATGGGTGATGGTTTGAACGAGGCTCATGCCCGCCGAAAGAATGACGGCGAGGGAAATCGGCACATCCATATTGGTGTGCCCGGCTCTCAAGGCCTTGAAGGCGGATTTGAAAAAGGGCTGGCCCGCATAGGCCACGGCGGGCAGAGCGATCAGCGCCGAGATCCAGTGAAAAAGCGCGCGCGTTTCCACTTCCATGTCGCTGACAAGGCCGGACCAGACGGAGACGGAAAGCAGCATGACATTGGCGGCTGCAAAACCGGCGACGCCCGTGGCGCGCAAAAGATCACGGCCCTGTTCCTCATCGAGCGCGCCCATGATTTGCGGGTCGTAGGGCACGGCTTCAAAGCCGAGCTCGCTCAGCTTTTCGGTGATGGGGGGAATATGCGCGCGGCGCTGCCAGCGCACGGCGACGCGTTTGGTGGAAAGATTGGCGCGCACATAGGTAATGCCGTCGAGCGCGCCGAGGCCCTTTTCGATTTTGTTCATGCAGCCGGCGCAATGCATGCCGTCGACGATCAGGTCGAGCTCGGCCTCGTCTTCCCCATGGGGGCGTACATAATGATCGGCAAGGGCCTGAGCCATGGCGTTACTGCGCTTTCGCCTCGTCCGTTCCGGCGGGAGATGCGCTCTCTGCCGTCAGGAACACTCTTTTTTCTTCGGCATATAGAAGCTCGCCCTGCCGGCGGGCCGAAACATCGAGCAGCCAATTGCCGGGGGCGGGCAGCGTCAGAACAGCTTCATACGTGCCGGGGCGGGTTTCAACCGCCGAAAGCGCTTGGTCCTTACCTTCGGCAACCGGGCGGCGCAGCGCCAGCGAGAGATCGAGCCCGCTGACGGGCGCGCCGTTTCTGTCCTGCATGGTCAAAAGAAATGTCGTGTCGAGGGCGCCAGCCACGCTGTGGCTGATATCGAGCGACCAGCCGCGCTCTTCCTGCGCCTTGGCCGCGGCCAGCACGTCGTTATAGGCGCGGCCTCTTTTGTAAGCGTTCTCGGTTTCCACTCCGTCGAAGGTGGAAAGGGCGTAATAGGACATGATGATGTTGGCGCCGATGACGACGAAAAAGAAAGCGCCGAGATAGAGCAGAAACTTGCGGCCCGTGAGGACGCCCGCCCAGGTGGCCGGTTTGAAATCCGGATGCTGGCTCATTTTTGCGGTCCTCTGAAAACCGTGGCGTTTTCTACGGCTTCGCCGGTGCGCAGATTTTCGACGGTGAAGGCGAATTCGGCTTCCCCGTCGTCCAGGCGGCCGAGCGCGTCCACCGGCAGAATGACATACATTTTGATGGATTTCAGGCTGTCGGCCTCCGCCGCCACGATTTGCGGGCCCTGGGTGTCGCGGCCCTGGACGGTCAAGACGCCCTCGGGCAGGCCTTCGATGGCGACACGGAAATCGGCCGCTTCATGGTCCATATTCAGGATCTTGACCTGATAACCGTTGCGGATGCTGCCATCGGAGAGCTGGACGAAAAGCGGGTTGCGGTCGCGCAGCACATTCACCTCGAGTTGGGCGCGGGTGGCGAAGGTGTTGACCATGATGGCGGTGACCAGCAGCAAAAGGCCGGAATAGATGACGGTGCGCGGACGGATGAGGCGCACTTTTTCCTTCATCCCGAGGCGGCGGGCTTCCTTGTTGGCCGGCGTATCGTAGCCGATCAGGTTCCGCGGGCGCTCCACCTTGTCCATGATCTCATTGCAGGCATCGATGCAAAGCGCGCATTGGATGCACTCAAGCTGCATGCCGTCGCGAATGTCGATACCCATGGGACAGGCGGCAACGCATTGGCCGCAATCGATGCAATCCCCGCGCCCGTCCCAGCTCGTGCCCTTTTTGTGCGGGCCGCGCGGTTCGCCCCGGTCGGGTTTATAGGAGACGAGTAGGGAATCATCGTCGAACATGGCGCCCTGAATGCGCGGCCAGGGGCACATGTAAGTGCAGACCTGTTCGCGGGCGATGCCGCCCAGCAGATAGGTCGTGCCGGTGAAAAGGCCGATAAAGATATAAGCGATGAGCGGCGCCTCGAGCGTGACGAGATCGCTTGCAAGCGTGGGGGCATCGGCGAAATAGAAGACCCAGGCCCCGCCCGTGGCAATGGCGATGAGGAGCCAGACAATGTGCTTGCCGGTCTTGCGGGCAAGTTTGCCCAGCGACCAGGGGCTTTTGTCGAGGCGGATGCGCGCTGCGCGCTCGCCTTCGAAGAGCCGCTCCACATAAATGAAGAGGTCCGTCCAGACGGTTTGCGGGCAGGTATAACCGCACCAGACACGCCCGGCGAGGGAGGTGACGAGGAAGAGCAGCAGCGATGCCAGAATGAGCAGGCCCGTCAGGTAATAGATTTCCTGCGGCCAGATTTCGATGAAGAAGAAATAGAAACGCCGCGCGGGCAGGTCGAGCAGCACCGCCTGGTCGGGCGCGTTCGGTCCCCGGTCCCAGCGCAGCCAGGGCGTGATGTAATAGATGGCGAGTGTGATGGCCATGACGGCCCATTTCAGCCGCCGGAAGGTGCCGTGCACGAGCTTCGGGTAGACTTTGACGCGGCTGGCGAAAAGCGGCCGGTTCTGCTCGGCGTTGACCGCCGTGATCGTTTCACCGTCCGTACCATGGGCAGCGTCAAAATCGGCGGCCTGGCGGGCAAGGCCAGCCAGTTTGTCGGCAGGGGAGGCATTCAAGACATCGCTCGCCATAAAACTCTCCGGGTGGCAAGAATGGACCTTCTCTTGCTCTTATAAAGAGGGCTGAAAGGTGAACGATCCGGCGATTTGACGCTGCGCCATTTTGTCACCAGCGAAAGTTCGCCTTTCTGCCGTCTTTAAAAGAGCAAGGCCCCGCCCTTCAGGGCAGGGCCTTGCCGGATCGTCTTATCCGCTTGCGCGGGGCCTTATTGGCCGCCGCCCAGCGTATGCACGTAAAGCGTCAGTTCCTTGATCTCCGCATCCGTCAGACGCCCGCCCCAGGCCGGCATCACGCCCGCCCGTGCCTTGGCGATGCTTTCGTAAATGTCGGAGCGGTTGCCGCCATAAAGCCAGATGGCATCGGTCAGGTTGGGCGCGCCCAGTTCCTGATTGCCTGCGCCGCTCTCGCCGTGGCAGGCGGCGCATTGCTGGGCGAAAATTTCAGCGCCCGCCTCGGCACCTTCGGTCATCTCGCCCTGGCCGGAAATGGCTAAGACGTAATCGGTGACATTACCCACTTCCTCGCGGCTTAGAATACCGTCGGTGAGGAAGCGCGGCATCATGTTGAAGCGGGTGTCATCGTCCAGCTCCCAACGGATGCCGTGGGTGATCGTGGTCTGGATGGCCTCGAGCGTGCCGCCCCAAATCCAGTTGTCGTCATTGAGGTTGGGATAGCCCTTGAAGCCTTGGGCGCCCGAACCGTGGCAGGGTGCGCAATTGTCACCGAAAAGCGCCTTGCCGCCGGCAACGGCCAGTTCCATCAATTCCGGGTTTGCCTGAATTTTGGAAATATCCGTCGCTGCAATGGCCTGCATGTAATCGGCACGGCCTTCTTCGATGGCGGCCAGTTCTTCCGTCACGGCGCCGCGCTGGCTGTAGCCCAGAACGCCTTCCAGCGCCGTCCATTCGCCGTTCCAGAAGACGGGCCAGGACGGCATGAAAACGAAATAGGCAAGCGACCAGACGATGGTGGCATAGAAAGTGTAGACCCACCATTTGGGCAGCGGATTGTTAAGTTCGCGGATGTCGTCCCACTCGTGACCCGTGGTTTCGACGCCGGTGATTTCGTCTTTATGCGGGGTGCTCATTTCTTCTCTTCCCCATTCTCTTCATCGTTGAGGGGCTCTTCATCGTTCAGAGGCAGGCGGGAGGCTTTTTCGAACTTCTTCTTGTTGGACGGCCAGAAAGCGTAAGCGATCGCGCCGATGAACAAGACGAAGAGGAAAACGAGACCCCAGGTGCCGGCAAAATGCGAAAAATCTTCATAGGTCACTGGCACCTCCTATTGCTGTTCGAAGACGGCGTCTTCGTAAGCGCTGAAATCGACGAGCGTGCCGAGCATTTGCAGATAGGCGATGAGCGCATCGAGCTCGGTGATCTCGTTCGGATTGCCGTCGAAATCGCGCACCACGGCCTTGGCATAGCGTTCCTGCAGCCCGTCATAATCGGAGTCGGGGTTGGCTTGCGCTTCAAGGTCGGCCCGGGCATTGGCGATCTGCTCGTCGCTATAGGCCTGGCTGATCGTCAGGCGCATGGCTTTCAGATCGTTCTCGATGTCGCGGTATTCGAGCGGCGTTTCGGCAAGGAAGCCGTAGCCGGGCATGATGGATTCGGGCACCACCGCACGCGGGTTTTGCATATGAATGCGGTGCCATTCGTCCGAATATTTGCCGCCGACACGGGCAAGGTCGGGCCCTGTCCGCTTCGAGCCCCATTGGAAGGGGTGGTCGTATTTACTTTCCGCGGCCAGCGAATAATGCCCGTAGCGTTCCACTTCCGAGCGCAGCGAGCGCACCATCTGGCTGTGGCAGGTGTAGCACCCTTCACGGATATAGATGTTGCGGCCCTTGAGCTCGAGCGGGGTATAGGGGCGCACGCCCTCCACATCCTCGATCGTGGTGTTGATGAGGAAGGTGGGGACGATTTCGACGATACCGCCGATCGCCACCGTGATCAGGGTAAGCACGAGAAGAAGGATCGAATTCTTCTCGATGGTTTCATGCTTGAATCTAGCCATCGTGAGAGCCTCCTTACTCGGCCGGTGTTGCGATGATCTGGCCGGAGCCTGCGGGTGCTGCGTCTAGCTTTTCGCCCTGGCGCACATCGCCGCGGATGGTCCGGTAGACGTTGTAGACCATGATCAGCGCGCCAAGCAGGAACAGCACGCCGCCCAGCCCACGGATGATGTAGAAGGGATGCATCGCTTCCACGGTTTCCACGAAGGAATATTCGAGGAGGCCGAGGTCGTTATACGCCCGCCACATCAGGCCCTGCATGATGCCGGAGACCCACATGGAGGTGATGTAGAGCACGATCCCGAGCGTCGCGACCCAGAAGTGCCAGGAGACGAGGGCAAGGGAGTAAAGCTCCTTGCGCCGCCAAAGCCAGGGCACGAGGCAGTAGATCGCGCCGAAGGAAACGAAGCCCACCCAGCCGAGCGCGCCGGAATGCACATGGCCGATCGTCCAGTCCGTGTAATGGCTGAGCGAGTTCACCGCCTTGATGGACATGACCGGGCCTTCGAAGGTGGACATGCCGTAGAAGGCGATGGAGACGACAAGCATGCGGATGACAGGATCGGTGCGCAGCTTGTCCCAGGCGCCGGACAGCGTCATCAGACCGTTGATCATGCCGCCCCAGGACGGCATCCAGAGCATGATGGAGAAGGTCATGCCGAGGGTCTGCGCCCAGTCGGGCAGCGCGGTGAAGTGAAGGTGGTGCGGACCTGCCCAGATATAAAGGAAGATCAGCGCCCAGAAGTGGATGATCGACAGACGGTAGGAATAAACCGGCCGCTCGGCGCGCTTCGGCACGAAGTAATACATCATGCCGAGGAAGCCGGCGGTCAGGAAGAAGCCCACCGCATTATGGCCGTACCACCACTGAATGAGCGCGTCCTGCACGCCGCCGAAGAACGTGTAGCTCTTGACGGAAAGCAGCGAGACCGGGATCGACAGGTTATTGCCGATATGCAGCATCGCGATGGTGACGATGAAAGCGAGGTAGAACCAGTTGGCCACATAAATGTGGGGCTCGCGCCGTTTGGCAAGCGTCACGAGGAAGACCAAAAGATAGACGACCCAGACGATGGTCAGCCAGAGGTCCACATACCATTCGGGCTCCGCATATTCCTTAGACTGGGTGACGCCCATCAGGTAGCCCGTGGCGGCCAGCACGATGAAGAGCTGGTAGCCCCAGAAGACGAACCAGGGGGCGATGTCGCCGGCAAGGCGCGTCTTGCAGGTGCGCTGCACGGCATAAAAAGATGTCGCGATCAGCGCGTTGCCGCCGAAAGCGAAAATCACCGCCGAGGTGTGCAGCGGACGCAGCCGGCCGAAGGACAGCCAGGAAACGTCGAAATTGAGCACCGGAAAGGCGAGCTGGAAGGCGATGAGCACGCCGACGGCAAAGCCGGCAATACCCCAGAAGAGCGTCGCGATGACGCCGGCGCGGATGACGCCGTCGCTATATTGCACGCCGTCCTGGGCCTGCGGGGCGGGGCCGCGCTCCAGCGCATCGAAATGACGCTTGCCCAGCGCAAAGAGCCCGAAAACGAAGAACAGCAGGAAGAAGGTCGCATGGGTGGCCATCGCCGCTTCATGCGTTTTTGCTGCGATATAAATGCTTAGGAACGCGCCCAGTACAAATGCGGCGCCGACGCCCAGCGTCGCCGCGCCGAATGTGCCCGCGCCTGCTTCTTTGGAAGCCGCCATCGGAATCTCCTGAATATTGCCTCTGCGGCTTCTTTTAGGGCGGGGCAGAGAGGCACGCTTTGGCATAGATCAAGTGGAAGGGCGGCTGGCGCCGGTTCTCTCCCCTCGACTTGCGTATGTGCCCCTCCGGCAACGATATCTGCCACCCCCAGAAGTCGCATCCATCAGATCGTCTTGTCGGTCTTTATCAATGACCGGGCAACGCGACACGGGCGCACAGTCCTTACGCAAAATGCCGCACCTCAGGAAGGATGCGGCATTTGTTTTAGCGTGGCAACAGATGGTGAGTTGCAAAAGGCGCCAGACGAAAGAGAGCTGTGGCTACGTTCTATTAATGCTTAAGCGATGGGTGAGCCTTCTTGCAGCGCCTTGATGCGGTCTTCGAGATTCTGTTCGAGCGAGGCGGGCGTGTGAGGGCTGTGCTCTTCCTCTTCGCTTTCGTCCTGCCGGTCGCCGAATTCTTCTTTCACGCCGTCGGAGAAGGAGAGAAGCGATTCTCTGATTTCTTCATATTCCTCGCTGGAAAGGGCGGCGGTGTTTTCTCCCTCCGCCGCCTTCTCGGCATGGCGCGCGCTTGCAATGCCGGCAGACGCGGCGGCGCCTGCCGCTGGAACGACATTCGCCCAGGCGGGCGGCTGCGCTTTGATCGGCGCGGGGCGTTCTTCCCTTGCTTTGGGCGCTTCGGGTTCGGCAGGGCGGGCCGCGGTTTGCGGGCGGCTGTGAGGCCGGGCAGAAGCGGGGGCTTCTTCGGGCTCCTGCAGAAGCGCAGCAAGTTTGCGGGCGCTTTCGGCGACATCGCGCGCTTGGCGTCCGGTTTCCTTGCGCCGGGCTTCGGCTTCCTTGAGCGCGATTTCAAGAGAGGCGATGCGGGCGCGCTGTTCGGCAAGCTCCGCATTGGCCGCTTCATGGTCGGCTCTGGCGCCTGCAAGCGCTTCCTGCAGCCCGCTCACTTCACGGGTGAGGGCCGCATTTTCTTCGGCCTGGTGGGTGCCGATCTTCCGGTTGCGGGAGGAAAGGGCAGCGATTTCGGAGGTTTTGGCGGCCAGTTCTTCCTCCAGCGCGCTGACTTGTGCTTGTAAGGCGCCGATACGGGCCGAGGGGCCGCCTTCCGTCTCGCCTTCTTCACCGGGCTCGCCCGCCGCAAGCCGCTTTGTCGTTGCGGCCACGGCGCGGCGCCAGATGAACTGCGCGCTCATGATGGCAAAGAGGGTCGCCAGGAAAAATCCCAGGGCGAAGATCATCAGCCCTTCAATCATATCTTTTCCCCTCTCCCTCGTTTTTACCGCTGCTTCAGAAGGGCAGCCACTCACGCTCGCGCGTATATTTCAAATATCCGACATTCGCCCCGAGGCGCAGGCCGACGCCTGCCCGGATGGGTGCGAGGACAATATCGCCCCGCTGCTGATAGTTCACGCCAACGCCGCCGACATAGTAGGCACTGCCTTCCACGCCAGGGAACCGCTGGTAGATCTGCCCGGTGTCAGGCAAGTTATAGACCAACGTGAAGACTTTCGACGCATTGCCGCCGAAATCCCAGCCGGCGGAGGGCCCCTGCCAGAAGACTTCGGTGCGCGGGCCGTCCTTCATGACCAGCTGCCCGGAGCCGTAGCGTAGGCCGACGCCGATGGCGCCGCTGCCTTCCTGCCCGGCTATATAGGCATTGGGTTCACCATATTCAGCGAAGACCGCGTGGATAACTTCGGCGAGCCCCTCGGCGGTTTCCCCCAGGAAATTGCTGGCGGCTTGGAAAACCTCGTCCTCGGAAAAGGTCTTGCCTTCATTGCGGCTTTCGACGTTGGGGGCGGGCTCGTTCGGCGCTGCGGCTTTGGCCGCAGGCGCGGCAAGGGCGGCGATCCCCAGCGTTCCGAGGCTCAGCATCCCCAAGACGGCAAATGTTTTCAAACGCGGCATTCCACTATCCTTTTCTGCAAGGCCCCCCGGAAATTGCCTTCGCGATTTTCCTGGAGGCGGGTGCGCTACCCGTTCTGAAACCCGGCACTGTGCCGTATTCGCACACATCCTCGCCCGGTAAAACGGCAAAATAACGAAAGCGAGCCGTTTTTGTGCCTGCGAAACATGGCAGCAACGGGGCCAGCTGGTTTCTGGGGGAAAATCCTGAAATTTGCGCTTTTTGCCTATTTTTTGGCCCATATGGCCGCCATCTTCAGAAGGAGCGCGGGGTCAGCTGCCCGCGGCACCTTGTGGGGGACAAATTGAGCCTGGATAAAGACGATACCGGTCCATCGCAGGCGGCCTTAGCCTCCGGACCTGCGGGCGGGAAACGGCGCGGGCGCAGAAAAGGGCGCCGGCTTGCCCTGTTCATCCTTCTGCTTCTGGCGGTGCTTGGGGCCGGGCTTTTCTGGAGCTGGCAGAACCGGGCCGGCCTGCTGGAAGCCTTTGCCCGCGATTATCTGGCCGGGCAGGGGGTGGAGGATTTTTCTTTCAAGGTCGAGGAGGCGGGTTTCGGCGGCGTCGATATCGCTGCCTTGCGCATCGGCCCGGCGGAAAATCCCACTTTCAGCGCCGAGCGGGTGCGCGTGCGTATTACCTCGCTTTTTGCCGGCATGGCCGGGCTTTCCGGCATCGAGGTCGTTTCTCCTTACTTGCGTCTTTCATATGACGAAGAAAACGGGATCGGCTTCGGCGCGCTTGCGCCCTTTCTTGACGGGGGCGGGGAAGGTGAAACGCAAGGGGGAATGGGGCTCCTGCCGCCGTTCTTTTTTAAAAATGCGGTCTTCGAGGCGCAAACGCCGCTCGGCGATGCAAGGCTCGGGGCGAGCGGCGATGTGCGCTGGCAGGACGGCACGCTGTCCCTTGCGTTGGAAGACTGCGCGCAGCTCGAACTGCCGCCGGGGCTTGCATGGGAAGGTGTGCCTTATGCCGCGCGGGTCCGGGCGCTGCAGCTTTGCCCCGGTGAGGGCGGCGCGTTTGTCTTTTCACCCGGCACCGGCGCGGGCGAGGCGTCTTTGACGCTTCCTTCTTTTCCCTTTGAAGTGCACCGGGAAGGCGCGCGCCGGGCTTTCGCCAAAGGGCAGATGCCGGCGCTTGAAGTGAAGGTCGAAAACGGCGCGGAGGGGGCCCGCCTTGCGTGGCGCGCTAAGGGCGGGCAGATCGCGCTCATTGATTATGCGCTGGCTTTAAGCGGGATCGAGATGGAGGGGAAGGCATCGCTTGCAGCCGGGGCCGGTGAGCGCGCGCTGACGTCTGCCTTCACGCTTTCCAGTCTTGCGGTGAAAGACAGCGCGCCCGTTCACCGCTTCGCGCCCTTGCAGCTCTCAGGGCAAGGCATGGTGGAAAAAGATACGCTCACCTGGACCGGCATGGTGAAAAGCGCGGCAGGTGCGCCGCAGCGGCGGCTTGAAACGCGGCTGAGCGCCCGGCACGATTTTTCAAACGAGCGCGGCGGGCTCACGCTTACTCTGCCGCTTACGACATTCGCGCCGAGGCAGCTTGAGCTGGCGCGCCTCGTGCCGCTTCTCAGGGGGCATATCACGCGGGCGGCAGGAGAGCTTTCCGGCGAGGCGCGGCTTTTCTGGCAGGGCGGCACGCTCACGAGCAAAGGCGAGGCGGCGCTGCGCGGGTTCGGATTTTCGACGGCCGCCGCGCGGATCGAAGGGATCGATGGCACCGTCGCGCTGGCCTCGCTCATGCCGCCTGTGACGGCCGGGCCGCAGCGGCTTGAGGTGGGGCGCCTTTCCGCCGGGATCGAGCTTCTGGACGGGCAGGTGCAATTCGAGCTCGAGCCTTCAGGCGCGGTTCAGGTTCAAGAAGCATCATGGCCTTTTGCAGGCGGTACGATTTCGCTTGATGAAGGCACGATCGAGCCGGCCGCCCCGTCGCAGGAATTCACGCTGCGCGTGCGCCAGGTGGCGCTGGATAAGTTGCTGGATCTTCTGGCGCTCGACGGGGCAAGCGGCACGGGCCGGGTAAGCGGCTATGTGCCGGTCGTTATCGAGGAGGGCAAGGTGCTCGTCAAAGAAGGCAAGCTCAAAGCGGAAGGCGAAGGCGTTCTTGCCTATAATGGGCCTGCGGGCGAAGCGCAGACCGGCGGGCAGAGCGATCTCGTTTTCCAGGCGCTGAAGAATTTTCATTACAAGGGGCTTGAGATGACACTGAACGGCAATGCGCTCGACAGGCTGACACTCGGTCTTTTCATCGAAGGGGCGAACCCGGACCTTTATGACGGCTACCCCTTCAAAATAAACATCCGCACCGAAGCGGCGTTTGCCGAACTTCTGCAGCGTGGTACGGTGGGCTTTAGAGCCTTGGATGTCATTCGCGAGCAAGGAACGCCTGCGCCATGAAGACAGCTATCCTCCGTTACTCTTCTTTTGGCGCTTTTCTGGGCGCTTTGGCGCTGGCGCTCGGCGCCTGTCAGCCCACGGTGAAAATCGAGGCGCCGGACAAGCCCATCGAAATCAATCTCAACGTCAAGATCGAGCAGGAAGTGCGCGTGAAAGTGGACCGCGAACTCGACGATCTGCTGGCCCAGAACCCGGAGATTTTCTGATGCGTGATTTCTCAAGAGCCCGCGCCCGCACGCTTGCCGCCGAGCGGCCCGCGAGCCAGCCGCGCCGCCGCTTTCTCACCGCGCTTTTTTTCGGGGCGTTGACGCTGATGGTGGCGGGGCTGACGCTGCCTGCATTGGCCGACAGTCTCGACGGCGCCAAAGCGCGCGGGGAAGTGGGCGAGAAGCGCAACGGCTATGTGGGGATCGTGGTTTCCGCGCCCTCCGCCGATCTTGTGCGCCTGGTGGACGACATCAATCTGCGCCGGCGCGATGCCTACCGCTCGATTGCGGAAAAAACCCCCGGCTCGACGCTGGCTGCCGTGGAGCAGCTTGCGGGCGCCAAGCTGATCGGCAATGCCGCCTCCGGCACTTATGTGGAAGATGCCTCGGGCAATTGGGTGAAGAAGCCTTGAGGCTTTCCTGATCTTCTCATTCCGGTCCCGGCACTCTCGGTCCGAGCCTGTGCCAAATGGGCACAGAGGCGCCGGTCCTGTCCCTTGCAGGCACGGGGCAGGCGGAGCGCCTTCTCTCCCCTATGTCTGTTTTTCGCCGAATCACGCGCATTGCGCGTGATCTGCGGCGCGGCACGGGCATTGCACTTTGTTGAGGGCCGGGCCTCATGTCCTTGTCCTCGCGCATATGGCGCCCGGCAGCCCGAAGACGTGACGTTTGGGGGGCGTCTTCGGCATCATTTCCACTCGCCCGGCTTGCCGGCGCTCGAGTGGGGCTGGCGCGGGGTTGGACCGAACGGGGGCTTGGTCCGGCCTCGCCGCCAGCCACTTTCCAGCCGCCCTATTGCCTCGGAGATTTGCTGTCTTTCGCAGCGCCACCTCTTCGCAACAATGAGAGGCAATCGCAGCGGCCTGATTGCGCCTCTGCTTTGTGGCGCGCTTCGGCGCTTTCTGCGTCATATCGTCTTGTGAGGCGGCGGTAATTCAACAGCCCATTGCCGTGGATTCATCTTCGCACTAAGCTGAGGCTGACCTTTTTTCTGGAGGCTGGCTTTTGAGGTCGGCAAAAGCTTGATGAAAACAGACAGCAATGGATTGCCATCGGTCCAGCAGCTCAATGGCACGTTTGAAATTGCCAATCCGTGCGCTGCTTGCGACGTACGCACGCGCGCGGTTTGCGCAGCGCTCAGCAATGCGGAGTTGACGGAGCTTTCCCAGCACTCGCGCCACAAAGATCTTTCAGCTGGCGATACGGTCTTCTTCGAGGGGGATCCGGCCGAAGCTTATTATGTGGTGATGGACGGCGCGCTGAAGCTCTACAAGCTGCTTGCCGATGGACGCCGGCAAATCACCGGCTTTCTTTTCAAGGGCGATTTTGTCGGCTTGGCATTTCACACCGATCACATCTTTACCGCCGAAGCGCTGAAAAGCTCGAAGCTGTGTCAATTGCCGAAACAGAAATTCGAAAACGTGGCCGATCATGCGCCGCAGCTTGGCCACCGGCTGTTGACGCTGGCTTCTGCCGGCATCGCCTCGGCGCAAGAGCAGATGCTGCTGCTCGGCCGCAAGACGGCGGCAGAACGTCTTGCGTCCTTCCTGCTTTGGCTGTCGACCGTGCAGGGACGTGAGGCGGCCAAGCCGCTTGACCGGATTTCCGTACCGATGAGCCGGGCGGATATGGGTGATTATCTGGGCCTGACGGTGGAAACCGTGAGCCGCACGGTGACGAAGTTCAAAACCAGCGGTCTTATCCGGCTCTGCGATCACAACGAGATCGAGATTTGCGACCGCGAGACGCTGTCCTCCATCGCCGATGGCGAGGATCTGAGCTAACGCCCTAACGGCCCTTCCAGGTTTTGGCGACGAAGTAGGGGTTATCCATGCCCCGCTCGGTTTTGCCGTAGCGCAGCGGCGTGCCGTCAAGCTCCGTGACGCTGCCGCCTGCTGCGGACAGCACCGCATGGCCCGCCGCCGTGTCCCATTCCATCGTGCGGCCATGGCGGGGATAAATATCGGCTTCACCTGCCGCCAGCAGACAGAATTTCAGTGATGAGCCGGCGGTGATGAAGCTGGTGACATTGTAATGGTCGAGATACTCGTCCGTTTTCTGGTCGCGGTGGGAGCGGCTGGCAACGGCGACCATGCCGGTTTCGGGAACCGCGCGCACTTTGATGCGGCGCGGCGGCGGCGCCTTGCTCAGATCGCCTGCCGTATTCGCTTCCACGTCCTGCTCATAGGCTTGTGCGGGGCCGCAGGCATAAAAGAGGCGCTGCTTGGCGGGCGCATAGACCACGCCGCAGGTCGGCTCACCCTTCTCGATGAGGGCGATATTGACCGTGAATTCGCCGTTCTTGTTGATGAACTCGCGGGTCCCGTCGAGCGGGTCCACCAGAAAGAACACGTCCCCGAAAACCGGGATGTGACCGGCAGCGGCCGCTTCTTCGGAGACGACGGGAATGTCGGGGGCAAGCTCGGCGAGGCCCTTCAGGATCAGCGCTTCGGCATCCTGATCGGCGGCGGTGACGGGCGAGTCGTCTTGCTTTTGCGTGACGTCCACCGGCCCGCCTTCATAATGACGCATAATGTCCGCCCCGGCGGCCACGGCGATGCGGCACAGGCCGGCGCTCAAGGAAGGGTAATCTATGCTCATATCTTTTCTGGCTGAGGTTGGGCGGCGGTGGCGCTGCATTCGAAACTGGCCGGAGAACACCACCCCAGCCGGGCAAGGTCAAGCAGGAAGGGCCCGGGCGCGGGGGAGGGGGGCTATATCCCGCCCGGGTTTGGCCCGTGTAAGCTGAAGGCTGGCAAGGCGGGGCAGGGGGTGTTAATCACAATCTTGCAGACCCTGGGAGAAGCGAATCATGGCCGATAATTACGAAATCGAAGCTCTCGAACTGGCGGCGCTTTTATGCTCGCGCGTCTGCCATGACGTCATCAGCCCGGTGGGCGCCATCGCCAACGGCCTTGAAGTGCTGGATGACGATGAAGACGACGATGCGGAAATGCGCGGCCACGCCATGGATCTGATCCGCCAGAGCGCGCGCCAGGCTTCCGCGAAATTGCAATTCGCGCGGCTGGCGTTCGGCGCGGCGGGGTCTGCCGGGGCCCATCTGGAGCTCACCGATGCACGCGATGTGGCACTTGGCTATGCGCAAAGCGAGAAGGCCGAGGTGACGTGGGAAGCACCGGTTGCCACGATCGGCAAGGACTATGTGAAGCTGCTGCTGAACATGATCGTCATTGCGCTTGCCTCCATCCCGCGCGGCGGCACGATTTCCGTCAAGGTGGACGGGGTGCCGGACACACCGAGCTTTTCGCTGCGGGCCAGCGGCAAGGCTGCGCGCATTCCTTTGGAGACGGAAAAATATCTCGGCGGCGTGCGTCCGGAAGACGTGCTCGACGCGCGCGGGGTACAGCCTTATTTTACCGGCCTTGTCGCCCGCAGCCTTGATATGGAGCTCGATGCGGCGATGACGGGTGAGGACTTCACTTTTACGGCGAAACAGGCGCGTTAGGCCTTTACCTTCGCTTAACCGGTTTTCTGAGTGACCCGGAACCCTTTGTTTTTCGGGCTTTTCAGCGGCATGTGTCCCGGCGGCGCGTGCCGTTTTTCTATGCCCGATTTCAGAGCTTTTTAACGAGTTTCCCCAACAATCGAATGCAATCCGGTCCAGTGCCTTCCATCCCGTGAGGCAGGGACCCAACCACAGCACGCCCGCATGCAAGCCTTTATGGCTGGCCATGGGGCGCGCAATGCGAGAGTGCCGAGGGGACGTTATGGATGATCTACTTCGCGAATTCCTGACCGAAACGACAGAGAGCCTCGACGTTGTCGACGTCGAGCTCGTGAAATTCGAGCAGGAACCCAATAACGCGCAGATTCTGGATAATATCTTCCGTCTCGTGCACACCGTGAAGGGAACTTGCGGGTTCTTGGGTTTGCCGCGTCTGGAAGCGCTGGCGCATGCAGCCGAAACGCTGATGGGCAAGTACCGCGACGGCATGGGCGTGACCGATGGCGGCGTGACGGCGATCTTGCATTCCATCGACCGCTTGAAGCTCATTCTCTCCGAACTGGAGGCCAATGAAGCCGAGCCCGACGGGTCTGACGACGATTTGATCAATCAGCTGAACGCGCTTTCGCAAGCTGAAGCGGCTGCCGCGCCTGCCCCCGGGGCTGCCCCCGCCGAAGAAGCAGCTCCCGCTGCCGAAACCGCGGCCAGCGATGACAGCGCTGCTATCGATCCGCTTCTCGACCGCCCGCTGCGTCCCGGCGAGGTTTCGCTGGACGAGCTTGAGCGCGCATTCCAGGAAGCCGAAGGCCCCGAGCTTGCCGCGCCGGCTCCCGAGCCTACGCCGGCCCCGGTTGAAGAACCTGCCGCAGCAAGCGCGGAGGAGAGTGAGGGCGAAGGCGGCAAGAAGGAAAGCGTCGCCAACCAGTCCATCCGCGTGAATGTCGACACGCTTGAAAACCTGATGACGATGGTTTCCGAGCTTGTGCTGACGCGCAACCAGCTTCTGGAAATGGTGCGCCGTCTCGATGACAGCGAATTCAAAGTGCCGCTGCAGCGTTTGTCCAATGTGACGGGCGAACTGCAGGAAGCGGTGATGAAAACGCGCATGCAGCCGATCGGCAATGCCTGGCAGAAGCTGCCGCGCATCGTGCGCGATCTCAGCCGCGAGCTTGGCAAGAAGATCGATCTGGAAATGATCGGCGCGGAAACCGAGCTCGACCGTCAGGTGCTTGACCTGATCAAGGACCCGCTCACCCATATGGTGCGCAACTCTGCCGACCATGGTCTGGAGACGACGGCCGAACGCGTTGCGGCGGGCAAATCCGACAAGGGCCGCATCACGCTGCGCGCTTATCACGAAGGCGGCCATATCATCATCGAAATTGCCGATGACGGACGCGGCCTCGATGTCGAAAAAATCAAGGCAAAGGCGATCGCCAACGGCCTTGTCAGCGAAGCGGAAGCGGAAAAGCTCACCGAGCAGCAGATCCACCGCTATATCTTCGCGCCGGGCTTCTCGACGGCTGCCAAGGTCACGAACGTATCGGGCCGCGGCGTCGGCATGGACGTGGTGCGCACGAATATCGAGCTGATCGGCGGATCGATCGACCTGCGCTCGACGCATCACAAAGGCACGACCTTCACCATCAAAATCCCGCTCACGCTGGCGATCGTTTCCGCGCTTATCGTGGAAGCGGCCGAAGAGCGTTTCGCCATTCCGCAGCTTGCCGTTGTGGAGCTGGTGCGCACGAAAGCCGATTCCGATCACCGTATCGAGCATATCAACAACACGCCGGTTCTGCGTCTGCGCAACCGTCTCCTGCCGCTGGTCTTCCTCGACCAGTTCCTGGGGCTGCGCTCCTCGGCCGAAGCCCTGTCCGAAGATGGGCGCACGGTAACTTCCGATGAAGCCTTCATCGTGGTGACGCGTGTGGGCGAGCAGATTTTCGGCATCGTCGTGGACAGCGTCTTCGACACGGAAGAGATCGTGGTGAAGCCGGTGGCCTCGCTTCTGCGCGATATCACGGTGTTCTCCGGCAACACGATCCTGGGCGATGGCTCGGTGATCATGATCATGGACCCGAACGGTGTTGCACAGGCCATTTCCGGCGAGCTCAACGAAATGGAAGAGATCGTGGCCGAAGAACAGCAAGGCTTTACCTCCGACGGCGAAACCTCGCTTCTGGTCTTCTATGCCGGCTCGAAAGAGCCCAAGGCCGTACCGCTCTCGCTGGTTACGCGCCTGGAAGAGTTCGATATCTCCGAAATCGAATATTCCAACGGCTCCAACGTCATTCAGTATCGCGGCAAGCTGATGCCCATCATGCATGTGGCCGAAGGCACCGCGCTGCGCAGCGAAGGCCGCCAGCCGATCCTCGTCTTCACGGAAGAAGAACGTTCCGTCGGCCTCGCGGTGGACGAGATCGTGGATATCGTTACGGACCGTCTCGATATCGAGCTGACCTCGGAAGTGCCGGGCATCCTGGGCTCCGCCGTGATCCGCGACAAGGCGACGGAAGTTCTGGACGTTGCCCATTATCTGACGCGCGTTTTCGCGGACTGGTTCCGCCGCAAGGAAGCGGCGCTGCAGGCGGGCGCTGCCAAGCGGCTTTTGCTTGTCGATGACAGCCCCTTCTTCCGCACCATGGTGACGCCGCAATTGGCGATGGCCGGCTATCAGGTCGTGCATGCCGCCAGCGTGGAAGCGGCATGGAAACTGCGCGATGCGGGCCAGACCTTCGACATCATCGTTTCGGACATCGAAATGCCCGTGACGAACGGCTTCGAATTCGCTGCTGCGGTCAAAAAAGACGATAGCTGGTCGCATATCCCGATCATCGCGCTTTCCGCGCTCGGGTCTTCGGAAGCCATCGAAAAGGGCCGTCAGGCGGGCTTCGACGATTATGTCGCCAAATACGACCGCGACGGTTTGATCCAGGTTCTCAATGAAATTCTTGATGCCAAAGGAGAGGCGGCATGAGCGAGCACGACACCAAAGCAGCTTCGACGCGTACTTCGCGCAAGAAAGCCGCAGCTGCGGTCAGCGGTGCCGGCATGTCCGAGTACATCACCGTGGTGATCGAGGACCAGCTTTTCGGCATTCCCGTACCGCGCGTGCATGACGTGTTCATGCCGCAATCCATGACGCGGGTGCCGCTTTCGGCACCGGAAGTGGCGGGCGTTCTGAACCTTCGCGGACGCATCGTCACGGCGATCGACATGCGCCGCCGTCTGGGTCTGCAATCGCGCGACCGTACGGCCGGATGCATGGCGGTGGGCGTCGAGCACCGAGGCGAGTCTTACGGCTTGATCATCGATAGCGTCGGTGAAGTTCTGCGCGTTGCCGATGCGGATATGGAAAGCAATCCGGCCAATCTCGATCCGCGCTGGCGCGAAATTTCCGCCGGGGTGCAGCGCCTTGAATCGCGGCTGATGATCGTGATCGATGTCGAACGGGTTTTGAATTTTACGGGTCAAACGCTGGCGGCTTGAGAAAGTCCAGGCATTAGGAGAATGGCATGAAGACGTGTCTGGTCGTGGATGACAGCTCGGTTATCCGTAAGGTAGCCCGGCGCATTCTGGAGGAAATGAATTTCTCCATCGAAGAAGCCGAGGATGGGAAAGAAGCGCTCGACCGTTGCCTGGGCGCGATGCCCGATGCCGTTCTCCTCGATTGGAACATGCCGGTGATGAACGGGCTCGATTTCCTGAAAGAATTGCGTGCCAAGCCCGGCGGTCAAAAACCCATCGTGGTCTTCTGCACCACCGAAAACAACATGTCGCATATCACCGAAGCGATCAGCGCGGGTGCGAACGAATACATCATGAAGCCGTTCGACAAGGAAATCATCGAGTCCAAGTTTGCTCAAACCGGATTGATCTAAGTGAACGCCGTACCCGCAACACCCAAACCCCGGAACGACCAGGCTGTTCGCGTTATGGTCGTCGACGATTCCGTCGTCATTCGCGGGCTGATCAGCCGCTGGCTGGACGCGCTGCCCGATATCGAGGTCGCCGTGACCTGCCGGAACGGTGAAGACGCGGTCAAGAAGATCGCGGATGCCGATGTCGATATCGTCATTCTGGACATCGAAATGCCGGTGATGGACGGCATGACGGCCTTGCCGAAACTGCTGCAAGCGGCGCCCGGCGTGCGTGTTCTCATGGCCTCGACCCTGACGCGCCGCAATGCCGATATCTCCCTGAAAGCGCTGAAGCTGGGCGCCGCCGATTATGTGCCCAAGCCCGAAAGCACGCGGGAAGGCAATGCGCCGGAAGAGTTTCAGCGCGAGCTCGTTGCAAAGATCCGCGGCCTCGGTCGGCGCCGCCGTCCTGCCATGCGGGCGGGCAGTGCCGCTTCTCCGGCTGCCGCCCGCCGTCCGCTCAGCCCGGCGCCTGCCGCAGCGCCCAAACCCATCGTTTTGCAGCCTGCCTCCAAGACGCGCCCGCGCATTGTGGCGATCGGCAGCTCGACGGGCGGTCCGCGCGCTCTCTTCGATCTTCTGGGCGCGCTATCGCCCTCGCTTGCGCGGTTGCCGGTGGTGATCACGCAGCATATGCCGGCGACGTTTACCTCCATTCTGGCCGAGCATATCGAAGGGGTGGCGAAACGCCCCTGCGTGGAAGGCCAAACGGGCATGAAAGTGGAGCCGGGCAAGATTTATGTCGCGCCGGGCGGTTTTCACATGATGTTCGAGGCGAAGGGCACGGATACGTTCATCAAGCTCGACGATTCAGCGCCGGTGAATTTCTGCCGGCCCTCCGTCGATCCGATGCTCGACAGTCTGATTGCGATTTACGGGCCTGCGATCCTGACCTGCATTCTGACCGGCATGGGCCATGACGGGCGCGATGCCGCGCGCCGTGTGCAGCAGGGCGGGGGAACGGTGCTGGCGCAAGACGAAGAGACCAGTGTTGTTTGGGGAATGCCCGGAGCGGTCGCTCAGGCAGGGATTTGCCACAAAGTGCTGCCGCTCGGCCAGCTTGCCGAAACGATGGCCCGGTTGATTGTTGGAGGCGTGTCATGAGGCAGGCGGACTTTGAATATCTCGCTAAGTTCCTCAAAGAGCGCTCCGGCCTCGTGCTGACGCCGAATAAGGAATATCTGATCGAAAGCCGGCTTCTGCCGATCGCCCGCGACAATGGCTTTGAAGACATTGAGGGACTGGTCGGGGCCATGCGGCCGGGCGCTGTGGCGCTGCTGGAGCAGGTCACCGAGGCGATGACGACGAACGAGTCCTTCTTCTTCCGGGACAAGACGCCGTTTGAAATGTTCGAGAAAGTGATCCTGCCGCATCTTTTGGACTCGCGCTCGGGCACGAAGCGCTTCCGGATCTGGTGCGCCGCCGCTTCCACGGGCCAGGAGCCTTATTCGCTGGCGATGCAGATGAAGGAAATGGGCCACAAGCTGGCCAATTGGCGTCAGGAAATCATCGGGACGGACCTGTCCGCAGATGTGCTGCGCCGGGCGAAACTGGGCAAATATACCCAGTTCGAAGTGCAGCGCGGGTTGCCCATCCAACTCCTGGTGAAATATTTCAAGCAGATTGGCCATGATTGGGAGATTTCTCCCGATATCCGCTCGATGGTGCAGTACCGCAAGCTCAATCTTCTGGAAGAGTTCAGTGCGCTCGGCCAGTTCGATGTGGTGTTCTGCCGCAACGTGCTGATTTATTTCGACCAGCAAACCAAAGCGCAGGTGCTGGAGCGGATCGCCAAGCAATTGGCCCCCGACGGGTTCCTGGTGCTGGGGGCGGCGGAAACCGTGATTGGCATCACCAAGGCCTTCAAGCCGCTGAAAGGCTGCCGCGGGCTTTATGTGCCGGCGGAGGCCGATGTCTCCAAGCTGGAGCGGGCGGCCGTTGCTTGATCGGCGCTGAAATCTGCCATGAAAAAACCCGGCTTATGCCGGGTTTTTATTTGGGGGCGCCAAATAATAAAGGCGTCTCCTCCCCCGAAGAGACGCCTTTATTTTCCCCTCGCACGCAAATTCAGGCGCGCTGACGCGGGTCTACTTAGGCCGAGGCTTTGGTCGCCTGGGTCTGTTCGTGCGGGTCGCGCAGCACATAGCCGCGGCCCCAAACCGTTTCGATGTAATGTTCGCCGTCCGTCGCCGCGGCCAGTTTCTTGCGCAGCTTGCAGATAAAGACGTCGATAATCTTGAGTTCCGGCTCGTCCATCCCGCCATAAAGATGGTTGAGGAACATTTCCTTGGTCAGGGTCGTGCCCTTGCGCAGGGAAAGCAGTTCCAGCATCTGGTATTCCTTGCCGGTCAGATGCACCCGCTGGCCGTCCACTTCCACGGTTTTCGTGTCGAGGTTGACGGTGAGCTTGCCGGTGGTGATGACCGACTGGGAATGGCCCTTGGAGCGGCGGACCACGGCGTGAATGCGTGCCACCAGCTCATCCTTGTGGAAGGGCTTGGTCATGTAATCGTCGGCGCCGAAGCCGAGACCGCGCACTTTGTTCTCGATTCCCGCCATACCGGAAAGAATCAGGATCGGCGTGCCGATCTTTCCTGTGCGAAGGCTTTTCAACACCTCATAGCCGCTCATATCCGGCAGATTGAGATCGAGAAGGATAATGTCGTAATCATAGAGCTTGCCCAGGTCGACGCCTTCTTCACCCAGATCCGTAGTGTAAACGTTAAAGCCTTCGGATTTGAGCATCAGGTCGATGCTCTGCGCTGTTGCGCTGTCATCTTCAATCAGCAGTACCCGCATCGAAATCCTCATCCGAGCCAAGGACTTAGGTCCTTAATGGCTCCCCTTATCGTTAATCCATCTATACCACTTTAAGATGATTTGGTTAACAAAGGTTAATCAGAATGAAGAAATTAGAAAAATTTTTATCCGAACTGTAAGAAGCCCGGTGATATCCGCTAAACCATTGTAAATACGTAAATTTTTCTTTTCCGCGAATATCAGGCGGGGGTTTACGGCCCTTTAAGCATGTTCCGGCCAAAATGACGATCTCGCGAGTCGTTTCAACGGGGATGTGGCCGGTGCAGGCGCTTCTAGCAGAAGTAGAGAAAATTCAAGAGGTTAGGTCGTATGGCCGGGTCGCCAGCATTCAGGGGCTCATGGTCGAGGTGGCCGGGCCTCTTTATGCCATGAGTGTGGGCAGCCGCATTGTCATCGAAAGCCGCTCCGGCAAGACCGTGCCGTGCGAGGTGGTGGGGTTCGGCCAGAAAACGGCGCTTTGCCTGCCTTTCCTTACCCTGGACGGGGTAGGGGTGGGCTGCCGGGCCTGGATCGAGGCGGCAGAGCCCGTGGTGCATCCTTCCCGCGGCTGGCTTGGCCGGGTCGTCAATGCGATGGGCGAGCCGATCGACGGCAAGGGCCCGCTGCCGCAAGGGGCGCTGCCCATGCCGTTCCGCGGCACGCCGCCGCCTGCTCATCAGCGCGCGCGGGTCAAAGAGCCGATCAATCTCGGCATCCGGGCCATGAACACGTTTACCACCTGCTGCAAGGGCCAGCGGATGGGCATTTTCGCCGGCTCCGGTGTGGGTAAGTCGGTGCTTCTGTCCATGCTGGCCAAAAACACCGCCTCCGATGTCTCGGTCATCGGGCTGATCGGGGAACGTGGACGCGAAGTACAGGAATTCATCGAGGATCATCTGGGCCCCGAAGGGCTTGCCCGCTCGGTCATCGTGGTCGCGACCTCGGACGAGAGCGCCTTGATGCGCCGTCAGGCGGCGCTTTTGACGCTGACCCTTTCGGAATATTTCCGCGAGCAGCATCAGGAAGTGCTCTGCCTGATGGACAGCGTGACCCGTTTTGCCATGGCGCAGCGCGAGATCGGTCTTTCCGCCGGTGAGCCGCCGGCGGCCAAGGGCTATACGCCGACCGTTTTTTCCGAGTTGCCGCGTCTTCTGGAACGTGCCGGTCCCGGCACGGGGGAAGGCTCGATCACCGGTCTTTTCACCGTTCTGGTGGAAGGGGACGATCACAACGAACCCGTCGCCGATGCGGTGCGCGGGATCCTGGACGGGCATATCGTTCTTGAACGGGCGATTGCCGAACGCGGGCGTTATCCCGCGATAAACATTCTTAAATCGGTTTCCCGTACCATGCCGGGGTGCAACCGGCCGGAGCAGCAAGAGCTCATCCGGAAGGCACGGGGATTGATGGCCGCCTATGACGATATGGAAGAACTCATACGTCTGGGGGCCTATAGGTCGGGTTCCGATCCCTTGGTGGATCGGGCCATCCGCTATCAGCCGGCACTCGATGCGTTTCTGGCCCAGGGTCAGAACGAGTGCACGGGCTTGGACGAAGGATTTGTTCAGCTCGCTCAAATTCTCGAAGGACTCGAGGACGGGCGCAGCGCGACGGAGGGGACTGACTAATGAAAAGCCGTGAATCGTTGATCCGGCTGCACCGCTTTCAAGTAG
This sequence comes from Tepidicaulis marinus, assembly GCF_000739695.1. Lineage (GTDB taxonomy): Bacteria > Pseudomonadota > Alphaproteobacteria > Parvibaculales > Parvibaculaceae > Tepidicaulis > Tepidicaulis marinus. Next base: position 45,553 of record NZ_BBIO01000019.1, read on the forward strand.
ATGAAAAGCGGCGGCAGGTGGCCGATATCGAGAGCATGCTCGAAGATTTTCAGCGCAAGGAGCGCGACCTGGAAGCCCAGGTGGTGCAGGAGCAGGAAAAGGCCGGCATCTCCGATGTCGCCCATTATGCCTATCCGATGTTCGCCAAATCCATGCGCGCGCGCCGGGACAATATGATCGAGTCCATGAGCGAGCTGAGCCGCCAATTGGAGCAGGCCCGTGAGGAACTGGCCGATGCCTACCGCGAACTCAAGAAATACGAGCTTGTGGAGCAGAGCCGCCAGCGCCGGGCGAAACGCGAGGCCGCGCGGATCGAGCAGAATGTGCTCGATGAAGTGTCGCTGAATATGCATCGCCAGAATATGGGCGGCTGACGGGGGAACATCCCTCAAAAGCTCAGGCCTTCACGAATGGGAACCGGCACGGCATAATGCGGGCAAGTTCATCCATTTTCGTGAGAATGTTTCTTCATGCCTTCTTTTGACGTTGTCTCCAAAGTCGATCTTTCCGAGGTCGACAATGCCATTCAGAACGTGCGCCGGGAAATCGAGCAGCGCTATGATTTCAAAGGCTCGAAATGCTCGCTCGAGCGCAATGACGAGGAACTTGTTATCCTTGCCGATGACGAGTTGAAGCTGAAACAGATGCATGAAGTCTTGCAGGGTCACCTGGCCAAGCGCGGCATCGAACCTTCCGTCCTCGATTATAAACCCGCCGAAAATGCCGCCGGTCAGTCCCAGCGCCAGAAGGTCGGCATCAAGCAGGGTCTTTCCAAGGAGCTGGCCAAAAAGCTGGTGAAGGAAATCAAGGACAAGAAGCTGAAAGTGCAGGTCGCCATTCAGGGCGACGAGCTGCGCGTCACCGGCAAGAAGCGGGACGATTTGCAGGACGTGATCCAGCATCTGAAAACCCGGCCCGACGAGCAGCCGCTGCAATATGTGAATTTCAGAGATTGAGGCGACGTACGCGCCAATAGAAAAGCCCGGCTCTTAAGCCGGGCTTTGATCTTTTTACCGGAGCGGGGGTATTTACCCGCGCAAGACGATCCGTTTGACGATGTAAAGGATCGAGATGGCGATAAGGTATCCGAGAAAACGGATGCCGATCAGTTTCAGATCGCCGTCCACATCGGCAAGATTGGGAAGTGGATTGGGTGCATCGGCCATGATGCGCCGGCCGACATTGACGGCCTCATGGGCAATGGTTGCAACCAGCGTCCAGACCAGGATCTGGTTGTAGCGCTTCATCAGATAGGCCGCGAGGGCGGCGATGATGAGCCCTTGAATGGAATTGACAGTGTCGAACCCTTGCTGAAATAGCGACAGAGCTTGGGCGACATATTCGTTATTCATCGGAAATCCCCCCTATCCGATCCACCACGTTATCGGCGCAGCTTAACCGATCAGCGTGTAAATTGCATCACGGGTTCTACGGATTTATGACAGAGTGTCAGCGGAGATTGATGTCTCGGTTAACGTGCCGAAGAGCCGGTAAGCGGCGGGTTGCCGCCGGATTGGCTTGAAAGCACGGGCGGATCTTCCAAAAGCAGGCCGGAAATTTTTTTCACAGCCTCGCCCGCTGTGCTTTGCGGGTGACGGAAGAAAAGCGGCGCCTGGCGGCGGATCGCATCGCGCACTTGCGTGTCGGCGGGAACGATCCCGGCAAGCAGGGGCTCGGTGCCGAGGAAATTGCGGCAGGCATTGGCAAGGGTTGCATAGGTGCGCTGACCTTCGGTTTTGTCCGCCGCCTGATTGATGACGAGACGGATATCGGCGCGCGGGTTTTGCCGCAGAAGCAGTTTGATGAAAGCATAGGCGTCCGTGATCGAAGTCGGATCGGGCGTGACCACCACGACATGGCGGCCATCATGTTCGCACAATTTGCGTACGGCGCCATCGAGCCCGGCGGCAAGATCCAGAATGACCGCGCCGTAATGACCGGCGAGCTTTTCAATGCCGCGTTTAAGGCGCGCGACTTCTTCGATCGACAAGGCGCTGAGCGTGCCGCTGCCGGACTGGCCGGTCATGATGTCGAAGCTCGCACCGCCTTCCTCCTCGCCGAAGGGGCGGAAGGTAAAGAGCGCGTCTTTCAGCGAGACGCGCCCGGCAATCACACTGCCAAGGTCGTGGCGCGGGCTGAGGCCGAGCTGCACATCCACGTTGGCAAGGCCGAGATCGCCGTCGATGAGCAGCGTTTTGACGTTCCGCAGCGCAAGCGCCTGGGCAAGCGTCACGGAAAACCACGTCTTGCCGACACCGCCTTTGCCGGAGGCAACGGAAATGATGTTTGCGCGGGTCATGCTTTTGTCCTCGGACATGCTGGTTGGGTCATGCGGATCGTGCCTTGCGGCTGCCGCTTGTGCCGGTTTCGCCAAGCACAAGCTGGGCGAGACGCACCGGGTCGAGCCGGGCAAGGCCCTGACCCAGATAGGGGCTGATGCTGATTTGCGAAAGCGACAGGCCGGAGGCGTCGGCGGCGGCAAGCAGCCCGCCCATGCGCCGGGCAAGGTCGAGCTGCGTGAAGATCACGCGCCGCGCGCCAAGCTGCGCCATTTCTTCGGCAACTTCCGCGGTCAGCACCGGGTCCATGGCGGCGGAGAGCACGGCCACCGGTTCGGCTTTGCCGCCGCGCCGGGCCGCCGCGATCATCTCTGCCGCCTCTGCGCTTTCCTGGGCGTTGAAAGGGTTGAAGCTTGCCGTGTCGATGAGGCAGGCGCGCGCGCCGTGCATGGAGGCGGCTTCACGATATTCGGCAAGATGACCGGTGAGTTCATCGGCGGTTTCGGCTTTGAGAACCGGCGCTTCGAGAAGCGCGCCGTAAGCCTCGCTTTGCAGCGCCGCGCCGGTGCGCACCGCATCGGCGGTGATCAGCGTAATCTTGGCGCCTTCACCCATGGCCCGTGCGGCAAGTTTGATCTGCGTGACGGTTTTGCCCGCGCCCGGCATGCCGATGAGAAGCAGCGGGCGCTGCGGCAGGGGCGCAAGCGGCTCGAAATTGAAACGGGTTTCAAGCGCCAAGGCGAGGGCGTTTAAAGGATCGTCCGCGTCCATCGCGCTGGCCGTGCGCACCAGCGACGCGGTGAGTGCGGGCGGGGTGCCATGATCGCTGAGTGCCCGGTGCAGTTCCTCGCTATCGAAGGAGGCATAGCGGGTTTCTGCCGGTTCGTGCCGGGCTGCTTCCCGCGGAGAGGCGGGAGCAACGCGCCGTGCCCCGGCGGGTGCTGCGGGCGCAGAGGTCTTGACCAGAGAGCGCTCGCCTTGCGCTTCAGGCTCGCGCAGGGAGTTTTGCAACCGCTCCAGCAGAATATCATCGAGCGAGCGGCCGGTTTCCGGGGCGAGCAGAGGCGCAGGCTCCCGGCGGCGGCCTTCAATGGCGGCGGTCACTTCCACTTTCCCCGCCGCTTCATGTGTCGAGACAATGATCGCGTCTTCGCCCAGGCTGCGGCGAACCTCGTTCATGGCCTCGGCAAGGCTGGGCGCGGTGAAAGTTCTAAGACGCAAGGCACACTCTTCAAATTTGAAAATTCGGAGCAAGAGGAAAGTCTAACGCAACGGCCTTCCCGGTTAAATCGTTCCGACGGTTTTCAGCTTCGCTTTCGGATGAATCTCATTCTGCGACATGACGATGGTTTGCGGACGGAACCGCTCGATCACCGAGCGCACATAAGGACGGATGCCCGGGCTCGTGAGCAGAACCGGCACGATGCCGAGGCCTGCTGCTTCCTCGAACGTGTCGCGGACGGTCATGATGAATTCCTGCAGTTGGCTCGGCGCCATGGCAAGCTGGCGCTCGTCGCCCTGGCCGATAAGCGCTTCGGCAAAGGCTTCTTCCCATTGCGGGGAAAGCGTGACGAGCTGCAATACGCCTTCGGCGTCCGCATAGGCCGCGCCCAATTGGCGGGCAAGGCGCATGCGCACATGTTCGGTGATCTGCGTCGTATTCTGCGTATGGCCAACGGCTTCGGCCACCCCTTCCAGGATGGAGGGCAGGTCGCGGATGGAGACCCGCTCGGAAAGCAGCGTCTGAAGGACGCGCTGCATGCCGGTGACGGTGATCTGGCCGGGGATGATGTCGTCCGCCAGGCGCTTGTGTTCCGGGCTGAGCTCGTCGAGCAGCTTCTGCGTTTCGGCATAAGAAAGCAGCTCGGACATGTTGTCCTTGATGATCTCGGTCAGATGCGTGGTGATGACCGTTGCCGGGTCCACCACGGTGTAGCCGCGGAAGGCGGCTTCCTCGCGCAGGTTCTCGTCGATCCAGGTCGCGGGCAGGCCGAAGGCGGGCTCGGTCGTGTGAAGGCCCGGCAGTTCGATCTTCGTGCCGTGGGGGTCCATGACGAGAAGCTGGTTGATATAGACATCGCCCCGGCCCGCATCCAGTTCCTTGATGCGCATGACGTAAGCATTGGCATCGAGCTGCATGTTGTCGAGGATGCGCACGGGCGGCATGACGAAGCCCATATCGGTGGCGAACTGGCGGCGCAGCGCCTTGATCTGATCGGTCAGCTTCTGGCCTTCGCTGTCATTGATGAGCGGCAGGAGCCCGTAACCGATTTCAAGGCGCAGCTCATCGATCTTGAGCGCGGTCGAGATCGGCTCTTCGGCCGGCGGTGTTGCTTCGACTTCGGCTTGCGCGGCATCGACTTCGGCCTGTTCTTTTTGCTTGCGCGCGGATGTCAGATAGTAAGCGAGCCCGCCGGTGCAGCTGGCTAGGAAAAGAAACGGCACGGCGGGAATACCCGGCAGCACCGCCATGACGCCCATGACGAAAGAGGACATGCCGAGCGCTTGCGGGTAGCCGGAAAGCTGGTCGAACAGCGCGCGGTCGGCGGCGCCTTCAACGCCTGCCTTGGAAACGAGGAGGCCTGCGGCGGTCGACACGATGAGCGCCGGGATCTGGCTGACAAGACCGTCACCGATGGTGAGCAGCGAATAGGTCGCCCCGGCTTCACCGAAAGGCATGTCCTGCTGGCCGACGCCGACAATGATGCCGCCGATAATATTGATGAAGGTGATAAGAAGACCGGCCACGGCATCGCCGCGCACGAATTTCGAGGCACCGTCCATGGAGCCGAAGAACGCGGACTCGTCTTCCAGCCGCTTACGGCGGGTGCGGGCCGTTTCCTCGTCGATCAGACCGGCGGAAAGATCCGCGTCGATCGCCATCTGTTTGCCGGGCATGGCATCCAAGGTGAAGCGGGCGGCGACTTCCGCGATACGGCCCGAACCCTTGGTAATGACGACGAAGTTCACGATCACCAGAATGGCAAAGACGATGATGCCGATGACGAAATTGCCCTGCATCACGAAATTGCCGAACGCCTCGATGACCTTGCCCGCCGCATTCGTGCCTTCATGGCCCTGAGAGAGAATGAGGCGGGTGGAGGCGAGGTTGAGCGCCAGGCGGATCATCGTGGCGATGAGGAGCACCGTCGGAAAGGCGCTGAATTCGAGCGGTGTGCGGATGAAGAGCGCGGTCATCAGCACCAGCACCGAGAAGGTGATGGAAATGGCAAGCGACAGGTCGAGCAGGAAAGCGGGCATCGGCAGGATCAGCACCACGAGAATGGTGATGATGCCGAGCGCAAGAGCCAGATCGCCGCGCTTGGTGATCTCGCCCAGAATGCGCGCAGGGCCGAAGCCGGTCAGTTTGCCTTGATTGACGCTGATGTCGCTCATGCTCGTTTCGTCCTTATGGAAGCCGGGCTTCCCTGGTTACTCAAAAGGCGGCGTTGGCCGGGGCAGGAACGGCGGTTCCCTCGTCGTTATACTGCTTGAGCTTGTTGCGCAGCGTGCGGATCGAGATGCCCAGAATATTGGCGGCATGCGTGCGGTTGCCGAGGCAATGTTCCAGCGTGCCGATGATCAGGTCTTTTTCGACTTCCGCGACCGTGCGCCCGACGAAGGAGCGGGAAACGGCATCGGCGGTAACGGCGGCCAGGGTCGCGACGGAGGGAGCTGCGGCTTCTTCCAGGCGCGTGCCGTCCGGCAGGCGGATGGCTTCCAGGCCGATTTCATCGCCCGTTGCCAGCAGTACGGCGCGGTGCATGGTGTTTTCCAGCTCACGCACGTTGCCGGGCCAGGCATGCTTGGCAAGATGGCGGCGGGCTTCCACCGACAGGGGCTTGGCGGCAAGGCCGTTCACATTGGCGTATTTGTTGACGAAGTGATCGGCCAGCGCCGTGATGTCGGCCGGGCGCTCGCGCAGCGGCGGCAGCGCCAGATTGACGACATTGAGGCGGTAGAACAGGTCTTCGCGGAAGCGCCCTGCGCGTACTTCATCCGCAAGGTCGCGGTTGGAGGTCGCGATGATGCGGATGTTGACCTTCACCGGCTGCTTACCGCCGACCCTGTCGATTTCCTTTTCCTGGATGGCGCGCAGCAGCTTGGCCTGCAGATGCACGTCGATCTCGCTGATTTCATCGAGCAGCAGCGTGCCGCCATCGGCTTCCTCGAATTTGCCGACGCGCCGGGCGATGGCACCGGTGAAAGCGCCTTTCTCGTGGCCGAAAAGTTCGGATTCGATGAGGTTCTCGGGGATCGCGGCGCAGTTCACGGAAATGAACGGCTTGTCGGCCCGCTTCGACTTACGGTGCACATAGCGCGCCATGACTTCCTTGCCGGAGCCGGATTCGCCCGTGATCATGATGCTGGCTTCGGAGGCGGCGATCTGTTTGGCAAGCTCCAGCACGCCGCCCATTTTCGGGTCTTTGAAGACGAGCTGATGGCTTTCATCGGCAACCGCTTCCAGCACGGCGGCGATGAGCTCGGCATCCGGGGGCAGGGGGATATATTCTTTGGCGCCCGCGCGGATCGCCTTGACGGCGGCCTGCGCATCGGTGCCCACACCGCAGGCAACGACCGGCACATGCACGCGCTCGGCCTGCAGGTTGGCGATCAGCCGGTTAATGTCGATCGACACTTCCACCATGAGCAGATCGGCGCCGCGTCCGGAGCGCAGGATATCCATCGCCTGGTCGATATTGGCGGCGTGGGTCACCTTGGCCCCCTTTTCCATCGCCATTTTCGTGGCGGTGGAGAGCTGGCCGTTCAACGTTCCTACAATAAGAAGTCGCATGTCGCTTTTTCCTTCTACTCACGTATAGATCTGAATCTGGTCGGCAGGCGGCAGCATGGCGTTGATGGCCATTTGCAGGCGCCGCGGGCTTTCCTGACGGGTCATCGCGGCGGCGCTCGCCGCGTAGATGGCCAGGCGCAGCCCGTCTTCCTGAGAATTGCGTTCGATTTTCGCGGCCAGCGGGGCAAAGACCATGTTGCCGAGAATAGCGCCGTAAAAAGTCGTGATCAGCGCGACGGCCATGGCCGGGCCGATGCTCGAGGGATCGGAGAGATGCGTGAGCATCTGCACGAGGCCGACAAGCGTGCCGATCAGGCCCATGGCGGGCGCAACTTCGGCAGCGCGGCGCAGGATCGCGGCGGATTTCACCCAGCGGCCTTTGGCCATATCCAGCTCGGCGCCGAGCAGGCGCTCGACTTCCTCGGCCGGCACGCCTTCGACCACCAGGGTCAGCGCGCGGGACAGGGCGGCATCGCGCCTCAGCTGCGGCAGTCGCTTTTCGACGCCGCGCACGCCTTCCTTGCGGGCGGCCTCGGAAAGCAGAATAAGGCGGCGGGCGGCTTCGGACAGATTGGCGGTTCGGGAGGCCAGCGCGCGGCCAACGGCCCGGACGGCCTCGATCACTTCATCGAACCGGTAAGAAACGAGCGTCATGGCAATGGTGCCGCCGATCACGATCAGGAAGGCGCGCAGGTTGAGAAAGGCTTCCCAATCCCCGCCCAGAAACACGGCCGTGCCGACAAAGCCGAAACCGGCGATGAGGCCGATCGGCGTTGCCAGATCCGTTGCCGATGTGCGCTCTCCGCTCATCCGCTGATGCCCGTCTTGATGATTTCCGTCATCGTCACGCCGAGACGGTCTTCCACAATGACGACCTCACCGCGGGCGACCAGCCGGTCATTGACGTAAATGTCGATGGCCTCGCCGACCTTGCGGTCGAGCTCCACCACGGCGCCGCGTCCCAGCTTCAAAAGGTCGGACACTTCGATATGCGCTTTTCCCAGCACGGCGGAAACGTTGACCGGTACATCGAAAACGGCTTCCAGGTCGGCTGCCGAGCGCTGCGGGTCGGCTGCATTCTGCGCGGCATCGCTCTTATCCTCGGCGCCGTGCGGCGCGTCGGTGTTGGAAAGATCAGGAAGATCCATGCCGGTTTCATTCTCAGACATGTTGCGGCTCCTTTTGGGCAGCAGGGGCAGTGGCGGTTTCGCTTTCGCCTTTCAGGCTTTGAACGTAACGATCGACGATCTGCGTCAATTCTCCGTCGATGGCAGAGAGAGAGCGGGTGATCCCGCCATCGGCCCATTCGACATGGCAATCGCCGAAGGCGACTTCCGGATCGCCGATCAGAAGGACTTGCTCGCTCATGCCGCGCTCATGGCAGAGGCGGTCGACATATCCCTTGAGCAGGCCCGAGAGACCGTCGGCGACGCGCAGTACCAGGTGCGGTTCGCGGTTGAGATGGGTGACGCATTCCTCGATCACGGCTTCGATTTCGGCTTGCGGGCGCTCGGCGATCAGCCGGGCAGCGAGCTTGCGGGCGGCGAGGAGAGAGAGACGGGCGGCGAACTCGCGCACCTCGCGGTTCTCCTGCTCGAGCTGAACGAAACTGGCGCCCAGCGCTTCGCCGATGGCGGCAAGGGTCTGCGCGGTTTGCTGCTCGATACTTGCCTCAGCTTCGGCATACCCGCGCTGATGGCCGATGGCTTCGCCCTCGGCGCGCGCTTCGGCGCGGATGGCGTCGATCTCCTCGTCCGTCAACTCGTGTTTCTTGCGCGGCGCATTCACGACGACGGGCGCGTCTTCGGCACGGAAGACGTTGTCGAACATGAATTTCACTTTCTCTTTTTCTTCTCTCATTACCGCACTCATCAGTACACGAGCTCGTCATCTTCTTTGTTGTCGGCCAGCATGATCTCGCCGCGCGCGGCCAGGTCCTTGGCCATATTGACCATGGCCATCTGGGCTTCATCCACATCGCGAAGCCGCACCGGCCCCATGACTTCCATGTCCTCGCGCAGGATACGGGCCGCGCGTTCGGACATATTGGCGAAGAAAAGATCGCGGATCGTGTCGGACGCGCCTTTGAGCGCGATGGCCAGTTTGTCCTTGTCGATGGAGCGCAAGAGCGTTTGTACGCCGCCCGGATCGAGTTTGCGCAGATCCTCGAAGGTGAACATCAGCGCCTTGATGCGTTCGGCTGCTTCACGGTTGCGCTCTTCGAGAGAGGTCATGAAGCGGGATTCGGTCTGCCGGTCGAAATTGTTGAAAATTTCGGCCATCATCTCGTGGGCATCGCGCCGGTTCGTGCGTGAAAGGTTGGACATGAACTCGGCGCGCAAGGTCTGCTCGACTTTGTCGAGAATGTCTTTTTGCACTGCTTCCATGCGCAGCATCCGGGTGACGACTTCCAGCGCAAAATCTTCGGGCAGGTGGCTGAGCACGCGGGCGGCATGTTCGGAACGGATTTTCGAAAGAACGACGGCAACGGTTTGCGGGTACTCGTTCTTCAGGTAATTGGCGAGCACTTCGTCATTCACATTGCCGAGCTTTTCCCACATGTTGCGCCCGGCAGGGCCGCGGATTTCGTCCATGACGGCATCTACACGCTCGCCGGAAAGGAAGCGCTTGAGGAGCCGTTCGGTGGATTCGTACGTGCCCGTCAGCGCGCCGGTGGAGGACATGTGCGAGGTGAATTCCACAAGCAAACGTTCCACGAGCTGCGCCGAGACGGTGCCGAGGTTCGACATGACCTGCGAGACGTCGCGGATTTCTTCATCATCCAGCTTGTCCCAGATCGCAGACGCGCTGTCATCGGAAACGGAGAGCATGAAGACCGCGGCTTTTTCAGGGCCGGTGAGTTTATCGAGGTCTTCCTTGACTTTGATTTTCAATTGTTCAGCCATGTGCCCATCTCCCCTTATGCCGGCTGCTCATGCAGCCAGTTGCGGATAATGGCCAGGGTCTCGTCAGGATGGCCGCTGATCAGTTCGCCGACTTTCTTGACCGAGGATTCGCGCACCTTGCCTTCGACGCGGGCGATATCGATCATGCTTTCCACGTCGGATGTGCGCTGCACCTGAGGGCCGGGCAGGGCGGCAATGGGCTCACCTTGCTCGTCGGTTCCTTGCGCAATCATCTGCGTGCCGTCTTCGGCCGTATATTGCGTACCGGCAGGCAGGGCGAGGTTGGTGCCCGTCGAGGCGGGCGCGTTCAAGCCTCTGATGAAGGGCCGCACCACAAAGAGCAGCACCAGGACGGAAATGATGAGCAGCGCGGCAATTTCACCGATCCGGATATAGTCGGCCTTGCGCAAACCCAGGAAAGGCTCTTCGATTTCCGGCAGCTTTTCCGCCTCGCTTTGCGGAGCAAAGCGCAAGTTCACGACTTCGACCTGGTCGCCGCGCTCTTCGTCATAGCCGATGGCCGAGCGCACCAGGCTGGCGATCTTTTCAAGATCCTCCGACGAGCGGCTTTGATAATCAACCTGGCCGTCCGGCGTTTGATCGTAAACGCCGTCGACAAGAACAGCGACCGAGATGCGTTTGACGCGGCCTGCTTCGAGTACTTCCGTTTCGGTCACCCGCGAAATTTCGTAATTGACGGTTTCTTCCACGCGGCTCGAGGTGTCGGTGGCGGCGGCGGCGCCATCGCCGTTCTCCGGACCGAAATTGGCGTCCGGCACATTATTGCCGACGGTCACGCCGTCATTGACGGCGCCATCGGAGCTGGCGGAGCTTTCTTCCACGGTCTGCGTGGAGCGCACGACTTGGCCGTCGGGATCGTAACGGTCCGATGTGCGGGTGACGCGGTTGAAGTCCAGTTCGGCGGTGACGCGCACGCGGGCTTTTTCCGGCCCTACGATGCTTTCCACGATCCGCTCGATCTCCGAGCGCAGGCGGCGCTCATAGGCAATGTTGCGTTCGTCGAACGTGGCGTTGAGCGCAGCGGCGGTCTCGTTGCCGTCACCGCTGGCCAGAAGGTTGCCGGCTTCATCGACGATGGAGACACGGCCGGGTTTCAGCCCGTCCACACCGGAAGCAGCGAGATATTGAATGGCTTTGACTTGCGACTGGGCGAGCGGGGCGCCGCGCACTTTCAGAACGATGGAGGCGCTCGGCTCACGGCGCTGGCGGGAGAAGACTTCGCGTTCCGGCAGCACCAGATGGACGCGGGCATTTTCAACCCGGTCGATGGAGCGGATCGTGCGCGCCATTTCGCCTTCCAGCGCGCGCAGGTAATTCAGGTTCTGCACGAAGCTCGTCGTGCCCAGCGCATCGGCATTGTCAAAGATTTCATAGCCGACAATGTTGCCGTTCGGCAGGCCCTGTTCGGCCATGGCCATGCGCATGCGCAAAACGCGGTTTTCCGGCACGAAGATGCGGGTGCCGTCGCCTTTGAGTTCGTAAGGGATGTTCTGGGCGTCAAGCTCGGCGAGAATTGCAGCGGCGTCCTGCTGGTCGAGTTCGGAATAGAGCAAGGCCATGGGCTCTTCGGTGACCTTGATGGTCACGAAGGCGAAGAAGCCGAAAAGGCCTGCGGCCACGAGGCCCAGTGCTGCGATACGAGACGGTCCGAGCGTCTTTAGGAAATCGGCAAAGCTGTTCACGCTACCACCCTAGTGTTGTCGCCTCTGCGTCCCTCTCCTTCTTGGATCGGTCGGCATAGTCGACAGGGGACGGTGGCAACTCCTTTGCCTGTGTGGCCGATCCTTTATCCTTTGGATCAAGCCCCCCTGTGTCGGTAGGCAAAATTTACCGGTATTGAGGTAACCAGATGCTTAACAGGAATGTATTTCCATCGGCTGGGGGGACTCAAAAGCGGAAATAATTGCCCCGATCTGTGGAAAAGTAAGGAGCTGGTAAGGATTGAAATCCCGGGGAGGCGCAGGAAACAAAGAAGGCGCCGGAATGACCCGGCGCCTTCTCGGCAGAAAGTACGCAGCACTCAATCTTACTGCCGGTGTAAATGGCTACTGCCGGTATTGCTGAACCCGTGTGGCGCGCAAACCGGCCAGGCCGTGCTTTTCAATAGAGCGCTGCCAGCTCAGGAATTCCTCCACGGTCAGCGTGTAGCGCTTGCATGCTTCTTCAAGACTGATCAGACCGCCGCGCACTGCAGCCACGACTTCCGCCTTGCGCCGGATGACCCAGCGCTTGGTATTAGGGGGCGGAAGATCGGCCACGGTGAGCGGGCTCCCGTCAGGGCCGATCACGTAGTTCACCCGAGATGACTGTTGCTCGCTCATTGCCTTGCGGTCTCCGTACTCAACTGTGGACACCAATCTAGGCTGGAGCCTTTTAAAAAAGGTCTAAGTGCCACGGTAAAGTTTCCATGAATTTCAACGGGTTAAGCGTGCCATCGCGGGACATGAAAAGGCCGTTCTCCCTTAAGTGCCGCTCGGCGGCTGGCTTTGCGCCTTGTCGCGCACTGCCAGCACATCCGAAGCCGGGATCGTCTGGTCGCCCAGATTGATCAGCGGGACGTTGCCGGAGAAGTCGACGCCGGTCACCGTGCCGGTGATGCGGGAGGAATATTGAACCTGCTCGCCGTCTTCGTTGGTGGCTTCGATATCTATGATGTAGAAGCCGTCGGGCTGGTCCACCCCGTCATTGTTCTTGCCATCCCAAACGAAATCCTGCGCGCCGGTGGCGCCGCTGATTTCCTTCGTGTAGACGGTCGCGCCATTGGCATCGAGAATGTTCAAGGTCGCGGTTTCCGCTTCCTCGGCCAGTCCGAAGATCCAGGAGGCCTCGCCGTCTTTCAGCTCGGCGACGTTGGAGACCGCATCCACTTCCTTGCCGATATAAGAGACGGCCTGGCTGGAGCTTGTGGCGGCGGCGACGGCCAAGAGACTTTCCAGCTGGCGGTTCGTCTGGATCGACTGCTCGACGCCGGAGAACTGGACGAGCTGCTGGGTGAACTCGTTCGATTCGAGCGGGTTGAGCGGGTCCTGGTGGCGCAGCTGTGTGGTCAGCAGCGTCAGGAACGTATCGAAATTCGTGTCCAGCGCCGCAGAAGCGGTGGCGGATTGGGCGCGCAGGTTCTGCTGTGCCTGAGCGGCGACAGAGGCGGGGTTGCTGCCGAGAATATCCATAAAGGTCTCCGTTCCTATACCCGGATGTCGACGCCGGTTTCGCCATTGAGCATGACGCGGTAGCTGGTGATCACTTCGGCCTCGGCCTCGGCGGTGCCGGTTTCCCCGGCGCCGGGCGCAGTGCCGTCATTTCCTTCGCGTCCCTCACCGAAGGCGCTGGCATTGCCCTCGTCCTGCAGCGAGAAGGAGAGCGTGTCCTGGTCCGTGTCGAGCCCGGCATCCTGCAGCGCTTGCTGTAGTGCCTTGGCATCGCGCTGAAGAAGATCGAGCGTTTCGGCCTTTTCCACCACAAGATGAGCGGTCACGCGGCCGTCCGTTGCGACATCGAGTTTGACGTCCACGCGGCCAAGTTCCGGCGGGTCGATGCGGATCTCGAATGTGTTGACGCCTTTCTGGACGTGCTTGGCGATTTGCAGGGCGATCGCGGAGGCGGGCACCTGTGTTGCCTGCGCCTGGCCGGGCAGGGCGCCGAAGCGCAGCTGAACCGGGTTGGCGTTCTGGGTCGAGGTGCCGGTGGGCAAGCTCTCGATCTGAAGGCCGCTGGCGCTGTCGAAAATGACGTTGAGCGGTTTTTCGGTGCCTGCCAGGCCAAAGCCGGCAAGATTAAGCGCGGTCGCCTGCTGGGGGGCAGCCGCGGGAGTTGCCGGGGCCTGCGGGCGCGGGGCGGCATTTTCCGTGCCGGCTACTTTGAACTCGGTTGCCGTGCCTTCCTTGCCCGCGCTCAATTTATCGGCGGCGAGCTGGCCCAGTGTCTTGCCATCTTTGCCCGCAAGAGCGCCGTCATCGGCCAGATTGCCGGATAGATCGGCATCGGCTGCAGCTTGCGCGGCTTGCAGCGCGGAGTTGCCCCCGCTTTCTGCGCCATTGGCTGCGGCGGCATTAATGTCGGGGGCGGCGCTGCGGGCGCCTTGCGCGTTATTGGTCTGGCCGGTGCCTTGCGCGGTGCTTTGAACGGCTGCGCTTGCTGCGGTGTTAAGGCCGCTCGCAGCGGCGGTCTGCGCGCTCTTGGCCGCTTCGGCGGCTGCGGTGTTCTGCGTGCCGGTTTCCTTGCCGGCATTCGTATCTGCGCCGGCCTGGGCGGCCTGCTCTGTGCCTTCGCCGTCCACGGCAGGCGCTGTGGCATCGGCATTTGCCGTGCTCTGCGCGGCTTCCTCGCCGTTCGGAGCGGGGCTGCCTGTACCCGTTTTAGCGGTATCGGCCGGAAGCGCTGCCTGCTCTGTAAGGCTGGCGGCAAGATCTGCCTCCTCGCCCTGGGCTTCTTCGGCGGGTTTTCCGGGCGTGTCCTTTTCTCTTGCAGCGGCTGCCTTTTCGGAGGCTTTTTCATCGGCGCGTTTGGCGCGGGCTTCCTCATCCCGGCGCTTTTCGGCGCGCTGATGCTCGGCCTGGCTCTCCGCGCGGCTGCTTTCGCCGCGTTTATCGTCGGCGCGGCGGGCCTCGCGGGCTTCTTCCGCCCGGCTTTCGGCTGCCGAAACGCCGCGCTGGTCGGCTTTTGCCTCCTGGCGCGTCTCATTCAAATGGCGCGAGAACGCGTCATCGATGGCGCCTTTGGACAGGCGTGCCGTCTCATTGCGCCGGAGAAGCTCGGTTTCCGGGCTGCGCTGCGAAGAAGAGGTACTGACTTCCATAATGACCTGTCCCTTAGAGGCAAGAATTCCTGCGTCCTACTGAGCAAGTTGGAGGCCAGAAAAAGTTCTTTCTAAATCAATGGCTTAGAGTAAGAGCGCTCGAAAGGCGCGGCAAAGCCTGCCGCCGGGCGGCAGAAAATGCCCAGACGCGGCCGATGGCGTCATTGCAACGGCATATCTCTTGTCTATAGTGCGGCTTTCCGGGGCCTTTGGGCGGCGAAATGCGCCGCAGAGGCTCTTCTTCCGTGCAGCGGAATGCTGCCCGGCATAGAGGCCGCCGCGCCTTATGCTTTATGAATGTGACCGAAGTGATACGGCCGATTGATATGAGCGTGTCCGCACCATCCAGCGCGCAAGAGCCAAAAGGCGGGGTGAACAGCCTCGGCTTTGCCAAGCCGCCTGCCGAAACGCGGGTGGTCGTGGCGATGTCGGGCGGGGTCGATTCCTCCGTAACCGCCGCTCTTCTGAAAGAAGAAGGCTATGAGGTGATCGGCATCACGCTGCAGCTTTACGACCATGGCGCGGCCATTGCCCGCAAGGGGGCGTGCTGCGCGGGCCAGGACATTCACGATGCGCGCCTGGTGGCCGAGAAGATCGGCATTCCTCATTACGTGCTCGATTATGAAAGCCGCTTCCGGGATCAGGTGATGGAAGAGTTCGCTGACTCTTATCTTGCCGGCGAAACGCCCATCCCTTGCGTGCGCTGCAATGAGCGCGTGAAATTCCGCGATATGTTTCAGGCGGCCAAGGAACTGGGCGCGGATGCGCTGGCGACCGGCCATTATATTGCCAGCGAACCCGGCCCGGACGGCTGGCAGATGCTGCGCGCCGCCGACCCCGAGCGCGACCAGAGCTATTTCCTTTTCACCACGACGCGCGAGCAGCTCGACTTCCTGCGCTTTCCGCTGGGCCGCCTGCATAAGGCGGAAACCCGCGCCATTGCCCAGCGCTACGGGCTCGGCGTTGCGGAAAAGCCGGACAGCCAGGACATTTGCTTCGTCCCCTCCGGGCGCTATGCGGATGTGATCTTGAAGCTGCGCCCGGGCGCGGCGGAGCCCGGCGATATCGTGGATATGGACGGCAATGTGCTCGGCCGCCACGACGGCATTCTTCATTACACGATCGGCCAGCGCCGCGGTCTCGGTGTTGCCATGGGCGAGCCGCTTTATGTGGTGCGGCTCGATGCGGCGAAGAAACAGGTCGTGGTCGGGCCGAAAGACATGTTGCTGACGCATAAGATCGAACTTGCCGAAGTGAATTGGATCGGCCCCGGCAATCTCGATGAAAACGATCAGCCGCTCGAGGTGCTGGCCAAGGTGCGCTCGACGCGCCCGCCGGCGCCGGCGCTGCTCGTGCCGCTGGGGGAAGGGCGCGCGCGGGTTGAGCTGAAAACGGGGGAAGATGGCGTGGCGCCCGGTCAGGCCTGTGTGTTCTATGACGCGCAAACCGGCGCCCGCGTGCTGGGCGGCGGCTGGATCCGCCGCTCCGTCAACCGCTATGGCAATGCGGTGCGCGGGCGGCCGCTGGAAACGGAAACGGCGCGTGAGGCTGCACGCGGCGTGAAACAAAGGGCCGAGGCGTAAATCCCGCCTTCAATCCGCCATTTTCTGGCGGATTATTACGGAAAACTTTGGTAAAACTAATCTGCCGCGGCAAACTGGCAACGCCGTCACGAGGGAGCCCATCTTTTGAGCGTCAAATCGCGCATCGACGAAAAATCCGTCCGGGAAGCTTACGCTCGCTGGGCACCTGTTTATGACTTTTCCTTCGGCCCGATTGCCGATGCCGGCCGCAAACATGCGGTCCGCGCCATCAATCGCCGTTCGGGCTCCGTGCTTGAAGTGGGGGTGGGCACGGGCCTCTCGCTGCCGCGCTATGGCAAGCATTTGAAGGTGACGGGTATCGACCTTTCCACCGACATGCTCAAAAAGGCGCGCACGCGGGTGAAGGAAAAGAACCTTGCCAATGTGGAGGCGATCGTGGAAATGGACGCCTCCGAGCTGGCTTTTGCCGACGGGCAGTTCGACACCGTGGTCGCCATGTATGTGATGACCGTGGTGCCGGAGCCGGAAAAGGTGATGCGGGAGCTTGAGCGCGTGTGCGCGCCGGGCGGCCAGGTCTTCATCGTCAATCATTTTGCGCAGGATCACGGGGTGCGCGGGCGCATCGAGCGCTGGATGGCGCCTGCCGCGCGCGCGCTTGGCTGGCATCCCGACTTTAAGGTCGAAACGATTACGGGCATCACCAAGCTCGACCTGCAGGAAACCCAGCCGCTGAACCCGATGGGCCTTTTCACCATGCTGAGGTTTCAAAAGCCGGCCGGCGAAGAAGCCGCCGACCGCCAGAGCGAGGGGAAGGCTCCGCGCTCGGCGCCGAAAATTTCCGGCGAGGTGGAAGCCGGCGCACCTGCCACCTTTTAAACTGCGGCGCTTTTCCTATTTCTGCTTCTGGTAACGGGCAGCGCAGCGGGCTGACGCGATGACATCGACAAACGGGGTTTCATCTTCACGTGCAGGCGGCGCGGGGCGCGGCTTTGCGCTGCGGGTGGTGGAGGCGGGCTGGTTTCAGCGCTTCATCATCACCGTCATTCTCGTCAATGCCGTGACGCTCGGCCTTGAAACCTCCGCCGAAGCGATGGCGCGGATGGGCGGTCTTCTTCTGGCCATCGATCGCGTGGCACTTGCGATCTTCGTGGCCGAACTGCTTCTGAAGTTCTGGGCCTACCGGCTTTCCTTCTTCAAGAACGGCTGGAACAATTTCGACCTTGCCATTGTCGCCATTGCGCTGGTGCCGGCGGCGGGGCCCTTGTCGGTTTTGCGCGCGCTGCGCATTCTGCGTGTGCTGCGGCTTTTCTCCGTCATTCCCTCGATGCGCAAGGTGGTGCAGTCGCTGCTCATGGCGCTGCCGGGCATGGGCTCGGTGGCGGGCGTTCTCTTGCTGATTTTCTATATTTTCGCCGTGCTCGGCACCGAGTTTTTCGGCGAGGCCTTTCCGGACTGGTTCGGCACGATCGGGCGCACGCTCTATTCCCTTTTCCAGATCATGACGCTGGAAAGCTGGTCCATGGGAATCGTGCGTCCGGTGATGGAGGTCTATCCCTGGGCCTGGGCGTTTTTCGTGCCGTTCATTCTCTTTACCACCTTCATGGTGCTCAATCTCGTCATCGGCATCATTGTCGATTCCATGCAGATGATTCACGAGGGCGAGGCCCATGCGGAGCGCGAGACGATCGAGCGGCGCGCCCATGAGGAACGGGCGGCGATGGCCCGGGATCTGGCCGATATCAAGCGCGAAATCCGCGATTTGCGGGCCGCTCTGGCCGAGGGGCGGGAGTAGCGCGCAGCGCGCCACGCCTTGCTTGACAAGGGCGGGGCAGGGGCCTTATATCCCCTCACTTTCCGCGGGCCGCCTGGCCCGCGATGCCTTTGGGGCGGAGTAGCTCAGCTGGTTAGAGCAGCGGAATCATAATCCGCGTGTCGGGGGTTCAAGTCCCTCCTCCGCTACCATTTCCTTGCAAAACCTGCCCGAAGATAAGCTGGTCCCAGAAGCGGCCTTTCCAGTAGGCGTGCTGGCGCAGGAGGCCTTCTTTTTCAAAGCCGTGCCGCTCAAGAAGGCGGATGGAGCGGGTGTTGCCGGGCACGGCATCGATCTCATTTCCGCGCCGCGCATCGAGGACATGGGCATGTGCCTTGGTTTCCTTTTGCGGCCAGTTCACCTTCCTTCTTGGCCACGTCAGCCATTTTTTGCGAGGGCCGCCAGTTCGCTTCTGACGCGAGCAATGCTGCTTTTTGCGGATGAGGTTGTCACGGTGGGCTGGCACCGAATGAAACGAGTTTGGGGGTGGCCCCCTATGTAGGGACGATCAGCTGTCTGAAATGACGGTACAAAACATGAACGCTATGTGATATCAATTCTATTGTAAAGTATTGGGGGCTGACAGAGATTTATATAGATGACTGATTTTGTTTATTATTTGGGCGGCCCAAATGAGCAGAAGTAGCCTCGTCCGTTTTAGCCGCGATGGTGATGAGTTTCACTATTTGTGGGCTGCGCGACAATGTTTGAGGTTGCTCTCGCCAAGTTCAGACCTTGTTGCGTTTTCGATAGAAGGTGCATCGCTTGCGGAAACAGGCAGTGGTGCCTCTATCGAGGCGGGTGAGCAGGTCATCGATATCGCGGAATATTGCGGCAGCGAAGATTTGGCTACTGCTTCGCTCGTTAAGTACTGCCAGTTGAAGCACTCAACACAAAGCTCAGACGAGCCGTGGACGCAGAGCGGGTTAGCAATAACTTTAAAGGGATTTTCTGAGCGCTATCAGGCGCTGATTAACAAGTATGGCGCGGAGCATTGTGACCGTGTGCTTCAGTTTAGGTTCATTACAAACCGTCCAATAAACGAAAAAATCCTTGAAACAATTTCGGATGTTGCAACCGGCGCGGAGCACCGACATCCGAAAGAGGCACAAAAGCTCATAAGCAATACGGACCTTGCAGAAGAACGTCTTTCCAGCTTTTGTAGGCTTCTCTACCTAGAGGGCGGTCATGGGGGGTATCTGGATCAGCGGAATTCTCTAACTCAGGACTTCGGTCAATATCTGCCGGGAAGCGATGTTGACGCGCCTGTTCAGCTTAAGGAACTGGTAAGGCGCAAGGCGTTGTCGGAAAGCGCTGAGAGCCCGACAATTACCAAGACTGATGTTCTTCGCGCGCTAAAAACGGACGAGGGTCGACTCTTCCCTGCTACATGCATGATCGAAGAACCTGAGGGGGTAATTCCAAGAGAACAGGAGAGCGAAATATTCTCTCTG
>NZ_BBIO01000018.1 GCF_000739695.1 Tepidicaulis marinus
GGATATAGGGATAGCACGAAGCCACCGGGGAATGAAGCGAGATAATAGCTAGGCTTAATATGTCATTGTTTTATAATAAAAAATTAAGGTTAACGAACGGCTTTAAGCCGCAGAAAACAGCCATTTCTCAAGATGAATACCAGCCGGCCCCGCTCCCCGCCCCAAAATGGGACGGCGGCGGGATGGCCTGATTACAAGAGAAATTTGAGACTGGAACAGGCCCCTGAAAGGCCGCCCCCAGGAGCGCTTCAAGGACCGCTTCAAGCGGCCTCGGCGACCACCCGGTTACGGCCTTCGCGCTTGGCGCGGTAAAGCGCCTGGTCGGCCCGTTCGAGCAATGCGGAGGCATCGTCGGCAATGCCGAGCGTCGCGGCGACACCGATGCTGACGGTGATCTTCAACTCCACCGCACCTTGCGCTGCAGCAAAAGCCCGGTCGGCAATTTGCTGGCGCAGCCGTTCGGCAATCGAATAGGCAAGCGCCACATCCGTGTCGGGCATGACGACGACGAACTCTTCCCCGCCCAGCCGGCAGGCAAGATCGACGCCGCGCACATTGGCCTGCATGCGCCGGGCAAATTCCTTCAGCACATCATCGCCCACCGCATGGCCGTGCGTGTCGTTGACCGGCTTGAAATAGTCGATATCGAGCACAAGCAGCGAGACGGGTTTGCCGGTCTCGTTATGCTGCGCCACCAGCGTGCCCAGATGGTGGGTCATGTAACGGCGGTTATAAAGCCCGGTCAGCGGGTCCGTGATGGCCGCCTCGAGGCTTTCCTGCACCGTCTGGCGCAGCTGATCCTGATAGCGCTTGTGGCGCAGCTGCGTCTTGCAGCGGGCCAGAAGCTCGCTGCGGTCCAGCGGACGCAGCAGATAATCGTTCACGCCGATGTCGAGCGCGCGCACGAGGCGGGGCATGTCCCCCTCTTCCACGAGTGCCAGCACGGGAATATTACGGGTCGCATCGAGCGATTTGAGCTGCGAGCAGAGCCGCAACCCGTCCACTTCCTGCAGCGACAGGCTGATGACGATGAGGTCGTAGTGATTGTCCTGCACGACGGACAAAAGCCGGTTCGGATCGCCGAGCACGGCCACATCATGCACTTCCGCTAGCGTTTCGGCGATGCGGCGGCAGGAAATTTCACGGTCGTCGAGAAGCAGCACGCGGCCTTTGATTTCGCAGCTCGGCCCCTCCGGCTCGCCCGGTTCCACAAGGCCGATGCGCTGGCCCGTGCTCTCGCGCATGCGCAGCTCGTCCATAAGCATTTTCAGCCGCACCAGGCTTTTCACGCGGGCGAACAGCGCCACGTCGTTCACCGGTTTGGTGAGAAAATCGTCGGCGCCGGCTTCCAGCCCCTGCACGCGGTCGCTTTGTTGATCGAGCGCCGTCACCATGATCACGGGAATATGCTTGGTGTGCGCGTCGGCGCGCAGACGACGGCAGACTTCAAAGCCGTCCATACCGGGCATCATGACGTCGAGCAGAACGATGTCGGGCAGCTCTTTCTGCGCAACTTCCAATGCTTCCGGTCCGGAAGCCGCCTGCAGCACCTCGAAATACTCAGCCGATAACTTAGCGTCGAGTAGCTTTAGGTTGGCCGGGACGTCGTCGACAATGAGAACTCTGGCCGTCACCTCTTACCCCAAAAAACGCTGAACGGTTTCCAGAAATTGCGTGACCGAAATCGGCTTGGCGATATAGGCCTCGCACCCCCCTTCACGGATCTTTTCCTCGTCGCCCTTCATGGCGAATGCCGTCACGGCAACCACCGGGATGGAGCGCAAATTATCGTCTTCCTTCAACCACTTGGTGACTTCCAGCCCAGACACTTCCGGCAGCTGGATATCCATGAGAATGAGGTCGGGATGATTGGCGCGGGCGATTTCCAGAGCTTCGATACCGTCCCGCGTCTGCAAGGTGGTATACCCGTGGGCATCCAGCAGGTCGTGGAACAGCTTCATATTGAGCTCGTTGTCTTCCACGATAAGAACCGTTTTCGACATTGCGTTCGAAGCTCCCCTGGGAAAAACATCCGGTTGCCAGGCGGATTAGGTTCCGGCTGGCTTGTTACAGTTGAACTCAATATCGTTAACTAAGTCTTTAAAGACAGACTGGAAGAAGCAGTTCTTTGCCGAAACCCGCCGGATACTTAAAATTGTCTTTCGCAGGAAAAAGGGCCCGTAAATGCAGAAAGATACCGCCGAAACCATCGCCCTGCAGGGCCTTGCCTTTATCGCGGAAAATGAAAGTGAACTCACTGCTTTCCTGGAGGCGACCGGCGTCGATATTAAGACTTTAAGGGCCAATGCCTCCAGCCCCCATATCCTGGCCGGCGTCATCGACTTTTTGATGATGGACGACAAGCGCCTCCTTGCATTTTGCGAAGAGGCGGGCCTGCCTCCCGAAACACCGGGCGAGGCCCGCCAGGCCCTGCCCGGCGGCGACCTGCCTCACTGGACTTGAGGCCCCGCCCGGGCGATAAAACCTCCCATGAAAGCTCCTGAACCAGACTTCCTCGCCCTGGATGCAGCGGTGCGGGCCCAGATCGACGCGCTGGACCTTGCCCCCGGACGCCCCCTCATCATTTCCGATGCCGATGAAGTGCTTTTGCAATTCGTGCAAGGGCTCGAAATCTATCTGGAGCGCCAGGGCCTCTGGCTCGATCTGCAGAGCTTCGCGCTCACCGGCAATGTGCGCCGCATCGGCACGAATGAGCGCATTCCCGCTTCCCGGATGCCGGATATCCTCGGCGGCTTCTTTGCCTCCGAAACCGCCTCGCTGAAAGCGGTGCCGGATGCCGCCGAAACCCTCGCCGCCCTTTCCAAACGCGCGCAGATCGTGGTGCTCACCAATGTGCCGCAGGATCAGCGCGCGGCGCGCGCCGCCTGCCTGGCGGGCCAAGGGCTCGATTATCCGGTCATCGCCAATACGGGCCTGAAAGGCGGCGCGGTGCGCTATCTGGCCGAGGCGGCGGGCCGCGCGCCGGTCTTCTTCCTCGATGATATCCCGCATAACATCTCGGCCGTCGCCAAGGCGCATGAGGAAAGCCAGCGCATTCATTTCATCGCCGATGAGCGCCTCGCCAAACTGCTCCCGCCTTGCGCCGACAGCCATTTCCACACGACAAAATGGCAACTGGCAGGCGATTTCATCCATTCCCGGCTGGACGAAACCGGCTTTTAAACGGCACGCCCCATGCGCATCGGCATCGATCTTGGCGGCACGAAAATCGAAGGCATTCTGCTTGCCCCGGATGGCCGGGTGCTGGCCCGCGAGCGGCGTGAGACACCGCGCGGGGATTATCCTGCCACGCTGGAGGCCGTTGCCGCGCTCTGCGCCGCGCTGAAGAAACAAGCCGGCGGCAAAGCCACGATCGGCATCGGCATGCCCGGCGCGCCCTCGCCCGCCACGGGCCTCATCAAAAACGCCAACTCCACCTGGTTGATCGGCAAGCCCTTGCAGACCGACCTTGAAGCAAGCCTCGGCCAGCCCGTGCGCCTTGCCAATGATGCCGACTGCTTTGCCCTGTCGGAAGCCGCCGATGGCGCGGGCGCAGGTGCCCGCTCCCTCTTCGGCGTCATTCTGGGCACCGGTGTGGGCGGCGGCCTCGTCTATGAAGGCCGCCTCATCAATGGCCCCAATGCCATTGCCGGTGAATGGGGCCACAATCCCCTGCCTGCGCCGCAGGAGGCAGAATTGCCCGGTCCCGGCTGTTATTGCGGGCGGCAAGGCTGCATCGAAACCTGGCTTTCGGGCCCCGGCCTTGCGGAAGACCATTTCCGCCTCACCGGGGAGAAGGCGGAACCCCATGAGCTGGCATCGCGCGCCGCTTCAGGCGATCCGGCAGCCGAAGCCACGCTGGCGCGCTATGCCGATAGGCTCGCCCGCGCGCTGGCCGGGGTGATCAATATTTTCGATCCGGAAGTCATCGTGCTCGGCGGCGGGCTTTCCAACCTCACCTTCCTTTATGAGGCTGTGCCCGCCCGCTGGGCGCGGTATATTTTCTCCGATCAGGTAGCAACGCGCCTCAAGCCCAATCTGCATGGCGATTCCAGCGGTGTGCGCGGGGCGGCCTGGCTATGGAGCGAAGCGGAAGCTGCCGCGCTTTAAGGCGCTTGCCGCAAAAAAGCATCAAGGGAGCCGAATGGAAACCGGGCTGTGCCGGGACTGTTTCACGGTGCTGCCGGAGGGCGCGAAACGCTGCGCCTCCTGCGGGCGGCCCCGGCTTGTCTTCCACCCGGAGCTTTTCTCCCTCTCCATCGCCCATCTCGATTGCGACGCTTTTTATGCGGCGATCGAAAAGCGCGACAATCCGGAGCTGCGGGACAAGCCGCTGATCATCGGCGGCGGCAGGCGCGGCGTCGTCAGCACCGCCTGTTATATCGCCCGCACGAAGGGCGTCGGCTCCGCCATGCCCATGTTCAAGGCCCTGGCCAAATGCCCGGAGGCAGTGGTCCTCACCCCCAACATGGAAAAATACGCCAAGGCGGGCAAAGAAGTGCGCCAGCTCATGCGCGAGCTGACACCGCTTGTCGAACCGCTTTCCATCGACGAAGCCTTTCTCGATCTCACCGGCACCGAGCGCCTGCACAAAGCCCCGCCCGCCGTTTCCATGGCCAAGCTTGCCAAACGCATCGAGGCGGAAATCGGCATCACCGTGTCGGTCGGTCTCAGCTACAACAAGTTTCTGGCCAAGATCGCCTCCGACCTCGACAAGCCGCGCGGCTTTTCGGTCATCGGTGAAGCCGAGGCGCTGGACTTCCTCGCGGATAAACCCGTCTCGCTTATCTGGGGCGTCGGCAAGGCCTTGCAGGCAAAGCTCGAGCGGGACGGCATTACCCGCATCAAGCAACTGCGCAATTACGAAGAGAACGATCTCCTTGCCCGCTACGGCGTGATGGGGCGGCGGCTTTTCCGTCTTGCCCATGGCCAGGACGCGCGCATCGTCAGCGCCGAGCGGGAAGCGAAAAGCATTTCATCCGAAACGACTTTCTCGAATGACATTTCCTCTTTTGCCGAACTCGACAAACGTCTTTGGCCGCTTTGTGAAAAACTGTCCGCACGCATGAAAGCCGCCGGCCTTGCCGGACAGACCGTGGTGCTGAAACTGAAGACGAAAGACTTTAAAACCCGCACCCGCAATCAGCGCCTGTCCGACCCGAGCCAGCTTGCCGAAGTTCTGTACCGCACCGCCTCGCCGCTGCTTAAGAAAGAATGCGACGGCAAAACCACTTTCCGCCTGCTCGGCGTCGGCTTTGCAACGCTCACCGATGGCGATCTTGCCGACCCGCCGGACCTGCTCGATCCCGCAGCGGCGCGGCGCGCAGCGGCTGAACGCGCGATGGATGCAATGCGCACAAAATTCGGCAAAGACATCATCACGATGGGGCGTGGCTTCAAGGCGCCTCAGCGCTCGCAGGGCTCCGACGGCAAATAGTCGAGGCTGCTCAGCCCCGCATCCACTTTGAAATCGATGTAATCCATCTTCAAGGCGCTGGAAATCCCGTTCGCGTAAAGATGATAGGCCACCTGGTATTCCGGCACGCCGTCAACGCGGGAGGGATGGTGATAAGAAAGCTGAACGCGCCACCATTCCTGCGACGCCATATCTTTCGCCGCTTCCTCACTCATTTCCACGCTTTCAAGCGTCGCGTCATCTCCCCGGCTCTTGCCGATAAAGGCCGAGGCGAGAAAGGCCGTATCAACCTCCGCTCCCTCATAGATCGGCCGGCTATAGGTCGTATCGCCCGCTTCCGCCGTTTCCACCAGGGCAAGGGAAAAGGCGCTCGGGAAAACGGTTTCCGGCGCAAGCGCCAGATCCGGCGCATTCGGCTCCTCGAAATGCACCGCAGGCGTCCCCTCTTTCGAGGCATGGCCCTTGATGCGTTCGATTTCCTCACCGTTCATGAAACGCTGAAAGTCGAATTCGAAATTCTGCCCATCCGCCGCCTCAGAGCTTCTGAAACGCAGATCGCGCACCACTTGAATGTCGTCCATCGTCGCGACACGCATGACGAGACGCTGGGCGAGCTTGTAGCCGGTGCAGGCATTGCCCGTCCATTCCAGCACCATGCGCCCGGAAAGGTCGGCAATGTCCGCCGACATTTGGGAACTGTCGAGCTTAAGCTCATAAACGGCCCGGTGCGGTTGAAACTCCCCTGCCAGGGCTGTGGAAGCCAGCATGACCGATGCAGCACACGAAGCCAGAGCCGCTTGCCGCAAATGCCGTCCAAACAATCTCATCTTACATCCTCTCCCGTAAGGAGCTCTCCCGTAAGGGGCTCTCCCTTAAGCAGCCTTGCGAAGCGGCGGGTTTTTGCCGATCTTGTCATTGGCCTGTCCGAACCGCCGAATTATGCCAGAAAGAAAGCCTGCTTGCATGTCCTTGCCGCGCGTCCTCGTCACCCGCAAATTGCCCGCCGATGTGGAAGCGCGGCTGAAACGGGATTACGCCCCGCTTTTGAATGAAGAGGACCGGCTTTTCAGCGCCGGGGAGCTTGCCGCCCGCGCTAAGGATATGGACGCGGTCCTGGCGACGGTGACGGACAAGCTCGATGCCGCCGCGATAAACGCCCTGCCCGAAAGCGTGCGCATCATCGCCACCTTCTCGGTCGGCTATGACCATATCGACGTCGCTGCAGCGGCACAGCGCGGCATTACCGTGACGAACACGCCGGGCGTGCTCACCCATGCCACCGCCGATATCACGCTCCTCCTCATTTTAGGCGCAGCGCGCGGCGCAGGCTGGGGCGAAGCGATGATCCGCCAAAAGACATGGCAGAACTGGGCGCCGAGCGGCCCGCTCGGCACGGATGTGACGGGCAAAAGGCTCGGGATACTCGGCATGGGCCGCATCGGCCAGGCCGTGGCCGCACGGGCGCGCGCCTTCGGTATGGAGATCCATTACCACAACCGCACCCGCCTTTCCGAAGCCGGGGAGCAAGGCGCGCATTACCATGAAAGCCCGGAGGCGCTATTCGCCCAATCGGACATTCTTTCCGTCAATTGCGCCTCCACCCCGCAGACACGCGGCCTCGTCAATGCCCGCACGCTCGCCCTTCTGCCCGAGGGCGCGATTGTCGTGAACAGCGCACGCGGCGACATTGTCGAGGACGAGGCGCTGATCGCGGCCTTAAAAAGCGGCAAAGTGGCCGCCGCCGGGCTCGACGTTTATGCGGGCGAGCCCGACATTCACCCCGGCTATCGCGGCCTTTCCAACACGTTTCTTCTGCCACATCTGGGCAGCGCGACGCGCGAGACACGCAATGCCATGGGCTTTTGCGCCCTCGACAATCTCGACGCCTTTTTCGCCGGAAAAGAGCCGCCGAACCCCGTCACGCCGTGAGGCATTTTGCCCTGCCAACCTTGCCCACCGGCAGCAAAGGGGGAACTTTTTGCCTATTTCCACATAAAGAAGAGCTTCTAAACCCTTGGATTTATGGGGATTCGCATTTGGCACATGGCTTGCGCTGGCATTGGCGGGGATGACAAAGGGCAATGCCAGGAGAAAACGATGGGGCTCGCCAAGGCAGATAAGACAACCACGCTCGATACAAAACGAGCGGCTCCCGCAACCGGGCAAAGCATTCACCCGGTGATCGATACGCTGGAAATGCGGATGCGCTGCGCATTGCTGCGCGATGCCGGGCGCGCGGAGACGCCCGAAGAAGTGATCCGCCGGGCGCTGGATTATGCCTCCGAGGCCGAGCAGCGCATCAGCGAGCTATCGGCCCGCGTCAAACTGCTGGAATCGCTCACCGTCACGGATGAGCTGACCGGCCTTTTGAACCGGCGCGGCTTCCAGGACATACTCTACCGCAACCTTGCCAGCGCCACGCGGCATAATGAGACGGGCGTCCTGGCTTTTATCGATCTCGACGACTTCAAACTCATCAACGACACCTATGGCCACGCGGCTGGCGATGCGGTGCTGCGCAAGATCGGCCAGTTCCTGCGCCGGAATATCCGCACCACCGATTATGCGGCGCGGCTTGGCGGCGATGAATTCGCGCTGCTTTACGTACGCGGCGAACATGCCCGCGCAAGAGAGCGCGCGCGCGAGCTGAACGAAAAGCTCAACGGGCTCATCGTGCCCTGGGAAGGCCAGGCGATCGAGGTGCATGCCAGCATCGGTATGGCAAGTTACGACAAGGATTCCACGGCGATGGAACTGCTGGAGCTTGCCGACCGGGCAATGTACCGGGACAAGAGCCGCGCGCGCAAGAAAACGCCCGCCCGCCGCAAAAACGCTGTCACGCGGACCCGCGCTGCATCACGGAAAAAGGCCAGCGCATAAGCCTGGCCTTATCCATCCACCCTTTTATCCGTCTGCCAAAGCTGCAGGCTGCGCCAGCACCGCCGCGTGCAAGGAGCGGCCTGCCCAGGCGAGATCGCCCGCCGGAACACTGACGGCTTTGCGGCCCGGAAATAGCTCCGCTAGAATATCGCGCGCCCGCGCATCATGCGCATCGCCATATGCGGGCACCAGCAGCCCGCCATTTACCGGATAGAACCCGACATAAGAAAACTGCGCGCCGCGCCCTTCCGTTCCGGCAAAAAGATCGCGGGTGAGCGGCACATCGACGATCTCCAGTGCCCTGCCCCGCGCATCCTTTGCCGCTGAAAGCTGGGCGCGCGCATCGGCCAGCACTTCGGCTTGGACCGGGTCCGCCTCACTTCCGCATGCAACCGCAACACGGGCCGGGCCGGTGAACGCGGCAACCTGGTCCACATGACCGCCCGCTTCATCCTGCGCCATGCCGCCGCCCAACCAGATGATACGCCGGGCACCGCAGAACATGGCCAGCGCTTCTTCGATTTCGCGGTGCGAATGTTCGCGGTTGCGGTTGCTGTCGAGCAGCACCGCCTCCGTCGCGATCAACGTGCCCGACCCATCCGCGCAAACCGCGCCGCCTTCCAGCACAAGCTCGCCTTCATAGCGTTTCAGACCGATCTCATCGAGCAGCTTGCCCGCCAGACGCCGGTCATTGTCGATATGGCGGAAATGCCCGCCCAGCCCGTCATATTGCCAGTCGATACCGGCAACACCGCCCATCCCGTCGATCACGAACATCGGCCCGTTATCGCGGATGCGCCCATCGTCCTGCGCCATGACATGCAATTCGACCGCGCTGTCGCGCCCGCAGGCAAAACGCGCGGTGGCCTCATCTTCTGGCCGCACGATGAGGCTCACGGGCTCGAACTCGGCAACGGCCCGCACGAGCCCTGCATAAGCGGCATGGGCCTGCGGCAGGCTTTCACCCCAGACATCCGCGCGGGCCGGCCACTCGACCCAGGTGCGCTCATGCGGTTCCCATTCGGCGGGAAGAAAAAATCCATCGGTGAGCGGGCTTTGATAAATGGGCTCCATGATGCTCCGGAACTGTTGCGAATGAGAATTACGGTGTAGGTTGAAGCGAGCACAGAGGCAGCCTTTAACGCAATGAAAAAAGCCCCAGATAAGGGCAAACACTATCGGGAAAGATCATGGCAGGACCGGCAACGTCAGACGAAATCGAAAAACGCTTGAGCAATCTTGGTATCGCACTGCCTGCGCCGTCGGGCGCGGCGGGCAATTATGTGCCCTATGTGATCAGCGGCCAGCAGCTCTTCATTTCCGGTCAGGTGCCGCTTTCCCCCGAGGGGCTGAAGTTTCAAGGCAAGGTCGGAGACGCCTTCAGCCTGGAAGAGGGTCAGGAAGCGGCCCGGCTCTGCGCCATCAATATTCTGGCCCAAGCCAAAGCGGCCTGCGGGGGCGATCTTGCGCGCCTTCGCCGCTGCGTCAAACTCAGCGGCTTCGTCAATTCCACCCCGGATTTCGACCAGCAGCCCGCCGTGATCAACGGCGCCTCGGACCTCATGGTCGCGGTGCTCGGCGAGGCGGGCCGCCATGCGCGCACGGCGGTGAGCGCGGCGAACCTGCCCTTCAATGTCGCCGTTGAAATCGACGCCATCTTCGAAATCGCGTGAACGCCCCCGCCCGTCATTTGCCTTGCCGCGCGGCAGCGCTAGACTCCTTTGCCGGAGGACCCCCCGGAGGACCTTATGGGCGATGAAGAACAAGTCGTGATCCGCGTTGTACACGCCATCGGCGAGGTGAAAGCGGAAGAATGGGATGCCTGCGCCAACCCACCGGGCGAGCCGCGCAATCCCTTTATCTCCCATGCCTTTTTGAAAGCGCTGGAAGAAAGCGGCTCGGCCACCCGCTCAACCGGCTGGGCGCCCTATCATCTCGTGATCGAGGAGCCGGGCGGCAGGCTGGCAGGCTGCCTGCCCATGTATCTGAAGAACCATAGCCGGGGCGAATATGTCTTCGATTACGGCTGGGCCGATGCTTTTGAGCGCGCGGGCGGGCGCTATTATCCGAAGCTCCAGGTCTCGGTGCCCTTTACGCCCGCCAGCGGCAGGCGGCTTCTTGCCCGCCCCGGCCCGGCGCGCGCCCATATCGAAAAAGAGCTTCTGGCAGGCGCCATGGAAGTCTGCCGCCAGCTCGAGGCCTCTTCCATCCACTTTACTTTTCTCCCCAAAGAGCAATGGGACGAGCTTGGCAAGATCGGTCTTCTGCAGCGCACCGATCAACAGTTCCACTGGACGAACAGGGATTACGCGGCCTTCGACGATTTCCTCGCCGATCTTGCCTCGCGCAAACGCAAGAACCTGAAAAAGGAGCGCGCACGCGCTTTGGAAAACGATATCGAAATCGAATGGGTGACGGGCGCGGAACTCACCGAAGATCACTGGGACGCGTTCTTCATGTTCTACATGGACACCGGCGCGCGCAAATGGGGCACGCCCTACCTCACCCGCGAGTTTTTCAGCCTGATCAACGAGACCATGGCCGACGACACGCTGCTCATCATGGCAAAGCGCGAGGGGCGCTATATTGCCGGGGCCTTGAACTTCATCGGCTCGGAGACGCTCTTCGGGCGCAATTGGGGCTGCATCGAGGATCATCCCTTCCTGCATTTCGAATGCTGCTACTATCAGGCCATCGATTTTGCAATCTCGCGGGGCCTCAAAAAGGTCGAAGCCGGGGCGCAGGGCGCGCATAAGCTGGCGCGCGGCTATCTGCCCGAACATACCTATTCCGCCCATTACATCGCCAATCCGGGCCTGCGCGAGGCGGTGGGCGATTATCTGGAGCGCGAGCGCGCCTATATCGATCAGGATATCGAGATGCTTGGCGCGCACTCCCCCTTCAGGCACGATACGGGAAACGAAGAAATCTAATCTGACGCCAGAACAAGGGAGAAACCCGATGGCCTATGATGACAGCAATGTCTTCGCGAAAATCCTTCGCGGGGAAATGCCCTCCATCGCGCTTTACGATGACGAGATGACCTATGCCTTCATGGATGTCATGCCGCAGGCGCCGGGGCACTGCCTTGTCATTCCGAAATTTCCCGCCGAAAACCTTTTCGATCTCGACGCCGACTATGCCGCCGCCATGGCGCGCACGGTGAAAAAACTCGCGCCCGCCGTGAAAAAAGCCATGGACGCGCCGGGCATCATGATCGCGCAGCTGAACGGGGCCGAGGCCGGTCAGACCGTCTTTCACATCCACACCCATATCATTCCGCGCTGGAACGGCATCGACCTGAAACTCCATGCCCGCGAGATGGCGGATATGGACGAGCTGAAAGCGCAGGCGGAAAAAATCAAAGCCGCGCTGAACTGAACGCCGCCGGCTTCGGCATCAAAGGGGGAGAGAATGGACAAGAAGAACAATCTGAAGATCGCGGCAGGCTTTGCCGCCGCGCTCGCTCTGGCAGCCTGCGACGACCAAAAAGCGGCGGAAGATACTGCGCCGGAGGAAATGCAGGCTCCTGCCGCGCAAGAAGAAAGCGCCGCGCCCGCCTCTTATAAACTTGAAAATGTCGTGCCGGGTTCCGCCTTCCACGGCATTCACGGCATCACCGAAACCTCCGACGGCAAATTGCTTGCGGGCAGTGTGCTCGGCCGCGCGATCTACGAGATCGACAAGGAGACGGGCACCGTCAGCATCTATGAAGCCCCGCCCACCGGCATGGCCGACGATCTGGAAGAAGGCCCGGACGGTGCACTCGGCTGGACCGCGTTTCTCGACGGCAAATATTATCTGCGCACCAAAGACGGCGAACTGCGCACCCTTGCCGAAGACCTGCCGGGGCTCAACTCCACCGCCTGGAACATGGAAGGCCGGCTCTTTGCAACGCAGGTCTTTCTCGGCGATGCGCTTTATGAGCTCGACCCGCAAGGCGTCGCTCCGCCGCGCAAGATCATGGAAGGCATGGGCGGCCTCAACGGCTTCGATTTCGGCCCGGACGGCAAACTTTACGGCCCGCTATGGTTCAAGGGCGAGATCGTCCGCGTCGATGTGGATGAAGCCACGCTCGAAACCGTGGCAACGGGCTTTAAGACACCCGCTGCCGTTAATTTCGATTCCAGAGGCAATCTCTGGGCCGTCGATACGGCGGAAGGCGCGGTCTATAAAGTCGATATCGACGATGGCGCCCGCGTGAAAGTCGCCGATGTCGATGCCGCCATCGACAATCTGGCGATCACGGCGGACAACCGGCTCTTCATCACCAATATGGCGGATAATGCCATCATCGAAATCGACACCGAAACGGGGGAAAGCACCCCGCTCGTCAAAGGTAAGCTGGCCGTCGCCGCCGATCTTGCGCTTGTGGAGGAAGACGGCCGCGAAGTGCTTTATGTCGGCGACGTTTTCGCGCTGCGCAAGGTCGACATTGCCGATGGCAGCGTCAGCGAAGTGGGCCGCGTCTTCGGTTCCAATATCGATTATCCGATTTCCGTTGCCGCGGCGCACGGGCGCATAGCGGTTGCCGGCTGGTCGGCCGGCGCCGTGCAGGCATTCGAGATCGGCGCGGCGGAGCTACCCGGTCCCCATCACGGTTTCAATGCGCCGACCGACGCCCTGCCCCTCGCGGATGGCAGCCTTCTCGTTGCCGAATATGGCCGCGGCGCGCTGGTGAAAGTCGCGGCGGATGATTGGAAAAACCGCACGGATTTCGTCACCGGCCTCAAAGGCCCCGCCAATCTCATGCAAGGCCCCGATGGGCGGATCTACCTGAGCGAGCAGCTTGCCGGACGCATCTCCACGCTCGATCTTGAAACCGGCACATTGACCCCCGTGGCAGAAGGGCTCGAAGGGCCGGAAGGGTTCGACATCGATACGGCAGGCAATCTCTATGTCGCCGAAGTCGGCGCGCGCCGGATCGCCCGCATCGACCTGTCCACATCTCAGAAAACCGTCATCGCCGAAGACCTGCCTATCGGCTTCGGCTTTGAAGGCGATGTCCTGCCGCTCAACGTGCCGACCGGCGTTGCCGTTGCCAAGGACGGGTCGGTCTATTTCACCTCCGACATCGAAGCGGCGCTCTATAAACTCACGCCGCAATAAGCGCGTTTTCCAGGCACCAAAAAAAGGCGGGACCCGGTAAGGGACCCGCCTTTCTTTTCAGCTTCCCGCCTCATGGCTTAGCCGAGATGGAACACCACCAGCTTGTTGCCGTCGAGATCGCGGAAATAACCGCCATAGAAATTATCCGTGCGCGGGCCGGGATCGCCTTCATTCGTCGCGCCAAGCTCCAGCGCTTTAGCGTGGAACTGGTCCACCACTTCGCGTGACGGCGCGGCGATGGCCGGCATCACGCCGTTGCCGACCGTGGCGGGGCTGCCGTCATGCGGCTTCGTCACAGCCAGCATCGCGCCATTGCCATTGCCCCACATTACGAAACGGCCCGGATCCGTCGCGGCCTGTTTGGCGCCCACCAGCGGCACAAGCTGCTCGTAGAAAGCCACCGCTTTATCCAGGTCGTTCGTCCCGATCATCAAGTAACCCAGCATCCCTGTTCTCCTTCATTGTCGCGGCGGTTCTATGCCCGCCTTCAGGTGGCATCACTTAACAGCATCCACGCTCGCCCCTGCAAGCGGTCAGGCCAATTCCCCGGCAGATAAAATAACGTGGCGGCGGGGCCAATTCATCACAATTGCGTGTTGTCAATTTGGCCTGGAAAAGTCCATGCAGCGTCTTTTGTCAAAGAGGGGGATGAGACATGTGGGCGATCGTCGCCGTTACCTTGCACCTGCTCGCCGGGCCGGATGTATATGTCATTACGGATGCAGGCACATTTGAAACGAAGGAAGCCTGCGAGGCGGAAATCGCAAAATCCGTTCCGGCAAAACTCGAAGGCGCGGCGCTGGAAGAATACAAAGCCGGCAGCCGGGGCTATATGTGCATCAAGGCCATCGAGCCGAAATAAGCAGCCCATCTGCTGAAAAGAAAAGGCCGCCCTCACCGGGGCGGCCTTTCGTTTATTCGACCATGAGCGGCACTTTGGGGACGGAAGACCCGCCGCCCGGCGAATTGCCGCCGTCGCCGCCCGGCTTTTTCGGACCCGAGCCCTTGCCGTTCTTCTGCGAACGTTTTTTAGGCGGCGGGGCCGGCTCGAATTCGAAGCTGAGCGCATCGTTCTTGACGATGACGCGCACCACGCCGCCATGCTTCAACTCACCGAAGAGCACTTCATCGGCGAGCGGCTTCTTGATGTGCTCCTGAATGACGCGGGACATGGGCCGCGCGCCCATCTGCTGGTCATAGCCATGACCGACAAGCCATTGCGTCGCCTCCGGCGTCAGCTCGATGGTGATGTGACGGTCGGCAAGCTGCGCTTCGAGCTGCATGACGAATTTCTCGACCACGCGGGCAATGACCTCTTCGGGCAGATTGCCGAAGGGGATTACCGCATCGAGGCGGTTGCGGAATTCGGGCGTGAAGAGCTTCTTCACCGCTTCCTCGTCTTCCCCTTCCCGCTTGGTGCGGCCGAAACCGATCGGCTCTTTCGCCATATCGCTGGCGCCCGCATTGGTGGTCATGATCAGCACCACATTGCGGAAGTCGATCTGCTTGCCGTTATGGTCGGTCAGCTTGCCGTGATCCATCACCTGCAAGAGGATGTTGAAGAGATCCGGATGCGCCTTCTCGATCTCGTCGAGCAAGAGCACGCAGTGCGGATGCTGGTCGACACCGTCGGTCAGAAGTCCGCCCTGGTCGAAGCCGACATAGCCGGGCGGCGCGCCGATGAGACGCGACACCGTGTGCCGCTCCATATATTCGGACATGTCGAAACGTAAGAGCTCGACGCCCATGATGCTGGCGAGCTGACGGGCAACCTCGGTCTTGCCGACGCCGGTCGGACCGGAGAAGAGATAGGACCCGATCGGCTTTTCCGGCTCGCGCAGGCCCGCCCGCGACAGTTTGATCGCGGAGGCAAGCGCATCGATCGCTTCGTTCTGGCCGAAGACCACGCGCTTGAGCTCGTTGCCCAGATCGCGCAGCTTTTCCGTGTCGCTCTTGGAAACGGATTTCGGCGGAATGCGCGCCATCGTGGCGATGACTTCCTCGATCTCCTTCACACCGATGGTTTTCTTGCGCCGCGATTCCGGCAGGATCATCTGCCGCGCGCCCGCCTCGTCGATCACATCGATGGCTTTGTCCGGCAATTTGCGGTCCGCCATATATTTCGACGACAGCTCCACCGCCGACTTCACCGCTTCATTGGTGTAGCGCAGCCCGTGGAACTCCTCGAAATAGGGCTTGAGGCCTTTGAGAATCTTGATCGTGTCGGGCACCGACGGCTCGGTCACGTCGATCTTCTGGAAGCGGCGCACCAGCGCACGGTCCTTTTCGAAGTGCTGACGGTATTCCTTATAAGTGGTCGAGCCGATGCAGCGCAGCGTGCCGCTGGCAAGCGCGGGCTTGAGCAGGTTGGAGGCATCCATCGCCCCGCCGCTCGTCGCGCCAGCGCCGATGACGGTGTGAATCTCGTCGATGAACATCACCGCGCCCGGATAATCCTCAAGTTCCTTGATGACCGCCTTGATGCGCTCTTCGAAATCGCCGCGATAGCGCGTACCGGCCAGCAGCGTGCCCATATCGAGGGAGAAGATCGTGGCGTCTTTGAGAACTTCCGGCACCTCGCCATTGACGATCTTGCGGGCAAGGCCTTCGGCAATCGCCGTCTTGCCGACGCCGGGATCGCCGACGAAAAGCGGGTTGTTCTTCTGGCGGCGGCAGAGAATCTGGATTGTGCGTTCGACTTCCTTGTCGCGCCCGATCAAGGGGTCGATCTTGCCCTTCGACGCTTTCTCGTTGAGATTGACGCAATAAGCTTCCAGCGCTTCCGTCGTGCCTTTCGCGCCGCCTTCTTCCGTCACAGCCTCTTCCTCGACGCCGCGCACGGGGCGGGCCTCGTTCATATCGGCGCGCTTGGCGATGCCGTGGCTGATATAGTTCACCGCGTCATAGCGCGTCATATCCTGCTCTTGCAGGAAGTAAGCGGCATGGCTCTCGCGCTCGGCGAACATGGCGACCAGCACATTGGCGCCCGTCACTTCTTCGCGGCCGGAGGATTGAACGTGAATGACGGCGCGCTGAATGACGCGCTGGAAGCCTGCCGTCGGCTTGGCTTCCTCGCCATCGTCGATGATGAGGCTCTGCAATTCGTTGTCCACATATTGGACAAGCTGCTGGCGCAAATGTTCCAGATCGACATTGCAGGCGCGCATGACCGCTGCCGAGTCCCGATCGTCGATCAAGGCCAGCAACAGGTGTTCAAGCGTGGCGTATTCGTGCTTTCGCTCATTAGCCAAAGCCAACGCTCTGTGAAGACCTTCTTCGAGACTACGGGACAATGATGGCACGTGTTTGTTCCTGCTATCTGAATGTTACCGTTTGAAAGCGCGTCCCTCTCTCCTCAACCTTTTGTCTCGGCAGCGCTAATCCCGTTCCATCGTACACTGTAACGGGTGTTGATGTTGGCGTGAAAAATCCACGACTTGAGTCACTTTGGTTTCGGCGACTTCATATGTGTAGACACCGCAGATGCCGACCCCGTGCTGATGCACATGCAGCATGATCTGCGCGGCCTCTTCCGGGCCCTTGTTGAAAAACCGCTCCAAAATATGAACGACAAACTCCATGGGCGTGTAATCGTCGTTGAGCAGCAGCACCTTGTACATGGACGGCTTCTGGGTCTTGGGCTTCGTCTTGGTTATGACGCCCGTCCCCGTGCCGCCCTGCCCGCCGATATCCTCGTCGCCGTCTTCCGAAAGGCGCCAAGGCGAAAAAGACGGGAAAACAGGTTGAAGAGCCATGCCATGCGGCGCCTGCCCGCCGGTGGCGAGCCCCGCCGAACGCTCCGACATTTCAGAAATATCCAGCTTAATCAACATCTTAGCGTGTCGTTCCCGCATAACTTCCCGTAAAATCACCGAAACGGAATTCCCCGTGCTCATATTACATAGGAAAAATTCAAACTAATGAAAGAGCCGCATTCAAGGTGCGCCTCTCCGAAAGCCGCGCAAATCCTGCGAATTCACGCAGCAAGCCTGCCATGAACCGCCCGGTCCGGACAAGCAGCCCGCCCGGCTTGCCCGCGTTCGAGGCCGATTTCGCGCCGCGCGTGCCCAGATTGCAAATAAAGTTAAAGACAAATTTTTACCTTAACGAAGGGGTAATTACGCCTCCCCTAATGTGGATCCCTGAAAACGGTGCAGAAATTGCAGGATTTTTCCTGCGGCATCTTGGATTTTACACAAACTGACAGTACTGTGATGCAGGGATCAGGGGTTTTTGTAACTGAGCGGGTTTCCATGTGGGGGAAAGCGCGAATCGGTGCGTCTAGGGTGTCTTTTTGGGGGATTGTCAGCGCAGCCATTCTGGCGCTGAGCCTGTTCTTCGCGCCTGCCGCGCACGCCAATAGTAAATATGCGGCCATCGTCATCGATGGCTACACGGGGAAAGTCGTGTTCTCCCGGAACGCGGATAATGCCCGTTACCCTGCCTCCCTGACCAAAATCATGACCCTTTATATGGTGTTCGAGGAGCTGGAAGCCGGGCGCCTGTCGCTCGACACGCGCATGAAAGTGTCGCGCCGCGCCCAGGGCCAGGCCCCCTCCAAGCTGGGGTTGAAAGCGGGCCAGTACATTCGCGTCGATGACGCCATCAAGGCGCTGGTGACGAAATCCGCCAATGACGTGGCAACCGTGGTGGCCGAGCATATCGGCGGCACCGAAAGCGCCTTTGCCCGGAAAATGACGGCAAAGGCGCGCGAGCTCGGCATGCGCCGCACCCGTTTCATGAACGCCTCGGGCCTGCCCAATACGCGCCAGAAAACCACGGCCCGCGACATGGCCAAACTCGGCCAGCGAATCCGCGAGGATTTTCCCGAGTATTATGATTATTTCCAGACCGAGCGCTTTTCCTGGCGCGGGCGGACCTATTCCAACCACAACAATCTGCTGGGCAAATATGGCGGCACGGTCGGCATCAAGACGGGCTATACCCGCGCTTCCGGCTTCAACCTGACCGCCGCCGTCGAGCGGGACGGCAAATATCTGATCGGTGTCGTCATGGGCGGGCGCAAGGCGCGCAGCCGCGACAACCACATGGTGAAGATTCTCGATGATGCCTGGAACCGGGTGCAGCCGGGCAATCCGGGCACCTTGATGGTGAAGGCGCCGCTGCCGATCGAAAAGCCGCCGGTGACCTTCGCCGCCAATTTGCCCGACACGTCCGATCCGGCCTTGATGGCCTCGCTCGACCTGCCGGGCGGCGCTTCTGCCCGCAGCGCGCAGCGGGCCAACACCGAATTCCTGCCGCTCGAGCCGCCAGCCGAAGAAGAATTGCCGCTGCGCCGCGCCTCACTGAGCGAGCCGGCCGTTCAGCCGCAACCACAGAACTCCGCCGCACGCATCGCCAAAGCGGCCCTGCGCGAGGCGGCCGAGCCGCTTGAAAAAGTCGGCAATCTGATCGCCCCTGCCGCCCATGCGCATACGGGCAACGCCCATGGCGCCGCAGGGAGCACGCGCACAGGCAGCACACGCAATGTCGCCCTGCCGCCGCCGCCCAAGCAGCAGCCCTCGCTTGTCGGCTCGCTCTTCCCGCCGGAAAGCTGGGTCATCCAGATCGGGGCTTACCGTGACCCGGCGCAGGCCGTGGACCGTATCCGCGAGGCCATGCAAGCCGCGCCCGGCGAGCTTTCCAACGCCGTGCCGGTAACGGTGCCGGTGATGACGGGCGATACCACGCTTTACCGCTCGCGCTTCGGCGGCTTTGATGAGCTGACCGCGCGCAACGCCTGCGGCCAACTTGCCCGCGTGAACATCAGCTGCATCGCACTGCCGCCATCCGGCTGGTCGGCCGCCTCCGCCCGCCGCGCGCCCAATAACGGCTGAGCCTAAGCCTATTTCTTGAGAAGCACGTCTTTCGCCTCGTTGATTTTCGAGGCGAGATAGGTCGTCCCTTCCCTGTCGGGATGGACCTTGCCGAGCAATTTGCGGTGCGCCTGTTTGATCTCTTCTGCCGAAGCGCCTTCTTGAAGGCCTAGCACCTCCAGCGCCTCCGCCCGGCTCATCTGCCCCTGCCGCGGAGGCCTGCCGCCCGCCCCGCCTGCAGCCCCGCCGGAGGCATTGCCTCCGAGCTGGCCGAAGGGCCCGAAACCGCCGAACCCCAAAAGCCCCGCCGCCGCGCCGAACAGCACGACAGCCAGGCCGATCCGGCCGGTCAGCGCAAGGCCGAGCCCGACGATAATGGCCGCAGCCGCGCCAAGCGTGCGCGCCCGGCTGACGACCCGCGCGCTATCGGCATAGGCCACGCGGTAAAGCAGCCAAAGCACCCCCGCCAGCAACACCCCGCCCAGAACGAACCAGATCATCCAGTGTCCTTTCGCATCATGGCGGCCCGGTGCCTCTTCTTTCAGGGCCTGCTAGCCTTCTCCCGCCATTTCGGCCAGAGGCAGGTCCAGCGTCTCGATAAGCTGGCGCACTTCGGCCCGCGCCGCCACATGCGACATGGACCAGGCGCCGCCCTCTTTCAAGTCGAGCAAGGTAAGGCCCGAGGGAAACATCTCACGGAAGATCACCCGTTCCCCGAAACCGGGCGCGAGGCGGAAGCCGATCCGGTCCGCCAGTGCTTCGAGCACGCCTTCAAGGCGGCGCTTGTTCTTGGCGTCCAGCATGGACAGCCGGTTGCGCATCACCACCCAATCGATGCTGCCGCCATCGGCCATGGCGCGGCGCTTGCGGCTTTCCCAGACCATTTCCGAATAAACGCTGGGCCCCTTGATCTCATAGGTTTGCGGATCGACGCGGGCCAGCAGATCGAAATCGACGAAACTGTCATTCATCGGCGTGATCAGCGTGTCGGCAACCGCATGGCCGAGCCGGGAGAGAAAAGAGTCCGACCCCGGACAATCGATCACCACGAAATCATGCGCGGCGGAGGCGCGGGCAAGGCCGGCCTGAAAACGCTCGCGCTCATCTTCCTGGCGCTCGGCGACCGTCTCCTTATCGGAAAGCTCGATCACCTGATGATCCGGCATGGCAAGGCGCACGCCGTTCGACTGCGACCAGGCCGCGCGGTTTTCCACATAGCGGGTCAAGGAGCGCTGACGGCTGTCGAGATCCATGGAGGCGACGCGGAAACCTTCTTGAAGCAGAACGGCGATGACATGCATGGCGCTCGTCGTCTTGCCCGAGCCGCCCTTTTCATTGCCGAGCACGATCACATGCGCCCGGCGGCCGCCGCTGCCCGCCTTTTGAGGTTCTTCCGGTCTCTGCCCGCCTTCCATGCGGCCACTCTCCCCGGTTCTCCCGGATATACCGCCCCGCGCCGTTTCCAGCGCGCCGCTTTGCCCGTCCACCATGCCCTTACCCCGACTCATAACCCCGATACTGCCACGGGCGGCGGAGTTTGTTGTGCCCCTTTTGGCAAGTCAACCGGCATTGCGCCTGCCCTTCATTGCGCGCCAAGGGCGCATAAGCGGCGGGAAACCCCGTTTACAGCTTCGGCCCGGCACTTATCCCCGCCTCCACCTGCATGGGCGATACTGGAGCCTCAACGGTGAAACGCAGGCGCGGCTTGCTGGCCGCCTGCCAGCCGTTAAACTGATTCAACGCGGAGACTCACCGCGCACCCGAAAGGAGCCGGATTTGTTCGTTATCCCCATGCGCCGCCCCATCGCATTCCTTTTTGCAGGATTACTCCTCGCGCTTTGCGCCGGGTTTGCCGGTGACAAAGCCCAGGCAGCGGAAACAGACACGCAAAAAGCCCATTTCCGCGTCGTGCGGGTGGACAGCAACGACGTCTTGAACATGCGCATCGTGCCCGATCCTTATGCGGCAAAAGTCGGCGCCATTCCGCCGGATGCGCGCGGCATCGAGGCGACGGGCCGCACGGCCAAGCGCGGCGATTACATCTGGCGGGAAATCATGTACCGGGACGTGACGGGCTGGGTGAACAGTCACTTCCTCGTGCGCGACCGGGCGCAAAGCGCCGGTGCCCCGCCCCAGATCGATCCCGAAGCCGAGATCACCGGCAGCACATCCGGCACCAGCGTTTTTCTGGAACCTTTGAGCTGCGCGGGAACGGAACCCTTTTGGGGCATGCTTTTGAAAGGCCGTGAGACCGTGCTGGACTCGCTGGCCGATGGTCCCTTGCAGATCGATCTTTCGCCTGCCCGCCAGTCGCCGCAAATGTCCACCGCCTGGGCAATCGATGCGCGCACGAAGGCTGAGAACAAACCGGTCTCCATCATCATCCGCCGCACCAACCAATGCTCGGACGGGATGTCGGACATCATCTTTCCATACGAAACATTCATCACCATCAGCGGCGGGCCGTTTTATGCTGGTTGCTGCAACACCGCATCGGGTAGCGGCAAGAATTAGCGCCGCCTCCCAAAAGAGGCGGATCAGGAGGGGTTATGCGGGGAATGCTCAGTGTCGATCAATTGTCCGATCTCGTTGCCGCAGGAGAGATCGACACGGTCATTACCTGCATGCCGGATATGCAGGGCCGGCTTGTCGGCAAACGCATGACGGGCAGCTTCTTTCTCGATAGCGCCATCAAGGAATCCCATAGCTGCAATTATCTTCTCACCGTCGACATGGATATGGAACCGGTGCCCGGTTACCGCTCGGCAAGCTGGGAGAAAGGCTACGGCGATTTCGCGCTGAAGCCGGACCTTTCCACCTTGCGGCGCATTCCCTGGCTGCCCGGCACGGCGCTGGTGATCTGCGATACGCAAGACCACAATGGCGAGGACATTCCCACCGCCCCGCGCGCCATCCTGAAAAAGCAGCTCAAACGCCTGGCCGGAAAAGGCATTACGGCGAAGATGGCCTCGGAGCTGGAGTTTTTTCTCTTCGACGACAGCTACCGCGAGGCGCATGAAAAGCGCTACCACGACCTGCAAACCGCCTCCTGGTATATCGAGGATTATCACGTCTTCCAGACCTCGAAGGAAGAAGGCGTGATGCGCGCCATCCGCAACGGGCTGGAAGGCGCGGGCATTCCGGTTGAAAACTCGAAAGGCGAATGGGGGCCGGGCCAGGAAGAAGTCAATGTGCGCTATGCCGAAGCGCTCGACATGGCGGACCGGCATGTGATCTTGAAAAACGGCATCAAGGAAATCGCCCATCTGCATGGCAAGTCCGTCACCTTCATGGCGAAGTGGCATTATGATCTTGCAGGCAATTCCTGCCACATCCATTCCTCGCTTTGGGATGCGAAGAAAGACACGCCGCTTTTCAAGCCTGAAAACGACGGCGAGATGACGCCGCTCTTCAAGCATTTCATTGCAGGCCAGCTCAGCGCGCTGCAGGAGATCAGCTATTTCCTCGCCCCTTACGTCAATTCCTATAAGCGCTTTGCCAATCTCTCCTTCGCGCCGACCAATGCCGTTTGGAGCCGGGACAACAGAACGGCGGCGCTGCGCGTTCTAGGAGATGGGGCCGGCACGCGGGTGGAAACCCGTGTGGGCGGCGCGGACCTTAACCCCTATCTTGCCTATGCGGCCATTCTTGCCGCCGGGCTGGGCGGGATCGAGCGGGAACTTGAACTGGGCGAGGAATTTCAGGGCGATGCCTATACGAAGGAAGGCATTCCCTCCCTCCCCCGTAACTTACGCGATGCGCTAAGCGCGCTGGAGGGCTCGGAAATGCTGCGCGCCGCCTTCGGCGAGGAGGTGATCGAGCATTACCTGCACACCGGACGCTGGGAACAATATGAGTATGAGCGCCGTATTACAGATTGGGAATTGATGCGGGGGTTCGAACGGGGATGACGAAGAAGCTCGAAGTTATATCGCCGGTCGACGGCTCGCTCTATGCCGAGCGGGAGCTGGCGGATGAGCGCGCCGCCGGGGCACTGCTTCAATCGGCGAAAAAGGCGCAAAAAGCCTGGTCGAAAGTGCCGCTGGAAGAGCGCGCTCATCTCTGCACCCGTTTCGTCGATGCCTTTTGCGCGATGAAAGACGAGATCGTGCCCGAACTTGCCTGGCAGATGGGCCGGCCCGTTGCCTTTGGCGCGGGCGAGGTCGCAGGCTTCGAAGAGCGCGCGCGGGCGATGATCGGGCTGGCCGAGGAGGCGCTTGCCCCTTATGTACCGCCCGCCAAAGACGGCTTTACCCGTTACATCCAGCGCGCGCCGCTGGGCGTCGTGCTCACCATTTCCGCCTGGAACTATCCTTATCTCATCGCGGTCAATTCCATTGTCCCCGCACTCATGGCCGGCAATAGCGTGGTGCTGAAAATGTCCCACCAGACGCCGCTTTGCGCCGAGCGCCTGGCGCTTGCTATGGAAAAGGCGGGCGCGCCGGACGGCATTTTCCAGATCGTTCATATGGACCATGTGACGACGGCGAAGGCCATCGCCCATCCGGAGGTGAATTACGTCGCCTTTACCGGCTCGGTAAGCGGGGGTGCGGCCATCGAGCGGGCCGCAACGGGCCGCTTCATCGGTGTAGGGCTTGAGCTTGGCGGCAAGGACCCCGCCTATGTGCGCGCCGATGCAAACCTTACCCACGCGGTGGAAGGACTGGTGGACGGCGCCTTCTTCAATTCCGGCCAATCCTGCTGCGGCATCGAGCGCATTTATGTTCATGAAAAAGTCTATGGCGATTTCATCGAGGCCTTCGAAAACCTGACCCGCCAATATGTGCTGGGCGATCCGCTGGACCCGGAAACGACGCTCGGCCCCATGGTGCGGCCGGGCGCGGCGGAATTCGTGCGCGGGCAGATTTCGGATGCGGTCCGCGCCGGTGCGCGCTCGCTGATCGATGAGGCGGAGTTTCCCGCCTCCCGCCCCGGCACCGCCTATCTTTCCCCCCATGTGCTGACGGATGTGACGCACAAGATGAGCCTGATGCGGGACGAGACCTTCGGGCCCGCCGTGGGCATCATGAAAGTCACCTCTGATGAAGACGCGCTGCAGCTGATGAATGACAGCCCTTACGGGCTCACCGCCTCGATCTGGACGGAAGAT
The DNA here is from genome assembly GCF_000739695.1 of Tepidicaulis marinus. Taxonomy (GTDB): domain Bacteria; phylum Pseudomonadota; class Alphaproteobacteria; order Parvibaculales; family Parvibaculaceae; genus Tepidicaulis; species Tepidicaulis marinus. Next base: position 24,332 of record NZ_BBIO01000018.1, read on the forward strand.
GAAGAAGCCGCCATCCGGCTCGGCGACGGTATCGATACCGGCACGGTTTTCATGAACCGCTGCGATTATCTCGATCCTTATCTCGCCTGGACGGGCGTCAAGGATTCAGGCCATGGCTGCACGCTCTCGCCCTTCGGCTATGAGGCGCTGACGCGGCCGAAATCCTATCACCTGCGCACGAAAACCTGAGGCGTATCTTAGGTGTTTGCCGTCCGCCCGAAATAATCCCGCATCGCGGCCGAGCCGAAGAGAAAGAACGTGATTGCGATATAGGCGGCATATTCCAGCGCCATGGCAAGCCAGCGCCCATCATGAACGAGGAATTGCGTCGTCTCGATCAGGCAGACCAGCGCCATGGCGCCGTAGCCTGCAACGACGGCGGGCGGCGTAAGCGGCCAGCGATAGAGAGTGCCGAGTAGAAAGACGATGGATGTATAAAGCACGGAAAGCCAATGCCCGGCCAGCATGAGCGGCGGGAAAAGCGGATTGGTGACGGGGGTCCACGGCACCTCGCCGAGCAGAAGCTCCGCCGTGCCCAGCGCCCAAATGAGCAGCCCTGCATGCAGGAGCACAAGCCCTGCAAGAACCGCCTTTGCGGGTTTTTGTCCCATGCCCCTCTCCTCCCTTTTCAGTTCAGCTCCCGGCTGCGATACTCCTCCCATGCATCACCTTGCAGCTTAGCACGCGGCTCCGCGCGGCATTCAACCTTCCAGGCAGTGACAGATGGACGATCCTTATATTTCCCTTCAAGCGGCCTGGTCCTACCCCACGGCAACGCGTTTCGGTGCCGGGCGGATCAAGGAACTGGCCGCTGTGTGCACGGCGCATGGCCTGCGCCATCCCCTCCTCGTCACCGATCCGGGCCTTGCCGGTCATGAGATGATCGCCGCCGCGCTGAACGATCTGGAAGAAGCCGGGCTTTCCCCGGCGCTCTTCGCAGACATTCAGGGCAACCCGGTGGGCGCGAATGTGGAAGCGGGGCTCGCCGCTTACCGCGCAGGCCGCCATGACGGAGTGATCGCGTTCGGGGGCGGCAGCGCGCTCGATGCGGGCAAGGCCATTGCATTCATGAGCGGGCAAACGCGCCCGCTCTGGGATTTCGAGGACCGGGAAGATTGGTGGACCCGCGCCGATGCGGCCGGGATCGCCCCCGTCATCGCCGTGCCGACCACGGCGGGCACAGGCTCTGAAATGGGCCGCGCCGCCGTCATCACAGACGAGCGCGACCACACGAAGAAAATCATCTTCCATCCCAAAATGCTGCCCGTGGAAGTGATCTGCGATCCGCAGCTCACTTGCGGCCTGCCCGCTACTATTACGGCGGCAACGGGCATGGACGCGCTCTCCCATTCCCTCGAGGCTTATTCGAGCCGCATCTGGCACCCGATGAGCCAGGGCATTGCGCTCGAAGCAATGCGCCTTGTGCATCGCTGGCTGCCCGAAGCGGTGAAGGACGGGGAGAACGTCGCCGCCCGCGCCCGCATGATGGCCGCCTCTTCCATGGGCGCGGTTGCCTTTCAAAAAGGGCTCGGCGCGATGCATGCGATGAGCCATCCTTGCTCTTCCCTTTGCGGCACCCATCACGGGCTCACCAATGCCGTCGTCATGCCATATGTGCTGCTCCATAACCGGCGCGCCATTGCCTATAAGATCGATGCGCTGGCGCGGTATCTCGATCTGCCGCGCCAGGATTTCGCGGGCTTCCTCGACTGGGTGGTGGAGCTGCGCCAGAAGATCGGCATTCCGGCGACGCTCGCCGAAATCGGCGTGACAAGCGATCTTATTCCCCGCCTTGCCGCCATGGCGCTGGAGGACCCGTCTAACGGGGGCAATCCGGTGGAGATGGATCAAGGCGCTTATGAAACGCTCTTTCAAAAGGCAATCGAGGGCGACCTGAGCTGAACTTGCTCAGTGTTCAAGCTCAATTGTCCCGCGCGCGGCGATTATGTATGGTCCGGCCCGGTTGAACGGCCTTTGGGGAGAGAGTAATGGCGCTCGACATGCAGTATAAAATTCCGGTGGCCCGCACCATCGCGGATTTGCGCGAGACGGTGAGCGCCTGGCGCAAGGAGAACCTGCGCGTCGGTTTCGTGCCCACCATGGGCGCACTGCATGAGGGTCATCTTTCGCTGGTCGACCTGGCAGGCGCGGATACGGACCGGGTTGTCGTGTCGATCTTCGTCAATCCGACGCAGTTCGCCCCCGGGGAAGATTTCGAGGCCTATCCGCGCACGGAAGCGGCGGATGCGGAAAAGCTTTCCTCCCGCGCCCATCTCATCTTTGCGCCCAGCGCGGCGGAAATGTATTCACCCGATTTTTCGACAAGCGTGCATGTCATGGGCGTGACGGAAGATCTCGACGGCGCGGCGCGGCCCACCCATTTTGCCGGGGTGGCGACGGTCGTCACGAAACTCCTGCTCGCGGTGCTGCCCGACAAGGCGGTCTTCGGCGAGAAAGACTATCAGCAGCTTCTCACCATCAAACGCATGGTGCGCGATCTCAATATCCCGGTGGAAATCATCGGCGGGCCGACGCACCGCGAGGAAGACGGCCTCGCCCGCTCCTCCCGCAACGCTTATCTGAGCGCCGGGGAACGCCAATCCGCCGGCAAGCTCAATGTCATCCTGCGCGAAACCGCTCATGCGGTGGCCAAAGGCGCGCCCATTGCCGCGGCAACCGAGGCGGGTATAACCGCGATCAAGGAAGCGGGCTTTCAAAGCGTCGATTATCTGGAAGTGCGCAACGCCGAGACGCTGGAGCCCTTTGCCAGCGGCAAGCCCGACGGGCCCGCGCGCATTCTCGTCGCGGCCCGGATCGGCAAGACGCGGCTGATCGACAATATGCCGGTGGAGTGAGAGGCCGCCACACCTTCACATGGCGCCGCCTTCCATGGACCCCGGGCTCGTCCCGGGGTCCACAAGAAGCGCTTAAAGCAGCCCGAGCGCACGTAATTCGGCGCGCATTTCAGGAGGCATGTCGCCTGCCGCGCCTTCTCCGCTCACATCTTCCGGCGCATCTTCCGCCTTCAAATAGCGCCAACCTTGAAAGGGGCGCCGGGCGCGCAGTTCCGTCTGCACGATCTCGGGATCGAGCACCAGACGGCAGCGGCGGATGCCTTCGTCATCGGTAAAAGTTTCGATGTCCAAAAGCCGCTGGCGGCAGCGGATAGAGCCTTTCATCACCCAGTAAAGCGAGCCGCCATCCAGAAGCTCGCCGGCGCGCTTCGGCACCATGCGGGTGATATGGACGATATCGTCGGGCAGACCCGCCTCGCGCTTTTGCTGGCGGCGCATGGCCTGCCATTTCACCAGTTCGTCCGGCTCCTCGACGCCGACGCATAATTTGATCAGATGCAGTGTCACGCATTCTCCTCGAAGGTCAGCAAGACGGCGCCCCCTTCGACCTGATCCCCCGCCTCGACATTCACCGCGCCGACCACGCTTTCGCCCGCCGCCTGCAGCGTCTGTTCCATCTTCATGGCTTCCAGCACGATGAGCGCATCGCCCTTGCGCACCTTCTGGCCGGCTTTGGCAAGCACCTGAACGATCTTGCCCGGCATGGGCGCGGTGAGCGCGCCGCTGCCCGCCTCATCGGCAAGATCCACATCGAGTGGATTGGGACGCGCGAACTCAAAGGCCGCGCCGCGCCACATCAGGGTAAAGCCGTCTTTGAGCTCGATTACACCGGCAGAAAGCCGTTTGCCATCCACAAGCGCGTGAAGCGTACCGTCTTCATCGAGGCTGCCTTCCACATAAAGATGCTGGTCTTCCACAATCACCTGCCAGCCATGGCCGTGCGCGCGCAGCTGATGCTCGAGCGTCTCCCCGCCGAAAAGCAGCCTCAAGTGCTCGGTGCGCGACCCGCCCAGCACCCAGCCGTCTTTGAGCGCCCAGGGGGAATGATAATCCTCCCCGAGAAGGGCAAGCTCGTCGGGCCCTTCCTCGCGCGCCAAAACCTCATGCAGCGCGGCAAGCGCGAGGACATCGGCGCCGGGGCGCATGTCCGCAGGCACCAGCGCGTCCAGATGCCGGTCGATAAAGCCCGTGTCGATCTCCCCGTCCCCGAAAGCCTTGTTGCCCGCAATGGCGGCAAGGAAAGAGACATTGCTTTTCAGTCCGGCGATCTGTGTTTCCTCAAGCGCGGTTTTAAGGCGGCGCAGCGCCCCTTCGCGCGTTTCATCCCAAACGATGAGCTTGGCGATCATGGGATCGTAGAACATCGAGACCGCATCGCCCTCGCGCACGCCCGTGTCGATGCGCACGAAGTCCGTCTCCTCGGCAAGGCGCAGCCGGTGCAGCGTGCCGGTGGAGGGGAAGAATTTCTTCGCCGGGTCTTCGGCGTAAATCCGCGCCTCGATGGCATGGCCCTGAATTTCAAGATCATTCTGGAGAGCAGGCAAGGGCTCGCCCGCAGCAACGCGCAGCTGCCACTCGACAAGGTCCTCGCCGGTGATCATCTCGGTAACGGGATGTTCCACCTGCAGGCGGGTATTCATTTCCATGAAGAAGAATTTATCCGCACTGAGCCCGCCCGAGGCATCGGCGATGAACTCGATCGTACCCGCCCCTTCATAGCCAATGGCCTTGGCCGCGGCGATCGCCGCCTCGCCCATGGCCCGGCGCATGTCTTCAGGCATGCCGGGCGCCGGCGCTTCTTCCAGCACCTTCTGGTGGCGGCGCTGCAAGGAACAGTCGCGCTCGAACAGATAAACCGCCTCGCCATGGCTATCGGCAAAGACCTGAATTTCGATATGGCGGGGCTGCGTGACGAATTTTTCGATCAGCACGCGTTCATCGCCGAACGCGGAGGCAGCTTCGCGCTGCGCCGATTGCAGCGCTTTATCGAATTCCGCCGCCGCCTCGACCTTGCGCATGCCCTTGCCGCCGCCGCCGGCCACCGCCTTGATGAGAACGGGATAACCGATCTTCTCTGCTTCCCCTTTCAGGAAAGCGGGGTCCTGATTGTCGCCGTGATAGCCGGGCACAACGGGCACACCCGCCTTTTCCATCAAGGCCTTGGCGGCATCTTTCAACCCCATCGCCTTGATGGCGCTGGCGGGCGGGCCGACGAAGATAATGCCCGCCTTGGCGCAGGCGTCCGCAAAGGCGGCGTTTTCGGAGAGAAAACCGTAACCCGGGTGAATAGCCTCCGCGCCCGATTTCCTGGCGACATCCAGAATCTTCTCGGCGACGAGATAGCTTTCATTCGCAGGTGACGGACCGATGTAATAGGCCTCATCCGCCAGCGCCACATGCAGCGCGTCGCGGTCGGCATCGGAGAAAACGGCGATCGTGCGCAGCCCCATGGCTTTGGCGGTGCGCATGACACGCACGGCAATTTCGCCCCGGTTGGCTATGAGCAGGGAATTGAACATGAAACCTCACATCCTGAAGACGCCGAAGCGGGTTTCGGGAATGGGCGCGTTGAGCGAAGCGGAAAGGGAGAGCGCCATGACGCGGCGGGTTTCCTCCGGCGTGATAATGCCGTCATCCCAAAGCCGTGAGGTGGCGAAGTATGGATGCCCCTCTTCCTCATATTGCCCGCGAATGGGCGCCTTGAAGGCTTCTTCGTCTTCCGCGCTCCAGCTTTCCCCGCGCGCTTCCATGCCGTCCCGCTTGACCGTGGCAAGGACGCTCGCCGCCTGCTCCCCGCCCATGACGGAGATGCGCGAATTCGGCCAGGCATAAAGGAAGCGCGGCGAGTAAGCCCGCCCGCACATGCCATAATTGCCTGCGCCGTAGGAGCCGCCGACAAGCACGGTGAATTTCGGCACCTGGGCGGAGGCGACCGCCGTCACCATCTTCGCCCCGTCCTTGGCGATGCCGCCCGTTTCATATTGGCGGCCCACCATGAAGCCGGAAATGTTCTGCAGGAAGAGCAGCGGAATGCGCCGCTGGCAGCACAGCTCGATGAAATGCGCGGCTTTGAGCGCGGACTCCGAAAAGAGAATGCCGTTATTGGCGATGATACCCACGGGATAGCCGTGAATATGAGCAAAGCCCGTCACCAGCGTCGTGCCGTAAAGCTTCTTGAATTCGTCGAATTCCGAGCCGTCCACCAGCCGGGCAATAACTTCGCGAATGTCATATTGAATAGAAAGCGAATAAGGCACGATGCCGTTAAGCTCCGCCGGGTCGTAAAGCGGCTCGCGCGGCGCGCTGAGCGGAATGGCGATGTTCTTCTTCCGGTTCAAGGTCGCAACGATGCGCCGCGTAATGGCAAGCGCATGGGTGTCGTCATGGGCGTAATGGTCCGTCACCCCGCTTTTACGCGAATGAACGTCGGCCCCGCCCAGATCCTCGGCGCTCACCACCTCGCCGGTCGCCGCTTTGACGAGCGGCGGGCCGCCCAGAAAGATCGTGCCTTGCTGGCGCACGATCACGGTCTCGTCCGACATGGCCGGCACATAGGCCCCGCCCGCCGTGCACGAGCCCATGACCACCGCGATTTGCGGAATGCCTTTGGCGGACATATTGGCCTGGTTGAAAAAGATCCGCCCGAAATGCTCTTTATCCGGAAAGATGTCGGCCTGGTTCGGCAGGTTCGCCCCGCCCGAATCCACCAGATAGATGCAGGGCAGATGGTTTTGCAGCGCGACTTCTTGCGCGCGCAAATGCTTCTTCACCGTTTCAGGATAATAGGTGCCGCCCTTGATCGTCGCATCGTTGCAGACGATGACGCATTCCTGCCCCGAGACACGGCCGATCCCCGTGATGATGCCTGCCGCATGAATGTCCCCGCCGTAAAGCCCGTGGGCGGCCATGGGCGACAGTTCGAGGAAAGGCGTGCCGGGATCGATCAATCCCATCACCCGCTCGCGCGGCAAAAGCTTGCCGCGTGAAACGTGGCGTTCACGCGAACGCTGATCGCCGCCGCTTGCGTGTTTTTCACGCTGGCGGGAAAGGTCTTCAAGAATTCCCTCCATGCTGGCAAGGTTTTCCTGATAACGTTCATCGCGGGTCGAGATGGAGCTTTTGAGAACGGCCATTTGCCGCATGCCTCCGTTTATCGTTCTGGCGGCGCGTGGTAGAATAGTTCGTGACGCTAACTACTTTGGGGGGAGCATAGCCACATGTTAGCTGAAGCCAAGATATTTTTGGACCGCTGGCACGGGTATATGAAAAAGCCCGACCCGGCTTTGCTGGACGGTTTGCTCGCCGAAAACGCCTCGATTTCCTCCCCCGCCTATTTCAAGCCCAAACAGTCCAAAGCCTATGTGGCGGCCATTCTAACGGCGGTGAACGAGGGCTTCGAGGATTTCCGCTACACAAAAGAGTGGGTCGATGGGCGCGAGATGATTCTCGAATTCGAGGCGCGCATCGGCGACACCCAACTCAAGGGTATCGACCGGATCACGGTGGATGGCGAGGGCCGCCTTCAGCATATCGAAGTACTGATCCGGCCTCTCAACGGCCTCATCGCCCTTGCCGACCACGTCAAAGCCTGTCTTGCAAAGGAAGCTGCCTGACCCATGCGCGCGCTTAAAATCATCGCCGTTACGCTTCTGATCGTCATCATCGCCATTGGGGTGATGTATCAATATTACCTGGGCTCCGACCTGGTAGCCGAGCCGCGCCTTGAAGGCGCGCTCACCGGCCACACGCTTGCCCATGGCGGCAAGGAGCGCAGCTACCGGCTCTATACGCCGAAGGAAGTTGCCGCCGACCCGCCGGTGGTTTTCGTGCTGCATGGCTCGGACGGAGACGGCGACCGCATCCGTGCGCTCACCGCCTATGAGTTCGACAAGATCGCCGACGCCCATGGCGCGCTTATCGTTTATCCGGACGGGTATGAGCGGCACTGGAACGATTGCCGCGCGGCGGGCCCTTATGCGGCGAATGAAGAAAATATCGACGATGTGGGCTTTCTGCTCGCCATTGCCGAAAAGCATGGGAGCCCGCATGGCACGCCCAAGCTCTTTGCCACCGGCCTTTCGAATGGCGGACACATGGCCTACCGGCTGGCGCTCGAAGTGCCCGAAGCCATGACCGGCATTGCCGCCATTGCCGCGAACCTGCCCGCAGAAAGCAATATGGACTGCACCGAACAGCCGGGCAGCACGGCGGTGCTGGTGATGAACGGCACGGCGGACCCGGTCAATCCTTACGCGGGCGGTACGGTTTCGCTTTTCGGCACCGGCAACCGGGGCATGGTGCTTTCCACCGAAGCCACGACCGAGTTCTGGGCAAAGAAAGCCGGTCAAGACACGACCATCGCCGTTCACTACGATGACACGGTGGACGATGGCACACGGGCCGCTGAAATCGCCTGGAAAGATCCCGGCAAACCGCCCGTCGCCAATCTAACGCTGATCGGCGGCGGCCACACGATCCCGCATCCGGATCAGCGCATGCCGCGCCTCCTCGGCCCCACCGCCCATGACATTAACGGGCCGGAGGAAATCTGGAAATTCTTCGAAGAGGCGATGGCCGCGCGCGGCTAGCCGTTATTGCAGCCGTTCCACCGCAAGGGCCACGGCTTCGCCGCCGCCAATGCACAAGGAGGCCACACCTTTCTTGGCATCGCGCTTTTCGAGCGCGTTGAGCAGAGTGACGAGAATGCGCGCGCCCGACGCGCCGATGGGATGGCCGAGGGCGCAGGCGCCGCCGAACACATTCACCTTGTCATGGGGCAGATCGAGCTCCTGCATCGCCGCCATGGTGACGCAGGCAAAGGCTTCGTTAATCTCGTAAAGATCGACGTCGCCCGCGCTCCAGCCCGTGCGCTCCAGAAGCTTTTTCATGGCGCCCACCGGGGCGGTGGTGAACCAGGCCGGTTCCTGCGCATGGCCGGCCTGCCCGCGAATGGCGGCAAGCGGCGTCAGCCCGCGCTTTTCTGCTTCCGACAGGCGCATGAGAACGAGCGCGGCCGCCCCGTCCGAAATGGAGCTGGAATTTGCCGCCGTCACCGTGCCGTCCTTGGCGAAGGCAGGCTTCAGATTCGGGATCTTTGAAGGATCGGCTTTCAGCGGCTGCTCATCGTCCTTCACCACGCTTTCGCCTTTGCGGGTCTTCACCGTCACTTGCGCAATTTCAGGCGCGAAGGAGCCGTCCTTCGTTGCTTTTTGCGCGCGGGCAAGCGACTCGATCGCATAAGCGTCCTGCGCCTCGCGGGTGAACTGATAATGCTGCGAGGTCGCCTCGGCGAAAACGCCCATGGCCGTGCCTTCATAAGCATCTTCCAGCCCGTCGAGGAACATATGGTCCTTCACCTCGCCGTGGCCCATGCGCATGCCGCCGCGGGCATTGGGCAGGAGGTAAGGCGCATTGGTCATGCTTTCCATGCCGCCTGCGATCATCACATCGCCCCGGCCAAGCGCGATGGCGTCATGCGCCAGCATCACCGCTTTAAGGCCCGAGCCGCAGACCTTGTTGATGGTCGAGCAGGCGGTGCCGTCCTCAAGACCGGCATTGCGGATCGCCTGGCGGCCCGGCGCCTGCTTGGCGCCTGCGGGCAGCACACAGCCCATGAACGCTTCATCCACATCGCCCGCGCCCAGCTTTGCCCGCAAGACGGCTTCCTTCACCGCGACGGTGCCAAGCTCAGGGCCCGACAGCGGCGCCAGAGCCCCCTGAAACCCGCCCATCGGCGTGCGCGCGGCGGAGACGATGACGATCGGATCGCGTTCGGACTGGGACATATGCAAACCTCACTGATATGGTCGGTACCGTTTGGGGCGAGACCCTACACCAAAAAATAAAAAAGAGGGAGAGCGGGGTTGGAGAGCTTTCTTCACGATTTAAGCTGGGTATTGCCGCTGCGCAGCGGCATGGCAACGCCGGTATTCCAGGCCTTTACCTGGGCCGGATACACCACATTTTACATCATTCTTCTGGCGCTCGGATACTGGATGCTGGGCAAGAGGGTGTTCGCCCGGCTTGCCGTGCTGGTCGGTATTTCCGCATTGATCAACGCATTTTTGAAGGACTTCTGGCAGGACCCGCGCCCGGCAGATGCCTTCCGTCTCGACCATGCGGTGGGCGAATCCTATGGCATGCCCTCGGGCCACGCCCAGGTGTCGCTGACGACCTGGGGCTTTCTGGCGCTGAGCGTCCGGCAGACCTGGGCCTGGCTCGGCGCAGGCATCATGATTGCCGGGATCGCCTTTTCCCGGCTCTATCTCGGCGTTCACGATGTGGAGGACATTCTGACGGGCTGGGCCGTCGGTATTCTGGTGCTGGGCGGTTTCGTCTGGTTCCTGCGGGCCCACGATCACCGCTGGCACGATCTGCATTGGAGCTTCCAGCTCGTGCTGCTGGCCATTCTGCATGGGGCGGCCTGGTTCTTCTGGCCGGGCGGGCCGAGCGAGGCCTTTGCCATTTGCGCACTGCTGGCCGGCTGGTGGCTGGCAATCCTTGCGGACAAGAATTTCATCGCCTTTCAGCCCCGGAGCGAATGGTGGGCGCGCGGCCTCTCGGGCCTCATCGGCATTGCCGGTCTCTTCGCGCTCTCGGCCGCTTGGGGGAAAGCGGCGGCGGCCATCGGCCTTGGCGATATTGCCGCAGGTTACGCGCGCACGCTCATCATCGCGCTCTATATCGGGGCCATCGCGCCGCCGCTCTTTCAGCTCATGCGCCTTGCCGAAAAGAAACCGGAGGCCGCCGCCTAACGCGGCCTCACCACAAGATGCTGCCTTGCCGTGCCGAAATAGCCGCTCTTATCGGCGAGCTTGCCCATGGCAAGGCAGCCCCCTTCCCCATCGAGCCAGCTTTCCGCATCGAGCAGCACCCACTCGCCTTGCGGATAGCGGATGAGATCGATGGTGAGGTCCGCATTCACGAAGGTCCATTTCGTGAAATCGAGCGCTGAGGATTGGCCGTTGCAGAAGTCCCCGCTCGCCACCGCGCGCATCAGCGGGCTGATCTCCTCGCCTTCCACCATGGCACGGTCGATCCGGTACCAGACGGCGGCAGGACCCGGCTCGCGGAACGCGCCTTTGGCCTGGCGCACGGAAAGACCGGCAACAAAAGGGCTCGTGCCGGAAAAAACGTCTGTCTCCTCGGGAATGTCATCGGCATAGGGAAGTGCCAGCGCAGGCGGCTGGCTGAGCGCGGGCGTCTCCACCTTCTGCTTGCGCACGGCAAGCACGCTGGCCCAGACCGTCTCCTTGCCGCCTTGCACGATGCGGATATCGAGCACCTTGATCTGCCGGCCCTCGCGGACCGGCGTGATGCGCAGGTCCATCGGCGCGATCGGCACCGGGCGCATCAGATCGATGGTGAGCCGCGAGACGAGAAAATCTTCATCATCGATATAGCGCTCCGCCGCCCGCGCGATCAGCGAGGACGGGGCCGAACCGTGCTGCATGCCCGGGTCCCAGGGCCCCGCCGCATCGGAGGTGGGAATGATGAGGCCGTTCTCTTCGGAAAAAATCGCGCGCATGAGCACTCCTTGCCGGTTTTTGCCGGTCTTATTTGGGCAAGCGGAGAGAAGAAACAACTATTTGCGAGGTAAGCGCAAAGTGCTTTGCGTTTTCCTGCCGTCCCTTACGCCGCCTTCTTTTCTTTTGTCATGGCCCGGTTTATCCGGGCCATCCATGGCAACTTGCTGAAACGCTCAAGAGAACCGCCCTTGGATGCCCCGCATAAAGCGGGGCATGACACATAAAGGAAAGCAGGTTCTATCGTTTCTTATGCCGTTTCGCTAAAGAGCTCCCGGCCGATCAGCATGCGGCGGATTTCGCTGGTGCCCGCGCCGATTTCATAAAGCTTGGCATCACGCAGGAGGCGGCCCGTCGGATATTCGTTGATATAACCATTCCCGCCCAGCGCCTGAATGGCTTCGAGCGCCATCCATGTCGCTTTTTCCGCCGAATAAAGAATGGCCGCCGCCGCATCCTTGCGCGTCGTCTCGCCCCGGTCGCACGCTTTTGCCACCGCATACACATAAGCGCGGGCGGCATTCATGACCGTGTACATATCCGCCACCTTGCCCTGCATGAGCTGGAACTCGCCGATCGCCTGGCCGAACTGTTTGCGCTCATGCAGATAAGGCACCACCGCATCCATGCAGGCGCGCATGATGCCGAGCGGGCCGCCGGAAAGCACCACGCGTTCGTAATCGAGCCCGCTCATCAAGACGCGCACGCCTTCATTCAGCTTACCGAGAATGTTTTCTTCCGGCACTTCGCAATCTTGAAACACAAGCTCGCAGGTGTTGGAGCCGCGCATGCCCAGCTTGTCGAGCTTCTGCGCCGTGGAAAATCCTTTAAAGCCCTTTTCGATGAGAAAGGCCGTAATGCCGCGCGGACCGGCATCCGGTTCGGTCTTGGCATAAACGACCAGCGTGTCCGCATCCGGGCCGTTGGTGATCCACATCTTGTTGCCGTTCAGCACATAGCGCTCGCCCTTTTTGTCGGCGCGCAGCTTCATGGAAACGACATCGGAGCCGGCGCCCGGCTCGCTCATGGCCAGCGCGCCGATATGTTCGCCGGAAACGAGTTTGGGCAGGTATTTCTGCTTCTGCGCTTCGGTGCCCATGCGGCGGATCTGATTGACGCAAAGATTGGAATGAGCGCCGTAGGAAAGGCCGACACTGGCCGAGCCGCGGCTGATCTCTTCCATTGCCACGACGTGCTCGAGATAGCCCATGGCCGAGCCGCCATATTCCTCTTCCACCGTCACGCCGAGAAGACCGAGCCCGCCCAGCTCGCGCCAAAGCTCTTTCGGGAATTCATTCGTGCGGTCGATCTCGGCGGCGCGCGGGGCGATCTTGGCTTGAGAAAAATTATGTGCCGTCTCGCGCAGCATGTCGGCGGTATCGCCAAGATCGAAATTGAGTGAAGGATAAGCGGCGCTCATCGGCGTTTCTCCCGTTCGTCTGAATACGTGAAGCTGTGTGCCAGCTTGCTTTTGATTAAGGGCGGTAGCGGTTCACGCTGTCCGTTTCGGTAAAGACGGTATAAAAACCGGGGCCGGACGCCCCGCCGATCGCCACGACACCGCCCCGTCCCGGCACCAGCGTGAGCCCATGGCGCGGCGTGGGCAGCGGCGCCTCTTCCCGCCAGTTTTTTCCGGTCACATCGAGCACGTAATGCGTTGCATGGGTTTGCGGCGGTGAGGCCTGCTCGCCGCCCACGACGTGAATGTTCTCCCCGAAAACAGCTGCCGCATGACCGGCCCGCGGCGCGGGAAGCGCCGGGCCTTCGCGCCAGCTTCCCGTTTCCACATCGAAAATATCAACCCGGCCCGTTATCTCGCCATTGGAAAGCCGCCCGCCGATCGCATAGAGCTTGCCCTTATGCGCCACAAGCGCCAGACCCGAGCGGGGCTGGGGCATGGGCGCGGAAAGGGCGGACCATTCTTCCGCCCCCGGATCGTAAACCAGAACGCTTGCCGCGCTGCCGCCCTCGCCGCCGACGACATAAAGCTTGCCCCCGAGCGCCGCCATGCCATGCCAGGCGCGGGGCGTGGGCATATCCGGCCCGCTGACCCAGAAGCCGAGCGAAGGATCGAGCACCCAGAGGCTGGCATTGTCCGCGCCCTTGCTTTCCTTCAGATAGCCGCCGGAAAGATAAATCAGCCCGCCAAGGCTTGCCATGGCGCCTTGCTGCACCCCTTCGGGAAGCGCGGGGCCCGAGCGCCAGATATCGCCCAGCATGTCGTAAATCTCGACACTGTTCTGAGGCGCCGTGATGCCCGCACCGCCTGCGACATAAATGTCTTCGCCGCGCACGGCGGCAGATGAGAACGCGCGGGCATTGTTCATCGGCACGCCGTCGTTCCACTCGCCCGCCGCCGCGCCATGAGCGCCCGTCAGGCTCAAGAGCAGAAAAGACGCAATCACACCTGCCAAACGCATCACACTCTCCTTCCGCCTTCCGCTCACATGAGCCAGATCGCGGCCAAGCCGAGAAAGGCAAAAAACCCGACCACATCGGTCATCGTCGTCACAAAGACACTGGACGCAACCGCCGGGTCGATATTCATGCGGTCGAGCGCCATGGGCACGAGAATACCCGAAACGGCCGCCACCACCATGTTTACAATCATGGCGGCACCAAGCACGACGCCGAGCATCGCATCCTGAAACCAGACGCCGCCGACGGCGCCGATAAGCAGGGCAAAGAGAATGCCGTTGACGACGCCGACCATTAATTCGCGGCGCATGAAGCGCAAAGCATTCAAAGGCCCGAGCTCGCGCGTTGCCAGACTGCGCACGGCAACGGTCATGGTCTGCGTGCCCGCATTGCCGCCCATGGAAGCAACGATCGGCATGAGCACGGCGAGCGCCACCATCTGCTCGATCGTGGCATCGAAGAGGCCGATCACGACCGAGGCAAGGATAGCGGTGAGAAGATTGACGAAGAGCCAGGAGAAACGGTTGCGCGCGGTCAGCGCCACGCTGTCCCCCACCGCTTCTTCGTTCACGATACCGCCCATCAGCCGGATATCTTCCGTCGCCTCTTCGGAGATCACCTCGACGATGTCGTCCACCGTCGTCACCCCGACAAGCCGGTCGTTCTCGTCGATCACGGCGGCCGAGATCAAATCGTATTTTTCAAAGAGCCGGGCGACTTCTTCCCGGTCGGTATCGACGCGGATCAGCGTCTGCTCGGTATTCATGATGTCCGAGATTTTCGTCGGACGTTTGGAGCGCATCACCCGGTAAAGCGGCACCGTGCCGATGGGCCGGTAAGCGGGATCGACGACGAAAATTTCATAGAACTCGTCGGGCAGGTCTTCCGCCTCGCGCATATAGTCGATCGTGTGGCCCACATCCCAGAAGGGCGGTACCGCCACGAGATGGCGCTGCATGAGGCGCCCGGCACTGTCCTCGGGATATTCGAGCGCCCGCTCCAAAGCCGCCCGTTCATCCGCCGGCATTTGCGAGAGGATTTCCTGCTGGCCTTGCTGGTCGAGGTCTTCGAGCAGATAGACGGCATCGTCCGAATCCATTTCGGCGAGCGCCTGAGCAATGTCGCCCGGATCGAGCAGCGCGATCACTTCATCGCGCACGCCCTCTTCAAGCTCGGAGAGCACTTCGGGCTTGAGCTCCGGGCCCAGCATCTCCACCAGCGCGCGGCGCTCATCCGTGCGCATGAGATCGAGCAGCTCGGCAATATCCGCCGGGCGCATCGGCGCGATGAGATTGCGGACCTGATCCCCGTCCCCGCGATCGAGCGCATCGATCACCTGCCGCACGAATTGCGGGGTCAAGGGATCGTCACGCTCTTCACTTTGTCTGGCGACGGCTGTTTCGCTCAATTCGTCTCACCTTGCGCAAAGAGGCACTAAAAGGCCGGACCTTGAGAAAGCCCGGCCGCATTCGAATCGTCCCGCCTAGTTTGCGACAAAGCAAGCGGCGGCGCCAGTTCCGGTTCGAAAGGATATAGGGAAAGCCGGGCATGAAAAAAGCCGGGTTTCCCCGGCTTTTTCATCGTTTGGTGCGGACGAGAAGACTCGAACTTCCACGGGTTTTACCCCACAGCGACCTCAACGCTGCGCGTCTACCAATTCCGCCACGTCCGCAGGCCATACGATTGGTGGCGGTGATGTAACAAATAGATTTGCGCTGCACAAGCCTCTTCGCACCGCCCGCCGCTTTAAATCGGGCGGCAAATCAGATGCCGTCGCCGTCCGTGTTGGCCGGCAGGTGAATGCCGCACTCGTCCTTGTCGAGCCCGGCCCAGCGCCCGTCCCGGTAGCTGCCGCCTTCCTTCACCCGGCTGGTGCAGGGCATGCACCCGATGGAGGGATAGCCGTCCTTGACCAGCGGATGGCGGGGCAGCTTGTATTTATCGAGATAGGCTTCAAGATCATCCAAGTCCCATAGGGCCAGCGGGTTGATCTTGAAGCGGGTGCCCTCGCCCATCCGCACTTTTTCTTCCTCGATGGCGTGCATGGCGGCCCGTGTCGAGGTCTGGAAGCGCTTGCGGCCCGTAATGGAAGCGCGGAAGGGTTTCAGCCCGCGCTCAAGCGGCAGCACCTTGCGGATGAAACAGCAATCGTCGGGATTGGAATTCCAGAGCACCCCGTCCGGGTCCTTGGCATTCACGTCGTCCGGATGGGGCCCGATGGCCCTGAGATCGGTCAGGCCGAGCTTGTCCTGCAACCGGTCGCGGTAGCGCAGCGTCTCACCGAAGAGCTTGCCGGTATTGAGAAAGAGCACCGGCGTCGCCGGGTCGATCTGCGAAACCATGTGCAGCAGCACAGCGGATTCCGCCCCGAAGGAGGAAACCACGGCGATCTCGCCCAGGAATTCCTCCTTGATCAGCGCCTCAAGAAGCGGCGCGCCGGTCAGGCCCTCATACTTCTCCCTGAGGCGAAGCAGTTCGGGCGAGGTAACATTCTCGCTATCCATGGCCGCGGCACGGCGGTCGACGGTCTGCGTCTGCGCTGTTGCTAGCGTCATTTGAGCCATCCTTTATCCTCAATGAAGCGTTCCGTTTTCGCGCTGACCTGGGGGAGCGAAAGTCCTTCGGCGCGCCATTTCAGGCGCTGCGCGGCCACTTCGTCCAACCGGTCCGCCCATTCCGGGCCGAAAATTCTCTCCAAATAGCGCCTGATGAAGCGGGCCATGCCAGGCGCCTTGCCGCCCGTCAGGATCGCCAGGATCAGGTCGCCCCGGCGTACCAAGGCCGGCACATGGAAGTCGCAAAGGTCGCGCTCGTCTTCCACATTGACGAGAGCGCCCGCTTCGCGCGCCACCGCGGCGAGACGCTCGCCTTCGGCGCGGGGCAGCCCCGCCACGAACACCACCCGGGCGGCCTTGACGGCCTCCAAGTCGGCCTCAGGGCCCTCAGCAGCCTCCGCCAGCGGACCATCCGCCTCGGCGCTGAAGACCCGCAGCTTGCCGGTGCCGCCCGCTTTCAAAAGCGCCAAGCGCTTTTCGCCCGCCTCGCCGGCGGCAACCAGCACGGTCGGGCATAGATCGAGGTCAAGGCTGATGGGCAGCATCGCGGCTATCCTGTGCCATCATGAAAGCCCTGTCGCTTCCATTGCACAATCAGATAAGCTGTTTTTCCAAATAATTCAATATTTGAAAGTAGAATAGAAAATATAACACTTATAACATGTTATATATAAGCCGGTGAACCCGCCATATAGACAGAGGCGTTTCAGAAAGAAATATCGGCTAGGCTCAGGCGATGGATTCGAAATTGCGGATTTTGTCGGTAATCGACACGGCAATCTTGTCGCCTTGGACCACAATCTCCCCGCGCGCGATGGGGATATTATTGGCCAGGACCCAGATTTCCTCATCCTGCTGGGCGTCGAGTTCGATCACGGCGCCGCGGCCCATTTTCAAAAGCTGGTGGATCGGCATACGGGACCGGCCAAGGACCACCGAAATCTCGATATGGACCTTGTTAATGGCTGTGACGCTTTCCATAACTTCCAATGCACTCATAAAACAGCTCCTGAACCTGCCCCAGAATTTCATGCCGCGGTTGCCACATGGTTAATCCTGCCTCTCCAAATCCGGATTCTTTTGCCCCCTCCCCCCTTCCCGAAGGGCCGGAATGGAAGATTTCCGACATGCCCGTCCCTTATGAGGAGGCGGTGCGCTTCATGGAGGCGCGCGCGGCGGCCATTGCCGAGGGAAAAGCCGAGGAGCTTGTCTGGCTGCTGGAGCACCCCCCGCTTTATACGGCGGGCACGAGCGCGGACCCGGCGGACCTTCTCACCCCCGAGCGCTTTCCCGTTTATGAGACGGGCCGGGGCGGCCAATACACCTATCACGGGCCCGGCCAGCGGGTGGCCTATGTGCTGCTCGATCTCAAACGGCGCAAGCCGGATGTGCGGGCTTTTGTTGAGGATCTCGAGCGTTGGCTGATCGCGGCGCTCGCCGAATTCAACGTCAAAGGCGAAGTGCGCGAAGGCCGGGTCGGTGTCTGGGTGGCGCGCCCGCATCTCGGAGCAGGCCGGGAGGACAAGATCGCGGCCATCGGCATCCGTCTGCGCAAATGGGTGTCCTTTCACGGCATCAGTCTGAATGTCGATCCCGACCTCGACCATTTCAGCGGCATCGTGCCTTGCGGCATTTCAGAACATGGCGTGACGAGCCTTGTCGATCTCGGCCTGCCCGTTTCCATGCCCGAAGTGGACGTTGTGCTGAAAAAGACCTTCGCGGAAGTCATCGGCCCGCCGCTTCTGGCCAAACGGGAACCGGATACTTGAGGCCTTAAAGCAGATAACGCGAGCGCCCGGCCATCAGCACCGCGCCGACACCGGCGCTGACCGCGGCGAACCAGAGCACCCCGCCGATCAACGGCAGACCAGCGACGCCCCACAGAATAAGCGCGCCGAGCACCACCGCCAGAATGCGCCGGTGACGGCCAAGATCGATATTGAAGGCGCCGACAACCCCTGCCCCCACAAGATGGATGGACATGACCATGCCGAGCGCGAGGCCCGCCACATAAAGCAGCAGCAGGATGAAGGCGAGCGGAATGCCGACCACGGTGAGCGCGGCGAAGATCGCAAGCAGCGGCAGGCCGAGCAGCCAGCCGACCCCGTAGGCCACCGCTTGCGCCGGGGTCGCCCGGCCGACATCCTGCACCGCGCTGGTCCAGCCCGGCGCGACCAGCGCCAGAATGGCCGCGAGGAAGCCGAGAAAGACGGCGGAGGAGAAATTGAGGCGGAAGATGTAATTCACCCCGCTCTCTCCCTCCGGCGCGCGGCGCTCGAAGGAAATGGGGCTGTCCAAAATCTGCGCGGAAATATCTCCGCCGATAAACGCTTCCGGGTCGATATCGGGCTCGGAGGTCACGAAGAAGGAAAGATCGCCGGTAATATCGGCATCCGCTGCGATTTCGAGCTTATCCGCCCAGACCGAGACATTGCCTGCAATAGGCCCGTTGATCAGCACCCGCGGCGCCCGCGCTTCCAGATTGCCGCCGATCCGCCCGTCGATCACCGCGATGCGGCCGGCGAGAAAGACATCGCCCGTCACCTCGGTGTCGTTGCCGAGCACGATCCGGTCACCGAGCGCGGTGAGCGCGCCGTCCACATCTTCCGATAGCGCGACATCCTTGCCGGTCATGTAAAGCCGCTCGCCAGAGCGCCATTCCATGCCTTCATTGGCCGCGGCAGGCGCAGCCGCCACGCTCAAGGACAGAATAAAAAGAAAAGCCGAAACCCAGCGCTGCATTTCCCAAGACCTGCAAAGAAAGCCGGTAAGACCGGAATGGAATGAACCTGCCGCCAGTCTAGTCGGTCAGGCAGGCCGGGTCGAATTCATATCGCCCGGCAAGCCAATCGAGGATTTCCCGGCCCAGCGCCGTACCCTCGAAAGGCGCATAGCGCGCGGACATGGCCGCCGCATCGAGCTTGTCCAAGCCCTGACGCTGAAAGACCTCGAGATCGTCGATGATAAGGGAACCGAGCGCCTCCCCGGCTTCTGCCAGGGCAGCCCGCTCGAAGGCGGCGCGGGGCTCATAAGCCTCCTGAAGGCGGTAGCTTTCTTCCAGCGTGCGCAGGGGAATGCGCGAGGCGGCGGGCTGGTTCATCGGGTTGACCGCGTGGCCGGCAAGCAAGGGGGCAAGCGCGCCTGGCCTGCCGGTAAACGCATCCAGATGCAAAAAGCGCGACATGCGCGCCCCGTCATTGACCGGATAATTGTCCCAGAGGAAGGGTTTGCGGGAGAAGATTTCGGTAACTTCCTCGATATGGGCCTTCGTGAACTCCGGCGTGCAGACCTTCGGCCCCGTCCAGAACACATCGAAAGCCGGATCGAGATCACGCCCCAGGTCCTGCATGTAATTTTCAGGCATGGCGCCGAAGACTTTTTCAAGGATCGGATCGAAAGAGTAATAGCTCGGGCACATGATGAAGCGGCTCGCCGTGCTCAGCGCCGCAATCTCATCCGTCAGCTTTGCCTGCAGGCCCGCAAGCCCCGGCACATCGCCCTTCATGTCGTCGAAGAGAATGCAAAGAATGTCGGGCCCGATGGCGTTGATCTCATCCATCTTGCGCTTCAGTGCCGCGCGGGCCTCTGCCGTATCATCGAGATAAAGCTCGAACGGGCTAAAGCCGATGCCGAAGGAAAGTCCTTCGGCCTTATAGGCGGCGGCAAGGCGGATAAGCGCGTCATGCCGGGCCTCCGGCCAGGGCGATTGCCAGTTCTTGCGCAGAAAGGCATCGCCCTTCGGGGCATAGATATAAAAGCAAAAGCCGCGCTCCTTCAGGAACGCGGCATATGCGTGGCGGTCTTCCCAGCTCCATTCCCGGCCGTAAAAGCCTTCGATGAGCCCGGCGGGGCAACGATCCTCGTTCATTGCGCCCGCGCTCATGAGACCCCTATTCGAATTCGAGAATGATCTCGTCAACCGCGAGACTGTCGCCCGCCGCGCAGTTGATTTCCTTCACCACCCCGTCGCGCTCGGCGCGCAGAATGTTTTCCATCTTCATCGCCTCGACAACGGCAAGGGATTCGCCCGCTTTGACTTCCTGGCCGACTTCTACATTGATGGAAACGACAAGGCCCGGCATCGGGCAGAGCAGAAGTTTGGACGTATCCGCCTCCACCTTCTCCGGCATCAACAGCGCAAACTCATGGGCACGGCGCGTGCGCACCACGACATTGGCCGAAGAGCCGCGATAATTGAGGTGATAGCCCTGCAGGCCCTTGGCCCGCTCAAGCTGCATGACGACGGGTTGACCGTCGATCGCCCCGCGGAAGACGCTCTGGCCCGGCGTCCAATTGCTGGAGATGTGATGACGGCTCGTGACCTCGCCTTCATCACTCAGGAACGCCACATCGAGCCCGCCTGCCGCTTCCTGCGCCTTGACGCGCTGCGACCAGTCGGTGCCGAAAGAGACAACCCAATCTTCCGGCAGCTTGCGCTGGCGGTGCGGCAGCTGATGGGAAATCTGCGTCGCGCGCGCCGCATGCAGCTCGTTCACATAAGTGGCGACAAGCGCGAAGAGGTCCGCCCGCTCCGGCGTCACTTCGATACCGCTGAACCCGTCCGGGAATTCTTCGGCGATGAAGCCCGTGGTCAGCGCGCCCGAGCGGAAGCGCGGATGTTCCATGATCGCGCCGAGGAACGGAATATTGTGCTGAATGCCTTCGATCCGGAACTGGTCCAGCGCCTCGGACATGGCATCGATCGCTTCTTCGCGGGTCGGCGCATGGGTGCAGAGCTTGGCGATCATCGGGTCATAATAAAGGGAGATTTCACCGCCCTCGAAAACGCCTGTATCGTTGCGCACCGTGCGCGTGCCCGTCACCCCTTCCGCCGGCGGCTGGTAACGCACCAGGCGGCCCGTGGAAGGCAGGAAGTTACGGTAGGGATCTTCCGCATAGATACGGCTTTCGATGGCCCAGCCATTCAGCTTCACATCCGCCTGTTTGAGCGAGAGCTTTTCGCCCGCCGCGATGCGGATCATATGCTCCACAAGGTCGATGCCAGTGATGAGTTCCGTCACCGGGTGCTCCACCTGCAGGCGCGTGTTCATTTCCAGGAAGTAGAAATTCTTGTCCTTGTCGACGATGAATTCCACCGTGCCCGCGCTGCGGTAATCGACGGCCTTGGCAAGCGCCACGGCCTGCTCGCCCATCGCCTTGCGCGTGGCTTCGTCGAGGAACGGGCTCGGCGCTTCCTCGATCACTTTCTGGTTGCGGCGCTGAATGGAACATTCGCGCTCGCCCACATAGATTGCGTCTTTACCGTCGGCCAGCACCTGAATTTCGATATGGCGCGGTTCGGTCACGAATTTTTCGATGAAGACCCGGTCATCGCCGAAGCTGGACTTGGCTTCCGACATGGAGGACTTGAAGCCATCGGCAACTTCCTCTTCCGACCAGGCAATACGCATACCCTTGCCGCCGCCGCCGGCCGAGGCCTTGATCATCACCGGATAACCGATTTCATTGGCGATCTTTACCGCCTCTGCCGTGTCCGCGATCACACCGAGATAGCCCGGAACGGTGCTTACCTTGGCTTCATTAGCGAATTTCTTGGAGGCGATCTTATCGCCCATCACCTCGATGGCTTTGACGTTCGGCCCGATAAAGGCAATGCCTTCCTTTTCCAGCGCCTCGGCGAATTTGGAATTCTCCGAAAGGAAGCCGTAGCCCGGATGCACCGCTTCCGCGCCCGTCTCCTTGATGGCTTTGAGAATGTTCTCGATAATCAGGTAAGACTGATTGGACGGCGCCGGGCCGATATTCACCGCCTCGTCCGCCATTTCCACATGCAGCGCATCGCGGTCGGCGTCGGAATAAACGGCAACGGTTTGAATGCCCATGCGGCGGGCGGTCTTGATGACGCGGCAGGCAATTTCACCGCGGTTCGCGATCAGAATCTTCTTGAACATGACGCCCCCTTACAACGGCAAATTGTCGTGTTTTTTCCAGGGATTTTCGAGCTCCTTGTCGCGCAGCAGCGCCAGAGCCCGGGCCACCCTGGCCCGTGTGCCGTGAGGCATGATCACATCGTCGATATAGCCGCGCTCGGCCGCGACGAACGGGTTGAGGAAGCGGTCTTCATAGGCCTTGGTATGCGCCTCGATCTTTTCCGCATCGCCAAGGTCTTGGCGGTGAATGATCTCCACCGCCCCTTTGGCGCCCATCACCGCGATCTGCGCCGTCGGCCAGGCATAGTTGATGTCGCCGCGCAAATGCTTGGAGGACATCACGTCATAGGCCCCGCCATAGGCTTTGCGGGTGATCACCGTCACTTTGGGAACGGTTGCCTCGGTATAAGCAAAGAGCAGCTTGGCGCCGTGCTTGATCAGCCCGCCATATTCCTGCGCCGTGCCCGGCAGGAAGCCCGGCACATCGACGAAGGTGACGATCGGGATCTCGAAACAGTCGCAGAAGCGCACGAACCGCGCCGCCTTGCGGCTTGCATCGGAATCGAGCACGCCCGCCAGCACCATGGGCTGGTTAGCGACGATGCCGACCGTGCGCCCTTCGATGCGCCCGAAACCGGTAATGATGTTCTTGGCGAAGTTTTCCTGCAGCTCGAAGAAGTCGGCCTCGTCCACCGTCTTCAGCACCAGCTCCTTCATGTCATAGGGCATGTTGGGATTGTGCGGGATGAGTGTGTCGAGCGAGGGTTCCTCGCGGTTCGGATCGTCGAAGAAAGGGCGCTCCGGCACGCCGGACACATTGGAAAGCGGCAGGAAGTCGATCAGCCGGCGCAGCTGCGTCATGGCGATCACGTCATTGTCGAAAGCCCCGTCCGCAACGGAAGATTTCGTCGTGTGGATCGAAGCCCCGCCCAGCTCTTCGGCCGTCACGGTTTCATTCGTCACGGTCTTCACCACATCCGGGCCCGTCACGAACATGTAGGAGGTATCGCGCACCATGAAGATGAAGTCAGTCATGGCGGGCGAGTAAACGTCACCGCCCGCGCACGGGCCCATGATCACGGAAATCTGCGGCACGACGCCGGAGGCCATAACGTTCCGTGTAAAGACTTCCCCGTAACCGCCCAGCGCATCGACGCCTTCTTGAATGCGCGCACCGCCCGCATCGAAAAGCCCGATCACCGGCGCGCCGGTGCGGATCGCCATGTCCTGAACCTTGGTGATCTTCTTGGCATGGGTGCGGGAAAGCGAGCCGCCGAAAACGGTAAAGTCCTTGGCAAAGATATAGACCTTGCGCCCGTTCACCGTGCCCCAGCCGGTCACCACGCCATCGCCCGGAAACTTGGTCTTTTCCATCCCGAATTCGTGGCAATCATGCTCCACGAACATGTCGAACTCTTCAAAAGAGCCTTCGTCGAGGAACAGTTCGATACGCTCGCGGGCGGTCAATTTGCCCTTCGTGTGCTGCGCATCGATGCGGCGTTGCCCCCCGCCCATCTTGGCGTTCTGACGCCGCTCTTCCAACTGGCGGACGATTTCTTTCATGGCGTCCCCTCACCTTGTTACTTTGCGTTTTGAGGCCGTTTTTCAGACAGGCGGCGAACCCGCCCTCGCGATACCCTAAAAACCGGGAAAAGCTGAAAATTTGGCGCCTTGAATAGCACCCGCGCCGGGCAATGACCACCCGCTTCTTGCCTTTCTGCGCCCGCCCCGGCGCAAGCTGGCGCGGACGTTGCGGCAAGTCCTGCCGCAGAAAGGCTCAGCCGCGCAAAAGCGCCAGGAATCGCCCTGCCGCCTCGATCGCCTCGCGCCGGGCAGCCAGCCTGTCCCGCGCTTCCGCGTCCTCGCCCCATTGCTCGGCCTGGAAGGCTTCATCGAGATGGGCGGCCTCATAAGCAGCCTCCGGCGTGATATAACCGCGATGGACCGCCAGCGCGATGATCAACGAGCCGGTAAGCGCGGTCAGGCTGGAAAAGCCGCTCAACTCGAAATCGTCCATCCCTTCGACGGGGTCCCGAAGACACGCCAGATGCGAGGCATCCTGTTCGAGAGGCAGTACGCTCGCAGTTATGGCAAGCCGCGCGCCAAAACTTTCCTCCGCCCAATCGAGCAGCGGCTGCCACTGCGCCGCCTGCCGTTCGGCCAGGATCTCGGGAAAATCCGCCCGGTAGCAAAGGAGGTCCGTGCCCGCGAAATTCATCACTTCATCGATCACCGCCGCCCGCTGCGCCGAAATCCGGTCGATCGCGGTATTGGCAAGCTTGGTGAGCGGCATGGAGAAGGTGTCGATATGTCCCTTCTGCGCGTCCCATTCACCGGCAATCGCCCGGCCAAGCGCTTCGGCAGGCACGCGTAGCACGGCTTTGGCCGGCGTCTTCACCGCCCGCCCGTCAAGAGTGATGGCGAAGCCGCCTTCCTCTTTACGGATATCCACATCCTTGTAGAAGCGTTTGGGCTTCGGCGCCTTCGCCTCCTTGCCCGGATGCGGCTTGAAACGGTCCGCGGCAAGGTTCCGGCCCAATTCATCATCGATGCTCATTCCGCCGCCTCTTTCCTGCTCTGCGCCTTGCCCTGCCATTCGCTCCAAAGCGTGCCGAGCGCCTCTTGCGTTTCGCCGAAATGCTGCAGGATGCGCCGCGCGCCGCTGGCACTGAGCGCTGCCGGTTCATGATAGCCCCAGGCAACGCCAAGCCCGTGCGCGCCCGCGCTCTGCGCCATCAGCATATCATAGCTGGTATCGCCAATAATGACCGTGTGGTCCGCCCGCGCGCCGGTTTCGCCGAGCGCCCGCTCGATCATGCCCGGATGGGGTTTGGACGGCGCATCATCGGCGGTTTGCAGCGTGATGAAATAGTCGGAGAGCCCATGCAGCGCCAGAATATTGCGCAGGCCCTTTTGCGACTTGCCCGTCACGATACCGAGCAGCACATCTTCTTCGTTCCGCAGCCAGTCCAGCGCTTCCTGCGCGCCCTCGAACAAGGGCTCATGCAGATCGGGCCGCCCACGCAAAGTGGTAAAAGCATCGCGGTAGGCCTCCGTCACCCGCGCCAAGGTGACGGGGTCCTGTGCCGGCAAGAGGGCGGCAATGGCATTTTCAAGCGAGAGGCCCACAATGGAAAGCACTTCCCCGCGGGGCAGAAGTTCCAGCCCGTTTTGCGTAAAGGCCTCGTTCATCGCCGCCACGATCATATGCTGACTGTCGACAAGCGTGCCGTCGCAGTCAAAGAGCACGAGTTTCAGCTCCCCGCTCATGCCAAAAGCTCCGCAAACGGATCGCCGTCGTCATTGGGATCGAAGCCGAAAAGCTTCCAGGCTTTGAGCATATGCTCGGGCAAAGGCGCCGTGCATTTCAGCCGCCCGCCTTCCGGATGCGCAATATCGAGCGCGCGGGCATGAAGATGCAGCTTGCGCTCGATCTCCCCGCCGGGATGCGCCTCCGCCCCGCCATATTTGCCGTCCCCGGCAATCGGCGTTTTCAGCGCATAGGCGGCATGGGCGCGGATCTGATGCGTGCGCCCCGTCACCGGCATGAAGGCCACCCAGGCAAGGCGCTGGCCCGCCTGTGCCACCACGGCGAAATGGGTCGTGGCGTTTTTTGCCTCTTCATCCTCGAACTCGGCGGCATGCACCCGCTCGCGCCCCGGCCCGCCGAGCTTGGCAAGCGGCATGCGGATCGTGCCCCGCGCCGGGCGCGGCACGCCGACGGTCAGCGCCCAGTAAATCTTATGCGCATCCTTCTTTTTGAACGCCCGCCCGAGATAGGCCGCCGCCTTGCTGTTCCGTGCCAGCACCAGCACACCGCTCGTATCCCGGTCGAGCCGGTGCACGAGTTTCGGGCGCTCAGGCGCATCGAATTTCAGCCCCTCCAGCATCCCGTCGAGATGGCGCTCGGTTTTCGAGCCGCCCTGCACCGCAAGACCCGCCGGTTTGTTGATCACGATGAGAGAGCTGTCCTTATGGCGCACCAGCTCCTGCACATAAGCGCGGTCCTGCGGCGTGGTTTTGGGTTTGGGCTTGGCAGGCGGCGGGCTGAGATCGCCCAGCGGCGGCACGCGCACCATCTGCCCCGCCTCAAGACGGGCATTGCTTTTCACGCGCCCGCCATCCACCCGCACCTGCCCCGTGCGCAGCAGCTTTTCGACGCGCCCTTGAGTGAGGCCCGGATAGCGTTTCTTCAGCCACTTATCGAGGCGCACGCCATCATCCTCGGCGCGGATATCCACTTGTTCGACATTACTCACGTCAGCACCGCCCTTACGGCATAAAGTCCCGCGAAGACCGCGGCGATGGAAAGACCCATGGACCCGAACGCATAAAGCAGCGCCAGGCCGGCTTGTTTTTTCTCTATCAAGTTCGCCACATCGAGCGAGTAGGCAGAGAAGGTCGTAAAGCCGCCGAGGACGCCCGTGACGAGAAAAGCGCGCATCTCAGGGGTAAGCGAAAGCCGCAAAGCGCCCGCTTCCACCAGCGCGCCGATGAGAAACGAGCCGATGACATTCACCCCGAACGTCCCCCAGGGGAAATTCGGCCCGAATAGGCGCAGCGCCTGCGCGGCGAAGAGATAACGGGCGGACGCGCCCAGCGCTCCGCCCAGCGCCACGGATAGCAGCATTTTCACGTCGTCTTCTCCTGCCTCAGCTTTGCCCAATAGGCGAGCCGCTTGGCAATCTCCCGCTCGAACCCGCGTTCGGGCGGCTTATAAAACTGCCGGCGGGCCATTTCATCGGGAAAGTAATTCTGTCCCGAAAAAGCTTCCGGCGTATCGTGGTCATAAACATAGCCTTCCCCGTAGCCAAGCTCCTTCATCAGCTTGGTGGGGGCATTGAGGATATGGGCAGGCGGCGCCACGGAGCCCGTCTCCTTGGCCGCGCGCATGGCCTGACCGTAAGCCTTGTAAGCCGCGTTCGATTTCGGCGCGCTCGCCATATAAAGCACGGCCTGGGCAAGCGCCAGCTCGCCTTCCGGGCTGCCGAGAAAGTCATAGGCTTCCTTCGCATCGAGCGCGACGCGCAGCGCCTGGGGGTCGGCAAGGCCGATATCCTCGACCGCCATGCGCACCACCCGGCGGATGATGTAAAGCGGATCTTCCCCTCCCGTCAGCATCCGCGCCAGCCAATAAAGCGCCGCATCCACATCCGAGCCGCGCACGGATTTATGCAGCGCACTGATGAGATTGTAATGCCCTTCCCGGCCTTTGTCGTAAAGCGGCGCACGGCGCTGGACGAGGCGGATCAGCTCGTCCGTCTCCACGGTTTCAGGCAAATCAAGAGCGAAAAGCTCCTCGGCCATATTGAGCAGAAACCGCCCGTCCCCATCCGCCATGGCGCGCAGCGAGGCCCGCGCTTCCTCGGTAAGCGGAAGGCTGCGGCCTTCATAGGCCTCGGCCCGCTTCAGCAGCTCTTCGAGAGCGGGATCATCGAGCCGGTTCAGCACCAGCACCTGCGCGCGAGAGAGCAAAGCGGCATTCAGCTCGAAGGAGGGATTTTCCGTCGTCGCCCCGATCAGCGTCACCGTGCCGTCTTCCATCACGGGCAGAAAACTGTCCTGCTGGGTACGGTTGAAGCGGTGGATCTCATCGATGAAAAGCAGCGTGCCCTTGCCCGTTTCCCGCCGCGCGCGGGCCGCCTCGAAGGCTTTTTTCAGGTCCGCAACGCCGGAAAAGATCGCCGACATCTGGTGGAACTCGAGCCCCACATGCCCGGCCAGGAGCCTGGCCATGGTGGTCTTGCCGGTGCCGGGCGGCCCCCAGAGAATGATCGAGGAAAGATGCCCGGAGGCGACCATCCGCCCGATGGGCCCTTCCGGGCCGATCAGGTGGCTTTGGCCCACCACTTCCTGAAGCGATTTCGGGCGCAAACGGTCCGCCAGGGGCCGCGGCGCCTCATCGCCCATTCCGGCTGCATCGAAAAGCGTGTTCATCCGCTATGCCTAGCACGGAACGGCGCGCGTCTCACCCCATCCGGCCTGCTTGTCATCTAACCGCGCACGCTGGCCGAGAAAATCTCGTCCCCGCGCTTGATCTTGAATTCCCATTGCCCGCGCGGTGCGGCGATCAGCTTTTGCAACCCGTCCGTATCGCGCACTTCCGTGCCGCCGACGGAAATAATGATATCGCCCGGACGCACACCGATGCGCTGCGCCGGGCTGCCCCGCTGGACCCGCAAGACCACAACGCCGGTCGCCAGCGTGTCGATGCGCAGCTCGTCGGCAAAGGCGGGCGAGAGATTGCCCACCGTCGCCCCGGAGAAGGGATTGCGGCCGGAAAGCTCCGTCACATTGCGGGGCGGGTCTTCGGGGGGCAATTTCAGAGCGATGCGCGCCGTCCGCGTGCTGCCGCCGCGCACATAGGAAACCTCCATGCGCGCGCCCTCCGCCTTCGTCGCCACCCGGTAACGCACGCTTTGCGGATCGAAGACATCGCGCCCATCGACCGCGCGAATGACATCCCCCGTGCGCAGCCCGGCCTTGTCCGCAGGTCCCCCAGGATAAACGTTCTGCACCAAGGCCCCGCCCGGCCTATCAAGGCCCAAGCTTTCGGCAAGGTCGGAGGTGACGGGCTGCAAGCTCGCCCCGAGCCAAGGCCGCTTCACCGTGCCGCCATCGACGGCGAATTCCACTACCGAGCGCACCATATTGGCCGGGATGGCAAAGCCGATCCCGATGGAGCCGCCCGAGCGGGAAAAGATCGCCGTGTTGATGCCGATGAGCTGACCGTCCATCGTCACCAGCGCGCCGCCTGAATTACCAGGATTGACGGCGGCATCGGTCTGAATGAAGAACTGGTAATCGGAGACGCCGACTTGCGTTCGCGCCAGCGCCGAGACGATGCCGCTTGTCACCGTCTGCCCGACGCCGAAGGGATTGCCGATGGCCAGCACCAGATCGCCCACTTCGACCGCATCTGAATCCTTGAATTTGATCGCCGGCAGCGTCTCGCCCTTCGGGTCGATGCGCAGGACAGCAAGGTCCGTGCGCTCATCGGCCAGCACGAGCTCGGCGTCGAATTCGCGCCGGTCCGCCAGCGCCACGGTGAAGCTGTCGCCATCCGCCACCACGTGATTATTGGTGACGATGATCCCGTCGCCCCGCACGATGACGCCGGAGCCGAGCGATTGCTGCACCCGCTCGCGCGGCACCCCGAAGCTGAACCGGTCGCCGAAAAAGCGCTGGAAGAAGGGATCGTTCGAGAACGGAGACGGGCTCTCCTTCACCACCCGCTTGGAATAGACATTGACGACGGCGGGCGCGGCTTTTTGCACGACAGGCGCATAGGAGAGCTGCACCTCGGCCCGCGAGCCCGGCACCACGCGCGTGGCTTCGGCCCGCGCGGAAAGCGGTGTGAAAAGCAAAGCGGCGATTAGAAGGACGGCAGCAACCGCCATCCAGAACAGCGCATACGCGGAATCAGACATTACTTCCCCTACCATCACTCACTGCCCCGGCTATGGGCGGCCCCCTCGTCGAGGGTATTTTGGCCCACGCCGGTATTTTCGCAAGAGCCGGGCCGCGCGCAAGTTTCGATCCGGCCGGATTGCTAAAATCTCCCGTTTATCCAAAACAAAAGGGCAGAAGCCGAAGCTCTGCCCTTGTGTCTGCGGAGATAAGGCCTGCCTGCTCTTTAAGCGGCGGCGTCCTCGTCATCCATGATCACCGGACCGGAGTCCTGCCCGCGGGCGGTCTCGTCGCGGTCGACGAATTCGATGACGGCCATCGGCGCATTGTCGCCATGACGGAAACCGGCTTTCAGAACACGCGTATAGCCGCCCTGGCGCTCTTTGTAGCGCGGGCCCAGTTCGTCGAAAAGCTTGGCGGCCCATTTCTGGTCCGGGAGCTGCGAATAGGCCTGACGGCGCGCATGCAAATCGCCGCGCTTGCCCAGCGTCACCAGCTTCTCCACATAGGGGCGAAGCTCCTTGGCTTTCGGCAACGTGGTCACGATCTGCTCGTGCTTGATCAGCGCAACGGCCATATTGGCGAGCAACGCCTTGCGGTGGCTGGCTGTTCTATTGAGCTTGCGGCCGGCTTTCCCGTGGCGCATGACTGTCTCCTGCTCTTCAATCTACGGCGCCTCACGGCGCGGCATGTCAAACTTAATACTGGTCTTCGAAACGCTTGGCCAGATCGTCGATATTTTCCGGCGGCCAGTTCGGCACTTCCATGCCGAGATGCAGGCCCATCTGCGCCAGCACTTCCTTGATCTCGTTCAAGGATTTGCGGCCGAAGTTCGGCGTGCGGAGCATTTCCGCTTCCGTCTTCTGAATGAGATCGCCGATATAAACGATGTTGTCGTTCTTCAGGCAATTGGCCGAACGGACCGAAAGTTCCAGCTCGTCCACTTTCTTCAGAAGCGCCGGGTTGAATTCCAGCTCCGGACGGCGGTCTTCGACGACGGCTTCCTTCGGCTCTTCGAAATTCACGAAGATCTGCAGCTGGTCCTGGAGAATGCGGGCGGCATAGGCCAGCGCATCGTCCGGCGTCAGCGAGCCGTCGGTTTCGATCTGCATGGTCAGCTTGTCATAGTCAAGCACCTGGCCTTCGCGGGTGTTCTCGACCTTGTAGGAAACGCGCTGCACGGGGCTGTAGAGGCTGTCGACCGGGATCAGGCCGATCGGCGCATCTTCCGGGCGGTTGCGCTCGGCGGCGACATAGCCCTTGCCCGTGTTGACCGTGAATTCCATGCGGATTTCCGCGCCCTCGTCGAGGGTCAGCAGCGCATGGTTCGGGTCCAGAATGTCGATATCGGCGCCTGCCTCGATGTCGCCGGCCGTCACGATGCCGGGACCCGTTTTCACCAGGCTCATGCGCTTCGGGCCTTCCGCATGCAGCTTGAGCGCCATCTTCTTGATGTTCAAGATCACATCGGTGACGTCTTCGCGCACACCGGCGATCGAGGAGAACTCATGCAGCACGCCGTCGATGTGCACCGCCGTCACCGCAGAGCCCTGCAGCGAGGACATCAGCACCCGGCGCAGCGAGTTGCCAAGGGTCATGCCGAAGCCGCGCTCGAGCGGTTCTGCAACCACCGTTGCCTGGCGCTTCGGGTCGTGGCCCGGCTGAACTTCAAGCTTGGCCGGCTTGATCAATTCTTCCCAATTCTTCTGGATCACTTGTGCAACCTCGTGCCGTTTTCGGGGGTTCGATCAAACACCCTGGGCAGCATTCCCTGCCCGTTCGATCCAGCACTGCAGCCCGCGGCCGCAGCGCTTCATATTAAACGCGCCGGCGCTTGGGCGGACGGCAGCCATTATGCGGGATCGGCGTCACATCGCGGATCGACGTGATCACGAAACCGGCTGCCTGCAGCGCGCGCAGAGCGGACTCGCGCCCGCCGCCCGGGCCGCTTACTTCCACTTCCAAGGTCTTCATGCCGTGCTCGGCAGCTTTCTTGCCGGCATCTTCGGCGGCAACCTGCGCCGCGAACGGCGTAGATTTACGGCTGCCCTTGAAGCCCATCGTGCCCGACGAAGACCACGAGATCGCGTTGCCCTGGGCATCCGTGATCGTGATCATCGTGTTGTTGAAGGAGGAATTCACATGGGCCACGCCAGAGGTGATGTTCTTCCGTTCCCGGCGTTTGACGCGTGTCTTTTCCTTGGCCATCTCTTAACCTTCGTCGCTTGCGGAAAACCCGCGTGATTACTTCTTCTTGCCGGCAATTGCTTTGGCCGGGCCTTTGCGGGTGCGCGCATTGGTATGCGTGCGCTGGCCGCGAACAGGAAGACCGCGGCGATGCCGCAAGCCGCGATAGCAGCCCAGATCCATCAAGCGCTTGATGTTCATGGCCGTTTCACGGCGCAGATCACCTTCCACGGTGTATCCGGCGTCGATCGTTTCACGGATCTGGATCACCTCGGCGTCGGTGAGTTCGTTCACGCGGCGCTCAGGGGCAATACCAACTTTCTCACAGATATCGGCCGAGTGTTTGGCACCGATGCCGTGAATATATTGAAGCGCGATCACGACCCGCTTATTGGTCGGGATGTTGACGCCAGCGATACGAGCCACGTTGTCTCTCCTAATCCGAGGAATCGCAAGCCAAAAACCAGCACCAAGCAGCGCCCGGATTTGCCGAAAAATGCCGGAATTCCGCCATTTTTCCTTCAGCAACCGAAAATCTGCCTGGAACTGTTGCTACGGAGGCCGGGATTATAGGAATTACCCCAATCCAGTCAACCGCTTAGGCAGCAGTTCCTGCGTTTCTTCTACAGTTTCAGCACGGCCTCAATTTCAGCCGTGACATCGTCAATCGATTTCATGCCGTCAACCGACCGGAGAATGCCTTTTTTCCCGTAATAGTCGATCAAAGGCGCAGTTTGTTCATGATAAACCCCAAGCCGCTTTTTCAGCGCTTCGGCATTATCATCCGCCCGGGCGCCCCCGGCGGTCTCCGCGGCCCGGGTTTCGATCCGGGACAACAGAATCTTGTCATCAACTTTCAGCTCGATCACCGCATCGAGCGCTTCGCCGCGGGCGGCCAGCATCCCGTCCAGCGCCTCGGCCTGGGCCACATTCCGCGGGAAACCGTCCAGAATATAGCCGTTTTTACAGTCGGCCTGCTCGGTGCGCTCGGAAATGATACGGACGACCACATCATCCGGCACCAGATCGCCGCGCGCCATGATCGCCTCGGCCTTTTTGCCCACTTCCGTGCCCGCGGCAACGGCAGCGCGCAGCATGTCGCCCGTCGACAATTGCACGAGCCCGTGGCTCTCCTGGATACGCTGGGCTTGCGTCCCCTTGCCCGCGCCGGGAGGGCCCAAGAAAATCAACTTCATCGACGGCTTCCCCTGAGCTTGGACTTCTTGATGAGTCCTTCATACTGATGCGCAAGCAGATGGCTCTGAATCTGGGCGACCGTATCCATGGTCACGCTTACGACAATCAGAAGAGACGTACCGCCGAAATAGAACGGCACGCTGTACTGAGAAATAAGAATTTCAGGCAAGAGGCAGACCAGCGTGATATAACCCGCGCCCACCACCGTCAGGCGGGTCAGCACGTAGTCGATATATTCCGCCGTGCGCTTGCCGGGACGGATACCGGGAATGAACCCGCCATATTTGCGCAGGTTTTCCGCCGTATCCTCGGGATTGAAAACAATCGCCGTATAGAAAAAGCAGAAGAAAATAATGCCCGCCGCATAAAGCGCCATATAGAGCGGCTGGCCATGGCCGAGCAGCGCCGTCACCGTGTTCAGCCAGCCCGGGCCCTGCCCTTGCGTGAAATTGGCCAGCGTGATCGGCAGCAGCAGAATGGACGATGCGAAAATCGGCGGAATGACGCCGGCCGTGTTCAGCTTCAGCGGCAGATGCGAGCTGTCGCCGCCATAAATCTTCATGCCCACCTGGCGCTTCGGATACTGCACGATGAGCCGCCGCTGCGCCCGCTCCATGAAGACGATGGCCGCGATAACGCCCACCACCATGATCAGCAGGAAGAGGATCAGCGCCGTGGAAATCGCGCCCTCACGGCCAAGTTCCAGCGTGCCGACCAATGCGGCAGGAAGCTCGGCGACGATGCCGGCGAAAATGATCAGCGAAATCCCGTTGCCCACGCCGCGCGCGGTGATCTGCTCACCCAGCCACATCAGGAAAACGGTGCCGCCCACCAGCGTAATCACCGTGCTCGCGCGGAAGAAAAGCCCCGGATCGAGCACCACATTGCCCGCCCCTTCCAGACCGACGGCAATGCCGTAACCCTGCAAAGTGGCCAGAAGCACCGTGCCGTAGCGGGTATATTGGGTGATCTGCTTACGGCCTTGCTCGCCTTCCTTCTTGAGCTGCGCCAGATGCGGGCTCACCGTCGTCATCAACTGAATGATGATCGAGGCGGAAATGTAGGGCATGATCGTCAGCGCGAAGATCGCCATCCGGCCGACCGCCCCGCCCGAGAACATGTTGAAGACGCCGAGCAAACCGCTCTGCTGCTGCTGGAAAACTTGTGCCAGCGCTGCAGGGTCGATGCCGGGGAGCGGGATGTAGGTACCGAGCCGATAAATGATCAGCGCGCCGAGCGTAAACCAAAGCCGCTTCTTCAGTTCCTCCGCCTTTGCAAAGGCAGAGAAATTCAGATTTGCCGCCAGCTGTTCCGCCGCTGATGCCATATCATGCCGCTCCAGGCAAAGGGCAGGTCGATGCCTGCCCTAATTTCTTGGAATTATTCGGACGCTTCCGGTTTCGGGGCGACCTTGACGCTGCCGCCCGCTTTTTCGACCGCCTCGATGGCCCCCTTGGAAGCCCCCGCGATGTCGAAATTCACCTTGGCTTTCAGCTCGCCCTTGGCCAGAAGACGCACACCGTCCTTCTTCACCCGGCGGATCACGCCGGCAGCTTGCAGGGCTTCACCCGTAACCGGCGCATTCGCATCGAGCTTGCCTGCATCGATGGCGGTCTGCACGCGGCCCAGATTGACCTCGTTATATTCCTTCGGAGAGGGCACGTTGAAGCCGCGCTTCGGCAGGCGCCGGTGCAGAGCCGTCTGACCGCCCTCATACCCTTTGATGGCCACGCCCGAACGGGATTTCTGACCCTTGACGCCCCGGCCGCCGGTCTTGCCCTTGCCGGAACCGATACCGCGGCCCACACGCATACGGGACTTACGGGCACCTTCGTTATCGGAAAGCTGATTGAGCTTCATTTCTCTGTCCTCGCCGCTGACGCGGTTTACGATTCTTCGACGATCCGCACCAAGTGTGCGACCTTGTTGACCATGCCGCGCACGGAAGGCGTATCTTCCAGCACGGAGGTCTTATGCATTTTGTTGAGCCCGAGGCCGATCAATGTCTGCCGCTGATCGGGCTTGCGCCGGATCGGGCTGGCGATCTGCTGGACCGTAAGAGTGGATTTCTTGGCTGCCATCGGTCTAATCCTCGCTCAGGCTTACTCGCTTGCCAGCGCTTCGCCAGCGCCATCGCTGCGGCGGCCAACAATGTCAGAAACTTTCTTGCCCCGGCGCGACGCGACCATGCGCGGGCTCTGCTCCAGCGACAGCGCATCGAACGTTGCGCGCACCATGTTATAGGGATTCGAGGAGCCGAGCGACTTGGCAACCACGTCCTGAACGCCCAGCGTTTCGAACACGGCGCGCATCGGACCGCCTGCGATGATCCCGGTGCCGGGAGGCGCCGAACGCAGGACCACGCGGCCCGCGCCATGACGGCCTTCGATATCGTGGTGCAGCGTACGCCCTTCGCGCAGCGGCACGCGCAGCATGTTGCGCTTGGCCGATTCCGTCGCCTTGCGGATGGCTTCCGGCACTTCGCGCGCCTTGCCGTGGCCGAAGCCGACCCGGCCCTTCTGGTCGCCCACGACGACGAGAGCCGCGAAACCGAAACGCCGGCCGCCCTTCACCACCTTTGCGACGCGGTTGATATGGACCAGCTTGTCCACAAATTCGCTATCGCGCTCTTCCCGGTTGTCCTTACGTGCCACTTTGCTCGTCCTTTGAATTGAGACCTTAGAAGCTCAGGCCGCCCTCGCGGGCAGCGTCGGCAAGGGCCTTCACCCGGCCGTGGTAGATATAACCGCCACGGTCGAAAACCACTTCCTTCACACCGGCTTCCAGCGCGCGCTTGGCGACCAGTTTACCGATCTCGGCTGCAGCCGCCTGGTCCGCACCCTTTGCAGTGAAGTCTTTTTCCAGCGTCGAGGCCGAAGCCAGCGTCACGCCCTTCGTGTCGTCAATGACTTGGGCATAGATATGCTTCGACGACCGGAAGACCGACAGCCGCAGGCGACCATTCGACATTTTGCGCAAACGGGCGCGATTGCGCTGTTTCCGCCGCTCGTTCAGATTGCGTTGCTTGCTCATGGCTCTCGTTACTTCTTCTTGCCTTCCTTACGGAAGATGTATTCGTCCGAATAACGTACACCCTTGCCCTTATAAGGCTCCGGCGGGCGGTATCCGCGAATTTCTGCCGCGACCTGACCGACTTTCTGCTTGTCGATCCCGGTAATTTCGATTTCGGTCGGCTTCGGCGTTGCCACCTGAATACCTTCCGGCACCTCGTAAACCACATCGTGGCTGAAACCAAGAGCCAGCTGCAGTTTCTGACCCTGGGCCTGCGCACGGTAGCCGACGCCGGTGATTTCCAGGTTCTTCTTGAACCCTTCCGCCACACCGTCGACCAGGTTCTGTACCAGCGTGCGCTGCATACCCCACATGGAGCGGGCCCGCTTGCTGTCGTCGCGCGGAGCCACGGCGATGCCGTCTTCGCCCTGCGAGATCGATACTTCGTCCACCAGCGTGAGCGAAAGCTGACCTTTCGGGCCTTTCACCGCCACGCTCTGCCCGTCGATGTTCACAGTCACGCCGTTCGGGACGGTGATGGGTAGTTTACCAATTCGCGACATCGTTTTCGCTTCCTTGATCCGTTAGTCTGTTCCACCGTCTTAGAAGACGCGGCACAGAACCTCGCCGCCGACATTATTTTCACGCGCCGACGCGTCAGACATCACACCTTTGGGCGTCGACAGGATCGAAACGCCGAGGCCGTTGCGCACCGCGGGAATGCCCCGCGCCGAGGAGTAAACCCGGCGGCCCGGAGTGGATACCCGCTGAATTTCGCGAATGACCGGATGGCCCTCGTGATACTTCAGATGCACCTCAAATTCGGACTTGCCGCCGCCATGGTCCACGCGGCTATACCCGCGAATAAACCCTTCGGCTTCAAGTACATCCAGAACCCAGCCACGCAACTTGGAAGCCGGCGTGGAAACCGTCGACTTGCCCCGCATTTGGGCATTACGGATACGCGTCAGCATATCTCCGAGCGGATCGGTCATTGTCATGCGATCGCCCTCCTTACCAGCTCGACTTCACAAGCCCCGGAACCAGGCCATTCGACCCCAGCTCCCTGAGCGCAATACGTGACATACGCAGTTTGCGGTAATAAGCGCGCGGGCGTCCGGTCACATCGCAGCGATTGCGGATGCGGACCTTGGCCGAGTTGCGCGGCAGTTTCGCAAGGTCGAGCTGCGCTTGGAAGCGCTCCTCGGCCGAAAGCGACTTATCACTCGCAACCGCCTTAAGCTTCTCGCGCTTGTTTGCATAGCGCGCGACCAGCTTCTGACGTTTCATATTCTTTTCAATGGCGCTCTTCTTAGCCACTTAAACCTCCGATGACCGCATTGCGGACCCGTGTCCAAAATTATTTGATGAAGGGAAAATTGAAGCCCTTCAACAACTCCCGTGCCTCATCATCCGTCTTCGCCGTGGTGCAGACGATGATGTCCATACCGCGTACCTCATCGACCTTGTCATAGTCGATTTCGGGGAAAACGATATGCTCGCGAAGGCCCATGGCGTAGTTGCCGTTGCCGTCGAAACTCTTGCCGTTCAGGCCGCGGAAGTCACGCACGCGCGGCAGAGCGATGTTCACCAGCCGGTCCAGAAATTCGTACATCTGGGCCCGGCGCAGCGTCACCTTGCAGCCGATTGCCATGCCGTCGCGGATCTTGAAGCCGGCTTCCGACTTCTTCGCACGGGTCACGATCGGCTTTTGACCGGAAATCGCGGTCAAATCGGCGACGGCGGCTTCCATCTTCTTTTTATCGGCGGCGGCTTCGCCGACACCCATATTGATCACGATCTTGTCCAGACGCGGCACCTGGTGCACGTTGGCATAGCTGTACTTTTCCTGCAGCTGCGCTCGGATCTGATCGTCATACTGCTTTTTCAGCCGCGGCGTGTATTGCGCATCAGCCATCGATCACTTCTCCCGACGCCTTGGCGTACCGAACCTTGCGCCCGTCATCGAGCGTCTTGA
This sequence comes from Tepidicaulis marinus, assembly GCF_000739695.1. Lineage (GTDB taxonomy): Bacteria > Pseudomonadota > Alphaproteobacteria > Parvibaculales > Parvibaculaceae > Tepidicaulis > Tepidicaulis marinus. Next base: position 62,360 of record NZ_BBIO01000018.1, read on the forward strand.
ACCCTACCCGTGTCGCCTTACCGGACTTCGGATCGACCAAAGCCAGGTTCGACAACTGAATTTTCGCTTCGCGGCGCTGCAGCCCGCCGGGACCCGTCTGGGACGCGCGTTCGTGGCGCGTGACCATATTGACGCCCTGAACAAGCGCCCGTTCTTCCTGCGGGAAGACGCCGAGAACCTGGCCCTGCTTGCCCTTGTCTTTGCCCGTCAGCACGACGACCTTGTCGCCCTTCTTAATCTTCGCAGCCATCAGATCACCTCCGGCGCGAGCGAAACGATCTTCATGTGGCTCTTCGCACGCAGCTCACGGGTTACCGGGCCGAAGATACGCGTCCCCACCGGCTCACCCTGGTTGTTAATCAGCACCGCAGCGTTGCGGTCGAAACGGATGACGCTGCCGTCGGGACGGCGGATGTCCTTGGCGGTACGAACGACGACCGCCTTCATCACATCACCCTTTTTCACACGGCCGCGCGGAATGGCTTCCTTTACGCTGACCACGATAATGTCGCCAATGCCGGCATATTTTCTCTTCGAACCGCCCAGCACCTTGATGCACTGAACGCGACGAGCGCCCGAATTGTCCGCGACATCCAAGTTCGTCTGCATCTGAATCATGGCTGTCTGCCCTTCACCTTAAGCGAGAGACCGGATACCCAAATGGGTTTCAGGCTTCGTCTCGAATAACTTCCCAACGTTTGCTCTTCGAAATCGGCGGGCATTCGCGGATGCGAACGGTCTCGCCTTCTTTCACCGTATTCGTCTCGTCATGCGCATGGTAGCGCTTCGACCGGCGCACGGTTTTCTTCAAAACCGGATCGATGAAGCGGCGCTCGACATTGACGACCACGGTCTTGTCGTTCTTGTCGCTCACGACGACGCCCTGCAGGATACGTTTCGGCATAGGTTACTCCTTGCCTGCTTCCAGCGCGCGGGCGCGCTGAACGGTCTGAACTCGCGCAATGTCCTTGCGCACCTGGCGCACGCGGAACGTGTTCTCAAGCTGTCCGCTGGCTGCTTGAAAGCGCAGGTTGAACTGCTCTTTCTTAAGCTTCACCAGCTCATCGGACAGCTGGTCCGGCGTCATATCTCTCAGCTCGCTGGCCTTCATGGCCTCATCCTCTCTCTAACGCTTGGGGCGTCACGCCCGCTTATGCCCCTTCGCCAGGACGGCTGACGAAACGTGTCTTGATCGGCAGCTTGGCTGCCGCCAGCTTCAAGGCTTCTTCCGCCACATCGTGCGGAACGCCGTCCACTTCGAACATGATCCGGCCGGGCTTCACGCGGGCCGCCCAATATTCAGGCGAACCTTTACCTTTACCCATACGGACTTCCGTCGGCTTCTTGGAGACCGGCACATCCGGGAAAATCCGGATCCACACACGGCCGGCACGCTTCATGTGACGCGTGATGGCACGGCGGGCGGCTTCGATCTGCCGGGACGTGATCCGTTCAGGTTCCATCGCCTTCAGGCCATAGGCGCCGAAGTTGAGCGCAGTGCCGCCCTTCGCCACACCATGAATGCGGCCCTTATGCGCCTTGCGGAACTTTGTGCGCTTCGGTTGCAGCATCTTTCAAACTCTCTCGTTTCCCGTTCGCCGATCAGTTGGCGCCGGCATCGCGGCGACGGCCGCCATCTCCACCTTCAAGCGCGCGACGTTCCTGCGCCATCGGGTCGTGCTCGAGGATCTCGCCTTTGAAGATCCAAACTTTGATGCCGATCGTGCCGTAGGCAGTGTGTGCCGTGGCAACGCCGTAATCGATATCCGCACGCAGCGTGTGAAGCGGCACACGGCCCTCGCGGTACCATTCGGTCCGGGCAATCTCCGCGCCGCCGAGACGGCCGCCGCAATTGATCCGGATACCGCCGGCACCCAGCCGCATCGCCGACTGCACGGCGCGCTTCATGGCACGGCGGAAAGCCACACGGCGTTCCAGCTGCTGCGCGATGTTTTCGGCAACCAGCGTCGCGTCGATCTCGGGCTTGCGCACTTCAAGAATGTTGAGATGAACCTCGGAGTCCGTCATCTCACCGATCTTGCGGCGCAGGCGCTCGATATCCGCGCCTTTCTTGCCGATCACCACGCCCGGACGGGCGGTGTGAATGGTCACGCGGCACTTCTTGTGCGGGCGCTCGATCACGACGCGCGACACACCGGCCTGCTTCAGCTCCTTCTGGAGGAACTCGCGGATACGGATGTCTTCATGAAGAAGCGTGCCGTATTCGCGGCCATCGGCGAACCAACGCGAATCCCAGGTGCGGTTGATGCCGAGGCGAAGGCCAATCGGATTAATTTTCTGTCCCATCAGGCAGACTCCTCGACTTGACGAACGACGATCGTGAGCTGGGAGAACGGCTTCTGAATCCGCCCCACCCGGCCGCGCGCCCGCGGCTTCCAGCGCTTCATGACCAGGTTCTTGCCGACATAGGCTTCGGCGACGACCAGGCCGTCCACGTCCAGATCGTGGTTGTTTTCCGCATTCGCGACGGCGCTTGCCAGCACCTTCTTCACGTCATCCGAAATCCGCTTGCGCGAGAAAGACAGATCGGCCAGCGCCTTTTCCACTTTCTGCCCGCGGATCATCGCTGCCACCAGGTTGAGCTTCTGAGGGCTCACCCGCAGCATCCGGCCGACGGCTTTCGCCTCGTTATCGGCGAGCGTGCGTTGCTTCGACGGCTTACCCATCGCTTACTTCCTCTTCGCTTTCTTGTCGGCCGCATGCCCGTAATAGGTACGCGACGGCGCGAATTCACCGAACTTGTGACCGACCATGTCTTCCGACACGAGCACCGGAATGTGCTTCTGGCCGTTATAGACGCCGAAGGTCAGACCGACGAATTGCGGAAGGATCGTGGAGCGGCGGCTCCAGACTTTGATCACTTCCTTGCGCCCGCTTTCGCGTGCGGCATCGGCCTTCTTCAGCATGTAGCCGTCTACAAACGGGCCCTTCCAAACAGAACGAGTCATGCTTCGTTTCCCTTACTTCCGGCGCTGGTGACGGCTGCGGACAATAAACTTATCCGTAGACTTATTCGAACGGGTCCGCTTGCCTTTGGTCGGCTTGCCCCATGGCGTCACCGGGTGGCGGCCACCGGAGGTCCGGCCTTCACCGCCGCCATGCGGGTGATCGATCGGGTTCATCGCGACACCGCGAACCGACGGACGCTTGCCCATCCAGCGCTTACGGCCTGCTTTGGCCAGCGTAATGTTTGCCTGATCCGGGTTGGACACGGCGCCGATCGAGGCCATGCACTTGCCCGAAACGAGACGCTGCTCACCGGAGCCGAGGCGCAGAATGGCGTACCCCTGGTCGCGGCCCACGAGCTGCGCATAGGTGCCTGCCGACCGCGCCATCTGGCCGCCCTTGCCCGGCTTCATCTCCACATTGTGGATGATGGTGCCGACAGGAATGCTCGACAGCGGCATCGCGTTACCCGGCTTCACATCGACACGCTCGCCGGAAATCACTTTGTCGCCGACCGCCAGACGCTGCGGCGCCAAGATGTAAGACAGCTCGCCGTCTTCATATTTGACCAGCGCGATAAAAGCGGTGCGATTGGGGTCGTATTCCAGACGCTCCACCGTCGCGGCCATGTCGAATTTGCGGCGCTTGAAATCCACCAGACGGTAGGCCCGCTTGTGACCGCCGCCGATACGCCGGGCCGTGATCCGGCCCATATTGTTGCGGCCGCCATTCTTCGTCAGCCCTTCGGTGAGGGACTTGACGGGCTTGCCTTTCCACAGGGCGCTGCGATCGACGAGGACCAGACCGCGCTGGGCAGGGCTTGTAGGTTTATAGCTCTTAAGTGCCATTGTTCTCTAGCTCTTCCCTTAGTCTCAAAGGCCCGTCGTCACGTCGATCGAGTAACCATCCTCGAGCGTCACGATAGCTTTCTTGAAATCGCTGCGGCGGCCGATCGTGCCCCGGAAGCGCTTCGTCTTGCCCTTCTGACGCAGCGTGTTCACGGCTTTCACCTTCACGCCAAAGAGCTTTTCGACGGCTTCTTTGACTTCCGGCTTGGTCGCGACCAGCGGCACGCGGAAAATCACCTGGTTCTGTTCCGAAGCCATGGTGGCTTTTTCGGTGATCAGCGGCGAAACGATGGTGTCGTAATATTTGGCGTCGCTCATTTGAACCGCGCCTCCAGGCTGTCGAGGGCCGCTTTGGTCAAGACCAGCTTGTCGCGGCGCAGAATGTCGTAAACGTTGATGCCCTGAGCCGGCAGCACATCCACATGGGGAATGTTGCGGGCTGCCAGAGCGAAGTTTTCATTCAGCTCCGGGCCGTCGATGATCAGAACCGAGTTCAGACCGAGCTTGCCGAAGGCGTCCTTCACCGTCTTGGTCTTCGGCGCCGTCATGTTGACGTCTTCCAGAATGACCAGCTCGCCGGCCGTTGCCTTGGCTGAAAGAGCGTGACGCAGCGCCAGCGCGCGGATCTTCTTCGGCAGGTTCACCGCATGGCTGCGCACGACCGGCCCGAAAGCCTTGCCCCCGCCGCGGAACTGCGGTGCCTTTTTGTTGCCGTGACGCGCCCCGCCCGAGCCCTTCTGGCGCACGATCTTTTTCGTGCTGCCAGCCACTTCCGAGCGGCCTTTGGTCTTGTGCGTACCTGCCTGCTGGCGTGCCAGCTGATAGGTCACCATCCGGTGCAAGAGGTCGGCCCGCGGTTCAAGACCGAAGACATCCTCCGGCAGATCGACCGTACCGGCCTTCTTGGCCTCAAGAGTCGTTACATCCGCCTTCATCACTCTTCACCTTTCTCTTCAGCTGCTGCGGCCGGTTCGGCGCTCTCGGCAGCCGCGCCGCCATTCGCCGAACGGATCGCAGCCGGCGTCGGCACACCTTCCGGCAGCGGATGCTTAACCGCATCGCGCAGGAAGACCCAGCCGCCCTTGGAGCCGGGAACGGCGCCGCGCACCAGGATCAGGCCGCGATCGGCATCCGTCTGCACGATTTCCAGGTTCTGCGTCGTCACCCGCACCGAGCCCATGTGACCGGCCATCTTCTTGCCTTTGAAGACGCGGCCCGGTTCCTGGCACTGGCCCGTGGAACCGTGGCTACGGTGGCTGATGGACACGCCGTGCGAGGCGCGAAGGCCGCCGAAATTATGCCGCTTCATGGCGCCCGCAAAGCCTTTACCGATCGACGTGCCGGACACATCCACCTTCTGGCCCGCGACGAAATGATCCGCGGTGATTTCCGAGCCGACATCGATCAGGTTGTCGGCACTGACGCGGAACTCGGCCAGTTTGCGCTTCGGCTCGACATGAGCGACGGCGAAATGGCCCCGCATCGCGCGGTTGACATTCTTCGGCTTCACCCGGCCAGCACCCAGCTGAACGGCGGAATAACCATGTTTGTCTTCGGTACGCTGAGAAACGACCTGGCAATTATCCAAACGAAGAACGGTAACCGGAACGTGCCGGCCGTCTTCGGTGAATACGCGGGTCATCCCCAACTTCTGTGCAATCACTCCGGAGCGCATGGGTCCGAAATCCTTTTTCTAATCCGAGATCGCGCTCTTAGAGCTTGATCTCAACATCAACACCAGCAGCAAGATCGAGCTTCATCAGCGCATCGACCGTCTGCGGGGTCGGATCAACGATGTCGAGTACCCGCTTATGCGTGCGGATCTCGAATTGTTCACGGCTCTTCTTGTCGATATGGGGACCACGAATAACCGTAAACTTTTCAATGCGGGTCGGCAGCGGAATAGGCCCGCGCACCTGAGCGCCCGTGCGTTTTGCGGTATTCACGATTTCCTTCGTCGAAGTGTCCAGAATTCGATGATCGAACGCCTTCAACCGGATGCGAATATTTTGGCTCTGCATTGCTTCTTCCTAATGCCTACCCGGTGGAGGGGGCCCGTTGCCGGGCGCCGCCTGCCCTGATTACTCGATGATAGCGGAGACGACGCCTGCGCCGACGGTACGGCCGCCTTCACGGATAGCGAAGCGCAGCTTCTCTTCCATGGCGATCGGAGCGATAAGCTCGACTTCCATCTCCACATTGTCGCCCGGCATCACCATTTCCGTGCCTGCCGGAAGCTGAACAACACCCGTCACGTCCGTCGTACGGAAGTAGAACTGCGGGCGGTAGTTCGTGAAGAACGGCGTGTGACGGCCGCCTTCTTCTTTCGTCAGGATGTAGGCTTCCGCCTTGAACTTCGTGTGCGGCGTGATCGAGCCGGGTGCC
>NZ_BBIO01000017.1 GCF_000739695.1 Tepidicaulis marinus
TCGGCTTGCCCCGGCGATGGATGAGAACATCGAGTTCGCGGGCGACACGCATGCCCGAGAGCGAGGTGTCCGCCACGAGGCAGAGGCACTCACGCGTGTAGTCATCGGCCACGGCCAGGATCCGGAAGCGGCGGCTGTCCGTCAGCGTGTCGCTGAGAAAGTCCAGCGACCACCGCTGGTCTGGTCCTTGTGGCAAGGTCAGCGGCGCCCGTGTCCCAAGAGCTCTCTTGCGCCCGCCCCGGCGTCGCACCTGGAGGCGTTCTTCCCAGTAGAGCCGTCTCAGCTTCTTGTGGTTCAGCCTCACTCCTTCCCGCGCCAGCAGGATATGAAGGCGGCGATAGCCGAGCCGGCGGCGCTCAGCGGCCAGCTCCCACAAACGCTCGCGGATATCTCCATCATTCGGGCGATGCGAATGTTGCCTGACCGAACTGCGGTCGGCTCCGATGACGGAACACGCCCGGCGCTGGCTCACGCCGTGCTCCTTGCACAGGTGAGCCACGGCTTCCCGCCTGGCTCCGGGCGCTACCATTTTTTTGAAGCGATATCCTTCAACATGGTGTTGTCCAGCATGGCTTCGGCCAGAAGCTTCTTCAGCCGGGCGTTCTCGTCTTCAAGGACCTTCAGCCGGCGGGCTTCCGAGACGCCATGCCACCATACTTCGCCTTGTACTTGTAGAGGGTCGCTTCGCTGATCCCATGCTTGCGGCAGACATCAGCCGTCTTCACGCCAGACTCCCGCTCCCGCAGGATCGCGATGATCTGCTCTTCCGTGAACCTCGATCGCTTCATCGTCCGTCTCCTTCTTCTCGACGGACTCTACCTATTTTTGGAGGAGTTTGCGGGGCTCACGTCACGTCCCCCATCCGTCCCTCCCTCGCTCGACATGTCCTTCCGATCGGCCATAACCGACGCTTCCGTCTTTCGTGGACGGGGTGGACGTATCCCCCATGAATGCGCTAAGCAATAAGAAAATCATGATAAGGGATAGAGATGGGTATCAACGGAAAGTCCTATATAGTCGGAATCTACGAGCATCCGTGCCGCGCGGCGCTGGACAAGACGCTGCCGCAACTTCATGCCGAGATCGCGAAGGGCGCGCTGGCGGACGCTGGTCTTTCAAAGGACGATGTTGACGCATATTTCTGCGCCGGCGACGCACCGGGGTTGGGCCCGATCAACATGATCGAATATATGGGCCTCAACAATGTGCGTCATATGGACAGCACGGAGACCGGCGGGTCTTCCTACATCGTCCATGTCAATCACGCAGCGCAGGCCATCGCCGCGGGGCATTGCAATGTGGCGCTGATCACACTGGCAGGCAGGCCGGTTGCCGACGCGAAAGAAGGTAAGCCCGTCCGTTACTACAACCAGCAAGCGCCGGACTTTCCGTTCGAAATGCCCTATGGCCCCAACGTCACGAATATGTACGCCATGTGTGCGATGCGGCATATGTACGAATACGGCACTACCAGCGAGCAACTCGCATGGATCAAGGTCGCCGCATCCCATCACGCCCAGTACAATGAACATGCCAGGCTCCGCGACGTTGTGACCGTGGAGGATGTCGTCAATTCGCCGATGATTGCCGATCCATTGCACAGGCTCGACTGTTGCGTCATCACCGACGGCGGCGGCGGCATTGTGATGGTGAGCCCGGAAGTGGCGAAGTCGCTGAAGCGTACCCGCGTCAAGGTTCTCGGTGCCGGTGAGGCACCCAAGCATCTCGCGGCGGGCCAGGTCGATCTGACCTATTCCGGCGCGCGTTGGAGCGGGCCCAAAGCGTTCGCTGAAGCCGGTGTCACGACCGCCGACATTAAATACGCCTCCATCTATGATTCTTTCACTATTACAGTGCTGGAAACGCTCGAAGATCTGGGTTTCTGCAAAAAAGGCGAGGGCGGGAAGTTCGTCTCGGACGGCAATCTGATTTCCGGCGTCGGCAAGTTGCCCTTCAATACGGATGGCGGGGGATTGTGCAACAATCATCCGGGCAATCGCGGCGGCATGACCAAGGTTCTTGAAGCGGTTCGTCAGGTTCGCGGTGAGGCTCATCCGAAGGTTCAGGTTCGCAACTGCGATATTGCACTGGCGCATGGAACCGGCGGGCTTCTGGGATCGCGTATGGGCAGCGCAACCGTTATTTTGGGGAATGAAGACGCATGAGCACCGAGCAGAAAAACAAGATCAATCTTGTGGCCAATTCCGAGAGCAAGCCCTATTGGGAAGGTGCCGCCAAGGGGCAACTCCTGATCCGGACTTGCAACGCCTGCGGCAAGGCGCATTACTATCCGCGGACGATTTGCCCGCATTGCTTCTCGGAGGACACGGCATTCGTCGAGGCTTCGGGCAATGGCGTGATCTACAGCTATTCGGTCACGAGGCAGGCCAAGCCGCCTTATGTCATCGCTTATGTAACGCTTGACGAAGGGGTTTCGATGCTCACGAATATCGTCGATTGCGAAATCGACAAGATTAGCATCGGACAGAAAGTCAAGGTCAAATTCAACGAGGCCGAAGACGGATATGCGCTGCCGGTGTTCACGTCCGCATGATGCGGAATTTTCGTCAAACGGCATTCCGGCGGGTTTGACTTCCTGCCGGAACGTCCGGCGACGGGTCGGTTGAGACAACGGACGGTTAAGACAACGGACGGTTAAGGACGGAACGGCTTGATCGCAAAAAAAAGCCGACCCCCGAGGACCGGATTTTTCAGGGAGGATTATATGGCGTGGAATTTCGGCGACATTCTCGACAGTATCTCGGCGGTTTTACCGCAGGATGCGCCTGCCCTAATTCATGGTGATCGGGTGATCACATGGGGAGAGACGACACGGAGGTCCAACAATCTCGGGCACGCGCTTATCGCGCGCGGAGCCAGGCCCGGCGACAAGGTCGCGTTCTATATGCGAAACCGGCCCGAATATGTCGAGACCATGGCGGCCTGCTTCAAGAGCCGTCTCGTCCATGTCAACATCAACTACCGCTACAAGGCGGACGAAGTTTTCTACATCTTCGATGACTCCGACGCGCAAACGGTCGTTTACGGTTCCGAGTTCCGGGACATCATCGTCGAACTGAAAGACCGGCTGACGAAAGTCGTCACTTTCATTGAGGTGAACGAAAACGGATCCGCCGCGCCCTTCGCGGAAAATTACGAAAAGATCGTCACTGGCGGAGATGGCGCGCCGCTCGGCATCGAGCGGTCTCCGGACGATTTACTGTTTATCTATACGGGTGGCACGACGGGCATGCCCAAAGGCGTCATGTGGCGCCACGACGACATGCGCGAAGCTCAGCTTACGACGCTTCGAGCGCTGGGCCCGATCCCGGAGACACTTCCTGCGTTGGTCGAATTTATCAAGACTTCCGGTCCGGGCCCCAAGGCGATGCCTGCCTGCCCGCTGATGCATGGCACCGGCTTCATTACGGCTATCGGCAATATGATGAGCGGCGGCTGCATCGTTACGCTGGAGAGCCCGACCCTCGACGCGCATGAACTCTGGTCGGTGGTTTCGCGCCGTGGTGTCAATTCGCTGGCGATCGTCGGCGACGCTTTCGCCCGGCCGATGCTGGCGGCGCTCGACGAGGCGCCGGGCAAATACAACTTGGCCAGCGTCGTCTCGATTGTTTCTTCCGGTGTTATGTGGAGCACGGAAGTGAAGCGCGGCCTGCTCAGGCATTTGCCGAATGTCATCCTGATGGATTCCTTCGGCGCCTCGGAGGGACTGGGTTTTGGCAGTTCGATCATGACGAGCGCCGGCGAGGTCAAGACCGCCAAGTTCCAGATCGGCGGCCGGTGCCGCGTGTTCGATGAAAACGATCAGCCGGTCGAACCCGGCAGCGGCAAGCCGGGCATCATCGCCCTGGGTGGGCCGATTCCCGTTGGCTATTACAAGGATCCGGAAAAGACCGCCAAGACCTTCAAGACCATCGCCGGGGCCCGCTATTCCATTCCCGGCGACTGGTGCGTTGTGGAAAAAGACGGCAGCCTGACATTGCTGGGACGCGGCAGCGTCTGCATCAACACGGCGGGCGAGAAGGTCTACCCGGAGGAGATCGAGGAAATTCTGAAGACGCATCCCGCCGTCGAGGATGCGCTTGTCGTCGGTGTGCCCGACCAGAAATGGGGTCAGGCGGTCACCGGCATCGTCATGCTGGCGAGCGGCGCGAAGTTCGACGAAGAGGATTTGCGCAAGCACGTCCGCTCGCATCTCGCTGGCTACAAAACGCCCAAGCGCATTCTGGTTGGCGCCGTGCCTCTTCGCGCGTCGAACGGCAAGGCCGACTACAAGAGCGTTACCGATTTCGCAAAGCGCGAGCTTGGGGTTGCCTAGACGACAACTTGAGTGACTGCGCCGGAGACGGCGCGGCATCTGCAACGGGAGGACTGCATGGGACGGGTAGACGGGAAAATCGCCTTTGTGACGGGCGGCGCCAACGGCATGGGGCGTTCCCACGCCTTGCTGCTTGCGCGCGAGGGCGCAACGCTGATCGTGACCGACATGGACGAGAAGGGCGGCAACGCCGTGGTCGAGGAGATTAACGATCACGGTGGGCAGGCGCGATTTTTCAAACACGATGTGTCGAGCGTCTCGGATTGGGAACGGATTTCACAGGAGGCGATGTCCACTTTCGGACGCGTCGACATCCTTGTGAACAATGCCGGTATTCTCGTTTTTTCTGCTGTCCAAGACACCTCGAATGAAGACTTCGCACGTGTTCTCGACGTCAATGTAAAAAGCGTATTCTATGGTACGAAGTATATATTACCCGCGATGAAGGCGGCTGGCGGTGGTTCGATCGTCAATATTTCCTCGATCTACGGACTGATTGGCGCGCCTGCCACGGCGGCGTATCAGGCATCGAAGGGTGCCGTTCGCCTGCTGACAAAATCGACGGCTGTGGATTATGCGCCTTTCAAGATTCGTGTGAATTCCGTACACCCCGGAATCATTCGCACAAATATGACCAAGGATCTTCTCGGCGATGCGGATGTCGCCAAACAGGTCTTGAGCGCCACGCTTATTGGTCGGCCGGCCGAACCCGTCGAGGTTTCCTATGCGGTCCTGTTTTTGGCATCCGATGAGTCCTCTTATATGACCGGCTCCGAGGTTGTCGTTGACGGAGGCTACACGACCATATGATGCGTTGCGATGCGACGGACTCCTGATTCGTTGAAGGTCGAAGGAGGGTTGTCGCTGGGGTGGAAAAACAATCGCGTGCCGGTCTTGTGGCCGGCCAAACGGCGAGGAAGGAAGCGCTATGAGTACATCCGCTGTGAGCAACTCATTCAACCGCATTCGCCACGATCTCGATTCGTGTCTTGTCGAGGACCCATCGAGCGGTCGCTTCATGCTCGACCGCGCCATATTCACTGATCCTGAATTGTTCGATCTCGAGATGAAGCACATCTTTGAGCGCAGTTGGGTGTTTCTCGCCCATGAAAGCCAGCTCGTCAACGAAAGCGCCTTTCTGACCCTGACAATCGGTCGTCAACCCGTGCTTCTGATCCGGAACCGGCCGGGTGATTTGAAATGCTTTGAAAATGCGTGCACGCATCGCGGTGCGCGGCAGGGAGGCGTTGGCGCCGTGGCTTGACGAAACGAGCGCCCTTGCATCCGGCGGTACCATAGCGGCTGGCGTCATGGCGCCAATCAACTACGGTTCCCTCAAACTTGCCCGCAAGGTGCCGGGCATCGCCAGTCCGGCCCACCGGCGAAAGCTATCTTGTTCTACTGATCGGACCGTTCCGCGTCCCGCATCAGACCGACCATATTCCGCTTCGGCGCGTTTGCGAAATCATCAGCCCCGATCTCGTGGCGCTTGCCTTGCGGCAGATAGTGGGCGCCGTGCGGAACTGGGGGGATCGCCCGTCCGCAGATTGTTGTCGCAGGTCTCAACCCTCACGCGATGGGAAATGAAGATTGCGAAGCCATCGCGCCCGGCGTCGCGCGGGCGTGGGCAGAAGGCATCGATGTTGAAGGGCCAGTAAGTCCTGACGCCGTGTTCCGGCAATGCGTCGAAGGTCGATACGACATCGTTCTCGCTATACATCACGATCAGGGACACCTCGCGGTCAAGACATGGGGCTTTTCCGGCAATTGCGCCATCATCCTCGGGCCGTCCTACCTGCATGTGACGGTCGCGCATGGGGCGGCCTATGACATTGCGGGCAAGGGCATCGCCGATCCGGTGATGATGCTGAGCGCCATGCGCACGGCGGCCTCTCTTGCTGCGGGCCGGGGATTTCCCGAGGAACGCTGACGGGCCGGACGCCGGGTTTTATGTTCGGGCGGCGTCAGACCGGCCAGCCACCATTCGCAATGGCGTATATTCGATCACCGTTTCGTTCCGTTGAGTCACGATCCGGTTGTGGGTGCGCACCAGACCGTGACCCTTGGATGTCGGTCGCGCCTGAAGCACTTCGCATTCCACATGAATCGTGTCGCCGACAAATGTCGGTCCGTTGGCGTTAAAATCCATGTGAAGAAAGGCGAGGCCCGTCTCCTGCATCATCGACTGAACGAGCAAACCTTCCGCCATGCAATAGACCAGCGCCTCGGACACCACACGACCGTTCATAGGGCCGTGGGCCTTGAGATATTCGACATCGGTGAAGAGAACTTCCACCATACCTGTCGTATTGATGAAATTGATCAGGTCGGTTTCGGTGATCATCCGGCCGATGGTGCGGAACTCCTCGCCGGCGGTGAGGTCGTTCCAGCACATGCCAAGTCCTATTTTTCGCATGCCCTCTCCTTGCAGGTAGCGGCGGCGACACGGCCCCGCCCGCGATATCCTGTGACTGATGCCCGGAAATGCGTTCCGGTGTTTTGCATCAGCCTGGAATTCTGACCGGCATGCTCGAGTAACCCTTGATCAGATTTGAAAAAACCCGTGTCGGTTCGCCGACCACTTCGATCGGCTTGTCGGGCCAGCGTTTCAGGATTTCCTCCCAGACGACGCGGAGCTGCATTTCCGCCAGCCGGTTGCCGACGCAGCGATGGATGCCGAAGCCGAAGGACAGGTGCTGGCGTGGGTGCTTGCGGTCAATGATGAAGCTGTTGGCGTTTTCGATTGCCTCCTCGTCCCGGTTTCCCGAGACGTACCACATGACGACTTTGTCGCCTTTCTTGATCTGCTTGCCGCCAAGCTCCGTATCCTGAAGCGCGGTGCGGCGCATATGCGACAAGGGTGTCTGCCAACGAATGATTTCGGGGACCATGGATTCGACGAGCGCCGGGTTGTCCCGCAGCTTCTTGTATTGAACCGGGTTCTCGTTCAGGGCCAGAAGGCCGCCGGTGATCGAGTTGCGGGTCGTGTCGTTGCCGCCGACGATCAGGAGAAGAATGTTTCCCAGATACTCCATCGGCCCCATGTTTTTCGTCGCTTCGCCTTGGGCCAGCATGGTGATGAGATCGTTGCCCGGCTCGGTTGCGTTGACGCGCTGATTCCACAACTCGGTGAAGTAGGCGGCGCAATCGCGCAATTCATTCCTGCGGGCCTTCTCGGCCTCCTCGTCGCCGAAGGCGGTGCCTGCGGTGGCGACATCAGACCAGCGGGTGAGCTTCCGGCGTTCTTCCCAAGGGAAATCGAAAAGGGTAGCGAGCATTTGCGTCGTCAACTCGATCGACACGCGGTCCACCCAGTCAAAGGTTTCATTGATGGGCAGGGAATCGAGAATTTTGCCGGCGCGCTCGCGGATCGTGCTTTCGAGTTTCGCCAGATTGCCGGGTGCGACGATCGGGCTCACAACCTTGCGCTGCGCGTCGTGCTTCGGCGGGTCCATCATGATGAACATGGGCAGGAAGAAACCTTCTTCCTGATTGCGGAGGGCGACGCCGCCCAGGGTCGCTTCAGACGAATAGATGCCGTGGTTGGTGTCGACATGCATGATGTCTTTGTATTTTGTCACCGACCAGAACGAGCCGTATTCGCTTTCCTTGCAGTAATGGACCGGATCTTCGCGGCGCAACCGCTCGAAATACGGCCAGATCGCATTCGCCCTGAAGAGCTCCGGATTGCTGACATCGATCTTCTCAAGCGGGATCGCGTAGGCGTCCGCAATCGGCTTGTCTCGATCGGCACCCAGGGATTCACTCATGACGGCGTCTCCATTGCGTTTCCAGAAGCCTGCGAATGCGTGACATAGGGGGTGCCGGTTAGCCGACTCTCTCCCATTAAATCATTATAAGCATATTCCCGTGGATTGTCAGGTTGCATTTCCGCATCGTCTGGGAAGAAATTCTGAAGCGTCGGCCCGACAAGCCGATCGAAGTGGTCGGCGAACCAAAGCGGGTCTTTTCCAACTTCATCAGGGGCTATAAGGAATTGTCGGTAAGAATCCCGGGCTGAACATGGATGAGGCGGGTGGAAAACGTCCACCCGCCACATAAGATCGAAGGAGGTCGAAGGCAGCGCGGCGCGTGGCCGCCGTCATTTTTTCCGAATGAGGCGACCCGTTCGCGCGCGTCGTAGCAGGCACCGGGGCTATGCGCGAGTTCGTAGGCCAGTCCCGCCTGGGCGGTCATGCCATCGGTCGCGCCCAGCAGACTTTTGTTGACCTGATTGCTGTAGGTTGAATTGACGGCGATACGCTGAGCAAGGTCATTTGTCGCCTGTTCCAGTTCGGCATCGTCGACACACATGTCGACCAGCCCCATGCGCTCGGCCACCTCCGCCGTGAAAATATCGGAGGTAAACATCATCTGCTTGGCCTTCGACAGCCCGACGCGACGTGGCAGTCTTTGCGTCATGCCCCAGAGCGGGCTCAGTCCCCACTTGCTATGCGTGTCGCCGAACTTGGCGGAGCGCGCAGCGATGATGATGTCTGCCGCGAGCGCAAGTTCCAGTCCGCCAGTATAGCAATGCCCACGGATGCAGGCGACGACCGGTTGCGGCAGTTCGGCCAGCGCCTGAATGATCTTCGCCTGGAAATGCGGTTCCGGCTGGCGCTCGCCTTTCTGGATGTCCTTCAGGTCGTGGCCGGCTGAAAAAGCCTTGCCCGCGCCCGTGATGATGACGCATGCCACCTCGTGAACCTGTCCACGAAGCGCATCTACATGCATGCGCAATTCTTCGAACAGCGGGACATTGAGCGCGTTCAAAGTTTCCGGACGGTTGAGCGTTAGCGTACAAACACGTCCGCTGTCCTTGCGAAGAATCAGATTCGACATCGGCTTTCTCCCTTCTTCTTCTCGATCTTTATTTGTTTGGGTTGTCTTCATCTGTCGAAGACGTACACGCGTGAATGAATCCACCCGTGGAGCTACGATGTGCTCGCGGCAGGCGCCATTCGCGTCAGAAAATCCAGAACGGCGCTTGTAAATATGTCGTTCTTGTCGCCCGCTACCATATGGCCCGCATTTGCGACATCGATAAACTCGGAATGAGGAACAATTTCGGCGAATTGTCGCGCCGCTTCGACCGTCACGAGGTCGCTGTCGCGGCCCCGGACAAGGAGCGTCGGTATTTTCAGGGAACGTGCCGCCATCTGGAGGCGTTCGGGTTCGCGGCTGCCTTGCGGCTTTTGCGTGCCGGTGATGAAACGTGGATCCCAATGCCAGTAGTAGCGGCCGTTTTCCCTGAGGCGAAGGTTCTTTGCCAGTCCGCTCAGGTTTTTGGGGCGAGGCCGACCGGGCATGTAGCGCGAGATCGTATCGGCTGCTTCCTCAAGCGAGGCGAAGCCTTCTTCCAGATTTGACGCCATGAATCCGAGGATTTTCTGAACCCCCTCCATGTTCATCTGAGGGGTGATGTCGACGAGGACCAGCGCCGCAAACCCGCGCCGTCCGGCCTTTGCGTATTCTCCCTGCGCGATCATGCCCGCGATGCCGCCCAGAGATGCGCCGACCAGGACCGGAGGCACGGAGAAGCCGTCCGCGATGTCGAGGAGATCCTCCGCAAAACGCTCCATCCTGTAGTCTCCGTCCGGAGACCAGTCGCTTTCGCCGTGCCCGCGCAAATCGACGGAGAGGGCGTAATACCCGTTTTCCCCCAACCTTTTACCGCAGGCTTGCCAAGCGTGGCGCGTCTGCCCGCCGCCATGGGCGAGCATGACCGGCCGCGCCTGGTCGGGACCGAATGCGTCAGCGGCAATTTTGAGATTTTGGGCAAGGGTGAACAAGGTCCGGTTTGCTGACATCAAACGCTTTTTCCAATGCTTTTCGTGTGTGTATTAAAGGCCAAAATCCATTATGATGAATTTCTGAGATGTTGCAAACACCGACGACGGTGTTGTAGTCGGCTTCTCCCGACCGTTCCCTGATCAGGGGGAGATTGGTCTTGAAAATGAAAAATGCGGGTATCTGAAATGAAAGCAATCTTGTCCGGTTCACGAGTCAGCCGATTTCCGAAAGGGTCCGGCAAGCGTGCCCTCACAGTTGCGAGGCAAATTGTCGACGACATTGAGCAGCAAGGTGCCGAGGTCGGAGATCGCTTGCCACCGGAACAGGAGATGCTCTTACGGTATGGCGTGGCCCGCGCGACTTTGCGGGAGGCGCTCAGGTTTCTGGAACTGCAGGGCATCATTTTTCTGCGGCCCGGCCCCGGCGGCGGGCCGGTTGTTCAGGAGCCTCGACCGAAAGATTTTGCCAGTACAATGGCGTTGCTGCTGCAGTTTCTCGGCACCACATTCCGTTCGCTGATTGAAGTGAGGCAAGCGGTCGGCCCGACCATGGCGGCGCTTGCGGCGGAGCGTGCGTCCGATGAGGATATCGACAAGCTGAACACGTCATTGGCCACTTTGAAGACGCTGTCCGTATCTTGCGACTCCTATGCGGAGGAGAACAGGCGTTTCCACGATGTGCTTGCATGGGCGTCGGGCAATCCCTTGATCGGATTCTTGATCAGTTCGCTTCACAACATTACGAATGCGTCGGAAGTTGGCATAACTTATACAGAGGGTGAGCGTGACTATCAGATCAAGGCGTACGGACGACTTCTCAAGGCGATTGAAGATCGCAATCCAGACCTCGCTTTCACCGAAATGTCCCGGTTCATAAGCCGATCCGACAAGTATCTGGAAGCTCGTCATCCCGACATTATGTCCAAAATCGTGCGTTGGCAGGATGCGGACGACCTGAGTGTGTCGCGGGTTCCCCGACGGAAACGCTAGGCGAGTGTTCGCGATTTCGATGTCGTTTTTGCGACACTTGCGCCGCTCCTCTGGCGTCGCTAATTTATGATCATAAATAACGCGGCCAACGAAGTCGCCCCATGGGAGGTTATCTATGACTCTGCATAGTCGAGTATGTGATATTCTGGGTATTAAATACCCGATCTTGCTGGCCGGTATGGGCG
Organism: Tepidicaulis marinus; assembly: GCF_000739695.1. GTDB lineage: Bacteria > Pseudomonadota > Alphaproteobacteria > Parvibaculales > Parvibaculaceae > Tepidicaulis > Tepidicaulis marinus. The sequence goes on from NZ_BBIO01000017.1 coordinate 11,304, forward strand.
GCGCGAGCGTTCCACGGCTTGCGGCGGCAGTATCGAATGCGGGCGGTCTTGGTGTGCTTGGTGCGGCTGCTTGTTCTCCCGATCAGTTGCGCGAATGGATTCGCGAAACGCGATCATTGACAGACAAGCCATTTGGTGTGGACACCCTGCTACCAGCCTCCGTGCGTAGGGAAGCCTACAAAGGCAAGGCCGGTCCGTCTCCGATGGATCTGCTGCCTGAGTACCAAAAATTCGCGCAAGATTTTCTAAAGAAAGAAAAGATACCGCCGTTGAAATCGAGACAGCGGGAATCCGAGGAAGCTCACCGGTCGTCCAAATCGAACGCGCCTCTTTTTTCGAAAGAATTCTTCGAAGCGCAAATGGAAGTCATTGTTGAGGAGCGGGTTCCTGTCTATGCGGCGGGTCTTGGCAATCCAGGTCCTTGGCTTGATCGGCTCCACGCCAACGGCACCAAGGTGATGGCAGTTGTCGGCGCGGTAAAGCATGCACTGCAGGTGGTCAATTCCGGCATCGATCTGATCGTCGCGCAAGGCCATGACGGAGGCGGGCACAATTCACCTGTCGGAACGATGGCGCTCATCCCGCAGGTTGTCGATGCGGTTGCGGGCCGCATTCCCGTGCTCGGCGCGGGCGGCATTTCCGACGGGCGCGGGATCGCGGCTGCAATGATGCTCGGCGCCGAAGGTGCCTGGATCGGTACGGCGTTTCTCGCGACCGACGAGGCGGGCATCGAGGACTTCCAGAAGGAAGCGATTGTCGAGTCGGGTGACGGTGACACACTTGTTTCTCGAACGGTCACCGGAAAGCCGGCCCGGATCATTCGCAACAAGTGGTCCGAGGCTTTTGCCGAGGCGGGGCTGGAGCCGTTGCCCATGCCGTTCCAGCCTATGGTAGCGATGCCGGTTCTGGCGGCGGCGGCGGCGGTAAAGCGGAAAGACATCGCTCCCGGTTTCGCAGGGCAGGGCATGGGCCTCATTCACAAGGTAAAGCCGGCTGCAGAAGTCATGGCCGATCTCGTGAAAGATGCCCAGAGCTCGTTGAGCAGCGCAAACGCCTATCTGTAAGCCTCGGCTGCGCGCCCTGGGGATCATTTATTGAAGGTTCGGAGAAAACGAAATGACAATTGTTGCAAAACTGCCGGAGTTCAACCGGGAGATCGCAGAGGGCTTCATAAACGCCAGCAATTCAATGAAAGGGTTGCCCGAATTTCTGGGAGTCCGCATCACGCATATCGAGCCGGGCAAGCTCACTGCCGAGATGGAAGTTTCCGACCGGCTGTTGACGCCGATCGGAAACATGCATGGTGGGGTGCTGGCTGCGATGTGCGACCATGTTCTCGGCTGCGTTTGCTATCCGCATATGCGGAAAGGGCAGTGGGCGGCCACGACGGAGTTTAAGCTCAATCTGCTGGCGCCGGTATCTTCGGGTAAGGTGACAGCGGTGGCCGAACTGATTGCGATGACAAAATCGACTGCGGTGGTCCGTATTGACGTGACGAACGAGGGCCGAGCCTGTTGTGCGGCCCAGGGCACCGTTCTCATTCGTGATCCAAGGCCCGCTTAGGCATCGCACCCCTCTACCGGCGTTGCGAGAAAGATTGCTTGCGACAGAATATGGTTTAGATAACGACACTGACCGCTTCGCGGCGGGGGATATGAAGGGATGTGGTTTCCATGAGTTCGGTACAATCCAGCCAGACGCAAAAACAAAAAGATGATGATGCCGAAGTATTGGATGCCCTCATTGTCGGAGCGGGATTCAACGGCATTTATCAGCTTCACCGCTTGCGGCAAGAAGGTTTCAAAGTGCGCCTGTTTGAGGCCGGTGCCGACATGGGGGGCATCTGGTACTGGAACTGCTATCCTGGCGCGCGGGTCGATTCTCATGTCCCGATTTATGAATTTTCGATCGAGGAATTATGGCGCGACTGGAACTGGACCGAGAGGTTTCCGGCTTGGGACGAGCTGCGCCGCTACTTCCACTACGTCGACAAAAAACTCGATCTCAGCCGTGACATAAGATTTGGCACGCGCGTCTGCGCGGCGGAATTCGACGAAGCGCGCGATCAATGGGTCATCCGCACGACCGATGGCGCCGTAGTGCGCGCCCGGTTCTTTATCCTTTGCACAGGTTTTGCGTCGAAACCCTATATTCCGAACTACAAGGGTCTTGAAAGCTTCGCGGGAGAATCATTTCACACGGGATTGTGGCCTCAGGAAGGCGCCAGTTTCACGGGCAAGCGGGTTGGCGTCGTGGGAACCGGAGCGAGCGGCGTTCAGGTGGTACAGGAAGCCAGCAAGGATGCGGCACATCTGACGGTGTTCCAGCGCACGCCGATCCTCGCTCTGCCGATGCAGCAGCGCAAGCTCGATGTCGAGACGCAGCAGCGGATGAAGGCCGATTATCCGGAGATATTCCGTGTACGGCGGGAGACGTTTGGCGGATTCGACATCCTGAGGGACGAAAGGTCCGCGCTGGAAGTGCCGCCGGAAGAGCGCTGCGCGCTTTATGAAAGGCTTTGGCAGAAAGGCGGCTTCCACTACTGGATTGGTGGATTTTCTGACATCCTGACGAATGAGGAAGCAAATCGTACCATGTACGATTTCTGGCGCGACAAGACCCGCGCCCGGATCAAGGATCCGGCATTGGCCGACAAACTCGCGCCGATGGAGCCGCCACATCCCTTCGGCGTCAAGCGGCCTTCGCTGGAGCAGTGGTATTACGAAGTGTTCAATCAGGACAACGTCAGCCTGATCGATGTGCGCGAGACGCCCATCGCGGAAATAGTTCCCGAAGGCGTGCGCACGGCAGATGGTCTGGTTGAACTCGATATGCTTGTTCTGGCGACGGGATTCGACGCCGTGACCGGCGGGTTGACACAGATCGATATACGCGGGACGGGCGGTGTGACGCTCAAGGAAAGATGGACCGAAGGCGCGCGTACTTATCTCGGTTTCGCGACGTCGGGATTCCCGAACATGCTTTTTCTTTACGGTCCGCAGAGTCCTTCCGGATTCTGCAACGGCCCGACATGCGCCGAATTGCAGGGTGAGTGGGTCGTCGGTTGCCTCAAACATATGCGCGAGAATAACAAGCGGCGGATCGAGGCGACCGCTCAAGCGGAGGAAGAATGGACGCAGTTCCTGAACGCCATCGCCGACATGACGCTCTTTCCCCGGGCCGATTCCTGGTACATGGGTGCCAACGTTCCCGGGAAGCCGCGTCAGCTTCTGAATTTCCCCGGCGTGCCCATGTATATGGACCGGTGCAATACCGTTGCGGCCAAGGATTATGAGGGATTCGTCTTGGATTGATGGATCTGCGGCAGCCTCGCTGCCGGTTTTTGGGAGCGCCTGCAGGACAAAAGCGTTTGACGCTGAATCGTCCATATGATTTATTATAATGAATTACACAAAAGATTGCATGCGCCATGACGGGGGGATGCCGCGTAGCTGTCGATCGGGAGGACGGAGAGATGACGACCGACACATTGACTAGAGATCCGGCTTCGACGGTCCCGCTTTCTCAGATGGATGTCAGCGATCCAAAGCTCTTTCAAAGCGACACGATCGGGAGCTACTTCACACGGCTGCGGCGGGAAGACCCCGTCCATTATTGCCCCGAGAGCGCCTATGGCCCTTACTGGTCGGTAACGAAATTCAACGACATCATGCAGGTCGAAGTGAACCACCAGACGTTCTCCTCGGAGTCTAAACTTGGTGGTATCACCCTGCAGGACATGCAAAGCGGCGAAGCGTCGCTTGAACTTGAGATGTTCATTGCGATGGATCCGCCCAAGCATGACGCTCAGCGCAAGGCAGTCAGTCCGGCTGTCGCCCCGTCCAACCTTGTTCTGCTGGAGCCCATCATCCGCGAGCGCGCGGGGTTTATTCTCGATTCGCTTCCCGTCGGCGAGGAGATCGACTGGGTTGACCGGGTTTCCATCGAGCTTACGACGATGACGCTGGCGACACTGTTCGACTTCCCCTGGGAGGAGCGGCGCAAGCTCACTCGCTGGTCGGATGTTGCGACCGCGACGCCGGAGACGGGCGTGGTTTCTTCGTTTGAGCAGCGCCGCGAGGAGCTCCTCGATTGTGCGCAATACTTCAAGGGCCTTTGGGACAAGCGGGCCAACGAGCCGCCGAAGCCCGATCTGATCTCGATGATGGTGCATTCGCCCGCGACGCGGGACATGCCGTATCTCGAATTTCTGGGCAACCTGATTCTCCTGATCGTCGGCGGTAACGACACCACGCGCAATTCCATCAGCGGCGGGGTGCTCGCCCTTAATCAGAACCCGGCCGAATACCGCAAGCTCATGGCCGATCCAGGCCTCATCCCGAAAATGATCCCCGAGATCATCCGCTGGCAGACGCCGCTGACGCATATGCGTCGGACGGCACTCATGGACGCCGAAATCGGTGGCAAGAAGATCAGAAAGGGCGACAAAGTCGTTATGTGGTACCTCTCGGGAAACCGGGACGACGAGGTAATTGACCGCCCGAACGAGTTCATTATCGACCGCCCGAATTCCCGTCACCATCTTTCCTTCGGTTTCGGCGTCCATCGCTGCATGGGGAACCGCGTGGCGGAGTTGCAGTTGCGCATCATCTGGGAAGAAATCCTGAAGCGTTTCAGCAAGGTGGAGGTCGTCGGCGCGCCCGAGAGAACGCTGTCCAACTTCATCCGCGGGTTCACCCGTCTGCCGGTGAAGCTGCGCGGGCATTAGTTCGCGACGGAGCGGCGCCCCCGATTCATCGCGAAAACGAACGCTCCACTCGCCGTTTCATCCAGCATGATCGAAAAGAGAAAAATATGCCCACAGTCATTTTCATCGAGCCGGACGGCGCTGAATATCCTATCGCGGTCAAGAGTGGCACGACTGCGAGGGACGCCGCGGTCAACAACGGTGTGCCGGGCATCGACGGCGATTGCGGGGGCGAATGCGCCTGCGCGACCTGCCATGTGCATGTCGATGCCGCCTGGATGTCCCGGGCCGGCATGGCCGAGCCGGGCGGCATGGAAGCCAACTTGCTACAATTTGCCGAAGGTTCGACGGAAAACAGCCGCCTTGCTTGCCAGATCACAATGACCGACGATCTCGACGGTCTCATGTTGAGAATACCCGACGGTCAGCACTAGTCGCAGTCGGCGTGCGGATTTCGAGGTTCCTCCCCCGATCCTCCCCTTGAAAGACGGGCGTCGACTGCCCCTTGGGTCGAGATGGATCTCCCCGACCCGAACCTCGTCTTCGTGCTGATCCCGAAAGTCGGCAGCGTTGGAACGCTGAATCAAACAAAATCATTTGCCTTCGACGGCGCCGCTCTTCCCGGGTATCAGCATAACAGCCCTGTTATCGTCTTTTCCGGCCTGCGAAGTTTGTTTATTTCGTGAGGGTTCTATCTTGCGTGTGCCGTCTATGAACATTCCGTCGATCGCGAATTTGAGCAGTACATGCATGTCATTCTTGAGGGCACTGTGGCTGACATCAGAGCCCAGCCAGGTTTGCGGCTGCTGACAGCGGGCGGCGAACATGCATCGCGCTGCTTCGACCGGATCAAATTCCGCGCGAATTTCGCCGCGTACCTGAACCGCCGCGGCAGAACATACGCTCGATGACGTTGTAGCCCTTGTAGGCGTTCGTGTTGTCACGATGCGGATGCTTGCGGGTCGGGTTGGGCGGGATCCCGGCCTTGATGCGGCGCAGGGCGAGTTCATCGCGCAGGTTTTTGGCGTCGTAGGCCCTGTCGGCCAGCAGGGAACGCGGACGGCGGACTGGGCTGCTGCCGGTCTCGCAGATGTCGAGTTAAGCTAACAGAATCTTCTTTTCGAACTCCATGGGCTCAGATACCCGAGCGTCGAGTGCCGGCGCAGGAGATCATAGAAGTGTTCGATGCCATCCGATGCGTCGGCCCAGACCCGGTCTCTTGTGTGGTCAATCTTGCGGGCCACGCCTTCGATCTTAAGCGAGGAGAGGCGCTCGCCATCGCTGCACTGTCCCGGCAATTTCCAGACCGGCTCATCGAGCATGCATCCCTGTGATCGGAGAAATGCATCGGCGCATCCGGCTTTCCACGCCGCCAGATCGCCGTTACCAAGACATCGACGACAAGCCGGGTCGTCGCCGAATTCATGGACCAGACCGCCACGAGGCTTCCAGAAGCGGACGCGTCAAGCCACCTTGCGTTTGCTGCTCTTTCTCAGGGCCGGTATGACGTGTCTGGCAAACGAACGCATGCTTTCGGCTGCTTCCTCGTAGCTCATGCCACCGAAAAGGAAGCAGGGATTGATGTCGAATTCGCCCAGAAGCGATTTGCGATATTCGAACTTCTCGACGATTTCCTTGGGCGTCCCCCAGGCAGTGACATCGAGGTAGGTCTTGGCCATTCCATCCTTGCCGAGCGCGCGAATGGCGTCGACGGCCTGGGCGTAGGACTCGTAGCCCTTGGCGTTCTTAAAATGCTCGCCGGCCAGTTCATAGTGATCGAGTACCGAAAGCAGATAGTTGGTCACATATTTCTGTCCCAACTCCTTCGCGCGAGCAGGATCGGTGTCGCAATAGGTGAAGTCGCATATCATGATCGGCGGTGCGTCTTCGCCATGCTGCGCCTTGTACGCAGCCTTGTATTCCTTGACGGCCTCGGCCTGAGCTTCCCACGGCTTTTGAGCAAAGATCACCATCCGCGCGCCAGCCTTCGCGCACTGAAGAACGGATTCCGGCGACATGGCGACCTGATAGATGCGCCCCTTGAAGGAGCCGCGCGGATTGGGACGGATTTCTATCCGCTTCTGCGGATAGAAGGGGCCGCTTCCTTCGATGAAGCCGGTCTCGAGAGCGTCTATAATCATCGGGCTTGCTTCATCGAAGCGTTGGCGGGCTTCGTCCATGTTCACGCCCATGCCGTCATATTCCTTGCGCGCCAGGCCGCGCCCCATCCCGAAGAGCGTTCGGCCTTGGCAAAGGTGATCCAGCAGGACGACCTTTTCCGCGATCCGAACGGGCACATTCCAGGGAAGGATGACAGCGCCGGTGCCCAACTTGATGCGTTTGGTGCGCGCCGCCATGTAACTCAGGAACTGGGTGTTGTCGGGACAAAACGAATAGTCCTCGAAATGATGCTCGACGGGCCACAATGCGTCGAAGCCGAGTTCTTCCGCCAAAAGCCCGAGACGGATCTCCTCGTCATAGACCTGGCCGTCGGTTACGCCGGAGTTGGCTCTGTCGAAATTCTGAAAAACCATCTGAATGCCGAACTGCATCGGAATGTCTCCCCGTGGTAATGATTTCGGTTTCTTGCTTCAACGGCCCTTATAGTTTGGCTTGCGCTTCTCCATGAATGCCTTGGGGCCCTCGCGGGCATCCTCGGTCTTGAACACGGGGGCTGCGAAGCGCGACTCCATACCCATCGCCTCGCTCTCGGGGCGTCCCAGACATTCGCGGGCGGATTTGCGAATCGCCTGAACGGCGATCGGCCCATTCGCGGCGATCTTCTCCGCGAGTTCGAATGCTGCGTCGAGCACCTGCTTCTGGGGGACGACACGATTCAGGAATCCCAGATCGTAGGCCTCCTGCGCGCTGATCAGGTCGCCGGTGAGCAGCAGTTCCATCGCCCTTGCATAAGGTATCTGGCGCGGAAGACGCACCGTTGAGCCGCCGCCCGGAAAAATCGCCCATTTGACCTCCTGCACGCCGAGCTTTGCCGTATCCGCGGCGATACGCATGTCCGTTCCTTGCGCCAGCTCCATCCCGCCTGCGACGGCAAAGCCGTTGATCGCGGCGATGACCGGCTTTGTCACATCGAATGTGCGCAACAGGCCTTTGGCCAGGATATTCGGATCGTCCAGAATTTTCTGGTCCCATTCGTTTTGCGGTTTGCGTGCGCCATTTATGAGCGGGATGAGTTGCCCGAGATCGGCGCCCGAACAAAACGCCTTGTCTCCGGCGCCGGTGACGATGGCGACGCGGATATTCGCGTCGTCGCGCACTTCTTCCCAATGACCGGCAAGCCGGACCAACATTTCCGGACTGAACGAGTTACGTGCTTCCGGGCGGTTGAGCGTGATCAGCGCGATATGGCCCCTTTTTTCGAGCAGGGCCGGTTCCATCGTCATATTCGCGTCTCCCCTGAATAACAGATATGTGTTTTTGATTGCATGAATATAATTTATCTGGACTCGGGTTGTGCCGCCAGCGAAGATTTATGATCAGAAATTGTCAAATTATAAAGAGTCGCGACCTTGAAACCAAATGCGACGCTGGGAGAGCGCCAATGATCAAGAAGCCCATATCCGCGGATTCGCACATCACCGAACCTCCGCATTGCTATGTTGATTACATTGATCCCAAATTCCGCGATCGCGCGCCGCGCATCCAGAGGATCGACAAGATTGGCGATGCTTTCATCGTCGAGGGTATGGGGTCTCCAGTTCCGATGGGGCTGGTGGCCGCCGCCGGCAAGGATCCGGCGGAGATCACGACAGACGGCGTCGCCTTCGAAGACCTGTGGAAGAGCGGCTGGGACGCCAGATTCCGCGTCGCGGACCAGGAGAAGGACGGCGTTGCGGCCGAATTCATCTATCCGACGGTCGGAATGGTGATCTGCAACCATCCCGACTTCGACTACAAGAAAGCCTGCTTCGAGGCTTATAATCGTTGGCTGCAGGAATACTGCGCTGAGGCACCCGACCGTCTTTACGGTCTTGCGCAGGTTTCCATGCGATCACCGGAAGATGGCGTTGCGGAAATCAGGCATGCGAAGGAGATGGGCTTCAAGGGTGTGATGATGCCCGGAAACCCCGCCGTCGAGGATTATGATTCAACTGTATACGACAAGGTCTGGGCGACCGCTGTCGAGTGCGACATGCCACTCTCGTTCCACATCCTGACCGGCAAATCGGACAGTCTTTCGGGGCAGGTCCGGGGTCCGCGTATCAACGGCTTCCTGTCGATCATTCGTGGCTGCCAGGACGTGATGGGCACTTTCATATTCGGCGGTGTCTTCGATCGCTTCCCCGACCTCAAGGTTGTCTGCGTCGAGGCCGATGCGGGCTGGGTTCCGCACTACATGTATCGCATGGACCATGCCTACAAGCGTCATCGCTACTGGATGAAGGCGCCGCCGCTCAAGCGGATGCCGAGCGACTATTTCAACGACAACATCTATGTGACGTTCCAGGACGACTGGGTTGCCTTCAGGATGAAGGATATGTGCAATGTTCGCCGTTTGATGTGGGCGAACGATTTCCCGCATTCGGATTCGACCTGGCCCTGGTCGCAGGCAATGCTGGAAGAGCACACGAAAAATCTGAGCGAGCAGGAACGCAATTGGATATGCCACGACAACGTCGCTGAACTCTACAAGCTCGCCGTTTGACGATCCGTATGCTGATGTCAAGGCGCGGGTTTTTTTGATTCACGGGGAGGACGTTTTCATGGGCTACGATCTGAAGATCGTGGGTGGATTCATTGTCGACGGCACCGGCTCTCCGGGCTATGCCGGAGACATCGGTATTCGCGACGGCAAAGTTGTGGCTATGGGGCAGGCCCCCGCCGGGGCGAGGACGGCTATCGACGCCCGGGGGCAGGTCGTTGCCCCCGGCGTCGTCGATATACATACGCATTACGATGCCCAGCTTCTGTGGGACAGGAATCTGTCGATCTCGCCGTGGCACGGTGTGACGACGGTCGTGGTAGGCAATTGCGGGTTTGGCATTGCGCCGACGCGCAAGGAGCATCGCGGTCTTATTTTGCGGACGCTCGAAAATGTCGAGGGCATGAGCGTCAAGGCGCTGGAGGCCGGTCTCGGCGACGAATGGGGGTTCGAGACGTTTCCCGAATATCTCGACGTCGTGGAAAAGAAGGGTACGTTGATCAACGTGGCCGTTCTTCTGGGGCATACGCCGCTTCGCCTCTATGCCCTCGGGCCTGAATCCACCGAACGGGCGGCGCGGCCGGAGGAGGTCGGGCATATGAAAAGCCTGATGCGCGAGGGCCTCGAAGCGGGCGCACTCGGTTATGCGACATCGAAATCGCCGACGCATGTAGGCTACGAGGGCAGGCCGGTTCCAAGCCGGCTGGCGGCGTTCAGCGAGATACGGGAGATTGCGTCGGCGCTGGGCGAGGCGGGCGAAGGCGTGATACAGGCGACTGTCGGCAAGGAACTGTCATTCGACGAATTCGCGGAATTGAACCGCGTTTCCGGTCGCCATGTCAGTTGGACGGCGTTGCTGGGCGGTGGCGGGGTGCTGAATGTCGGCTCCGCAGCCGAGCAGTTGGCGCGCTCAAACGAACTTCAGTCGGCTGGTTACGCGGTATTTCCGCAGGTCACCTGCAGCCCGCTCAATTTTGAATTTCGATTCGATCAGCCGTTTCTGTTCCAGAGCATGCCGGTCTTCGCGCCGGTGAACAAATCGGACCACGCGGAAAAACTGAAGCTTTACGCCGATAACTCTTTCCGGGCGGGATTCCGGGATGCGATGCGTGGTCCGATCCTCAATGCATGGGACAAGGCGGTCATCGCTTATTTTCCGGATCGGCCGGAATTCGCGGAACGGCTGGTGCGCGACGTCGCAGCGGAACTCGGATGCAACTCGATCGATCTTGCGTTGGATCTCTCGATTCAAAGCGATCTGCAGACACGGTTCCGCCTGCCTGTCGCAAACGCCGACGAAGACGAAGTGGCAGCGTTGCTGCGCGATTCCTGCACGGTGCTCGGCCTCTCGGACGCAGGCGCGCATGCGAGCCAACTCTGCGATGCATGTTTTTCCACGCATCTTCTCGGAAGATGGGTCCGTGAAAAGCGCGTTTTGACGCTGGAGGAGGCGGTCCGGATGCTGACATCGCGGCCCGCCGAGGTGTTCGGCATCAAGGATCGCGGTCGCCTCGCTGTGGGAATGCCCGCCGATGTCCTGATCTTCGACGCCGAAACGCTTGGCGCAAGTTCCCTTCGCAGGGTCTATGACCTGCCTGCTGGCGAAGACCGGCTGATTTCCGATGCCTCGGGCATTTCGGCCGTCGTCGTCAACGGGACATTGATCCGGCGCAATGGCGTCGATGTGTTGGGCGCCGAAGGTCGTTTGCCGGGCCGTCTGCTGCGCCATGGCGCAGCAGCCTGAGGAGGGCGTGAAGAATGAGTCTTGAGGAACTTGCTGTCGTTCGTCAGCTGCTTGCGGGCCTTGTGACCGGGGAGGCTCGTTCTCTTGAGGATTTTCGTACCTCGTATGACGAGGCTGGCAAGGCGTTCGGTCTTCCCGAAGGCGTGACGGTCACGCCGGTTTCCGCCGGCGGGGTTCCCGGCGAATGGCTGGCGCCGGCTGCCGGTGCCGGCAAGCGGGTTTTGCTCTATCTGCATGGAGGAGGCTATGCGCTTGGTTCTCTCGACTCGCATCGCCATCTTGCGGCGCACACAGCTCTTGCCCTGAATGGCCGGGTTCTGCTGATCGACTACAGGCGGTCTCCAGAGCATCCATTTCCGGCGGCGGTCGATGATGCGCTTGCTGCTTATCGCTGGTTGATCGAGACGGGCGTCGACCCGGCGAAGCTCGCTGTGGCGGGAGATTCAGCCGGCGGCGGCCTGACGGTCGCCGTGCTTCTGGCGGCGCGCGATGCCGGTCTCAGACTTCCGGCTGCGGCCGTTTGTATTTCGCCGTGGGCCAATCTTGAAAATAAAGGTGCCTCTTATGGCGCGAAAGCGAATGTGGACCCGATGGTGCGCTATGCCGATCTTGAGCTATGGACGGCGGCCTATCTGGGAACTTCAACCCCGCGCAGGACGCCTCTGGCATCGCCGGTATATGCTGATCTCAAGGGATTGCCGCCATTCCTGATTCAGGTAGGCAGTTCGGAGGTTTTGCTCTCGGATAGCCACTTATTGGCCGATAGATTGAAAGAGGCTGGCGTATCCGTCAATCTCCATGTCTGGCCGGAGATGATTCATGTCTGGCACTGGTTTGCGCCGGTCTTGACCGAAGGCCGCGCGGCGATCGACGAGATGGCCAGCTTCCTGAATACAAAGCTCGGATGATTATGGCGCTGTATCGTCGTCGATTTCAAGTTGGTCCTCGTCGTCTACAGTCTCCTTAAAGCCTTGCCCGTTTTGTGATATGTGCTCGGCGATAGCGTTTTTCAGTAACGTCGTGAACGGTTGTTTACGATTGCGAAAATACTCGTTGGGAGCGGCTATGCCGATCGCGACCGAGCGTCCGGACGGACCCATCGGAATGGGCATCGCCAGCATGGTCGCTCCCGGCGTCACGAGATCGCTGTAAAGCGCAAGCCCGCGTTTTCTGATTCTTTGCAGTTCGTCTTCGATCTCCTGCATCGATTCCCGCCGCTCTGGCATGGCGGCAAGGGCATCATGAATCAAACGTCTCGCTTCGGGCAACGGAAGTTCGCTCAGCAGAACGCGGCCAATCGTCGAAAAAGCGAGCATTCGCTTGGTGCTTGGCTTGACATGGAAGCGGATGGGCGACGTACCTTGAATCACCTTCACATATTGAGCATAAGCCCCTAGACTCGCAGCGAGGATGATCGTGCATCCCGTATCGGCCGAAAGCCGTCTCATAAGGCGCTGGACATTCCGGATCGGTAACGCCTCGGCTTCCACCCAGTTTCCCAGCAGAGATATCCGGATGCTTGGAAAAAAAGTTTTGCCCCGGTCGTCGTGCTCCAGATAGCCGAGGCTCACGAGGCTTTTCAGAAGGGCGGCGGTGCTGGAATGAGGATAACTCAGCGCCTGCGCTACGTCTTGAATCGTCACCGGGCGTCTTACTTCGTCGAAATACTCGAAAATCTCCAGAACACGGGTCGCGGATTTTACCGTTGCAGCCGAGGGCTGTTCGGATTTGAGGACGTTAGCGTTCATGGCGACAACTCTGATTTATATGGTCTCTTCCGCGCCTCGTTTTTCGTTTGCTTCCTCAAAGAGAGAGCGCGAGGCGCATGCCATCTTCGATCGCCCTCACAGCATCGAGTTGTTGAGGCTTGTCGACACCGCCGATTGCGTGAACGGGTTTGCCCAGGGACCGCGCCAATGACAACGCATCGTCCGCCGATTCCTGTCCGGCGCAGACGACAATTGTGTCGACTTTCAACGTCTGCGGCTTGCCGCCTGCCTCGATGTGGAGCCCGGCATCGTCGATCTTCCGATAGGTTACATCGCCGGTCATCGTAACGCCGCGGAACATCACCTCCAGAAAATTCGCCCATCCCCTGGTCTTGCTCAGGCTGGCACCGAAGCTGGCACGCGGCTTGCGCTGGAGAAGATGAATCTTGCGCGATGAAGACCATTGATGATTGGCCGGCAGCAAAGCGCCTGGCTGCGTATAGCTCAAGTCGATTCCCCACTCGGAGGAAAATCCTTCGATATCGGGATGCGACGGATCGTGCGGGCCGTGCGGATGAGACAGGAGCGTCGCCACGTCGAAGCCTATGCCGCCGGCACCGACAATGGCAACCTCGGCACCGACGCGTGCGGTGTCCGTGATTGCCTCTACATAGGTCATAACCGATGGGTGATCCGCACCTGGAACGTCGAGATGGCGCGGGCGAACTCCGGTTGCGACGACGATTTCGTCAAATCCCCCGCTCTCCAAGTCGGCGAGTGAAGCCGGCCGGCCGCAATGGACCTCGACGCCCAGTTCGTCGAGCCGGTTCCTGAAATAGCGGATAGTCTCGGCATAATCCTCCTTGCCGGGAATCCGCCGTGCCAGATTGAATTGACCGCCGATATCGATGTCGGCTTCGAATAGCGCAACCTTGTGGCCACGTTCGGCCGCCGTTACCGCGCAGGCAAGACCTGCCGGGCCGCCGCCAAGGACCGCAATGCATTTTCCTCGGGTCGCTGGTACAATCTTGAATTCGACTTCCCGGCATGCCGCAGGGTTGACCATGCAGGTCGTCAGCCGTCCGGTGAAGGCGTTGTCGAGGCAGGCCTGATTGCAACCTATGCAAGTATTGATTTTCGACGATGCGCCCGATGCCGCTTTCGCAACAAAATCGGGATCGGCCAATAGTGGACGCGCGAGCGAAACCATGTCGGCTTGTCCGTGTGCAATCAGTTGCTCCGCTTGCTCCGGCGTATTGATCCGGTTGGACGCGACCACGGGTATCGCGACTTCCGCCTTGAGCCGCTTGATCGCCCAGGTGAAAGCTCCGCGCGGCACCATATGAGCGATCGTCGGCACACGCGATTCATGCCAGCCTATGCCGGTATTGAGGATGTTTGCTCCGCTTGCCTCGACATCTTTTGCGAGGGCGGCGACGTCCGGCCAGGAATTGCCCCCCTCGACAAGATCGAGAACGGATATCCGGTAAGCGATAATGAAGTCCGGTCCGCAACGCTTGCGGACACGCCCGACGACCTCAACCGGCAAGCGCCGCCGGTTCTCCGCCGAACCGCCCCAGCTATCTGTGCGCTGATTTGTACGTGCCGCGGTGAACTGATTGAGAAAATAGCCCTCCGAACCCATGACTTCAACGCCGTCATATCCGGCTTCGCGTGCGAGCGCCGCAGCAGTGCCAAAATCCTCGATGGTCTGGAGGATTTCATCTTCGCCCAAGGCGCGGGGCGTGAGCGGATTGATGCGGGATCTGACAGCGGAGGGAGCCACCAGTTCTTCATGTCGACCGTAGCGCCCCGCATGCAGGAGCTGGAGAACGATCTTTCCGCCCTCATCGTGGACGGCGCGTGTAATTACACGATGACCCTCAACGAGGTCTTCAGTCATGACCGACGCGCGCTCCGCAAGCCTTCCCGCCCTGTTCGGCGAGATACCGCCGGTGACAAGAATTCCGACGCCACCCTTAGCGCGTCTTGCGAAGAATTTTGCCTGTCTCTCGAAACCGTCAGGCATTTCCTCGAGGCCGGTATGCATTGACCCCATCAACACGCGGTTTCTGAGCGTAGTAAACCCGAGATTAAGTGGTGCAAGCAGATGAGCAAAGATATCTGGCGTTTTTTTCACTTCGACCAATTTCCGTCCGTCAGGGCTTGAATGCCGCTTTGGCCTGAGACAGCACGACATTACCGTTTTGCGTCTCGGCCTGCACGATTGCGACTCCGTCGCCCGTTTTCCAAATCTTCGTTATAATGGTGTCGCCGAAATAGACCTGAGCGGCAAAGCGTCCGCTGAGAGATTTGAAGCGGGCGGGATCGTTGCCGCAAAGCTCGCGCAGCACCGCACGGCCTACGAAGCCATATGTGCAAAGCCCGTGAACGAAGGGCTTTTCAAAGCCACCCAGTTTGGCGAAGTCCGGATCGATGTGGATCGGATTGCGGTCGCCCGAGAGGCGGTAGATTGCCCCTTGCTCGGGGCGCGTCACATCCTCGACCACGGCGTCAGGCGTCCGGTCCGGCGGCGTCGAGTCGACGCCCGAAGGGCCGCGCTCTCCGCCGAATCCGCCGGCGCCGCGCACAAATAGTGTTGCGTGAGTTTTGAAGAGGGGCCCCTTCTCGTCGGAACCTGTGCTCTCAACCCCGATAACGGCCGCCTTGCCTTTGTCCCAAACCTCGGAAACGCGTCCCGTTACCTTGATCTTGGCCGATGAGGGCAGGGGACGCAGCAACTCGACGGATTGCTCGCCATGCAGCAGCATTTCCAGCTTCATCTCGACGCCGCTCATCAGCCCGGCGAGCCCTCGCCCGCCAGGGATGACGGCGTAAGTCGGCAAAACTTTCGGTCCCCGGCCTTCGTAAATGAAATCAAGCCCGTCGGCGGGACGAGCGCCGACGCCGAGTGCATAGAGCATCGTGTCCTTGTCGGACCATTCCACATCGACGGCCGGAAACGTCATGCCGACCAAATCCTTCGAAATCGCCTTTTTTCCGCTCATTGTCGCGATCCTGTTCTTGAATTGTTATTCCTCGAATTGTTATTCCTCGCCAGATCAAGGCTTCTTGCCATCCGGTGGCCAGGCGACGACGCCATCCTCAAGCGGGATTTTCAGGCTTTTGAGCAGTTGCGAGAAAAGCGTCCAGTTGCCGATGGCGACAACCAGTTCGATGCGTTCTTCGGCCGTTTTCAGGTGTGCCGCACAGGCAGTCCATGTGGCGTCCGAAATCATGCCGCCGTCGAGCGTCTCGTCGGTCGCGGCGAGAACGGCGCGGTCGGCGTCTGACAGGCAGGAAGCATTTTTCCAATCCCGCGTGGTGACCAGATCCGCCTCCGGAATGTCCAGCATGCGGGCGACCCGCCAATGTTGTGTCCATTCATAGAGCGATTTCGTCTTCCAGCCGATACGCATGATGATGAGTTCGCGCAGTCTTGCATCGAGCCTGTTGCCCTGGAAAAGCAGGGTGTTCAGCGTCGAGGCAAGCTCGCTCGCTACATCGGGATGCCGGAGCAAGACCCTGAAGACGCTGAGTGGCGCCATTTGTTCGGATATGCCGGCCTTCGCGGCCGCGGCCGCCGCTTCCGCCATCGACAGCAGGGGAACCCTGGGCGTTTCATCGGTCATTATTATTTTGTCCTCCCCAAAATTTTGTGAAGCCGGAAGTTTAGGGCTTCGCATCCTACCTTTGAGCCTCTATAACACATACGAAGATAAAAAAATATATATGTGTTATCGACGCGTCGTCGGCGCCGACACGAAACAGGGAGTTGAAAATGTTGCCGAAAAAATCGATGGCGATGGTGCAAACGGCTCCGCGCAAACTCGAAGCCCGCGATTTACCGATCCCCCAGATCGCCGACGACAGCGCCATCCTCCGCATCGAAGCCTGCGGCATTTGCGGCAGTGATTACGAACAATACGAAGGGGTCTTGCAGACTCCGATGCCGGTGATTCCGGGCCACGAACCTCTCGGGATTATCGAGGCAATCGGCGACAAGGCCGCCAGGCGCTGGGGCGTCGATGTTGGTGATCGGGTCGCCATCGAGACGATGTTGTCATGCCATTGCTGCGACACCTGTGTCGGCGGGCATTATCACCTCTGCGACCGTCGCCAGATCTACTCATATATTCCGCTCACGGAGTCACCGGGCCTCTGGGGTGCCTATTCGCAATATATGTATCTCGCGCCCAACACGATCCTTCACAAGATGGACAAGAACCTTCCGGCGGAACTGGCGGTCATGTTCAATCCGCTGGGCGCCGGTTTCCGCTGGGCGGTAGAGATTCCGCAGACGCAGGTTGGCGATACCGTTTTGATTTTTGGGCCCGGACAGCGCGGGCTTGCGAGCGTCGTTGCCGCACGTGAAGCCGGCGCGGGAAAGATCATAGTCACGGGGCTTGCGGCCGATTCAAACAAGCTCCAGATGGCGCTTGCTCTGGGCGCCGATCACATCATCGACGTGCAGAACGAAAATGTTGTCGATCGCGTGCGGGCGTTGACAAACGGAAAGGGCGCGGACGTCATCGTTGAGGTTACATCCTACGCGACTCAGCCGGTCCGTGAAGCCCTGGATTGTGTCCGTATGGGCGGAACGGTCGTCCTTGCCGGCGTCAAGGGATTTAAGCCCGTCTCCGATTTTGTGTCCGACCTTATCGTCATGAAGGAAATCACCATCAAGGGCGCGATCGGCGTTACGTCGTCGGGATACAAGAAGGCGATCGAGATGATCGAGCGCCGCAAATATCCTCTTGAGCTCATGCACACTCATAATTTCGAGCTTGAGGAAGCTGAACTGGCGATCAAGACGCTGGCGCGCCAGATCGAGGGGCAGGAATCCGTCCATTCCTGTCTCATTCCGGCGACTTGATCTGTCTACAGAATATTTTCTACGGAAGGTGTGCGGCGGATCAACGAAAAGGCTGCGTGCCTGGGCAATGATGATGAGGGCAGTTTCGTGAAGAATTTCAGCGACAAGGCTGCGATCGTCGGGATCGGCGAGACCGGCTATGTAAAAGGGTCGGACCAGACGGCCGTGG
Organism: Tepidicaulis marinus; assembly: GCF_000739695.1. Classification (GTDB taxonomy): domain Bacteria; phylum Pseudomonadota; class Alphaproteobacteria; order Parvibaculales; family Parvibaculaceae; genus Tepidicaulis; species Tepidicaulis marinus. Next base: position 29,173 of record NZ_BBIO01000017.1, read on the forward strand.
CCATGATGCTAGACGCCGCCAGGCGAGCCATCGCGGATGCGGGGCTGAAGCCTGGGGACATCGACGGCATGGTGCCGCCGCCCGTCTATACAACCTCGGAGGAACTGGCCGCCAACCTTGGCGTCGATGTGCTGCGATATGCATCGACGGTCAACATGGGAGGCGCGAGCCCGACTACGGCGTTGCAGAATGCCGCCATGGCCGTGGCCTCCGGTATCTGCGACAACGTGCTGGTCACGCTCGGCTGGAATGGCTACTCGGCGCTGCGTCCAAAAGCGGGGGTGCCGCCAAGCCGGCCAATGAACATGAACACGCTGACCTCGACCATCCGGGGTTACTATCTCCCCTATGGCGTTCTGTTGCCGGTGCAGATGTATGCTTGGCTCGCGACGCGGCACTCGAAACTTTACAATGTTGGCCCCGAGGCGACGGGTTGGATTGCGATGGCGTGCCGCAAGCATGCCCAACTCAACGACCGCGCCCTGACCTGCGGTCAACCGATGACGATGGACGATTACATGCGGTCGCGCATGGTATCCTCGCCGTTCCGTTTATTCGATTGCTGTCTCGAGACGGATGGGGCCTGCGCCGTCGTGGTGACGAGCGCCGAGCGGGCGAAGGACTTGCCTCACAGGCCAGTCTATATCTCCGGCGCGGCCGAGGGCCATCCTTATCCTGCCGACGATATTCCGTCACGGCCGGATCCTTTCAAGATCGGTTTGAGCTACGCCGCGCCACGCGCTTTCGCCATGGCCGGCGTGACACCGAAGGACATGGACTTTCTGCAGGTCTACGACTGTTTTACCTATGTCGTGCTGCTCCAGCTCGAAGCCTTGGGTTATTTCGAGCCGGGTGGCGCACTCGATTTCGTCAAGGATGGACAGATCGAGCTCGGCGGAAAGTTCCCGCTCAATACGCATGGCGGGCTTTTGAGCGAGGCGCATGTGTGGGGCCTCAATCATGTGCTTGAGGCGACCCGCCAATTGCGCGGCGATGCGGGCAAGCGGCAAATTCCGGATGCCGAAATCGGACTCGTGACCGGATGGGGCGATCTCGGCGATGGTAGCCTCGCGATTTTGAGGAGGTAAAAATGGAAATTGAGCAACCGAAATATCCTCAGCCCGCGACCGTCGATCCGGTCGACGCGGAGTTCTGGAAGCTTTGCCAGGACAGCGTCCTGCGGTTTCAGCAGTGCAGCCATTGTGATACCTGGCGGTTCCTTCCGCGCTACATGTGCGCAAAATGCGGTTCGCCGGATTACGAGTGGATGCCGAGCAGCGGGCGCGGGCGCATTTTTTCCTGGACGGTGACCTACCAGCCCTTTCATCCGGCTTTCGCACGCGACGTGCCCTACATAGCGGCGGTCGTGGAATTGGAAGAAGGCGTCCGCATGGCGACGCGCTTGCTCGACTGCGACCCGGAGGCGGTTGAACTGGACATGCCTGTGGTCCTTGTCTTCAGGGATATCGGCGACGGATTCATGCTTCCGTGTTTCAAACCTGCGCCGAAATAAAAGCAAAGCCAATCGCATCTACGCATCGGAGATCGAAAATGGATCTGGCATACAGCCCCAAATACGAGGCCTTCCGGGAAGAGGTCAGGGCGTTCCTGACGAAATACAAGAGTCAGGCGCCTAAGGGTCTCGGTGCTGCCGGGCGCCCGTCTCCCGAAGCCTGTTCCTGGCAGCAACTGCTGATCCAGCACGGCTATGCCGCGCGGACGATTCCGAAAGACTACGGAGGCTATGGTGCAAAGCCGGATATTCTCGAATCGCGCATCATCGCGGAGGAATTTTCCGCTGCTCGTGTTCCTTCGGCGTTGCAGAACCAGGGTATCTCCATGCTGGTGCCGACGCTTCTCGAGCTGGGCACCGAGGAGCAGAAAAAAAAATGGGTGAAGCCGACGCTTCGCGGCGAGGTGGTCTGGTGCCAGGGATATTCCGAGCCTGGTTCGGGTTCGGACCTCGCCAGCCTTCAGACAAGGGCGACTGTCGATGGCGACGATTTCGTCATCAACGGCCAGAAGATCTGGACCAGCACCGCGCATGAGGCAGACATGATCTTCTGCCTGGTGCGCACCGAGCCCGACAAGCCGAAGCATGAAGGCATTTCCTATCTGATTTTCTCGATGAAGACGCCCGGCATCGAAGTCCGTCCGCTCACCACCATGACGGGCCATGCCGAATTCAACGAAGTCTTCTTCACCGATGTGCGCGTGCCGAAGACGCAGATCGTCGGCCAGCGCGGGCAGGGGTGGTTCGTCGCCAACGCAACACTGAAACACGAACGCGGAATGCTGGGCGATCCGGTCGCTATGGAAACCAGGTTCCAGGCCCTTGTCGATCTGATGCACGAGGAGACTGTCGACGGGCAGCGGGCCATCGACAATCCAATTTTCCGGGACCGCCTAGTAAGGCTTCAGGCAGAACTTGCTGCCATGAAGTTCAATGGGCTCCGGCTGCTGACCAGCGCCAGCAAGGGTGAGGATCCCGGCTTGGCGCGTCTGATCGTGAAGCTTCAGTCCTGCGAACTTACCCATCAAATATCGGCGCTCGCGATCGACGTCATGGGAGAGCTTGGCGTTCTCTACGACGACAGCCCCTATCTGCGTAGCCACGGCTCGTGGCAGTGGGGATACATGTTTCAGCTTGGGCTCATCATCGGCGGCGGCACGGCGCAGATTCAGAAAAACATTATTTCGGAACGTGGGCTTGGAATGCCGCGCGAACCGAAGCTGGCAAAATAGGAATTTATCCGATGGAATTTGCATTGTCGGAAGAGCAGTGCCTGTTGCAGGACAGCGTCCGCCGTTTTCTTGAACAGAATTCGCCGCTTGACAAGGTGCGCCTTGCCGCCGGGAACACGCATACCGTTCAGCGGTCCCTGTGGGCGGGCGCCAGCGAACTGGGTATCCCTGGAATGCTGATTCCGGAAGATTTTGGCGGCATGGGTCTTGGGTTTCTCGACGCGGCGATCGTTTACGAGATGTTCGGTCGGTATGTGGCGCCGCTGCCTTTCCTTGGGACCGCCGTCATGGCGCCGCTCGCGCTGATGCTTGCAGGCAGCGAGGCCCAGCAGGAAAAGTGGCTGCCGAAGATCGCCGCAGGCGAGATTATCGCAGGCGTGGCCGTCACGGAAAGCATCGGCGTCCGCGAAGATGCCGGCGTGAAAGCCGGGAAGGGAACGCTCACGGGCAAGGTCCTCTTTGTAATCGACTGGGCTGAGGCCGATCTCTACATCGTGGCCGACAGCGACCATGGACTTCATCTCGTTTTGCCCGGCGCGAAGGGTTTGTCGCGGCGGGCGCTCGACACCATCGACAAGACCCGATCGGTTGGCGAACTTGTTTTCGACCAGGTCTCGGCTGAGCCCTTGCCTCGATCCAGCGCCGACGCGGTTGCGCGGGTGATAGATGCAGGTAGGGTCATGCTTGCTGCCGACACCCTCGGCGCGGGTCAGATGATGATCGAGAAGTCAGTTGCTTATGCGGGAGAGCGCAAGCAGTTCGGTCGTGTGATCGGGTCGTTTCAGGCCGTGAAACACCTCTGCGCCGAGATGGCGGCCGCTCTCGAACCATCGCGTTCGCTGGTGTGGTATGCGGCCCATGCGCTGGACGAGGTGCCGGGCGACGCGCGCCTCATGGCATGTCATGCCAAGAGCCATTTGTCGGAAGTGGGCCGCTTCGTCGCGCGCACCGCGACCGAGGTTCATGGCGGCATGGGCTTCACCGATCTGCTTGGCCTGCATTACTGGTTCAAGCGTATTGGTTTCGATCGGCAGCTGTTGGGTGGGCCGGAGCTGGTTCGTCTCGAAGCGGCGCACTTGCAGGGCTGGGCTGCCTAGACCCCGACCCGGGTATCGGGAAGCATGGATACGGTTGTCGATGTGTGTTGCCGCGACTCACGGCGCGGTAATATTCGCATCGGCCCGGAAATGGGGAGAGAGGCGCATTTATCGCGGCCAACCTTTCGACGGAATTTTTGAAAGAGGCGGACAATTCGGTCTTTTGCCCGCCCGGAGAAATTCACTATAATAAAAATACAATCACCCGGATCGTCGCCGCGAAAGGTCAGCAGATGGATATCGAGCTTACGAAAGAGGACGATGCCTTTCGCGCGGAAGTCCGTCGGTTCATTTCGGAAAAACTCCCCAGGGAGCTCGCGGAGAGAGAGACAGTGGGCGCGTCTGGCGAGCGCGGGGCGCTCAGGCGCTGGCAGAAGGACCTCCACGAGAAAGGCTGGGTAGCGGTCAATTGGCCCAGGCAGTATGGCGGCACTGGATGGACGCCGCTGCAGAAGCATATTTTCAACGAGGAGATGGCCGCCGCTAACGCGCCGCGTCTGTCGCCTTTCGGTCTGTCGATGGTCGGGCCGGTGATTTACACTTTCGGCAACGAAGAACAAAAGAAGCAGCATTTGCCGAGTATATTGTCGGGAGATGTTTGGTGGTGCCAAGGCTATTCGGAGCCAGGATCCGGATCGGACCTCGCCTCGCTGAGGACCAGGGCCGTGCGTCAGGGCGACCATTACATCGTCAACGGCCAGAAAATCTGGACGTCGTACGCCCACGAAGCCGATTGGATATTCTGTCTCGTGCGAACGGATGAGACCGCTAAACCGCAGGAAGGTATCTCGTTCCTTCTGATCGACATGAAGACGCCCGGCATTGAGGTGAAGCCCATCATTTCAATCGATGGCCTGCATCACTTGAACGAAGTTTTTTTTACTGACGTCAAGGTGCCGGTGACGAATCGCATCGGCGATGAAAACAAGGGCTGGACCTATGCGAAGTTCCTGCTTGTCAATGAGCGCACCGGCATTGCAGGTGTTCCTGAGTCCAAGCGCAAGATCGCGCACCTCAGAAAAATCGTGAAACAGGAAAGGCTCGGCGATGGCGCGGCGCTGGCGGACGAACCGGCATTCATGACGAGGCTCTCCGAAATCGAGGTAAAGCTTACAGGTCTCGAATATACCAATCTGAGGATCGTCGCGGAGGAGGTGGCGGGCCGCCCTGCGGGCCCCTCTTCTTCGACCTTGAAGATTGTCGGGACCGAAGTTCAGCAGGCGTTGTCGGAGCTTGCCGTCGAAGCAGCCGCCTTCTACGCCATGCCGTTCCAGAGGGAACATTTGATGGGAATCGCCAATGAAGCGCCCGTCGGGCCCGCCTATGCGGTGAGCGTGACAAGTGCCTATAATTTCGGTCGCGCCGCTTCGATTTATGGCGGCTCGAACGAAATCCAGCGCAATGTCATCGCAAAGGCCGTTCTGGGACTTTGACGGCCCATCCGGGATGCGGCCCTTGTGTCAGTCCGCCAATCTGTCGATCTCGGTGGCCTGTGAATAGGGCTTGAGCTGGTGATTGACATTGCCGAACTGGATGTCGATCACGGTGAGGTGATTGTAGCGGCCGACATTGAGTTCGTCGGTCATGCCCATGTAGCCGACCGCTTCGGCGGAGAACGCCGCAATTGCCTGATCGGTCGCCTTCTCGACGAGTGGAAGCCCTTTCTTCTGCGCCAAGCCGCGCATCGGTGCCGACCTTGATGTTTTCGAAGGTGATTTCCAAGGCGCGGCGACCATCGATTGTCGGATAGTCGCACACCGAGACGCCGTCGCGGTCGCGCCTGGCGTGTGGGCCATGACGACGAGCTTCTGCACACAGGGCGCGCCGCGATGACGACTTCCTTGTCGCCGCTGATGACGTAGCCGGTGCCATCCTTATTCGCGGTCGTGGTGAGATCGGCCAGATTCTGCGACTCGTGACGTGAGCCCAAATTTTCATCCAGCTGGAAACAGAGTCCTTTATATTTTTGAACTTGCCCCCAACCTTGGACCGGTTGGGCTGGTAAATTCTAATTTACCGTTCCTGGCCGGGCGGAGGATTTTCCATGAAGAAGACGAAGTTCAGCGAGCAGCAGATAGCCTTCATTCTGCGACAGGCGGAAGAAGGCGCGACGGTCGGGGAGGTCTGCCGGAAGGCGGGGATTTCCGAAGCGACCTACTACAACTGGCGCAAGAAGTATGACGGTCTGATGCCATCGGAGATGAAGCGCCTGAAGCAGCTCGAAGAGTAGAACCAGCGCTTGAAGAAGCTGGTGGCCGAGCAGATGCTCGATGCGGCGGCGATGAAGGAACTGCTGGCAAAAAATGGTGAGGCCCGCCGTGAAGCGCGCGGCTGTTGCGCATCTGCAGGCTCGGATGGGTCTGTCGGAACGGCGGTTCCGCTTCCTCAACGTGGTCGATGATGTTACTCGGGAGTGCTTGGCGGCGATCCCGGACACCTCGTTCTCGGGACGACGCGTCGCACGAGAACTGGCTCGGGTGATCGAACGGCGTGGCAAGCCTGGCATGATTGTCAGCGACAATGGCATCGAACTGACCAGTAACGCGACCTTAACCTTTGCTGCCGAACGCAACATCGAGTGGCACTACATCGCTCCGGGCAAGCCGATGCAGAACGGGTTCGTGGAGAGTTTCAACGGCAGGATGCGCGATGAGCTTTCGAACGAGAGGATGTTCCGCAGCATGGCCCACGCCAGAACGGTGATCCGCTCATGGGCCACCGACTACAACGAGGAGAGACCGCATTCGGCCCTCGGCTACCAGACGCCCAAGGCGTTCGCCGAGGACCTGGTCACCGCAACCGACAGTCGCGCTGCGCCACTTGAAAGCTCCACGCATCTGTCGGTTGCTCCACCTGCGCAAGTCGGCGTATCAACCCAAAGGGCTCCGGTTCTAGATGGATGAAAGTTCAGTGGCAGGTCACAATGGCTCTTGTTTCTTTGTCGAATGCGCGTATCAAATCTGCGAGCGCTTTGGCAGTTCTGGCATGGCCGCCGCCAGCGAACGCATCGGATTGTGCAGGTCGGTCATAAATGATTTCGCGGCTTACTTTCTTTGTTTCAGACATGCTGCCCCCAAGGCCATTTTTGTCTTGTTGTGCACGACCTGAGTATACATATCTAAAACCGCTGTTCCTCCATGGTCTTGAGTAGGCGTTTTCGACGTATCGTTTGTTTCTGCTGAGATGCGGTTCCCGTTGACAGACCTCACCCATCGATTCGGCTGCGCAATGAAGTGTGGTCTTTGAGACTCACTTGCCCGCGATTTCGGTTAAGATTTTCTCCGCACCTGTGCCCAAGCTATAGCAATGCCTGAGCTTGGCGGTGTAACGTATTGGCAATAGGGGAAAATCGGTGCGGCGGCACGGGCGGGCAGGCTCGCCGGGTGCTGCGCCGCGTTGGGGTAGCCACGTAAAGCGGCAGCAGGCAAGGCGGCAATGAGCCATTCGAGGCAGGGCAGGGACAGCCAGCTTAAAAGCATGGGGGCGGGAAAAGGCGCGCGGCGCGCGCGGCCTTGGTCTTTGCCGCTTGCGCTCTTTTGGCCGCGCCCTTTGCCCCAGCCCCCGCCCAGGCCCATGAAGGCGGGGCGGCGCCGGGCTGGCTCGGCGGCTGGGCGGAAAATGCCGCGCCTTTCCTTGAAAGCATCGGGGTCGATCCGCATCTGGCCGCCGATCCTTCTTATGTCGCCGGGCTTTCCTTTGCGCTCGCCGCCGTGGTGCTCGCCAATCTTTTCGCCTTCTGGTCCCTGCGCTCGGTGCGTGCGGCCCGGGGCGCGGAGGCCCGCCGCGCCGAGGACCTCGAAGGCCTGATGAAACGGGTGAACGCCGCCGAGGCCATTCTCGCCGCCGAGCCCGATGCGGTGTTCATCTGGACGCCGGAAACCATGAAGGCCTCCCCCGGCACCTTGCAGGCGCGCCCGCGCATTGTCGGCTCCACCTCCGCCATCGTCGATCCGTCATCGGGGGCGGTGGATTTCGATTATTTCGTCTCCCGCCTTGTCGGCGAACATGGCGCCAAGCTGCGCGATGCGGTGAACCGGCTGCGCTCGCGCGGGGCGCGCTTCTCGCTCATCCTGCAAACGGTGCAGGGCCATATTTTCGAGGCCGAGGGGCGGCCCGCCGGCGCCCAGGCCGTGCTCTGGCTGCGCGATGTGACGGGCGAGCGCGCGGAAGTCTCCCGCCTGATGGAGCGGATCAAGAGCGCGGACAGCGCGCAGCTGCGCCTGACCGAGCAGCTCGGCCTTTTGCCCATGCCCGCCTGGCGGCGCAGCTTCGACGGCAATCTTCTTTGGGTGAACGAGGCTTATGCGCAGGCGGTGGATGCGGCAAGCCCCGGCGAGGCTTTGGAAAAACAGACGCGCCTTGCCCCGGACGCGCTGCAGCGCGAGCTCGACAAGGTGCTCGAAGAGGGCGGCCGGGCGAGCGGCCAGGGCCGCGTCGTCATTGCCGGCGAGCGGCGCAATATGGAGATCACGGAATTTCCCATCGGCGAGGGGCAGGTTGCCGGCATCGCCGTCGATGTGAGCGCGCTGGAAGAAGCCCGCCAGGAACTGCGGCGCCATATCGAGGCGCACCGCACGACGCTCGACAAATTGACGACCGCCGTTGCGATTTTCGGCCCGGACAAGCGGCTGAAATTTTACAACGAGGCCTATGTCTCTCTCTGGGGCCTCGATGAAGCGCTGCTGAAAGAGGAGCCGACGGAGGGCGAACTTCTCGACCAATTGCGCGCCGCCCGCCGCTTGCCCGAACAGGCCAATTATCAGGACTGGCGCGCCCGCCGCCTCGAGCTTTACCGCTCGCCCGAGCCCTTGGAGGAATATTGGCACCTGCCCGACGGGCAGACCGTGCGCGTCATGGGCCAGGCGCATCCTTTCGGCGGGCTCATCTATGTCTATGAGAACGTCACCGAGAAGCTGCATCTGGAAAGCTCCTACAATGTGCTGGAGCGCGTGCAGCGCGAGACGCTGGACAATCTGAAAGAGGCGGTGGCGGTGTTCGGCTCGGACGGGCGGCTGAAGCTGCACAACCCGGCTTATGAGGAGATCTGGAATTTCGCCGCCGCAGAGCTGGAAAACGAGCCCCATTTCAACGAGCTCGCCGAAGCCTCCACCTATCTTTACGACAATGAGGAAGTGTGGGGCGATTTGCGCGCGCGCATCACCTCCGCCGGCGCGGTGCGCGCGGAACAGTCGGGCCGGGTGGAGCGGCCGGACGGCACGGTGATCGATTACGCCCTCGTGCCGCTACCCGACGGGGCGACGCTGCTCACCTTTGTCGATATGACCGATTCCACCCGCATGGAGCGCGCCCTGCGCGAGCGCAACGAGGCGCTGGAAACGGCGGACCGGCTGAAATCGGAATTCATCAGCCATGTGTCCTATCAGCTCAGAACGCCGCTCACGAATATCATCGGCTTCGGCGAAATTCTGGAAGCGGAAATGTTCGGCGAACTGACGCCCAAGCAGCATGAATATACAGTCGGCATTCTCGACAGCTCCAACCAGCTCCTCGATCTCGTGAACGATATTCTGGACCTTGCCACCGTCGAGGCGGGGGCCATGGCGCTGGAAGTGTCGGACGTGGATATATTCGACGTGGTGCGCGCGGCCGAGGAATTCGCCCATCGCCCGGCGCAGAAAAACAAAGTGACGCTGAAAGTCGAATGCCCTAAGGATATCGGCGCGCTCAAGGCCGATGAGCGGCGCATCAAGCAGATCATGCTCAATCTGCTCTCAAATTCCCTCGCCTTCACCCAGGCGGGCGACACGATCGTCATCGGCGCGGCGCGCTCGGACAGCGAGGTTGCCCTTTTCGTGTCCGATACGGGCGACGGCATCCGGCCGGAACATCAGGCAACGGTTTTCGACCGCTTTGAAGCGCGCAGCGGCCCGGACGGCCATTCGGGCGCGGGCCTCGGCCTCTCGCTCGTGAAAAGTTTCGTCGAGCTGCATGGCGGCTGGGTGACGCTGGAATCGGCGCCGGAAATGGGCACGCGCGTCACCTGCCATTTGCCGCTTCATGCCCCGCAATTGCGCGCCGGGACGACGCTGCAGGTGGGCAGCTAGGCACCCCCGGCAGCGCCCAAGCCAATTGGGTCAAAAAGACTGACCGGCTCAACAGTCACAAAAATTTGCCTCCCCTGTTCAAAAACGGCTCTTGCGCGAGGCTCAAATTGAACCATATGGTTTAATCAGGAACAGCCCCGGCAGGGCCGCGCCGCGTAATCGTTGGGCGCCGGCAGACCGCTGCGGGCTTGCGTGTGGCCTGGCCTGTGAGTTGGCGGGCCCGCAGCTACCGGACGGGGAGAGGACCTCATGATTTCTTTGCAAGTAAATGGCGAGTGGCGCGAGCTCGATGTCGAGCCCGAGATGCCGCTGCTTTGGGCGCTCCGCGATGAGCTGGGGCTCACGGGGACGAAATTCGGCTGCGGCATTGCCGCTTGCGGCGCCTGCACGGTGCAGGTCGATGGCGTCGCGCAGCGCTCCTGCGTGCTGCTGGTCGGCGCGGTGGACGGTGCCTCGGTGCGCACGGTGGAGAATCTCGGCACTGCCGACAATCTTTCCCCGCTGCAAGCCGCCTGGATCAAACATCAGGTGCCGCAATGCGGTTATTGCCAGTCCGGCATGCTGATGGCCGCCGACGCGCTGCTGAGCGAGAACCCCAATCCGAGCGATGCGGATATCGATGCGGCCATGACGAATATCTGCCGCTGCGGCACCTATCAGCGGGTGCGCGCGGCCATTCACGACGCGGCGAAAGCCAAGGCATAAGGGAGAGGCAGATGAAACGGCCATCAAGACGTCAATTTCTCATCGGCGGCAGCGCGGTTGGCGGCGGCCTGCTTCTCGGCTATGGCTTGCTTTCGCCTGAGCGGCGCGAAGTGGCCGGCAGCATTATCGGCGGCGAGGGCGCGCAGCTGACGACCTGGGTGCGCATCCATCCCGACAACACCGTTACCTTCTATGTGCCCCACGGCGAAATGGGCCAGGGCGTCCATACCGCGCTGCCCATGATGGCGGCGGAGGAAATGGAAGCCGACTGGGACCTCGTGCGCATGGAACAGGCGCCCGCGACCCCCACTTTCGCCAACGGCCCGCTCGGCAAAGGCTATCTGACGAATGGCGGCGGCGTGCCTTCAGCGCTCAACGGCGCAGCGAATTTCGCCACTTACAAACTTGCCGAGCTCATGAACCTGCAAATCACCGGCGGCTCGACCGCCGTGCGCTTTACCGGCCAGTTCGGCATGCGCGTAACGGGGGCTGCGGCAAAAGAAATGCTGATCAAAGCCGCCGCGGAAAAATGGGGCGTGGCGGAAGAAGAATGCACCGCGCGCCTTTCCCATGTGCTGCATGAAGCCTCGGGCCGAAAGGCGACTTTCGGCGAACTTGCCGAACTTGCCGCCGAATTCTCGCCTTCCGCCAATCCGGTGCTTAAGAACAAGAAAGATTACACGATCGTCGGCACCGCGAAGCAGCGCTTCGACATTCCGGCGAAAGTGACGGGCGAAAGCATGTACGGCATCGACGTCAAAGTGCCGGGCATGCTCTATGCCGCGATCAAGCAGGTACCTGTGATCGGCGGCAGCGTCGCCCGCGTCAATGACACCGAAGCCTTGGCGGCGCGCGGCGTGCGCGCCGTGGTGACGCTGGAAGACGGCGTTGCGGTAGTGGCGGACAATACCTGGCGGGCGAAACAGGCGCTCGATCTTCTGGAGGTCGAGTTTACCGATGGCGGCAATGGCCACGTCTCGAGCGACAGCATCTTCGCGCAGTTCGACAAAGCGCTGGCCGAAAACGACGGCGAGGAAGATGTGGAGAAGGGCGAGGGCGCAGAAGCGCTTGGCAGCGCCAAGACCGTGGTCGAGGCCGACTACCGCGTGCCTTTCCTTGCCCATGCCACGATGGAGCCCATGAACTGCACCGTGCGCATAGAGAACGGCAAATGCGATGTCTGGATCGGCACGCAGGACGGGCTCGGCACGCGCGCCGTGGCAGCGCAGGCGGCTGGCCTCAGCGATGACGATGTCACCATCCACCCGCTGATGATGGGCGGCGGTTTCGGGCGGCGTTCGCCCGGCTCGCCCAACCACATCATTCAGGCGGTCAAGATCGCCAAGGAAGTTGGCGCGCCGGTCAAGCTGACCTGGAGCCGCGAAGACGACATGCAGCATGATTATTACCGCCCGGCGGTTTCCGCGCGCATGTCTGCCGGCTTCGACGAGGAAGGCAATCTCACCACCTGGGTCAACCGCTATATCCGCAAGGACGAACCGGCGGAGGCAAGCCACATTCCTTACGCAGTGGCGAACCAGTCGATCCGCTATGTGGAAAGCGAAGTGCATATCCCTTACGGGCCCTGGCGCTCGGTGGCGCATACCCAGCACACGTTCTTCAATGAAAGCTTCGCGGATGAGCTTGCCCATGCGGCGGGCAAGGACCCTTATCAGTTCCGCCGCGACCTTTTGAAAGATCAGCCGCGCCATCTGGCGGTACTGGATCTTGCCGCGAAAAAAGCCAATTGGGGCGGCCCGCTGCCCGAAGGTCATGCACGGGGCATTGCCGTTCAGGAAAGCTTCCAGACCATTGTGGCGGAAGTCGTGGAAGTCTCGCTCGATGAGAACGGGCGCCCGCGTGTGCATAATGTCACGGCGGCGGTCGATTGCGGAGAGGTGATCAATACCGACACCGCCCGTGCGCAGGTGGAAAGCGGCATCATTTACGGCCTGACCGCCGCGCTATACGGCGAGATCACGGTCGAGAACGGCGCCGTCGTCGAGGAAAATTTCCCCGATTATGAAATGGTGCGCCTGGCGAACACGCCGAAAATGGACGTGCATTTCATAGAATCGGGCGCCAAGCTCGGCGGGCTGGGCGAGCCCGGCACACCGCCGGTCGCCCCGGCGCTGGCCAACGCGCTCTTTTCCCTGACGGGCCAGCGCATCCGCTCGCTGCCCTTGAAGAACCACGAGTTCTCCCGCTCGAACCGGCTGGCACAAGCAGCCGACTAAGAGCGCGGAAGGAAGAGACGATGACGGCCTCCCCTTTCAGGCGGAGGCCGTTTTCATATGCGTCAGCCCAGATGCTTATGCGCCGGGCGCGCGGCTTCGAGCGATTTGCGCAGCTCGCTCAGCCGTTGCAGAAGATCGTCCGTATCAGAACTTTCGGCGAAATAGGTCTCCAGACTGCTTTCGATCTTGTTCGCCTGCGCGCTCAGCACTTGCCAATGCTCATCCGTGCGGATGAATTCCCCAAGCCGCGTGATCGTTTCGATCAAACGCAAGGTCACGGCCACATTGTCCCGTGCTGCCTGGCGGATTTCGTTGAAGGCACAGTCGATGAAGCCTTCGAAGGAAACGATATCGCGCCAGAGCCGCGGCGTGTTCTCTTTGTCGCAAAGAAGAGGAGGGGGCGCCTCGCCCTGCATGGCGCGGGCGGCTGCCGCCGTCAGCCAATCGATACAGGCGATTGCCGTGCGCGGATCGTTGATGCCGGGGGAAAGCGCCCGGAGCGCGATTTCGACAAGGGCGGTCACGGCAAATTCGATATCCTGCGCCGCGCTGCGCTTCGGGCCGAGCACAAAAGCGGCGCGGACCTTCTCATAATCGCTTTCCTCGATTGCGGTGCCGCAATAAGCAAGGGTGCTGCCTGCGACGATATAGTGGCCCGGCCGGTAGAGAAGGCGGATGAAGCTGCCGCGCTTTTCCGCAAGCTCGGCGAGCGGGCCGGGGCTCAGCGTTTGTACATAGCCTGATTTTTCCGCCTTAACGGCAAGAGGGGCAAGATCACTTAAGGCTTTCAGCGTTTCCTCTTGCCTGGCGCGGGCGGCGCTGCGGCTTTCTGCATCACTTTCTTCCGGAAAGGCGCGCGGCATGGCGTTTAAAAGATCATCGGCCACGGAAAAGATCACCCAGTCCGCCTGAATGATGATGGCGACATGGTGGATAAAGGCAATGAGCAGCCCGAAGCAGAAGAGCGTGCCGAGAATGGCAAAATGCAGCGAAAGAACGGGCACGAACGCCTCTTCCCCTCCCGCCACCGAGCGCAGCACGATCAGCGCATAGGAAAATGTGCTGACATAACTGCCGAGCGTGAATTGCACCAGCCGGTCGGAGATGAACTTGCCGATGAGCCGCGGCCCGAGCTGGGAGGAGGCCATGGTCAGCGTCACGAGGGTGAGAGAGAAGACAAGGCTCGTGACGGTGATGAGCGAGCCGGCGATGGTGGATAAAATGGCCCGCGCCCCGTCCGCATCCACATCGAAAAAGGGAAGCGGGCTGAGAAAGGCCGCGCCGATCCCGGCATGATCCGCCCAAAGCGTCATCCCCGCCATGAAAAGAGCAAAGAGCCACATCAGCGACGGCGTGAACCAGAAACTGTTGAGCGCCTGATATTTGAAATAGCGAAGATGGCTGAGCATGATCTCTCCCTTGAGCTCAGCTTAGCGGGCGCGGGCACCGGCAGGAAGAGAGGCGGCCAAAAGAAAAGGGACGGCCAAGCCGTCCCTCATCCAAACCGTGAACTTTCAGGTCTCAGTGCTGGGAGGCGGGCATGGAGACCCGGATACCCTCCAGCGCGTCCGTCACCTCGATCTGGCAGGCAAGGCGCGAGTTCTCTTTGCTGTGGTCGCAGAAGTCGAGCATGGTCTCTTCCATGTCTTCTTTTTCCGGCAGCTTCGCCGCCCATTCTTCCGGCACATAGATCATGCAAGTCGCGCAGGCGCAGGCGCCGCCGCAATCCGCGTCGATGCCGGGAACGAGATGTTTCGTGGCCGCTTCCATGAGGTTGGTGCCGTTTTCCGCATCCACTTCATGTTCGGTGCCGTCATGCTCGATGAAAACAACCTTGGTCATAGATACTCCGTCTTCAGATGTCTGCCCCAGTGGGTGTTGAAGGGCAGCTCCCGTTAAGGCCGCGCGGCGTTCATGTCGCGTAGGCGGCCATTTCCTTCATATTGATGCTTTCGTCCCTCAGCTTCTCCGCCGGGATGGAAACGCCCTTGGCGATGAGCTGTTTGGACATCATGAATTCCGGCGCGCGGTTGATCGCATCGACGGCGATGAGCCGGCCTTCCTTCAGATAAAAGACCGCGAAAGAGCGCCCCTCATCCGGATTGCCGCGCACAACGGCCTGATCATAGCCGGCGGACAGCCCGACGATCTGAAGTTTCAGATCGTATTGATCGGACCAGAACCAGGGGATCTGTGCGTAAGGCTTTTCCTTGCCGCAAATGGCCGCCGCTGCCGTTTTTGCCTGCTCGAGCGCGTTATGCACGCTTTCAAGGCGCAGCCTTTCACCCAAAAGCGGATTGGGATGGTTCGTGCAATCGCCTGCCGCATAAATATCGGGATCGGAGGTGCGGCAGCATTCATCGACCGCAATGCCGTTTTCCACCTTGAGATTGGCTTCAACGGCAAGTTCCACATTGGGCAGAATGCCGACGCCGACCACCACGAAATCCGCCTCATGGGCGGTCCCGTCGGCGCAGGTGACTTTCGTGAGCTGGCCGTTCTTGCCTTCAAAGCCCGAGACGGCGGCACCCGTGACGATCTTCACGCCTTCTTCTCTATGCACGCGCTCGTAAAAGCGCGAGACGATGGGATCGACCACGCGGGCCATGACCATGGGCGCCATTTCCAGCACGGTGACATCGATGCCGTGTTTGGCGGCAACAGCGGCCACTTCAAGGCCGATATAGCCGCCGCCGACAATGACGCATTTGCCGCCCTTGTTGAAATAGGATTGGATGCCTTCGACATCGCCGACATTGCGCAGGTAAAAAACGCCCTCAAGGTCGAAGCCCGGCAGGTTGAGCTCGCGCGCGCGGCTGCCTGTCGTCAAAAGCAGTTTGGAATAGGTGAGCGTTTCGCCTTTATCCGTGTGAACGGTCTTGGCGTTGCGGTCGATTTCCGTCACCCGCGTGCCGAGCTTCACGGTGACATTTTCTTTTTCGTAGAATTCCGGCGGTTTGAAATAAACCCGGTCGATGCCGATTTCCCCGGCAAGGAATTTCTTGGAAAGCGGCGGGCGCTGATAGGGGATGTAGGGCTCGTTGCCGATCATCGTGATCGCGCCCTCATAGCCTTCCTGGCGCAGGCTCGCCGCCGCCTGTCCGGCCGCATGGCCCGCGCCCACAATCACCACATGATCGCTCATTGCCGCTCGCTCCCTTTCCGGCGCCTTTTGAGGCTGCCCATGACGTTCCTACCCCGGTTTTCTTGCGATTCTTCTAAAAGTGACGGGGGCGTCATGTTTTGTGTCCGTAACATGCCGCCTCCCCCCGCCCAAATCAACCCCAGAGTCGCCGGGAGAAATGCAGCGGGGGTCGCAATGCGGAGTTCCCCAACGCATTCTAACGCGCATCGGCCGGAAAGGCCCGTAAAAGTGCGGTTTGCGCGGGCACATCCGGTTGTGGGCGCTTATGGGGCAGCGTAAAACGGAGCCATGATGGATGAGCAGGTGATTCTGCCCGATATGACAGGCGCTTATGAGGCGGTACTGCCGGACGAGGCGGCCACCAGGGCGCTCGGCCGCGCGCTGGCGGGGCTCGTAGAGCCGGGCGATCTCATTGCGCTCTGGGGGGACCTGGGCATGGGTAAATCCGTGCTGGCCCGCGCGCTCATTCAGGAAGCCCAGCGCCTGGCAGGCGGACAGGTAGAAGACGTGCCGAGCCCGACCTTCACCCTCGTCCAGACTTATGAGGCAGGCGGTCTCAGCCTTGCCCATTTCGACCTTTACCGGATCGGCGCGCCGGAAGAGATTTACGAGCTCGGCCTCGATGAGGCGCTGGAAACGGGCGCCGCGCTCATCGAATGGCCGGGACGGCTCGAAGATCTGCTGCCTGAAGAAAGGCTCGACATCCTGATCGAAGAACGGGACAAGGAACGGGCCGCGCGCCTGAAAGGGCCGGCGCGGCTGATCGAAGGGGTGCGCGCCGCGCTTCGGCAAAAACGACCCGCAGGAGAAAAATAAAAATGAGTAAGGAGCGGGAAAAGAAGATCGCGGCTTTCCTGAATAAAGCCGGTTGGGGCCGGGCCGCTCGCGCGCCGCTCGCAGGCGATGCCTCGACCCGCGCCTATGAGCGCCTTTCGGGCCCTGAAGGGCCCGCCGTGCTGATGAACGCTCCGGCAGGCCCCGACGGGCCGCCGCTGGAAGGCAGCCGCAAAGCCTATTCCGCCATTGCCCATCTGGCAGAAGATTGCCGCCCTTTCGTCGCGGTGGGCGAGCACTTGCGCGCGCTCGGTCTTTCCGCCCCGCGCCTTTTGGCTCATGACATGGAAGCAGGGCTTCTGCTTCTGGAAGATCTCGGCGATGACCTTTACGGGAAAGCCATTGAAACGGGCAAAGCGGGCGATGGCACGCGACTCGATGAGCTTTACCGCGCCGCCATCGACGCGCTTCTTCTGCTGCATCAGGCAAGTACGCCCGCTGCCTTGCCGCTGCCGGGTGGCAGCACTTACAAAGTGCCCTCTTACGATGACGCCGCGCTTGCCATCGAAACCGAGCTTCTGACCGACTGGTATATCCCGGTGAAAAAAGGCACGGCGCTGGCAGCGGAGGAAAAAGACATCTACCGCGGGCTTTGGAAAAAGCTTTTCCCGAAAGCTGTAATCGGCGCGCCCGTTCTGGTGCTGCGCGATTATCACTCGCCCAACCTGCTTTGGCTCGGAGAAAGAGAAGGCGCGGCAAGGGCCGGCATGCTCGATTATCAGGACGCGCAGGCGGGCTCGCGCGCCTATGATCTTGTCTCGCTTCTGCAGGATGCGCGCAAAGACGTGCCCGAGGCGCGCGAAGAGGAGATGCTTGCCTATTACATCGATCGGGCGGGCAAAGCCGACACCAGCTTCGATGAAGAAGCTTTCCGCGCCGCCTATGCGGTGCTGGGCGCGCAGCGCAATGCCAAGATCATGGGGATTTTCGTCCGGCTTTGGAGAAGGGACGGCAAGCCCGGTTACCTCGCCCATTTGCCGCGCGTTTCCGCTTATCTCGAGCGGGATTTGCGCCATCCGGTCTTGAGCGAGATGAAGGCCTGGCTCGACACGCATGTGCCCGCGGCGCTGCGGAAAGAAATTCTGCAGGCGGAGTAAGAGATGAGCGACATCAGCCGCGCGATGATCATGGCGGCGGGCATGGGAAATCGCATGCGCCCGCTTACCGACAAAATGCCGAAACCGCTCGTGCCCTTTCTCGGCAAGCCGCTGATCGACCATGCGCTGGATAAGCTCGCTGCCGCTGGGGTGAGCGACGTCATCGTCAATCTTCACTATAAAGCGGAAATGCTGGAAGCCCATTTGAAAGGGCGCGCCTGCCCGCGCATTCATTTTTCGGATGAACGGGACAAGCTGCTCGACACGGGCGGGGGGCTTAAAAAAGCCCGCCCACTGCTGGGTGAGGCGCCCATCTTCGTCATGAATTCCGACACGGTCTGGGCCGAAGGCCTGAGCCCCATCTTGGGCCGGATGAAAGCCTTTTGGGATGCGGAAAAGATGGACGCGCTCTTGATGATGGCGCCCGCCGTCACCACGATCGGCGAGTGCCGGCGCGGCGATTTTATGATGGACGGGCTTGGCCGGCTGACGCGGCGGCGCGAGGCCCATGTCGCGCCTTTCATGTTTGCGGGCGTGCAGATTTTCCATCCCCGCCTTTTGGAGGGCGCGCCGGAAGGGGCCTTCTCCACCAATCTGCTCTGGGACAAGGCGGCGGAAGAGGGCCGTCTCTTCGGCCTGCGCCTCGATGGGGTATGGATGCATGTCGGCACGCCCGGCGATCTTGCCGAGGCCGAAGCCTTCATGCGCGACCTTTAGGCCCGTCCGCGCTAGACTGGCATCATGGCACCTTCATCCCGCAAAGCCGCGCCCGCTCTTTTCACGATGCCCTCCGGGCTCGCCTTTGCCGATGTGATGGCGCGGGCCCTGAGCGAGGATGCATCGCTCGGCGGGCGCTTTGACGGGGCGGCGCTTGCCGACATCACGATCCTCTTGCCGACGCGGCGCGCGGTGCGCACGCTTTCGGAAGCCTTTCTGCGCCAGTCGGGTGGGCGGGCGATGATCCTGCCATCCATCCGTCCCATGGGCGATGTCGATGAAGAAGAAATGCTGCTCGATCCGGGCTTCAGCTTCCGCGAGGAAGGCGCCGCCTTCGGCGCCGAGCTGCCGCCTGCCATGGAAAGCCTCTCACGGCAGAT
This sequence comes from Tepidicaulis marinus, assembly GCF_000739695.1. GTDB lineage: Bacteria > Pseudomonadota > Alphaproteobacteria > Parvibaculales > Parvibaculaceae > Tepidicaulis > Tepidicaulis marinus. The sequence continues at coordinate 48,195 of NZ_BBIO01000017.1, forward strand.
CGTACTCACGAAACTCATCAATGCCTGGGGGGAGGTGAACCCCGATGCAGGCGCGATGAGCGCAGGCCAGGCGGCGGCGCTCGCAGGCGATCTTGGCCGCTTTCTCGATGCGGTGGAAACCGAAGGCGTGGAGCTTTCCGCGCTGCAGGATCTCGTGCCCGGCGATTATGCGCAGAACTGGCAGATCACGCTCGAGTTTCTGCAAATCATCACCCGCTACTGGCCGGATATTCTCGCCGACAAAGGGCTGATCGATCCGGCCCGCCGGCGCACCTTGCTGCTCGAAGCGCAGGCTGCGGCCTGGGCCGCAAAGCCGCCGCAAGGCCCGGTTATTGCAGCAGGTTCCACGGGCTCGGTGCCTGCGTCTGCCAAACTTCTCTCCGTTATTGCGGGCCTGCCGCAAGGGGCGGTGGTGCTGCCGGGGCTCGATCTTGACCTGGCACCGGAGGCCTGGGAGGCGGTCGGCGAATCTCATCCTCAATTCGGCATGAAGCAATTGCTTGAGCGCCTTGGCGCGGGCCGGGACGATGTGGCGCTCTGGCCGGGCGCGCAAACCGCCGCCGCTGAGAAAAACGCTGCAAGGGCCCGGCTCTTGAACGAAGCTTTGCGCCCCGCCGAGGCAACGGATGGTTGGCGCGCCGTGCTGGCGGCCGAGGGCAAAGACATAGCGGGCGCGCTTGAGGGGCTGCACCTCATCGAAGCGGCGAATGCGCGCGAGGAGGCGCTTGCCATTGCGCTTATCCTGCGCTCGGTGCTGGAAGAAAAAGAAAAGACGGCGGCGCTCGTCACCCCGGACCGCTCCCTTGCCCGGCGCGTTGCTGCCGAGCTTGCCCGCTGGGGCATCGAAGTGGACGATTCCTCCGGTGTGCCATTGGCAGAAACGCCGGTCTTTATTTTCCTCCGCTTGCTGCTCGAGGCGGTGGAAGAAGACTTCGCGCCGGTGCCGCTTCTCTCGCTCCTCAAACACCCCCTTGCCGCAGCGGGCATGGCGCCCGGCGATTTCCGCGCCGATGTGCGCCGCCTTGAACGCGCGCTCCTGCGCGGCCCCCGCCCGGCGCCGGGGCTTGAGGGGCTGGAGCTTGCGTTGAACGCATACGAAGAAGAACGCAAGCGGGACGAGCCGCGCCTGCGCGCGCTCATTGCCCAGTTGAAAGAAGCCACCGCGCCGCTTTTGCAGCTTCCGCTTTTTGAAAAACAGGAGGCGGGCGCGCTCCTGAGCGCGTTTCTTGGAGCAGCAGAGGCTTTGGCCGCGCGCGATGAAGTAGAAGGCGCGGCCCGGCTTTGGGCCGGGGATGACGGGGAAGCAGCCGCCGCCTTTTTTGCCGCGCTGATGGAAGCGGCGAACGAAGCCCCCGCCCTTGCGCCTGCGGGCCTGCGCGCTTTCATGGAAAGCCTGGCGCTTGGGCGTGTGGTGCGTCCGCGCTTCGGGCGCCATCCCCGCCTCATGATCCTCGGGCCCTTGGAAGCGCGTCTTCAGCAGGCGGACTGTCTTATTCTCGGCGGGCTCAATGAAGGGGTGTGGCCGGCAGAAACGAAAGTCGATCCCTGGCTCAGCCGGCCCATGCGCCGCAATCTCGGTCTTTATTCGCCCGAACGGCGGATCGGCCTTTCCGCTCATGACTTTGTGCAGGCCGCTGCCTGTCCGCGGGTTTTTCTGACGCGGGCGCTGAAAGTGGAAGGCGCGCCCGCCGTTCCCTCGCGCTGGCTCTTGCGGCTTGAAAGTTTTCTGAAAGGCGCCGGGATAGACGGATTGCCGCTTGCACAGAAGTGGACGCATTGGGCCCGGGAAATCGATGTGCCATCCGCCCGCCAGGCGGCATTGCCGCCGCGCCCGGCGCCGCCGCTTCATGCAAGGCCCGATAGGCTCTCGGTGACGGATGTGGAAACCCTCATCCGCGATCCTTATGCCTTTTATGCACGCCGTGTTCTGGGGCTGAAAGCGCTCGATGCCATCGACGATTTTGCGCCCGCGCGGGACAGAGGCATCCTCATTCACCGCGCGCTCGACACATTCGTGAAGCGCTATCCCGAAACCCTGCCGGAGAATATCGAAGAGGTGCTTCTGGAAATCGGCGAGGAAGTTTTCGCCGATGCGCCGGACAGGCCCGAGGTCATTGCCTTCTGGCAGCCGCGTTATGAGCAGATCGCCCGCTTTCTTGCCTCGGCGGAACCTGAATTGCGGCAGGATGTGCTCAAGGCTTATGGCGAGATCGAAGGCATGCTGGAAATCGGCGGGCTGAAACGGCCCGTCAGTCTTCATGCCCGCGCCGACCGGATCGATGTGAAGCGCTCCGGCGCGCTTCACATCATGGATTACAAGACGGGCGGCGTGCCGAGCGCGGCGCAAGTGGAAAGCGGGCTTTCCCCGCAGCTTTCCCTTGAAGCGGCCATGGCCGAAGCGGGCGGCTTCGAAAACGTTCCGAAAGGCCCTGTGGAAACGCTCACCTATCTGCATCTGGCGGGCGGCGAGCAGGGCGGGGCAGTGAAAAAGATCACCGAAGAAGGCAGTCGCTTGGCTGCGGAGGCGCTGGGCGGGCTCAAGGGTTTGCTGGCCTCTTACGAAAACGAAAGCCTGCCTTATCTCTCCCGCCCCCGCGTGCAATTTATCGGGCGCTATAGCGATTACGATCATCTGGCGCGGGTGAAAGAATGGTCCGCCTCGGATGGGGAGGAGGGCGCATGAGCGGGATGAACCGGTTTGCCCAGACGCTGGAAGACCAGCGCCGCGCTGCAGATCCCGCTGCCTCCGTCTGGGTGTCGGCGAATGCCGGGGCGGGCAAGACCCATGTGCTCATCAACCGCGTCATCCGTCTCCTCTTAAGCGGCACGCCGCCCGAACGCATCCTGTGCCTGACCTTCACCAAAGCGGCGGCCTCTGAAATGGCGGCCCGGCTTTACCGCGAGCTCGGCTCCTGGGCGGTTCTGGAAGACGGCGCGCTTGCGCAAAAGATCGAGGCGCTCGATGGCGGCGGGGCCACTCCGGCGCGCCTTAAGGCCGCGCGGCTTTTATTTGCGCGCGCCATCGAGACGCCGGGCGGGCTTAAAATTCAGACCATCCATGCCTTTTGCGAGCGCCTGCTTGGCCGCTTTCCGCTGGAAGCGGGCGTGCCGCCCCATTTTGACATTCTGGATGAGCGCGCGACGGATGAATATATGGCTGAAGCGCAGCATGCGCTTTTGGAAGAGATCGGCGAGGACGATCTTGCAGGCCATGAAACGCCGCTGACCTTGGCGCTCTCTCATGTCAGCCGCGTTGCCGGCGAATTCGGTTTCGAAACGCTCTTCAAAGCGATTGTCGGCGAGCGCGGCCGTATCCACCGTTTCCTGGAGCGGGCAGGCGGGCTCGAAGCGGCCATTGAGCAGCTGCGCGTGGCGCTCGGCGTCAAAGAAGGGGTGAGTGAGAGGGGTCTTATTGCGGATGCGCTCTCGCGCGTGCCGCGCGCGCGGATTGGCGAGGCGGCAGACGTGCTTGCCGGCGGCACGGTGACGGACCAGAAGAAAGAAGCCATCTTCCGCGCCTTCCTTGCCGAGCGGGACGAAGCGGCGGCCTTTTCGCTTTATTGCAGCGCGTTTTTGAAGGCGACGGACGGCGAGCCTTTCAAAGACCTGATGACGAAGAAGCTGCGCGAGGCGAACGGCGCGCTTGAAGAAGAACTGCGCGCCGAGCAATCGCGTATCCATGATCTAACCTTGGCGCTGAACGCGGTGCGCGTGGCCGAGGCGAGCGAGGCGATGCTCCGGCTCGGCGATGCGCTGCTTGCCTCTTACGAAAGCATCAAGCGCATATATGCGCGGCTCGATTATGAGGACCTCATCGAGCGGGCGCGGGCCTTGCTGACGAACCGGCAGATGACGGCCTGGGTGCTTTATAAACTCGATGGCGGGCTCGACCATATTCTCGTCGATGAAGCGCAGGACACGAGCCCGGCGCAATGGGAAGTGATCGCGGCCCTTGCCGATGAGTTTATGTCGGGCAGCGGCGCGCGTGAGACGGTGCGGACCGTCTTTGCAGTGGGCGATGAGAAACAGTCCATCTATTCCTTTCAGGGCGCCGCGCCCGAAAAATTCTCCGCCATGCGCGCCTATTTCGAAAAGCGCGTGAAGGAAGCCGAAGGCACCTGGTCGCCGGTGCATCTGCTTCTTTCTTTCCGTTCCGTGCCGGAAGTTTTGAACGCGGTCGATCTCGTCTTTAAAGGCGAGGCGGCGCGGGCGGGCCTGAGCGCGGAAGACGATCCCGTCGCTCATTATGCCCGCCGCGAGGAAGAAGGCGGTCTTGTCGAGCTTTGGCCGCTGGAAGAACCGGAAGAGGAGGAAGAGGAAAATCCCTGGGATGCGCCGCTCGATTATCCGACAGGCTCGAGCCCGCGCGCCCGGCTTGCCGCGCGCATTGCCGATCAGGTGGCCGAATGGCTTCAAAACGGCGAGCGGCTGCACGCCAACGGCCGGAAAATTAAGCCCGGCGACATTATGGTGCTGGTGCGCCGGCGCGATCTCTTCGTCGAGGAAATGATCCGGGCCTTGAAAGCGCGCGCCATTCCCGTTGCCGGCGCCGACCGGATGATGCTGGCCGAGCAGATCGCGGTGATGGACCTTCTCTCCCTCGGCCGTTTCGCGCTTTTGCCCGAAGACGATCTAACGCTTGCCGAAGTGCTCAAAAGCCCGCTTATCGGTTTCAGCGAGGAAGAGCTTTTCGATCTGGCATACGGGCGCACGGTCTCGCTCTGGGGGGCGCTCATCAAGCGCGCCGAAGAAAAGCCCGTCTTTGCCAAGGCCTATGCTTATCTTTCCCATGTGCTGGCCGAAGCCGACCAGCGCCGCCCCTACGAGTTTTATGCGCGCCGGCTGATCGGCGAGCGGGGGCGGGAAAAACTTCTCGCCCGGCTCGGCGAGGATGTGAACGATCCCGTCGATGAATTTCTTTCGCTCGCCCTCCAATATGAGCAGGGCCATGCAGGCGCGCTGCAAGGCTTTTTGCACTGGATCGAAACCGGCCATGTGCAGATCAAGCGCGATCTCGATCAGGGCGCGAATGAAGTGCGGGTGATGACGGTGCATGGGGCAAAGGGGCTGGAGGCGCCCATCGTCTTTTTGCCGGATACTTGCGCGGTGCCCGCCGCCCGTTTCGATCCGGTGCTGCTGCCCGCTCAGCATCGGGGCGAGGACTTGCCGCTCTGGCCGGTGCGCAAGGCAAATGACGAGGCCTTGGCCGGCGCGGCGCGCGAAAAGGCCCGCGCGCTGCAGGGTGAGGAATATAGGCGCCTCCTTTATGTGGCGATGACGCGCGCCCGCGACCGGCTTTACGTCTGCGGGCATAAAGGCGCGAAGAAACTCCCCGATGCCTGCTGGTATGCGCTGATCCAAGAGGGGTTGAAAGACGCGCTTGAGCCGGTGGAAACGCCGCGCGGCACCGTCTGGCGCAAGGAGGGCAAGCGCGCCGCCCCCGCCGGGGATAGCGTGACGGCTGAGGCGCTGCCGCCGCTGCCCGCCTGGGCGCATCAGCCCGCGCCCGAAGAAGCCGTGCCGCCCCGGCCCCTTGCCCCCTCGCGCTTTGAAGGGGAGGCGGGCGCCGAGCCGCCGGTTCTCTCTCCTTTGGGCGGGGACACGCAAAAAAGGTTCAAGCGCGGGCGCATCATTCACCGCCTGCTCGAAACCCTGCCCGAAATTGAAGCGGGAAAATGGGATGCGGCGGCGGCGCGCTTTCTTGCCGCCCCTGGCCACGATCTTTCTGAGGCTGAGCGCAAAGAAATCTGGCAGGCGGCGCGCGCGGTTTTGGAGGCGCCGGATTTCGCAGCGCTTTTCGGGCCGGGCAGCCGGGCGGAAGTGCCGGTGGTGGGCATTGTCGAAATGCCCTCGGGCCCCCTTTCTTTTGCCGGGCAGATCGACCGGCTCGTCGAGCGCGAGGGGGAAATCCTCATCGTCGATTACAAGACGAATCGCCCGGCGCCCAAAACGCCGGGTGAGGTCAGCCCGGCCTATATCGCCCAGCTTGCCGCCTACCGCGCGCTTTTGGCGCAGTCCCGCCCGGGTTTTGAGGTGCGCTGCGCCCTTTTATGGACGGATGGGCCGCGGCTTATGGAAATTCCGGCGGAAAACCTCGAAAAATATCTGCGCTGAGAAGCGCAAAACGGCACTATTCTCACATGCCCGTGCGCCTTCCTTGACGTTGGAACCTGCCATTCCTAGATTTGTGGCAAGCTGAATACGAACCGAGGCGTCTTTGCCGCGCGAAGCGGGCCGGACGTATCAGAAAGTAAAGAGGTATGAGAATGGCTACCACGAAAGTAACCGACGGCAGCTTCGAATCGGATGTGATCGATTCCTCGACGCCGGTGCTTGTCGACTTCTGGGCCGAATGGTGCGGCCCGTGCAAACAGATCGGTCCGGCTCTGGAAGAAATCGCGGCCGATCTCGGCGGTAAAGTAACCATCGCCAAGATCAATATCGACGAGAACCCCAACACGCCGACAAAATATGGCGTGCGCGGCATCCCGACGCTGATGCTTTTCAAGGATGGCCAGGTGGCCGCGACGAAAGTGGGCGCGCTGCCGAAGGGCAAGATTCAGGAATGGATCGAAAGCTCGCTCTAAGATTTGGAGCGCAAACGTTTAAGAAAGCCCGGCCTGGAAAATCAGTGCCGGGCTTTTGTTTGTTGCAGCGTCAGTATGGACCCCGGCACGTAGGCCGGGGTGACAAAAGAGTTTGCAGTGACCCCGTGCATTTCATCGGGTGAGGCTGTCACCCCGGGCTTGTCCCGGGGTCCAAGCAACCTCACCGCTTGCCGCAGCTTTCGCATGGACCCTCGCGTCGCGCGCGAGGGTGACGGGAGCGAAGGCGGCAAACCTCACCCATGCTCCCGGAGCACTTGGCCCGCCAGATAAAGCGAGCCGCAGATAAGGATGCGCGGTGCGGTCTTGCCGTCCTGCGCGCTTTTGGCGATGCGGGTCATGGCAGCGGCGAGGCTCTGCGCCTCCTCGCCGTGAAGTCCCGCCTTCTGCGCGGCAGCGGCAAGCTCGCCCGGGGTGAGCGCATTCGCCTCTCCCTCGATGGGCACGGCAACGGCCATGGCGGCAAGGTCTTTGAAGGCGGCGAGAAACCCCGTGGCGTCCTTGGTCGAAAGCATGCCGCAAATGAGATAGAGCGGGCGCGGGGCGCGGTCGTTCATCTCGGCGAAAGCCTGGGCGATGGTGCGCCCGGCGGCGGGATTGTGCCCGCCATCGAGCCAAAGCTCGACCCCTTCCGGAAGCGCGGCAAGGAGCGGGCCTTCTTTCAGGCGCTGCATCCGCGCGGGCCATTTTGCCGTCAGCAGCCCTTCTTCGATGGCCTCATCGGAAACGGAAAGCCCTTCAGCTTGACGGAGCGCCGCAATCGCTCCGCCCGCATTTGTAAGCTGATGGCGTCCTTGCAGTGCCGGGAAGGGGAGATCGAGAAGACCGTCCGTATCCTGATAGATAAGGCGGCCATGTTCCTCGAAAGCCATCCAGTCCTGCCCGTGGATGAAAACCCGCGCGCCGGTGCGCTCGGCCTTTTCAAGAAGCACTTCCAAGGCTGCTTCTTCCTGCGGGCCGATAATGGCCGGCACATTATGGCGAAAGATGCCGGCTTTTTCGCCTGCAATCTCGCCCAGCGTTTCGCCCAGAAACTGCTGATGATCGAGCCCGATAGGCGTGATCAGTGTGGCGGCGGGGCGGGCAACGACATTCGTCGTATCGAGCCGCCCGCCCATGCCCGTTTCAAGCAGCAGCGCATCGGCAGGGAGGCGCGAAAAGGCAAGAAGCGCGGCAACGGTTGTGATTTCGAAATAAGTAATGGGCGCGCCTTCGTTCGCGCGCTCGCATTCCTCCAGCACTTCGATCAGCGCCTCTTCGCCAATGAAGGCGCCGCCGCCTTTTCCGCCGAGATAGATACGCTCATGAAAATGCACGAGATGGGGCGAGGTATAGGCATGCACCGCCTTGCCATCCGCCTCCAGCATGGCTTTGAGGAAGGCCAGAGCCGAGCCTTTGCCGTTCGTCCCGGCGATATGAATGACGGGCGGCAGATGCTCTTCGGGATGGCCGAGCGCGGCCAGCAGCCGGTGCACTCTTTCCAGCGAGAGGTCGATCAGTTTCGGATGCAGCTTCGAGAGGCGTTCCAGCACCACATCGCTGTAAGGGGCAAGGGGCGGCGGGGTGTTGGAGGCGCTCATGGAGTGAGTTCAGATGTGATGTCAGCCGCGATTTCAGATGCCATTTCAAGCAACGGGGGCGGGCGGATTGGGCCGCGTGGCGGGCAGCGTTTCCTGCTTCAGCGCCGAACCCGGCCGGTGAGTGAGAAGGCGGATCGTGCGCGCCAGCGTCGCTTTCAGCTCGTGGCGGTGGACGACCATATCGACCATGCCGTGTTCAAGCAGATATTCGGCGCGCTGGAAGCCCTGCGGCAACTTCTCGCGGATCGTTTGTTCGATGACGCGCGGCCCGGCAAAACCGATCAGGGCGCCCGGCTCGGCAATCTGCACATCGCCCAGCATGGCATAGGAGGCGGTGACGCCGCCGGTGGTCGGATCGGTGAGCACGACGATGTAAGGCAGGCGTGCCTCGCGCAGCATCTGCACGGCAACGGTTGTGCGCGGCATTTGCATCAGCGAGAGAATGCCTTCCTGCATCCGCGCGCCGCCCGCCGCGGCCACGACGATGTAAGGCGCCTTGCGTTCCAGCGCTTCGCGGGCGCCAACGACGATCGCCTCGCCCGCCGCCATGCCGAGCGAGCCGCCCATGAAGGCGAAATCCTGCACGGAAATAACGGTCTCGATCCCATCGAGCGCGCCATGGGCCACGGTCACCGCGTCATTGCGCCCGGTTTTGGCGCGCGCATCTTTCAACCGTTCAGGATAGCGCTTCTGGTCGCGGAATTTCAGCGGGTCGGCGGGCACCTCCGGTATCGCGATTTCTTCGTATTCGCCATTGTCGAAGAGCTGGCCGAAACGCTCTTTCGTGCCCAGTTTCATATGGAAGTCGCAGGAGGGGCAGACATTGTAAGCGGTGATGAGATCGCGGTGAAAAACCATCTCCCCGCAATTGGAACATTTCACCCACAAATTGTCCGGCGTGTCCCGTTTTTTGAAGACCCGCTGAATTTTCGGCCGGACGACATTGTTAATCCAGTTCATGTCCCACTTCCTCCATCTGGCCTTTCCAAAAGGCTCGAGACTTATTCCGCTGCCGCGCGCCGGGCACTATGGGCGCCGTCGGCAAGAGCGCGTACTTTTTCCAGCACCCGGCCCGTGCCGCCCGGCTTCATTTTGCCGTCCGCGCCGAGTTCCCCGCGCACCGCATCGACAATGGCCGAGCCTACCACGGCCCCGTCCGCAACCGCGCCAAGTTCTGCGGCCTGCGCCGGCGTTTTTATGCCGAAACCGACCACGACAGGCAATTGCGTATATTTGCGGATGCGCGCCACAGCCGCTTCCACATCGCCTGTTACCGCGCTTGCCGCCCCGGTAATGCCGGTGATCGAGACGTAATAGATGAAGCCCGTCGTATGGGCGACCACGGCGGGAAGGCGTTTATCGTCCGTCGTCGGCGTTGCAAGACGGATGAAATTGACGCCCGCCTTGATGGCGGGCAAACACAGTTCTTCGTCTTCCTCGGGCGGCAGATCGACGATGATGAGCCCGTCGACACCCGCTTCCACGGCATCTTTCAGAAAGGCATCGACGCCGTAGCGGTAAATGGGGTTGTAATAGCCCATCAGCACGATCGGCGTTTCATTGTCGCCGCCCGCGCGGAAGCGGCGCACCATGTCCAGCGTCTTGATCATGGTCTGGCCCGCTTTAAGCGCGCGGATGGTGGAGGCTTGCACGGAAGGGCCGTCCGCCATCGGGTCGGTGAAAGGCATGCCAAGTTCGATAATGTCGACGCCTGCGCCGGGCAGCCCCGCAAGCAGTTCATAGGAGCTTTCCAGGTCCGGATCGCCCGCGGTAATGAAAGCCACGAAGGCGGTGCGTCCTTCCGCTTTCAGTTTTTCGAAACGGGCATCGACACGCGTGCTCACAGGCTTACCCCCAGATGTTCGGCGACCGAAAAGACGTCCTTGTCGCCGCGCCCGCACATATTCATCAGGATGATGTGATCCTTCGGCAGTTTCGGTGCGATCTTGACGACATGGGCAAGCGCGTGGGCCGGCTCGAGCGCGGGAATGATCCCTTCAAGGCGCGTGCAAAGCTGGAAGGCATCCAGCGCCTCGTCGTCGCGTATGGACACATATTTCGCCCGGCCGATTTCCTTCAGCCAGGAATGTTCCGGCCCGATGCCCGGATAATCGAGCCCGGCGGAAATCGAATGGCCGTCCTTGATCTGTCCATCATCCGTCTGCAGAAGATAAGTGCGGTTGCCATGGAGGACACCCGGCTCGCCGCCTGCGAGAGAGGCGCAATGCTCGCCCGTCTCGATGCCTTTACCGGCCGCTTCCACGCCGAGAATTTCCACGGACTTGTCGTCTAGGAAAGGATGGAAAAGGCCGATCGCATTCGAGCCGCCGCCGATGCAGGCAACCAGCGTGTCGGGCAGGCGCCCTTCGCGTTCCTGCATCTGTTCCTTGGCTTCCTTGCCGATGACGGATTGAAAATCGCGCACCATTTGCGGATAAGGGTGAGGTCCTGCCGCCGTGCCGATAATGTAGAAGGTATCGGCGACATTCGTGACCCAGTCGCGCAGCGCCTCGTTCATGGCGTCTTTCAGCGTGCCGGTGCCGGAGGTGACGGGCACGACTTCCGCGCCCAAAAGCTTCATGCGGAAGACATTCGGCTTTTGCCGCTCGATATCGGTCGCGCCCATATAGACGACGCACGGCAGGCCGAAGCGTGCCGCCACCGTCGCCGTCGCAACGCCGTGCTGGCCCGCGCCCGTTTCGGCGATGATGCGTGTCTTGCCCATGCGCCGGGCAAGCTGGATTTGCCCCAGGCAATTATTGATCTTGTGCGAGCCGGTATGGTTGAGCTCGTCGCGCTTGAAATAGATTTTCGCGCCGCCCAGATGCTCGGTCAGCCGCTCGGCATAATAAAGCGGGCTCGGGCGCCCGGCATAATGGCGGGCCAGATCGTCGAGTTCGGCATGGAAGGCCGGATCGTTTTTCGCGTCCTTATAGGCCTGCTCCAGATCGAGGATCAGCGGCATCAGCGTTTCGGCGACGAAGCGCCCGCCGAAAATACCGAAATGGCCGCGCTCGTCCGGACCGGTCCGGTAGGAATTGGGCTCGAGAGCACTCACGCTGATCACTCCTTTACTTTGACCATATCGGCATCTTGCTTGGCAGCCCGGATAAAGGCCTCGACAAGCGCCGCATCCTTTTCCCCCGGCGCGCTTTCGACGCCCGAGGACACATCCACCATGGTTGCCCCGGCGGTGCGTATCGCCTCGGCCACGTTCAAGGGGGTCAGACCGCCTGAAAGCATCCAGGGCTTGCGCGGTTTGCGCGTGCCGATCAGCTCCCAGTCGAAGGCAAGCCCGTTGCCGCCGGGCAAGGCGCCCGCCATGGTTTTAGGCGGTTTGGCATCGAACAGCAACATATCCACAAAAGGCTCGTAAGCCTCTGCGCCCGTTACATCTTCCGGCCCCGAAACGGCGATGGCCTTCATCACGGGAATATGGGTCCGGGCCCGTATCTCGGCCACCCGCTGCGGGCTTTCCTTGCCATGCAGCTGGATGACGTCGGGGTGCACGTAAGTCACGAGATCATCGAGCAGGGCATTATCCGGGTCGACGAGCAGCGCCACCACCCACACCCCTTCGGGCACCGCCCGGCGCAGCTTCATCGCCTCACCCATGGTGAGATAGCGCGGGCTCTTTTCAAAAAAGACGAAGCCGATGGAATCCGCCCCCGCCGCTGCCGCCGCGCGGATCATTTCTTCCGTTTTCAGGCCGCAGATTTTGACGTGAAGGCTCATCGGTTTCCCCAAGGGTGGGCTCAAAAATTAAGATCAGGCGGCGGGCGGCAGATCGGCCAGAATGTTTTCCACCGCTGCCGCAGGGTCCGCCGCGCGGATGATGGGGCGGGAGATCACTAGAATATCGGCCCCATGCACCAGCGCATCGGAAGGGGTCATGACGCGTTTTTGGTCATCCGCGCTTTCGCCTTTCATACGGATGCCGGGCACGATCAGTTTGAAATCGGACCCGCAATCCTGGCGCAGCACTTCGACTTCCTGAGGGCTGCAGACCACGCCGTCGAGCCCGGCTTCTTGAGCGGCGGCGGCAAGGCGGCGCACCTGATCCGACGGGCTGCCTTGGGCGCCCAGCCGGGCAATGTCGCCGGCATCGAGGCTGGTGAGCAGCGTCACGCCGATCAGCCAGGGCCGCCCGTCGCCTTCCTCTTCCACGACACCGCGCGCGCGCTTCATCATCTCGATGCCGCCGCTGGCATGCACATTCATGATCGCCGGCTGCAAGGAAAGGAGAGAGCGGATGCCGCCTGCTACGGTATTGGGAATATCGTGCAATTTGAGATCGAGGAAGATCGGCACGCCCGTCTCCGCGATCCGCTCATAGCCCGAGCGCCCGAAGGCGTAGAAGAACTCAAGGCCGATTTTCAGTCCGCCCACGACCGGCACCAAGGTTTTGGCAAGGCGCTCGGCTTCATCCAGATCATGCGTGTCGAGACCGCAAAAAATCGGGTTGCGAAAGAGCTTGGACATGGGTCTCTCCTTCATCTGCGGCCTTGATCCTTGGTCTTCGGCCTTGAGGCGCGGTTGCCTTATTCGGCCGCTGCCGCGCGGCGGCTGGCAGGCAGCGCGCCATTGATCACGTAATCCAGAATTTCAACGATCTGGCCGGGCTCGCTCGCCACGGCCATGGCCGCGCCGTCCACTTCTTTGAGCGCATGGGTCAGCGCCGGGTCATGCAGCGTGATGATCGATTTGCCGAGCGCGGCCGCATAGCCTGCATCGAAAGCCGCGTTCCATTGTTTATATTTATCCCCGAAACGCACGACCACAATATCCGATCTTTCCATTAACGCGCGGGTGCGAATGGCGTTCACCTTGGCGCCCTTGTGGTCCGTCCAGAAATTGCTTTCTTCATTGCCCAGAATGCGCACGCCGCATTCGTCCGAGGAGGCATGGTCGGTCACGGGCGACACCAGGGTGACGGGCAGGTTTTTTGCCCGCACGCCTTCGGCAATCTGCTCGCGCCAGTCCGTGTGGATTTCACCGGAAAGATAGACGGTCCAATTTTGCGTCCCTGTCTGGCTCATGTGATATCTCCTTCTGTCGCGGTCGGCGGCCCCAGGCGGGCGAAGTGTGGGCCTTATAGCAGCCCCGGCGCAGCTCGGCCATAAGCCGGGCAGGGCGGGTGCCTTGGGGGCAAAGGCGTAAAGGAACGGGGCGGTCTAACGGGCGGTCTTAAGAGAGCGGGGCGTCAGCCCATTTTGCTGGGTACAATGGCGGTTGAGCCTCCCGCGGCGGGGGTTTTGGCGCTGCTCTTTGCCTTGCGGGCACGGTCTTTGCGCCATCGCCCCGTCAGAACGGCGGCGCCGCCGATCAGCATGCCCAGAAAGATCGCGGCGAGCACCACCAGGAAAAGCGGCATTTCAAGCGCGATGGCCGGATTTTCCGGCTCGAAGGCATCAAGGCTGAAAAGCACGCTGTGCCGGTTGGCCACCGCCAGATAGAGCGTGACCAGACAAAGCGGCAAAAGCAAAAGCCAGGACAAAATTCTCAAAGACCGCTCCTATTGCGGGTCCCGGCGCATCATCCGCCGGCAGGACTCAATTATCGTCGTCGTCGCTGCCGCCATCGCCGTCATTCAGCCGCTCGCGCAGTTCCTTGCCCGTCTTGAAGAAAGGCACGAACTTCTCGTCCACATGCACGGGCTGACCGGTGCGCGGGTTGCGGCCGGTGCGCGCGGGGCGGGACTTCACGGAGAAGGCGCCGAAGCCGCGCAGCTCCACCCGGTCGCCTCTGGCCAGTGCCGCGCTGATCTCATCGAAGACCGTTGCGACAATGCGCTCGACATCCCGCTGGAACAGATGCGGATTGGCTTGCGCCAGCTTGGCAACGAGTTCCGACTTGATCATGGCTCCCAACCCCTTTTTTGGCGCGGGAGGGGCAGCCATGCCGCCTCAACCCGTCAGCGGCGGTCAGGGTGCCAAACGCTTATCAGCCCGTCAAGCGTAAGTCCCTCTGTCTGCAACGTTTTTTGGGTTGTTTCGGCAATTGCCTGCGAAAATGCCTCACCCATGGCCCGGCCCATGAAAGTGGCCAGTTCATAAGGTTCCTCGCGCACTTCCCAGTCTTCCACGGGCAATTCGCTGTTGATTTGCCGCTCCGCCGAGAGCCAGGCAAGGGCTTCTTCCTCCCCGCCAATGGCATCGATCAGGCCGTTTTCCTTGGCCTGCCAGCCGGTATAGACCCGCCCGTCGCCCAGCTCGCGGGCGCGGGCCTTATCGAAGCCCCGCCGTTCCTGGACAAGGCCGAGGAACCAGTCATAGGAAGCGTCGATCATGGCCTGGGTGGCGCGGATCGCCTCGCGGGAGGGTTCGGAGAAGGGATTGGGTTCGGCTTTGAGCGGGCTCGATTTCACCTCTTTCATCTCGATGCCGATATGGCCGAGCAGCTCTTTCATCTGCGCCCATTGGAAAAGCACGCCCACCGAGCCCGTGATCGTGTTGCCCCGGGCAACGATATGATCGGCGGAAATGGCGGCGATATAGCCGCCCGAGGCGGCAACCGTGCCGAGCACGGCGACGACCGGTTTGACCTCGGCTACGTCGCGGATTTTTTCGTAAAGGGCTTCCGAGCCCGTGGTCGTGCCGCCGGGACTGTCGATGCGCAGGATGAGCGCGGAGACGTTCTCGTCTTTCTTGATCTCATCGAGCATGTCCTGGACGCGGGTGTCGTCGACGATGACGCCGGAAACCCAGACGCGGGCGATGTGCTGATGAGAGGGGCCGAAGCCTGCATTTTGCGCGAAGAAGGCGAAAAGGCCGGCAGCGAGCAGGATAATAGCGGCGAAGCGCCAAAAAGACAGGCGGCGCTTGAGACGCCGCCTGTCGATAATCAGATCGGTATCGAGCGACACAGGATCATCCTCTTGATCGGGCGGACTGGTTTACGGAGGCCAGCCTAACCCGAACGGAGAATTTTGTCCCGCCCGGTCAACGGGGATTATTCGTCCCCGCCGCCCTGCTTTTCTTTCAGGGCCGCGCCGAGGATATCCCCGAGCGAGGCGCCCGAATCCGACGAGCCGTACTGAGCCACAGCCTGTTTCTCCTCGGCGATTTCCAGCGCCTTGACGGAGAGGCTGAGACGGCGGCTTGCCTTGTCGATATTGGTGATGCGGGCATCGACCTTGTCGCCGACCGCGAAACGGTCCGGACGCTGGTCGCCGCGGTCGCGGGCCAGATCGCCGCGGCGGATAAAGGCGGTCATGCCTTCTTCGCCCACGGTCACATCGATGCCGTTCTCATGAATGGCGGCAACGGTGCAGGTAACGGTCGCACCCTTGCGCAGTTCGCCGGCAGCCGCTTCGAAGGGATCGCCGTCGAGCTGCTTGATGCCGAGCGAGATGCGCTCTTTTTCCGTGTCCACGTCGAGCACCACGGCCTTGACCACCTGACCCTTCTGGTAGTCCTGGATGGCGTCTTCGCCGGCCCGGTTCCAGTCGAGATCGGACAGGTGCACCATGCCGTCCACATCGCCGTCGAGACCGATGAACAGACCGAATTCGGTGATGTTCTTGATCTCGCCTTCGATCTGCGTGCCGGAAGGATAGCGCTCTGCGAAAGCGGCCCAGGGATTGTCCATGCACTGCTTGAGGCCGAGCGAGATGCGGCGCTTGGCCGGATCGACTTCGAGCACCATGACTTCCACTTCCTGGCTGGTGGAAACGATTTTGCCAGGATGGACGTTTTTCTTGGTCCAGCTCATTTCCGAGACGTGCACCAGGCCTTCGACGCCCGCTTCCAGTTCCACGAATGCACCGTAATCGGTGATGTTCGTGACGCGGCCGGTGAAACGCGTACCCACCGGGTATTTCGCTTCGACGCCTTCCCACGGATCGGCTTCAAGCTGCTTCATGCCGAGCGAGATACGCTGCGTGTCCGGATTGACCTTGATGACCTGCACTTTCACGGTCTGGCCGATGGACAGAACCTCGCGCGGGTCGTTGACGCGGCGCCAGGAAATGTCGGTGACGTGCAACAGCCCGTCGAGGCCGCCCAGATCCACGAACGCGCCGTAATCGGTGATGTTCTTGACCACGCCGTCGCGCACATCGCCTTCTTTGAGGTTCTCGATGAGCTCCTGGCGCTGTTCGGCGCGGGTTTCTTCCAGCACGGCGCGGCGCGAGACAACGATGTTGCCGCGGCGCTTGTCCATTTTCAGGATCTGGAAAGGCTGGGGAATGTTGAGAAGCGGACCGACATCGCGCACCGGGCGGATATCGACCTGGCTGCCGGGCAGGAAGGCGACGGCGCCGTCGAGGTCGACCGTGAAGCCGCCTTTGACGCGGCCGAAGATCTGGCCTTCCACACGTTCGGTGGCTTCGTAGGCTTTTTCCAGGCGCACCCAGGCTTCTTCGCGGCGCGCTTTCTCGCGGCTGAGAACAGCCTCGCCCATCGCGTTTTCGATCCGGTCTAGGAAGACTTCCACTTCATCGCCGACGGACAGATTGGCGGGATGGCCGGGGGTGCTGAATTCTTTAAGGGCAACGCGGCCTTCGGTTTTCAGGCCGACATCGATAATGGCCAGGTCGTTTTCGATACCAACGATGGTGCCTTTGACAACCGAGCCTTCTTCGGCGGAATTGCGCTCGAAGCTTTCTTCGAGCATGGCCGCGAAATCGTCGCGGGTCGGGTTGAGACTTTCTGACAAGTCGTTTCTCCTAACGTCATCAATAAATTTCCGGCCGACGGTTGGCTCCGGCGGTCTTCCCCGCGGTCATTCGGTGCCTCGGGGCATCGAGGAAACAAGGGTTTTAAGCTAATCAAAGCATCCGGCGGGGCTCTTAAAGCTCCCCAGGATCGGCAAACGCCTCAAGGTGCGCCTTCACCGAAGGAACACGCACCTACGTCCGCCCACTCTCTATTATGGCAAGAGCGGCCTTGAATGCCGCTTCTATACTCAAATCCGAGGTATCGAGCAAGTGCGCATCGGCGGCGGGCAGGAGCGGGGAATGGGCCCGTTCCCGGTCGCGCTTGTCCCGCTCGCGTACTTCTTCCAGTACTTGTGTCTCGGAGACCTTAGACCCCGAATTCTTGAGTTCGAGCCAGCGCCGGTGGGCTCTGACCTCCGGGCTTGCCGTGACGAAAAGTTTTAACTCCGCCTCGGGGCAGACCACGGTGCCGATATCCCGCCCGTCGAGCACCGCGCCGGGGGCGCCGCCCGGCGGGTTTTCGGCGAAATTGCGCTGAAAAGCCAGGATTGCGTCCCGGACGGGCTGCATGGCCGCCACGATGGAAGCGGCCTGGCCGATTTCACCGGTGCGGATGGCTTTGGGGTCGATGGCGGCCGGATCGAGCTCTTTGGCGGCTTTCAGCGCTGCGGCTTCATCGCCAGGCTCTTTTCCCGCCTTAACCACGGCATGGGCAACGGCCCGGTAAAGCGAGCCGGTATCGAGATAGGCATAACCGAAATGATCGGCGATCTGGCGGGCAAGCGTGCCTTTGCCGGCGGCAGCCGGTCCGTCGATCGCGATGATCATGCGTTCGCTCCGGATTCCAGCTGCGCGCCCAGCCGGCGCATGAGCCCGGTAAAGTCCGGAAAGCTCGTGGCGATCATCTCGCCCGCATCGATGGTGACGGGTTTTTGTGCGCCGAGCCCGAGCGTGAGGAACGACATGGCGATGCGGTGGTCCATATGGGTGGCGACATGGCCGCCCCCTTCCACGGTGCCTGCGCGCCCTTCGACGATCATGCCGTCCGGCAGGTCTTCCACTTTCACCCCATTGGCCCGGAGGCCGGCGGCGGTGGCGGCAATCCGGTCGCTTTCTTTTACCCGCAGCTCCTCGGCCCCGCGCATGACCGTTTTGCCTTCTGCAAAAGAGGCGGCGACGGCCAGCACCGGATATTCATCGATCATCGAGGGCGCGCGCTCCGGCGGCACCTCGATGCCTTTCAGCTCGCTTGCCTTGACGCGCAGATCCGCCACCGGTTCGCCGCCTTCCTGGCGCTGGTTCAGGATCTCGATATCTGCGCCCATCTCGATCAGCGTCGTATAGAGCCCCGATCTATGCGGGTTGAGGGTGATGCCGGTCACGGTAATGTCCGAGCCCGGCGTGATCAGCGCGGCGACGACGGGAAACGCCGCCGAAGAGGGGTCCCCCGGCACGGCCAGCGTGCAGGCTTTCAGCTCCGGCTCGCCGGTGACGCGGATAACGCGCACGCCTTTCGGACCTTCTTCCGTCGCGACCTGCGCGCCAAAGGCTTTCAGCATCAATTCGGTATGATCGCGCGTCGGCGCGGGCTCGATGACCGTCGTCTGGCCCGGCGCGTTCAGCCCGGCAAAAAGCACGGCGGACTTAACTTGAGCGGAAGCGACGGGCAGCGGATAGGTGATGGGCAGCGCGCGCTCGGCCCCGGTCAGGGTGAGCGGCAGGCGCCCGCCTTCGCGCGCATGGATATGGGCGCCCATTTCGGTGAGCGGCGTGATGACGCGGCCCATGGGGCGCTTGGAAAGCGAGGCATCGCCGGTAAAGGTGGCGGTGATGGGGTGGCCCGCGACGATCCCCATCATCAGCCGGACGCCGGTGCCCGAATTGCCGAAATCGAGCACGGTTTCAGGCTCTTTCAGCCCGCCCACGCCGACCCCCCAGATCGACCAGGTGCCGTCTTGATGGCGGGTGATCTCGGCGCCCATCCGGCGCAGCGCCTCGCCGGTGGCGAGCACATCCTCGCCCTCCAGAAGCCCGCTGACGCGTGTCTCGCCCACGGCCAGCGCCCCCAGCATCAGCGCGCGGTGGGAGATCGACTTGTCGCCGGGCACGGCAATGGTGCCTTGCAGGGCGCGGGAGGGTTGGGCGGTGAGGGTCATGACCAGGCGGCCTCGGAACGGGGCTTGAGAGGATGTGTGCGGCGCAGCGCGGCGCCCTTAAGCGGTTGCAACCGGACGAAAAAAGACAAACTTGGCGGGCAACACGCGAATAGGTTTTGACAGGAGCCTTGCTTCATGGCAATGGGAAAATCTGTTCGTAAGTGCGGGGAGCAGTGAACTGTGGCGAAGCCAGAACTTGGAACGAAACGCGACTGCCCGGAGTGTGGCGCGAAGTTCTACGACCTTACCAAAAATCCGGCGCATTGTCCCAAATGCGGCCACGAATTCGTGCCCGAGGACGTGACGGCCAAGCGCACGAAAGCGCCCAAACCGCCGGTGGAAACACCGAAGCCGAAAAAGCGTGCCGAGCCCAAGGTGGTGGACGAGGACAGCGATGAGGACGAGATCGATTTCGACGACGATATCGATATCGATGTCGATGTGGACGATGATGAGGACGACGACTTCCTCGACGATGACGAGGACAGCGATGACGGCGTTTCCAGCATCGTGCGCGGCGGCGTGGCGAAGGACGACGAGACTTAAGCGCGGGTAAAGGGTGCGCCGGGCTGCAAGTTTTCCTTGATCTGGGGCAAGATGCAGCCTATATCCGCCCCCCTAGACGCCAGCGGCTGAATCGATTAGAAGAGCCGCAACAAACCGGCGCCCGGCCTTTCAAGGCCCGCGGCATCCCAAATCCGGTTCACCGAGATGGTACGGGGCCATAGCTCAGTTGGGAGAGCGCTTGCATGGCATGCAAGAGGTCGGCGGTTCGATTCCGCCTGGCTCCACCACTCTCTAGCCACCCAAAGAGTCATAACACGGCGATTCTACTACGAAACGCCGGTGAGCCAGCAAGCCCTAATTGAAGGGACGGCTACGATTTTGGCTTGATGATTTCCGAAAAGTAAAAACCCCGCAGCTGGAACTGCGGGGCTTTTGAAAACGCTTGGAATGCGCTCCTTCAATCATGAGCACGATTCTAGGCGACGGTTTCCTGTTGTCAACTGCTTGATGCAGTGCGCAGGACTTTAAGCCGATGCCGAATGCAAATGGAAATTACTGGATGTGAAATTCACGCTGGCGCCGAGGCTGTAGTTGCAAAAGGTTTCGTGAAACGTGCCGGCAACTTTGAGGCAGTGAACATGCTTGCAGAAGAATTTGCCGGAGAACCTGGTTACGCATCGATCAAGGCTTTCGCTCTTGTGGGAATGGCGTTCTCGCTCCTGGAGCCGGACCTGCCTGGTAAGGCCAAAGAAGTTCTGATCGTGTTGATCCAGCACACACAGCGGGATACGTGGAAAACCGGAAACGTCAAAACCACTATCAGCAACGCACGTCTCGCCGGTCTTTGCGGTCTAACCGAGCGATCGGCCAGAAGGTTATTAGGCCAATTGGAGGAGCATGGATGGCTGGTGCGTCGCTACACAAATGCTAACCAGAGGTATGGTGCTGGCGGTATTGACTTGCGCCCTCTCGCGAGACGATTGCCGGAACTCGAAAATGCTCTTGTGGAATTTGACGACAAGAAGCGTAGGGAGCGGGAGCGGTTGAATGAAGAACGCATTGATCTTCCGGCTCCTTCAGGAAGCCCGGACGACCCCGACCAAGAGAAGTCCTTCTGTGCCCGACGGGCGGATACGGGCGTCCACCTAAACCTTTACAATAAAACCTCTGGTCTTACAGACCTTGTACAAGGGCAGGCAGAAGGGGCGCGGCCAAGCCCTCCCCCTTTCCAAATTCACTCCTCTCGAGCTGATAGCGACAAGGACCTCGTCTGTCTGATGACCGAGGCCTCCCCCACATTGCAGCGGCAACTGTCGAGGGACCATCTGGACGAGCTGCTTTTCGGAGACCCCTCTCCTTCGGCCATTCAGGAGGTGTCGAGGTCGATTGTCTGGTTGCTACGCCAATACGTTCGGATAAGGCCTGAGGTGTGGCAGAAAGCAGTTGCCAAACATGGTTGGGCGGCGCTAGCTGCAGTCCTTGTCGCAGTCGATAAGCGTGGCATCAAAAACCCAGCAGCCTATCTCTACTCCATGCTGCAATCTTCAATCCTACGGGAAACGATCCATCACAATCTGCGAGCGCTTAGCCAGCAGGATGGCGGCCATGCCTGGGCTGCTGCCGGTTTATCGGACACGAAGTTAAGGTGTCATGATGGAACCGCTTCCACCTCCTGAGAATGCAGAGGCTTTTGGATGCCTTTTTTCCCGCTTTGGTGCGGCTCGTGTGGTTCTGCTTGGCGAAGCAACGCACGGCACGGCCGAGTTCTATAAAGCGCGCGCCGCCATTACCCGGGAACTCGTCCAGAACCACGGCTTCAATATTGTCGCTGTTGAAGCAGATTGGCCGGATGCGGCGCATTTGGACCGTTACGTCCGTCACCGCGCCCCGCGCCCGGGCCGGAGCAGAGCCTTCAGCCGCTTCCCCTTTTGGATGTGGCGCAACCGGGAAGTTATGGACTTTCTCAGCTGGTTGCGTGCGCATAATGAACGCAGAGATGTGAAAGACCGCGCTTCGTTTCACGGTCTCGATGTCTATAGCCTCGGGGAATCCATTCATACCGTACTAACCTATCTCCGGAAAATCGATCCGCTAGCGGCAGAGAGGGCGCGCATGCGATATGGCTGTCTGACGCCGTGGCAAGATGATCCGGCGGGTTACGGCCATGCGGTTTTGTACGGAAGGGTAGAGTCTTGCGAAGAGGCAATTGTTGAACAGCTGATAGAAATGCTGTTCAGTCGGCTCGACTACATCCGCCAGGACGGAGATGATTATTTCGATGCAGCGCAAAATGCGCGCGTCGTCCGCGCGGCGGAGCATTATTACCGTATCATGTATCGCGGCGGCGCCGAGTCCTGGAACCTGCGGGACAGGCATATGTTCGATACGCTGGTATCTCTGCTTGATATGCGAGGACCGGAATCCAAGGCTGTCGTCTGGGCGCATAATTCACATATCGGCAATGCCGCGGCTACCTCCATGGGATGGGCGGGCGAGTTCAATATCGGTGAGCTTTGCAAGAAGTCATTCGATAAAGATGCCATTGCGATCGGCTTCGGCACGGACCGGGGCCGTGTCATGGCGGCAAGCGATTGGGGCGGTCCGGCGGAGATCAAGACGGTGCGTCCTGCGCGCGAGGACAGCTATGAATTTGCTTTCCGCAAAACGGGGGTCACCCGTTCCTTGACCGATTGGAGCGTACCGTCGCGGCGCGCGCTGGCGGATACGCTAAGTATGCCCTTGCGCGAGCGGGCAATCGGCGTGGTGTACCGGCCGGAGAGCGAATTTTTGAGTCACTATTTTCAAGCGGTGCTTTCCGATCAATTCGATGCCTATGTCTGGTTCGAGGAAACCTCTCCCGTAACTCCTTTGCGGATGGAGCCTTCACATGGAGAGCCGGATACTTATCCATTCGGTCTTTGAGCGATGATGAACTTGCAGGGTCAAAGCGAAGTCGAGTTCGGTTCCATGAAACTGAAGGGACTTCTCGGCGTGCCGGAAAAAGCTCAAGGCGTCATTATTTTCGCCCATGGCAATGGTAGCGGAAGGTTGAGCCCGCGCAACAATCATGTAGCAGCAGCTCTGAGGAAAGAGAAATTTGCCACGCTCCTTCTCGATCTGCTGACGGCAGAGGAAGAAGAGGACCGGCGGAACATATTCGATATTGCGCTTTTGGCACGGCGTCTGCTGCTCGCGACGGCCTGGGTAAGAGAACAGAAAACATTACACGAATTGAATATTGGCTATTTTGGAGCAAGCACGGGCGCAGGCGCAGCGCTTGTAGCAGCAGCGGATCCGGCAGCTCGTATCGCCGCGGTTGTTTCGCGTGGCGGGCGGCCGGACCTGGCAGGCGATGATCTCTTGCAAGTGCATGTGCCGGTGCTTTTGATCGTTGGCGGGCGCGACGATGTGGTGTTGGATTTGAACCGGCAGGCTTGTAAACGCCTTCCTGGTACGAAAGAGCTGCGTATCATCCCTGGAGCAGGACATCTTTTCGAAGAACCGGGAACGCTTGATCAGGTGGTGGATCATGCGGTGCGCTGGTTCCGCGCCTTTTTGCCGCCCGAGGCGGTAAGGCGCCCCGCAGCCGGGAGGCATACATCATGAAAGAGTACTTTGAGGACAGGCGGGAAGCCGGCCGGGAACTTGCCAAAGCGCTGCTCGAATATAAAGACAGCCATCCGATTGTGCTGGCATTGCCGCGCGGCGGCGTACCCGTTGCCTTTGAGGTCGCCAAGGCGCTTGAAGCGCCTCTCGATGTACTTTTCGTTCGGAAGATCGGTGCCCCCGGCCAGCCCGAATTCGGTATTGGCGCGGTCGTGGATGGCTTCAACCCTCAGCTTATCATGAATGAGTCCTTGGCGTCGCTTTTCGGTGTCACCTCCGCCTATGTCGATATGGAAATGGCTCGGGAGTTGCGGGAAATCGAACGCCGCCGAGCGCTTTACCGAAGAAATGCCCCGCCGCTCGATCTATGGGGACGGACAGTCATTGTGGTCGATGATGGCATTGCAACAGGGGGTACGGTAAAGGCGGCGCTAAGTGGTGTGCGGCGTAATACGCCTCTTCATCTGGTTCTGGCTGTCCCCCTTGCGCCTGCCGAAACGCTCGAAGAATTGAAGCCGTTGGTAGACCGGATTATCTGTTTGATAACGCCCCAGCCTTTTCAAGCGGTGGGGTTGCACTACCGTGACTTTACACAGACCAGGGATGAAGAAGTAATCGCCTTGTTGGAAGCGGCAAGCGCTTGGACCCAAGCTGTGTGAACGGCCCGGCGCCATCATTGCCGGCCCCCCCAAAAAAAGTTAAATGGCCGCTTCCCGGATCACGGTCAAAAAGGCCGCGCCGTATTTAGCGCGTTTGGATTCGCCGATGCCGGAGATGAGTGACAGATCGCCATTGTTCTGGGGGCGCATCAGGGCCATTTCGGCGAGCGTCTTGTCGTGGAAGATGACGTAGGGCGGCACGCCCTGCTCGCGGGCAAGGGCAAGTCGGGTCTCGCGCAGTTTTTCGAAAAGTACCTGGGCTTCTTCCGGCAGGGTCATCAGCGCCTCGCGCCGCGCGCCTTTCTTGCCTGTGCGCTTCTTGGGTTTGCGCAGCTCGAGCGTTTCTCTTTCTTTGAGGAAAGTGCGGCCCTTCGGCGTGATGGAAAGCCCGCCATGGCCGGTCACATCGACCGCGATCAGCCCATGCGCCACGAGCTGGCGCAGGATCGAGCGCCAGCCATTGGCATCATGCTCGGTGCCGATGCCGAAAGTGGACAGCCGGTCATGACCCCATTTCGAGGTGCCCTCGGTCTCCTTGCCGAGCAGCACATTGACGACATGCGCCTGGCCGAAGCGCTCGCCCGTGCGGTAAATGCAGGAGAGAAGTTTCTGCGCGGCGATCGTACCGTCGAAGGTTTCGGGCGGCTCAAGGCAGGTGTCGCAATTGCCGCAAGGTACGCAATCGTCGGAGAAATAGCGCAATAGAGACTGGCGGCGGCACTGCGTAGTTTCGGCAAATCCTAAAAGCGCGTCGAGCTTTTGATGTTCCATGCGCTTGCGCATATCCGGCGCATCGGAATTGTCGATAAAGCGCCGCCGCAGCGCCATGTCGGAGGCGCCGTAAAGCATCAAGGCTTCGCTTGGCAGCCCGTCACGCCCGGCGCGTCCCGTTTCCTGATAATAGGCCTCGATGCTGGCGGGCAGATCGAGATGCAGAACGAAGCGCACATCCGGCTTGTCGATACCCATGCCGAAGGCGATGGTTGCCGCCATGATGACGCCGTCTTCAAGCTGGAAGCGGCGCTGGTTTTCCTCGCGCTGACGCATGTCGAGGCCGGCATGATAGGGAAGCGCGGTAAAGCCGTTTTCGTTCAGCGTTGCGGCGACTTCCTCCGTCTTCTTTTTGGCAAGACAATAGACGATGCCGCTTTGGCCTTTGCGGGGGCCGAGAAATTGCAGCATCTGTTGCGTGGCGCTCGTCTTTTCCGCCGCGCTATAGCGGATATTGGGCCGGTCGAAACCGGCGATGAAGGCGTTTTCTTCGCCGATATTGAGATGCGAGAGAATCTCCGCGCGCGTCGGCGCATCGGCTGTGGCGGTGAGCGCCAGGCGCGGCACGCCGGGAAAGGTGTCCGCCAGCATGTCGAGGGCGCGGTATTCGGGGCGGAAATCGTGCCCCCATTGGGAAAGGCAGTGCGCTTCGTCGATGGCAATGAGCGAGAGCGGCAGGCGGCGGAGGCGCGCCAGCGTGCCGTTTCTCAGCAAGGTTTCAGGCGCCATATAAAGAAGATCGAGCGCGCCTTCTTCCGTCTCCCGCCAGAGTAGATCTTTCTGCGCCCCTTCCAGCCGTGAATTGAGCGCTGCCGCCTTGACGCCGGCCTGATTGAGCGCGCTCACCTGATCTTCCATCAGCGCGATGAGCGGGGAGACGATAAGCCCGAGGCCCGGCCGGCAAAGCGCGGGGATCTGATAGCAGAGCGATTTACCCCCGCCTGTCGGCATCAGCACGAAGGCGTCATTACCGGCAATCACATGATCGATGATCTGGGCCTGCCGCCCTCTAAAGGCGTCATAGCCGTAAACGGTCTTGAGAATTTGGAGGGGTTCTGGGGGCACGAAACTACTTTGGAAGGAGAAACGGAACGTTCCCCCTCATAGCCGGTTTTGGCGGTGGATGCACCCCATCCGCAAAAGTTTGAACGCGGGTCTGCGCGCGTGATCCGCAGTTCCCTTGAAAACCGGTAAGGTTTTACGTTCGGGCGGGCCCGACCCAGACTTGCTGCGCGTTGACGAATTCCTTTATGCCGTGGGGACCGAGTTCGCGGCCATAGCCGGATTTCTTGATGCCGCCGGAAGGAAGACGCGGGTCGGTTTTGACGATGCCATTGACCGAAACTTGCCCGGCCTCGATCTCGCGGGCGATGGCCTCGCCTCGTTCGCTCCCCGTCCAGACGCTGGCAGCCAGGCCGTAGGGCGTGTCATTGGCAAGCTCGAGCGCGCGCTTTTCATCCGGCGTTTTGATCAGCACGGCGACGGGCCCGAAAGTTTCTTCGTTAAAAGCGCACATGCCGGGTGTGACATCGGACAGTAATGTCACCGGATAGAAGAAGCCGGGTCCCTCCGGTATCTTGCCGCCCAGGTGAAGGCGCGCCCCTGCCTTCACCGTCTCGCTGACCTGGCGGTGAAGTTCATCGCGCAGATCGGCGCGGGCGATAGGGCCGATATCGGTGGCCGGATCGGCAGGATCGCCGACTTTTAGAGCCGCCAGACGCGCCTGCATCTTTTCGGTGAAAGCGTCATAGACCGGCTCTTCAATGATGAGCCGCTTTGCGGCGATACAGGACTGACCCGCATTGATGATGCGTGAAAGCGTCAGCACCTCGGCGGCTTTATCAAGATCGGCATCGGCCAGCACGATGCTGGGATCTGAGCCGCCAAGCTCAAGGACCGCCGGTTTGATTTCCGAGGCTGCAATGGCGGCAACCGCCGCCCCGCCCCGCGCCGAGCCGGTGAAGGAGACGGCCCGTACGCGGGTGTCCCGGATCACCGCTTCGACGGCGGGCGTTTCGATCCGCAGCGCCTGAAAAAGACCGGGCGGCGCGCCTGCTTCCTCGAAAACATCCGCGATGGCTTTCGCGCAGGCGGGTACATGCGGGTCGTGTTTCATGAGACAGGTATTGCCCGCCATGAGCGCGGGCGCGGCAAAGCGGAAGGCAAGCCAGAAAGGCGCGTTCCAGGGCAGGATGCCGAGAACGGGGCCGAGGGGCAGATATTGCACATAAGAGCGGGTGGCATCGGAGCCGATTTCCTCGCGGGCAAGATAGGCTTCGCCGTGCTCGGCATAATGTTCGGCGCACCAGGCCGCCTTTTCCACCTCCCCGCGCGCCTCGCGAATGGGTTTACCCATTTCCTGCGTCATGAGCGGGGCAAGCTCTTCCACCTTTTTTCGCATGATGCCGGCCACGGCGCGCAGCAGATCGGCCCGCTCGGCAAAAGAGGTTTGCCGCCAGGAGATGAAACGTTTCTGCGCCGCCTCGAGCGCGCTTTCGACGCTTTTTGCGCTGTCCGGTTCGATCTCCTGAATGATCTTTCCCGTCGCCGGGTTCGTGACAGTGAGCATGAATTACTCCCCGCTTTTTTGAATTTCCTTTTTTGCCGCGCGCCGGCGCGCGTCCTCGATCGTGTCCACATTGGCCGCGCCGCCGCCGCGCGCCGCGCCGCTTTCCGGTTTGACGGTGAACTCCCGGTCCATGGTGAAGAAGGATTTGCAGCCATCGGCGGTGACATAAACCGTGTCGGAAATACCGACGGTCTTGTTGCCGTCGACGCCCCAGACCCAGGGGATGAGATGGAAGGTCATGCCTTCCTTCAAGGTGGTGGAGACGCCCTGCATCAGGGAGACGATGTAGCCTTCATCCCAGCTTGGCGGGAAGGCGATGCCGATGGAATAGCCCGAGCGGGTGATGAGAATACCTTCATCCTCACTGCCCGAAATGATATCGCGCACGATATTGTCCGCATCCGACACGGTAAGGCCGGGGCGGATGGCGCTTTCGACTTTCTGCAAGGCCTCCAGCATGCGGTTCTGCGCCCGCTCCATGGAAGGGGAAAGCTGCCCTAGAACGGCGGTGCGCATCATCGCGGTGTGATAGCGCCGGTAGCAGCCGCCCACTTCCAGAAAGACATGCTCACCAGGCTCCACCCGGCGCCCTTCCCATGTCGCATGGCCGATCATCGAGCGGGGGCCGGAGGTGACATAAGGCATGACCGCCGGCGGCTCGCCGCCTGCCCGGAACATGGCATTGGAAATCGCCGCGCCGATTTCGTTTTCCGTCACCCCGGCGGCAACGGCATCGAGGCCCGCCTGCATACCCGCTTCCGTGGCATGGGCGGCTTTGCGCATTACTTCGATTTCGGCTGGCGATTTGCGGATGCGGCCTTCTTCGACAATGCCGAAACAGTCGAGAAGATGCCCGCCATTATAAGCGGTGCGCAGCCGGTCCTGGTGGTAGGCGGGGAAGAAATAGCTGTTGCGCTCATAGCCGATCGAGGCCTTGGCAAGACCGGATTCCTTCAAGCTGCCGACAAGACGCTGGATGGCATCGCCATTATCCTCATAAGGGCGCGTCTTCTCCACCCAGGTGCGGGCATAGACATTCGATTCTTCCAGATGCCGCGTCACCATGAAAGGCTCACCGTCGAGCGGCACGATCAGCGCCTGAAAGAAGGAATAGCCCGTGGTTTGATAGTCGGTCAGATACATGATGTTTTCCGGATCGGTGATGATCACCGCATCCAGAAGCCGTTCCTTCATCCGCTCGCGCAGTGCCCGGAGGCGGTTTTCATATTCCTCGAACGGAAAAGTCATGTCATCGCGTTCGATCATGTCATGCTGCCTCCCTGCCGACGGCGGTCAGCGCCGCTTCCAGGATGCCGAGCCCTTCATCCAAATCCTCATCCGGCGTGGTGAGCGGGGGAATGAGCTTGAGCACGCGTCCGCCCGTGCCGCAGGCACCGATCAAAAGGCCGTTCTTGAAAGCATGGGCGACGGCGGCTTTCGCCACATCGCCGTTTTTGACGTCGAGCCCGTAAAGCATGCCGCGCCCGCGCACTTCCATCCCAAGCGCTTTATGGGATTTGGCAAGGGCATTGAGCCGGGCTTCCATTTCCTTGCCTTTGCGTTTCACGTCTTTCAGGAAATCGTCATTCTCGAAATATTTCAGCGCCTCGCGGCCCGCGACGAAGGAAAAGCCCTGGCCGCGGAACGTGCCCGTATGCTCGCCCGGCTGCCAATGTTCGTCATGCTCCGGCTTGATGAGGTTCATGGCAAGCGGCGTGCCGAAGCCGCCAATGCCTTTGGCAAGGCAGACGATGTCCGGGTCGAGCCCCATATCATCGAAACTGAAATAGGAGCCGGTGCGCCCGCAGCCGGCCTGAATGTCATCGAGAATGAGAAGCGCACCATGTTTGCGGCAGAATTCCTGAAGGCCTTTCAACCATTCCGCGCTTGCGAGATTGACGCCGCCTTCCGCCTGAATGGGCTCGACAAGAACGGCTGCCGGATGCGCATAGCCGGAAGATGAATCCGCATAACGCGCTTCAAGATCATCAATGTCGCAGCCGAAAGGAAAGCGCGTCACATGTTCGAGCGGCACGCCTGCGGCATTGCGGAAATAATCATTGGCTGTGCAGGCGAGCGAGCCCAGCGTCATGCCGTGAAAGCCATGCGAGAAGGCAATGACATTGGTGCGGCCCGTGACGCGGCGGGCAAGCTTCAATGCCGCTTCTACCGCATTGGTGCCGGTCGGCCCGGTGAACTGCATTTTATACTTCATGTTCCGGGGTTTCAGAACCGTGTCCGCAAACGCCTTCATGAAGTCGCGTTTGACGCTGGTGGACATGTCGAGACTGTGGGCCGGCCCATCCGCTTCAATGAAGTCTATGAGCGCGCGTTTCATATGCGGGTTGTTGTGCCCGAAATTCAAAACCCCCGCGCCGCCGAAAAAGTCGATATAGGAACGCCCCTCTTCATCCACCTGCCGGGCGTTCGATGCGGATTTGAAAATGGTGGGGAAGGTGCGGCAATAGCCGCGCACATTCGATTCCCATTGCTCGAAAATATCCATGAAAGCCTCCTGCCAATAGGGGCGCCGGGGCGCCCGGTCGCGTGTCCACACTCAAGAAACGCCCTGCCGCACCGTCGGTTCGCCCGGCAGACCGTTCTTCTTCAGCCCTGACGGCTTAAGCCCGCGTCAGGGAAGCGGCGCGCCGGCAAGGCGCGCATAAAGCCGCGTGACAATAGGAATAAGGCTATCGTTAAAATCGTAGCGCGGGCTGTGGCAGGGCACATCGTGTCCTTTGCCGTCATCCGCGCCGATAAGCGCGAAGGCGCCCGGTATCTCTTTAAGGTAATAGCTGAAATCTTCCGACGCCATGATGGGCGCGGGGATGGTATCCGCATGCCAGTCCGCGCCGAGTTCGGCGCTGAGCGCCGCGCGCATCAGCGCAGCTTCTGCGCCATGATTGACCGTTGCATCATAGCGCGGCTGAAGCGTCACCTCGGCGGTGACGCCATAAGCAGCGGCGGTCTTCACCGCCACCTCTTCGATCAGCGCATTGATGATCTCCCGGTCCCCGCTTTGCGCCAGACGGATACTGCCGCCTATTTTGGCCGTATCGGGAATGACGGTCGGCCCGCTCGGCGCTTCGATGGAGGTCAGGCTCACCACGGCGGCATGTTGCGGCGCAAGGCGGCGGGCAACGATCTGCTGCAGGGCAAGCGTGATGGCGGAGGCGGCCAGCACCGGATCGCGGCAGGCTTCCGGCTGGCTGGCATGGCCGCCTTGGCCTTTCAAGAAAATCTCGAACGTGCCATTGCCCGCCATCACCGCGCCGTCCGGGCAAAGCGCCTGGCCGAAGGGGATGGCCGGCCAATTGTGCCAGCCATAGATCGCGTCGATGCCTTCGAGCGCGCCGTCCTCGATCATCTTCTTGGCGCCGTGGCCGCCTTCTTCGGCCGGCTGAAAGAGAAGGGTGACGGGACCGGGCAATTGTTCTTCATGCTGTTTGAGCCAATAGGCCGCGGCCATCAGCGTGGCGGTGTGCCCGTCATGGCCGCAGGCATGCATGCAGCCCTGATTGGCGGAGGTCCATGGCCGCCCGCTTGCCTCGGTAATGGGCAGGGCATCGAGATCGGCGCGCAGCGCGATGTGCCGCCCGGCAGCCTTGGGCGCGAGCGTTGCAAGCGTGCCCGTGCCCGCGCAGGTGCGCCAGGCAAGACCCGCGCTTTCAAGGCCCGCGCGCACGGCGGCAGCGGTCTTTTCTTCCTGCCAGGTAAGTTCGGGATGTGTGTGAAGCGCGCGCCGGAACGTGGTGGCGGCATCCATCAAGGCCGCCCAGTCCCGGCCGGTCATTGCAAACGGGGCATGCGCTTCCGTCACAGACATATTCATGAGAGTAGCGGTTTGGGCAGGCTTAGCAATGGATTATCACCGGCTTTGCTGGATTTATGCGCGCTGATCAGCTCCATTTCTTAGCTATATGCCGGTGGCCAGCGGCGTGCGGCCAGCACACGTTTTGACACACGGTATGCTGGACAGCGGCGGCACGTCCCATATGATGAAACATGTCGTTTAATTTTATTACGGATTGCATATGGAGATTTTAAGGAGCGGGCGCTCCGGGGTTTTGTCCTGGCCAGGACACGCGCAGCAGAGGGCCTGGCTAAAATCATCAGGCAGTTTGTTGGGGGCAATTGCCCTCTTTCTCATGTTGAGCGGCTGTTCCAGTGCTGGGCTTGTTTCAATCCTCGTGCCGACGGCGAGCGCCGAGGACAGGCGCATTGCCCAGCAGCAGCTTGATGAATTCTGTAAAGAGCTGAACGTCGGAACGCATGTCGAAAAACGCATCCCCGGTGTTGAAGGGTTTGAGGTGTTGTCGGATGGCACTTATGGCAACGGCCGTGATAAGCCTGTCACCGACAGTGCGCTATATGGGTGTTTCGTCGGTTGCGTCGATTATCTCGTCAAGGGGTATGCATACGTTGAAAATCATGTTGAAGAGGGGTGGAAACCCAGCGCTGGGATTAGATATTTCCATACGGAACCTGGAAAGTACCGGCACGCCATTGTCCCCCGCACGCCCGAAGCTTGCGCGGTGTACGACCGAATTATCCAAACCAGTCAGACTCTGCGCGGGTATGTGAATGATTATCCCGAGCTTTTCAAAGATAGCTGCATAGGCATTGAAAAGGTTTCGGCCTTCCAGTCCCGCTATGCGTATCAGAGACATTTCCGGGATAAAGCGGTTCAGTTGCCAGGCGGTTTGATCGCTTGGCCTAGTGGGTCGCGGGTGATCGATAAGGTCACGGGTGAGGAGATTGCGGTTAAGCTGGGTGTTGCGGGGTATGACACCCGTGTCACCAATCAATATGTCGCCGCTTGCAATCAAAACTTCGCATTGGACGTGGCGGAGGTTCTTCTGCCTCTGGCGGGAGAATGAGGTTGGTTCAACGCGTTTTTCATCGTCGCAAGGCGAGTGCGGACAGATTGCCTTCCAAAGTTTTGGGTGCGGGCATTGGTATTTTTCTGGGGTTCACCCTGCCGGTTGCAGCCACTGCTGAGTAGGAAATCCGGGGGGGTGCGCATCGCCATCACCCCGCCGCGATGCGCGTGACGGCCTCCACCACGTCCTTGTCTAGCTGGCGGGCGGGAATGTCGAGCCGCCCTTCCACGCCGCGAAAAAGCGAGAGGCCTTCCATCAGGCTCATGATCAAGACGGCGCGCCGCCGCCGCGCGCCGGGGGCAAGGCCGGGCACGGCTTTTGAGAGCACATATTCGATCTGCTTTTGGTACTGCGCGTAATAGCGCGCCATGACCGCGTTGATCTCTTCGTCCCGCGCGGCGAGCGCCCAAAGCTCCCAGAACATCAGGCAGTAGTCCTGCGGCTGCTGCTCATCCAGGATGAAGCGGATCAGGTCTTCAAGGCTGCCCTGTGCCGGGCGGCTTTTGAAAGCGGCGATGGAGCGTTCCAGCGCCCGGTCGAAAAGCGCGCTGAGCAGTTCCCCCGGCCCGCCGAAATAATATTGAACATTGCTGAGCCGCATGGAAAGCGCCTCCGCCACCCGGCGCATGGAAAAGCCGCCATAGCCCTCTTCCACCAGGATCTGCGTTGCGGCGTCGAGGATTTCCTCCGCCCGTTTTTTGCCCTTGGCGCTTTTCATGGTCCCTTCCGTTTCGTGTCCGCCCGTCCCTCCATCTTCTAGCCCAAAAGGGTCTCTTGACCAATTTCTTGAAAATATGGTCATGTGACCTAAATAAAGGTCAGTTGACCAAATCTGGCGGAGGATGCAGTGACACGACAGGCAACCGGCCCCTCGCGGCGGGGTTTTTTGATGCTGGGCGGCGCGGCGGCGGCAAGCGCCGCAATCATGGGGCTGGCGGGCATTGCCGCGCCGGGGGGCGAGCATTACGGCGCGCTTTTGAACGGGGAAGTGCCGCAGGTTCTCAGCGAAAAGGAACTGGCGGTCTTGAGCGTGGCGGCGGAAACTCTGGTCGGCCCCATTCCGGGCCTTCCCTCCATTTATGAAACGCGCACGCCCGCGCGTATCGACCGGGAACTTTCCTTAAGCCGCGGCACGCTGCTTTCGGACATGAAAGCCTCGCTGCTTTATCTCGAATATAGCCCGCTCATGGGCATTTCCCTTTCCCGCTTTTCTTCCATGGGCGCGCAAGAACGTGAGGCGCATCTTCGCGCGCTTTCCCGCTCCGAGGATCCCTTGGAGCGGGCGATCTATAACGGCGTGCGCTTCCTCGTTTTCTTTTTCTATTACACGGACCCGCGCACCTGGGCGCATCTCGGTTATGAGGGCCCGCAAATGCCCGCGAAATTCTTTCCCGCCGGCAACCGCATTGAAAATCTGGAGGCGCTGTCATGATCCGCGAAGGCCATGAAATAAAGCACGACCTTCGCGAAGAGGTGGATGTCGTGATCATCGGCTCGGGCTGCGGCGGCGCGGCCGCCGCCAAGCATCTGGCCGAAGGCGGCCTTTCCGTCCTCATTCTGGAGAAGGGCGGCTATTACACCGCCGCCCGCGGCGATTTCGACCAATTGTCGGACAATATGCTCGCCCGGATCGATGGCGGACGCGGCCTCGACACCAGCACCAATGGCGAACTTGCGCTGATGTATGGCAATTGCGTGGGCGGGGCGAGCGTTCACTATTGGGCCGATAGCTGGCGCCTGCCCGAAGACCGGGCCCGCATCTATGAGGAAAAAGGCGTAAGCGGCCACGAGCATGAGGTGCTCGCGCCGATTTTCGATGAGATCGAAAAAGACCACAACGTCCATCCCGCCGACCCCGTTTACCGCAACCGCATGAACGAGCTTTTCATCGAGGCGGGCGGGCGCCTTGGCTGGCATATCGAAGATGTGCCGCAGGCAAGGCGCGGCTGCGTGGCAAGCGGGCATTGCTATCAGGGCTGTTCTTACGATGCCAAGCAAAGCCAGCTGGTGACTTACGTGCCTGCCGCGCTGAAGGCCGGCGCGCGGCTTTATGCCGATTGCGAGGTGACGGCGATAACCCGCGAGCCCGGCACGGGCCGGGCAAGCGGCGTCTCGGCCCGCTTTCTCGACCGCGCAACGGGCCGCCCCGCCGGGCCGAAGCTCGAGGTTAAAGCGCGCGCCGTCGTGCTCGCCGCCGGCGGCTATGCCTCGCCCGTCATCTGGATGCGCTCGGGCCTGCCGAACGGCTCGGGCGAGGTGGGGCGCAATCTTTTCACCAATCCCAATCCTTATCTTTATGCGCTTTACGATGAAGAGATTTATCTTTGGCATAATATTCCCGCCGCCGTCGGCACATCGGATTTCCGCCTGCCGCGCTATGAGAACGGGCGCTATGTGGAAGGCGGCTATTTGCTGCACCCGAACCAGATTCAGCCGGAATTTCTGGCCGTCACGCTGCCCGGCTTCGGCGGGGCCCATGCCGGGCTTGTTGCGCAGTTGCCGCGCCTTGGCAGCGCGGTGGCCTGGATCGACGATGAGCATGGCGGCGAGGTGACGCTGCGCGAGGACGGCACGCCCTCTTATCATTACGCGCTGCAGGGCGATGATGTCCTCAAAGCCCGCGACGCGCTGAAAAAACAAGCCCAGCTTCTTTTTGAAAGCGGCGCGCGGGAAATCTTCGTGCCGGACAGCGCAGGCACCAGGCTGCAAGGGCCGGAGGAGATCGCGCAGCTCGATACGCTGGAGATTCAAAACGGCGCGATGCTTTTTGCCGCGCCCCATCCGGCCGGCACGTTGCGCATGGGCGATGACCCGTCCCGCGCCGTTGTGGCAAGCACCCATGAAGCGCACGAAGTGCCGGGGCTTTATGTCGCCGACCCCAGCGTCTTTCCCCTGCCGCCCAGCGTCGATCCTTCGCTGACCATCATGGCGTTTTCCGTCATCGCGGCCCGCAACATTCTTTCCCATCTTGCCTAGGAGGCCCGCGATGAAAAACTGGCCCTTCTTTCTCTGGTGCGCCTTCTTTCTGATCCTGGCGCTCAATTTTGCAAGCACGGTGCTGGCGATCCTGGGCGGGGATTTCGACGGCACCGGCTTGCCGCTGGAAATGACGGTCATGGAAGCGGTGGCCAACGGTTTTGCCGCGCTTGGCTGGGCAGCGGTGCTGATCAGCGCGCTGTTCAAGCGCTATCTCGTCTCCGCGCGGCTTGCGGTTTTTCTCGCCGGTTTTTTCTTTTTCGATGTGATCACGACATTCGTGCTGCCCATGCCGCTGCCGCCTTATTTTCTGATCTGGGGCAGCGCCGTCGCAGGGCTCATGCTGCTGGGCGCGCGTCATTTGCAAAAGGAGGCGCGTCATGCGTGAGGAAAGTGAAAGACATTACGGCCTTGCCGCGCTCTTTGCCGGGATCGGCCTTATCTTCTGGGCCAATGTGCCCGCGCTTTTTGCCGGTCACTTTGCCGCCACCGGCCTGCCGCCCGCCACCATCCCGCTCCACGCCTTTGCCAACGGGCTTGGAGGCACGGGCTGGTTCGCCGCCGCCTTCCTCACCCTCAAAGGGCGCTTTGAGGCGGCCAGCTGGCTCGGCTATTTCTGCGCCGGGCTCTGGGCCTGGGACATGGTGACGACCGCCTATCTCCCCGCCATGCCCGTCCCGCCCCACCAATGGCTCTGGGGCCCCATCAGCGTACTCCTCATGTGCCTCGCGCTGCGGCGGCTCTCCGCAGCGGCCTAATCTCACGCGGCTCCAGCGCTTGCTTGGTGTGATCGGGTCCGTGCCCCGCGAAACCGCCTCGGATGCCCCGGCGTCCTGTGAGAATGACAATCCGTTTACGGCCATGCCGTTCACTGTCTATATTGGTGAAACGATCATGTCAGTTCTCGGGGGCGACGGGTTTGGGATTCTTCTGGCTAATTCTAGCGTGGGGGCTGGTGTGTGACACATGGTCATTCGCTGTCGATACCTGGGCAGAGCCTTACAGCCTTTCGAGCCCGCGGCCTGAGGGAGCTTTGGAGATTCCAATAGCGAACAACTCCAAAAATTTGCGTGTGGCAAAGTTGCCGAGCAATGAAAAAGAGTTGCGCCGAGCGATCGTGATGGGGAGTCCGGAGGACTGGTTGGGTGAAGCAGAGCGGGCAGGTTGCGATATTGGCGAGATCAAGAGTCAGGAGCTCACTTTTGATCATATGGCAACCGTGTGGATAGAACTGGCGGTCAGTGACGTGGATGTTACTCGGCGACTATTCGACGTATTTACTAGATCTCGCCGAGTTGAGCCAGTGTTGAAGTACGAAAGACCGGATTCAATGTCGAGCACATTTCTTCTCAATCTGACGTCAGAGGAGGGCGGACTGGTCTTTAGCGAGTGTTATTACGCAGGCTCCGGCAGTTTGTGCACAGTCTATGGGCAAATAACTACTCAGGTCTCGGGGAAGGTTTTCCTTAGAAAGTCCGAGAAAGAAGAGTGGCCCGCGCAGTTTGAAGTATTGGCGTGTGTCATTCGCCGCACAATCCTTATGACGCAACAAGCCGGCTAGGAGAAAGAACAGCCTCAGACCGAAGAGGAAAATATGAAACCGGTCGAAGAAAGCGCAAAAGAAATGCTGGAAATGGAAATGCCTTTCCGCATTAATCCCAGCACGTTTAACGTGGAAAGTGATGATCCCAGAATATTCATTACAGGAGGGCATAATTGGTCACCAGAAATGGGACGCCAATTTGTCCTGCACGTTGGTGATGCGGCTTACGGTTTCCGGACGTCTGAAGATATTGAGAAACAGAAAATTGAAAACCTGGACGATGGTACAGTCATCTGGTGGTTCGATGATATCTTATGCAAGCTTTACGAGCATATAAAAGGAAAAGGATTACAACTAGTAACGAACAGGTATTCCTTTGAAAACGCCAAAGAGCAGGAACTTATTCTAAGTCTGTTTTTCAAAGCTATTCAAGCTTATGACCTCGACGTTGTGGCTGGTATTAAACAAGAACCGAAATCTAAAGGTTTTCTAACTCCACGAGCAGAGCAGCAGATCGTTTCGGGGAAGTTTCTCGCGTGAAATGACCTTGGCCAGCTGTGCCTCAACGGGGCTCCACCTCGGCCGTGTGCGGGATTAACCCAAAGAGAATGAGCGGTCTCGGACCGGGGGGGAAAATATGAAACCGGTCGAAGAAAGCGCAAAAGAGATGTTGGAAATGGAAATGCCTTTCCGCATTAATCCTGAGACTCTTGATGTAGAGAGCGATGACTCAAGAATTTATATGATCGGCGGGAGAAGTGCAGGGCCTGAGCAGGGGCATCATTTCGTTCTGCATGTTGGGGACAAAGTATTTGGTTTCTGTACAGCAGCTGACCGAGATAACGAGAAAACCGAACTGCTTGATGATGGTACACGCGTTTGGTGGTTTAACGACCTTCTCTGTCCGTTGAGCGGCGCGGAGCGAAAAGCGGGTGGAGGATACACAGCGTATAGGGTGCTGACGAACACCTATTCTTTCACCAATCTTGAAGAGCAGAAGATGGTTCTCGGACTTTTCTTCAAAGCTATTCAGGCCTTTGATCCTCGAGTTGCGATGGGAACCATAAAGGAACCGAAAGTAGTTGCGCGTTTGACTCCTCATGCTGCGTTCAGGTTGGAGTCAGGAGATTTTCTCGCATGATTGACTGCCCGGACAAGTAATCCCTACGCACATGGATAAACGCCAAGGCACGCCCTTAAACTGTTGGAATAGCGCCGGTTTTTCGATATGATATATATCATAAAGAGGAGCCGGCCATGCCCTATACAGCCGAACATAAAGCCCAGACCCGTCAGCGGATTATCGAAAGCGCGGCGCATCAGCTTTGCGAAAAAGGTATAGGCGGGGTCAGTGTTGCCGAGCTGATGAAAGAAGCCGGGCTTACCCATGGCGGCTTTTATGCGCATTTCGGCTCCAAGGCCGCGCTTGTGGCGGAGGCGGCAGCCTATGCGCTGGGCGCTACGACGCAGATGCTGGATGAGGCCGCCGAAGGCGCGCCGCCGAGCCGCCGCTTGAAGGCGCTGGTCGATACGTATGTGAGCCGCCATCATGTCGCCCATCCGGGCGAGGGCTGCGCCATTGCAGCGCTCGGCCCCGAGCTTTCCCGCGAAACGCCGAAGACGCGCAAAGCGTTTGGCCGCGTGCTCGATAAAATGATTTCCATGGTCGCCTCCCATACCGGCGCGCGTAGCGAAAAGGCGGCGCGGGAACAGGCCATCGCCACGATCGCGACAATGGTCGGCACCATTGTCATGGCGCGGGCGGTGGACGATAAAGATTTTGCCAATGAAATTCTGAAAACGGGCCGGGAGGCGGCGCTGCGCCACTAGGCGCTACGTCACGAGGCATTGCGCTACCTCCCGGATTTACCCGGCGGTCACACGGCCGGGGCGACCCGGCCCGTGAGTGTGCCGAAGGAAAGACGCGTGCCGTCCGCGCCCATGGCCGTAGCGCCGATGATCACCTCATCGCCGTCCTGAAGCCAGCCGCGCGCCGTGCCGTCGGGCAGGGCGATTACGTCTTTGCCGCCTTGAG
>NZ_BBIO01000016.1 GCF_000739695.1 Tepidicaulis marinus
TGAACCGTCACATCGGAGATCGAAAGCCCGAGCACCCGGTCACTGACCGTGCCTGTATCCGGTTGAACCTTGATACCATAACCGGCGCTACCCACTGTCGATGTACCGATCAGCGTGAAAGTGTTCAGGTTGACGTTATCCCCTTCGACCTGAATGGCGTATTTGTTACCGATCCAGGAGGAATCGATAATCGTCCCGGCTTCACTCTCACCCGAGAGCGTTACGCTCTTGGAAACATCGAGTGTATCCGTCTGGGTATAGGTGCCGTCGAACAAATTCACGACACCGCCCGATAGAGCCATGTCGATGGCGCCTTGCACGCTCTTGACGACCGCGTAGTAACCGCCGACCGCATTATCGGTCCATGCCGCGCCATTCTGCCAAGTATTGGCCGCCATCAGCTCGGCGAACGTGTCGATATTGGCTGCGTTGCCGGAGAAGATCGTATCGCGCACATAAAGCGGCGAAGTACTGGCCGTCAGATTGGCGTTGTCGAACGTGTTACCGGTAATGACCGTGTTGCTGCCACGCGCGCGCAGCTGGTTGCCGTAACGCGACGTCGTACCGGCAAACGTGTTACCGGTGATGGTCGCACCGACCGCGTCGATCGTCACAAGCGTATTGCCCTGCTCATCGCCGCTGCCATTGAGGCCGCCCGCAGTCCCCGTCACCTGGTTATTGGTGAAAGTGATATTCTGCGTGTTGGTCACACCGGAGCCGCCGCTGATCACGACTAGCTGGCGGGGTACATTGGCAAGCGTAAACTGCTGGCTAAACCCGTCACCGGCCGGATTGGGGCCCGTGAAGGCCTGTCCGTCGAAAATGTTACCGTCCACCGTCAAGCCGACAACGGCGGCATTATACTCACTCATCAGGCCCGCATCGCCATTTGCGGTAATCCGGTTGCCCTGCACAGTCGAGCCGCTATTAGCGCCTTGGAAATACACGGCGGCATTCTCAATACCAGCGGCGCCATTATCGATACCGATAACGGTGAAACCGTTACCGGTTCCACCGAACGTGAAGTTGTTCGCACCGGAATCAATTTGGACGGCCCCGAGCGCGCCAACGCCCGAGATGCCCTGAATGGTCGTTGCATCCCGGCCATTCTCGGAAACAAGCGTCAGATTGGATTTGCTGATGCGGACATTCTCGACATAGGTGCCGTCCGCGACGTTCACCTGTGCACCGGCTGCGGAAGCGACATCCACACCGCTTTGGATCGTTGCGGCGTTGGATACATTCACCACCGTACCTTCACCGGTCAGGGTCTGATTGGCACCGAGCGTGATGGCTGCGTTCAGATTGATGATGAGGTCGTTATCGGTATTCTCATCCTTCAGCGCGAGCTGGTTAGAGTTGGACTGCGCCGAAGAATCGATCGCCGAATTGACCGTGATGGAATTTTCAGCCTCTACGTCGACGTTACCCGAATTCAAGTTCGTAACAATAGCCGCCGCTTCACCAGCACCAACAACCAGATCGACTGGGTCGATGAGCCAGGTACCCGCATCGCCATTCGCTGCGC
This sequence comes from Tepidicaulis marinus, assembly GCF_000739695.1. Classification (GTDB taxonomy): domain Bacteria; phylum Pseudomonadota; class Alphaproteobacteria; order Parvibaculales; family Parvibaculaceae; genus Tepidicaulis; species Tepidicaulis marinus. The sequence goes on from NZ_BBIO01000016.1 coordinate 1,529, forward strand.
TGGTTGCAACGCGCAGGCCTGCATCAAGAGAAACCGTCTCGCCCGACGTCTCGACAAAACCGCCGTCGCCGCCATTGGCGCCGCCTTTGGCAGAGAAGGAGCCGGCATATTCGCCGTGGCCCTCGGCATAGGCGATGATGGAGCCGCCATCGCCATTATCCGTAGCATCCGCCTTCAGCACCGCAGTGCTTTCGGTCGTGATGTTTTCCCCGTCGATGGAGATGGAGCCGCCGCCCGTGGCGCCCGAAGCATCGAGCGTGCCGGCGACAGTCACTTCACCGCCGCCCAGGATGATTTCACCGCCGGCAACCGTCGCCGAGGCCGCGCTGGTGATGCCGTCCACATTGACGATGGAATCGACGACTTCAGTCGCGGCTTTGGCGGAAATTTCGATCACGCCGCCTTCGGCCACCACCTGGCCGAGCTGTTCGGCCTTCGCACCCTCGGCGCCGAGGCCGATTTCGATGAGCCGGTCGCCTGCGAGGTCGAGCGTGAAGGTTTCACCGGCCGCCATGGCCACCTTGCCGACCTTGGCGCGGATCGTGCCGTTGTTGCGCACATGCGGGGCAACGAAAGCGGCAAGCCCGCCCTCGCGCACCGTGATCTGGCCTTCATTGACGACGGAGCCGCCGCCCGCGCCCAGAAGATCAAGGCGCGTATCGCCCGCCATGAAACGGTCGACATTGATATTCGCCGTGGAAGCCACGAGACCGGACACATCCACCCGCGCGCTCGCCCCGAACATGACGCCGTTCGGGTTCAGCACCCAGACATGGCCGTTCGCGGTGAGCTGGCCGTTGATTTGCGTCGGGTTCGTCGACTGGTTGATGCGGTTGACCGCAATCGAGCCGGAATTCGGCTGATTGAAGTTCACATGAGCATTCTCGCCGATGTCGAAGCTGCGCCAGTCCAGCACCGTACGGTTGGTGGACTGGTTCACATCGAGCCGCGTGCCGTTTTGCGAGATTGTCGCCGCGCCGCCCGTCACCGTGCCGCCGCTCGGCAGCGTGTTCGCATCGATGGCGAAGGCGCTGCCGCTGCCCAGCACCATGGCCGCCATCGCGCCCAGCGTTGCCGCCGGACGGGTCAGGGCCGTCGAACCCATCAGAAATGACTTCTGGATATTGCGCTGAATGCTCATTTTGACACCTGTCGGACCGTCGCCGGCCCCCCTCCTTGATTGCCCCGTCAAACGCACGGGTCTTGGCTGTTCAATTTGTCTTGCGCGGGGCCGCTTTTCCGGGATGGGCCCCGCCTCATCTCAATTTCAAAAGCTCGAGCTGATCTGGAAGAACACGCGGGCGTCGCGGTCGCGCTCGGCCTGCACGGTCTTCTCGAAAGGTTTGGCGACATAAAGGTCGAGATTGACCTGATCGAAGAGCGCGGTGCGCACGCCGACGCCTGCGGATTCGATCGTCTCGCGCCGCGGCGAGCCGGGCAGCACCGTGACCTGTTCCACGGCTGCCGCTTCATAGAAGCCGTAAAGCTGCGTGTTCTGCATGAAGTCGGCCTGATGAGGCGTGTACCATTGCAGCTCCGCCTTGCCGGCAAGGCCCTTCTCGCCGGTGATTTCGGACGGATCGAAGGCGCGGCCATAGTAGGTGCTGCCGAAACCTTGTTCCTCGGAGGCCAGAAGATCCTCGTTGAAAGAGGTTTGACCGGCGGCCCCCAGAAGCAGGCCGAATTCGCCGCCGATGGGCTGCCAGCGCGTCACTTCGAAATTGAGGCGCTGATAGTCGCTGTCGGCATTGACGCGGGAAAGGTTCGCGTCTCCGCTTTCCGAGCCGCCCAGCGCGGTGATGCCTTGCGTGAAGGTTCTCGCCCGTGTTGAAGCCGCCCCAGCTATCGAGCAGGTTGGCAAAGACCTTCGCATTGACGTTGCGCACCTTGTCGTCGAACACCGGATTGACCGCGTTGTTCTCGGAGCGCACATCGTTGGAGAAGAAGCCCAGCGTACCGATGACGTTAAGATCGCGCGAGCGGATGAAGGGATAAGAAAGCTCGACGCGGGCGGTCTTGGCTTCGCCTTCCGTGTCGATCGTCTCAAGCTCGAGGCCCGGACGGGTCTCGGAGTAAGAGTAGGAGGCAAAAAGCGTCAGGCCCGTCGAGGTGAGCGGCTGCTGAATGCTCAGCGCGCCGTAAGCAAGCTCCGGATCACCGTCCGGCGTCACCACACCGGTAAAGCCCACACGGCCCGCCGTGCCGAAAAGATCGTTCGCGAAAACCGCGCCGACGATTTCCTCGCGGCCGAGATAGCGGCTGCCGAAATTATCGATGCCTGCATAGCCTTCAAAGGCTTCCCGCTCGACGACCAGCGTCAGATCGGCGGCGCCCGGTGTGGTTTTGGACGGGGTGAGAACCGAGCGAACCGTAAAGCCGGCCATGTCGCTTGCCAGCAGCAACTCGCGCTCCAGCACATCCGCCGTCAGCGGCTTGGCCGCGGCGATGCGCCTGGCATGGCTTTGCAGGAACGGCATGGCGCCGCCCGCATCGCCTTCGATTTCCACATTTTCGATGAAGCCTTCCACGACCTGGATGCGCAGCTGGCCATCGCCAATGCGCTGGGCCGGAACAATGGCGCGGGTCAGAATATAACCGGCATCGCGGTAGGCGGCGGTTGCCCGCCCGGCCAGCTCATAAACATCGGCCAGCGTAATGTCGCGGTTGACATAATCGCTCGCCAGTTCCTGCAAGCGGCCTTCGGGCAGGGTCTGATTGCCCTCGAAAATGACGCCGGAAATCTGGAATTTCTGAAGCTCGGCCCCTTCGGGCGCTTTTTGGTCGGGCGTCGCCGGCACATCGAGCGGCGTGCCGAGACCCGGCGCATCCGGGCGCGGACGCAGACGGTCATCGATCCGGCTCGGATCGGCCGTTGCCGGCGTTTGCGCCATCGCCGCGCTGGTCACACCTGCATAAAATAGAGCTGCAATAGTAGCTGCGAGACGCAGCTTGCCCCCCGTACGACTTCATGTTTGCCCCCAAAACTGCGGAAAACCGCAGCCGCCTGTTCAAAATTTAGTAAACTTTTCGTTAACGTAAGCTACAAAGTTGCAATGTGAAAAGCAATCATACAAATGTGTTAGTTGCCGTTTGACTCGGACAGAAGAGCCGATTCTTGCTTTTGATTCAGCGGTTTAAAGAAATGATAATTTTATATTAAAGTTAATGCGCCCCATGACTCTAACTTGACTCTGCAGAGCCGCTTTCCCGCGCTGAGACAGTCAAATTTCAATAGATAGAATGGCTTAGGAGAGTAGGCACGCGCGATGCCGCTTTCCGGGCAAAGCGCTAAAACTTGAATCAAATCCAACCGCCCCGCTGAACGCCGATTTAAACGGCAATTGGGACACTCACCGCACGGTAAAACGAGTTTGGTGCGGTTGGTCCCATGTCTATCGCGCGCGTCATAACAGCGCTTTGCGCCGGAGCGATTCTCCTGGCAGGTGCAGTTCAGGCAGCCCCTGCGTTAGCTGAAAGCGGTTTTCCCGACGGGGCGCCCGGCCAGGGCGATTTTCAGGTCTTTCCGCGCTGGCAGCGGGTGCTTTCGGAAACGAAACCCGTCTCCGAACTCGCCGCGCTCCGCCGCGAGGAAAATACCGTCTCTCAGGCATATAAAGTGGACACGGGCAAAGCAGGCGACACGGCTGCGCTACAGCCCGCCGCAAGCGCGGCCCGTCTGACCTTCACCCTGCCCGCTCCCTCGGCCCGCCAGCCGGAGAGGCACCGCACGCCGACCCTGCGCCCGCCCGCCAAGCGCAGCGCCGTGGCCAAGGCCCCTGCCGAACAAGCAGAAGAAGAAGCCGCGCGGCTGACCTTGCCCGAAGGGATGCTCGTGCCGCTTATCCGCCCCGAGCGCGGGCAAGAAACGCAGGCCGCGAGCGCCATGCCCGTCTTCAACTTCCTGCTGCCGGTAGAGCGGCCCGAGCAAACGGTACAGACGAAAGAAGCGCCCGCACCGCAAACACCGCCGGAACAGGCAGCCGATTGCCGCGCGAAAGGCGCCTGCGCCCCGGACGATTGGGCCCGCGTCATCGACAGCGCGCTGGGTCTCTCACCCGCCGAAAAGCTGGACCGGGTGAACAGCTGGGCGAACGGCATTGCTTATGTGGACGATATATCGAATTGGGGCATGAGCGATCATTGGCAGACGCCTGCTGAGTTTCTGGCCAATGGCGGCGACTGCGAGGATTACGCGATCATCAAATATTTCGGATTGGTCGAGCTCGGTTTTTCCCCGGCGGATATGCGCATCATGGTGCTTTACGATGAAGCCATCAAAACGCACCACGCCGTGCTGCTCGTCCGGCTGAACGGCAAGATCAAACTGCTCGACAATCAGAAAAAGACGGTGGCCGACCTTGACGATGCGCCGAATTACCGGCCCATCTACTCGCTGAACCAGCAAAACTGGTGGCTGCACAAAAAGCCTGAGCCGGTGCGTCTCGTTCCGACGCGCCCGGCCCGCTATGCCGCGCAAGCGGCGGCCCGCCAACGTTTCCGGTAAGCAGGGCGCTTACACCCGCTCGGCCAGATCGCCCCAATTGAGCATGGAAATCTGATGGGCGGTGATGGCCTGCAGCCAGCCCTTGCCCCACCATTCGCCAAGCTCGTCCTTGCTCAGGCGCTGAGCCTTTTCCGCATCCACCACATGAAAGCCGGTCAGGTTGAAGTTCTGGCCGTCCTTCTTGGCGACATTGGCCTGACGCTCGATCAAGAGCCCCTTCTCGGAAAGCGCTTTGACGAAATCCTGCGTCGGTCCCACCGCGCCGTGATAGGCCCGGCAAAAATCGAGCGCCGCTTTGGCATGATCGCTCGGCGTGCCGTCTTCCTCGAAGAAGTTCAGCCCGTCCTTGTCGCTCAGCACCCCATCAGCCTCATCCACGCAAAGCGTCAGCACATCGCTGCCGGGCGTCGTGGAAAGGATAAAGGGATAACGGCGCACATAGGCCGGCACATAGACGTTCTTTGCCCATTCGCCTTTTTGTCGACGAAGAGATTCTCGCCATTGCGCATGCCGACCACGGCAACCGGAAAAGGCACCGCCGCTGCGACAAAGGCGATGGGGTAATGGCGCGAAATCTGCGCGAACTCGGAAAGATTGATCGGGATGGCATTGCTCTTGGCCGCAAAGCGCGCATCGACCCGGCGCGCCAGATGCTTCTTGCCATGGCGCTCGAAAGAAATCGGCACCGGATTTTCATAAAAGAGCGGCATGCCTGCGCTTTTTTGTTCCTCAGGGTTCGCTACCGTTTCCTCGCTCTCGCTCATGCCGCCTCTCCGCTTCTATGTTGCGCCCCATCAGCGCTTTCCTATGGCATAGCGCCCCGCCCAAGGCCGGAACAAGGACAAATCGCCAAAAGGGTTAAATAGAGCCGGTCATTCACGAGAGGAATAGTCGGTATACCAAGAAACGAAGCGGGAAAGCCCTTCTTCGATATTCGTGACGGGCGCATAGCCGAGCGCGGCTTTCGCGCGCTCGATATCCGCATAGGTTTCCACCACATCCCCGTCCTGCATCGGCTCGTAAATCCATTCGCTCTTCTTGCCGATCAGCCCTTCAAGCGTGGTGATGAAATCCATCAGCGCAACGGGCTTGTTATTGCCGAGATTGAAAACCCGGTGGGGCGGGCTTTCCGCCCCGGCTTCCGGCGGATTGTCGAGCGCCGCCAGAACGCCCGCCACAATGTCGTCGATATAAGTAAAGTCGCGCCGCATCTTGCCGTGATTGAAAACGCGGATCGGCTTTCCTTCCATAATGTTTTTCGTGAAGGAGAAGTAAGCCATATCGGGCCGCCCCCAGGGTCCATAGACGGTGAAGAAACGCAGCCCCGTCTGCGGCAATCCGTAAAGATGCGCGTAAGTATGGCTCATCAGCTCATCGGCTTTTTTTGTTGCCGCATAAAGCGAGACCGGCGCGTCCACCCTGTCATCTTCGGAAAAAGGCACTTTCTTGTTGCCGCCATAGACCGAGCTGGAAGACGCATAAACGAGATGTTTAAGACCCGCAGTGTGGCGGCAATATTCCAGCACCTCGAGATGCCCGGTCAGATTGGAGGCGGCATAAGAACGCGGGTTCTGAATGGAATAGCGCACGCCCGCCTGAGCGGCGAGATGCACCACCCGGTCGATAACACGCCCGGCAAGGCCTGCCTCCAGCGCGCCCTCCTCGCCGAGATCGGCGCGCACGAAGGAAAAGCCAGGATGATTGCGCAGAAGCGAGAGGCGATCGTCTTTCAGCGAGACATCGTAGTAATCGTTGAGATTGTCGAGCCCGACCACCTCTTCCCCGCGCCGAAGCAGCGCCTCGGCGACATGCATACCGATAAATCCCGCCGCGCCCGTGACCAGAACCGCCATTCCAACTCCTTTGCCTTCCTGTGCCTCCGCTTATAACACCGCGGGCGCGCAAGGAACATGCAAAGGCTCAGCGCAGGTCGAAGGTAACCGGCACCTCGATGCTGAGCGGAAAGGGGCCGAGCTCCGCATAAGGACGCGGCAGGCGCCCGGCATCGGCCACCATCTCTTTCACCGCCCCATCGAGCCGGGAAGACCCGGAACTGCGGAGGATCCCATGGCGCAGCACGCGGCCTTCTCCATCGATCGTCAGGGAAAGCGCGACGGTGCCTTCCTCACGCATCAGCCGCGCGCGGCGCGGATAGGACTTGTGCCGTTCAAGATGGGCGCGTAGCAGCGCGAAATAATCCGCCGCGCCCGGCGCGCCGCCGCCGCTTTGCCCGCCGGTCAGCGCATGAGCGGCGCCTCCCTTACGGCTTTGCGCCTCACCCGCGCCATCGCCAAGGGAGGCAACCTGCTGCTCGGCCTCGTTCGGTTCGGCCACTTCTTCCTTGGGCTTCTTTTGCACCGGTTTTTGCACCGCTTCTTTTCGCGGTTCGGGTTTCTTCAGTTTCTTTTCCGGCTTTTGCGCGGTCTTTTCCGGCTCGCGCTTGCGCTCCGGCTTTTGCACCGGCGCGACGGGCAGCGCATTCGCTTCCAGCACGGGCTCCGGTTCGGGCAGAGCTTCGCGCACCTCTTGCACCTCGGGTGCAGTCTCGATCTTTTTGGGCGCGGGCGCGCCGGCAATCACGGAAACGGCAAGCCCGCCGGAGCCCGCCGCGGCAGCCCCGGGCGGCGTCTCTTGCAGGAAAAACCCAAGCGCTGCGCCATGTACAAAAAGCGCCGCGAGGCACATGGGCCCCAAAAGCCGCCAGCGAATCTCCCTCATCCGGCGCCCTCCTGCACGATGAGCCTAAGCTCATGCTGGCCTGCCTCGCGCAGCTCCCGCATCAAGGTGACAAGCACGGCGGCATCCGCCTCTTTATCGGCCACAATGTCGAGCAGTGCGGGCGCGGCTTCTGTCGCCTCAAGGCGCTCCAGCACGGCCGCACGCGGCAATTCTTCACTGCCGAGCGCAAAGGCGCCTTCAGCGCTGACATAGAGGCGAAGGTTTTTCGTTTCCCCTTCCGCGCCCTTTTCTTCAAAGCCGGGCGGGGAAACGGGAAAAGGCGGGCTTTCGGCGAGAACCCCGGCAATCATGAAAAAGATCAGCAGCAAAAAAACGATATTGATGAGCGGCAGAGCCGGCTCGTTTTCCTGAAATCTTGGAGGACGGCGCAGCTTCATTTCACGCCTCCGTTTTCCTGCCCCTGGGGATCGACAAAGGAAAGTGTCTGCCCGCCCGCGCCGCGCACGATCTCAGCCCCATACATGAGATCGGCAAGGCGCGCGCCGCCCGCAGGCTCCAGAAAGACCGGTGACAACCCGTCTTCATCCTCGCTTTTCAGCCGCGCGGAAAAAGCATCGCCGTCCAGCCGGGCGCCATCGATCTCGAATGCGCCGCCGGGATGGATTTTGACATGGAGAGGCCGCGTCTCGCTAGGCGCAGCGCCGGCCTTGCCCGCGCTCACATCCAGCGCTTGCCAGACCTCGAACCGCGTGGCGAGCATGAAGAAGATCAGCAGAATAAAGATCACATCGATGAGCGATGTGAGGCCGATCCGCGCCCGGGCCCGCCCCGGCCTTTTAATCTGCAGCCTTGAGGAAGCCGCGCTCGCCGTCATGACGGGCCTGCTCTTTCAGTTCGAGTTGCAGGAAAAGATGGGTCAGGCTCTGCTCCATGACATGGGCAAGCCGCTCGCCGCGCCGGTCGAACCAGTTGACCGCCGCCGTTACCGGGATGGCAACGCCAAGCCCGGCCGCTGTCGTCAACAGCGCTTCCCAGATGCCGCCGGAAAGCTGGGAAGGATCGGCTCGCCCGCCGGCAGAGGCAAGCGCATGAAAGGCATCGATCATGCCAAGCACGGTGCCGAGAAGCCCGAGCAGCGGGGCAAGCATGGCAATGACTTCCAGAAAACGCAGATGCGAGCGCAGCACTTCCAAGGCCGCTTCCGCTTTGAGCTGTGCTTTTTCGCGCAAAAGCGCGAAGGGCAGGGAACCGGCCTCCTCGAGCACCGATTTCATAATAGGGCCGAGCGGGTCTTTGATCTTGCCCGCTGCCTTCACTCCCTCATCGATCTCACCCGCCTCAACGGCTCGGAAGACCTGCTGGATGGATTTGCGCGAAGGGGCAACGCCGCGCATCTGCACGAGTTTCGCCAGCATGACGCCAAGCGCTGCAACGGAAAGCGCGGCAAGCAAATAAAGCACCGGGCCGCCGGCCCCGGCCATATCGAGAAGACTGGAAGCCGCTTCCGGGCTTGCCGCGGCCTGCGCCGTTTCAAGCGGCGCGCTTTCAGGAGATGTTGAAGAAAGAGGATCGCTCATGAGGAAATTCCTTCTCAATCAGGCGTATCAGGCAGGCATGATTTGCGGGCAGCCGCGCGAGGGATGGGGGAGAACGGAAACGGGCATGCCGTAAACGGCCTCGATCAGATCGGCGCGGAAGACATCATGCGGCGAGCCATCCGCCTGAATGCGCCCGCGCTCCAGCAGCACCACACGGTCCGCGTAAAGCGAGGCAAGATTGGGATCATGCAGCACCGCCAGCACCCCCGCCCCTTGCGAGGCAAGCTCGCGGGCGAGCGTCAGCGTGCCGTGCTGATGGGCAAGATCGAGATTGTTGGTCGGCTCATCGAGCAGCAGATAGCGCCCGTCGCAAAAACAGGGCGCCGTGCGCCAGATCTGGGCAAGCACACGGGCAAACTGCACGCGCTGCTTTTCCCCGCCCGATAGCGTGGTGTAGCGCCGCTCGGCGAGATGCGCCGCGCCGGTAAAGGCTAGGGAGGCATCGATCGCCGCGCCGTCATGGCGCGCCTCGGGCCTTCCCCTGTAAGGCGCACGGCCAAGCTCCACCACGTCGCGCACGGCAAAATCGAAAGAAAGCGCATGAGACTGGGAAAGGACGGCGCGTTTGCGGGCAAGGTCGCCGGAGGCAACGCTGGCAAGCGGCGCCCCGTCGAGCAGCGCGGTGCCGCTGTCCGCCTGGCGCGCCCCCGCCATGACGGAAAGGAGCGTCGATTTGCCCGCCCCGTTCGGCCCGATCACCGCCACGACTTCTCCCGGCGCAAGGCGGAGGGAAAGATCGCTCAGCACCGGGCGCCGCCCGAGCGATACGCAAATATCTTTTACTTCAAGCATGGCCCGCCTCCTTGCGCTGCCGCATCAAAAGCCAGAAAAAGAACGGCCCCCCGACAAGACTGGTTACGACACCGATGGGAAGCTCCGCCGGCAGCACCGCAAGGCGCGCGGCGATATCCGCGCCCACCAGAAGGCTGGCGCCGAGAAGAAAAGACGCAGGCAGCACCAGCCGGTGATCGGGCCCGAAGGCAAGGCGCACGAGATGCGGCACGACAAGCCCGACAAAACCGATGACGCCGGTAAAAGCGACGATGACGCCCGTCATCAGCGCGGCCGTGAAAAGAATAAGCCGCTTCACATGATCCGCGTTGAACCCCAGAAAATCCGCTTCGCGCTCCCCGAGTAAAAACGCGTTGAGCGCATGGGCGAGGCTGAGAAGCACGGCAAGCGGGGGAAGCGCGAAAAGCGCGATCCAGCCGACCTGCTGCCAGCTTGCCGCGGCAAGCGAGCCCAGCATCCAGAAATTGATGTCCCGCAATTCCTGATCGGAAGAGGCGAAAACCGCATAGCCGATCCCGGCGCCCGCCACCGCGTTTACCGCGACACCGGCAAGGAGCATGGTTGCGACATCCACCACGCCGCCGCGCGCCGCGATCCGGTAGACAAGCCCGACGGCCAGAAGCCCGCCGATGAAAGCCGCAGCCGGGCGCAGGTAATAGAAGAACCCGGGATCGAGAAAGGGAGCCAAGAAGCTGCCGCCTAGAATCGTCGCCACCACGGCGAGCGCTGCTCCGCTTGAAACGCCGATCAGCGCCGGGTCGGCAAGCGGGTTGCGGAAAAGTCCTTGCAGCGCTGCGCCTGCGCCTGCAAGGCACGCCCCGGCCATGGCGCCCAGCACAACGCGCGGCAGACGCACATGAAGCAGCACGGTTTCCTCTGCCCGGCTGACTTGCGCAAACCCGCCGAGCCCAAGCGCGTCCAGAATGATTGAGAGCTGATGGGAAACGGGAATGGAAAGTGCGCCGAGCCCCGCCCCGGCAAAGAAGACGGCGGCAAAGAAAAGCGCAAAGCCGGCAAGGATCAGGCTGCGGGGAGATAGCTTTGCCGCCCCGCCGGCCTTGCGCCTGTTCTGTATCGCAGCGACAAGCGACATGGGCCTCAATGCTCTGCGCTATTCAATTGCGCGGCTTTTGCCGCAAGTTCCGGGTGCAGCACGCGGGCGAGTTTCTGCGCCGCTTCCGGTGTGCGCGGCCCGAAGCCGAGCAGCAGCAGCGAATCCATCATCACGAAACGGCGCTCGCGCCCGGCAGGCGTTTCCGCAACTCCTGCAATTTCCAGCACCTTGTCCTTGCCGCCCATGGCCTCGGCCACATGAGAGGGCACGACAATGACGTCGGGTGCCGCCGCGATCAGCGATTCCGCCGAGACAGGCTTCCAGTTTTCAAACTCGGAAAAGGCGTTGGTGCCGCCTGCCAGCTTGATCATCGCATCGGCGGAACTTTCCGCCCCGCCGGCAAGCGGCGCCCCGCGCCCGGCCGAGAGCAGAATGACCACGCGCGGGGCTTCTTTCGCATCGGCGATCAGCGTTTCAAGCGCATCGAAGCGCCGCGCGATTTTCGCTTCCAGCGCCTTGGCTTCTTCTTGAAGACCGAGCGCCGCGCCCACCGCGCCAATTTTTTGCAAAACGCCCGCCGGGCTCGTCTCATCCGGCACGGTGACGATATTCATCCCCGCGGCTTTGAGCTGGCGCAGCACGTCTTCAGGCCCCGCATCTTCCACGACCAGCAGAAGGTCCGGATCCATCGCCACAATGGGCTCGGCGGCAAGCTGGCGGAAATAACCGACCTTCGGCAGGTCCTTGGCCTCTTCCGGATAAAGGCTCGTAGCATCCGCCGCGATCAGCCGCTCGCCTGCGCCCAGCGCATAGACGATTTCGGTGACGGCGCCGCCTGCGCTCAAGACCCGCGCGGGCGCTTCAACGGAAGCCGTCTTTTCAGAAACCGGGGACGCCGTCCCGCTTTCCTCCGCCCGAACCGCCGAAGCGGCAAAAGCCGCGAGCGAGAGGGAAAGCGAGACAGCAAACGCGCCGAGGACCTTGGCGCGCCCCATGAAGGAGGCACTCCGCACCATTAGTGTGCCTCCAGCTTTTCAAGTTCCGACACGATCTCGCGCCAGCCTTCCAGCTCCGGCTGGCCGGGCTTGCGCTCGCCGAACATCATGGCGATCACCTCGCCGTCCTCGCCGAAAATTTCGAGCGAGGTGACGGTGCCGTCGTCGGTCGGCTTGCGCACGATCCAGGCATCGGCAATGAGGTCTTCGCGCAGATGCAGGTTGAAGCGCTCATCGAGCACATTCATCCAGGGCCCCATCTCCTTCAAATTCTCGACGGGACCGGTATGAATTTGAATGAGACCCTGATTGCCGACGAAAATCATGATCGGCAGCGCCCTGTCGCGGGCCTTTTCAAGCGCCGCGCGGAAGGCATGGACCGGCACCTTGACCGTGTATTCCCCTTCGGCAAGGCGGAAAGCCTGCGTGCGCCCGGCACCCAAGTCTTTGAGCATGCCGAAGAACTGATGCACATCCTTGATGGCGCCCCAGCGGGTGAGGAGCGCGTCGCGGTCGATCTCGCTGTCAGGCCGCTCCGCCGCTTTCGGGGCGCGCGGCTCAAGCGCCAAAAGGCCGGGCTCCTGATCATCGGCCAGATGTTCGCCGACCAGCGCTTCGAAAGCGGCCTCATCGCTTTCCTCGCGCAGATAGATCTTGTGAATGGCCTCGCCGTCTTTCGCAAAAACCTGCAGGCTTTTGCGCAGGCCCGAGGCGAGCTCCTCTTCCACCACAAAGGCATGGGCCCATTTGGTGAAGAAGAGACGCAGGTCCACATCCCGGGCGAGCGTCACACCGCCCGTTTCCGAGACGCGGATATCGCCGAAGGTGCCGACTTTCTCATGCACACAGGCCTCGTTGCGGGTCAGGATCATGACATCGCCGACCGCCGGCATGCCTTCGATCAGCGCTTTCCAGCGCGTACCCAGCCGCCGCACCCCGTCACCGATACGTACGGCAACGAGATCCGCCTCGCTCACCCCGAGCGCGCGCGCCGCATCGCGCACGCGCAGCCGGGGATTTTCCGCCCGCATCGCCGCATAGCGCCGCTTGAGCGCATCGGGACTGGTGGCAGGAGCGGAAAGGTCGATCGGAGAAACAGCCTGTGACATGAGAAAGTCCTTTCATCACCAGGTGAAGGCGTAGGAGACGGCGATCTTGTAGTCGCGGCCGGGTTCGTTCGCGTCCGTAAAGGCGCGCGCATAGGCTTTATCGAAAATGTTGTCGATGCCGAGATCGAGCCGCACCCCTTGCAAGGCGCCAGACGTTGGTGCCCAGGCGGCGTAGATGTCGTGCACGACATAGCCGTCGCGGCGCTCATTGGCAGTATTGACCTTGTCGAACTCATCCGCCGCCTCGATGCGCCAGCCGGCAAGGCCGTCGAATTCCGGCAGTTTCAACATGCTGTCGAGATGCAGCTGGTCCGGGGTCAGCACGCCGAGCTTGGCGCCCGTCTGCGTGTTCTCGCCATCGACTTGCGAATAGCCGAGCACGAAGCGCACGCGCTCATTGTCGTAGCTTGCTTCCACTTCCGTCCCGTCGAGCTCGGCGTCCGCTACATTGAAGTTGCGCGTCGTGCCATCGCAATTGCCCGGAATGAACGGGTTGCATTCGGTGAAGAAAGCCGGCTGCGTGACCTCAAGGTCGATGAAGTTTTCCCCGTCCGTGCGGTAATGGGAGGCTTTGACCTGGAAGCGGTCGCCCTCCATCGCCACATCGTCGAAGGTCACGCCCGCGCCGAATTCGAATGTCTCGGTCGTCTGGGGTTTGAGATCCGGGTTGGCGATGAAACGGTTCGTTGCCTGCTGCGAGCCGGGACCGAACGTGCCTGCCGGAATGGTGAAGTGCACACCGGAGAGATAAAGCTCGTTGATATCCGGCGCGCGGAACGCTTCGGCATAATTGGCAAAGAGCACCAGCCAATCGTTGGGCAGATAGCTCACACCGACTTTCGGGGAAAAGGAATCGTCTTCCGTATCCGTTGCCGCAAGCGCGCTCGAGGCTTTGTAATCGTCGTAGCGCACGCCCGGAATGACCAAGAGGTCGCCCGGCAGAACGCCGAAAGGATTGTTCCAGGCAAGTTCGGCCTGGGCATAGATGCCGTAGAATTCGGCATCGGCATCCGGCACCCCGTCCCGGTTGCCGGACGCGGAAGCCCCGTCCTGCTCGTCCCTGTAGCCTTCCGCGCCATAGGTCAGCGTCAGGCCCAGCGCCTCACCGAAGTCAAAGCGCGAACGGTTGTCGAGGCGGAAGCCGAAGGTTTCCACATCGCGCTTCAAAAGCTCGCCCGCAGGCCCTGCGCCATTATTATCGAGGCGCAGCTCGTCGGCGGCAAATTCCTGGAAATAGACCACCGCATCGAGATCGATCAGCGAATTGGACGGGTCCTTGAAATTGTAGCCGAGGCGGTAGGTATCGGACTTTATTTCCTTATCCACGATATCGTTCGCCGTACCGGATTGGCCGTTATTCGGTTCCTGCGCATCATTGGTGAAACCGAGATAGGTCGCCGAAAGTTCGTGCCCGCCGCCCAGATCGTAATTGAGCTTGGCAAGACCGGAGAGAAGATCGTCGTCGGAAGCGCCAAGCTCGCCGCCATTGCCAAGACGGATCGACCCGGAGGACCGCCGCGTCAGGGAGCCGACGACGCCCAGCCCTTCAATGGGCGTCGCAAAAGCATTGGTCGTGACATGCCATTCACGGTTCGCCGTGTGATAGCCGGTCTTGGCTTCAAGCTGCGCGCTCTCGCCCGCCTGCAAATGTTTGCGCGCATCGAGCGTGCGGAATTCGATCACCCCGCCCGTGCCGCCGCTGCCGTAAAGGGAAGAGGCGCCGCCGCGCAGCACTTCGGCCTGTTCCACAACACTGGGATCGAGGAAGAAGCGGCCGTCATGGGCGGACCCGAAATTCTGGCGCACGCCGTCGATCAGGATAACGACATCGGAGCCGGAAAAGCCGCGCACGGAGGGCGTCATGCCGGTGCGGCGCGGGCCGGAGGTGAACTCGACGCCGGGCACATGGCCCAGAATATCCGCCGGGGTGGAGGCCTGGCGGCGTTCGATCTCATCGCGGTCGATCACCGTTACCATGCCGGGAAATTCGAACGCTTCGATCGGGCTGCGCGTCGCCGTCACGGAAATCGGCGCGATGCGCTTGTCCGCTTCTTCGGCTGCCGCCACAGCACTGAGCGCAGGCGCCGCAACGGCGAGCGCGAGAATGGATGTATAAGTTTTGCGGCAATATGCCGGTCGGTCGATAGCCCCAAAAATGGCCATGTCAGTCCCCTCTAAAAACGCGAGTGGACGTCCTGGCTGGCTACCTAACCTTGGGTGCTGGGATGCAGGCTTTGGCTGGCTTGGACGCCTAAATGAATAGGTCTGGGCAGTGAGAAATCTCCCGCCACATTTTGCTTCGTCTACTTCGTCAGTATCAGCCGCCCTTTACTCGTTTCGCGCAGCCGATAGAAATCACCATGGTGATCGATCGTCACTTCCCGGCCCCCGCCGAAAAGATCGCTCGTCTTGAGCACCTGGCCGCCGGAAAACGCCTGGGCGTTTCCTCCGGTCTGCCTGGCTCTGCCTTCCGGAACCCCATTTGGCGCCCCATCCGGCACAGTGGACGGCTTCAACCGTAAGACCGGCCGTTTTTCCTCTTGCATCACACGTCTGCCCGATTAGCTCCCGGTCCGGCGGATTTTCCGTCCGCCGCCATCTTCATAACAAGAGTCATTCTCAATTGCAATGAGAATCATTCTCAAAATATTCCCTGCTGGAATTGGGGTGTTTTCCGCGGATTTCAGGGAAAAAATACATACCGGGCCGCTGGGACGCTTCGTCCGCGCCGATATTTTTAGTGACCGGAGATCTCGCCCGTCAGACCGGGAGCCTCTTTGGGCGGCACGCCAGCGCCAATGTCGATATAGGCATAGTCCATGCTCGTATCGACGGTCAGCTTGCCTTCAGGCGGCTGCGCCATGTCTCCGCCCAGAAACCCGAGGTCTTGGCCGAAAGTCATCAGCATGGGCTTGCGCCCCGCCCCGCCCAGAAGCGGAAAGCACGTAATCTCCAGAAGCCGGGAGACGCCCGTGTCGTAATGAACGGGCATGAGCTGCCAGAGACCGCAAGGAAAATTCACCATCAGATCGGCGCTGTCGATGGCGCCCTGACGGTATTCGGCGGGAAGATAGGACGCATAATCCGTCCCCGTCATTTCAAACCGGGCGCGCTCGTTCAGCGCCGTACCCGCCAGGCGGACACGCAGATAGGGCGGGCGTTCGGGATTGACCTCGATGATCACCATTTCAGAGAGGAAGGCCGGCACTTTCTCCGGCACGAAATCGCGCAGGAACGGCACCAAACCGCTTTTCGGAATGGCCCGCCACATGGCCTCGAAATCGAGACTGGCCTGCGATCTGTCGACATCGCCGCGCATTGCCCATACCTGCATTTCTCTCCCGGACATGATCACATCATGGCGAGGCCATATTAACAATTGGGAAATCACGAATTTATTCGCGGGGCCCCGTAGGAGCCCCTGCTGCCGCGTAGAGGTCGATAAAGGCGAGCGCCAAGTCGCTTTTTGCAATCGCAAGTTCCTGCCGGTTGGAAAGGAGCGAGCGCTGCGCATCGAGCACTTCGGTAAAACTTGCAAGGCCCTGAGAGTAGAGGTTTTCGGCCTGCTGAAAGGCCACCTCGCTCGCCGCCACCGCTTCGCCAAGATAATCCTGCCGCGCCCGCGCCGAGACGACGGAGACAAGCGCCGTTTCCACTTCGCTCAGCGCTTCCAGCACCGCTTGCCGGTATAGCAGCAAGGCTTCGCGTGCTTCGGCTTCCGCCGCGCTGATTTCCGCGCGCCGCGTGCCGGCATCGAAAAGCGGAATGTCGAGCGTTGCCGACAGCGTCGCCACCACCAGTTCGGCAACATTCCCGCTTCCCAGGTCTTCCAGATTGAAACTGAGCCGCCCCGGCAGCGAAAGCAGGGGATAAAGATCGGCCTCTTCCACCCCGATCAATGCCGTGGCGCGCGCAAGCTCGGCTTCCGCCGCGCGAAGGTCGGCGCGCCGGCGCACCATGTCCCGCGGCAAGCCCGCGGCAGGCCCGCCCTCGAAAGCCGGAATAGACCCCTCGCCGATACCGGCCTTTGCGAAATCCCCGGCCCGCTCGCCCGTCAATACCGCAAGCGCATGCAGAGCGGCTTTGGCGGAACGTTCAAGCTGCGGGGCTTGCGCACGCGTTGCGGCAAGATCGGCCTCGGCCCGTTTCACATCGAGCCGGGCCGTCAACCCGGCTTCGAAGCGCGTTTCCACAAGGCGCAAGGTCTCCCGCTGCAATTCGAGCGACTGATTGACGAGACCGAGACGCGCATAATCCCGCCGCGCTTCGGTATAGCGCCGCGCCACATCCGCCGCCGTGAGCCGGGCAATGTCTGCCTCCAAAAGCGCGCGGGCCAGGCTTTCCGCTTCCGCCGCTTCAACGGCCCGCCGCTGCCCGCCGAAAAGATCCGGCACCCAGGAGAAAAGCGCGCCCGCACTTACTTCTCCTTCCGTCTGCCCGTTTTGTCCGCCGCCGCCCGTGCGGCTCGCGACATCGCCGGTAAGCGCGCCGTCAAGCTGCGGGCCGCCTGCACCGGCTTCCGCTTCGACAAGCGCGCGCGCCTGAAGCAAACGCTCACGGGCCGCGGCAATTTCATAATTTTCGCCGAGCGCTTTAGCGATGAGGCCGGAGAGCCGGTCGTCATTAAAGCCCCGCCACCACAACGTCTCCTCGGCCCGCGCGCCTGCCTCGCCGGGCAGCGTCGCACCGAAATCTGCGCCCGCATCCGGCTCGGGCGGCACATAGTCCGGCCCCACCATACAGCCCGCCAGAAGCAGAAATCCTGCACCGGCAAGCCCGCGCAGCAAGGCGCTTTTCTTTGCAAGCTCACTCATGCCGGGGTGCCGTCCGTGTCATCAGGAATGCGCTCGGCATGGCGCAGTTCCTCATCGAGCCGGCTGGCCTCCGCCGCCCGTGCCTTAGAGAAAGGCGCAACGCCCAGATAAACGACCGGCGTCAGATAAAGCGTGAAGATGCCGGCAAGACCCAGCCCGCCGAAAATCACCCAGCCGATGGCCCAGCGCGATTCCGCGCCCGCCCCGTCGCTTAAGATCAACGGCAAACCGCCCAGCACGGTCGAGATCATGGTCATGGCGACGGGGCGCAACCGCACCCGCGCGCTTGTGGCAATCGCTTCTTTTACTTCATAGCCCCTGTCGCGGAGCTGATCCGCAAACTCCACCAGCAAAATCCCGTTCTTCGCCATAAGCCCGATCAGCATGACAAGCCCGATCTGCGAATAGACATTGAGCGAGGTCCCGGTGAGAAAGAGCGCGAGGATGGCCGCCGCGATGCCGAACGGCACCGTGACCATAACCACCACGGCACTGGTCAGGCTTTCGAATTGAGCGATCAGCACAAGAAAGACCACCACGAAAGCAATGACATAGGTGAGCAAGACTTCTTGCGAGGTTTCCTCCAGCGTCGCCGCCTCACCCAGCAGGATCATGGATATGCCGGGCGGCAACACCTCATCGGCCAGCACCTCAAGCTGGGTCACCGCTTCTGACAGCGTCGTACCTTCGGCAAGTTCGGCATCGATTTCCACCGCCCGGCTTTGCATATGCCGGTCGAGCTCGGCGGCCACACCTTCTTCTTTCAGGCTCACCACGCTTGAAATCGGCACCAGCCCGCCCGACGCCGTGCCGACATAAAGATTGGCAAGGTCCGAGGGATCGTTGATCGTGCCGCTCGCCGATTCCAAGAAGATCGGGATCGCTTCGTCTCCCACATTCAGATCGGCGATCTCATCTCCATCCACCATCACCCGCAAGGTCGCGGCAAGATCGCTCAGCGGAATGCCGAGATCGGACGCCCGGCGCCTGTCGACGATAAGCGAGAGCTGCGGCTGCGTCGGCTGATAGGAAATATCAGGATCGGTAAGCCCCGGATGGCGCTCTTCGATGGCGAGGGACAGTTTCTTCGCCGCCTCATAGATTTCCAGATAATCATTGCCGATCAGCGCCACTTCCAATCCGCCGCCATCATCGCGCAGATTAAGGCTGTTCGGTGTTTGCACGAAAGCGCGCGCGCCAGGAATTTCAGAAAGCGGCCCGCGGATTTCCGAGACGATTTCCTGCTGGCGCCGCTCCCGCTCGTCCCAGGGGGCAAGCCGCGCCACCACAAAGGCGCGGTTGAAATCGTAAATGCCGACGATCGTAAAGAGCGAAGCAATCTCGCCGCTTTCCACATAGGGCTGAAGAATGGCCTCGATCTGCGCGGCCTGGCGCTCGGTATAATTGAGCCCCACCCCGTCCGGCCCTGTGGCGAAGACATAAAAAATCCCCCGGTCTTCATCCGGCAGCAGTTCCTGATCGAGCGCGCCGTAAAGCGCCCCGGACAGCCCCGCCGCCAGAAGCGCAATGCCGAAAGCGCGCCAGGGATGGGCAAGCGCCAGCGCGAGTGAGCTTTCGTAGCGGCCCGCAAAAAAGCTGCCCCAGCGGGAAAAGAAATGCCGCACCTTATGATCGCCCGGCGTCTCGTCAGGGATGCGCGCGCTCAAAGAAGGAACGAGCGAAAGGGCCACGAAAGAAGAAATCATCACCGCAATGGCCAGCACGAAACCGAACTCGCGGAAAAGCCGCCCGGCTGTGCTCGGCAAAAAGGAAATCGGCAGAAAAACCGAGACAAGCACCGCCGTCGTCGCCACCACCGCAAAGAAAACCTGCCGCGTACCGAGCACGGCGGCGGCCCGCGCGGCAAGGCCCTGGGCTCTGCGGCGCTGAATGTTCTCCAGCACCACGATCGCATCGTCGACGATCATGCCCGTTGCGAGCACGAGCGCGAGCAGGGTGAGAATATTGATGGAAAAGCCGAGCAGCCAAATCGCCGCCACCGTGCCGATGAGCGAGATGGGAATGGCCGCCGCCGGCACGAGCGTCGCGCGTAACGAGCCGATGAACACCCAGATCGTTGCAACCACGATCATGATGGTGAGCGCGAGGCTCGTCAGCACCTCGCGCACCGAGCCGCGAATGAAGGTGGCATCATCGGAAGTTTTGACAAGCTCGAGCGTATCGAAGCGGGCATTGAGTTTTTCAAGCGCCCGCTCTACCCCGTCGGAAATCTGGATCGTATTGGACTGCGCCTGGCGGATGATACCGAGCCCGATCACCGTTTGATCGCGGAAGCGCACATAAGAGGTGGCATCTTCGGGCCCGAAAAAAACCTGCGCGACATCACCTATCCGTGTCGTGCCGCGAATGATGATGTTTTCCACCTGCTGGGCGGCGATGACGGAGGCATCGGCCCGCACGATCAGCTCCTGATCGTCCGAGCGGAAGGAGCCGGTCGGCACATCGAAAGGCACGGTTTCAAGCGTGTCCGCTATATCGGCGACCGAAAGCCCGTAGCTTGTCAGCCGCATCGGATCGACAACCACACGCAAGAGGCGCTCGCGGTCGCCGAAAAGGCGCACATCCGCCACCCCTTCCACGGCAATGAGCGCGGGCACGATGTCGTTTTCAACGAGCCGCGTCAGCTCCTCGCGCACCAGCACATCGGAAACGGCGGCGATGCGGATAATCGGATCAGCGTTTTCATCCGCCTTGACGACGGTGAGCTGCTCCACATCCTCGGGCAGTTCGCGCTCGATCCGGCTCACCGCCTCGCGCACATCGGAGGCGGCGGTATCCAGATCGAAGCTCGGGGAAAACTCGACGCGGATGCGCCCGTTATTTTCTTCACTGGAAGATTCGAGGGATTTTACCCCCGTCACCCGCGCCACCGCGCCCTCGATGACACTGGTGACTTCCGCATCCATGGTTTCGGGCGAGGCGCCTGGATATTGCGCGCGCACCGAAACGATGGGCCGGTCGACATCGGGAAGCTCGCGCACTTCCACCGCAAAGATTGCCGCAAAGCCGGCAATGGCAATGAGCAGATTGGCGACAAACACCAGCAAGGGCCGGCGGATACTGAGCGCGGGAAGGTCGTCCTCCCCGCTCATAAGCGCCGCTCCGCGCCGTCCGCATCCGCCGCTTCGTCTTCCGCGATCACATCGCCTTCCCGGTAACTGACATCCAGCCCCTCGCGCATCCGCTGCAGGCCTTCCTTGACGACGAGATCGCCTTTTTCAAGCGCGCCGTCGACCAGCACATGGCCTTCCTGGCGCTGCACGATGGTGACCGAAACCCGCTCGGCCTTGCCGCCGCGCACCGCCCAAAGATAAGATCCGTCCCCGCCCCATTGCACCGAAACCTCCGGCACCACGGCATAAAGCGGCCCTTCCAGATCGATAACAACGCGAAAGCTCATGCCGGGGCGCAGCCGGTCGGCTTCATTATCGACGCGGGCGCGGGTCACGAAAGTGCGGCTTTGCGGATCGATGCGGCTGCCCACATCCACCACGCGGCCCTCTTCCTTCGGCCCGCTCTGCGCCCAGGTGGAGACCATGATGGGCGTGCCGACGTCCAACCGGCTGATGAAAACTTCCGGCACATCGAAGCTGACGAGCAAAGAAGAGCGGTCGTCCAGCGTCGTGATCGCGGTGTCGGGGCCGATCCTATCGCCCACATCGACATCGGTAATCCCGACATAGCCGCCGAAGGGCGCTTTGATGGAGCGGAAATCGAGCGCCACTTGCGCCCGGCCGAGCGCGATCTTAGCTTCATCGAGCGCGGTGCGCGCCGCATCGATCGTGGTGGCGGAGACGGCGCCGCTGCCGCGCGTGCGCCCGTAGCGGGCAACCAGGCGCTTTGCGTCTTCAAGGCGTACTTTGGCAAGCTCGGCAGCAAGCTCTTCTTCACGCTTTTCAAGCCCGACCAGAAGATCGCCCGCCTCCACCTTCTCGCCCGGCGTGAATTCCACCGCCGTTACCTCACCCGAAACCGCTGGATGGATCGTGACGGATTTAAGAGCCCGCGACGTGCCCACCGCTTCAAGACGCGTGCGCTCGGGCCGGAATGTCACTTTTTCCACGATGACGGGGGCCGCGCGGCTGGCGCGGGCAGGTCCGTTTCCCCCAGCCGCGCCCTCAGCCGCCGGGCCGGAGGGCCAGAACTGGACGGCCAGGACAAGCGCTGCCAACGCCAAAAGCGCGCCGCCGCCAAAAGCCCAACGCCTGCCATCCATCATCAAACCGACCGCCTCATCTTAGAGCCCGATTTCAACATTGTTCTGTGACGGGCAAATAACCCTGCCCGCGCTTCCTCGGGCAAGTATAGGCCATTCTGCCTCAATTTGCCTGATGGTAGTGCCAATTGACGCGGCGGCAACGGCCATGTGAACACGCATAGCGCGCCAAGGCTCGCACCCTGCCCCTGTTTTCCCTATGATCCGGGCAAAAGAAAGGCGGGAAGTGCCGCCTGAATGCACGGCCGGAGAACATGAGCCGGTGCTTCAGTGGGAGGAGAGTTTTACGTATGCGTTACGGAGTATGGGGGCGTCCCTTCGCATTTTCGCAGGTCTTGATCCTGCCCGCATTTTTTCTTGCAGTCAGCGGCCCGGCGGCAGCCGAAGACCCGGCCTCTTTAAAGGGGGAAGTCGTCGTCACCAGCACAAGCACCGGCACCGCCCGCCTTACCCATCCGGGCAATGTCGCCAAGATCCCCGAACGGGAAATCGATTTCGTCAAGGCCGATCATTACAGCGAGCTTTTGAACCGCGCCCCCGGCGTTTATATCCACCGCAATAACGGCCAGGAAAGTCTCGTCTCCATCCGCTCGCCCGTGCTGAGCGGCGGGGCGGGCGCAGGCTCGTTCCTTTACCTTGAAGACGGCGTGCCCACCCGCGCGGCAGGTTTTGCCAATGTGAACGCGCTTTTCGAAAGCATCACCGAAACGGCGGGCGGGATCGAAATCATTCGCGGGCCGGGCAGCGCGCGCTATGGCTCCAACGCCGTGCATGGGCTGATCAATGTGCTTTCGCCGGAACCTGAAGCCGGTTTCTCCGGCGTCTCGGATGTCTGGGTCGGGCCGCACGGGCTCTTTCACACCACCAACACGGCAAGCACGAGCTGGCAGGACGGAGAGGCGAGCCACGGCCTTCTCGGCAGCCTGACCTTTGCCGAGGATGACGGTTTCCGCGCCGCTTCCGGCTTCGGCCAGCAAAAGGCGCAGCTGCGCTATGATTATTCCAAGGGCGCGGACGACATCTTCTTCACGCTTTCAAGCCACAACCTCAATCAGGAAACGGCCAGCTTTGCGGAAGGCCCCACCGCCTTCCGCGACGTTGCGGTGCGCAAGGGCAATACGAGCCCGGAGGCCTTCCGCGATGCCTGGGCCGTGCGCGCCGCGCTGCACTGGACGCGCGAGCTGAACGAGAACTGGTCCGTCAACATCACCCCTTATGCCCGCGAAAACCGCCTGCGCTTTGCGCTGCATTTCCTGCCGGGCGGGGCGATCGAGGAAACCGGCCATTGGAGCACGGGCGTGCAAAGCTCGCTCATCCACGAAACGGAAGGCGGTCACACGATCATTCTGGGCGGCGATGCGGAATATACCGAAGGGTACCTGCGCGAAGATCAGGAAGGACCGACCGTCTTCTCCTTCGTGCAAGGCACCCATTACGACTATACGGTCGATGCAACGGTGCTTGCGCCATATGTGCATACGATCTGGGCACTGGGCGAGAGAACGGAACTCACCGCCGGCGTGCGCCTCGAACACACGATCTACGAATATGACAACCGCACGGCAACGGGCGTGACGGGCCGCTTCCGCCGCGCCGCCGACCGGCGCGACACATTCACCAACGTCACCCCGAAGCTCGGCATCGCGCATACGTTTTCCGAAGAGATCACCGGCTTCGTCAATTGGAAGCGCGCCGCACGCGCACCGCAAACGACCGACCTTTACCGTTTGCAGGCCAACCAGGTGGCAGGCGAAGTGGAATCGGAAAAGCTGGACAGTCTGGAAGTCGGGGCGCGCGGCACCTGGGGCACACTCGAATATGAAGCGGCCGCCTATTACATGAAGAAGAAGAATTTCTTCTTCCGCGATTCGGACGGCTTCAACGTCACCGACGGGCGCACGAAACATTACGGTGTCGAGCTCGATGTCTTTACCCCGCTCATCGCAGGGTTCGACTTCGGCGCCTCGGCAAGCTATGCCGTGCACGAATATGATTTCAACCGGACCGTTGCAACCAGCCCGCTCAGCAACAATATTCGGGAGGGCACGGATGTGGACAGCGCCCCGCGCACCTTGGCGAATGCGCGGCTCGGCTATGTCTTCTGGCAAGGGCGCGCGCGCTCGGAACTGGAATGGGTGCATGTGGGCGACTACTACACCAACCCGGCCAATTCGGTGCGCTATGCCGGCCACGACATTTTCAACCTGCGTATCGAGGCGGATGTGCGCGAGGATCTTTCGCTTTATGCCCGCGTTACCAATCTGGCGGACAAGCGCTATGCGGAGCGGGCCGATTTCGGCTTCGGCAATGAGCGCTATTTCCCCGGCGAGGACCGCGCGCTGCATGTGGGCGCTTCCGTACGCTTCTGATCCGGGCATCTTGACTGCCGCCGCAAAACAAGGGAGGCCGGCCTGACAACGGAACTCTGGCCTCTCCTGATCGGTCTTGTGAGCCTCAGCGCGCAGCTCGGGGCGGCAGGCCATGCGCTTCTCACCAAGCGCGATGCGCGGGCCGCCACGGGCTGGATCGGCCTCATCCTGCTCGTGCCGCTTCTGGGCTGGGTGATCTATTTTCTTTTCGGCATCAACCGCATCCAGCGCCGCGCCGAAACCTTACGCGCCGGCGGCCATGTCACGGGCGAGCTGAGCGGGCCGACGGGGGCCGAGCTTTCCCTTATGGCCGGCACCGATCACGGCGTGCGCCAGCTTGAACGGCTGATGGAGCTGGGCCGCGCCGTCTCGCAAATGCCCTATAGCCCCGGCAATCACCTCACCTTGCTCATCAATGGCGATGAAGCCTATCCCGCCATGCTGGAGGCGATCGCCCGCGCGCGGCACTCCATCGCCCTTTCCACCTATATTTTCAATCATGACAGAGCAGGCAAAGACTTCATCGAAGCGCTGCGGGCGGCCAAAGCGCGCGGCGTCAAAGTCCGCGTCCTCATCGACGGGGTCGGCTCGCATTATTCCTTCCCCTCGGCGGTTTACTATCTGCGCGAGGCAGGCATTCCCTGCGAGCGCTTCCTGCACTCCTTCCTGCCCTGGCAGATGCCCTATCTGAACATGCGCAATCACCAGAAGATCCTGGTGGTCGACGGGACAGACGGCTTTACCGGCTCGATGAATATCGCCGAAGGCAATCTGACCGCAGCCAATCCCGCCCATCCCATTCTCGACCGTCATTTCAAGGTGGAAGGGCCGGTGGTGAGCCAGCTCATGCGCACTTTTGCCCATGAATGGCATTTCGTGACCGGCGAGATCCTGACCGGCCCGCTCTGGTTCCCGCCGCTCGAGCGTAAAGGCGATCTCATCGTGCGCGGCCTGCCCTCCGGACCCGATCTTGCGCGCAATCCCTTGCGCTGGATGCTGCTCGGCGCCATTGCCCAGGCACAGGAAAGCATCCGCATCGTCACGCCGTATTTCCTGCCCGATTCCACCTTGCGCGCCACCTTGTCCGTCGCGGCCATGCGCGGGGTGAAAGTCGATATCGTGCTGCCCGCGAACAACAATCTCTTCTATATGAAGTGGGCGATGATGCCGCAATTCGAGGAATTGCTCGAAACCGGCTGCCGCATCTACGAGACGCAAGGCCCTTTCGACCACACCAAGCTCACCACGATCGACGGTATCTGGAGTTTTCTCGGGTCGGCGAACTGGGATGCGCGCTCGCTCCGCCTCAATTTCGAATTCAATCTGGAAGCCTTCGGGCGCAGCCTGGCCGAAGACGTCGACCGGCAGATCGACACCCGCATTGCCAAGGCCCGCCCGCTCACCATAAGCGCCTTGCAAGAGCGCTCCGTCGCGCTCAAGGTAAGAGACAATATCGCGCGGCTCTTTTCGCCTTACCTTTAAAGCGCGCGCCGAACCGGGGATCGATCATGCGCAAACCATTCCGCACATTCGCCGCCGCAGCCTGCCTGCCGCTTTTGCTCGCCGCCTGCGCGGGAAATCCGGCGCCTGCCCCCGATGTCACGCGGCCCGAAACGAAGCCGCTCATCGATAGCGGCATCGATGATGGCGGGACGGGCATCGTCGGACCTGCGGCTGGTATTCTTCTCGGCTCGACGATCGGCTCGGGCGGCGGCACGAAAGCGGCGGTGATTGCCGGCGCGCTGGTCGGCTATTCGCTGAGCGGCTCGCAGGGTCCCGCCATTCAAGGTTCCATGAAAACGCCCTACCGCAATGCCATGCGCGAGCTGATGGACGCGCCCATCGGCACGCGCGTCACCTGGCAGGCGCCGGGGGAAAAAGCGCGCGGCGCGCTCTGGGTCACCGAAGACTTCACCGACGAGGAAGGGCGCCGCTGCCGCCGCTTTCAAGAAGAGCGCCAGGTGCGCGGACGCAAGGGACACTTGTCGGGCATTGCCTGCCCCGCCGGTTAGAGAGCGCCGGTTAGACAGCGCCAATTAGATAACAACGGCCAATGGCGCAGCCGCCATCCGGTTTTCGCCGCGCAATCCCTCACACCCTTGTGAGAGGCCCATCAACGCCCGTTAATACCCGGAATTATAAGTTTCACCCTGAACTTCCGGCATCAATTCCCCTGCCGGGCCCAGGATGGAACCTGCCATGAAAGACAAACTGAGTTTGCTCATGCCTGCTGCCCTGATCGCCGCCGCCATCGGCGCGCTCGGGCTTTTGCATATCCAGCCGCAACCGGGCGAAGACACGGTCGGCCTTGTCTTCGCGCCGGGCACGAGCTTCGCGGAAGCCGCTTATCACGTCACGCAGGCGGGCGGCGACGTTCTCAGCCCCGGCGTTTCCGGTAACATCGTCATTGCCCGCCTGGCGCCCGGCCGCGGCATGCTGCCGGACAGCGCCCCCTTGTGGTTTTCCTTCACCCCGCGCGGAACCGGCACCTGTTTCACCCCGAGCGAACGCGCCGTGCCTTCCTTGCCTGCCTTTGCCCAAAGGAGCCTTTAGATGAATACCGTCAACATGCAACGCCGGGCCATGACCTGGCTTGTCGCTTATCTCTGGCTGCACATCCCCGTCATTCCGATCTTGGGTACGATCAACGACCGGGACTATATGGGCGCTACAGCATTGGCGGTCGTTCTGACGGGGCTCACCACCGCGCTTTGGCGGCTGATGCCGGAAAGCACGCTCACCCGGCAGAGCGGCGCCATCACCTTCATGATGATGATCTGTCTTTATATCTACGAACTTGCCGGGCACAGCTATCAGCCGGACGTGCATCTTTATTTCATGGTCGGCCTTGCCATGCTGGTCATGCTGCTGGACGGGCGCGCCATGCTGGCCGCCGCTGCTACCGTTCTCGCTCACCACATCATTTTGAACGCCGCCCTGCCTTTTGCTCTTTGGCCCGGGGACACGGCTTATATCCGCCTTGCCATTCACGCAGGCGTCGTGGTGCTGGAAACGGCCGTTCTTTACTATTGCTGCGAGCAGCTCGTTGCCGCCTTCCGTGAGGCCGAAGGCGCGCTCGACAGAGCCCGTGCCGAGCTCAGCGACGCTCAGCGCCAGGCGAATGAAGAACGGCGCGCCGCCGAGGAGCGCAACAGGCAGGCCAAGGAAAACGCCAACCGGGCTCTTGCCGAAGCGTTCGAGAAAAAAGTCGGGCAAGTCGTGAAAACCGTTTCCCAGCACGTCGCCGCCATGCGCGATGTTGCCCGGAACATGGACGAGAATGCGGCAGCCTCGCTCGAGCAGGTGGAAAGCGCGACGGATGCCGCCGGCGAAGCCTCCGGCAATGTCGAAACGATTGCAGGCTCCGCCGAGCAGATGGCCAGCGCCATCCGCGAAAGCGCCGAGCGCGTGGCCGAAACCGCCACGCTTGCCACCGCTGCCGCCAAGGAAGTCGATATGACGGACAGCCGGGTGCAAACCCTCTCCCACACCGCCAACAAGATCGGCGAGATCATCGACCTCATTAACGACATCGCCGAGCAAACGAACCTGCTCGCCCTCAACGCCACGATCGAGGCGGCGCGGGCGGGCGATGCCGGGCGCGGCTTTGCCGTCGTCGCCTCCGAGGTCAAGGATCTGGCAACCCAAACCGCCAAGGCAACGGAGGAAATCACCGCCCAGATCAAGTCCATTCAAGGGGCGACCGACGACACGGTGCAGTCCATCGCCAATATCCGCGAGCGGATCGGCGTCATCAACGAAATCTCCGTCTCCGTTTCCGCCGCCGTGGAAGAGCAAAGCCTCGCTACCGAAGAGATCACCCGCGGCACCAAAAGCGCGGCAGCCAGCACCCAGCATGTCTCGGGCACGATGCAGCAGGTGCGCCAATCCGCAGAAACCACGGGCGAGGCCGCCAAAGCCGTGGGCTCGGCGGTGCTCAGCCTCGACAAGGAGGTTGTTTTCCTGGAGGACGAGGTGCAGAACTTCCTTACCCAGATCAAGACAGGATAAAATATCCCCTTATTCTCCGCCTGCCCCCTTTTGAAAGCCCGGCCTTGTGCCGGGTTTTCTTTTGGCCAAAGCGCCGCAGCCCGTTCTCAGGAAATTTTAATCGTTTCCCTCATAAGTTAGTGATCAACCGGATACCCGGAAAACTTGTAATTTCACCAAAGGGTCCAGGATGGACGCGATGGCGCACCGGACGAGGGAAAACATGGCCTGGCTGCCCGCGCTGCTGATCGCAGCTTCTGCCGGATTGCTGTCCGTGCTCCACGCTGCCCCGGCGCGTGACGCGGACACTTTCGGTCTTTTCTTCGCGCCAGGCACCGGCTTTGCCGAAGCTGCCGCTTTCGTTACCGAGGCCGGCGGCGGCGTGCTCGCCCCGGGCCGGATGAGCAATATTGTCATTGCCCGTTTTGCAGAGCCCGGTGACGTGAGCCAGCGCCTTGCCCAGGCACCGCTTTGGTTCGCATTTTCCGCCCGCAATTCGGGCACTTGTTTTTCTTCTTCACGGTCGGCCGCACCAACGCAGCCTTCTGCGCTGCTCGCAACCCCCGGAGCTGTCCTATGACGAATACCGCGCGCCTTCGCCAAAATGCCTTGAAATTATTCGTGCCGTTTCTTTGGGCGCATGTGCCCTTCATCGCGCTTTTGGGCGCGGTGAACGGCACGCCGTTCATCGCCTCGGCAGCCGCGGCAGCGGCGCTGGCCGGCGCAACGACTTTTCTCTGGCGCACGCAGCCGGACAGTACGGTCACGCGCCAGACCGCTGCCGTCTCCTTCATGGCGATGATCAGTCTTTGCGTCTATCAGTTGATGGGGCATCCCTATCAGCTCGACATGCATCTTTATTTCATGGCCGGGCTTGCCATTCTGGTGCCCCTGGTCGACTGGCGCGCCATTCTGGCTGCCGCTGCCACCGTCGCCGTGCATCACCTGATGCTCAATCTCTTTCTGCCCGCCGCGCTTTGGCCGGGGGATGCGGCTTATGTCCGCCTCGTCATTCATGCCGGCGTCGTGGTGCTGGAATCGGCGGCGCTGATCTATTATTGCCACCAGCTTGTCGCCGCCTTCGAAGAAGCGGACGGCGCGCTTGCCAAAGCCCACGACGCGCTGGAAGAAACCGAAAAAATGGCGAAGGAACGCGCCGAAGCCGATGAACGCGCCTCGCGCGCGCGTCATGACGAGCGCAGCTCCCTTGCCGAAATGTTCGAGAAGAAAGTCGGCGGTGTCGTCTCTCTCGTGGCCGAGCACGCGCAGAAAATGCGCGGCGCGGGTGAACGCATGAGCGCGCGCACGGCCGAAGCCCGCTCGCAAGTCGAAACGGTAACGGGCAACGCCGCCGAAGCCTCGCACAATGTGGAAGTGATCGCCGCCTCGGCGGAAGAAATGTCGAGCTCGATCCGTGAGATTTCGCAGCGTGTGGCCGAAACCGCCTCCATCGCGTCCGCCGCCGCCAAAGAAGTGGACGACACGGACGGGCGTGTTCAGGCGCTTGCCAATACCGCCAACAAGATCGGCGAGATCATCGGCCTCATCAACGACATTGCCGAACAGACGAACCTGCTCGCCCTCAATGCCACGATCGAGGCGGCCCGCGCGGGCGAGGCCGGCAAAGGCTTTGCCGTCGTGGCGGCCGAAGTCAAAGACCTTGCCACGCAGACGGCGAAAGCCACCGAGGAAATCACCGGCCAGATCAAATCGATCCAGTCGGCGACCGACGAGACGGTGCAGTCGATTTCCACGATCCGCGAGCGCATCAGCGTCATGAACGAAGTCAGTTCCTCCGTCTCCGCCGCCGTGGAACAGCAGGCGCATGCGACGCAGGAAATCACCCGCTCGACGCAAAGCGCCTCGCAAAGCACGCAGGCCGTTTCCCAGACCATGGCGGATGTGCGCCGCTCGGCCGAGGAAACCGGCGCGGCCGCGCAAGAAGTCGGCGCCTCGGTGAACGATTTGCACAACCAGATCGAAGTGCTGGAAAGTGAAGTCCAAAGCTTCGTTGCCCAGATCCGGGCCGGCTAAATATCTAGCAAAGCCTTAAGGGGCGGGGCCCTTTAAAGGGCGGGGCGAAGAAGGCGCGGCGGTTATCCCCGCGCCTTCTTTATTTGCCGCCGCCAGTCCAGATTAGCGCCAGGGCTCGACCAGAATTTTCGCATGCACATCCGGGCTCGCCAGATCCTTGAAGGCCTGCTCGACGCCCTCGACACCGACTTTGCCCGTCACCAGCGCCTCCCCCTCGATCTTGCCTTCGGCCAGATGATGCAGGCTTTGCGCAAACTCATCCGGCGTATAGCCCAGCACGAATTGCAGATTGAGTTCCTTGTTGATGGCGAAGATCGGCTCGATGTGATCTTTCTCCATGCACACGCCCACAACGATGATGCGCGCGGCTTTGGGCGCGCCTTCCAGCATTTGCTGAATGATACCGGGCACGCCCACGCATTCGAAAATCACGCCAGGGCGCAATTGCGGGCCAAGGCCGAGCAGCGTCATCATGCTGTCGGGATCGTACCCCTCCGGCGCCGCCTCTTCCGTCCAGCGCTTGTAAGGCGAGGTCTCGGCGGGATCGAGCACGATATCGGCGCCCATCATTTCCGCGAATTTGCGCCGCTTGGGCGAGAAATCCGCCGCGATGATGGGGCCCGCCCCGGCGATCTTCAAACCGGCGATGACGGCAAGGCCGACCGGCCCGCAGCCGATGACGAGCGGCACGTCTTCCTTCGTCAGATTGGCCTTCTGCACCGCATGCCAGCCCACCGCCATGGGCTCGGTCAGCGCCGCCTGCTCCGTCGGCAGCCCGTTCGGCACTTCGAGCAGCAGCATCTCATTGAGCACCATGTTTTCCGCATAGCCGCCCGGCAGATTGTTCGAATAACCGACAGGTTCGATACCCGTAGCGTTCAGCGCCAGCGGCATGGAGCAAACCCGCGTGCCCGCCTTCAGCGTCTTTTGCGTGCCCGGCCCGTGATCGAGAATTTCGGCGCAGAACTCGTGGCCGAAGACGATGTCCCGCTTCAGGTCCATCTTGAAACTTTTCGAGCCCGTCCGCTCGGCCACATCCACCATATGCTGGGCGTGATGCAGCGCGTGCAGGTCCGAGCCGCAAATCCCGCAGGCCAGCGTTTTCACCAATACCTGCCCATCGCCGGGCTCGGGCACATCCATCGTGTCGACGACGAGGCCGCCGTCCCGGAAAATTGCCGCACGCATGCTCTTCCTCCCTCAAGCAGGATCTTTTTCTAGACCCCGGTCTATTTTTGATAAGGAATGGAACCAGACCGGCCCGCCCGCTGCAAGCGCTAAATGCTGGCGGCGCCAAGGCGGATCAGAAGTGGCGCAGCCGCCACCAGAGCACAATGCCGGTCAAAGAAAGAGCGATCAGGCCGATCGCCGCGAGGTCCATGACGAAGGGACCGGCATCGGCAAAGAAGCGGCCCGTATGCATGTCGAGCAGGATGCGGGAAAGGGGCAAGCCTTCGCCCCGGTAAAGTCCGGCAAAGCGCTCTGCAACATCCCCCGGCAAAGATTGCGGCTCGGCCCAGCGCACCTCTCCTTCGAGAGGCTGCCAGCGGGGCAGCGCCAGCGACGTAGCATAGGCCCCGTCCGGCGTTTCAACCGCAAGGCGCGCAGCCGCTTGCCCTGCCTTCAAAATCTCTTTACCGGGCGGTGCCGGCAGGGCAAGGCTTTCCAGCAATTGCCCGTCTCCCGTCAAAAGCAACGCGCGGCTCTCCGTCACCGCAACGATATCGCCGCCAAGTTCCACCGCCCCTTTCAAAGAGCCGCCCGCATTCACATGAAGATGCGTGCCCGCCGCCACCGCATCTTCTCCAAGCCCGGCAAGCCAGAGCCCGCCAGCCTTGAACCCCGGTCCCGGCTGCGGCGCCTCGATGCCGTACCAGGAAAGCAGCCAGGATGCGGAAATTTGCGCCTTATCGAAACCCAGCCGCTCGCCGTGATGCAGCAGCAGTCCCGTTACGGAAAGAAAGAGCACGAAGAAGGCCGTCGTGATGCCGATCCGCCGGTGCCAAACGTAAAGCGCGCGGCGCCAGGAAATTTTATCCACCCGAGCCCTCCGCCTGCACCTGCGCATCAAGCCAAAGGGCAAGGCGCGCCAATTTGCGGATCGCGCGGACCGAAAGCGTTGCCCCGGAAATACCGTCCACCCGGCCCGTCAGCTCTGCCTCGTCATCGAGACGCAGCCCTTTGAACTGATCGGTGAAAAAGGGATAGCGCACTTCCCAGCCATGGCTTTCGCGGTAAATCAATATCTGCACCCGCTCGATCGCGCCGTCCTTCACCGCAATGCCCGTGGTGATGGGGCGGGTCTTGCCGATCTCTTCCAATATCCAGACCGTGCGCGGCCCATCCTGCCAGTAACTCAGCCTCAGGCCCTGCATCTCACGGTCGAGAATGGCTTTGGCACCGGCGCGCACCTCATCGGTCAGCCAGAGCTTATCCGGCTCCGGCACGGCCTCCGCCCCGCCGAAAACCTCCGCCAGAAAGGCATCGGGCTCCAGAAACACATCTTCTGCCCATGCCCCCCCGGAAAAAGCGGCGCACAGCATGGCTGCCGCCCAAAGGCGCAGGAAAGCCATTCTGAAAAAAAGGTGCATCACGCTCATCACCGTTTCCTAGCTGCTCCGCAAGGGAAAGACAAACTCTACGGACCCGCCCTAACGCAAAAGGGAGGCGGGATCGCCCCGCCTCCCCAATCACCGTGTGCAGCCGCCTTAGAACTGGAAGCCGACGCCCACGTTCAGGCGGTCGTCTTCCGTGCCGCCCGCAGGGGCATCGTCGAACTGATAGTCCAGTTTGAAGACGACATCTTCGACCGGCCAGTAATTGGCGCCGATCTGCGTCTGGCTGAATTCGGAATCGGCGCCGCCGCCTGCCGAATTGTCCCATTCGCTGTAGCGGGCAAAGAAGCCGAGATCGCCGTACCAGACCGGGAAGCGGTAGGAAGGCTCGATATACCAGCCATACTGCTCGTCCCGGCCGATGGCCTCTGCGGCATTGCTGTCGAGGTCCCAGCGCGCGGCCAGCGCCCGGAAGCCGATGGAGCCCGGACCGAAAGCGAAACTCGAATCGACATGCGCCTCAAAAAGCGTGGCGGAGGTCTTTTCGCCCTCGCCCTGCGTCAGGTCCGACTGATACTGACCTGTGACGCCGAACTGCACGCCCGGAATGCCCGAATATGTCAGCTGCGTCGTCACCGCGCCGTCCTTCGCCTTGGCTTCGGAAACCTTCTGGCGGCCATTGCGGATGCGGAAGGCGTTGGCGCCCGTGGTCGGCACGCGCAGACCGGAGTGAACGAAGGCGCTGTAGGCAAAGCCCGAGCCCAGCTCGCCATGCGCGCCGATACCCGCTTCCCACCAGGTCGTAGGGATGATGTTGACTTCCACATTGTTACGCTCGACGCCGTAGAAAGTCGGCGGCTCATGGGTGATGTTGAGAATGCCGACCGGCACGAGCTGCAGACCCGCCGTCACCGAATGATGCTCGGCCACGTCGATTTCAACGAAAGCCTGCTCGACTTCCACTTCACCGTTCTGGCCTTCACCGGCCACGCCATGCTCAACTTCAAGCTCGGAGAAGAAGCGGACCTTGTCGTTGAATTCATGATTGATGAACAGCACGAAACGGTGAATATCCACTTCATCCGTGTCGCCGCCATTGTAATGCACTTCGCCGTAGCCGCCGACGCTGGTCTTCTGCCACCAGCCATCGCCGCCCGAACCGCCGCCGGAAGAGGCGATGCGCTCGACTTCGCTGCCCGTCGCTTCCACTTTCTTGTCCGTTTCCTGGACCTTCTTCTCGGTCACGTCGATCTTCTGCTGCAGCGCTTCGATCTGCGCCTGCTGCTGCTGGATCATTTTCCACAGCTCTTCGCGGCTCGGCATATCCTGCGCGAATGCCGGCGAAACTGCCATAATCCCCGCAAGGGTGGTCGCCCCGGCGAGGTAGCTCTTCATAACGTTCATTGATTAGCCCTCGATGCCTTGTGCCCGGCCCATCCCCGGCCCGGCAGTCATTCCTGTTCTCCTCGCCGCAAAGGCCCCGGCCCTGCCGAAAGACAGGGCCGGATCACTTTGGTGATGCAGCGATAGGCGCACCTGATAATAAGATCGACTCTCAAATGCAATTAGATTCTTGAAAATGCTTCGCATTCCTTTTCGCGATGTGGTAGTCAGGCAGCACATAATTTGCCCTAGGAAGGCGTCTTTCAGCCCTGCACAAAATGGAAAACTCCCGGAATTCAGCCCTTTCCCGGCGGCGCGTGCTCTCCCTCATCATTGCGGGCGCAGCGGCCGGTCCGCTCGCGGGCCTGAGCATCGGCACGGCCAGAGCCGCCCCTTTGCGCTGGGAAGGGCCGGTGATGGGCGCGGATGCCGCCATGACATTCGTGGGCATGGGCGCCGCAGAAGCCGCGCGGCTGCAGGCGCTGGCGCTTAGCGAGATCGCCCGGCTCGAGGAAATCTTCAGCCTCTACAAGGAAAGCTCCGCCCTTCAGCGGTTGAACCGCAAGGGCAAGCTGGAAAGCGCCCCGCCTGAACTGGTTGAGCTGCTGGATAAGGCCCGCCATATCCACGAGGTAACCGGCGGCGCCTTCGACCCCTCCGTCCAGACCTATTGGGATGTGCTTGCCCGCCATTACGGCGCGGGCGCCGACGAAGACCCCGCTGCCGAACGTCTCGCCGAGGCAGCACGGCACACCGGCTTTGCGCGTGTGAAGATAAAAGGCGCCGGCATCGCGCTGCCTGGGGCCATGAAGCTGACGCTGAACGGCATCGCCCAAGGCTATATCACCGATAAAGTAGCTGAGCGGCTTGCCCAAGAAGGCGCGCGCCATGTGCTCGTCAATCTGGGCGAATTCCGCCCCACCGGCCCGAAAGATGATGGCCGCGACTGGCAGATTGGCCTTGCCGATCCGGCAGCCCCCTACCGCATCGCCGATAGCACGCCCCTTCGCACCCGCGCGCTCGCCACCTCCGCCCCTTACAGCGCCTCTTTCGACAGGCACGGCAAACGCCACCACCTGCTCGATCCGGCGACCGGGCAAAGCGCCGCGCGCTATGCCTCGCTCAGCGTCAAAGCGCCGGACGCCACCTGGGCGGACGGACTCTCCACGGCTTTCTCACTGATGAGCGAGGAGCAGATCGTCCGCGTCGTTCAGCGCGCGGGCGGGCGGCATATCGGCGTGCATCTGACCCGCCTGGACGGTACGGTCCGTGTGCTCGGCGATTGGGCGCAGGCCTGACCCTTAGGCCACACCTTCCTGAAGGATCTTACGCAGGCGTTCGGCGGCATCGGAACGGGCCGGCATCAGCTTTTTCAAATTTTCCGGCGCCTGCATCACATAGGCGCTGAAATCTTCCGCCGGCATGGGGCGGCCGAAATAATAGCCCTGCGCTTCATCGCAGCCCATATCGATCAGGCGTTCCGCCTGGCGGACGGTCTCGACGCCTTCCGCGACCACTTTCACGCCAAGGCTCCGGGCAAGATCTACGATCAATTTGGGTATGGCCTGCCCGTCGCTCGTCCGGTCGAGATCGTCCACGAAAGAGCGGTCGATCTTCAGGCACTTGACCGGGAAGCGCTTGAGATAGGCGAGCGAGGAATAGCCTGTGCCGAAATCGTCGATGCTGATCGCAATGCCCATGCTGCGCAGACGGCGCAGCGTCGCGATGACGGTTTCCACATCATGCATGACCATGCTTTCGGTCACTTCGATTTCGAGCTGACGCGGCGAAACGCCGTGAGTGACCAGCGTATTGGCAACGAAGTCGGAGAGATCTCCGTTGACAAGATCCGCCGCCGAGACGTTGACGGCAACGGAAATGGGCGGCAAGCCCGCCTCGCGCCAAGCCTTGATCTGCCGGCAGGCTTCATTGATCACCCAGTGTGTGAGCTCGCAGACGAAACCGGAATGCTCGGCCACGGGAATGAAGGCCCAGGGCGGCACGAAACCGCGTTCGGGATGGCGCCAGCGCAAGAGCGCCTCGCTGCCGGCAACGGTCCCCTTGGCCAGATCGATCTTGGGCTGGAAATGCAGCTCGAACTCGTGCTGCTCGATGGCCCGCTGCAAATCGCGCTCGATGCTGCTGCGCTCGAGCGCGCGCAATTTCAGCTCGTGGCGGAAGAACTGCAGGCTGTTGTGACCCTCGGACTTGGCCATATTGAGCGCCAGGTCCGCGTTTTTCATCAGAACTTCCGCATCGCGTCCGTCCTGCGGGAAAAGCGTGATACCGGCACTGCTGCCGCCATGCACAATGTTCCCGCCAAGGGACATCGGCCGGCTCAAGGCATCGAGAAGGCCTTGCACGCGGGCGAGCACATCATCCGCGCTGCCCTCTTCTTTCAAAAGCAGCGCAAATTCGTCCCCGCCAAGCCTCGCCAGCACTTCGCCCTCGCGCGCATGGGCGCGTAAGATGTCCGCCACGCTGCACAAAAGTGCATCGCCCACATCATGGCCGTACGTGTCGTTGATGGATTTGAAACTGTCGACATCGACCAGCACCAGCGCAAGGCGCGTATCGCCCGTTCCCGACGCGCCGATCGTATCGCGCAAGCGCGTGCGGAAATGCGTGCGGTTGCCGAGCCCGGTCAGCTCATCGTTCATGGCAAGTTCGGCAAGCCGGTGCGAGCTTTCTTCCGCCTCGCCGAAAGATTGCGCCATGACATGGGCAAGCGCGCCGAATTCGTCTCGCTTGCCGAGCAGCCGCTTGAAGCTCGCCGCGCTTTTGTCCCGGAATTGGGCAAAGCGTTCCAGATGCGCAAGCGGCATCAGCACGAGTTCGTAAATCAGAAATGCCAGCACACCGAGAAGGCCGACAAGCACCAGGATGGCCGCTCCCGCGAACCGCCAGCCGGATTGGCGCATATCGCCGAGAATACCGTCCGCCGACAAGCGGATGACGATAACCCCGTCCGACATCGTCTCATCTCCGGTCGAACCGAAATGCAGCATCGGACGGTAGGAAACATAGGTCGCGGCGCTGTCTTCCTGCCACAATCCGTCATGGCGTTTCCCGGCGGCCTGCACCTCGGCAATACGCTTGAAGAGCACGGGCGCGGCAACGTCCTGTATCGATTGCCCGACCCAGCTCAGCCGCGTCGCCGCGACGATTTTACCGCTCGCTGCATCGAGGACGGCAATCGTATTGACGTTCTGCCGGCTGCCGAAAGCGGTCACGAAGCGCGCAAACTGCCCGCCGTCTTCAATGGACTCAGCCGCATTGGCGATCGAATCGGCGATCGTCTCGGCCTCGCGCCGCAGCTCGCTCCGGCCATGCGCCGAGAGCATGAAAGCTGCGGCAACCAGCAGTGCCGTTACCGCGCATATGCCCAGAACCGCCAGCGGCGCCAGGATCTTCCAGCGCAAGGAAAATAGGCGCCCGTCACGGCGCGTGTGACCTGCCCCCGTCATTGCGCGGCCCCGTGCCTGATCCCCAGTAACGCACCCGGTAGCGCCCCCAGCAACGCCTCGAGTAACGCAGGGCCAGCGGAAAACCTGCGATATGCAGAACGGGCCTGGAAGCGGGAGAGCACAGCCCTCACCGGCCTCATCCGGCCAACATTCATAAGATTTTCGAGCTTCGACACAGATGCGCACTCAGCCAATGGGTGCCTGTCATCGAGACCAATGACAGACTGTCCTATCCAGCCTCGCTGTCACTCTCTAAAATTTTCTTACAGACTGAACCTTTGTCGCGGATTGCAAAGGAAATGGTAAATAAAGACTTAGCGCTGTGTGTCGGAATGGACCGTCACGGATGAAAGCCCCTGAGAGGGAAAGGCGCGCGGCGCGCTGGGACGCGTCCAGAGCGGTACTTTTTTCAGCCATAGGCGCAGCGCCTCGAAGTGAATACCGGCCACGACCTTGAACGTCATGAAAGGAAAACGCAGGAAACGTTTGAGAAGCGCCGCATCGCTAAGCGCCGCTTGCCGCCCCTGCAACCCGGCCACCAAGGTGAGCGCGCCGTCCAGATGATACCGGATATGGACAAACAGCTTCTCCCCCGGCTGGGAAAGTTTCAGCCGGTAATGGCCGCGCGCCGGATTGAACGGGGAAACGTATAGAAGCTTGCCCGTCTCATGGGTAACGGCCTGCGGCGTCCCCCCTTCTTCCACCAGGCAGGGATAGACATGGCGTTCGCCGAACGTGTTCGTGACCTGATAAAGCAATGCGGTCAGCCGGCCTGCGCCATCGAAACAATAAAAAATACTGAGCGGGTTGAAGGCAAAGCCCAACATGCGCGGATGCGCGAGAAGGAGAATGCGCGCCGGCGCCTCGCTCTGCCCGCAGCCGCGCAGCACGCTTTCCGCCCAGCCGCGCAGATCCGTGTCCCGCCCGTTCCCGTGATCTTGCGGATAGAAGGAGAAAAGATTGCGTTTTCCCAGCGAAAAGAAACGCAGCGCCTTATCGAGGCGGGGCAATTCATCGAGATCGAAAAGCCCGTAAAAGACCTTGTAGGAAAATCCATGCGCGCGCGGCACGAAACGGCGGTGCATGACCGCGGCATCGTAAAGCGCGCTGGAAAATGCCTCGCTCATGCCGCCTCCGCCTGCCGGAGCGGTACCAAAGCTTCAGGCGGCAGCAAGAGCCGGCTTGAGGGATTGTCGAGATGCCACGGCCGCCTCACGCCGCCAAGCTGCTCGGCCACCGCAAGGCCCGCCTGCAGCCCGTCTTCATGAAAGCCTGCGCCGAAATAAGCCCCGCAGAACCAGGTGTTGCGCACCCCTTGAAGCTGCCAGAGCATGCGCTGATTGCGCAGCGCATGACGGTTGAAAACCGGGTGATCATATTCGAAACGCCCATACACTTGCTCCGCGCGCGGCGCGGTGCCCGGATTGAGCGTCACGAGAACCGGCGTGGCGGTGGGCAGCGATTGCAATTGGTTCATCCAATAAGTCACGCAAACGGCCTCGCCCTCCCCCCCAATATAGTTCCAGCTCGACCAGACTTTCCGGTTGGCCGGCATGAAGCGTGTATCGCTATGAAGATAGGCGATATTCTTCTGATAGGGAAAGGCGCCGAGTATGGCGCGCTCCTGGCCGCTTGCATCGCCAAGAAGAGCGAGCGCCTGATCGCTATGACAGGCAAAAACCACCTCATCGAAGCGTTCCGTGCTCCCCTCTTCCATATGAATCAGGACGCCGTCCGCCGCGCGCCGAACCTGCGCGATCCGCGCACCGAGCCGGATATCGGCCTGCATGTCACCGGCCAATGCGGTGACGTAGCTGCGCGAGCCGCCCGCAACCGTGCGCCAAAGAGGCCGGTCCTTGACCCGCATCAAGCCGTGATTTTCAAAGAAGCGCAAAAAGGCAAGGGCGGGATATTGTTCCACCTGCTCGACCGGCAAGGACCAGATCGCCGCGCACATGGGCAAAAGATGATCGCGCTGAAAGGAACGCGAATACCCATGGGCTTCAAGGAAGGCGCCCAGCGGCTGTTCGGCAAGGGACAGATCGCCGGAAAGGCGCGGCCCTGCCCGGTAAAGCTTCATGATATCCCGGATCATCCGCCACATGCGCGGGCGCAGCATATTGCGCCGGTCGGCGAAGAGCCCTTTGATGCCCGAGCCGGAATATTCGAAGGCGCCGTTTTCCAGCGACGCGGCAAAGGACATGTTGCTGGCCTTCGTCGGCACGTCCAGATGCGCGAAAAGTTTGACCAGATTGGGATAGTTGAGCTCATTATAGACGATGAAACCGGTATCGACCGGCACATGTTCTTGCCCCAGCGCCAGATCGACCGTATTGGCGTGTCCGCCAAGGCGGGTGTCCTTTTCGAAGAGCGTGACCTCATGGCCTTTGGAAAGCAGCCAGGCGGCGGACAGGCCGGAAATGCCCGAGCCGATGACTGCGATTTTCCGGGAGGGTGTTTTAGCGGGGGGCATATCGGTGAAGGGCACACCGGTAACGGAACCAAGGGGACGGGTCATAAATTTCCTCACATCATTCATTACCTCCTCTTACGCGCCCCCGGGCCGGGCGGATCAATGCGCCCCGCTGCCGCATTGGCAAGCCGCATCCCAGGCCATATTTAGCAATCGCTACAATTTGCTTTAGGGTGATCCGTCCACACGGCTTTCCCGTACGAGGTACATGCGTGCAAACCTTGCATTCGAGACCGGCACCGAAAGCATCTGGCCTTTGGCCGGAGGCTCTGGACATCTGGCCGCGCCGCCACGGCGCAGGCCGAAGGTTTCGCGCATGAGCAAGATGCAGGCAAGCGAACTCGATACCGGCGCGCTCAACGATTGCCTCAGCCGGATTGCGGCGCAGGCGGACCGCGGCGCCTTTTTGCAGGTTTTCGACCATTTCGGCCCGAGGCTGAAATATTTCCTCCTCCAGAAAGGCTGCACGGACGGCGAGGCGGACGATCTGGTGCAGGACGTGATGCTGACCGTCTGGCGCAAGGCCAAGCAATACGACCCGGCAAAAGCGGCGGCCAGCACCTGGATCTACACCATCGCCCGCAACCGTTTCATCGACGCCAAACGCCGCGAGCGGGTCATGGTCGATATCGACACTTGCCCGGAAGCCGAGCAGGTGAGCGAGGGCACCGCCGAAGACGAGATCAGCCAAAGCGAGCTTGCCCAAGGTGTCGCCGCCGCCATGGCGGATTTGCCTGCGGCACAAGCAGAAGTGATCCAAATGGCCTTTATCGACGGTAAAACACACAGTGAAATCGCCGAGGAACTGGGCGTACCTCTCGGCACCATCAAATCGAGGATAAGACTGGCATTTGCCAGATTGCGAGACGTGTTGGAGTCCCACAGATGAACGTTGCACCACCCAAAACCCTGGAAACCGGCCCCAAGCACCGCTTGGGCGACGAGTGGCTGGTGGGATTGGCGAGCGGCACTTTGAGCGAAGGCGAGGCCGTGTTCGCACGCACCTGCCTTTCTTTCGTGCCCGGCGCGGCAGCGGACCTGGCACTGGCCGAAACGCTGGGTGCCGCCGTTCTTGAGCGCGCCCCGAAGGCCGCGCTGCGGGCCGATGCCCGCGCCTCGCTGCTGGCCGCGCTCGAGACGGCGCAAATGGAACCGCCGGCTGAAAAGCAGCAAACCCACGGCGTACAGGCGCGCCAAACCGGCGGCGTCATGCCCGCCGTGCTGCAGGACTATGCGGGCGGCGATGTCGACCGGATGAAATGGTCTTACCTTGGCCCCGGCATGAAGAAAGTGCGCCTCTGGCAAAACGGCGAAGGCCAGACGCTCTGGATGCTGCGCGCCCAGCCCGGGGTAAAAATCCCCGAACACACCCATGAGGGCACGGAACTGACACTGGTGCTGAAGGGCAGTTTCCACGATGCTTTCGGCAGCTACGGGCCGGGCGATGTGGAAGAAACCAATGACAGCCACACCCACGACCTCATCATCGATGAAGGCGAGGAATGTATCTGCCTGGCGCTGACCGACCGCCCGCTGAAATTCAAAGGCTGGATCGCCCGGGCCATGCAACCTTTTGTCGGGCTCTAAACCGGCTTCAAAAAGCACCGCCAAACAAAAACGGCCCCCTATAAAAGGGGGCCGTTTCGTTTGCTCTGCCCGATGCCTCAGGCGATGCTTTAGGCCGCCGTGTAACCCAGCATGGCTTTGACTTCGAGGAACTCCTCGAACCCGTGATCGCCCCATTCGCGGCCATTGCCCGACTGCTTGTAGCCGCCGAACGGCGCGCCGAAATCGGGACCTGCGCCATTGATATGCACATTGCCGGTGCGCAGCTGCGCGGCGACTTTACGGGCATGTTCCGGCTCACCGGAAACATAGCCGGAAAGGCCGTAGACCGTGTCATTGGCAATCTCGATCGCCTCGGCCTCATCCTTGTAAGGCAGGATGGTGAGAACCGGGCCGAAGATTTCCTCGCGTGCAATCGTCATGTCGTTGGTGACATTGGCGAAGATGGTCGGGCGCACATAGTAACCCTTGTTCAGCCCGTCCGGACGGCCGACGCCGCCAGCCACAAGCTGCGCACCTTCGTCGATGCCCTTCTGGATGAGATCCTGGATCTTGTTGAACTGGGTCTCGCTGACAACCGGGCCGATCGTCGTGCCTTCGGCGGTCGGATCGCCGGGCTTGACCTGCTCGGCGGTTGCACGGGCGATTTCCACCGCCTCGTCGTGGCGGCTGGCCGGCACGAGCATACGGCTCGGGGCGTTACAGGACTGGCCCGAATTCGTCATCATGCTCATGACGCCGCCGGACACGGCTTTCTGCAGGTCGGCATCTTCTAGAATGACATTGGCCGACTTGCCGCCCAGTTCCTGCGCCACGCGCTTGACCGTGTCGGCTGCGTTCTTTGCGACCGCGATGCCCGCGCGGGTGGAACCGGTGAAGGAGACCATGTCCACATCCGGATGCGAGGAAAGCGGAACGCCGACACCCATACCGTCGCCATCAACGAGGTTGAAGACGCCTTTCGGCACACCGGCTTCATCGAAAATCTCGGCCAGGATATGCGCATTGAGCGGGGCGACTTCGGAAGGTTTCAGCACCATGGTGCAGCCTGCGGCCAGCGCCGGGGCGACCTTGCAAATGATCTGGTTGACCGGCCAGTTCCACGGCGTGATGAAACCGCACACACCGATCGGCTCTTTGGCGATGCGGGTGGCGCCGCGGTCTTCTTCGAATTCGTAATCTTTGAGGATTTCCAGCGTCTTGGCGAGGTGGCCAAGGCCGGTTGCCGCCTGCGCGGCTTTGGAGAGCCAGAGCGGCGCGCCCATTTCCTCGGAAATCGTCGTGACGATATCGTCATAACGCTTCTGATAAACCTCGATGATCTTCTGAAGCA
Organism: Tepidicaulis marinus; assembly: GCF_000739695.1. Taxonomy (GTDB): domain Bacteria; phylum Pseudomonadota; class Alphaproteobacteria; order Parvibaculales; family Parvibaculaceae; genus Tepidicaulis; species Tepidicaulis marinus. Next base: position 44,481 of record NZ_BBIO01000016.1, read on the forward strand.
GCGCCATGCGCTCTTCGCGGGTCGTGCGCGAATAGGTCTTGAAGGCTTCTTTCGCGGCGGCGACGGCCTTGTCCACATCGGCGGCGCTGCCGAGGCTGATCTTCGCGAAAGGCTCTTCGGTCGCCGGGTTGATGACGTCGAAATCGTTCGCCGTTACGGGATCGACCCACTGGCCATTGATATAAAATTTGCGGCAGTCCTTCATCTCGTCCTCCGTGTGATGCCGTCCCTGCTGGGTCTTGTTGGGCTTTGCCCAGCTCAGACTGATATTTGGCTGGTTACGATGGCTCTGGCCTGTCCGCTTTTCAAGCGCCCGCTATTGCTTTTCCTTCAGGCACCGGGGAAACCGGAACAGAGCGATATGCGTGCCGGAAACCTGACACAGAGCCAGCCCGGCGGTCCAGCAAAAATGGGGTAATTACCCCATTCTCCTGACGTAAATTGTGCCTCCAGGCCGCGATCGCAAGGGAACGGCAGCATAAAACACCAGCCAATCTCTTGAAACACAAATGAACCGGCGGGTGCATTTTCAAACGAAGACGCATAGACTGCCGCCCGATAACAAATCCGCGAGTCGCCCCGTCCATGAGTTCCTTGCCCCCTGCCGCCGCAAGTCCCGCCGCGCTCGAGGAAGCCGAAGCGGCCTATGAAGCGCAGGTCTGGCGCGATCTGCCGCGCAATTACGCCGCCCATCTCGTGCACGGGCTTTTGGGGCAAACGGGCTTCCGCCTCGTCCATGCGCCCACCTTCGTGCCCGCCTATATCTATTTGCTCTCAGGCTCCGAAATCGCCGTCGGCCTCGCCCTTGCCGCGCAATATCTCGGCGCCGCGCTGTCCTCGGTTTTCGGCGCGACCTTGATCGAGCACCGCAAGCGCGTGCTGCCTGTGGGCTTCGTCACCGGCGCGCTGATGCGCCTTCAGGTGCTCGGCCTGGCGCTGAGCGGGCTGTTTCTTTCAAGCGACTACGCCCTCGCCGCCGCAACGCTGTTCCTCGGACTGTTCGGCTTTTTCAACGGCATGCAGGCGGTGATGTTCAATTACCTCCTCTCCAAGGTCATTCCGGTAGCGCGGCGCGGACGGCTGACGGGCCTGCGCAATTTCCTGGCCGGCATTACGGCTTCGGCGGTCGCCTATTTCGGCGGCTCTTATTTCGTGGAGACGAATGCGCTCGGCAATGGCTATTCGGCCACCTTCCTCGTTGCCTTCGCCATGACGAGCGCCGGGCTCTTGATGCTGCTTTTCGTGCGCGAGCCGGAACCGCCGGTGGTGCGCAGCCAGTCGAAATTCGCCAGCCGCCTGAAAGAGCTGCCCGCCATGCTGAAGGCGGACCCGGCCTATACGAAATTCTTTCTCGCCCGCGCGCTTTCCGCCCTCGGCACCATCGCCGTGCCGTTTTACGTGCTTTATGCGGGCCAGCGCATCGGCCTGTCCGGCTATATTGTCGGTATTCTTTCCATCGCATTTTTGCTGACGCAAACGGCAACGAACCTTGCCTGGGGCGCGCTGGCCGACCGCACGGGCAACCGGCTTGTCTTTATCGCCTCGCTCGGGCTCTGGGTCGCCTCGACGCTGCTCCTGATCGGCGCTGAAGGGATCTGGCTTGTTTCGATTGCCTTTGGCGGGCTGGGCGCGGGTTTCGGCGGCTGGCAGATCGCCTCGCAAAATCTGGTGCTGGAATTCGGCGCGCGCGAGGACTTGCCCATGCGCATCGCGGTGTCGAATTCGGCCACCTGGGCGATGATGGCCGCAGGTCCGGCCTTTGGCGGCGTGCTCGCCTCAAGCGGCACCTTCGAAAGCGTTTTTGCCGTGGCCATGGCCTGCCAGGCGGCCGCGCTCTTGCTCGTGCTTTTCTTCGTGGATGAACCGCGCCGCCGCAGAGGTTAAATAACCTGTTCAGCCGCCATTAGGCCCCAGCGCATGTTCGGCAGGGGCGATGCTTTCCTCCTCCGGCAAGAAATCCTCCTCGCCCGTCTGCGCATCGGCACCTGCTTCCTGGCGCTCGGCAAGCCGCATGGCAACTTCTTCCACCTCGCCCCAAACACGCAGCAGATTGCCGCCCCAAAGCTTTTCGATGTCCGCATCCGAATAACCGCGGCGGATAAGCTCGGCGGTGACATTGACGGTTTCGGCCGCATTGTCCCAGCCCTTCACGCCGCCGCCGCCGCCGAAGTCCGAGGAAATGCCGACATGGTCGATGCCCATGACCTTCACCGCATGGTCGATATGATCGACGAATTCTTCAAGGCTCGCGCGGTCATAGCGCTGACCGATTTCCTTCATGCCATTGACGAAAGCAGGCAACTTGCCGTGCTTGATATAGCTGAAATGCGCATCCCCCGCAGCCCGCGCAACACGGCTGCGCAGCCCGCGCTCTTCGGCGGCGCGCGCCGCATCCACCTTCACATAGGCTGAAAAAGCAACGACCTGCATCACCCCGCCGGTGCGCGCCAAGGCTTCCATCTGCTCATCGGAAAGATTGCGCGGATGATTGCCGAGCACCGAGACCGCCGAATGAGAGGCAATGACGGGCGCGGCGGAAACGCGCAGCGCCTCCATCATCGCGTCGCGGGAAATATGGGAAACATCGACCATCATGCCGAGCCGGTTCATCTCGGCCACCACTTCGCGCCCGAAGGCGCTGAGCCCGCCATGCTCGATTTCCGCGTCCCCAAGATGGGAAAGCGGAATGGAACTGTCGCAAATATCATTATGGCCGATATGGGCGAGCGTCATGTAGCGGGCGCCGAGATCGTAATATTTCTCAAGAAGAGAAATGTCCTTGCCGATCACATAGCCGTTCTCGATACCGATCAGCGCAGCTTTCTTGCCGCTGGCATGAATGCGCGCCACATCCTGCGCCCGCACCCCCAGCTCGATTTCATCCGGATAAAGCTCTTCGGCCATGCGGCGGATGGCGGTGAATTTCAAAAGCGCGGCGTCTTTGGCCGCTTCATAGCCTTCCGGCGTGCGCGGGCCCTGGCCCACATAGACAATGAAGAAAGCCGCATCCATGCCGCCCCGGTGCATCTTGGGCAGATCGACCTGCATGCCCGTCAGGCGGCCGGGATCGTGCTCGGGCACTTTTGTGTAATCGGGGGGAATATCCACATGGCTGTCGAGCGTAACAATGCGCCGCTGCAAGGCGCGGGCATGAGAAAGGACGGATTTCTCGCGCACCGCTTCAGGCAGGCCTTCCTTCAAATGCGCGACAAGCGCAATCGGCGCGGCCACAAGCCCGGCAAACCCCAAACCAAAAGCAATTGCCGCCAATCCCCCAGTGGCTTTCCGCATCGCATCCTCGCCTTACCCGTTCAACGCCGACCGGCCGAGCCTGCACGCCGCCTGCGCGCCCGAGGTGCGGGAAGGCTCTTGCCGGTGAATCGGGTGCGATGCTGGCACAGACCCGCCCCCCGCGCCACCCATCCGGCATTTCGGCCTGTCCAGAGGGTCACGCGGAGGAACGCAAGGCCGGTGCTTAGCCCTGCATCAGCCGCATAACCTCAAGACGCAGCACGATGGAAAGCGCCTCGCCCAGCGCCTGGCGGTCCCGCATGTCCAGTCCGCCTTCTTCCAGCGCCTTTTGCCAGCTCTTGACCCAATCGACGGGCGCGTCTTCCCCCTGCTCATGGGCGCCCGTCCCGCAAAGCTCGCCGCCGCGCAGAAGCGCGGCATGAAGGACCGGGGAAATGAGCTCGGCCGCGGCCAAATGATCGGCAAGAACGGCCAGATGGGACGCCGGCAGCGCCCGGACATCATAGCGCCCGGCAATATGTGCCCAGACGGCAGTCCGTGCCTGCTCCCGGCCGATGAGCCGGACCTGGCTGCGGGGTTTGGGAGCGCCCGGATTTGCAGGGTTTTCTGCGGTTTCGGAAAGGTCTTCGACGAAGAATAGGTCAAGCATGCTCATCAATTCGGGCCTCCATAGCAGGGTTTGGAGAGAGCATCGCAAGCCCCTTGCCAGTTTTGGCCCGCGTCGCATCTTGCATCGGCGGGCGCGAAACGCGCGGGATTTCCCCCGCCCCGCACCCCCTTGGCAAAGAGCGCCGGATCGGTCATGTTATTGACCAAGTGACAAGTTACAAATACCGGCGCAGACCGGACGAACGGATCGTGCCCAGGGGAGGATGCAAGAATGGCGGACCGCGCACTCGACAATGAAATGGTGGACCCGAGAACCTTCGGGAAAGAAAACCGGCTGCATGAAATCTATGCCGAGCTGCGCCGGGAAGACCCGGTGCACTGGACCGAGCCCGACGAATACCGTCCCTTCTGGGCCGTGACGAAACATGCCGACATTCTGGAAATCGAACGCCAGTCCGACATTTTCCTGAACGACCCGCGCACCACCCTGCTCACCCGCCAGCAGGAAGCGGATGTGCTGGAATTTACCGGCGGCAGCCATATCGCCATCCGCTCGCTCGTGCAGATGGACGATCCCGATCACCGGGTGCTGCGCGCGTTGACCCAATCCTGGTTCATGCAGCCCAATCTGAAAAAGATGGACGGCGCGCTTGCCAGCCTTTCCAAGGAATTCGTGGACAAGATGGAAGGGCTTGGCGGGGAATGCGATTTCGTCACCGACGTCGCCGTCTGGTACCCGCTGCGCGTGATCATGAACATTCTGGGCGTGCCGCGCGAGGATGAGCCGCTGATGCTGAAACTGACGCAGGAGCTGTTCGGCTCCTCCGATCCGGACATGCAGCGCGACGAAAAACAGGCCATGTTCGACACCAATGTCATCACCGACTTCTTCAACTACTTCACGAAGATAACCGAAGACCGCCGCGCCAACCCGACCGACGATGTGGCCAGCGTCATCGCCAATGCCACGGTGCATGGCGAGCCCATCAACCATATCGACGCCATGGGCTATTACATCATCGTGGCCACCGCCGGCCATGACACGACTTCGTCTTCGACGGCAGGCCTTCTTCTGGCGCTTTTGCAGAACCCGGATCAGATGGCAAAGCTGAAAGCCGATCTCAGCCTCCTGCCCAGCGCCATCGAAGAAGCAATCCGCTGGGTGACGCCGGTCAAACACTTCTTCCGCACCGCGACGCAGGACTATGAGCTGCGCGGCAAGAAGATCAAAAAGGGCGACTCTCTTTTGATGTGCTATCCCTCCGCGAACCGGGACGAGGACGTCTTCGAGAACCCCTTCACCTTCGATATCGAGCGCAAGCCCAACAAACATGCCGCCTTCGGCCATGGCGCGCATCTGTGCCTCGGCATGCATCTGGCGCGCATGGAGATCAAGGCGCTCTTCAGCGAGCTTCTGCCCCGCCTCGACCATGTGGAGCTCGCCGGCGAGCCTTCCTGGGTGCAGGCGAATTTCGTCAGCGGCCTGAAGCACCTGCCGATCCGCTATCAGATGCAGCGCAAAGCCGCTTAAACCTTCCGGCCTAAAGCGCCGGAAAACCGCCAAAAACGCCGCTCCTTCCGGAAACCGGAGGGGCGGCTTTTTCGTGAGGCCTTATGCCGCTGGAACAGACGGCGCTTTTGGCGTAGATAGGCGCCCATGAGCGAGACCTTGACCCCCACCGCCCCGCGCCGCCTGGCGAGCGCCCCGAAGATCGGCATTGTGAGCCTCGGCTGCCCGAAAGCGCTGGTGGATTCCGAACGCATTCTCACGCGCCTGCGCGCCGAAGGCTATGAAGTCTCCCCGACCTATGACGGGGCCGACGCCGTGATCGTCAACACCTGCGGCTTTCTCGATAGCGCCAAGGCGGAATCGCTTTCGGCGATCGGCGAGGCGCTGGCCGAAAACGGCCGCGTCATCGTGACGGGCTGCATGGGCGGCGACGAAGCCTCAATCCGCGATACGCATCCAGGCGTTCTCGCCGTTACCGGCCCGCATCAATATGAAGCCGTGGTCGCCGCCGTGCATGAAGCCGTGCCGCCCGCGCCCGAACCCTTCATCGATCTCGTGCCCGAGCAGGGGATCAAGCTCACCCCGCGCCATTACGCCTATTTGAAGATTTCCGAAGGCTGCAACCACCGCTGCTCCTTCTGCATCATTCCGAGCCTGCGCGGGGATCTCATGAGCCGGCCCGCCGCCCATGTGCTCACCGAAGCCGAGCGCCTTGCCAAAGCGGGGGTGAAGGAGCTGATGGTGATCTCCCAGGACACCAGCGCCTATGGCCTCGATATCGGCTATGCGGCAAGCAGCTGGCGCGGCAAGGAACGGCGCGCCCATATTACCGACCTGGCAGACGCGCTGGGCGAGCTCGGCATCTGGGTGCGGATGCATTACGTCTATCCTTACCCGCATGTGGACGATCTTCTGCCGCTCATGGCGGAAGGGAAAATCCTTCCCTATCTCGACATCCCTTTCCAGCACGCAAGCCCCAAGGTGCTCAAAGCCATGCGCCGGCCGGCCAATCAGGAAAAGGTGCTGCACCGGATCGCCAAATGGCGCGAGATCTGCCCCGACCTCGCCATCCGCTCCACCTTCATTGTCGGCTTTCCGGGCGAGACGGAAGAAGATGTGGACTTCCTCTGCGATTGGCTGAAGGAAGCCGAACTCGACCGGGTGGGCTGCTTCAAATATGAGCCCGTGGAGGGGGCCGCGGCCAACGAACTGGAAGGCGCGGTGCCCGAAGAGGTGAAACAGGCGCGCTGGGAACGCTTCATGCAGACCCAGCAGGAAATCAGCGCCAAGCGCCTTGCCCGCAAGGTCGGCACCATGATCGACGTCATTGTCGATGAGGTGGACGGCGAAGGCGCGATTGCCCGCTCCAAAGCGGATGCGCCGGAAATCGACGGCAATGTCTTTTTGAACGGGGACACGGACGTCAAACCCGGTGACATCGTTCAAGTACGTGTCGAACATGCCGACGAATACGACCTCTGGGCGATCCGGCCTTAAGGCTTAAGTCTCAAAACTTGGGTTCAAAGCCCCGCGCCATCGAAAAACGCGCCAAGCGCCAGCCGTCCTTGCCGTTCGAGCACGGGCGAATATTTCGCCGTGTCGGCGCGCAGGCCCTGAACGCTTACACCTTCCGTCGCATTGATCTCGCCCGTATGCCCGACGAACCAGCGCTCGAGCGGGGCGCCGCAGGCTTCCAGATGAAATTGCAGGCCGAGCGCATGAGTGCCGATTGAAAACGCCTGCACCGGACAAAGCGGCGTCGAGGCGAGCCGCACCGCCCCTTCCGGCAGATCGCAAATATCGCCGTGCCAGTGAAGGACGGGCGTTATCTCTCCGCTCACATGGGAAAGCGGCGAGCCAGCCCCTTCTGCCGTCAGCTCGATAGGCGCCCAGCCGATTTCTTTTCTCCGGCCGGGGCGCACATCCGCGCCGAGCGCTTTGGCCATGAGCTGCGCGCCAAGGCAGATGCCGAGCACCGGCTTTTGCGCCGCAAGCCGCGCTTTGATGAAACCGGTTTCTTCGGCAAGCCAGGGATAATCCTCTTCCTCGTAAACACCGATCGGCCCGCCGAGAACAAGCAGCAGATCGGGCGCCAAAGGATCGAGCCCTTTAAGCCCGCCCATCGGCACATCTACATAGGACAGCGCAATGCCGCGCTCTTCCAAAACGGGCGCGAGGAGCCCGGCATCTTCGAACCCGACATGAATAAGAGCAAGGGCGCTGCGTGTCATGGAACCTCATCAAACAAGCGTGACTGAAAAAATCCGCCAGAGCTTCTTATATAGAGGGCAGCGGCGCGGAATGGGAAAACCAATCTGAAGATTTCCGCCGGATATGGCGGATACGCCAGATAGAACAAAACGGGAGGACGGCATGAGCGGGAAAGTGGCCATTATTTTCGGCGTCGGCGCGGTGCAAGGGCTGGGCGCGGCGCTCGCGCGCAAATTCGCAAAGGAAGGCATGAACGTGCTCCTTGCCGGGCGCACCCAAGAAAAACTGGACAAGGCCGCCGAAAGCATTACCGAAGGCGGCGGCAAGGCGGCAACGGCCATTGCCGATGTGACGCGCCCCGACGAGGTGGCCCGCGCTTTCGATGCCGCCGAAAAACTCGGGGAGCTCGAGGCCGTTCTTTATAATGCCGGCAATAACGCCATCATTCCCTTCATGGAGCTGACGCCGGAACGCTTCGAAGAGTTCTGGCGCGTCGGCTGCCTCGGCGGGTTTCATGTCGGCCAGGAGGCAGTGCGCCGCCTTTTGCCGCGCGGGCATGGCTCCATTCTTTTCACCGGCGCCTCGGGCTCACTGCGCGGCAAAGCCAATTTCGCGCATTTCGCGTCCGCCAAAGCCGCGCTGCGCAACATGGTGCAATCCATGGCGCGCGAGTTCGGCCCGCAAGGTCTTCATATCGGCCATGTCGTGATCGACGGCGTGATCAACGGGGAGATGGCCCGCTCGCGCTTCCAGGCCTATCTCGACAAGCTGGGCGATGACGGCGCGCTGGAACCCGATGCGATTGCCGAGGCTTTCTGGGCTTTACATGAACAGCCGCGCAGCGCCTGGACCCACGAACTCGACCTGCGGCCCTTCAAGGAAAACTGGTAAGGCGCCCGCAAAGCATCTGCGGGATTTTGCCCGGCGGCAATTATGGGTAGGCTGGCAAAAAAGGAAACGCCATGCCAGTCAATCCCTTCGCCCGCATTCTGAACGAAAAGCGCGCGCCCGAAACGCCGGAAGCGGCGATCAAGGCCGCCGCCACGCTCTATCATGCCTGGTTCACCGGCCTGATGCTGCATCTGACGTTGCGCAAAGGCGCGGAAGTTGCGGGAAAATGGACCTTCCGCCTCTTCCGCCGCCAGCATCTGGAAAAATTCAAATCGAGCTTCGACAAGCTGGGCCTCACCCATCTGCCCGATGCCGTGGCCGCCGCGCAATATCACTATCTCTCGAACTCCGTCGGCGGGGTGGAGGTCGAATTCATTCCCGAAAGCGACACCAAGGCCTGGGTGCATTTTTGCCATCCCCGCTGGATGTTTCAGGGCACCGCGCTTTGCGGCTTGCCGGTCGAAGTGAGCCGCGGCTTCCTGGAAGGCTGGTACGGGCATAACGGCGTCTCATTGAACAATCCGCGCCTCGGCTTTGTCTGCGTCAGCGAAGATATGACGGGCCAATACGGCCTTGCCGGATATTTCAAGGAATTCGGCCGCGAGCTTGCGCCCGATGAGCGCCTGCAATTTGCGCCGGGGGAGACCGCCCCGCCTTTCGATCCCGGCAAGGCGCCGGGCCTCGACGCGACAAGCTGGCCGCCCGCCCGGCTTATCAAAGCGAACCGCAATTATGCGATGGAATATATCAAAACCGGGCTCAATGAGCTCTGCGCCCTGATCGGCCCGGCGGAGGCGCGCGATATTGCAGGTCATGCCGCAGCGTTGATCGGCCGGCAATTTTACCGCGAGCTGCAAAGCCTGATGGGCCTGGCGGAAGAAGATGACAGCCCCGCCGCCTTTGCCCGTTTCATGGAGCGCATGGCGGGCGCGCAGGACGATAAGCTTTCATGGGAAGAAAAAGACGGCGCGCTCTTTTTACACCTCGATGGCTGGCGGCTGATGCGCGGGCGCGAGAATGTACCTCATGAAGCCTATGAGGCCTGGGTCCGGCTTTGGGAAGGCTGCCTTGCCGTTCATAACCGGTTTTTAAAACTCGAAACGATCGCCCGGCAGGACTACGGCGACCCGCACACCGTGCTGCGCATCCGCGCCGTCAATGGAAATCGCGCGAACCCGGCATGATGCGCTGATTGCGCGGATGCCCGCCCGCCCGGCTTTGGGCGGGTATGGGGCGCATTTCCGCCGGGTCGGGACCCATGAGCTCGCCCAGAAGATCCGTCCAGTCTTCCATCTGTTCGGCCACTACATGGGTGACGCCTTCCTGCTTTTGCAAACGCCCGCGCACTTTCATGATGCGCGCGCCCATAACGATGCGCCGGTAGCGCTCGAACACCCGCGCCCAGATCACGCAATTGACGATGCCGGTCTCATCTTCCAGCGTCACGAAAATCGCCTTGCCGCCGCCGGGGCGCTGGCGCACCAGAACGACGCCCGCCACTTCGACATATTTGCCGTCCGCCGTCTTTTCGAGCCGCACCGAGGAATGGATTTTCCGCTCCTCCAAAATGGGCCGTAAAAAAGAAAGCGGATGCGCTTTCAGCGAGAGGCGCAGGGTCTGATAGTCGGCCACCACATGCTCGGGCAATCCCATGACCGGCAGCGGCACGGCGGCCTTTTCCTCGCCCTCGTCGCGCGTCTTGGCATGGGCGAAAAGCGGCAGCGGCTTTTCGGTTTTCAGCGCCCGCACTTCCCAAAGCGCTTGGCGCCGGTCGAGCCCCATGGAACGGAAGGCATCCGCCGCCGCAAGTTTCTCCAGCGCCGCAACAGGCACATCGGAAAGAGCGCGTAAATCGCGCAGATCCGCAAAGCCTTCCCGGCGCGCGGAAATCAGCGCTCTGGCATGTTCCTCGCTGAGCCCGCTTACCTGCCGCATGCCAAGGCGCAGCGCATGGCGCATGCCTTCCAAAGGCTCGAGCCTATTGTCCCAATCGCTGTGATTGATATCGACCGGGCGCACCTCCACCCCGTGATCACGCGCGCAAGAGACGATTTGCGCAGGCGCATAGAACCCCATGGGCTGCGCATTCAACAGCCCGCAGGCAAAAACCTCCGGATAAAAATGTTTCAGCCAGGAGGAAACATAAACAAGCTTGGCAAAGCTCGCCGCATGGCTTTCCGGAAAGCCGTAATCGCCGAACCCCTCGATTTGCTTGAAACAGCGCTCCGCAAAATCGGGCGGATAGCCGCGCTCGATCATCCGGCTGATGAATTTCTCCCGCAAGGTGCCGATCGTGCCGCGCCGGCGGAACGTCGCCATGGCATGGCGCAGCTCATTCGCCTCATCGGAGGTAAACTTCGCCGCCACAATGGCGATCTTCATCGCCTGTTCCTGGAAAAGCGGCACGCCGAGCGTCTTGTTGAGCACCCGGCGCAATTCCTCCGGATCGCCATGCTCGGGAGCCGGGCCTTCTATCTTGACTTCTTCCTTGCCGCTGCGCCGCCGAAGATAGGGATGGACCATGTTGCCCTGAATGGGGCCGGGCCGCACGATCGCGACCTCGATGACGAGGTCGTAAAACGTGCGGGGCTTGAGGCGCGGCAACATGCTCATTTGCGCGCGGCTTTCGATCTGGAAAACGCCGACCGTATCTGCCTTGCAGATCATGTCGTAAACCGCCGGCTCTTCCGTCGGAACGCTCGCCAGCGTCCAGCGCTCGCCATAATGCTCTTCGATGAGATCGAAACATTTGCGGATGCAGGTGAGCATACCGAGCCCCAGCACATCCACTTTCAAAATGCCGAGCGCATCGAGATCGTCCTTATCCCATTCGACAAACGTGCGCTCCTCCATCGCCGCATTGCCGATGGGCACGCTCTCGCATAACGGGCCGCGCGTGAGCACGAAACCGCCCACATGCTGGGAAAGATGGCGGGGAAAGCCCTGCAATTCATGGGCAAGCTCAAGCGTGCGGCGCAGATAGGGATCGTTTGGATCGAGCCCGGCTTCGGCCACCCGCTCGGGCTTGAAGCTCTGCCCGCCATAAGAGCCCCAGACCGTGCCGGCCAGCGCGCCCGTCACGTCTTCGCTGAGCCCCATGGCTTTGCCTACCTCGCGCACGGCGGAGCGGGAGCGGTAGGAAATCACCGTCGCGGCAATGCCCGCGCGCATGCGCCCATAGCGCCGGTAGATATATTGAATGACTTCCTCGCGCCGCTCGTGTTCGAAATCGACATCGATATCGGGCGGCTCGGTGCGCGCTTCGCTGATGAAGCGGTCGAAAAGCAGGTCCATATCCACCGGGTCGATGGCGGTGATGCCGAGACAGTAACAGACGGCGGAATTCGCCGCCGAGCCGCGCCCCTGGCACAAAATGCCCTGACTACGCGCAAAGCTGACAATGTCATGCACGGTCAGAAAGTAAGGCGCATAGTCGCGCTTGGCGATGAGAGCAAGCTCGCGCTTGAGGACGGCGCACACGTTCTCCGGCACCGCGCCTTCGTAAATGCGCTGGGCGCCCGCCTCGACAAGATTCTCCAAATGGCTTTGCGCGTCTTTGCCCTCCGGCACCGGCTCTTCCGGGTATTCATAGCGCAGCTCATCGAGTGAGAAGGTGCAGCGGTCGGCAATTTCCTGCGCCGCAGCCAGAGCTTCCTCATAGCCTTTAAAAAGCCGGGCCATTTCGGCAGGGCTTTTCAAATGCCGCTCGGCATTACCCTCGAGGCGGAAGCCGGCCTTGGCAACCGTTGAGCCGAGCCGGATGGCAGCCAGCACATCGGCAAGCGGGCGGCGCTCCGGCACATGATAAAGCACATCATTCGTGGCAAGGAGACGCAAGCCGCAGCGCGCGCCAAGCGCCGAAAGGGCGGCAAGGCGCGCCTTATCATTGCCCCGGTAAAGATAGGAAAGCGCAAGAAAGGCCGGCTCCCCTTGAAGCGCGCACAGCTGCGCCGCCATTTCTTCAAGCTGCGCCTCGAAGGCATCGTCCCAGACCGGCGGCGGCAGGATGATGATCACCTGCCCTTCGGCATGGGCGTAAACGTCTTCCAGATAAAGATGGCAGGCGCCTTTTTCCGCCCGCCCCTTGCCGAGTGTTAAAAGCCGGGAAAGGCGGCCGTAAGCGGCACGGTCTTTCGGGTAGAAAATCAGGCTCGGCCCATCTTCAAGATCGAGCCGCGCGCCGACCAGCAGCTTGAGGCCGCGCGCTTTCGCCGCCACATGGGCGCGCACCACACCCGAGAGCGTGTTGCGGTCGGCAAGGCCGATGGCGGAAAGGCCAAGCTCGGCGGCGCGCGCGGCGAGCTCTTCTGCGTGGCTGCCCCCTTCCAGGAAACTGAAATTGCTTAAAACCTGAAGTTCCGCGTAAGTCATGAAGCCTCACGCAAAAAAGCCATGCAGGAACCAGGAGGGCGCGCCGCCCGGCAAAGCATGATTCTGGGCACGGTCCTGATAGAGCCCGGCGCGGAACACCCAATAGCGCCGCCCGCGCACATCCTCGATGCGGAAATAATCGCGCACGTCTTCAAAGACGCCGTCCTGAAGACGCCACCATTCCGGCGCGATCCGCTCCGGCCCCTCGGCGCGCGTCACCTGATGAGGCACATGGCGCCAGCGGAAATGCATGGGCGGGCCGTCCGGCACTTCCGCCATCACCTCGATCGGCTCGGGTTTCGTTAAAAGGCGCAGCGGCCGCAGCGGGCGCGGCGGCGGGCTGCGCAGGGGCGCGGAAGGGATGGAGGGAGACCATGCGGGGTCCGCCACACCTGCCCCGTCCAGCGCCGGACGGCTATGCACCGCGCGCTCGGGCACATGGCTCTCGCACGGGCCTTGCAGGCGCAGCGCTTCGGCGCCGAGGCGCACGGACAACCGGTCGATGAGCCCGGCCAGCGCCTCTTCCTGCCCGCTCGCGCTCCCCCCTTCCTCACTCTCCGCCCAGCTGCCCTGGCTTTGCGTAAAAGGCACCGCTTCATCGGCAGAGAGAATGAAATATTCCGCCCCGAGCCCGAGATCCATTTGCTCGAAACGCTCTTTGAAAAGCCGCGCGAGATGCGCCTCCTCGCGCACCGGCCGCGCCGTGCGCAAAGAAAGCGCCGCCACCTGCCCGTCCACCCGCAGCGCCCGGAAAGTCCAGCGCGTGCCGCCCTGCCCTTCGCGCACCAGCATGGATTTCAAATCCGCGCTCAAACGGCGCAGCACTTCCGGCAGAAAACTCAAATCCTGCACCGGCTCGCTATAGCCTGCATGGGCGCGGAAGGACGGGGCGGGATGCAGCGGATTCAAACTTTCCGGCTGGCGGCCGAGCGCCTGATCGAGACGGAAAAGCACCGCCTCTTCGGCAACGCGCGAGCGGAACCTGCGGGCAAGCGCCAGGCGCGGCATAGCGTAAAGCTGGCCGATCCTGGTCAGGCCAAGACGCTGCAGCAGGAGAAGTACCTGCGGCTCGAGCCGCAAAGCCGCCATGGGCAGGGCGGAGAGCGCTTCGCTGACGCCCCCTTGCGGGGCGATGGCGCGGGGCGGGCCGAAGCGGGCGAGCGCACTTGCCGCGCCCACCGTCTGCGCCATGCCGAGATAGGCTTTGAGCCCCAGCTTTGCGAACTGGCTTTCCATGCGCGCCAGCATCGCCTCTTCCCCGCCGAAAAGATGCGCGCAGCCCGTGGCATCGATGAGAAGGCCGTCCTCCCCATCTGCCGCCACGAAAGGGCTGTAACGCAGACACCATTCGGCCAGCCCCTGAAGCGCGGCGTGGTCCCCTTCCAGATCGGCGGGCGCATGAAGAAGACCGGGCAGCCGCGCCTTGGCGTCGGTCAGCATCATGCCGCGCGTCAGCCCAAGCTGCGCCGCTCTCTCATCCACCGCATGAAGGCGCACCGCGCTTTGCTCCTGCACGGTCAAAACGAAAGGCGGAACTTCTTTTGCCTTAGCCGGTGCGCGCGAGGGGGAGAATGGCGGCCTCTCCCGCAGGCGGGCTTTGCGTTTTTGGTGCCGCCGGAAGCGCTCGATCGGCCAATGGGGCAACCATATGGAAACAATGCGTCTCATGATCCCATTCCATCGTGACCCTGAAGGGCATGGGCCCCGCCTTCGCTTTTTCCAGCTCCACCTGCCAGCGCGCGGCGCCGGGCGCGGCAGGGTCATGCACATGGCGCCCGCTCGGTGCCGGGCGGATACGCAGCCGGGTCAGCGCGGCGCTTGCTTCTTTGCGCTCAAGCGGGCGGATGAGCCAGCAGGGCATCCGGTGCTCCGCTGCCAAAAGCGACAGCCGCCGGCTTTCGGTGAGCCCGACATCGCCCACCTCCCCCAGCGCCCCGGCAAGCGCGCCCGCCTTCAAGCCCTCTTCCAGCGCCCAAAGCACATCGAGACTTGTGCGCGCATAAAGCGTGAGAAGCCGCTCCGGCGAAAACCCCGCATCCAAAAGCCCCGGCCCATAAGGCGCGCCGAACTCGCGCCGCTCTTCAAGCCGCATCGCCCATAAAAAGGCAGGCGGCAGGGCCTTCCGGGCAGGGCGCAAGGCCCCGGCATGTTTCTGCCGGGCCGCCAGAACGGCAAAGGCAAAGCCGCGCGCCGCGCTCATATCCTCATAAGAAGCGGTAAGCTCATGCAGCCCCGGCCGCAGGATGAGCCGCGCCGGGTCCGCCCCTTCCTCACGCGGCAGGGCAGCCGGTGCTTCTTCCAGAACCGGCACGCTCTGCTCGATTTCGGCAATAGACCGCCGAAGCCGCGCCATAAGGGCGCTGCGGGATGTGCCGCGGGTCTCCCCGGACATGGGCTTACCTCTTTCGATATTCCCTTATGTTCTTATTTTGTTCTCATACCGGAGTCAAGCGGCAAGGAGGCTGGAACGAAGCGGGAGAACGGGCTAGAGCAGCCGCAGCACCGCCTCGACATCCGCTTTTTCGGTGGAAAAAGAGGCAACGAAGCGGGCAAGCGGCCGGTTTTCTCCGGCAATATCCCAGGGCGCGAACTGCACGCCTGCCTTGAAAAGCGCCCGCTGCTGCTCTTTCGAAAGAAACGCGAAGACCTCATTACCCTCCGCCGGATAGGCAAGCGCGATGCCCTTTTCCTGAAAACCCGCGGCAAGCAGCGCAGCCATCTCGTTCGCCTGCCGGGCAAGCCGCAGCCAGAGATCCCCTTCCAGATAGGCCTCCATCTGCGCGGCGAGAAAGCGGCCCTTGGAGAAAAGCTGGCCGCCGCGTTTGCGCAGACGGGCAAAATCACGCGCTTTTTCAGAATCGAAAAAGATCACCGCCTCGACACCGAGCGCGCCGTTCTTCGTTGCCCCGAAACAGAGGACATCCACCCCCGCCTTCCAGCTCATTTCGGCGGGCGTGCAGCCAAGCGCGGCCAGCGCATTGGCAAAGCGCGCGCCGTCCATGTGAACGGCCATGTCCTTTTCATGCGCAAGGGTGCTTAAAGCGCGCAATTCATCGAGACTGTAAAGCGTGCCCGCCTCGCTTTGCTGCGTCAGGCTTAAAAGCGCGGGCTGCTGGCGGTGCACGCCGCCGGAGCTCCAGAAGGTCAGCGCTTCTTCCAGCGCAGCACGGGTGATGCGCCCCGCCTCCCCGCCCACGGGCACAAGCTTTGCGCCATGGGTGAAAAATTCCGGCGCGCCGCATTCATCCACATGGATGTGGCTTTCTTCATGGCAAAGCACCGCGCGGTGCGGGGGCACATAAGTGGAAAGCGCCAGGGAATTGGCCGCCGTGCCCGTTGCCACCAGAAAGGCGGAAAGCTCGCACTCGAAAATTTCGGCAAGGCGCGCCTCGACACGTTTCGTGATCTCGTCGCTGCCATAAGAAGCGCTATAGCCGCCCGCCGCCTTTGCCAGCGCCTCGATAATCTCCGGCGCCGCACCGCTTGTATTGTCACTGCCAAAATGCATGCGCGCTCCAAAACAAAAAAGGGAGAAAAATCAGGCTCGGTCTTCCGGCGGAAAAAGCGGTTCGGGATCGCCGCTTTTCCATTGCGGATATTTTTTCATCACAGCCGCAAAAAGCGCGCTGGACAAGAAGTTTTCCAGCCAGCGCTGCACGCCCGGCAAGGACTGTTCGCCGAACCAGGCTTTATCGACGAAAGCAAACTGGCGCACGAACGGCGCGACCGCGATATCCGCATAAGATTTTTTAGCGCCGAAAAGGAAAGGCTGATCGCCAAGACGTGCCTCGAGCCTTTGGAGAAAAGCAAGGCCTGCCTCCCGGTGCTCTTCCGGCTCCGCGCCGTCATAGCGGTTTGCGTATTTATAACGGTCGAGATGCGGTTTGAACTCTTCTTCCGTCTCAGCGATCAGCGCTTCGGCCTCTTCACGTTCGCCCGGCGAGAGCGCCATCAGACCTTCCGGATCGCGCTGCCCAAGCGCCCAGCGCATGACATCGAAACTTTCTTCCACCACCTTTCCGTCCGGCAGGACAAGCACCGGCACCGTGCCTTTGGGCGAGGCTTTCAGCATTTCGGCCGGCTTGTCGCGCAGCACCACTTCACGCAAGCGGCAGGGAATGCCCGCGGAAAAAAGCGCCATGCGCGCGCGCATCGCATAAGGACAGCGGCGGAAGCTGTAAAGAATGGGAAGCGGCGCATCCATCAGGAGGCCTCTTTCTTCAAATCCAGCCTCTGGCCCGGCTTATCGCCCAGATGCACCTCGCCGCGCGCTTCGGCAAGTTCCATCTGCATCTGGCGCTGGGCAAAACGGTAGCGCTGTTCCTCGCTCAAATCCGCATGGCAATGCGGGCAGGAAACACCTTCCATATAATGCGGCGAGGCTTTGTCTTCCGCGCTGATGGGATGGCGGCAGCCATGGCAAAGATCGTATGTCCCCTCGCCAAGGCCGTGCGTGACGGCGACGCGCTGATCGAAGACGAAACACTCCCCCCGCCACAGGCTTTCTTCTTCGGGCACGGTTTCCAGATATTTCAGAATGCCGCCTTCAAGGTGATAGACTTCATCGAAGCCCTTTTCCTTCATGAAGGCGGTTGCCTTTTCGCAGCGGATGCCGCCGGTGCAAAACATCGCAACCTTCGGCTTGTTCTTCAGCGCCGTGGCTTCTTCCACCCAGGCGGGAAATTCCCGGAAACTACGGGTGCGCGGATTGACCGCGCCCTCGAAGGTGCCGATCTCCACTTCATAATCGTTACGCGTATCGATGACGATGACATCGGGCGCAGAGATAAGCGCGTTCCAGTCTTCCGGTTTGACGTACGTGCCGGCATTGCCGGCGGGGTCGAGCCCCGGCACGCCAAGCGTGACGATCTCTTTTTTCAGCCGCACCTTAAGGCGCAGAAACGGCATTTCCGCCGCCCAGCTTTCTTTATGCTCAAGGCCTGCGAAGCGCGCATCCTCGCGCAGCCAGGAAAGAAACCCGCGCATCGCCCGCTCCGGCCCGGCAATGGTGCCGTTGATCCCTTCATGGGCGAGCAGCAGCGTGCCCTTGATGCCGCCGGCGCGCGCCATTTCCTCGATCTTCGGCTGCAGCGCGGAAAAATCCGGCAGGTCCACGAACTTATAAAGAGCGGCGACCAGAAAACGGCTCATCGCAAATTCCCTCAAAAAACTCCGGCCCTTATAGCTCTTTGGCGGGAAAACGTAAAATACCGGCACTTGTGAGAGGCCGACACGAGAAAGCCGGGCAGGAAGCCCGGCTTCATCGCACCTATCTGAAAGCAGTGTTAATGGCGCAGGAGCCCGTCCCGTGCCTGGTCCAGCTTCTCGCTGGCCTTGCGCATGGCCTCGGCGGCCTTTTCATCCGCCGCGCGGGCATAGCGCGAGCCTTCTTCCTTGGCTTTGCGCATCACCGCATCGCGGGCCTCGCCCATCGTCACATCCTCGGCCCTTGTGCGGGAGAAGTACCCGGCGAGCGCCGCCCCGGCGGCAAGGCCGATAAGGCCGGTGACGAGCGGATGGGCCTCATAGGTTTCCTTCACCTTGCGCCCGGCCTGGCGGGAGGCTTCGGCAGCTTCTTCGCCCGCATGGCGGGCACGTTCCTGCGCGGCGCGCATTTTCTCGCGTCCGGCAGCCGCCGCCTTTGAAACGGGGCCATGGCCGTTGAGGCGTTCTGCTTCGTAGCGCTCATCTTCCGCCGACGGGCTTTCATACACAAAGCCGTCATCGGCGCGCTCGTCCGCGCTGCGGGCGCGTGCCGCCTCTGCGGCAGATTTCGATTTTTGCGTGCCCAGCGAATAGGCGAGCCAGGCAATGCCCGCCGCCGTCAGGACGGAGGGAAGCGGGTGTTCCTGCACGGTGCGTTTGGCTTGATCCATCATTTTTCCGGTATCCACATCTCTCAGGCTTTCCAGCGCGAAATCCACGATCTGGTTCGCCGAAATTGAATTTCTGAGCTCGTCGAAGTCGGATTGCACGGCCGAGCGGGCCGCGTGCACCTGTGCTTGCGCTTCTTCGGCGGTCTCGTTCGGGAAATCGTTCACCTGTCGCTTAGTCATGAGAAATTCTCCTTTATTGCCGATTTGTCGCGTCTGAATTCACGTATCGTGCGGCGGGGCAGAAAGTTCTCGCGCCGGAGCCGGGTAAGGCCCCAATAGATGCAGACCGCGCTGAGACTGCCGACCCCCGCCGCAACGAGGAGCGCGGCCCAGGGCATGCTGAGCCCGGCTTCCACCAGCACCGCGATAAGCGCGGCGATAAGGCAAAGCAGCGCCGCAAGCGCCAGAAGAAAACCGGCAAGCACGGCCAATCCGGCCCGCACGAACTGCGATGACTTTTCCTGCGCCTCGCGTTTGAGCAGATCGAATTCCTGCTCAAGGAGCCGGGAAAGGTTACGCAACAGGTCGCTCAGAATCTGAGCGATGCCGCGCGGCTCTGTCGGATCTACGGCCATAATGCCTCGCTCACGCGCGCGGCGGCCGGCTGTTTAAAAACCGCACGAGCACGAAGCCCGCCACAGCCGCCCCGAGCACGAACTCAGCCGGGCGCTCTTCGGCGAATGCCGATGCCTTGCCGTAAAGCGCGCGCGGCGAGGAGCGGTCCAGCTCCCGCGATACTTTATCGAGCAGCAGCGCCACCTGCTCGGCGCAAGCGCTGATCATGGCATCTTCCGGCTCGACCTTGCGCGCCACCTGGCGGAAATGATCGCCGTAGCCGCGCGCAAATTCCGCCGCCGAATGAAAAGGCTCATCCAAAAAAGAACGTGCCTCTTCTTTGGCTTCTTGCGCGTGATCCCGGAATTCCTGCCAGGCTTCACTGCTTTCATGGAACTGCGAGGCGGCGAAATCTTCTGCCTCTTGGCGCGTGACCATAGCTGCCTCCCGTGTCTTCAGACATTACGCACACCTGCCATACACCGGGCGCAAGGCGCGGGGCCCGGCAGGCCGTCTATGGAATAAACGCGCCAAAGCCTGCGCAGTTCACGGAAAGAGGCAGCAAAACGGGAGAGATCAGGCCGCGCGCTGGTGGCGGCCTTCTTCCACTTCTTCCACGATTTTGGCAACGAAATGGGGAAGGTCATCCGGCTTGCGGCTCGTCACGATGCCCCAATCGGAAACGACGGGCTCGTCCGTCCATTTACCGCCCGCATTTTCCACATCCGTTCGGATCGAATGATAGGACGTGACACTCCGCCCCTTCACAAGGCCCGTCTCGATCAGCAGCCAGGGCGCATGGCAGATCGCGCCGATCACCTTGCCCTTATCGGCAAACGCCTTGATCAGTTCCAGCGCCTGCGGATTAACCCGCAAGAGATCCGGATTGATCTGCCCGCCGGGCAGGACCAACGCATCATAGTCAGCTTCGCTGACCTTGCTGAGGGGGATGTCGACGGGCACCGCTGCGCCCCAATCGCCGCCGTCCCAGCCTCTAATCTGGCCTTCTTCCGGCGAGGTCACATCGACCTTCGCGCCTTTCGCCCGCAGCTCTTCCAGCGGCTTGAGAAGTTCACTCTGCTCGAACCCATGCGCGGCGAGAATAAGGATTTTCGCATCACCTATCTTCGGCATGACCAGCTCCTTGGATTCCGTGTCAGCTATGCCAGGGAAACGCAGAAAGGGCTCTGCCTGTTCCGGCAAAGCCCTTTCTTTATCGGATTGCGATGATGTGACGCTAAGCGCGCACCATATGCAGGAACTGCGCGTGGCGCTCATATTGGGCGAGCACATCGGCAATGATCTGGTCCTGCGTATAGCCCATCACATCGTAATGCTGGCTGCCCTCGGGCAGGAAAACCTCGGCGCGGTAATAATGCCGGCCTTGCTGTTTACGCACATGGCGCTGCTCGACCACGAAGGAAGGAGCTTCATAATCGTGCAGGCGGACGGAATAATAAAAATTCTGCTCGCCGCCATGGTTGACTTCGATGTAACAGGTCCGTCCCTCTTCCGCATCGACATTCGCGTCATAGCCGAGTTTCGAAAATTCTTCCGCCGCCCGCTCCAGGGCCGGGCGCACCGTCTCGCGCAAAAACCGCTGGGCTTCGGGCAATTGAGGATGGTGCAAAAGCGCGCGCAGGCGCTGCTCCCAGGGAATATTGACCCCTTGCACGCCTGCGCTCGAGGCAGAGGAAATGTCGAGACTGTTGCGCCGCACCGCTTCCAGATCGAGCGCCTTGTAAAGCCCGTAGCAGATAAAGAGCATGATGACGGAGAAAGGCAGCGCCGCCGCGATCGAGGCGGTTTGCAATGCCCCGAGCCCGCCGGCAAGCAAAAGCCCCGCCGCAACGAAGCCTTCGGTGAAGGCCCAGAAGACCCGCTGCCAGACCGGCGCATCATCCTCGCCGCCGGAGGTCAGCATATCGATCACCAGTGAGCCGGAGTCCGAGGACGTCACGAAAAACGTCACGACCAGCACGGTGGCCAATACGGACGTAATCCCGGCAAAGGGCAGATATTCGAAAAATTTAAAGAGCGCCGTCGCTGTGTTCTCCGAAACGGCGGCGGCAATGGCCCCGCCCGCCACACCGAGATCGAGCGCAATGGCCGTGTTCCCGAACACTGTCATCCAGAGGAATGTGAACCCCACGGGAATGAACAAAACACCCGTGACGAATTCGCGGATCGTGCGTCCGCGCGAAATGCGCGCGATGAACATGCCCACGAAAGGCGACCAGGCGATCCACCAGGCCCAATAAAAGAGCGTCCAGCCACCGATCCAGCCTTTCTTTTCATAGGCGTAAAGATTGAACGTCTTTTGCACCACCTCGGAAAGGTAAGTACCGACATTCTGAAAATAGGCTTCGAAAAGAAAGAGCGTCGGCCCGGCAATCAGCGTGAAGAGAACGAGGACGAGCGCCATGCCGAGATTGAGCTCGGAGATGCGCCGGATGCCGCCATCGAGCCCCATCACGACCGACCCCGTGGCGATGAGCGTAATGACTGCGATCAGCACGAGCTGCACGGTGACCGTCTCTGGCACGCCGAAGAGATAAGCAAGGCCCGAATTGACCTGCGACACACCGAAGCCGAGCGAGGTGGCGACGCCGAACATCGTGCCGAGCACCGCGAAAATATCCACTGCATGGCCGATGGGGCCGTAAATTCTATCCCCGATCAGCGGATAAAGCGCGGAACGGATGGTCAGCGGCAGATTGTGCCGGAACCCGAAATAGGCAAGCGACAGGCCGATCACCGCATAGATCGCCCAGGCATGAATGCCCCAATGGAAAAAGGTGATGGAAAGCGCCTCGCGCGCCGCTTCCACCGACCCCGGCTCGCCCACCGGCGGCGCCATGAAATGCTGTATGGGCTCGGCAACGGAAAAGAACATGAGCCCGATGCCCATGCCCGCGCTGAAAAGCATGGCGATCCAGGACCAGTAGGAAAATTCCGGCTCCGAGCCGTCCGGCCCCAGTTTCACCTGCCCATGCGTGGTGAAAGCCAGAAAGGAAACGAAGGCGAGAAAGGCCGCCACGCAAAAAATATAGAACCAGCCGAAAGTCGAAACGATCCAGTTTTGAACGACACCGAAAACGCTGCTCGCCAGATCCGGCGCGCTTATTCCCCAAATAACGAAGCCGAGAATCAAGATCGCGGAGCCGAAAAAAACCGGCGGGTTGATGACGGCCCTGGGCTTTTTTTCGTCATCGGTAAAACCGCTGCCCTCGCTGCGCATATCCATGAGACGGCCCTTTCTTGTTTTTGGGAAGCGTCGAAATCTCCGGTATCAGAAATAGAACCCGACATTAATGTTGAAGCGGTGCTGCCAGCCGCCATCGGCCGAACCCGGCCCGAAGGCGGCGCCGTAATCGGGGCTGGCATAGGCGTGGTTGCGCCCGCTCAAAAGATCGACATAGACGAATGCCGGGCCTTCGAAATCGAGCGAGACGCCGAGCACATTTTGCTGCGTGTCGGCAAAGCCGGAGGCGGTTTTTTCCATATAGCTGTAATCGTCATAGAGCGTGAGCCCTTGGAGCCCGAGCACGCTCATCTTCCAGCTATGGGAGAGCCCGGCGGAATAGACATAAGCCTCCGAGGCCACCTGATAGGGAAAATCATAAGCGCCCATGACGACGAACCGGTTATCCTGGCCTACCGGATTCTTCAAATCGATATCGTAATAAACCGCCTCGGTGATGATATTCCAGGGGCCGAAATCACCGACCCAGTGCAAGCCCGCTGCAACGCGCGAGCCGGTCTCGCCCGTCGCCCCGTTCGGAATCTCGCCGTAAAGCAGCGAAAGCCCCGCCTCGCTCGCGCCCAAGCCCGCATGATCCAACTGATAGGCGGCGCGGCCGGTCAGCTGGTTTTCTTCTTTGTTGGAGCGGCCCATATCCGAGACGATGTCATAAGAATAGCGCGCGCTGTCATTCGACTTGCCGTGATAATTGCCTTCATCGGAAAGGAAATAGGCCGCATCGAAACTCCAGGCACCTTGCTGTGTGTGATAGGCAAGGCCGAGATCGTAATCGTCCTCGAGGCCCAGATAATAGAAGATCGAAAAGAAATAACTGTGCGAGGCAAAGGGGAGCGGCCCGAACGGGACTTTCTGAACCCCGGCGCGCACATAATCAGTTTCCGAAAACCGGTACCCCGCCCAGCCGTGATGCAGGAAATGCGAGCTGTAATCGGGATCGGCATAATAATAGAGACGGTATTGCGCAGAGGCTTCCCAATTGCCGTGGGAAAAGTCCACATCCAGCATCGCGGTGTCGAAATCCCAATAGTCCCGGGGCTTCGTTTCATCCACCCAGCTCTTGTCGAAGAGATTGACGCGGACAGCGCCGCCGATTTCCACCGGCCCGAGTTTCAAGGGTTCGCTGTGAGCAGGCAAAGCCGCCAGTAAAATCCCCGCCGGAAGGAGTATACTCAAACAAAAAAGCTTCCGGCTGCGGGGAGCGATTGCACACCACATGAGGCCTCACATTTATTTTTGTTGTGAGGTGAAGCGTAAAACAAAAAATCGCCCGGCACAACGCCGCTCGCCTCCCCGCGGCGCGGGCCTCATAGGCACCCAAAAACGCCGTATACGAATAAGCGAGCGACCGCAAACTTTCGACGTTGCCGTTATTAAATGCCTGCAACGAAGTTCAGATCGGCCTTGCACACTTGCGCCACCTCGCGCGTCGACATGAACCGGCTGAGCTCACCGAAAAGCGATGCCACGCTTACCGGCGCGCCTTGCCGGTCATAGAAAAGCCAGCGATTGGCGCGGGCCGCAGAAGGCAGAATAGACGCAGCCAATGTGCCCGCTGACGTTTCGCGCGTGCGGATCAGTTTGACCGCGCCGCCCGCGCCGAAAACATGCGCGGCATAAAGCTCGCCGTGATTGGGTGTGCGCCCGAGCATCCGCTCCAATGCCTTGCGGTTGGAGACGGTGAGCTCACCGGCCATGAGGGCAGCCGCATGAGGATCGGAACGCAACCGCAAAAGCCTATCGCCGGCTTCATCGGACACGGGCCGGTAACGCCCGCCTTCTTCTTCCAGCAGCTGCGCTTCTTCCGCGAACCCGTGCTTTGCGCCATGCGCGCCCAGCATCTGGTACCAGGTCTGACGCACGAACTGGAAAGGGCCATTGGCCGATGATGTCGGCGCCTGAGCCGTCAGTACCAGCCCGCTCTCGCGCATGGCGATATGAAGGAGATAGCCGGAATTGGCGCCCGTCGCTTTGGAGGCGGCAACGATCGCACTGAGAAGATCGGGGCCCAACAGATCGATCGCATCTTCCACAAGCTCCGCATCGGCGGGCTCGGTCGTGGCAGGAGCCACCTCCGGCGGGCTCAAGCTCGCTTTTTGCGCGGCAGGTACCGTTTCTTCCTTCTCAGTATCTACCGGTGCGGAGGAGAGCGTTGCCTCTTCGCCCGCCGCTTCACTCTTTTCCTGCACCAGCGCCGCGCTTGCCTGTTGCAGCTCGGCAAGCGCCTTGGCAATCGCCGTAATATCATCGGCGGATAGCTGGTGGCGCTTGTCACCGGGCGGCGGAGGCGGCACGACGGTGAGGCCGGGAGAGGCGCCAGAAGAAACGTTCAAGGAAGAGGTTTCATCGGTCTGCGCCTCAGCCGAGGCAAGCTTTACCGGCTCGCCCTTTGCCTTGGAGGCAAGCAAGGTGGCCGTTGCCAGCGCCGATTCCGAGGCGAACGCCGACACATCGCGCGCCAGCGAGCCGTCTTTTACGTATTCCACCGCTTCTGCCACCGGTTCGATTTGCATCAGCCCGGTTTGAGCGCGGCCAAGGGCCGAGTTGCCCTCGTCTGCCGTTAAATAATCCCATGCCAGAAAGGCGATCAGGAGGAAGGAGAATTTCATCCACATAGCAGGTGCTCCTTTTAAAGCGTGGCGCCGCTGCGCCGTCCTGCCCCCAGTTCACGATGAAAATATCAGGCCTTTGCTGAATGCCCGCTGGCAGGCTTGTTCATCCCGCCTTTATAAAGCGGGCGTTTCATTGCCTAATGCAAAAAAACCAGTCGCAATCTGCAAGAATCTCGATGCCCCGCTCATTCCGGCGCGGACACGCATTTCTTCAACGCGCCGACATCGAAAAAACTCTCCGGCAAGAGCACCGCCTTGTTGAGCACGCCGTTGCGGGTCTCGTCATAGCGATTGTTATATTCCCAAAGCAGCGCGCCATCTTTGTTCACCATGAAAGCGCGCCCGTGCTCGGCCTCCACGATCAACACATCGCCATTGCCGAAAAGCTGGTGCTTGCCGCGCCGCCAGCTATAGAAGGGCACATCCTCGCTCCCCTCAAACACAATCCGGGTTTTCATTGTCGCCGGGTCGATCGCCATGATCTGCGAATGCTCAAAGCCCATATTGTTATTGTAAACCGCAATGGTGCCGTCTTGGAGAAAGCGCGGTTCATGCTGGCGGTGCCAGGGCCCGATGCTGAACCATTTAATATTGAAGACGCCGGGATCGAGCACCGCGATCATGTTCAAGGAACGCATGGAAATGAGAAGATCGCCCGCTTCGAACATCGGAAAGGCCGCCGCCATCTCCGGGTTAAGCGCTTCGATGTGATTGAGATGGAAGGGGTCGGGCGACATGCGCAAACCCGTCGGCCCCTCCTCGGATTGAATGGCAAGCACGCCCTGCAAATTATGCTGCTTGAGCACATCCACCATCATGCCGGCTTCCTTGAGTACCTTGCCGCTTTCCGCATCGGCCTGCACGAGCTTGTCATCGCGCAGCGACCAGAGAGTGCCGTCGAAAGAGCGGGTGACGGCATGATGGAAATTGCCTTCCCTCTTCCACATCACCTTGCCGCAGGAATCGAGCCGCGCCAGTACCCGACCGGAATCGAAATTGACGGCGATGGATCCGTCTTCGAAGACATCGAGCCCGTGCAGAAA
The DNA here is from genome assembly GCF_000739695.1 of Tepidicaulis marinus. GTDB lineage: Bacteria > Pseudomonadota > Alphaproteobacteria > Parvibaculales > Parvibaculaceae > Tepidicaulis > Tepidicaulis marinus. The sequence continues at coordinate 70,673 of NZ_BBIO01000016.1, forward strand.
AACGTTTTCAGGCCCCGGCCCTTCCGGATCGATTTGGCTGTAATCGACCGGCCAGGCATGAACCTCCTCGCCCTTGGCATCGAGCAGCAGCACCGAGTTGAGCGCCTCGCGCTCCGGCGTGAGGCCGGAGACCATGAGAAGGCGCCCTTCGTAAGCGCCGTCGCCGAAGACGCGGAAGCGGGCCTCATGGCCCTCGCGCATCGGCACGAGATGGCGGTTCGCCTCAAGCCCGAAATCGTTTTTCCAGTAACGCTGCAAATCGCGCGCAGTCTCGTAAAGCTTCCAGACCTGATAGGCGGGTGGCAGGTTCCAGATACCCGCCACGATGCCGTAGGAAAAAGCCGAGAACACCAAGGCGAAGACGAAGAGATAGACGGGCAGCTTGTCTTTCGTCTCTTCACTGATTTGAGGCAACTTCATCGCAAAGGGTCCTGCTCAAGGAATGGAGGGAGAGGCGGTAAAAAGCGGCCCGAAGGACCGGTAAATCTCTTCGGCGCGATCGAGGCGCGCGGGATCGTAATCTTCCGCCGCCTCATAAGGCGTCGGCGCGCGGAAGCGGGACGCGGCAGCATCGAGGCGCGTTTCTTCAAGCCCGCATACCCGCGCAAGGCGGGCAAGGCCCGGTGAAGGTTCCCGGCAAAGCCCGTCATAATCCACGAAGAGCACATGCGCCGAGGGCGTACTGAGAAGCGCGTCATGGGCCGCCGCCCAATAGGCGAGCCAGAAATCGAGCCCTAACGGATCAAGCGCTGGCGGATCGAGCCCCTCACCCTCCCGCGCCATCCAGCCGCCGAAATCGATGGGTTTCAGCGCCGCGCCGAACTCGTAATGACCGAGCCATTCCATATAGCGGCGGGCAAATGCGTCTTCGGCGTGGAGCGCGCTGAATTGCACATGCTGGCGGCGGAGTGAGCGGGCATGATCGAGCGGACTGCGCACCGGCACGATGATACGGCAATCGGGGAAAAGCGCGGGCAGCAAGGACAGCCGCGCGATATTCGCGTTGTTCTTGCAAAGATACCGATGCGCCCCGCCCTCTTCCTTGGCCGCGAGCGCCAGCACTTTGCGGATATGCTGAAAGTAGAAGGCCTCGAACTCGCCGTTCCTGTCCTCGCGCCCCCAAAGCCCGATGGACGTCTTCCCGTATTTTTCCGGCCAATACGCTTTCCAGATAACTTCCTCGAAGGCTTCGGGACTATCGAACCCCACCGCCACGCCGTCCCCATGCGCGCGCTCGGCAAGCGCGGATTCTTTGCGGAAGGCGCCCGAGAGCCGCCGCCAGGTAAAGGGGCAGAGAAGAAACGGCATATGCCGGTAGGTATGAGAGGTGAAGTCCGGCAGTTCCGCCAGGATTTGCAAAAGCAGCGTCGTGCCTGCGCGCGGCAGCCCGGCGACGAAAAGCGGGCGCTCGATGGCGATACCCGCGCTCGAACCGAAAAGACCTTCCTCGATATCGGCCAGCGCGATTTGCGCAGGCACGGAGGCAAAAGCCAGCCTGTGCAAAAGCCGCTCGGCCCGCGAATAGGAGTCCGGCCCGCTCATGGCGCCACTCTTCTCATCGTGCCCGCCTTCTCATCGTGCCCGCCTTCTCATCGCGTAAGCCGCCAGGCGGCAATCATGACAAGGCTAGAGACGATGATGAACACCCAGTCCGTCGCCGCCGCTTCCGCCGCGCCCAGCGGCACAAGCCCGGCGAGATCGGCAAGATAAGCTGCGCCCAAAGGCACCGCGAGCGCGATGGCCACGGAGAGCGTGATCAGGAAAAAAGCGCCGAACATGGCAAGCGCCGCCTTTTGCACCGCCGCCTCCTTTTCATCGTCGCTAAGCGCCGGGTTTCGCATGACGGCGAGCGCGCGCCGTCCTGCCGCCCCCGCCGCTTCGACGCGGGGCACAACGCCGGTCACTTTCAAGCAACCCATGAAAAGCAAAAGGCAGAGCGCCAAAAGGCCGTAGACCAGCATGGCTTTGCCGTCAGGGCTTGCGGGAAGAAGGCGCGTCCTGCGTGCTCTCCTCCGCCGCGCCGTGCGCATGGGAAGAAGCAGGGGCGGGCGCGCCGGGTTTTTTACGCAAAAGCCTTTTGAGCGGGTACCAGACAAAGCCGACAAGCGCGAGGCCCACCGCCGCAACAAGCGCCAGAATTGTCCCGATGGCCGACAGGCCCGTCCCCGGCCCCACATAGGCGAAGCTCGTGGCCGGCACGATGAAAAATGCCGAACTGGCTGCCGCCAGGACAAAAAAATCTCTACGCCGCATGGCCTTCATTCGCTCCTGAAAGAATTGGCACGTCTCACGACTATGTAAACGGCAATATACGCAGAAAGTGCCCTAAAAGTGGCGCGAAAAAGGAAGCGGCAAGGCAGGCAAAAACGCCGCAGAGGCCGGGCAGCCAGCGGTCCATTCCTGCATGACCCAGCACGGGGGCCCAGCACGGGGCCCAGCACGGGGACCCCGGCAGCGGCACGCGAAAGTTGCAACATGCAGCTTCACAGGGTCTCACACGAGCTTGATGGAATTGGAAGCAACGTGATTTCCAATCGCCAGTCCCCCTCCCCATTATTTAGGAGTGGGCCGCACGGTTCCCCTTTGCCCCGCCTAAGTGAGTTGAGCGAGTACCCCCCTTGGGGCGTTTCCTCGGGACACTTCCCCGGGACGTTACAAAGACCACTGGATAGGAGAAATCCATGAACTCGAAGACCTCTGCCCTGGCGCTTGCTGGCGCTGTCGCCGCCGCCTTGACGCTGTCGGCGCACACCTCCTTCGCCGCCGACGCCGCCGGCATGGAAAAATGCTACGGCGTTTCCCTCGCCGGTAAGAACGACTGCGCCGCCGGCCCCGGCACGAGCTGCGCCGGCACCTCGAAAGTCGATTACCAGGGCGATGCTTGGAAACTGGTTCCGGCCGGCACCTGCACCGACATCGAAACCCCGTTCGGGCCGGGCAGCCTCGAGCCTGTCGACCGCCCGGCTTGATTGACGCCCGGACGCCGGAGCCTGTTGCCCATGTCTTATCCCCCACAGACATCCCCCCCAGCGGCAACCGTGCCGGACATCTTGATCGGCGCTAAAAAGGCTCCGGCGTCCACCCCCGCTCCCGCCAAAATCCCCTCCGTCACCGGCGTGGGCCTGAAATCCGATCATTACCGCGACATTCTGGATGCCAGCCCAGGTGAGAATACCGAAGCCGGCTGGTTCGAAATTCACGCGGAAAACTACATGGGCGAGGGCGGCGCCCCCCATGCCTATCTCAGCGCCATCCGCGAACGCTTTCCTCTGTCCATTCACGGCGTGGGCCTTTCGCTCGGCAGCAACGGCCCGCTCGATGACGCGCATCTGAAGCGGCTCAAGGGATTGGTGGAGCGCTACCGGCCCGGCCTGATCTCCGAACATCTTGCCTGGTGCAGCGCCGGGGGGACGTTTTTCAACGATCTCTTTCCCGTGCCGCTGACCCATGAAACGCTGAGAAAAGTCGGCGATCACATCAACCAGACCCAGGATTACCTGTCCCGCCGTATCCTGATCGAAAACCCCTCGACCTATCTCAAGACCGTCGATGACGAGATGAGCGAGCCGGAATTTCTGGAGCTTTTATGCGAGCGCACCGGCTGCGGCATTTTGCTCGATCTGAACAACGTCGCCGTCTCCTGCGCCAATAAAGCGGAAAATACGGCAGATTATCTTGCGCATTTCCCGGGTGCGGATGTCGGCGAAATCCACCTTGCCGGCCACAGCATAGACAAGGGGCACGATTGGGAATTGCGCATCGACGATCACGGCAGCCGCGTCAGCCAGGAGGTTTGGGCGCTCTTCGGGACCTTCTGCGAGCGCTGGGGGCCGCGGCCCACCCTGATCGAGTGGGATACGGATGTACCCGCCTTCCCCGTCCTTCTGGAAGAAGCCGGCAAAGCACGGGACATTATGCAGAACGCGGCAGCTTTCGGCCCGCTTATGGGAAACGCCCATGCCGTCACTCGCTGATTTTCAGCGCAATTTCGTGCGTGCCCTCCAGTCCAGTCCCAATCATTCTCTGCGCCGGCGCATGAGCGCGCCCGGCGGCGCACCGCTCGAACAGCGCTTTGCCGTTTACCGCAACAATGTCTATCACTCCCTGACCGAAGCCTTGAGCGCCGCCTTTCCCATCATCCGCCGCCTGGTGGGGGACGAGTTTTTCAAGATCACGGCGCGCACCTTTCTCGACCGCCAACTGCCCGGACGGGCAACCCTGATCGGCTATGGGGAGGGTTTTCCCGAATTTCTGGAGAGTTTTCCACCGGCGCAGAACCTCGCCTATCTGGGTGATGTGGCACGGCTGGAACTGGCTTATCTCAGCGCCTATCACGCCGCCGATGCGCAGGCGCTAAACGGCGAAGTCTTCGCGCAAATACCGCCCGAGGCTTTAGAGACGGCGCGGATCACCCTTCATCCGGCGCTGCGGCTTTTAACCTCGCCCTATCCGGTTTTCGATATCTGGCAGACCAATCAGGATGGGCAGGAAGGGGCGGCCGCGGACAAGCCCATCAAGCTGCCCCATGCCGGCCAATGCGGTCTTTGCGCCCGCCCCCGCCTTGCCGTCATCCAAACCGCTCTACCGGAAGGCGACTATGCCTTTCTGTGCGCCTTGAAAGACGGCGGCACGCTTGGCGAAGCGGCCGAGAGCGGCGGGCAGACCCAAGAAGATTTCGATCTGACGGGCGCGCTCGCACGCGCTTTCCAGCTCGGTCTTTTCACCGCAATCGAAGGGCCTGGCATTGAAAGGCCTGACGTTGCAGGGCCCGGCATTAAAGGGCCGGGCACCGCCCCCTCTTCCTCAGCCAAGGACTAAGACCCATGACCGACACGCGTATCGATATGGCCGCTTCCGGACCTGCCGCTTTGGCCGCCAAGCTCATCGCCCTTGCCGAGCGCATTCCCGCCTCGGTTTACGCGCTTGCCATGCGCTTTGCCATCGCCTCCGTTTTCTTTCTATCCGGCCGCACGAAAGTGGAAGGGGTCCTCACGCTGAAATCCAGCACCTTTTATCTCTTCGAACATGAATACGCGCTGCCGGTAATCTCCTCATCGCTCGCCGCGCATCTGGCGACTTATGCCGAGCATCTCTTCCCGCTCTTGCTGGTGATCGGCCTTGCCAGCCGCTTTTCCGCCGCCGCGCTCCTCACCATGACGCTGGTCATTCAGATTTTCGTTTATCCGGGCGCCTGGTCCACGCATCTCCTCTGGGCCTCGATCCTGCTTTACCTCATCGCCCGCGGTCCCGGCGCGCTCTCGCTCGACCACGTCATTGCCCGGCGCCAGTGATTGCCAGGCACCTGTGATCGCCCAGCGTTCGGACGGCGCTTGAGACTCCCGCAAGCGCCGCAGCGCCTCTTCCTGCCAGTTTTAGCCCCAGGCCGGAAGAGGCGCGCCCTTGCGAGGGTAGGAAGAACCGGCCCCCGCAGACCTTCAAACGGCTTGTCACAGAGAATAAAAACCCTACTTTTTCGCGGTTTTTTGCAGATCCTCCTTATTCATTTGCAGATGATCCAAGAGCGCGCCAGCTCAATTGATTCATCTTCCCGCCGCCCCCACTCTCCATCCCGTCGACGGATGCAGCAATCCCTTCAGGTCCTGCCGATCCGACAGACATGAAACGAACCGGGAAAGGAACTCTCCGTGATCAACAAGAAAACCTGTGCGGCCGCCCTCGTGGCCTTCGCCTTCTCCATGCCGGCTGTTGCCGAAGAGCCGATGAACGATCTGGAAATTGCGCACACCGCCTATACGGCCGGCCAGATCGACATTCGCTATGCGCATCTGGCGCTGGCCCTGTCGCAGAACGAAGACGTGCGCGCCTTCGCTGCGACGATGGTCCGCGACCACACGGCCGTGAACGATGCTGCCGGCGCGCTCATCACCGAGCTGAACGTGACGCCGCAGGACAACGGCCTCAGCCAGGCGCTTGTGAAAGGCGCTGGCGAAAAGGTCGAAGAGCTGACCGGCCTGCGCGGCAAAGCCTTCGATTGCGCCTATGCAACGAACGAGCTTGGCTACCACCAGGTCGTCAACCAGACCGTGGAAGGCAAGTTCATTCCGAACACGACCGTCGAGCCGCTCAAAGAGCTGCTGACGGACGCGCTTGCCACGTTCAAGCAGCATGAAAAGCATGCTGAAAACATGGTCAGCAGCCTCAAGTGCTCGTAAAGCGCACATATACCCGCAGGCGGGCCGGCGCCCTTTTGGGCGCCGGCCTCGCCGCGCTTTTCCTCTCCGGCGCCCCGCGCGCCGGCGACGCGCCGCGCACCCATAAGATCGATATCCAGAAATTTAAATTCGCGCCTGCCGCGCTGACCATCAAAGCCGGCGACAGCGTGGAATGGACCAATCACGACATCGCCCCCCATACCGCCACCCATGAAGAAGGCAGCTGGGACACGGGCACGCTCTCCCGCGGTGAAAGCGCCGCCCTCACCTTCGAGACGCCCGGAACCTACAGCTATTTCTGCGCCTTCCACCCGCAAATGACCGGGACGCTGACCGTCGAAGCATAAGCGGACTAACACTTCACTCCCCCTCAAGACGCGGGGAATAGATCATGAAAACAATGTCCTCTTTCATGAAAAGCGCCATGATGAGGCTCGATATGCCCCAGGCAAGCAGCATGCTGACAAGCGTGTGTGAAAAGTAGTGCTGGCCGCGCGCCATCTGAAAGCCCCCCATGAGCCAGCCCATGGCAATCCCCGGCAGCCAATAAAAAACGGCGGGCAAGGCGTCTTGCGCAAAGATAAAGGATGAGGAGCGAGGCCGAGACGGCAAGCAGAATTTTCGGCAGCTTGTAAAGCGCCCAGAACAAGAGCCCGCGCTCGTCGGGCTGGATGAGCCATCCTCCCGCCATCCGGTCGAAGAAAAAGGTCTGTAGCCATCTGTCGACGAACTGCAGCTCAGGCAGCATAAGAACGAGCGCAATGAGTGCCAGACAAACGGCACTTTCCAGAAAGAGCCGGTTCTTCTGCATGTTCAAGCCCCGTGACCGCCGGGTTGGGGCGCGGATTTTTCTTCCGCCGCGCCCGCCGCAAAAAGATCGAGCGCGGGATCGTAAAGCTCGGTCTCCACGTTAAGGGCGCCCAATATCGTATGGAAGATCGCGTCATGGGTTGCAGGCAGGCGGGCCCGGCGGGAAAGCGCTTCACTGTCGATTTTGAATCGCCCCGCATAGCCTTTCGACACCCAAAGCAGGAAGGGGATATGCCGCTGCACGTCGGGGGAAAACGCATATGGCAGGCCGTGCAAGTAAAGTCCCATCTCACCAAGCGATTCGCCATGATCGGAGGCATAGAGAAGGGCAGTATCGGCATCGGCCCGGTGCGTCTCAAGCACGCCGATCATACCGGCCAGAACGTGATCGGTATAACGGATGGAATTGTCATAAGTATTGCGAATCTCGTCCGACGAGCAGGACTGCAAATTCACCGTGCCGCAGACCGGCGCAAAAATTCTAAAGCCGGCGGGATAGCGCTTGTAATAGGCCGGCCCGTGCGAGCCCATTTGATGCAGCACAATGACCGTATCCCGCCGCAACATGCGCACGCGCCGCTCCAGCGCCTTCACCAGCACTTCATCCGGGCAGCCGGCCTGCGTGCAGATGCCAGGATAGGTTTTTGTGTCCAGCTGCTCCGTCTCGATGCGTGCGCAGACGCCTTTGCAGCCGGAATTGTTCTCCACCCACAGGACATCGACATCCGCGCGCTTGAGAATGTCGAGCACGTTTTCCGAGCCCATGGCGGCAGCCCTGTCATAAGTCTCCCGCCCGGCGGCGGAAAACATGCAAGGCAGGGATTCGGCTGTCGAGGTGCCGCATGAATAAGCGTTCCTGAAACTGACAACGCCGAGCGCCGCCAGCTCAGGGTTCGTTTCGCGCTCATAGCCGTTGAGGGAAAAATCGGCGGCCCGCGCCGTCTCTCCCACCACCACGACAAAAAGAAGCGGCTTGCCGTTTTCGCCGGCCCCGCTCCCCCGGCGCACCGTCTTTGCCAGACGGCGTATCTCACCGCTGCCCGCGCTGCCCCGCTCGCCTTCCGTGAAATATTTCGCCGAATAATAAATCGGTGAGGTCGGGTTGATCATATGCCGGAGATACCGGTTGTTCCGGATGAGCAAAGCATAATCCTGAAAGAAAAACGCGCCGCTAAAACCGATAAGGACAAGACAGGTAACGAGGCTGCCTGCGCGCAGGAAAAGCTCGCGCCGCCATCCCGGCCAGCGCAGCGGCACCCGGAAAATCAGTGCAGCCGGAAGCACCCCCAATAACAGCATATGAAGAAGAAAGGGAAGCGAGAGAAGATCGCCCGCCTCGCCTCCATCGGTTTCAACGATATTGGCGATCATGGTCTGGTCGAACATCGCTCCGTAAGACGAGGTAAACCAGGACGTGGCGGCCGCCAGCAGAAAAAGCGCGGCAAAGACAGGCTTCATAATGCGCGGCAGAGCGGCGAGCTGCAGCAGAATGAAAAACAACGCGCCCAGAACAAAACCGAGAGAGCCGAGGAAGGCATAGTCTTCCAGCGACCGCCCCGGCCAGACCTGCCAAACGGTCTGCCAGAGCCGAATATTGTAAAAGAGCAGCAGCGCGGCGCTTGCACCAAGCGCAAGAAGGAGCGGGTGAACCCCCCGCTCTTGTCCGCCTGTCCTCTCTTGCCAACGCCTGCGAAGGCGCGCACGGACCTTTCCCCAATAGGCGCTTCGCAGCGCGTTCGATATGGTGGCTTTATCGGTCATGAGGCCTTGCATAAAGGAATTAAGAACGCCGTTTAAAACCGGTCAGCATGGCGCGCGGCAAATTTTCCTTATGCGCGATGCTGGAGGCGGCAACCCCTGCCAGATGGAGCAGCACGAGAGCGAGCGTCAGATTGGCGGCAAGCTCATGGATTTCTTCCAAAAACTCGGCACCTTCATGATCTTCATATTCATCATCGGCGCGGGCAGGTGCGATGAAGGCGATCTCCTGCATCTGGCCACCGGCAAAAAGCGGCGCAAGCGGCCCCTCGCCTTCTTCGGCTGCAAGCAATGCCATGCCGCTCAGGGCCGTCACAGCGAGCATGAAAAGAAGGGCGATCACCATTGCACCGCCCGCCGGGCTGTGCCCGAGATGCCGCGGCGCGCTGCCTGTCAAAAGGCCGCGCAAATAGCCCAGCACCGCGCGCGGCGGCGCAATGAAACTCGCAAACCGGGCGGGGGCCGGCCCGGCAAATCCCCAAAGAACCCGCAGCATGACATAAGCGCCGACCCCATACCCCGCCCAGCTATGCAGCCACAAAGGCTCGCCTTCGCTCAGATAAGCCACGGCAAAGCAAAGCGCCAAAAACCAGTGCCCATAACGCACGAGCGGGTCCCAGACGCGGACCTGATCCTCATCTTTTGCGCTCATTCCCGATCCCGCCTCAAACGGGCGCGGGCCGCTTCCTGTCTCTGATTTTACGGACATCTTAAAACTCCAGCTCGTATTCCAACATCCACTTGACGGTATCGTCCGCCGTTGCCCCGGTCAGACCGCGCAAATAGCCGATCTCGGCCTTGATCTCGCCGGGCACACCTTCAAGCTCGAAAGCGCCGCCCAGAACCGGCCCGGCCCGGTGTTCCTGATCCTTGCTGCTTTTGAAGTCATGCACCGGCCCCAGCGAGCCGAAGGCCTCAAGCCCGGCATAGAATTCATCGGAAAATTCGTAGTGAATGCCCGCGCCATATTCGACGCCGAGCCCGCTATCGCGCCCAGCGCCGATCTCCCGTTCGAAAAGCAGGTTTGCGCGGGTAACGGTATTGCCGATGCGCTTTTCGATGAGCGGACCGAATTCAAATTTATCCGGCTGCCCGCTACCCCCTTTGAGATATTCGATCAGCAAACCGAAATCGACGAAATGCGAACCGTCACCAATGATTTCCAGACGGTTCTCCCATTTCGTGGCGTCGAACCGGGTCTTGCCGGTGCCCGGATCGCGCACCCATTCCCCGCCGATCTCGGCAAACCAATAATCGGTCAGCCCGTAGCCGATGCTTGCCGAATAGAACTGCTCGTCATCGAGACTGCTTTTGCTGTCACTGGTTACAAAACCGCGTTGCTCGATCTCCAGCGCGCCTTCTTCAACGAGGGGTGAATAAAGCTTCGTGCCCGCCAAAGCCGGACAAGAAACACAGGCGCAAACCGCCGCAACCGTGGCCGCCAAAACCAATGCGCGGGATCCCGCGATATCTTTCATCATTTGCCCCCGATTCTTCACGATACGCGTGCCTCTTTTTCAGCGCCGCCCGCCGCAACACCGCGATAGGCGGTGAATTGTTTGATGAGCCCCCCATCCACAGCGCCCGGCACAAGGCGCTGAAGCAGCACGAAGAAGCGTTCGGGACCGGCTGGATAGACACTGCGTTTTTGCTTTTCCGCCGCCCGCCAGATGCGCCGCGCCACTTTGGCCGGATCATCAAGCTTCATCGCGAACGGCTCCACCAGCTCTTCAAAGGCTTGCGCCGCTGGCGTGCGCACCGCGCGCGGCGCGGCATAAGTCACCCCCACACCGTCAGGCGCAAGTTCGCGGCGCAGCGCATCGGAAAGCCCGCGCAGGCCGAATTTCGTTGCCGAATAGGCGGCAAAAAGCGGAAAGGCGATATCGCCGAACATCGAACCGACATTGACGATGCGCGGCGCGGCGGCGCGCTTGAGAAAGGGCAGCAGGTCCCGGCTGAGAAGCAGCGGCGCGGCAAGGTTGGTCAGCAGCATTTCCATTACCGCAGCCTCCGTCATGCCCGCGATGGAGCCGGTGCGTACCGCGCCTGCATTGTTGATCAACATGTCAAGCGCGCCGCCCGCACCGGCAACTGCCTCGGCGATCGCCAAACGCCCTTCCGCTTTCGTGATATCTGCTGGCACAAGTATGGGCTCAGAGCCGGCGGGAAGATGCGCAGCCGTTTCAGCCAGCGCCTCCTTGCGCCGCCCGGCAAGAATTAGCCGCGCGCCTGCCCGCGCCGCCTCTCCGGCAAGCGCCGCGCCGATGCCAGAGCCTGCCCCGGTAATGACGACCAGCCGGTCCTTTTTACGCCGCATGCTGCGCCTCCTTAAGTCCGGCATCACGGGCGAGCTTGGCGAACATCTCCCCCCAAAGCCGGTACACCATGTTTGCCGTATCGATGACGGCGCGCCGGTTCTCCTCTCCCTCGACCTGATCGACGAGATTCTCAAAAAAAGCGATATGCTCCTGATCGAGCGCGCCATGCGAGGTCAGATACGTAAAGCCCTTGGCCTGACCTTCCATCCCGAGACGCTTGCGCACGGCATCTGCGCCCGCGGAGGCGATATCGACGGACGTGCCCTCCAGCACCAGCACCATGCCCAGCATGGAATAGGGATTGACGAACTCGACGGCGTAATAAACGAACGCCACCATCGCCCGCACCGGCCAGCCGCCGTCTCCAGCCCGCACCCGCGCCGCGTCACCGCCGAGATGGGCAATATCGTTCAGGATCCATTCTTCATGCCCCTGCTCTTCGGAGAGATATTCCAGAAGCGCGCTGCGGTAGGTTCCGTCGCCTTTCGGGCAATGGGCGAGCGCATGCGCCAGAAGCGGGCATGTATGTTTGACGTGATGATAGGCCTCGGTCAGATAGGCGATATAGAGATCGCGGTCGACGCCGTTCTGCGCCGCTTCCATGACGATAGGCACGGAAAAGAATGCGTCTCTTGCGTCCTGCGTTTCCTGAAGAAGCGTGTCGTAAAAACTCATGCGAACTTTTCCTCCATGCGCGTGGCGGTTTTCAGTCGGGCCCGGCCTTCCGGCCCCTTGATCCAGGTTTCGATTTCCTTGCGCCGCGGACGTCCATTGGGACTGAGAAGGCCGAAGGTCTGCATCTCATCGCCCGTCAACACGGCGAAACTGCGCGGCAGCGCATAATCCGGTATGCCGGTCAAAATGCCCTGCAGCGCCTCGATGATTGCCGCAGGTTCCGCTGTCTGAAAAAAATCGCCGGCAAAAGCGCCCGGCACGATGAGCGCTATGGGATAGGGCGCGCCATGGCCGCAGAGCACCGCGCGCAAGATACGCGGGTCGCCCTGAAGCTGTGCTTCGATCCATTCCGGCTGCACATTGCGCCCATAGGCCGTCACCAGCATCGCGTCTTTGCGGCCCTCGACGATGAGATTGCCCGCCGCATCGAACCGGCCAAGATCGCCCGTCCGCCAAGCCCCCTGATGGTCGGGACCGCCTGCATAACCGCTCATGACGCTCGGGCCCGACACCGTAATCTCGCCCTCTTCGATCGTGACGGTAAGCCCGTCGAGCACCTTGCCGGCCGTTCCCGCGGCTGCGGCGCCCGGCCGGTTGACCGCAACGACCGAGCCGCATTCGGAAAGCCCGTAGCCTTCAAGACAGGGAATGCCGAGCGAGGCGGCCGCCTGCAGCACTTGCGGCGGCACCGGCGCGCCGCCCACCGCAACGGCGCGCAGCGAGGAAGGTGCTTGGGCGTCTGCAAGCAAAAGCGCCCCCACCCAGGCACGTAAAAGCTCAGGTACCAGCACGCTCACGCTGGGGCGCACCTCTTCAAAGGCAAGGCGGATCGCATCAAGATCCCCGCCTGCGCACGCTCCGGCCACATGGCGCCGGACGGTAGAAAGTCCGCCCACAAGAATGGGCACGTGAATGCCGCACAGCTCTTCAAGCAGCAGCGGGAAAGGAAGAACGGACAGATAGCTATCCGCGCTTGTCGCCGAAATGGCGCGCGCCAAGGCGGCGGAAATATAATCGAGCTGCCGGTCGCCAAGCCGCACCCCTTTCGGTCTGCCTGTCGAACCGGAAGTATAGATAATACGCTGGCCGGAACCCGGCGCGCGCAGCAGAGCGGCGTCCGCCTGACCGACCACATCCGGCCCGAAAAGCGTCTCGACCGGCGCAAGGCGGGCCGCGCGGGCTCTGTTGTCCTCATCGCAAAGAATGAGAGAAAGCTCCGCATCCCCTGCCACATGGGCAAGCTGATCGTCGGAAAAGAAGGGCGGCAGCGGCACAAGGCAGCGGCCCGACGCGGTCACCGCAAGATCCGCCACCACCCAGTCAATGCCGTTCGCCGCCATCAATCCGACGGGGCCTGCGCCTTCGGCAAGCCTTTCCACCGCCCCCGCCACACGGGCGGCAAGCTCACGGAAACTGCAGGATGTTTCATCGTCACTAAAAGCGATCCGGTCCGGCCACTTTTCGGCGGCGCGCGCCAGCGCGGCAATAACCTCAGCCATGAAGAGCATATTCTTTCAAAGGGGAATCAAAGGCAGCCGCCTGGGAGGAGGCCGGCGTCAGCGCGGGCACGGAAAGGCTCGCCCGCGGAAAAACAGCATGGGCCGGGTCGCGCATCAGACAGACCCAGGGGTCCATCTCATAATAGCTGCCCCAACTTTGCGCATTGCCGATCCGTTCAGCCCGGGCCGGAACAAGCGCGGTGAAGGGAATACCGAGCCGCAGGAAGAGCCTGCGCAGCGGGGCCGTGATCGTGAAGAGCCCGGCGGTGAGCCCGCGTGCGCGGCCACAATCGAGCAGCGCCGCCATCAGCGGAAAAAGCGCGAAAGGCGAAGCACTGACCAGTGTGGTGATTTCGATAAAGGCATGGGAGGACACCGGCCCGCCCCAAAGCTCTGCCGCGATGTCGCAAAGCGGCTTGTCGAGATAGGCCTCGGAGAAAAACCCGTCCCCGGCAAGACGGATACCGGCACCGGCAAGAGGCGCCCCGCCGTCCCGCCGAACGACACAGAGCTGCGCGGGAAAATTTTCAAGCTGCGCACCATAGGCCCGCGCATAACCGGCTTTCAGGAACGCTTCCGCTTCGGCGCGGCCGCCGCACGCCTGGCTCAAAATCGTGGCCTGCACAGATCCGCCTCCGTTACACATGAGCCCTTAAGACAGGCACATGCTGGCGGGGCCGGCTTACACCAACCTTACGGCGCGGAAGGGGCCGTTTCACGGATGGAAGAGGCGGCGGAAAACTCCGGGAAAATAAGCGTGAACAGCGCGCCGCCACCGGGATTTTGTGCCGCCTCCACCTGCCCGCCATGTCCCACCATGATCTGCTGGACGATGGAAAGGCCAAGGCCTGCTCCATCCTCCACCTTGCGGTCAGCGCGCCAGAAGCGATCGAACACGAGGCCGAGCCGGCTTTTTTCAATGCCGCAACCCCGGTCGAGGACGCTGATTTTTCCAGGCCTCTCCACCTTGACCGTTACCGCCTCACCCGCCGGAGAATATTGCAGCGCGTTTTCGATCAGATTGCGCAAGGCTACGGCGATGAAAGAGCTGTTGCCGCGCACGAAAAGCGAGCCCTCCGGCGCTTCAAGCGCGATTTCCTGCCCGCGTTTCAAGGCAAAAGGCGCAAGCGCCGCCACCGTTTCTTCAGCCACGGCATTAAGGTCCGTTTGTTCATTCAGCGCCAATTGAAAATTATCCGCCTGGGCAAGATGAAGGAATTGCTGCACGAGGCGCTCCAGCGCGCGTACTTCCCGCAAGGCCTCGGCGCGGTCGAGCTCGCGGTTTTCCAAATCCGCCCGCAAGATGGTCAAAGGCGTGCGCAGCTGATGGGCGGCATTGGCGGTAAACTCGCGCTGCCGCCGATACCCGTCCTCAATCTTGCGCAGCGCCTCGTTGACCGCCTCGACGATCGGCAGGACTTCCGACGGGATACCTTTCGTGTCAAGCCGGGCATCGAGTGAGGCCGGGCCAAGAGAGCGGGCGACGCGCGACACCGCACCGATGGAGCGCAAGGAAAGGCGCACCGTCAGCACCACCGTTGCAACGATGGCCACAAGGAAAAGCAGAAAGGCCCACCATTGGCGTTCGAAAAATTCCTCGATTACCGTGTCAGCCAGCACATCGGAATGAACGGGGCCTTGCGCAACTTGCACCGTATAAGGCTGCTCCCCAAGCCACACCCGCATACTCGCGCCATAAAAAACTTGTCCGCGCTCCAGATCACGGAACTCGAAATAGCTCACCCGCTCCTCTTCCACGCCAGACGTCCGCCAATCGGCTGGTAAGTGGCCGGCAAGGCGCATCCCATAATTGGAATGCATCAACGGCTCGCCTTTCGCATTGGAGATCAAAAAGAGATATTGCCCGTCCGGCGCGCTATAGGCTTTTTCAAGTTCGGGCGGCAAGGCGAGACGTACTTCGCCCCCTTCCGCCTGCAAATGAACCGCCACGTCCTTCGCCTGCCATTCAAGCGAGCGGTCGCGCAACGTATCCTGCTCCGCCGCCATCTGCGCCGAAAGCACGCCGAGGATGATTGCCACCGCTCCGATAACGATAAGCGAAAGAGAAACGGAAAGCCGGCCTGTAAGCGAGTTCACCCAGCCTGGACGAGGAAGAAACGGCAGCACCTTCATGAACCCACCGCTTCGTTCTCGCTGAGCAAATAACCGACGCCGCGCACCGTGTGAATGCCGACGCTGGCACCCGCCTTTTCCAGGTTGCGCCTCAGCCGGTAAACGCAGACCTCCACCGAATTGGAGGCAACTTCATCGCCGAAAGCATAAAGATTTTCCTCGATCGCCGATTTCGAAACGACGCGCCCCGCCCGCCGCATCATCAGCTCGAGAAGGTCCGTTTCCCGGCGTGAAAGCACGAGCGGTGCCTCTCCTACCGCGACGTTCCGGCCCGTCGTGTCGAGACGGACATTGCCGCAGGCAAGCTCGACGCCGAGCGCACCGCCCGGCCGGCGCAACAGCGCCCGGACCCGCGCGGCAAGCTCTTCCGGCGCAAAAGGTTTGGTCAGATAATCGTCCGCGCCGAGATTGAGCCCTTCCACGCGCTCCTTGATGTCATCACGCGCGGTGAGAATGAGAACGGGGATATCTTTTCCTTCCTGGCGCAGGCGGCGCAGAAAAACGAAGCCGTCCGTATCGGGCAGACCGAGATCGAGCACCAGCACATCGTAGCGCACACCGGAAAGGGCGAGTGCGCCGTCTTCCGCCGTCATGCAAATATCCGCGACAAGACCGGCGCCCTGGACCGTCTCAGCGACGATCCGGGCAATCCGGTCATTGTCTTCGATAATGAGCGCTCGCATTAAGACCGCTGTGTCCAGTAAACCTACTGGAGAATATAGCTGATCTGCGACCCATCCGAACCGGCAAACTGCACTTGCACGAGAACACCGTTTGCATCGTACCAGAGCTCCCGGTTGAGCTGGCCAGTCACAGAATAATGCGTCGCACTTACATTGCGCCCGCCCGCCTCGACGATTTCCGCCCCGACCCGGGTCACGGTTACCGGCATATGGCTGCCATCGAGCGTGTTGAGAAGCGCGCTTTGCTTGACGAGTTCTTCGTTCCAAAGCGAGGCGGGAATGACACCGGGCTCTTCCGGACCCTGCCGGCCGTCGCCGTCGACGAGCAACTTGCCATCTTCCAGGCGAACGGCAAGATGATGCGCCTTGCCGTCGTCATTGGTCTTGGAATTGAGCTGCACAAGCTGGCCGTCGCGCCAGACCTCATGGCCCTCATGCTCGAACCGGTAGAGCGCGATGCCGAGCACCTTCACCGCCACATCGGTCTCGATTTCAACTTCAAGCGTGCCGCTTTTCTGCTCGAACTCGATCTCATGCGTGCCGATTTCATCGCCTTCGCGCATCACCGTGAAATGCAATTCGCCGCTCGCCGGCACTGCCGCGACCGCCGTCTGGACCAGGCCCAAGAAAAGCCCCGCACCCAGCACCGCCCCAGCAATTTCCTTTTTCATGCAAAGCTCCTTCCGCATCGCTGTTTGGCCGGATCAAAGCCTGGCTCGCTTACGGCATCCTTACGGGCTCCGCAGAAATGCGGGAGGCGCGATTTGACGCGTCCCCTTTCCTAGCAATCAAGACTAAGGATATCTGCCATTAGGACGACAAGGGGCATTACCCGTTTCAGCTATGAATCTTCAATTGGGCCCCGCCGGGGCTGGCTTGGGCGTCCGGGCCGCATCGCCAAAATCTAGAAATTTGCATTACGGCCGCGCTTCCCCTGCTTTGGCACAGCACCTAACCAATGTGATCTCGCGTTTTCTTTAGCTTCTTGCATGAAAAAAGTTGCATAGGGGCACGAAAACGAGGGCGATGTACCAACCGTAGAGATAGGCACCGATCAACCCGAAAAAAAATCCCTGCACCGTTAGCCATTCAAAGCCTGGAAGAAGCGGCGCCCAGGCCTCATACATCCGCATCGGTTCCGGCGCGATAAGGCCGAAGGCGACGCACAAAAGATAGCTAATGAGTAGAAAGAAGGACAAGCTGTGCCCGACAGGCACAATGCGAAAACGTTTTTTCATTTCAGACGTTTCTGTCATGGCATCCTCCGGTTCTTTATCAGCCCATCGGCGGCTTTCGCCTTGAAAAAGCGTGAACCTATGGCTGCTGATTGTCCAGACCGCAATCCCGGTGAACGGTCATTTAATTTGTCCCTAAGCAGATCAAATTGAAGAAACACTGCACTGATAAGGCCATTTGACATAGAACAAACCCGCTCTCCTTGCGTTGAAATACTGGCCGATTCATGCAGGAGTGAGGCTGGCCGCTCAAGCATGGCAAACGGAGGGAAAAATGGATGACGAAGACCGCTCTCCCAAATACGCAAAAAACAGTTTGACGCTCGCCGGCGCCGTCATGCTGGGAACGGGCGTGATGATCGGCGCCGGGATTTTCGCTCTAACCGGGCAAATGGCCGAGCTTTCCGGCCCGTTATTTCCCATCGCCTTTCTTTCCGCCGCCATCGTCGTTCTCTTCAGCGCGTATTCTTACGTGAAAATGTCCGCCTCTTATCCCTCAGCAGGCGGCATCGCAATGTATCTGCACAAAGCCTATGGAGACACACTCCCCACAGCTTTCAACGCGCTGCTCATGTATTTTTCCATGGTCATCGCGCAAAGTTTCCTGGCCCGCACATTCGGCGCCTACACGCTGCAGCTTTTCGATATGCCCGATAACAGCATTTGGGTGCCGGCCCTCGGTGTAGCGCTTCTGATTGCGGCTTTCCTGATCAACCTGTCAAAGAACCAGATCATCGAAGCCGTCGCTTCATTCATCGGTATCCTCAAACTCGCCGGTATCGTGCTCTTCGGCGCCGTCGGCATATGGCTGGCGGAAGATATTGCCGCAGACTTCACTCAGGCGGACCCCCGCGCCTCATGGGAAGGGTTTCTGGCGGCCACCGCGCTTGGGATTCTTGCCTTTAAAGGCTTTACAACCATCACGAATAGCGGCTCGGAGCTCACCGACCCCCATAAGAATGTGGGTCGGGCAATTCTGATCTCTATTGCCTTATGCGTCGTGATTTACGCGCTGGTCGGTTTTGCCGTGGCAAGCAATCTGTCGATCGATCAAATCATAGAAACGAAGAACTATTCTCTTGCCGCCGCGGCCCGCCCGGCGCTCGGTGGTCTCGGTCTCTGGTTCACCGTCATTCTGGCTATGGCGGCGACGGCGGGCGGCATTATCGCCAGCATCTTTGCGGTGTCCCGCATGCTGGCCATGCTTACGCAAATGCGTCTGGTTGCCCATAGCCATTTCGGCATGCCCGGCAGCATTCAGAAGCACACCCTTGTTTACACGGTGGTTCTGGGCATTGTTCTCACTGCTTTCTTCGATCTCACCCGGATAGCAGCACTGGGAATTATCTTCTATCTGATCATGGATATCGCCGTGCATTGGGGCATCCTGAGATATTTGCGCAAAGAAATCGGCGCAAATGCCATGATCTTGATATCCGCCATCCTGCTCGATCTTATCGTTCTCGGCGGCTTTGTCTGGGTTAAACTTAGTACCGACGTCATCGTGGTCGGCGTCGCCCTGGGCGCGATGGCCGTCATCTTCATTTCCGAGGCGATTTTTTTGAAACACCGCAAGAGCGAAGGGCACCAGTAACAAGGGGCCTGCGCAAAAGGAAGCAACCGCTTCCAAGGAAGGAGACGTTTTGATGATACAAGAAAACATGGCCGGCGCGCATCTAATCTGGATGTTCGTTCTGGCGCTCGTTGTTGTCATTCCTTTCTGGCGCATCTGCCAGAAAGCGGGCTATCCGGGCATACTGGGGCTCTTGTCCATCGTGCCCATTGCCAATATCGCCCTGATTTATTTTCTGGCCTTCGCCAAATGGCCCGCGCAGAAAAGCATGCAGCACGACACGTCCTCGTAAACCGCGCTTCAGCCAAGCAGTCCGCCGGGGCATTCAATGAGCTTGTTTCGGCGGGCAAGGCCTGTCGCCATAGGAACAGAAAACACAGCAATCGCCGGGCAGAGGGCGCAGAAGTCTGCCGCAGGATTTACATTCGTAGAAATATTGGCACGCGTCCATTAGCATCCGTTCTACGGCTTTATGGCCGCATGCCGGACATGTAATTAAGGATTCGGTCATCATGAGGCCGGTTCCCATGCAAGTGAGCCGGACCGCCAGCCTACCCCCTTGGGCCGGTGACGCTTCTTCACAAGATGCGGAGCATATCGCCGCATAACAGGTTTTTCTCTGGACCGGGCGGGCGGAGAGGCTAGGATGGCCCCATGATCCGCTGGCTTCTATATCCGCTGCTTACCTTGGCGCTGCTGGTTGCGCCCGGCACTTTTTTGCCTGTGGATATGGGCCCCTATGCCGCCAAGGCAGATCAAGGCTCGGCGCCCTCCCCTGACGCAGGGAAAATGAGCGCCGTAGCGGAAGTGAACGCGTCCGCAGGGGAAATGCACGATTGCGGCACTTGCGGCACCTGCGCGGAAAACGGTGACTGCATGGCGGGCAATGGCGATACCGCCTGCGATAAAACATGCCGTACAGCCTGCAGCACCGGCTCTCTTTCCAGCTTTTATACCCCGGCTTGCGCCATAACGGCGCGCTCCGGCGGCGATAAGGTCCGCATTCCCGGAAGCCGGATCGCCGCGCATCTTGTCCCCGCCAGCGATCCACCTCCCCCCCGCCTCTAACAGATCACGCGCGTAGCGCCGCAGCGCCGCGCTCCCCCTTCCGGCACGGAGCCGGAAGAATCTCCAGATCTGTTCGAGGAGACCATACGCTCATGACGCCCTTTTCCCGGATCGCGCAAACCGCGCTGGTTTGCGCAGGCATCCTTGCCTGGACCTATCCGCTCCACGCGGAAGAAACGGCCCTCGGTTTTGAGGAGGCTACCCACCTCGCCGCCACAGCGCAGGACCCTGCGCTCGAGCGTTTCGACGCCCGCGCCGAAAGCCTTGAAGAACGCGCCATCGCCGATTCCGCGCTGCCCGACCCGACGGTTCGCACCGGCCTCGCCAATTTCCCCGTCGATACGCTGCGCGACGTTCAAGAGCCCATGACGCAGTATCAGGTCGCGCTGCGTCAGGAATTTCTGCCTGGCGACACACTTGCGCTCCGGGGCCGTGAACGGCACGCGGAAGCAGCGATCGAGCGGCAGAAAAAAGAATTGCTGCTTCGCCGGATCGTCTTCGACGTGCGCCGGGCTTGGCTCGATCTTTATCACGCGGAAAAAGCCCGCCGCATCATCAAGGCCAATCTCAGCGCGCTCCAGAACCTTGCCGGAGCACAGACCGGCGCATTTGCGAGCGGCGGATCGAGCAGCCAGGACGTCTTCAGGGCCGATCTTGAGATTGCGCTGATGAAAGACCGGCTTTCCGCATTGGCCCAGCACAGGGAAAATGCGGCGGCCGAGCTTGCCAGATATATCGGTGCGCATGCCAGCCGCCCGCCTGTAGACGAGCTTCCGCTGCTGAACGAACCGCGCGCGCCAGCGGCGCTGAAGGAAGCTCTGAGGGCGCATCCGGCAATAGACGTCGAGCGGGCGGCGGAGGAGCGCGAGGAGGTG
>NZ_BBIO01000015.1 GCF_000739695.1 Tepidicaulis marinus
CAGAGCCCGTCTTCGGCCGCGCCGGGCGTGCCTTCGTGGCCTTCGTCCAGCAGCACGGCCACGGCGTCGTTCCCGCTTTGATCCGCAAGCTCCACTTTGGCGCGCAGTTTGTAGAAGAAGAGGCGTTTGAGAATCTCCTTGGCGCGGGCCGCTTCGCAGTCGGCCAGATAGCCGTCCCCGTCCTTGATCAGGAACAGATCGAAGAGAAACTTGCCCTGCGGCGTTTGCAGCAAGGTGTAGATAGCGCGGTCTTCGCCCACGATATCCATGTTCTGCGTCAAAAGCCCTTGCAGGAAGGAATGGGCATCCGGTCCGGATATCCGCAGAATACCGCGCTCCGGCAAGAGGCAGGCACGAGAAGCCATAAGTGTCACCTTTCCGTTGGCCTTCAGATTTAGGCTCCCTTGCGCCCGGGCGCAACGGGGTGACCGGATTGTGAGTGCTATCGCAGCGCTTGGCACATGTTCTGCGACTTCGTATAACCGGTGAGCTTCTGGGGGTGAAAGAAGTCGATGCGTATACTCTTTATCAGCTCGAGTTACTTGGGCGATGCGGTTCTGACCACCGGCGTGCTGGCTCATTTGATGGCGCAGTATCCCGGTGCGCGCTTCACCGTGGCTTGCGGGCCGGGGCCGGCGGATCTTTTCCGCGCCAATCCCCGGGTCGATCATGTTCATGTGATGCGCAAGAAGCGCCGCTCGGGTCATTGGATCGACCTTCTGAAGGAGGTCTGGGCGCAGCGTTGGTCCATGGTGGTAGACCTGCGCGGCTCGGCGACGTCCTATGTGCTGCGCACCTGGCGCCGCCGGGTGCTGCGGCCCAATCATTCGCTTCACCGGGTGCCGCATATCGGCTCGGTTCTGGGGCTCGATCCGCCGCCATGCCCCACGGTCTGGCTGACGAAGGAGGCCGAGGCGCGCGCCGCCGAGCTGATTCCGGACGGGCGCACGGTGCTGGTCATCGGCCCGACGGCTAACTGGCCGAAGAAAATGTGGCCTTCGGAGCGCTACGCGCAATTTGCGCTGCAGATCACGGCGCCGGGCGCCCCGCTCGAGGGCGCGGACATCATGCTTCAAGGCGGGCCCGGTGAGCAGGATCAGATCGGCCCGATTTATGAGGCGATCCCGCAAGAGCGGCTGATCGATCAGGTGGGCTCGGACCTTGTGACGGCAGCGGCTTGTTTTAAGCGCGCGGCGCTTTATGTCGGTAATGATTCCGGCCTGATGCATCTGGCAGCGGCGGCGGGCGCCCCGACCTTGGGTCTTTTCGGTCCGACGCAGGAAAATCTCTATGCGCCTTGGGGCGAGCATGCCGCTTTTGTTCGCGGGCCGCGCTGCCTGGAGGAAATCGAGGCCGACCCCGCCTTCGACCGCAACAGCCCCGATTGCGCGATGGGCGATTTGACCGTCGAAGCGGTCTATGATGCGGCAATTGCATTGCTTGAGAAGACAACAGGAAAGGCCGGCCCCCGATGAGCAAAAGCTACGATCTCGTGATCCGCGGCGGAATTATCGTCAATCATGACGGGCAGGGCCCGGGCGATGTGGCGGTCAAGGATGGGAAGATCGCGGCGATCGGCCAGCTTGGCGCGGTGGATGCGGGCGCTGTGATCGACGCGCAGGGCCTGCATGTGCTGCCCGGGGTCATCGACAGCCAGGTGCATTTGCGTGAGCCGGGAGCGGCCCATAAGGAAGATTTGGAATGCGGCGGGCGCGCCGCCGTCAAAGGCGGGGTGACGGGCGTCTTTGAAATGCCCAACACCAAGCCGCCGACGACGACGCCCGAAGCGCTGGCCGACAAAGTCTCACGCGCCCGCCACCGCATGTATTGTGATTTCGCCTTCTATGCGGGCGCAACGACGGAAAACGCCAAAGAGCTTCCGGAGCTGGAGCGCCAGCCGGGCTGCTGCGGCATCAAGGTTTTCATGGGTTCGTCGACCGGCAATCTGCTCGTGCCGGACGATGATCATGTGCGTGAGGTGCTGCGCAATCTGACCCGCCGCGCCGCCTTTCACTCCGAAGACGAGTTCCGCCTGCGCGAGCGACGCCCGCTTGCCGAAACCGGCAATGTGCACACCCATCCGGTTTGGCGCGATCATATCGCCGCCATCCAGTGCACCGAGCGCCTCGTCCGCCTGGCGCGCGAGGAAGGCAAGCGCATTCACGTCCTGCATATTTCAACGGCCGAGGAAATGGACATTCTCGCTGCCCATAAGGACATTGCGACGGTGGAAACGACGCCGCAGCATCTCACCCTTGTGGCGCCCGATTGTTATGACGAAATCGGCACGCTCGCGCAGATGAACCCGCCGATACGCGATGCCCATCACCGGGAAGGCATCTGGCGGGGCGTGGCCGCGGGCATTGTCGATGTCATCGGCTCCGACCATGCGCCTCACACGCTGGAAGAAAAGGCCCACACCTATCCCAATTCGCCCTCCGGCATGCCCGGCGTGCAAACGCTGGTGCCGATCATGCTCGATCACGTAAATGCAGGCCGGCTGACGCTGGAACGTTTCGTCGATCTGACCTCGCACGGGCCGAACCGGATTTTCGGCATCGCCGGCAAAGGCCGTCTTGCGGTCGGCTATGATGCCGACATCACCATTGTCGATATGAAGAAAAAGCACACGATCGAGAATAAGTGGATCGAAAGCCGCGCCGGCTGGACGCCGTTCGACGGCAAGACCGTCACGGGCTGGCCCATCGGCACCATCGTGCGCGGCCACAAGGTCATGTGGGAGGACGAGATTCTGGGCACGGCGCCGGGCGAGCCCATGCGCTTCCTCGAAGCGCTGGGCGCGTGAGTTAGGCCAAGACAACACCTATCACTGTCATTACCCGCATGAAGCGGGTAATCCAGGCGGCCTTTCCTGGTTACGGGCAATGACAGAGGAAAAGTGTAGTGTTTGCGGCGTTCAACCGGCCTCAGCCGTCATAGCCCGGGCCGAGCGGCTGGCCGTAGGAAAATTCGACCACGCGTCCGTCAGGGTCTTTAAGCGCGCAGAAATAGCCCACCGGCGGGGGAAGGTCCCGGGGCTCCCAGAAAAGATGCGCCTTGCCTTTCTCGGCAATCTTATCGACCGCCTTCCGGCTTTCCAGCGCAAAGCCGAGATGGCTCATATCGTGCTCGGGCTGAGGATCGGGCTTGCCGCCCGCAATAAGCACGAACACGAATTCATGTTCCTTGCCGGGCTCGGCCAGCCAGATCACGCGGATGCCGTCATTTTCACGCTCATGCACATTCTCCATGCCGCAAAAGCGCATGTAGAAGGCCGCCGTTTTGTCGATATCGGCGGTATGAAAGGCCATATGGGTGAAGGCCGGGCGGAAAAGGGCGCGTGTTCCTGAAGTTTCGGTTTCATTCATGAAGATGCCTCCGGGTTTGAGGAATCCCCTGCCGCCTATAGTCTAACAGCCCCTGGCAGGTCCGGCCATTCCAGGGGGCGGGGAAGACCCAAAACGCAAGGCGCTTTGCGTGACTTGACCGTGGCGGCGTTTTGGGGTCGTGTGAGGGCCAAATTCGCGGGGGAATCCCCGTAAAACGGGGGCGTGAAGACCCCCAGCATATAAGTCTAGAGGGATGGCATTGATGAGCGAGACGTTCCGCGCGCTGCTGGTGACGAAAACCGATGACGGGCAAAAATCCGAGATCGTGGATTTCAATGAAGCCGATTTGATGGACGGCGATGTCTCCGTCGATATTGCTGCTTCCACGATCAATTTCAAAGACGGGTTGGCGCTGACCGGCGCCTCGCCCATCATCCGCAAGCCCGCCCTTATTCCGGGCATCGATTTTTCCGGCACCGTGACCGCCTCGGACAATCCGGGTTTCAAGCCGGGCGATAAAGTCGTGCTCAATGGCTGGGGCGTCGGCGAAGGCCATCATGGCGGCTATGCGGAAAAAGCGCGCGTCAAAGGCGACTGGCTGGTGAAACTGCCGGAGGGTCTTTCCCTCGAGCAGGCCATGGCCATCGGCACCGCCGGGTATACGGCCATGCTCTCCGTGCTCGGCCTTGAAAAACAGGGCGTTAAACCCGGTGACGGCGATGTCTTGGTGACGGGCGCGGCCGGCGGCGTCGGCTCCGTTGCGATCGCGCTTCTCTCCAAACTCGGCTACCGGGTTCTTGCTTCCACGGGCCGCGCGGCGGAAGCCGATTATCTGAAAGGCCTCGGCGCGGCGGAGATTATCGACCGCGCGGAGCTTTCCGAAAAAGGCAAACCCCTTGGCAAGGAGCGCTGGGCGGCGGCGGTGGATGCCGTCGGTTCCCACACGCTCGCCAATGTGCTCGCGCAAACCGCTTATGGCGGCACGGTGACGGCGTGCGGTCTGGCGCAAGGACCGGACCTGCCCGCCACCGTCATGCCTTTCATCTTGCGCGGGGTGAAGCTCATCGGCATCGATTCCGTTATGGCGCCGAAAGCCAAACGCGAGGAAGCCTGGTCGCGGCTTGCCAAGGACCTCGATCTGAAAAAGCTCGACGCGATGACGGCGAAGGCCGGGCTTGCCGATCTGCCGAAACTTGCCGGGGATATTCTGGCCGGCAAGGTGCGCGGGCGCATGGTAATCGACGTCAAGGCGTAAGGCATTCAACAACAAAGAAACGAACCTTGGGAGGAAGAGGCCATGAACAAACCGGCCTTTCGCGATCCGCGATATTTGGAACGGCGGGTGGAAGTGACGCGCCGCGCAGACGGCTCGATCATTCTGGTCAATCCTCATGAGCTGAAGCCGCGCGCGGCAAATCTGATCGAGCCCTTGCGCCGCTGGGCCGAAGAGCGCCCGGATCAAACCTGGCTCGGCAAACGCAAAGCGCCTGCGGCGGGGGAGAAGTACGGCCCCTGGGAACTGCTGTCCTATAAGGATGCGAATGCCAAGGTAAACGCAATCGCCCAGGCGCTGCTCGACCGCGGTCTCGACCAGACGAAGCCGGTGATGATCCTTTCGGCCAACTCCCTCGAGCATGCGCTTCTAACTTACGGCGCCATTCTGGCCGGCGTGCCGGTGGCGCCCGTCTCGCCATCCTACAGCCTGATCAGCAGCGATTTCGACAAGCTGAAATATGTGGTGAACCTCGTCGAGCCGAAGCTCATCTTCGTGCAGGAGTCTGCACCTTTCGCAAAAGCGCTGGCCGCGCTCGATTTGGATGGCGTGGAAGTCGTCAGCGTCGATGGTGAGGCGGGGACGCCTTTCGCCTCGCTCGTTGAAACGCGCCCCTCAAACGATGTCGAGGAAAGCTATGCGCGGCTCAGCGATGACATGGTCGCGAAATATCTTTTCACCTCCGGTTCCACCGGCATGCCAAAAGCCGTCATCACCACGCAGCTCATGATGTGCACCAATGCGGTGATGCCCTCGAGCGTTGTCGATGAAGAGCCGGACCGCGTGCCCGTCATGCTCAACTGGCTGCCTTGGAACCATTGTTTCGGCGGCAACGCGATTTTGAACAATCTGCTCACCTCCGGCGGCACGATGTATATCGATGGCGGCCGGCCCGTGCCGGGGCAGTTCGAGGAAACGCTGCAGAACCTGCGCGAGATTGCGCCCACCTCCTATTCCAATGTGCCTGCCGCCTACGGCATGCTGGTGCCGGAGCTGGAAAAAGACGACGATCTGGCGCGCAATTTCTTTTCCAACATCCGCACGCTTGCCTATGGCGGGGCGGCGCTCAGCCAGGACCTTTACGACCGCATTCAGGAAGTCGCGGTGCGCATTACCGGCGAGCGGATCGTCTTTTCCTCCGGTTATGGGGCAACGGAAACCGCGCCCACCATCATGAACGTGCATTGGGAGACCGAGCGCATGGGCCTTCTCGGCCTGCCGCTGCCGGGCATCGAGCTCAAACTCGTACCCACCGGCTCCAAGCTCGAAGTGCGCGTCAAAGGCGATTGCATCACCAAGGGCTATTACAAGAACCCGGAAAAGACGGCGGAGGCGTTCGACGAGGAAGGCTTCTACCGGTTGGGCGATGCGGCGAAATTCGTCGATGAGAACCGGCCCGAAGAAGGGCTCGTCTTCGACGGGCGTGTGGCCGAGGACTTTAAGCTCTCCACCGGCACCTGGGTAAGCGCGGGGCGCCTGCGCGTGCAAGCCATCGAGGCGGCGGGCGGCCTGTTGCAGGACGCGCTCGTGACCGGGCTCGACAAGGAGTATATCGGCATTCTGGGTTTCCCCAATATTCCCGCCTGCCGCAAATGCGCGGGCGATGAGAATCTTGCGCCGGAAGAGCTGATCACCCATCAGGGCGTGCTCGAAAAACTCGGCGCAGGCCTTGCCAAGCATAACAGCACGAATCCCGGCTCCTCGACGCGGGTCAGCCGGGCCATGCTGATGAGCGAGCCGCCTAGCATCGATGCGGGCGAGCTCACGGATAAAGGCTATATCAACCAGTCCACAGCCCTTGCGCGGCGCGCCGATCTGGTCGAAAAACTCTATGCGGACCCGCCCGGCAACGACGTGGTGGTTGTCGGTAAGTAACGCCGGGCAGGGTGCGCCTGAGGGGCGGATGTAAGGCAAGAGGAAGAGACCGGGCATGGAATATCTGACGCTCCTGGTGAGCGGTATTCTGGTCGGCGTGGCGGTTGCCGCCCCCATCGGCCCGGTCAATCTCATCTGCATCCGCCGGACGCTGAAATATGGGGCGGTGAATGGGTTTGCCTCCGGTTCCGGCGCGGCGCTAGGCGACGGTGTATTTGCGACCATTGCCGCTTTCGGTGTGACGGCGGCGATTGCTTTCGTGAAGACTCATTCTTTCTGGTTGCAGGTGCTTGGCGGGCTTTTTTTGATCGGGCTCGGCATTCGCACTTGGCTGGCGCATCCGCATCTCGATGACAGCCTGCCGGAAAATGCTTTGGGCGATCTTCTGCCTGTCATCGGTACGACATTTTTCCTGACCATCACGAACCCGGCCACCATGCTGGGTTTCATGGCGATTTTCGGGGGCATTGCAGGCTTTACCGTGGGCAGCGAGGATTATGGCCGCGCGCTCTTGCTGGTGGCCTCGGTCGTTGCGGGATCGGCGCTTTGGTGGGCTCTTTTGACCGGATTTGTCGGCTTCTTCCGCAACCGGATGAGCGACCGGATGCTGGAAATCATCAATCACGTCTCCGCCGGGCTGATTATTCTGTTCGGCCTCGGCGTGAGCGGGCGTGTATTATGGGAACGGTTCCTGTGAAGAGCCGCAAGAAAACGAGGGAGCGGAACGAATGAACGGTGCGGAAAGTCTGGTACAGACGCTGGTGGATTCTGGGGTGGAGGTTTGCTTCACCAATCCCGGTACCTCGGAAATGCATTTCGTCGCGGCGCTGGACAAGGTGCCCGGCATGCGCGCCATTCTCGGCCTTTTCGAAGGTGCGGTGACGGGCGCTGCCGACGGTTACGGCCGGATGGCGGAAAAGCCGGCGGCAACGCTGCTTCACCTCGGCCCCGGGCTCGCCAACGGGCTTGCCAATCTTCACAATGCCCGCCGCGCCTCGACGCCGCTCGTGAATATCGTGGGCGATCATGCGACCTATCACGCGCAATATGACGCCCCGCTGTCCTCGGACATTAAGGGCTTTGCCGCGCCCGTTTCAGGCTGGGTGCATTCATCAAGCCATCCCAAATATGTCGCCGCCGACGCCGCCCGCGCGGTTGCAGCGGCCCGTCAGGCGCCGGGACAGGTGGCGACGCTTATTTTGCCGGCCGATACCGCCTGGCTCGAGGCGGACGGTCCGGCGCCTGCCTTGCCCGTGGCAGGTCCCGTGCCTGCCGGTGAGAAAGCCGTGGCGCGGGCGGCCGGCGCGCTCAAGAATGGCAAGAAAACGGTCATCCTCATCCGCGGCGAAGCGCTGAAGGAGGAGGGGCTGCATGCGGCAGGCCGCATCGCGGCGAAATCCGGCGCGCGGCTTTTGTGTGACACATTCACTCCCCGTATCCAGCGCGGGGCGGGGCGGGTTGCCATTGAACGGCTTCCCTATTTTGCCGAACAGATCGAGGAAAACCTCGCCGGTACCGAGCAGATGATCATTGTCGGCTCGAAGCCGCCGGTCTCCTTCTTTGCTTATCCCGGCAAGGCAAGCTGGCTGACGCCGGAAGGCTGCGACATTCTCATGCTCGCCCATGCGCATGAAGATGGGGTAGGCGCGCTTGCCGCGCTTGCCGAAGCCATCGGCGCGCCGAAAGAGCCTGCCCATGTCGCTCCGCTCGAAAAGCCGGAGCTGCCCACGGGTAATCTCGACAGCTTCACGGCGGGCCAGATCATCGGCCACTATCTTCCCGAAGGCGCGATCGTTTCGGATGAAGCGGCCACCTCGGGCATCGGCCCGGCGATCTATACCGCCAATGCCGCCCCGCACGATCACCTCTCGCTGACCGGGGGCTCCATTGGCCAGGGTCTGCCGGTGGCCACAGGCGCGGCGGTTGCCTGCCCGGACCGCAAGGTTGTGTGCCTGCACGGGGATGGCGGGGCGATGTACACATTGCAGACGCTGTGGAGCCAGGCGCGCGAAGGGCTCGATGTGACGACGGTGATCTTCGCCAACCGCTCCTATGCGATCCTCAATGTGGAACTGATGCGGGTGGGTGCGGAAAATCCGGGCCCCAAAGCGCTTTCCATGCTCGATCTGCATAATCCCGAGCTTGATTGGGTGAAGCTCGCCCAAGGCATGGGCGTCGAGGCGATGCGCGCGGAAACGGCGGAAGAATTCGCCGACCAGTTTTCCCGCTGCATGCGCACGAAAGGCCCGCATCTCATCGAAGCGGTGGTCTGAGCCAGGCATCGCCGCAAAAGAAAAGAGCGCCCTGGCCTTTGCCGGGGCGCTTTTCATTTGGGCGGATACCGCCCGGCTTAGTGATGGGTGCGCTGAAGCGTGAATTCGCCGTGGCGGATCCGGTCTGCCAGATTCTCGGCCATGTCGGCGACATTATCTTCGCCCAGCACATCGACCATGTCGCTGAAAGCGGCGTAAAGCGCGGCACTTGCCACGATGTCGGCGGAAGCGCCGGCCTGCAGCGCTTCTTCCCAGGCATCGAGCAAAAGGTCGAGCGCCAGCTGGCGTTGCTCGTCTTCGCTCGGAAAGAGCGCGTCAGCCGCTTCGGTTTCAAAATCCGCGTCGTCCAGATCGGACAGAAGGCTTACGCGCGTGGGTCGGGTCTTAGACATTAAAACGGGTGCTCATTTTTCCAGTTTGCAAGTCGGACGGGCCGCACCCTCCGTATGACACAAACGCTGCCGGGATCGAAAAGGGACCGGCAAGGCTTGCAGCTTTGTTTTGTTGTAACACAAAATTTTGGACTTGCGCGATGAAAGATAGGAGACGGTTAACCTCTCACCCGGCGGTGTGCAAGGGGCGGCAAGTGAAAATCCGTTTGAGGCCGCCCGGTTATGGTTAAGGCCGGGAGATGGCGGAGAGGCGGGCGGAGAGCTTTGCTCCCTCGTCCAGAAGCCGGTTGATTTCCGTCACCGTCTTGCCCGAGCAGCGCCCATGGGCGATCCGAGCCTTGTGATAAGCGCTATTGAAATGGCCGACCAGCAACTCGCGGGTCTGTTCATCCGGCTCGGTGGCTTTCAGGAGTTCGCGCATTTTTTCGCGCCAAACCTGGCCTTCGCTGCCATCACAGAGGTCGCGCATATAATGAACGGAGCCCAGAATCTCCGCGACGCGCAGCACATCTGCCCAATAAGCCGCCGCCCTGCCGGACTTGCCTCCCGTTTGGGCATAGGCGGCCGGCGTAGCGCCGAGAAGGGCGCAGGCAACAAGCGCCTGTGTCAAAAAGACACAGAACACACGGGCCGGTGAGCGGCCATTGGAGCCGCAATGGGACAGGGTTCGGGCGCAGGGCATGGCAGGAAACGGGCATCCTTTCCGTTTTGCGAATTCTCAAAGCTTCGTGAAGCAGGTGATGCAGAAACGGGGCCAGAGGCAGGCTGTGAGATGAGGCCCGGTCAGTTATCCTGCGGCGCGGCCATTTCGTCGGCCAGATGCGGCGAGGCCTCATAGCGGCGCGTATCGAGGAGATAGGCAAGCTCGGAGAGCGCATCGAGTATTTTTTCCATATCCCCCTCGTAAAGAAGGGTGGGCAGGAAACGGGCGAGTTCCAGCTCGAATTCGCGGTGCTTGGCCAGGCCGCTTTCGGTCAGGCGCAGTTTGACGCTGCGGGCATCGTCGGCGTCTTTCTCGCGCATGATGAGGCCGCGCCGCTCCATATCGGCAATGAGCGCGGAGGCGGTGGGTTTGCGGATCGAGGCTTCGACGGCCAGCTCGCCCGCCCGTTTCGGCCCGCGTTTCAAAAACATCAGAAAACGGTATTGCGGCACGGTGATGTCGTGCCTGCGCGCAAGCTGCTCGAATTCGCGAAAGAGAAAAACCACGGCCCGGGCCGCGAGGATGAGGCGTCTGTCGATCTGGTCTGCCATCGGCCCCGCCTTGAAGAAAGCCTGCGGTGAGGAAAGCGGGAACCGGTGCTGCCGGTCCCCGCGTGTTTGTTAGAAAATCGAATAGCCGCCGTCGATGATCAGCGTCGTGCCGGTGTGATAGGCTGAGGCATCGGAGGCGAGATAGACGGCCATGCCGCCGAAATCTTCCGGCTCGCCCCAGCGGCGGATCGGCACGCGGGGGATGACCTTTTCGGCAAAGGCGGGGGCGGCCTGCGCCTGCGAGGTCATGTCCGTTGCGATCCAGCCGGGCAGAATGGCGTTGGCGCGGATGCCGTGACGGGCAAATTCCACTGCTGTCGAGCGGATCATGGAAATGACCGCGCCTTTCGTGGCCGCATAGGCTTGATTGCGGGCTGCCCCTTCAATGGCGGCAAGGCTGGCAATGCCGACCAGCGATCCGCCCGGATCGCCGTTCTTGGCCCGCTCGACCATGTGGCGCGTGCCCTCGCGCAGCGTCCAGAAAACCCCGTCGAGATTGACCGAGAGCACCTTGCGGTAAACTTCCGTGGACATTTCGGTGAAGGAGGGCGCACCGTAGCCGATGCCGGCGTTCGCGAAGATGGAATCGATGCGGCCCATGGCGGCAACGGTTTCCAGCATGCCGTCGACGACTTCCTGCTCGTTCGCCACATTCACTTTGCGGCCATAGGCGCGCACGCCGTGCGCTTCCAGTTTTTTCACCGCGTCCGCATTGCGCTCTTCATTGGTGCCCCAGATGGCCACATCGGCGCCAGACTGAGCCAGCGCTTCGGCCATACCGAGCCCGATGCCCCGGTTGCCGCCGGTGACGAGCGCGACCTTGCCGGTCAGATCGAAAGGTTTGTAGGTCATGAGAGCCTCCCTGATTGGCTTCTTGTTTTCATGGCAGTTCTGAAGGCAGGACTATAGCACTGCAAGGGCGCTTGCCAGCAAGGAAGGCGGGATTAACCGGCGCAAATGCCCCTTCCGCAGGGGCAGCGGGCCCTTGTGCCGTGAGGGTATGAAGCTCAGGAGGATTTCAGGAGGGCGGCCAGATCGTCCACATCTTCGCTGGCGAGCAGCGCGTCGATCTCATCCTGCTCGCAGGTCATGTTATGGCCGTTGATGATGGCGCTGGTCAGGTCGATATATTGGCGAAGCTGCCCCGTCACCGCGGAGACCGTGCTCTTGGTGCGCACCTCATCGCCCGCCGCGATCGCCGCTTCGATGGCTTTCAGACCGGCAAGTGCCGTCGCGTCCATCTGCGTGACGAGGTGATCGAAAGGCAGGCGGTAGCGTATAGGCGCGTTTTCGTAGGCCAGGATCGCCAGTTCCTTGTCCTGAAAGCAGGAATCACGGAAATGGTCTGCATAGCTTTTCGGCCGCCACTCACGCGCATCTTCCATGCATTCGGGAATATCCGCGACCATGTCGAGCAGCATGACGATTTCGTTGAAATGATTGAGGTAGTCCGTAGCCAGAAGAGTGTCTTCGTGAATGTTCTTGCCGCGCGCGACTTTGCCGAGCGTGCGCGGATAGCCGATCCCGCCAATGGGGCGGGCGGAATCCGGCTGTGCGGTGCTGGCGGTCTGTTTGTCTGTGCCGGTCAAGACGCGCGGGCCCCCGTTTTGAGCATGCCTCCTCATAGCCCGCGGCCGGCCGGTGCCGGCGCGTGCTTCCTCGCGCCGAGACTAGCGGTCAGTGGTTAACAATCATTTCGCTGAGAAATACAGGAAATAACCGTTTCAGCGGCTGTGACGGGGGCAAGGCCGGGCGCGGGCGCGGCATCCTGCCCGGCGGCCGGTGAAGAGGTGCCGGGTGGGATATTTTGGCTGATTTCTGCGCCCAGCCTGCCTTCCTCGCGCAGCTCGGCGCATTGGAAATAGGGCTTGAAAGAGAGTTTTTCGGCATCCGTGGCAAAGGAACAGGAGAAAACCGATGTGCCTTTTTGAACGAGCAGACTGTTGCCGAGGGCGGTGCGGATCTCATAACCGTTAACAATGAGATCGCTGAGGTTTTTATCCGTCAGCACGAAGGGGCCGTTGCGGGCGCCGATCTCGGCGGCCTTCGTTTCAGGCGTCAGGAGGAAAAGGGCGAGGGCGGGAAACATCGCCCGCCGGAAGGCCGAGCGGCCATAATCGTTTTTACGCATGCCGTGAAATCCGCTTCCGCTAGCTTGCTGCGCAGTCCCGGCACAGGCCGGTAATCTCGATGACGCGCTTTTCCTGTTTGAACCCTTCCGCCGCCGCCACTTTTTGCAGTGCCTCGCCGATGGCCGGGTCCGCGATCTCTTTCGCGTTGCCGCAGGACCGGCAGATCAGGAATTGGCTGTTATGGGCACCCATGCCGCCCAGGTCCTGATGGCTGCAGCCGATATAGGCATTCAATGATTCGATGCGGTGGACAAGCCCCTGTTCCAGAAGAAAGTCGAGGGCCCGGTAAACGGTAGGCGGTTTCGGATTGTCGTGCTTCTTGCCGAGGCTGGCCAGCACGTCATAGGCGCCGATGGGCTGGTGCGAACTCCAGACGATTTGCAGCACTTCCTCGCGCAGCGGCGTCAGGCGCACCCCGGCCTCGGTGCAGAGCGTGCGGGCCCGCATCATGGCGTCATCCACGCAAAGGGAATGATCGTGCGGGGTAAAAGCGGCGGCTGCCGGTTTTTTCGCGGTCGAGGATTTGGGCGCCAAAACGTCTTCCTTGCTGTTCTACCCCCTGCGGGCTGCCAGTATAGCATAAAGCGCGGTTGGCGCTTTTCAGAAGCGCCATCACAGGATCGTGGCCCGGCGGGTGCTTAGATGCGCGCTGCCGGCGAATCTCCTAATCTTGCGCCCATGTGCGGCCGCTTCGTCATCACAACCCCGCCTCAGGCGATGAAAGAGCTGTTCGGCTATGCCGAGCAGCCGAACTTTCCCCCGCGCCGCAATATCGCCCCCACCCAGCCCGTGCCCGTCATTCACACGGGCGAGGGGCACACGCGGGACGGGGCGCGGCATTTCTCGCTGATGCGCTGGGGCCTTGTGCCAAGCTGGATGAAGAAATTTCCCGATAGCGTGCTCATCAATGCGCGGGCCGAAACGATTCTCGAAAAACCTTCCTTCAGAGGGGGTATCCGCCACCGGCGCGCGCTCATTCCCGCCGATGGATTTTATGAATGGGACATACGCACCAAGCAGCCTTATTTCATTCACCTTGAAAGCGGCGGGGAAAGCGGCGGCCCCTTCGCCATGGCCGCGATCTGGGAAGATTGGATGGGCGCGGACGGCGCGCAGATCGAAAGCGCGGCGATCGTGACCGTGGCCGCCAAGGGCAGGCTTGCCCCCATTCATCCGCGCAGTCCGGCCATTTTGGATGAAAGCGCCTGGGACGCCTGGCTCGACACGGAAAATACGCGCCCCGACGAGGCCGTGAAGCTGCTTTACGAGCCCGGCGCGCCGGCCCTTGCTTTCCATCCTGTCAGTACCCGCGTCAACAAGGTCGCCAATGACGATGAAAATCTGACCCTGCCGGTGGACGCGGACAGAGGGCCGGGCCAGCTAAACCTTTTGTGACGGCTTTATGTGAGGAGCCGTTCATTCTTTAAGCGCGCGCGTGATTCTCGTTAGCCGGCTGCCATGCGCCGGGCCAAAGCACGCGAAAATGCCCGAATTGGCTTGAGGAAGCAGGGGCCGCGCGCTTCATACTCCACAGGCCTGCAGCTTTTGGGATATAGTGGAGGCGTTCCGGCCTGCCTCAACACGCCATTTTCAACGGGCGGCCGGCCTATGGAGCCTTGATGGCCGCTGATATCGTTGTCTTGCTGGTGCTGATCGTGCTGAACGGGTTCTTCTCCCTGTCGGAGATGGCCGTCGTTTCCTCGCGCCGTCAGCGTCTGCAGGCGCTCCTCTCGCGCAAGCGCGAGCAGGGCAGCGCCAATACGCAAGGCGTGGAAACGGCGCTGCAGCTTCATGCCGAACCCGGGCGCTTTTTGTCGGCGGTGCAGGTGGGCATCACCTTGATCGGTGTTTTTGCCGGTGCCTTCGGCGGCGCGACGTTGGCCGAACCTTTGGCGGCCACCATGTCGAACGTCCCCATGATCGGGGATTATGCGGGGCCCGCCGCCTTTGCATTGGTGGTTGTTGCGATCACTTATCTTTCGCTCATCGTTGGCGAACTGGTACCCAAGCACATCGCGCTGTCCAATCCCGAAGCGATCGCCTCGGCCATAGCCCGGCCCATGACGGTGTTTGCCCGTGCCCTGTCCCCCGTCGTCACGCTGCTGTCCAAATCGAGTGACGCGGTACTCAGCCTTTATGGCATAAGCGGGCGCGATACATCGGGCGTGACGGAGGAAGAGATCAAACATCTCGTTGAGGAAGGTGTCGCCACCGGCGCCATCGAGACGGTGGAACGCGACATTATGAACCGCGTTTTCGGCCTCGGCGATTTGCGCGTCGGCGACATGATGACGCCGCGCGGCTCCATGATCTGGCTCGATACGGAACTGCCTTACGAAAAGAATCTGGAACTGGTGCGCGAGCATCAGGAATTGCGCTATGGGGTGCGCAAGGGCGAGAACGGCCCGCCCGTCGGCATGGTGCGCATGGAAGATCTTTTCATCGATTTTGATGAAGGAACGAATGAGGCGCTTTTCGCCAACATGTCGCCGCCGCTTTACATTCCGCGCCGCGCTTCCGTTCTCAAAGCGCTCAGTATTTTGCAGGCGGAAAGCAAGTTCATGGCTTTCATCATCGACGAGTATGGCGAGGTGGTGGGCACGATTTCGATGCGCGATATTTTCACCGCCATTGTCGGCGATATTTCGGGCCATGCGGCGCATGAAAACAATGCGGTCGTCAAACGCATGGACGGCTCTTACCTCATCGACGGTGTCGT
This sequence comes from Tepidicaulis marinus, assembly GCF_000739695.1. Lineage (GTDB taxonomy): Bacteria > Pseudomonadota > Alphaproteobacteria > Parvibaculales > Parvibaculaceae > Tepidicaulis > Tepidicaulis marinus. The sequence continues at coordinate 15,248 of NZ_BBIO01000015.1, forward strand.
CTCGGCTGAAGAGGCAAAGCGCGTCCTGAAGCTGAAAAAACTGCCGGGCGACGAATCGAGCGATGTGAACACGCTTGCGGGCGTTATGTTCGACTGGTTCGGGCGGTTGCCGCGCGAGGGCGATTATTTCGCCTGGAACGGCTACCGTTTCGAGGTGGCGGATATGGACGGGCCGCGCGTCGATAAGATCCTTGTCGTGCCCGCGCAGAACCTGCCCATCGGCGCGTTCCGCGACAACCGCCAGGCCGAAGCTGCCGCAGCAGCGATAGCAGCATCGGGAAAAGAAGAGGCGGAAGCGGATGAGGAACCTTCCGCTGAAGAGGGCGGGCAACCGGAAGCCGAGATCGTGCCCTTCCGCAAGAACCCGGGCGGCAATTAAGCGCCGCTTTCTTGCCGTGCTGTGAGTATTTTACCGGGATTGAGAATGTTCTGAGGGTCAAGCGCCTGCTTCACCGCCCGCATCATTTCCATTTCCACCGGTGATTTGATCTCTGCCAGCTCATCGCGCTTCAATTGCCCGATGCCGTGCTCGGCGCTGATCGAGCCGCCAAGCTCGAGCGCGATGGCATGGACGATGCGGTTGAAGCGGTCCCATTCTTTCAAGAACGCGTCCTTGTCCATGCCCGGCGGCTGGCTCAAATTGAAATGCACATTGCCGTCGCCGATATGGCCGAAGGGGACGGGGCGGATGCCCGGCATTTCTTTTGTGACGGCCTCAAGCGCGCGCTCGATGAAGAGCGGCATTTGGGAGACGGGCACGGAAATATCGTGCTTGATGCTGCCACCTTCCTCCCGCTGCACATCGGAAAGATTTTCCCGCAGTGCCCAGAGAGCAGCGGCCTGCGCATCCGACTGGGCAATCGTGCCGTCCCGGGCAAGGCCTTCTTCCATCGCAGCGCCTAGCGTCTCGGTCAACAGCGCTTGAAGGGTCTCTGCCGTGCCGCCGGAAGAAAGCTCGATCAGCACATACCAGGGCGAGGGCGCGCTTAAAGGATCGCGTGTCCCTTCCATATGTTTCGTCACGAAGTCGATGCCGATGCGCGGCACGAGCTCGAAGGAGCTGACAAGCCCGCCGGTGCGCGCCTCGATGAAATGCAAGAGCGATACGGTTTTGGCAAGCTCCGGCACGGCGGCAAAACCAACGGCCTTTGCGCTCGGGCGCGGGAAAAGTTTCAAAACGGCGGCGGTGATAATGCCGAGCGTGCCTTCCGCGCCGAGAAAAAGCTGCTTGAGATCGTAACCCGTATTGTCTTTGCGCAGGCCCCGCAGCCCGTTCCAGATGCGCCCGTCCGCCAGCACGACTTCGAGCCCGAGCACGAGATCGCGCGCATTGCCGTAGCGCAGCACCGCCGTGCCGCCCGCATTGGTGGAAAGATTGCCGCCGATTTGGCAGCTGCCTTCCGAGGCGAGCGAAAGAGGAAAGAGACGGTCTTCTTTTTCCGCCGCTTCCTGAATGGCGGCGAGCGTGACGCCCGCTTCCACTGTCATCGTATTGTTTTCCGCATCGATAGCGCGGATTTTTTTCATGCGCTCAAGGGCAAGAATAATGCTGCGCGCATTGTCCGTGATTTGCCCGCCCACAAGCCCGGTATTGCCGCCCATGGGAATGACCGGTGTTTTCGTTTCATGGGCAAGGGTGAGAAGGCGCGAAACCTCTTCCGTGCTTGCCGGTTTGACGATGGCAGCCGCTTTTCCTTCGTAAAGTCCGCGCCGCTCGCTAAGATAAGGCGCCATCTCGAACGGGTCGGTGACGACATGGGGCGCGCCCACAATCTCTTTTAGCCGGTCTATCAAAGTGTCATCGCTCATGGCGCTTTTCATGGCTTTCGTTACGCGGTGCGGCGATAGGCGCGCACGCCGGTATGAAGATATTGCGCGCGCCCGCTCCCGTCTTCTCCCAGAAAATGGTAGCCCGCGGCAAGGGTGCGGCCAGGATCGCGCCCCAAAAAGAAATCGGGCCCCGCCGCTTCAAGCGGAATGTCGAGCGGCGGCTGCACCAGTGCATAATCGGCGGAGGGTAAGCGTTTGCAGATAAGCCCGCCATTTTTGGCGCGCACCTTCATCTCGCCGAGCCCGCAGGCATAGGTGCCCTCATAGCGGGCCGCATCGATTTTCTCCGGCACCGGTCCCACATCTTTTTCCGGCAGTTTGACGCCCGCAAGCTCCTCGAACAGCGCGGGGAAAAGCTCGTGATAAAGGCCCTTGCCGTCTCCGCCATTCGTCAAAAGCGCAATGGCCGTGCCGGAGGCAGGATGGAACCTGAGCCAGGCCGCCTGGCCGATGGTCGAGCCGTCATGACCGAAAATCTCATAGGCCCCATCCGCCCCCCGCCACATCATAAAGCCGAGGCCGAGAGCATCGATCTCCATGCCTGCCGGCAGGCGGACATTCTCCGCGCGCATGGCAAGGGCGCTTTCGTCGCTTAAAATCCGCGCGCCGTTCGCCGCTATGCCGGGCGCCGTTTCACTGGGCATGTGAAGGCGGGCAAACTCGATGACATCGCGCGCCCGCGCCATGGGCGTTGCCCCGGCGGGGCCGTTCGACTGCGCAAGAAAAGCGACAGGCGTGACGGCGAGACCTTTTTCCGGTGAACCGATATGGCCGATAGCGGTGAGATAGCGCATTGCCTGTTCCGGCAGCGTGGAAAAGGCGGACGTGCCGAGCGGCTTGATGAGCCGCGTGCGCATCGCTTTATCCCAGTAAAGCCCGCTCGCCGCTTCGATCAACCGGCCTGCAATGACAAAGCCGACATTGGAATAGGAAAACATCTCTCCCAGCGGATGCACGTTTTCCTGGGTTTCGAGCAGCGCTACGAATTTTTCGATCCGGTCTTCGCCGCGCCCGGCATTTTTAAAAAGATCGCCTTCGATGCCGCTTGTATGAGAAAGAAGATGGCGGAGCGTGACATGGGCGCTCGTCTCTTCGTCCTTCACCTTGAAATCCGGCAGGTATGTGCGCACCGGCAGATCGAGGGAAAGGCGGCCTTCTTCCACAAGCTGCATGGCAAGGGTTGCCGTATAAAGCTTGGTGATGGAGCCCACTTGAAAGAGCGCCTCCGGCGTTACCGGCACCTGCGTTTCCAGATTGAGGACGCCGGCGGCCGCCTCTTCAAGCGCGCCATCCGAAAAGACCGCGAGCGAGGCGCCGGGCACGCCGTAGCGCCGGATCAGCTCTTCAAGCCGCCCGGTGAGCGCCGGATTTGCGGATGCTTTTGCCGGGGAGCGGGACTGGGACACGCCGATCTCTCTTTTTCGCCAAGCTCTTTGCCTGAATCGCAGGCAGTTGATCCTAGCAGGCCGCGCGGGCCTTGCCTAAACTCATGCCATGATCGACATCATAGACCATATCCTCATCGCCGTGCCCGAGCTTGACGGGCCCGTCGCCGATTACACGAAACTCACGGGCCGTTTGCCCTCTTGGCGGGGCAGCCATCCGGGCCTCGGCTCGGTGAATGCGCTTTTCCGTTTTTCCAACACCTATATCGAGCTTGTCGCACCGAAAGGCGAGGGCCGCTTCGGCGATATCCTGCGCCCCCATTTGGAGAAAAACGGGGCCGGCATTATCGGTCTTGCCTTCGGGGTGGAAGATGCGGCGGGCGCCGCCGCCTTTTTGCGGGAAAAGGGCCTTAGCGCCAGCGATCCTCTGCCCGGTGAAGGGGCGGATGAAGGCGGCGCGCTTGCCCCCCGGCGCTGGAAAAACGTCATGTTGCCGCCGGAAGAAACGAACGGCCTTTTCATGTTCCTCATCGAACAGGAAGACCGGCTTGCTTTACCCTTCGCGCCTTTGGTGAAAGAGGGTGAGGGCCGGGCGGCGGCGGAAGCAATCGATCATGTGGTGATCAACACGCCGGATGCGGATAGCGTCATCGCGCTCCTGCAAGGCAAACTTGGCCTGCGCCTTGCGCTCGACAATACGGTGAAGGAATGGGGCGTGCGGCAGATATTCTTCCGCACCGGGCGCATGACCATCGAGGTGATTTCCTCGCTCGATGAGAAAAAGCGCGCCAAAGAAGACCATTATTGGGGCATCACCTTCCGCTATCCCGATTTGACCAAAGCGCGCGCACGGCTTTTGGAGGCGGGCGTGCCTGTTTCCGATATCCGCAAGGGCCGCAAGAAGGGAACGGTGGTGGCAACACCGAAAGGCGCGACCTTCGGCATCCCGACGCTCTTGCTCGCGCCGGAACGCAAAGACTGAATATCGGGCTTTAAGAGCGCGGCGCGGCGGCGCGGCGCAGCCGGTCGTTGATCGCCTCGCCGAGCCCCGTTTCAGGCACCGGCATGACGGCGATGCGTTTTCCTTCCGCCTGCGCGTCGAGCTCCTGCAAATAGCGGAAGAGATTGGCCGCCGCCTCGCGCAAATCCCCTTGGCGTGACAGGTTGAGCGTCAGCGCCGCGCCTTGCAATGCATCCGGCCCGAAGGCGAGCAGCACTTCATCGCGGTTTACCTCTTTAGCGTTCAGCCGGATCGGGGCTTCGGGCGCATAATGGCTTGCAAGCTGGCCGGGGGAAGAACGCCCGGCTTCACCCTCTTCTTCTGCGGCTTCCGCCAGCTTCATGCCGAGCACCGCCTCGATCTCCGCGCGGGCAATGGCGCCGGGGCGCAGCAAGGTGGGCGGGCCGTCTTCGGGCAGGCCGATCACGGTGGATTCCAGCCCGAGCGTGCAGGGCCCGCCATCGAGGACACCGGCGACAAGCGCGCCTGCCTCTTCCAGTGAGCGGGCGACATGGGCGGCGAGCGTCGGGCTGAGGCGGCCGGAGCGGTTGGCGGAAGGGGCGGCAAGGGCAAGCCCGCTCTCGCGCAAAAGCTTGAGCGCCAAAGGATGCTGCGGCACGCGCAAGGCGACGGTGGGAAGACCGGCGCTTACGAGAAGCGATAAGGGCGTCTCCGCCCGGCGCGGCAAAACGAGGGTAAGCGCGCCCGGCCAGAACGCTTTTGCGAGCGCCCGCGCCCGCGCGTCGAAACGGGCATGGGCCTGCGCCGCTTGCAACGAAGGTAGATGCACGATGAGCGGGTTGAAGCGCGGGCGGCCCTTTGCTTCGAAGATCCGCGCGACGGCGCTATCCTGCGTAGCGTCTGCGCCCAGCCCGTAAACGGTCTCGGTCGGAAAGGCGACGAGCTTTCCCGCGCGCAAAGCATCTGCGGCTTTTTTTATGTGGTCGGCATCCGGCGGCCAGATGGGAAGCGGCATGGGCGTATCAGGGCTTTTTGGCGTAAAGGGCTTGGCGGCGCAGAATGGCGTTCACGGCGGGAGAGGGCAAGGCCCAGGCAAGCCAGGCGATGAAACGGTTGAGGCGGCCTGGAATATGAACGGGCTTGCCCTGCATGACCGCTTTATAGCCTTCCTCGGCAACGCGCATGCTTTTCATCCACATGAAACGCGGCATGGAAGACATGGCCGCGCGCGTGCCCATGACATCGTGAAACTCGGTATAGGTGAAGCCAGGGCAAAGCGCGGTGACATGCACGTTCTCGCCCGTATATTCGAGCGCCAGCGCTTGCGACAATTTGATCTCGAAAGCCTTGGCCGGAATGTAAAGCGTGCCGCCCGGCGCCGGCGGCAGAAAACCGGCAAGTGAAGCCACGTTGAGAATGCGCCCATAGCCGCGTGCGCCCATATCCGGGGCAAAGCGGTGGCAGAGCTCGGCCACGCCCGTCATCATCACCTGGCAAAGCGCGTGCTGATCGGCCCAGCTTGTGTCCCGGTAAAAACCGGCAACGCCGAAGCCCGCATTGCAGACAAGCGCATCGATATTAAGCCCGCGCATGCGCATTTCATTATGCAGCCATTCGGCAGCGCCCGGTTCGGAAAGATCGAGCGTCACGGCATGAACGGTGACGGCAAAGCGGTGCTCGAGATCGCGGGCGATTTCATGCAGGCGCTTTTCCCGGCGCGCGACGAGCACGAGATCGAAGCCGCTGCGGGCGAAGACTTCCGCCAGATCCTTGCCGATTCCCGCCGAAGCGCCGGTGATCAGCGCATGGCGGCCCGTGCCTTCTTTTCGGGCGGTTTCATTGTCTTTTTGTCCGTTCGCCATATCTTCTCCGGTGCATCGCGGCGGGAATTTGGAGTGAATATGCGTTCACCTCAAACCCGCTTATAAGGTGTTCAGCATATACGAATTTTGTCTTGAACCGATCCTTCATCGGGCGCAAGAAACGGGCGTTTGGCCCGAGCTTGTGGGGATTTGCCGGGGTTTGAGAGCGAAATACAGGAGACAGGAATGAGCTACCGCGCGCCGGTCAAGGATATGGCCTTCATGTTGAACGATGTGGCAGGGCTCCAGTCTCTCGTCAGCAGCGGCCTTTACGAAGAGGCGACGCCGGACCTGATCGAAGCGGTCCTTGAAGAAGCGGGCAAGCTCGCCGAAAACGTCATCGCGCCCTTGAATGACGGGGTGGATGCAAATCCGGCCAAGCTGAAAGACAAAGAAGTGACGACCTCGCCCGGTTTTGCCGATGCTTACCGCCAATGGGTGGAAGGCGGCTGGGGCGCGATTGCAGGCTCGGGCGATTATGGCGGCCAGGGCCTGCCCATGGCGCTTGCCGCCGCGCTGCAGGAAATCTGGAACGGCGCCAGCCTTTCTTTCGGGCTCTGCCCCATTCTCAGCCAGGGCGCGGTGGAAGCCTTGAGCGCCCATGGCACGGACGAGCAGCGGGAAAAATATCTCACCAAACTGATCTCCGGCGAGTGGACCGGCACGATGAACCTGACCGAGCCGCAGGCAGGCTCCGACCTCAACGCGCTGAAGACCAAAGCGGTGCCGCAGGAAGACGGCAGCTATCTCATCACCGGCACGAAAATCTATATCACCTACGGCGAGCACGACATGGCGGAGAATATCATCCACCTCGTGCTGGCCCGCCTGCCCGATGCCCCGGCAGGCACGAAAGGCATTTCGCTGTTCCTCGTACCGAAATATCTCGTCAATGAAGATGGCTCGCTCGGCGAGCGCAATGATGTGGAATGTATCGGCCTTGAAGAAAAGCTCGGCATCCACGGCAGCCCGACCTGCGTCATGGCGTATGGCGAAAAAGGCGGCGCGAAAGGCTATCTGATCGGCCAGGAGAACCGCGGCCTCAATTGCATGTTCACGATGATGAACAATGCCCGCCTTCTTGTCGGCATTCAGGGCGTGGCGGTGGCAGAGCGCGCCTATCAGCACGCCCTTGCCTATGCCAAAGACCGCAAACAGGGCCGCAAAGTGGGCTCGCAGCTTGCGCCGGGTGAAATGGACCCCATCATCGATCATGCCGATGTGCGCCGCATGCTCATGAGCATGAAGAGCCTTGCCGCCGCCGCGCGCGGCATTTGCTATGCTAATGCGGTTGCCATCGACCGCTCGCATAAAGGCAAGAGCGAAGAAGAAAAAGCGGCCGGGAAGGCGCGTGCCGATCTTCTGACCCCCATCGCCAAAGCCTGGAGCACGGATGCAGGCGTGGAAGCGGCCTCCATCGGCGTGCAGGTGCATGGCGGCATGGGCTTTATCGAAGAAACGGGCGCGGCGCGCTTTTACCGGGATGCCCGCATTCTGCCGATCTATGAAGGCACGAACGGCATTCAGGCCATCGACCTTGTGACCCGCAAATTGCCGCTCGGCAATGGCGAGGTGGTGAAAGCCTATCTGGATGAGATTGCCGAGAGCGTGGAAAAGGCCCGCGCCTCCAACGACCCGGATCTGGGCATTGTCGCAGACCGGCTGGAAGAGGGCCTCTCGGGGCTCGAAGAGGCAACGGACTGGATGCTCGCCCGCCTCAAAGACGCGCCGAACGACTGCCTGGCAGGCGCGAGCCCCTATCTGAAGCTTTTCGGTACCGTGGCAGGCGGCCATTACCTGACCCGCGCCGCGCTCCTGGCAAGCGGCGAGGAAGGCCCCAAGGTGCTTGCCCGCTTTTTTGCGGAAAATTTTGCAGGCCCTGCAAAAGGGCTCGTTTCCGCCGCGATTGCCGGGGAAAGCGCGCTGATGGACCGGGCGGATTCACTTCTTGAAGCATGAAGGCCGGGCCCGGCGTGTTTGACGCTGGGCGCAAGCTTTTCTATTCAGTACGGGCCGCGTCCTTCAGGGCGCGGCCTTTGACTTTGGAAGGGATGAGAAAATGAGACAGGGCGCCGGCGGCTTGCAATATCCATTCGAGACGGTTCCGGCGCGCGGTGAACTCATCGAAGCGGCCCCCGGCATCATGTGGGTGCGCATGCCGCTGCCTTTCTCGCTCGACCATATCAATCTCTGGCTGCTGGAAGACGGCGAGGGCTGGGCGCTTGTGGATACCGGTGTTGCCAATGACGAGACGATCGATCTGTGGAATTCGATCTTCGAGGAAAAGCTCGGCGGCAAACCCATCACCCGCGTCATCGTCACCCATCTTCATCCCGATCATGTGGGCCTTGCCGGCTGGATCACGCGCAAATTCGGCGTGACGGTGGAAATGTCGCGTACGGATTATCTGATGTGCCGCACGCTTGTGGCGGATACGGGCAATGAAGCGCCGCAAGAAGCGATCGATTTTTACCGCGGCGCGGGCTTTTCCGAACGCGGGCTCGATGCCTACCGCGCCCGTTTCGGCAATTTCGGCGAGCGGGTCTACCGGCTGCCGGATATTTTCAAACGCCTGAAAGAAGGCGACACGCTGACCATCGGCGGGCGGGAATGGGAAATCATCGTCGGCTCCGGCCATGCGCCCGAACATGTCTGCCTTTATTCGGCAGAGGACAAGATTCTGATTTCCGGCGATCAGGTGCTGCCGCGCATTTCCTCCAATGTCAGCCTTCATCCGACGGAGGCCTATGGCAACCCGCTGCAGGACTGGATCGATAGCTGCGCCAAGCTGCGCGCCGCGCTGCCCGATGACACGCTCGTGCTGCCTGCCCATAATGAACCCTTCTACGGGCTCCATGCGCGCCTCACCCGGCTCATCGACGGGCATGAGAAAAGCCTGAAGCGGCTTCTGGGCGAGCTTGCCGAACCCAAACGCGCCATCGATGTCTTCAGCGCGCTTTTCAAACGCAAGATCGGGCCGGATGTTTTCTTTATGGCGACGGGGGAGAGCCTCGCGCATCTCGCCTGCCTTGTGCACCGGGGCCTGGCCCGCGCCGAAAAAGACGAAAAGGGCGTCGTCTGGTACAAGGCGGCTTAACGGGGGCGTCCCTGTTTCGCAGGCGTCACCCGGCGACAAGCTCGGGGTGACGGCCTATAAAGAGTGGCGGGTCTCTTCCTGCCCTGCTCATTGCATCGGTGCGTGCTCCGCGTCAGAGTAAACTTATGACCACACTGCTTGAAACCCACGAGGCCTGCCTCGCCCATGAGACGCCGCAGGGCCATCCCGAATGCGCCGCCCGGCTGAAAGCCGTTCTGGGCGCGCTGGAGGCGCCGGAATTTGCGGACTTAACGCGCATTGCCGCGCCAAGGGCCGAAACGAAGGCGCTGGTGCGCGTGCATTCCCAGGCCCATATCGATGCGATCCTCTCCATGGTGCCCGAAGAAGGCTTTGCCCGTATCGATGCCGATACCGCCATGTCGCCGGGCTCGGGCGAAGCGGCTTTGCGCGCGGCGGGGGCGGCCATCGATGCGGTGGACCGGGTCATGGCGGGGGAGGCGGAAAACGCTTTTTGCGCCATCCGCCCGCCGGGCCACCATGCTGAACCCAACCGGGCCATGGGCTTTTGCCTTTTCAACAATGTCGCCGTCGCCGCCCAGCATTTGCGCGCCGAATACGGCCTCTCGCGCATCGCGGTGGTGGATTTCGATGTCCATCACGGCAATGGCACCCAGGCCGCCTTCTGGGATGCGGACGGCATGTATTACATCTCCGCCCACCAGTCCCCCCTTTATCCGGGCACGGGCGCGGTGAGCGAGCGGGGCACGCACCGCAATATCCTCAATCTGCCGCTGAAACCGGCGGCGGGATCGGATGATTTCCGGCTCATCGTCTCGGAGGCGATTCTGCCGGCGCTGGAGATGATGAAGCCCGAATTCTTGCTGATTTCCGCCGGTTTTGACGCCCATGAGGCCGATCCTTTGGGCGGAATGGGGCTGAAAACCGCCGATTATTACTGGGTCACGCAGCAGCTTGCCGCTTTTGCCCGCGCCAGGGTAAAGGGGCGCATTGTCTCCACCCTTGAGGGCGGGTATGACTTGGAGGCATTGGCCGAGGCCAGCGCGGCCCATGTACGCGCCTTGATGGGCCGCTGAGACTGGACCAAGCTGAGACCAGCCTGCCGGAACGAAGGAGTTTGCCGTGGCGGAGAAGAAAACCGCAATCCCGGACGATATTGCGAAAATGAATTTCGAGACGGCTCTGAAAGAGCTGGAAGGCATCGTCGGCAAGCTGGAATCGGGCAATGCGCCGCTGGAAGAATCCATCGAGCTTTATGAGCGCGGCAATCTGCTCAAAGCCCATTGCGAAAGCCGGCTGAAAGCGGCGCAGGCCAAGGTGGAAAAAATCACGCTCGGCGCCGATGGCGCCGCCGGTACCGAGCCTGCCAATATCGATTGATCGGCCCCTTTTGCCCCCGAAGGAACGCCCCCGATGGCCAGTCTTGCCTTCGAAAAAGCATTGACCGAGACCGCCGCCGGGGTTGAGCGCACCCTTGACCATCTGCTGCCGCGCCCGCAAGGGCCCGAAGCCCGCGTCATCGAGGCGATGCGCTATGGCGCGCTGAACGGGGGCAAACGCTTCCGCGCCTTTCTGGCTCATCAGGGCGCCAAACTCTTTGCCATGGATGACGAGCGCTCGCTGCGCCTCGCCGCTGCCATCGAATGCGTTCATGCCTATTCCCTCGTCCATGACGATCTGCCCTGCATGGATGATGATGACATGCGCCGGGGCAAGCCTTCCGTGCACCGCGCCTTTGACGAGGCAACTGCGGTGCTGGCGGGCGATGCGCTTTTGACGCTGGCCTTCGAAATTCTCGCCGACCCTGCCACCCATGAAGATGCGCGGGTGCGCGCCGATCTGGTGCTCGGCCTGTCCCGGGCCGCCGGCGCGCTCGGCATGGTGGGCGGGCAGATGATCGATATGGCAAGCGCGGGAGAGGATCTTGCCATCGGGCCGCTCACCCGCATGCATCAGCTCAAAACGGGCGCGCTGATTGCCTTTTCCTGCGAGGGCGGGGCCATTTTGGGCCATGCGTCTCCCTCCGCCCGCCAGGCGCTCCATGCCTATGCCCATGATCTGGGCCTGGCCTATCAGATTGCCGACGACCTTCTGGATGAGGCAGGCGACAGCGCCGCCCTTGGCAAGACCGCCGGGAAAGATAAATCTCAAGGAAAAGCCACATTTCTGACTATTCTGGGGGAAGAGCGCGCCCGGGCGCAGGCTAGCCTCCTGGCCGATCAGGCGGTGGCGCATTTGGAAATGTTCGACGACCGGGCAGATATTTTGCGTGAGGCGGCATCATTCGTTATAAACCGCCGCGCGTGAGCCTTTTCCGGGCGGAAAAGGCAGGTAGGACAGTGACGGGCGGAAAGCTGCCCGGTAGTGAGGTTGAGCGTGACAGCGCAGAGCAAGACGCCCCTTCTCGACAAGGTTAAAAACCCTGCGGACCTTCGGGCCCTGCCGGAGAGCGAGCTGCGCCAATTGGCGGACGAGCTGCGCACCGAGACCATCGATGCCGTATCCGTCACCGGCGGGCATCTGGGCGCAGGCCTCGGTGTCGTCGAGCTGACCACGGCCATTCACTATGTCTTCAACACGCCCGAGGACCGGCTGATCTGGGATGTCGGCCATCAATGCTATCCCCATAAGATTCTGACGGAGCGGCGGGACCGTATCCGCACCATCCGCCAGGGCGGCGGGCTTTCCGGTTTCACCAAGCGCGCGGAAAGCGAATACGACCCCTTCGGCGCGGCGCATTCCTCCACCTCCATTTCCGCAGGCCTCGGCATGGCCGTGGCGCGCGATCTGGCAGGCAAGAAGAACAATGTCGTCTGTGTGATCGGAGACGGCGCCATGAGCGCGGGCATGGCCTATGAAGCCATGAACAATGCCGGTTCCATGGACAGCCGCCTTATCGTCATTCTGAACGACAATGATATGTCCATCGCTCCGCCGGTGGGCGCGATGAGCGCTTATCTCGCCCGGCTGATTTCCGGGGAGACCTATCGCGGCTTCCGCAGCTTTGCCAAGCATTTGGCCGAGAAACTGCCCAAGAGCCTGGAAAAAATCGCCAAGCGGGCGGAAGAATATGCGCGCGGCATGGCGACCGGCGGCACGATGTTCGAGGAGCTCGGCTTTTATTATGTCGGGCCCATCGACGGGCACAATCTAGACCATCTTTTGCCGATCCTGAAAAATGTGCGCGACAGTGAAGAAGGCCCGATCCTCATTCATGTCGTCACGCAAAAGGGCAAGGGCTATGCGCCGGCGGAAGCTGCCGCCGACAAATATCACGGCGTTTCGAAATTCGACGTGATCACCGGCACGCAGGCAAAAGCCAAAGCCAATGCGCCTGCCTATACGAAAGTGTTCGCGCAAGGCCTCATCAAGGAAGCGGAAGCCGACGAGAAGATCGTTGCCGTAACCGCCGCCATGCCCTCCGGCACCGGGCTCGATCTTTTCGGCAAGACCTTTCCCGAGCGCACCTTCGATGTCGGTATTGCCGAGCAGCACGGCGTGACCTTTGCCGCGGGCCTTGCCTCGGAAGGCTATAAGCCCTTCGCCGCGATCTATTCCACCTTCCTGCAGCGCGCCTATGACCAGGTCGTGCACGATGTGGCCATTCAAAAGCTTCCCGTGCGTTTTGCCATCGACCGGGCCGGGCTTGTCGGCGCGGACGGGCCGACCCATGCTGGCGCCTTCGATATTGCCTATCTTTCTTGCCTGCCCGATTTCGTGGTGATGGCAGCGGGCGATGAAGCCGAGCTCATGCATATGGTGGCCACGGCGGCGCAGATCGACGACCGGCCCTCCGCCTTCCGCTATCCGCGCGGGGAGGGGATCGGCGTCGAAATGCCCGAACGCGGCGTGCCGCTTGAGATCGGCAAGGGCCGCATCCTGAAAGAGGGCTCGAAGATCGCGCTGCTTTCCCTTGGCGGGCGCCTTGCCGAGGCGGTGAAAGCGGCCGAGGAACTGGGCCGGCTCGGGTTCCCGGCAACGGTGGCCGATGCCCGCTTTGCCAAACCGCTCGATGAAGCGCTGATCCGCCAGCTTGCAAGCCACCACGAAGTGCTGATCACGCTGGAAGAAGGCAGTGTCGGCGGTTTCGGCTCCCATGTTTTGCACTATCTTGCCAATGCCGGTCTTCTCGACAGCGGTTTGAAAGTGCGCCCGCTTTGCCTGCCCGACCGTTTTATCGATCAGGACAAGCCGGAAAAAATGTATGACGAGGCCGGGCTCAACGCGCCGCAGATCGTACGCGCGGCGCTTGGCGCGCTTGGGGCGGAGAACGTCATTGTCGATCTGACGGCAGCCCATCCCCGCAAGCCCTGACCGGCGCCATGACGGAACCTGGCGAACGGCTCGATATGGCTCTGGTCTCCCGGGGCCTTGCTCCTAGCCGCGCGCGGGCGCAGGCGCTGCTGCGCGAGCGAAAAGTGTCGGTGAACGGGGAGGCGGTGTCCAAAGCTGCCCGCATGGTGGCGCCGTCGGACGAGGTAAGTCTGAGCGCGCCCGACCATCCTTGGGTCTCGCGCGCCGCTTTGAAGCTGGTGCATGGGCTTGCCCATTTCGGCATTAAGCCTGAAGGCCTCAGAGCGCTCGATCTCGGCGCCTCGACCGGCGGGTTCACGCAGGTTCTGCGCGCGCATGGCGCAGCGCATGTGATCGCGGTGGATGTTGGCCACGGGCAATTTGCCGGGAGCCTGCGGGAAGATGACGGCATCAGCGTGCTGGAAGGCACGAATGCGCGGGATCTGAGCGTAGAGATGACGGGCGGCGCGGTGGATCTCATCGTCTGCGACGTCAGTTTCATCAGTCTGGAAAAGGCTTTGCCGGCAGCGCTTGCGCTTGCAAAGCCCGGCGCTTTTCTTCTCACGCTGATCAAGCCGCAATTCGAGGTGGGCAAGGGCCGCCTCGGCAAAGGCGGCATCGTGAAAGATGCGGGCCTCCACGAAGAGGTTTGCGTGAGGCTTGAGACATGGCTTGCCGCGCAGCCGGGCTGGCGCGTTTTAGGGCTTTGCCCGAGCCCCATCACGGGCAGTGACGGCAATAAGGAATTTTTGATGGCAGGGCGTTTTGATGGCTGAAGAAGTGGAAATCCTGCGCATGGGGCACCAGGGCGAAGGTGTGGCAGAGCGCACGTCGCCGCTTTTCGTGCCCTATACGCTGCCCGGTGAGCAGGTGCGCGTGGCAACGGATGAAAGCGATCATGGCAGCCTCAAAGGCATCCTCACGCCCTCGCCCGAGCGCATCAAACCGGCCTGCGCGCATTTTACCCGCTGCGGCGGCTGCGCTCTTCAGCATTGGCAGGAAGAGGCTTATGCAAGCTGGAAGGAAGGCCTCGTTGCGCAGGCTTTTTCCCAGCAGGGCATCAGCGCGGAAATTTCTCCGATCATCCGGGCGAAACCCGGCACACGGCGGCGGGCGAGCTTTGCCGTCACGCGGACAAAATCCGGCGCCGTGGCAGGTTATTATGCCCGCGGCACCCATCAGATCGTGCCGGTTTCCATGTGCCCGCTGGTGCGCCCGGAAATCGAGAGCGCGATGCAGCCGCTTGCCGATCTCGTGGCGGGCGGTCTTTCGCGCAAGGGCCGCGCCTCGGTGCTCGTCACCGTCACGGCCTCCGGCCTCGATGTCATGGTCAGCGGCGGCAAGCCGCTCGATATCGATCTGCGCATGTATTTGAGCGAAGGCGCTGACCGGCTGGACCTTGCCCGTCTTGCCTGGGAAGGGGAGATCGTGGCCGAGCGGCGCTTGCCGATACTTTCCCTTTCCGGCATTCCCGTCACGCTCGCCCCCGGCGCTTTTTTGCAGGCGACGGCGGATGGGGAGGCTGCGCTCGTCCAATCCGTTCTTGAGGGGATGGAAGGGGCGGGCGATGTCGCCGATCTTTTTGCCGGCTGCGGCACCTTCACCTTTGCGCTTGCCCGGAAGGCCAATGTCCTTGCGCTGGAGGGTGAGGCAGGCCAGGTGGAGGCCTTGGAGCGGGCCTATCACCGTGAAGGCCCGGCCCATCATCTAAAGCGCATCACGGCGGAGCGGCGTGATCTTTTCCGCCGCCCGCTTCTGACCCCGGAAATGAAAAAGCTGGACGGCATCGTTTTCGACCCGCCTCGCGCCGGGGCGGCGGCACAGGCCGCTGAAATCGCCAAAAGCGCGGTGCCGCGCCTTGTTGCCGTTTCCTGCAATCCGGCGACCCTTGCCCGCGACCTGCGCGCGCTTTTGGACGGGGGTTATGACATTTCCCGGGTCCAGCCGGTGGACCAATTCCTCTGGTCGCCCCATATTGAAGTGGCGGTGCATCTGACGCGCCGTTGAGAGGGTGTAAGAGAGGCGCATATGGCACGGATGCTGGAAAGCTGGCGGCATGGCCTGTCCCAGACGGCGCGGATCGGTTGGTACGCTGCCCATTATCTGGCGGTGAACCGGATGCGCGGGCCGCTGACGCCGCCCGGCGAAGCGCCCTTCAAGCCGCAAGGCGCCTTCCCGAAATGGCAGGGCATGCTCGGCGAAATCCGCAAGCTGATCGAGAAGGATGCGGCTCATGTGGCGCGCGGCACCTACCGCGCTGCCGATCCGCTTTTACCGCTCGGAGACGCGCTCGAAAAGTCCCGCCGCTTCTTTGCCGATATGCCGGCCCTCGATGAGCGCCGCCTCTCGCGCGGCCATAGCGAGGTGCGCGAGAAATTGCGGGGTCAGCCAGGCGCGCGCGCCTATCCGCGTTATTATCTCCAGAATTTTCACTACCAGACCGATGGCTGGCTGTCCGAGGATAGCGCGCGGATTTACGACACGCAGGTCGAAATTCTCTTCTCCGGCACCGCCGACATGATGCGCCGCCAGGCGCTCGTGCCCCTTGCCCGCTGGATGGAAGGAAAGGACCAGCGCGAGGTCTCCTTCCTTGATTTGGCCGCGGGCACGGGGCGCTTTCTGCGCGATCTTAAAGCGAGCTGGCCGCGCCTTTCCGTCCTCGCGCTCGATCTGTCGCATGCTTATTTGGGGGAGGCCCGGCGCAATGTGAAGCGCTGGCGCGGCGTGCAGCCGGTGCAGGGATTGGCCGAGAGGTTGCCGCTGGCCGATGCAAGCCTCGATGTCGTCAGTTCCATCTATCTCTTTCATGAGCTGCCGCCCAAAATCAGGCGCGCGGTGATCGGCGAGGCGGCGCGGGTTTTGAAGCCCGGCGGGCTCTTCGTGCTGACGGATTCGCTGCAGCAGGGTGACAGAGAAGATTATGACGGGCTGCTCGAGTTTTTCCCCGTCGGCTTTCACGAGCCTTATTTCACGTCTTTCCTCACAGAAGATTTTGGCGCGCTCTGCGCCGCGCAGGGGCTCAAGCTTGTGAGCGCCGAGACGGCGTTCTTAAGCAAGGTCATGGCGTTCGAAAAAGAGGCTTAGGCGCGGTCCGCTTTGCGCGCTTCCGCAATCCGGGCACGGATGACATCGCCGAGCTGTTCGGGAGAAACCGCCAGCGGTTCGAGCTTCACCGTAAGTTCGCCTTCCGATACCGGCTTCCATACCGAATACATATAACGCCGCCAGCTTTCAGGTTCGCGCTCTCGCACCACTGCCTTTTCGATGGGCGCGTGCAAGATGAGATAGAGCTCTGCATTGCGGATATTGCGCACGGCTTTGTTATAGATGCGGATGCCGGCAATCTTGCTCCAGGGCAGGAGCCCCAGGCCTTCGATATAAAACCCTTCCGGGGAGACCTGCAGCGGCGGATGGCGGCGGAAGGTGAGAGGCGCGTAATAATACGCAACGCCGAATGCGGCAATCGCGGCAAGCAGCAGAATGCCGTCGAAGCGCGTCACCGCCAAGGAGAGCAGAAAGAGGCCGAGCAGGCTGCCGCCATAGACCATCATTTCGCCGTTGCCGCTTTCATAGCGAATGGGAATGATTGTGCCGCTGTCGTTTTTCAAAGCCGGTTCCGCCTCGCCTTTTGCTACCCCCCGCATACGCACCTTGAGCATATACGCAAAGCCCGTGCCGGTCGGCGCTTTTTGCAAAAGGGAGAATGCGGGGCTTTCGAGGGGAAGGCGCCGGAAAAACGACCGGATTTTCAGCACCCCGCGCGGCGGCTGCACAGATATGCGGCACAGCGCTTCTGATAAGCACGCGGCAAGGAAGGTTCAGAGACCGCCCACTTGGCCCCGGTGGCGCAGCAAATGATCGGCAAGGACGCAGGCCATCATCGCCTCGCCTACGGGCACGGCGCGGATGCCGACGCAAGGATCGTGGCGGCCTTTGGTGCGCACATCCACCTCTTCGCCCTTGCGCGTCACGGAACGGCGCGGGGTGAGGATGGAAGAGGTGGGCTTCACCGCAAAACGGGCGATGACATCCTGGCCCGTCGAAATACCGCCCAGAATGCCGCCGGCATGGTTCGTCAGGAAGGAGGGCTTGCCTTCTTCCATGCGCATTTCATCGGCGTTTTCTTCACCGCTTAGGGAAGCGGCTTCAAAACCATTGCCGATCTCCACACCCTTGACGGCATTGATGCTCATGAGGGCAGCGGCAATCTCGGTGTCGAGTTTGGCATAGATGGGCGCGCCCAATCCGGCGGGCACGCCTTCGGCCGCCACTTCGATCACGGCGCCGCAGGACGAGCCTGCCTTGCGCACCTCGTCGAGATAGCTTTCCCAAAGTTTGGCGGCTTTGGCATCCGGGCACCAGAAATCGTTGCGGGCGGTTTCGTCCCAGTCCCAATTGGCGCGGTCGATCTTATGCGGGCCGACCTGCACCAGCGCGCCGCGCACCTTGATGCCGCCGATCACCTTGCGGGCAATGGCCCCGGCGGCCACGCGCGCCGCCGTCTCGCGCGCGGACTGGCGCCCGCCGCCCCGGTAATCGCGAATGCCGTATTTGGCTTCATAGGTGTAATCGGCATGGCCCGGCCTATAGCGGTCTTTGATCTCGCCGTAATCTTTGGAGCGTTGATCGGTGTTTTCGATGATCAGCGAAATCGGCGTGCCGGTCGTCACCTGCTCGCCCGTTTCCGGGTCTTCGAAAACGCCGGAGAGAATGCGCACCTGGTCCGCCTCGCGGCGCTGGGTCGTGTGGCGCGACTGGCCGGGGCGGCGCTTGTCGAGAAAGGGCTGGATATCGGCTTCGGTCAGCGGAATGCGCGGCGGCACACCGTCGATGACGCAGCCAAGCGCCGGCCCGTGGCTTTCGCCCCAGGTCGTCACGCGGAAAAGATGGCCATAGGTGTTATGCGACATAAACCCGCTCCGGATTGCGGCGGCCCCGCGCCCCGCGCCATGCCTGAGGTTCTATCCTCACGCGCAGAACCCGTCAAATCGCGGTTTTCGGGACAGGCGGCCCTTAAACGATGCTCATGTCCGGGGCGTCTTCCGCCTTCATGCCCACCACATGATAGCCCGCATCCACATGATGCACTTCGCCGGTCACGCCTGTGCCGAGGTCGGAGAGGAGATAGAGCGAGGTCTTGCCGACCTCTTCGATGGTCACGCCGCGCTTCAGGGGCGAGTTCAGCTCGTTCCATTTCAGGATATAGCGGAAATCGCCGATGCCGGAAGCGGCCAGCGTCTTGATCGGCCCGGCGGAAACGGCGTTGATGCGGATGTTCTTGCGGCCGAGATCCACGGCGAGATAACGCACGGAAGCTTCCAGCGCCGCTTTCGCCACGCCCATGACGTTGTAATGGGGGATGACTTTTTCCGCGCCGTAATAGGTCAACGTGATAATCGAGCCGCCCTCGGTCATCAGCTTTTCCGCGCGCTGGGAAACGGCGGCAAGCGAATGGCAGGAAACGGCCATGGCAGTGGTGAACTGCTCGAGCGAGGTATCGACATAGCGCCCGGTCAGCGCTTCTTTGGGCGCATAGGCGACCGCATGAACCAGAAAGTCGATGGAGCCCCAGGCTTTCTCGATTTCGGCGAAGGCCGCGTCCATGCTCGCCGGGTCCGTCACATCGCAGGGCATGACGAGATTGGAGCCCACTTCGGCGGCCAGCGGCTCAATGCGCTTTTTCAGCGCGTCGCCCTGATACGTGAAGGCAAGCTCGGCCCCTGCATCGGCGCAGGCTTTGGCGATTCCCCAGGCGATGGACCGGTTATTGGCGACGCCCATTACGAGGCCGCGTTTGCCCGTCATCAATTGCCCGGTTCCGCTCATGATTCTGTCCTTGGATAACTGCTCGCTGGGTGCCCGCGCCGCGCGTTCACCTTTCGGGCGGGCATCCTACACAAAAGACGAAGGTGGTCTAGGGAAAAGGTATGGGGGAATTGGCGGAAAAGCGGGATAAATCAGAGCATTAGCCGTTTGCAATGCAGCATGGCAGCGCCTTAAGCGTTTTCCCTGCCGCCTTTTCCTTGCGCCCATCCGGCGATGAAGCTTTTTAGCGCCGGGTCGATTTCATCGGGCAGCACGATCTGCAAGGTGGCGAAATGATCGCCCGCCTTGCCGCCGCCCGCAGGGCGGACGCCCTGGCCCTGCAGGCGCAGCCGCCGCCCGCTGGAAGAGCCCGGCGGCACGGTGACGGCGACGGAGCCATGCAGCGTTTTCACGCGGATTTTTGCGCCCAGAATAGCCTCGGCCAGGCCGATGGGCACATTGGCGGAAATATCGAGCCCGTCGCGCTCAAATTCCTCGTGCGGCTCGATCGTCACGGTGATGAGCGCATCGCCCCGCGTGCTGCCGAAGCGGCCGGGTTCGCCCTGGCCGCGCAGGCGGATCTGCTGGCCCTCGGAAAGCCCGGCGGGGATTTTCACATCCAGCACCTTGCCGCTTGCCAGTTTCACCCGTTTCGTCGCGCCGAGCGCAGCGTCGGTGAAGGAGACGGTGAGTGTGTAATCTTCGTCTTCCCCGCTTGCCCCGCCCACAGCCTGCTTGCCGGCGCGGCGCAGGCCAGAAAAGAACCCGGCAAAGGCCGAGGCGCTTTCCCCTTCCGGTTTGGCGCGGCTGACGGTTTCGGGTTCTTCCGTGCGGGGGCGATCGGCGGTTTTCTCCGCACTTCTTTGTGCGCCTTCGCGGGCTTTGTTCAGCTCGTCCTGAAAATCGCTCTTGCGGCTTTGGGCAGCGCGCTCGCGCTCGCGGTTTTGATTTTGAGCGCGTTCCTGCTTCGGCGCTTCCCGGCGGGGGGCTTCCTGTTTAGGGCTGGCTTTTGCATCCGCGCTGCCGGACTTGTTCTCATTGGCGTCCTGATAGGATTTGCGTTGGCGGAACCCGGCGCGGCTGTCCCCCTCCTTTTGCGCGCCGGCAAAGGGGCCGCTGCGCCCATTGGGCTGGGCTCTGCCGGGCTGCGGGCGCGGGCGGTCCATGCCCAGGGGCTCGGGCTTCGGCGCGCTCATCTGCTGATAGGCGTTGGTGACTTCCTTGAACCGGGCCTCGGCAATCGTATCGCCGCCGTTGAAATCGGGATGATAAAGCTTGGCCAAGCGCCGGTAGGCGGCCTTGATCTGATCTTTCGAGGCATTCCGGGGGACGCCGAGGATTTCATGGGGCTGACGCAACGCCGCTGATCCTGCGCATATGGTTAATAATCTCTTCTCAAATCATAAAGGCGCTTGGATACCAAAAGGTTAAAGTTGCCATCACGGGCGCGTCAGTCGCCGGAAATGTGGGATACGGCACTCTTACCCGGCATTTGAGGGCGCGCGGACCTCATCGAGGCGGGTTTCGAGCCCGATGCGCGCGCGGGCCTTTTCATGGCCGAGAAACGCGGCAAGGCGCATCAGCCGGTCCGCTTTCGCCGGGTCCTTGCCGGTCCCGTCACCGGCTTCGGTCAGAAGGGCAAGCTGATAAAGCGCTTCCGGATAGCCGTCCTGCGCGGCCTGCATGAAATAGCCGGCGGCATCTTCCGTATCCCGCTCGATGCCCTCCGCGCCCAAAAGCAAGGTCCCGGCATTGAGTGCGGCAGCATTCAGCCCCGCATCGGCAGCGCGCTCGTAAAAATAAAGCGCGCGCGGCAAATCCTGCGCCGTGCCCCGCCCGAGGCGCAGCAAATGGCCGACATTGCGCTGGGCGGCCAGATCGCCAAGCTTTGCAAGCGGCAGCCAAATTTCATAGGCGCGCGTGTAATCGCCTGCGTCATAGGCGGCAACCCCTGCCTGAAAGGCCGTGATGCGTTCCTTCTCCGCCAGCACTTGTTCGCCGGGCGCAATGGCCTGAGGGTTTGCAAGAGCGGGCAGGGCGGGCAGGTGCACCAGCGCAGCGCTTAAGAGAGCGGCGCGGATGAGCGGCGCGCAGGCCAATGAGAGCGGCTTATGCAGCATTGATCCCCCAAGAAGCGCCTGCCGTACCGCCTTGATATGGATTAAAGATCGGGGCATTGGTGGGACAAGCGCTCATCCAGCCTATATAAAACGCAGACCCGGCGATTGGCCAGCGGAACCGGCCTTCGGGCGTTGAGAAGGTCCTGGGCCGGGCGATGACAGGATGTAAGGAAGATGACGGCAAAGACGGAAAATTCAGACGGCGCCAAAAACGATGAGGATATTTTCGCTTCCGGCAATCCTTTTGAGCTTTTCCGCGAATGGCTGGCGCTTGCCGGTGAAAAAGAGCCGAACGACCCCAATGCCATGGCGCTGGCAACGGCGGATGAAGACGGATTGCCGGATGTGCGCATGGTGCTGCTGAAAGGTTTCGATGAGGCGGGCTTCGTTTTCTACACGAACCTTGAAAGCGACAAGGGCCGCGAGCTTGCCGCCAATGCCAAGGCCGCGCTCTGTTTCCATTGGAAGAGCCTGCGCCGCCAGGTGCGTGTGCGCGGCCAGGTGGAACGGGTGAGCGATGCGGAGGCCGATGCCTATTTCGCCACGCGCGCCAAGGACAGCCAGATCGGCGCCTGGGCCTCGCGCCAGTCCCGCCCGCTTGAAAGCCGTTTTGCGCTGGAAAAGGAAGTGGCGAAATATGCGGCGAAATATGCGCTGAAGGAAGTGGACCGCCCGCCGCACTGGTCAGGATTCCGCATCGTGCCGGAGCGCATCGAGTTCTGGCGTGACCGGCCGTTCCGTTTGCATGACAGGCTGGTTTTCCTGCGCGAAGGCGCCCAGGGGCACTGGCGCACCGAGCGTCTCTTCCCGTAAGTTGCCTTCATGAACGCACCGCAAAACCCCGCCGCCGGGAGCCCGGCCTCCGGCCCGGTTCTGATGAAACGGGCAACCTATGCCGCCGTTGCCGTGGCGCTTGCGCTTGTCCTGATGAAGGCGGGCGCCTTCTGGCTCACGGGCTCCGTGGCCATGCTCGGCACACTGCTCGATTCTCTCCTCGACGGCACGGCGTCTCTGGTCAACCTTTTTGCCGTGCGTTTCGCGCTGGAACCGGCGGACCGCGATCACCGTTTCGGCCATGGCAAGGCCGAAGCGCTGGCCGGGCTCGGTCAGTCGGTCTTCATTTTCATTTCCGCCGGCTACATCACTTATGAATCGGCAAGCCGGCTTATCGCGCCCGAGCCGCTGTCGCGCTCGCTTATCGGCATCGCGGTGACGGTTGTTGCGATTGCGCTCACCCTCGCGCTCGTCGCTTATCAGCGCAAAGTGGTGCGGGAGACGAACTCGCTTGCCATCGAAGCGGACTCGATCCATTACCGCGGCGACTTGCTGATGAACCTCTCGGTCATCGCCGCGCTGCTTCTCTCCGGCGTTTTCGGGTTGACTTGGGCGGACCCGATTTTCGGTTTCGTTATTGCCGGCTTCATCGCCTGGAGCGCCCTGCAAATCGTGCGCAATGCGGGCGATCAGCTCATGGATAAAGAGATGTCCGAGGAGGATCGCGACCGGATCAAGCAGGTCGTGGCCGCCCATGAAGAGGCCATCGACATGCATGATCTGCGCACCCGCATGTCCGGGGCCAATCTCTTCATCCAGTTTCATCTGGAGCTCGACGGCTCGCTCAGCCTGATGAAAGCGCACCGCATTACCGACGATATCGAGAAGGAAATCGAGGCGCTTTTTCCTGGCTCCGAAGTGCTCATTCACCAGGACCCGGCAGGGCTGGAGCGGGTGCCGAAGCTCCTGCGGACGTGAAGCGGCGTGAATTCTCCTGCGTCTTCTTTGCCATTGTGATTGCCCGAAAGGCGGATAGACTGCGCCCATGACACAAATCCCGAACCATGAGCGCAAAACCCTGATCCTGACCGGCGCCAGCCGCGGCATCGGCCATGCCACCGTGAAGCGTTTTTCAAGCGCAGGCTGGCGGGTGATCACCTGTTCGCGCCATCCTTTCCCGGAAAACTGCCCCTGGGATGCGGGGCCAGAGGATCATATTCAGGTCGATCTGGCGGACCCGGAAAACACCGCCGAGGCGATCAAGGAAATGCGCGAGCGGCTGAAAGACCAGGGCGGCCGTTTGAACGCGCTCGTCAATAACGCGGCCATCTCGCCGAAGGGCGAGGGTGGCGCGCGGCTCGGCATTCTGGAAACCGCAGACAGCGCCTGGCGGCAGGTCTTTCAGGTGAATTTCATGGCCCCGGTCATGCTCGCCCGCGGCCTTTTGGAAGAGCTGAAGGCGGCGCAGGGTTCCATCGTCAACGTGACCTCGATCGCGGGCACGCGCGTGCATCCCTTCGCAGGCTCCGCCTACGCAACTTCCAAAGCCGCGCTTGCCGCGCTGACACGGGAAATGGCCTCCGATCTCGGCCCGCTCGGCATCCGCGTCAACGCCATCGCGCCGGGGGAAATCGACACGGCGATCCTCTCGCCCGGTACGGACAAGATCGTGGCGGAAATTCCGCTGCGCCGTCTCGGGCTTCCGGAAGAAGTGGCGAAGACCGTTTATTATCTGTGCACGGAGCAGTCGTCTTATGTGACGGGCTCGGAAATCCACATCAATGGCGGCCAGCACGTTTAAGGCTGCGCGTACCGCATGGACCCCGGCTCGGAGGCCGGGGTGACGCTTTTGATTTGAAGCACCGCCTTACCACTCCCTCAGGCTGTCACCCCGGCTTTATGCCGGGGTCCATAAAGAAGCTGCGGCCGGTAAAGGCGCCTCAATCCGGCAGGAAAACCACCGCGGCCTGGCTGTCCCTCACCTTTGCCTCGTCCGAGACGGTGAAGTTCGAGAGAATGAACCCGCTCGCCCCGGCAAAAGCGCCGCTGCCGCCTTCGATGATCCAGCTCACGCGGCCATGCTGCTTGGCTTCATCCGCGCTGGGTGTGATGAGGCCGTAGCCTTCGGTTGAAAAGCGCAAAGTTCCGTCAGGGAAGACGATTTCGCCCGTTTCGGTAAAGCCCGTCTCGCCTTCCGTTTCAACGCGGGAGGAAAAGCGGGCCGTGCCGGAAAAAGGCGCGGGCGCGCCTTCCGCTTCCCCTTCGATCAGCATGACCATGCCCATTTCATCTTCAGGCCGGGCCGTGCCGGTAAAGGTCAGGTGGTAGCGGTATTCGCGCGCCATCAGCCTCGAAGCCCTTCTTTGCGGACATGGGCTTCCACATCGTCGAGGGCGCGGGCCATGCGGTCGAACATTTCTCCGATCTCATCTTCCTTGATGATGAGCGGCGGACAGAAGGCGATAATGTCGCCTGCCAGCGCCCGCACGATCAGCCCGTGCTTTTGCGCTGCGCCCATGGCCACCGCGCCGATAGCGGCGGCTTTGTCGAAGCTCTTCTTCGTTCCTTTGTCGGCGACGAGTTCGATCGCCCCGATCAGTCCCTTGGCACGTGCATTGCCCACGAGCGGATGATCGGCAAAGCCCATCACGCGCTTTTCGAAGGTAGGCGCGACGGCGCGCACATGCGAAAGGATGTCGCGTTTTTCGTAAATCTCCAGCGTCTTGCAGGCAACGGCGGCAGCGACGGGATGGGCGGTATAAGTAAAGCCGTGGCCGAACGTGCCGATCTTTTTGCTTTCATCGATCATCGCCTGATACATGTCCTCGCCGATCGTGACGGCGCCGATGGGCACATAGGCCGAAGAAAGCGCTTTGGCGACGGAAATGGAATCCGGTTTCATGCCGAAAGTTTCCGCCCCGAACATGTTGCCCGTGCGCGCAAAGCCGCAAATCACTTCATCGGAAATGAAATAGATGTCGTATTTGTCGAGCACCGCCTGAATTTTTTCAAAATAGCCTTGGGGCGGCATGACGACGCCGCCCGCGCCCATAATGGGCTCGGCAATGAAGCCGGCAATCGTCTCCGGCCCTTCACGCAGGATCAGCTCTTCCAGCTCCTGCGCGCGGCGTGTGGAAAACTCTTCCTCGCTCTCGCCCACTTCCCCCTGACGGTAATAATGGGGGCTGCCGGTATGGAAAATCCGCTCGATGGGCAGATCGAAATCCATATGGTTCGCGGGCAGGCCCGTCAGCGAGCCCGAGGCAATGGTGACGCCATGATAGCCTTGCAGGCGCGAGATGATCTTCTTCTTCTCCGGCCGGCCCTTGGCGTTGTTGTAATACCAAAGGAGCTTGATCTGCTGATCGTTCGCCTCCGAGCCCGAGCCGCAAAAAAGCACTTTCGAGGCATCGTGGGGGGCAATGGCTTTCAGCTTTTCGGCAAGCTCTGCGGCGCGCTCATGGCTGCGCCCGCCAAAGACATGACCGAAGGGAAGCTGGCGCATCTGCTCCGTCGCCGCATCGATGAGTTCGGCCTCGCTATAGCCGAGCGAGGTGCACCAGAGCCCGGCCATGCCTTCGATATATTCCTTGCCCTCGCTGTCGAAGACATGAATGCCTTCGCCGCGCTCGATGATCAGCGGCCCTGTGCTGCGGAACGTGTCGAGATTGGTGTAAGGGTGCAGGACCGTTTCGATGTCCCGCTTGGCGGCGTTGGAAAGACCAGTCATGAAATACTCCTAGATGAACCGGGCCGCTTTTAGGTGGGCCTTATTGCATCATTATTAAAGGCGCGGCGGGCTTAAAACCCCTTCGGCGGTTTGAAACCGCCCAGCGCCTGTTCCAGCATGCCGGCAACGGCAATGGTCGTATAATCTTCCAAATGCGGGCCGATGATCTGAATGCCGACGGGCAGGCCCTTTTGGGTGAGGCCGACAGGGGCAACGCTTGCAGGCAAATGGCAAAGCACCGCCGGTCCCGCCCAGATCAGCACATCCATATAAGGCCGGCTCTTGCCATTCACCTCCAGCGTGCGCGCATGCCAGTTCGAGGTGTGGTCATGGGCAAAGGCCGGGCGCATCAAGACCGGGGCGAGCACCACATCATAGCGGGTGAAGAACTCCGCCCATTTGGCGCGCAGCTGCTCGCGCTTTTCATGCCAGATCAGCCAGTCGGCATAGGAAAGCGTGCCGCCGCGCGCCTGCAGCATGGCGTGGCTCTTGTCGGCGGGATCGCCTTCCGCTTTCAGCTTTTCCCAGCGCTCTTTCACATGGGCCGGCATGCGCGAGGCGACATTGGCATGAAGCAGCATGAGATAGGCTTCGGTGATCTCGGCCAGCGTGAAATCCGGCCGCGCTTCCCAATCGATGATCGCGCCGTCGGCTTCCAGCGCCTTTGCGGCTTCGGTGAAAAGCGCGGTGCTCTCTTTGTCGATCTCGCAGAACGGGTCCTCGAACCAGGTCGCAACGCGCAGGCCTTTGGGCGAGGTGGCGCGCGGGCGCGGCAGGTTCAGCGTAAAGCCTTTGGACTGCGCTTCGTTCGGTCCCGCCACGATGCCGAGCAGCAGGGCAAGGTCCTGGGCGGAAAGGCCGAGCGGGCCGACGACGGAAAGATCGCCTTCGCCAAGCGCGCCGGGTTCGGGCGGAATATGCCCGCGCTTCGGCACGATGCCGAAAGTGGGCTTATGGCCGAAGACACCGCACAAGTGAGCAGGCGTGCGGATCGAGCCGCCGATGTCGCTGCCAAGCTCGAGCGGCGTCAGCCCGCCGGCCAGCGCCGCCGCCGCCCCGCCCGAGGAGCCGCCCGGCCCGCAGGAAAGATCCCAAGGATTGTTCGTCGTGCCATAGACCTCGTTATAGGTCTGAAGATCGCCGGAAAGGAACGGCACATTGGTCTTGCCGAAAATGATGGCGCCCGCATTCACGATGCGCTGAACGGCCTCGGCATGGCGCGCAGGGCGGTGACCGGCAAATTGCGGCGCCCCGCCCACGGCTTTCATGCCCGCCACTTCCAGCGCGTCCTTGATGGTCATGGGCAGCCCGTGCAGCGGCCCCCAGTTTTGCCCGCGCTTGCGGGCGGCGTCCGCCGCCTCGGCCTGGGCTTTGGCGGCGCCGAAATCCTGATCGACAATGGCGTTGAGGGCCGGATTATGGGTTTCCGCGCGGGTCTGAAAATAATCCACAAGCTCGGCGGAGGAGGTTTGGCCCCGCTCCAGCGCTTGGAGCAGCCGGTAGGCGGGTTGAAAATGCCAATCGCTCCGTGATGCACCCATCTGTGATGCGCCCATAATCCGTTCCTCCTCATTTCTCTTTTTCACAAGAGTTATCGGGGTTTTGGGAGGCTCACAAGGCAAAAGGGACCGAATTTAGGCCGCCCGGGCGGCGCGGCAAGCGTTGTTTGACGCTGCGGTTCACTCTAAACTCAGGCCCAACAAGGGGTAAAAGCCACACGAAACAGGCGAGGGACATGCCATGCAGGGCTTGATGCAAGATTGGCCGCTTACGGTCGACAGAATTATCGATCACGCGAACCGTTTTCACGGCGACCGCGAAATCGTCACACGGACGGTCGAAGGGCCGATCCACCGCTGCACCTATAAAGACATTCACTTGCGCGCGCGCAAGCTTTCCCAGGCGCTGAAGAAGCTGGGCGGCAAGAAGGGCGATATCATCGCCACCATGGCTTGGAACACCTACCGGCATCTGGAAAGCTGGTACGGCATTACCGGCATGGGCGGTGTCTATCACACGCTGAACCCGCGCCTTTTCGCCGAGCAGCTCGTCTATATCATCAACCATGCCGAAGACCGCTTCATCCTGCTCGACACGACCTTCGTGCCGGTGATCGAGGCGATCGCCGATCAGCTTCCCAACGTCAAAGCCTTCATCCTGATGACGGATAAGGCCCATATGCCGGAGACGAAGCTGAAAAACGTCTATTGCTATGACGAGATCGTGGAAGCCGAGGACGGCAACCATGTCTGGGAAAAGATGGACGAGAACGACGCCTGCGGTCTTTGCTACACCTCCGGCACGACTGGCAATCCGAAGGGCGTGCTTTATTCGCACCGCTCCAACGTGCTGCATTCACTGGCCGCCAATAATGCCGATGCGCTGGGCGCGCGCTCGCGCGATAGCATTCTGCCTGTGGTGCCGATGTTCCACGCCAATGCCTGGTCGCTGGCTTTCTCGGCGCCCGCCGTTGGCGCCAAGCTCGTCATGCCTGGCGCGCAGATGGACGGGGAGTCGATCTTCGAATTGCTCGACAAGGAAGGCGTGACCATCACCGCCGCCGTGCCCACGGTCTGGCTCATGCTGCTGCAATATCTGGAAAAGACGGGCGCCAAACTGCCCAAGCTCGACCGCGTGGTGATCGGCGGCTCGGCGGCGCCGCGCTCCATGATCCAGGCTTTCGAGGACAATTACGGCGTGCAGGTCTTCCATGCCTGGGGCATGACCGAAATGTCGCCCATCGGCACGATCGGCTCCTTGAAGGCGGGCAATGAAGATCTCAGCCGCGAACAGCAGCTCGACCTGAAATGCAAGCAGGGCCGGGCGATCTTCACGGTGGAAATGAAAATCACCGATGATGACGGCAACGACCTGCCCAATGACGGCAAGGCCTTCGGCCATCTGATGGTGCGCGGGCCCGCCATCGCCAAAGCCTATCTGAAAGGCGAGGGCGGCGAGATTCTGGACGCCGATGGCTGGTTCGATACCGGCGATGTCGCCACGATCGATGCGGACGGCTATATGCAGATCACCGACCGCTCGAAAGACGTCATCAAATCGGGCGGGGAATGGATTTCTTCCATCGAGCTTGAAAACCTCGCTGTCGGCCATCCCGATGTCGCCGAAGCCGCGGTCATCGGCATCACCCATCCCAAATGGGACGAGCGCCCCCTGCTTGTCATTGTCCCGAAAGAGGGTAAGTCACCGACCCGTGAAGACATTCTGGGCTATATGGAAGGTAAGATCGCCAAATGGTGGATGCCGGACGATGTGGTCTTCGTCGAGGAAATTCCGCACACGGCAACGGGCAAAATCCAGAAGCTGGCGCTGCGCGAGCAGTTCAAGGGATATAAATTGCCGACCGCCGATGCGGCCGAATAAGCGGGCGCCGGACAGTCAAGAATACCGGTCAGGGGTATAAGGGGTACGGATTATGAACGAACGCTCGGCTTTCGCGCGTTGGAGTTTCAGGCTTGCGCTGCTTGCCGCCGTTGTCGGTGTGCTCGCGGTGCTGGGCCACAGGCTCGGGGTGATGGATTTCAGGCTGGCAATCTTCGGCCTGATGGGCAGCACGCTGATCGGCCTTGCCGCCGCGCTTTCGGGCATTGCCGGTATCGCCATCACGCTGATGGGCCGCAAGGGCGGCACGGTCTTTGCCGCCGCCGGTCTCGTGCTCGGCCTTGTGGTCGCGGTGCCGGTGCTGCTGGCCGCGCAGGCAGGTTCTGCCGTGCCGCGCATTCACGACATTTCGACGGACCTGCAGGACCCGCCGAAATTCGTCGCGGTGCGGGCCCTGCGCACCCCGCAGCACAATTCCCTGGAACGGGAAGAACCGGGAAATCTCGGTGAGCTGCAACAAGCAGGCTATCCGGACCTTGGGCCTGCGCTCATCGAGCGTCATCCGGGCCAGGTCTTTGAAGAAGCGCTGGCGCTGGTCAAAGAGCGCGGCTGGGAAGTCGTCGCCGTCTCTGTCGAAAACGGCACGATCGAGGCGACGGATACGACCGCGCTGATGGGCTTCAAGGACGATGTGGTGATCCGCGTGCGCGAGGAAGCGGGCAAGGCGCTCGTCGATATGCGCTCCGCCTCCCGTGTCGGGCAAAGCGATCTCGGCGCCAATGCCAAACGCATCGAAGCGTTTTTGAGCGATCTGAAAAACGCGGGCTGACAGGCTATTGCTTTAATCGAAGTGCCCCGGTCTTGAGAAAGGCCGGGGCGTTTTCGTTCAGGAAAGCCGGTATTGGTTCTCGATACCGGGCGCCCCGTCAGTTGCAACGCGGCCCGTTTCGACCATGTGGATGAGATGGGCAAGCACCGAGCGGCGCGCGGCCGGGTGCAGGCGCTTGTCGATATCGGCATACATGGCCTCGACCATGGCCGGAATGGTCGTGTGGCCTTCCTCGATCTGGCGCAGGATCTGCGCCTCGCGCTGGCGCCGGTGCACGAGATAGGCCCGCACGAAGGATTGGGGATTGGTGATGGCGGGCCCATGGGTCGGCCAGTAGATTTCGTCGTCCCGCTCCAGCAGTTTTTTCAGCGAATTGAAATAATCGCTCATATTGCCGTCGGGCGGGCTCACCACGCTGGTCGACCAGCCCATGACATGATCGCCTGTGAAAAGCGCTTTTTCTTCCTGAAGCGCAAAGCACATATGGTTGGAGGTATGGCCGGGCGTGAAGATCGCCTCGAATGTCCAGCCATCCCCTTCGATGATGTCGCCGTCTTCCAGTTTGATGTCGGGCTGAAATTTCCAGTCCGCGCCTTCCTCGCGCGCGCCGTCGTCTTTCTTCTCTCCGCCATGGGGGCCGAAGGCGAGGGTCGGTGCGCCGGTCAGCTTTTTCAGCGGCTCGGCGGCGGGCGAGTGGTCCATATGCGTATGGGTGATGAGGATATGGCTGACGGTTTCCCCTTCGATCGCCGCGAGCAGCGCCTCGACATGATCGTTCATCAGCGGGCCGGGGTCGATCACCGCTACCTCACCCTTGCCGACGATATAGGTGCCCGTGCCTTTGAAAGTGAAGCCGCCCGGATTATTGGCGGTCACGCGGCGGATCAGCGGCGATACCTGGTCGCAGCGGCCATATTCGATATCGATGTCGCGCACAAAAGGGATCTCGCTGCTCATTCGGGCCTCCCGTCTTCAACTGGCGCGCAGCATTCATGATTGAGCGCCGCCGCGCAAGGGCCGATGGGGAAGATAAATTTGCAGAAAAGGCGGGCGGTCAGGCCGCGATGTCGCGATCGGCAATGGGGCTGACAGGTTTGCGCTTCGGGCGGGTGGTGCGCAGAATGCGGCCCATTTTCCCCGGCGCGCGCTTTTCCAGCATGATGACGCTGATATTGAGCCAGTGGTAGCGCCGCCTTGCCTTGCGCAGGGTCCGCCGCACGGAAGAAGAATAAATCAAGAGGATCACCAGCCCCGGCATCATCATGAAGAGGCCGAAGGCGAAAGGCGGCGGCAGCGGGGTCAGCACCAGGCCGGGCACGAAGAGGCTCCATCCGAGTGCGATCATGAAAGTACGGAACACGGGGCGCGCCAGCCTGCCTTTGGGGTTTCAACTCGGTAAGAGATAAGCGCTTCTTTGTGGCAAGACAATGGTGCGGTGAGCGCCGCGCCGATAATGGAACTGTGTCGCTCCAGGCCCCCCAAACAGCAAAGCGGCGCGGAAAGCCGCGCCGCCCACATTTTCGGGCCAAAAGGCCGTGTCTTAGTAGACCGTGGCGATATTCGCGATCATCGCGACCGTATAGACGCCGACGGCGGTGTAACCCAGAGCCGTCACAACGTCGGACACGCGCCACGCTTTCATCCCCTGATACGCCATGCGGATGCCATAGCTAATGTCGCTGGGATGGAAAACTTCCGAAGAATTAACTTTATCGGTGGCAGCCATGATGTCTCTCTCGGAGCCAGAGGTTTCAATTGATCCTTGCAGAAGGGCGGGGGAGGAGAGGCCGCTTTCCGCAAGGCCAACAAGGCTAACGCCCTGTTAAGCGTCAATTTATGGTGCGCTGCACAATTAATCAAGGGTGGATATGTAAAAATTTTGCAACGCAACATGAAAGGCTGAAGTGCCAGGCCACATAAACGGAACCCCGGCGCGGGCAGGCCCGGCCGGGGTGCGTAAGTGCTTGAGATAAAAGGAATTAACTGTAGCGCGCCTCGCGCTTCTCTCCGGCATTCCCGGCCCGGATTTCCGCCATCCCGGCCTCGATATCGGCAAGATACTGGTCCGCCACTTCCGCATGGAAGGGGGAAAGCATGAGGTGGAGGGAGGGCGGCTCGGTGGTGATGGAGGTAAACCAGCCCCGCTCGAGTAATTTTCCCCACAGCGCATAGGCATTCACTTCCGGGTGGCGGAAAGCCAAAAGCCCGAGTTTGGGATCGCCCAGGATCTCGAAGCCGAGCTTTTTGACCCCCTCCTGGATTTTCGCCCGCGTGGCGCAGACCGCGCCTTGCTTTTCCTTATAGCCCTCGACGCCGAGGAAATTCATCACCGCCCAGGCCGCGGCAATCGCCCCGCCGGGCCGTGTGCCGGCCAGAGTGGGCGTGATCATGCGCGCGCCCGACCAGTCATCGGTGTCGAACGGCATATATTGGTAAAGCTCGGCGGAGCGGAAAAGCACGCTCGAGGCGCCCTTGGCCGCATAGCCGTATTTGTGGAGGTCCGCCGACATGGAATGGACCGCCGGCACCTCGAAATCGAAAGGCGGCACGTCCACCCCGTTCATCCGCGCGAAGGGGGCGAAATAGCCCCCCACACAGGCATCCACATGCAGCCAGACGCCTTTTTCGGCGGCGACTTTCCCGAGCTCTGCAATGGGATCGATAATGCCGTGGGGGAAGTTCGGGGCCGAGCCCACCATCATCACGGTGTCCGCATCGATGACTTTCTTCATCGCCGCCGGATCGGCTTCATAGCTCGTCTCGTTGATCGCAACGCGCCGCACTTCGATATCCATCATATGTGCGGCTTTTTCGAAGGCGGGATGCGCCGAGCGGGGCAGCACGATATTGGCCTTCGTCTTCGCCCGCCCGCTCGCGCGGGCATAATCGCGCGCCGTTTTGAGCGCCATGGTGATGGAATCGGTGCCGCCCGAGGTGATCGCGCCCGTTGCCCCCTCCGGCCCGTGCAAGAGCGAAAGGGCCATGGAAATGACTTCCTCTTCCATCTGCTTGAGGCTCGGGAAGGCGAGCGGTCCGAGGCCGTTCTCGGACATATACATCGTGTAGGCTTCTTTTTGGACCTTGGCGACCTCGGGCCCGGCATTGAAGACATAGACGGCGGTCTTGCCCTCGCGCCATTTGGCGTCATGGGCGCCGCGCTCTTCCATTTCTTTTTTCAGCTCGTCCCAGGCGCGGCCTTTTTCCGGCATTGTCACGCTCATCGCATCCTCCCTCTTGGCCGTTTCAGGCGGCCTGCCTTAAAGGTTTTGCCTAGCAGACCCGATCATGACGCTGGCGTCAATTTCCCAGGCAATTTCTAGACTATTCGCCTTTGAATTCGGGCTCGCGTTTCTCGAAAAATGCCTTCACACCTTCGCGAACATCCTTGGAGGGGTTGGCGATCATTACCGAAAGCGCCGCATCGCCGAGCGATTGCTCGAGGCTCATGTTCCGCCCGCGCAGCATCATGGACTTGGCAAGGCGCACGGCAAGCGGCGCGCGTTTGGCGAGCGCTTCGGCAAGCGTCAGCGCGCGGGTCTGTACCTCTGCGTCCGGTACGACTTCCGTCAGGAGGCCGAGCGCCAGGGCTTCATCGGCGCTATAGGTTTCGGCAAGCAGTGTCATCTTCAAAGCCCGGTCGAGGCCCATGGCGCGCGGAAAAAGCCAAGCGCCCCCTTCATCCGGCAAAAGCCCGAAGCGTCCGCTCGTATCGCCGAGCTTGGCGCTTTTTCCCCCGATGCGCATGTCGCAGGAAAGGGCGAGCGTCAGCCCGCCGGCAACGGCCGCCCCGTTCACCGCCGCGATCACCGGTTTGTCGAGGCGGGAGAGCGCTAGAATGACCTTGTGCATCCCGTCGCGCATTTCCCGCCCGTGGGAAAGCTGCGCTTTCATGAGCGCGCCGTGCTCGTCGTCCGCGCCGCTCACATCGCCGCCCGCGCAAAAGCCGCGTCCCGCGCCGGTCAGAATAAGCGCGCGCTGGTCATCATCGCGCAGGTAAGCATCGAGCGCTTCCACCAGCTCCTCGCAGAGCCGTGTCGTATAGGCGTTCATCGCCTGCGGCCGGTTCAGCGTGATGCGCGTGACGCGGGGCGCGGGCGTTTCGACGATAATCTCCTGAAAAGAGCTGGCCATTTTTCCTCCCATTCCGGTCCTTTTGGCCGCTAGTCTAGCAGCAATAAGATATGCAGCAGCAAGGACCGGCAGGAAGGCCAGCCAGGGAGAATGAGAGGGAGGATAAAGATGTCGGAAGCAGTAAGAGCAGAGGCGCCCGGCGCACAGGCGCATATGAGCTATGAGGTGAAAGACGGTATCGGCCTTATCACGCTGAACCGGCCCGACAAGCTCAATGCCTGGACGGGCGAAATGGAAAAAGGCGTCAAGCGCGCGGTGGGCGCGGCGGCGAAGGACGACAAGGTGCGCGTTATCGTCTTGACCGGCGCCGGACGCGGCTTTTGCGCGGGCGCCGATATGAACCTCCTGCAATCCATCGAGCCGGAAGGCGGGCGGCGCAATATCGTCAGCAAAGAGGAAGAGGAGGCGGTAGACCTTTCCTACGATCACGGGCCTTCCGTGATCGAGCATTTCCATGGCCGCTTCGGCTATCTTTTCGAATGCCCCAAACCCGTCATCGGCGCGGTCAACGGCGCCTGCGCGGGGCTCGGCCTGGTGGTCTCGCTCTTTTGCGATCTGCGTTTTGCGAGTGAAGAGGCGAAGTTCACCACTTCTTTTGCCCAGCGCGGCCTTGTTGCCGAGCACGGCATTGCCTGGCTGCTGCCGCGGCTCATCGGCTCGGCCCATGCGCTCGATCTTCTCATGTCCGCGCGCAAGATCGACGGCAGGGAAGCGGCCCGCCTCGGCCTCGTCAATCAGGCGTTTCCTGCAGATGAGTTCATGGAAGAGGTCATGGCCTATGCCCGTCATATGGCCGCAAACGTTTCCCCGCGCTCCATGGCGGTGATGAAGCGGCAGGTCTATAAGTCGCTCTTTCAGGATTTCAATCAGTCGACCGACATGGCCGACAAGGAAATGCAGGCGAGCTTTAAAAGCGCAGACTTCAAGGAAGGCGTCGCGCATTTCGTGGAAAAACGTTCGGCGCACTTCACTGGCCGTTGAGTGAGAGCACGACACAAAAGTGGGCGCCTCTTCTTGCGAAGAGGCGCCCGGGCAGAGAGGCGGAAGGCTGGAGGACCCGCCGCCGGGAGGAGAGCCTTGGTAGGCAGGCTCTTCGGGTCTTAGTCGGCGGCGGTGCCTGAGAGCTGGATCAACGCTTCGTTCTTGCGGTTGATTTCCTTGAGCTTGGCGATCCCCGCCGCCGCGATCGCATCGCCCACCATTTCGTCGCTTTCGGCATGCAGCACTTTCATGTCGATATAAGCGGCGTAATTGCCGGCGGTGCGCTCGGTGATGATGCCGGTCATGGCCAGGGTTTTCACCAGCACGCGGAAGATGTTCGCCGATTCCTGCATGTTGGTGCGGATTTTCTCATCCGTCATGCCTTCCATGAAGGCGCCCTGCACCCATTCCCAGTCGAGGCCGACTTGCTCGTAGATATGCTGTTTCTGCGAGGGGGCGCCGATATTGAAGAGCAGCGTCTGGAAGACTTCCCAGGCCCAGTCTTCGATCTTGTTATGCTCTTCCTTGGAAAGCTTCGGCACCGTGCGGTCCGCCCAGATCTTGCCGAACTTGTGGTGGAAGGCTTCGTCCGTCATGGCAAGCTGCGACAGACGCACGATCAGCGGGTCGCGGCCCTTATTGTAGAAAGTCGCAAAGGCGCCCATGGCGAGGCCTTCGACGAGGAGCTGCATGCCGACGATCTTCTTCCAGGCGAATTTCGACGTCACGAGCTCCGTGAGCACATCGCGCAGCACCGGGCCGCAAGCCATCGGGCGGCCGAAACGGGCTTTCACGATATTGGTGAAGGCGGTGACGTGACGGGCTTCTTCGCGCGCCTGATTGGCCGCATATTCCTGTGCGCCCGGATCGCGCAGGATGTGGCAAAGGCTTGCCGACAAGGCGAGCGCGCCTTGTTCGCCGTGCAGAATGTTCGACAGGCTCCAATGGGTTTCCAGGTTCGTCAGTTTCACCCGGCCTTTTTCGTCGAGCTTGTCCCAAACGGCGGTGCCGTAGCCCACCGTCATGGTCGGGTCGACCATATATTCGTTTTCGATATCGAAGGGCTCGCTAAAGTCGATATAGCGCGCGTCGTTCGGGTCCCAGAAATGGTCGTGGGTTGCCGAAATGATCTTGTCGAAGGCGCTGGTACGATCGAGATAGCGCTCGCAATCCATCATGGCGGCGAAATCGGTCGGCTCTACGGTGTTGTAGATATTGTCCTTCGTGATCTGACCAGCGGCTTCTTTGTGGGGTACTGCCTGCGTCATCGGTAATCTCCTCCGGTCTTCGAGGCTCAGGGTCTGTGGGTGCTTTTGGGTGCCTCAAACTGGAAAAATGATGACGCCTGCGTCATTTTTGGTCTTTGATCTGAATCAAAGAAAAGGGCCGGCGCTGAAAACACCGGCCCCGCTGCGAGGGGCTCTCATGAAAAGAGCCCGAAAACCGCTTGTTTCTGCGGGTTTTCCCCCGCACCGTCTCTCCGGAAAGAGGATCAGAACGTCACTTTCACCCCCATCAGGAATTCCCGGCCCGGCGCTTCGAACCCGTCTGCGGGCTCGTAGGCGGCGTCGAAAGCATTGTTCACCCGGCCGAAAACCTGGAAATGCGGGCCGATATCTTTCGAGCCCGTCAGGTCGACCACGGTGTAATTGTCGCCTTCGATGAGACCGCCGCTCACCCGGTCCACATCCCGGTAAAGATCGACCCAGGTAACGGCAAGCCCGAGGCGCGCGTCTTCCATCGCCTGCCAGTCGAGCGTGCCATGCACCTTGTGGCGCGGCCGCCGGCTCTGCCCGCCGCGCAGGGGCTGCGTATCGACGACGGTGAAGGTGTAATCGGCGCGGGCCGACAGCGCGTCGCTGATCTCCACATCGATGAAGCTTTCGACCCCATGCGCGTTGAACTCGTTCACATTCGTTGTCGTCGAATCGAACGAGGGCAGGAACACCGTGATGATGGCGTTTTCATAATCGGTATCGAAATAGGTGAGGCCCGTTTGAATGCGCCCGCCAAGGAAGCCCTGTTCGAGGCCGACTTCCCAGCCTTCGCTTTCCTCCGGCTCCAGATTGGGGTTGCCGCGGAAAGCATTGCCGAAGGAGTTCGGGGTAAAGCCATAGCGCTCGAAGAGCGAGGGCACTTTGAAACCCGTGCCGTAGCTCGCCGTCAGCCGCGTATCGGTTTCGGGATGATAGTAACCCGGCGTCAGCGTATAGGTGACCTCATCGCCGAAATTTTCCGGATTGTCGTAGCGCACGCTTGCCGAGGCAAAGAAGCGCTCGCCGAACGTTACCCGGTCGCTCAGCCAGAAGGAGGTGGTGTATTCATCCGCCTCGGAGCGCAATTGCTGCACGAAGCCGAAGCCGAAATCGCGGAAACCCCGTGCTTCCAGTTCCTCGTACTTGTATTCACCGGCAAGGTTCAGCGTGTGATTGCCGAGCGTGACGAAATTTTCCAGCTTGGCGACGCTGCGCGTGCCTTCATTCGCCGATTCCTGGTTGGTGTTGAGGTTCGCCGCATCCGGATGGTCGATGATGACGCGCGTATAATCCGTATAGGCAAGTGTGAGCACGGGCCGGTAGGCGCCGCCATAAAAATTCCCATTCAGCCCGCCGCTCAGGAAAATTTCCTGGTTCTTGGCAACGGCGTTGAAATCCTGCGGCAGGGAATTGTCCGTATCCGCATTGGAATTGATATATTGGCCGAAGGTGAAGGCCGAGAGCGTGTCGCTCAAATCCGTATCGAGCTGCAGGCTGAGGGCCGTGTTCTCGTTACCGTCCTCTTCTTCGGCAAAGCCGCCGCGCAAATGTTGCGGCGTGATGTCACTGCCGTCCGTTGCCTGACGCGAGAGCGAGAGCGCATAGCCGATGCCCGCATAAGAGCCATCCGCAAGCGCTGCGGTATTGAACGTGCCGAGCGAGCCGAGCTCCGCGCGCACGCTGGTGCGCAGCGCGCCTTCGCCTTTTTTGGTGATGATGTTGATGACGCCGCCCAGCGCCGCGCTGCCGTAAAGCCCGCTCTGGGGCCCGCGGATAACCTCGATGCGCTCGACATTCTCCGTCGTCAGCGTGGAGAAGTCGAAGGCGCCGGCAGGCGCGCCCGGATCGTTGATCTCGATCCCGTTCAAAAGCACGAGCGTGTGGTTGGAATTGCCGCCGCGCGAAAAGACGCTGGTGACGGAGCCTTTCGAGCCCGATTGCACGATGTGAAGTCCCGGCACGCCTTGCAGCGCTTCGCCCACCGTGCGGTATTGCCGCCGCTCGATATCATCGGCGGTGATGACGCTGACGGAGGAACCCACTTGCTCGATGGGCGCGGGCCCCGCCGGCGCGCTGACGAGAATGTCCGGCGCGATGATTTGCCGGTCCGCCTGCGCAAGGCCTGTCCAAAGTGTGGTGAAAAGGGCCGTGCTGCCCAATAGCGCCGCTATGCGGCGCGCCTCATTGAAATGAACCATTAGTCCAATCCCCTCAAAAAACGGTCCGCCCGACCGCAGGGCGCCGAGGGACGGGATGAGGGAACGGAAAGCTCGAATGCGCGCGGCTTTCATGCATGGGGAGGAGGGAACGCCCGCCGAGCCGCATGCTAAAGCCGCGTCACCGACGGAAAATCCGCTCCGTTGGCACACCCCGGCCAGCGGCAGATGACGCGCGATGCGGCAGGTCTCCTGGCTTGCGGGTCTTAAACCGGTTCCGGTCTTCCCAGAGCAGATGCCCCAGTGACGTGAATGGAACCGATCTCGCCGCTTACAGTTGCGGGGGCAGCCAAGGAATGGCCCTTATGAAAAGCGGGCGTCACCTTGTTCCCTTTTATCCCGGATATCCGGGACCGGATCGCGGCGCGAGTATAGGCGCGCGCCCCAATTTGTCAAAAGCGGGGAA
Source organism: Tepidicaulis marinus (assembly GCF_000739695.1). Classification (GTDB taxonomy): domain Bacteria; phylum Pseudomonadota; class Alphaproteobacteria; order Parvibaculales; family Parvibaculaceae; genus Tepidicaulis; species Tepidicaulis marinus. Next base: position 54,242 of record NZ_BBIO01000015.1, read on the forward strand.
AAACGAAAGAGAAGCGGTGCTTTTGCGCGCCGCTTCCTCTTCGCTTCAATCATGGATATGTCTTTTCTTCAATGCCGCCGTGTCGAGACGGGCAGGGCCGTCAGGGACATCTGCGCGGGGCATTGCGGGTCTTTGAGAACATGCTCGGCAATCACGTCGAGCAGCGCGCCGTGCAATGTCTCCACCCGTTCGTCATGGGCATGGCCGGCGCCGGAGCGCACCAGATAAAGCACGGCTTTGACAAGCCCTTCGATATGCGCATCCGCGTTTTGCGGCAGGGCGCCTTCTTCTTGTTCCGGTTTGGTTTGAACACTCACGCTGCAACCTCTTCTTCATGCTCGTGGATATCGATCACGGAGCCTTCGATGCCGAACACATCGCGGATGCGCTGCGAGGAAGAAGGCGCCGTGGAGTAATGCCCGGCGAGAAACTCTTCCTCGCCGATGCGGATGGCAGGGCCGTAAATGGTGGGCTTGAGGCCGAGCTGTTCGAGCGCCCGGGCCTTGGAGGGATAGGTGACGAAAACGAAATGCTCGATGCCGTGCGCCCAGGCCCATTCCATGCCGGCCAGCGTGCAAAGGGCATGGTGATAGGTATGCGCGCCTTTCGGCAGATCGGGGTCGACGCACATGCGGCTGCCTTCGGCAACGCGCGCGCTTTTCGGCAGCTCATGGCCGTGGGCAAGTTCCGGCCAGAGCGCTTCGAGCATGTAAGGATGATCCGTGCGCACCATCCGCCCGCAGGCCCGCACCACCTCATTCTCGTCCCGGATCGTGAAGTAATGGGTCCAGAGCGGATGATCGAACTGATCCGCTTCGCGGTGATTGAGGTTGGGGATGACCCAGCCTGCCCGCTCGACGAATACCTTGTGCCGCAGGCGCAGCATCGAATCGAACGCGTTGCCGAAACGGTGGGCGGTAAGAATGGTGAAGTGATCGACTTTCATGGGGGGCCTCTCTCCTTGATGACGGAGAAAGGCTTTCATGAGGGCGCGCCGGCCCGCACCTACCCTTAAGGGGAGGTTTGGAAAATAGATTTATATATCAATGGCTTATGGCGGGGTCAGGTGAACTGAATGTCTTCCGGGTCGATGGTGATGAGCCCCAGATAGAGTGCTTTGACGATGGCGATGCGGCCATAGGCGCCGAGCTTCGTGTAGCAGTTCTTCAGATGGAACTTCACCGTCTCCTGGGAAACGTTGAGAAGCTGGGAAATCTCCCAGGCGGTTTTGCCCCGCGCCCACTGCGTCAGCACTTCCTGCTCACGCGGGGTGAGCGGCTGGGCGGGCGCCATTTCCACGGCCAGGTGGTCCATGAAGACCTTGTGGAGGACAGCGGTGCGCGCATGAATTTCCGCCAGCACGCGCTCGCAGTTCACATCCGGCTCCTCGGAGGCGACGGAATAAACGGCGCTGATGCCGGGCGCGCTGGTCAGCGCGGAGGAAATGCCTTGCTTCAGCCCAAGCTCCGATGCCTCCCCGTAAAAGCGCCGCTGCACGGCGGTGAGTTCCTGGCGCTGCAGCAGCTGGTCCCAGGCGAAGGGCCCCGAGCCCTGGCCGGCCCGCTGCAACGTCAGGTCCGCTTGCGCATAGCCTTGCTCTTCGTAATGGCTCAGCCATTCGGCTTTGTAATTGGTGGCGAAATACTGATCGCGCGTGGGGTCGCGTCCCGGAAGCACATAGCCAAGAATGGCGTGGTTCATACCCAGGTCGCGCAGGCCAGCCAGCCATATATCGAATGCCGATGCCGTATCTTCCGATTGCTGGATACGCTCGACAAACTCCGCGAAAGACAGCCCCATATGTGCCCCTGCGTTTACGCTGTGCCCCAACACTCCGTTCCAGAGCCGCTCGTTGCCGAGGCGCTGCCGGTACGGAACACACTGACAAGATTATCAGCAAAAGAAATAGAAGGGGAATAAAAGAACAGAAGCAGCCTTACCGATTTGTGGGATGCCGCAATATTTCGGGACAAAGTGAAATAATGCTCTCGTGAAACGCAAGAAATCGCGCTGTCTTCACGCATAAGTGAGCGTTTCATCTTTCGGTTGTGCGCGGGTGCGGCCAATCTCCCATGCTGAGAGGTTGGCGGCCCAAATGCGGTTTTAAAGGAGCATCCAGGCTCCGGCCGTCAATACGGCCATGGCAATCAGGTTGAGCCGCAGCCCGGCGCGCATCATGACATGCATGTCGATATGGCCGGAGCCGAAAACGATCGCATTGGGCGGGGTCGCGACGGGCAGCATGAAAGCGCAAGAAGCCGCCATGGCGGCGGGCAGGGCGAGTGCCTCCGGCGCAAGGCCTGCGGTGAGCGCCAATGCGCCGGTGATCGGCAGGAAGGCGGAGGCCGTGGCCGTATTGCTGGTCAGCTCGGTCAAAAAGACGATGAGCATCACCACGGCACCCGTCAGCACCAGCGGGCGGAGCAGGGCCGCGCCCGTCAGCTGTCCGCCGATCCAGGCCGCAAGCCCGGTGCCGTCCATTGCCTGCGCCAGGCTCAGCCCACCGCCGAAGAGAATGAGAATGTCCCAGGGCGCTTTTTTCGCCCAGTCCCAGTCGAGCAATCTTTCCTCCCGGCCATTCTCCCCCTTTTCCCCGTTGGGCAGCAGAAAGAGCGCCAGCGCGCCGGCAATGGCAATGCCGGCATCCGATATGCCCTCAAGGGGAAGAAAGGCGCTCAGCCAGGGATGCGCGATCCAAAGAAAGGCGATGAGCGCGAGCACCGCGCCCACCCGTTTTTCCGCTGGCCGCATGGCGCCGAGCGCGCGGCGCATCTGGCCGATCAAGGCGGCGCCTTCACCCGCGCTCTCGCCGGCTTCACGGGCGGGCACCTGAAAAGCAAGCCGGGTGAGGGTGAGCCAGGCAAGCGGCAAGAGCACCAGCACGGCGGGCACGCCCACCGCCATCCACGCGGCAAAGCCGATGTCGACCCCGTGATTTTGGCTGAGATAGCCCGCCGCCAGCGCATTGGGCGGGGAGCCGACCAAAGTGCCGAGCCCGCCGATCGAGGCGGCATAGGCAATCCCGAGCATCATGGCTTTGGCAAAGGCGGCGCGGCCCGCGCTTTCCGCCTCGCCTTCTTTTTTCGCGCCTTCGATGAGGGAAAGCGCGATGGGCAGCATCATCATGGCGGTGGCCGTATTGCTCACCCACATGGAAAGAAACGCGGTGGCCGTCATCACACCGGCGATGAGAAGGCGGGGCCGCCCGCCGGCCCGGGCGATGATCGCGAGCGCGATGCGCCGGTGCAGGCCCGCCCGCTGCATGGCGAGCGCCATCCAGAAACCGCCGAGAAAAAGAAAGATGATGGGATTGGCGTAAGGCGCGGCGGCCATGGCAATGGGCGCGATGCCGAGGAGGGGGAATGCCGCAAGGGGCAGTAGCGCGGTGGCGGCCAGCGGCACCGCCTCGCTCACCCACCAGATCGCCATCCAAAGTGCAATCGCCGCCGTCGCCCAGCCCGCGGCCTCGAGCCCGCTTGGGGCGGGCAGGAGGAAAAGGGCAAGTGCGGCGAGCGGGCCGGCGATAAGCCCGGCGCGTGATACCCAGCCGGATTTTTCCTCCGGCGTTTCAGGTTCGCTGTGTTGCATGTCGCGGGATTGAGGCATGGCGGATTGTGGCTCACGGGATCGGTTGGTCTGCTGCCAGCATAATGCGGGAAGGCGGAAGCGGGGATAAGTTGCTGGCCTAGCGCAGCGTATCGACGATTTCGGAGATGCGGCGGAAGAAATGCAGCCCCTGCACGATTTCCTCCTCGCTCATGTTATCGATGATCCGTTGCACATAGGCCTCGCCGCTGGCGATCATCTTTTCCAGATGCGTCTCGCCTTTCGCGGTCAGCGTGACGATCTTCTCCCGGCCCGAGCGCGGGTCTTCTTCCAGCCGCACCAGCGCGAGCGGGGGCTGCGCCATGGCGCGCAGGGCCTTGGTGATGGCGGCGCCGGAAATTTCGAACCAGGCTGAGAGCGAGCGCTCGATGGCCTTGCGGTTCATCGCCCTGCCGTCCCGGCCTTCGGAATGAATGAGCCAGAGGATCGCGACCTGATGGCGGCTCAGCGTGCCGCCGCGCAAGGCATCTTCCAGCGCGATCCCGGCCTTGTAGTGGATGGGATAGTAATATTCGAGGAATTGCAGCGCGGCTCTTTTCGGCCCGCCTTCTGCCCCGCCTTTTCGCCCACCCGGCTTTTTTGCCTTGGGGGCGGGGCCCGCCGCTTTCCCGCCCGAGCCTGAAAATTTGCTCTCTTTACCCATACTTGCCGCCTTTTCCGCCGCTGCTTGCCTGCTTTGCGCGGCCATTCTAGCGGCTGCGCGTCATTCGTCATCTTTCTTAATTGTTTACAAAAGAAACAATTTATTGAATCAATGGTACCGTCTTAAGGGAGGAGGACGATATGGAAAATGCAACGAGCGATCCCGCCGCGCTTCTGGCGGCCTTGCCGGAAGGCGACACGATTGCCGCCCCTTACGGGCTTTATGAAAAACTGCGACCCCATGCCCCGCTTTATGGCTATCAGGATTATCCGCCGGGCACGGTGCCCGATGCCGATGAGCCGGTAACCGCCTGGGTGCTGCTCGATTACGAGCATGTGGCGGCTGCTGCGCGCGATCACCGCGCTTTTTCCTCGCGCGATCCTTTGCAGGAGCAGTCGTCGGCGCCCACCCTCATGCTCGTTAATCACGACAATCCGGACCATGACCGCCTGCGCGCCATCGTCAATCTGGCGTTCTCGCGCAAGCGCGTCGAAGCGCTGGAGCCGGATGTGGCCCGCGTCGTCGAAAAAGCGGTGGCCGAGCTTGGCGCGGGCGAGCGGGAGATGATCTCGACCCTTGCCGCGCATATTCCCGCCCGGGTGATGGTGGACCTGCTCGGCCTGCCGGTGGAAATCGTCGAGCGCTTCAGAGGCTGGGCGACGGCCTTCATGCTCTCCGCCGATCTGAGCCCCGAAGAGCGCGCGGCCAGCAATCTGGAACTTGCCGGTTATTTCGCCGGGCGGGTGCAATCGCTCCATGCCAAACTGGAAGCCGGGGAAGAGATTCCCGACAGCCTGATCAGCGCGCTTTTGAAAGCGGATATGGAGGGCGAGAGACTCAGCCTCGATGAAGTGACGCGCTTCTGCATCACGCTGGTCGTCGCGGGCTCGGAGACAACGTCGTTCCTGCTCGGCAATCTGCTTTACAACCTTGCCACTATGCCGGAGCTGCGCGCGCGCCTTGCCGCCGATGAAAGCCTCATCACGCCTTTCATCGAAGAGACCTTGCGCCATAGCGGCCCGCCGCAGCGCCTGTTCCGCATCGCGCTGAAGGATACGGAGATCGGCGGCAAGCAAATCAAGGAAGGCGACTGGGTGGCGCTCTTCTTTGCCGCGGCCAATCACGACCCGGCAATGTTCGAGGCGCCGGAGCGGTTCGACATTTCCCGGCCCAATCTGAGCAAGCAGCTGACCTTCGGGGTGGGCATTCACCACTGCCTCGGCTCGGCGCTGGCGCGGATGGAAGCCCGCGCGCTTGTTTCGGCCATGGTGAACCAGATGCAGGATATCAGCCTTGCGGGCGCGCCCGTGCCCCAGCGCACCTCGCTCCTCAATCACGGCTTCGATGGGCTGACCGTCAAGCTGACGCCGAAAGCGGCCGGAAAAGAAAAGGAGAAGGCTCATGCAAGCTGAGACGCTGACCGGCGAGGAAAGCCGGAACCTGGAGGCAACGCAGGCCCTTTTCGCCGCCTTTGGCGAGGGGGACGTGCCGCGTATCATGACGTATCTCGCCGAGGACCCGCGCATCGAGTTTTACGGGCCCTCCCTCATCCCTTACGCCGGCATCTATCAGGGCCGGGAGGCGTGCGCGAGGTTCTTCGAAACGGTGCTCAGCTCCGTCGACATTCACATCTTCGAGCCGGAGGAGTTCATCGCATCGGGCAAGAAGGTCATCGTCACCGGGCGCCTGCATTTGACTGCCCGCTCCACGGGCCGCGATATCGTCTCGGATTTCGTCCATGTCATCGACCTTGAAGGGGCGAAATGGACGCGGTTCCGCGATTTCATGAACACGGCGGAGGCTGTCGCCGCCTTTTCGTGATTGGGGGTATTTGCAGGGGCTGGCCGAAGCTAGGGAAGTAAGCCGGGGAATTAAGCCGGAGCTGCGGACGGTTGGCTGGGGCGGCAGGATTCGAACCTGCGCATGGCGGTACCAAAAACCGCTGCCTTACCGCTTGGCTACGCCCCAAGACCGCTCTTTGAGTGGCCGGAACATAGCGAGTGATTTGGGCTTCTGCAACGGTATTTCCCCCCTTGCAGGCCCGCGCCAGCCCCTGTATAACGCGCCCTCGACAAGGCGGAGCGTAGCGCAGCCTGGTAGCGCACCTCGTTCGGGACGAGGGGGTCGCAGGTTCAAATCCTGCCGCTCCGACCATTTCCTAAAGAATTTCCAATTTCTTCTTTTATTGCAGGGTAACATTGAAAATGTTGCATCTGCCTCAACGTGTGAGGGGCCGATGGAGCAGCTAATGTTGCGCGTGCTAACATCATGATCTGTGATAATAATGGGCAAGGGAAACCGTAGGTAGGGCAGGGAGCGACGTTTGGCGTATCGTTACCTCAAGCGCGTCATCGATATTATCGGCGTTTTCACCGCGATCGTAATAGCTGCGCTTCCTCTCGCCATCATTGCGCTTGCGGTACGTTGCTCGCTGGGACGCCCTACATTGTTCAGGCAGGAACGCATTGGACAGCATGAACAGCCGTTCTATCTAATCAAATTTCGCACGATGAAAGACACATATACGCCGGATGGACAGCTATTGGCCGATGAAGAGCGGCTGACAGCTTTTGGCCGCTTTCTGCGAGCCAGCAGTTTGGATGAGTTGCCAGAACTCTGGAACGTTCTCAAAGGCGAGATGAGCCTTGTTGGACCCCGTCCGCTTCTTCCTGAATATTTGCCTTACTATTCCGAGCGCCAAGCACGCCGCCACGATGTGCGCCCAGGTCTAACGGGCTTGGCGCAAGTCAGAGGGCGCAATGCAATCTCATGGGAGACGCGGCTGGAAGCGGACGTCGAGTATGTTGAAAATCTCTCACTTGCATTGGATTGTGAGATTCTCCTGCGCACGATCGCTACGGTCTTTGCCAGAAAAGGTATTTCCGCTGACGGGCATGCTACGATGCCGCGGTTTGACGAGGAAGTTAAAGCAAGGAAGCAGAAATATTCCCGCCCGCAAACTGATGCCATAGGGCACAAGGAAGGTTAGTGACTTCAATGGATCGAATTGCGGTTATCGGTGCTGGCGGTCATGCCAAAGTCCTTGTCGCGGCATGGCTTGAAGCTGGAGGTCAGGTTGAAGTGATCTTGGACCGGGACCCGGCGCGGATTGGCGAAGACTTCTTTGGGCATAGAATTATGCCGCAATCCAATGATGCTCTGAAGGACCTTGCTGCGGTTTTAGCAATCGGTGACAATAAGACGCGTGCGCAGCTTTCGGGCCACCTGAGGCCAGCCAGCTGGCAGACCGTCATTCATCCCAGGGCATGGGTGCATGGGAGTGCTAAGATTGGAGCTGGGACGCTGATTTGTGCGGGAGCCGTTGTGCAGCCGGATGCAACAATTGGTGAGCATGCCATTATAAATACGGGTGCGATTATCGAACATGATTGCCGTATCGGGGCATTCGCTCATATAGGCCCGAGTGCCTGTTTGGGAGGGGATGTAGAAGCAGGTGACGGTGCGTTTGTCGGTCTGGGCGCCAAAGTCTTGCCGCGAAAGCGGCTCGGCGATTGGGCCGTTGTTGGAGGTGGGGCTTGTGTCACGAAGGACGTTGCCGAAAAAGAAACAGTCGTTGGCGTTCCCGCTGCTGCGATTTGACGTGACGATCGAAAGAATAAGAAATGAAAACTCAAACCCAGTCACCATATCGCATCTTGCTTTCCCCGCCTCATATGAGTGGCCGGGAACGCAAGTATGTTGACGAGGTTTTTGCGACAAATTTTGTGGCGCCGGCCGGCCCTATTCTTTCCCGCTTCGAGCAGATGTTCTGTGAAAGAACCGGCTTTTCCCATGCTGTCGCGGTGTCCAGCGGCACGGCTGCACTGCATCTTGCCCTTCGCTGCGCAGGAGTGGAGCGGGGCGATAGGGTGTGGGCGCCCACATTCACATTCATCGCTTCAATTGCGCCAATCATTTATCAAGGCGCAACGCCGGTTCTTTTCGATTGCGATGCGCACAGCTGGAACATCGATCTGGGTCTTGTCGAAGAGGAATTGAAAAAAGCCGCCCAGCGAAATGAGTTGCCCAAGGCAATTATTGCCGTTGATCTTTATGGAATGCCATGTGACCTGGAGCATCTAAAGGCCATAGCCGCTTCTTATGAGGTAGCCGTGATCGCCGACTCTGCTGAAGCAATTGGTAGCCGGCGGGAGGGCAAACATGCGGGTTTTGGTGCAGACTGCGCGGCATTTTCATTTAACGGAAATAAGCTGATAACGACCGGCGGTGGAGGGTTGCTGGCAAGTGAGGATGAAAAGCTTGTCGAATATGCACGTTTCCTTTCCCAGCAGGCCCGGGCGCCGGTTCTTCATTATGAGCACGAAGAGATCGGCTACAATTACCGCATGAGTTCTATCAATGCTGCCGTCGGGTGCGGACAGTTGGAAGTTCTGGAAGAGCGCGTTACCAGGCGGCGCGAGATCTTCGAGAATTATCGCAAGTCACTTGGCTCTCTTCCCGGTATTCGTTTTCCCGATGAACCTGCTGGGGCCAGAGCGAATCGTTGGCTTAGCGTGTTGACAACTAATGGGCGGCCGGATCTCGCCAAATTTATTCTCAGCCTCAACGAGCTTGGTATTGAAGCCCGCAGGCTTTGGAAACCAATGCATCTGCAAGGTGCGCTGAAGGGGGTGAACGTAATAGGAGGAAGTGTCGCAGAGAGACTTTTTGAAACAGGACTTTGCTTGCCCTCCGGAACCGATATGACCAAAGCAGACGAAGAGTTTGTCGCTACGGCTGTAAAGAAAATTGTATCGGAAATTGCGTAAGCAAGAGGCAGGCTGGCGCGTGTAAGAAGCTCTCTGAACGGCGGGCATAATCAAAATACTGTCTGCTCTTCCTCCGCTGCTTCCCGGAACCTCTCATGGAGAGTACGCCGGATGCCCGCTGCGATGGTCAGCGCTTAAGAGGACGGCCCAAGATAAGCGGACGGGGCCTAGCCGGGCGTTGATCGAAAAGACCAGGCCGGTTAGTGGAAAGTTACTATGTGCGGAATCGTTGGGTATCTTGGGGGAAGCGACCGGCACGGGATTGAGCCGGACGAAACCCTTCTCAAGCGAATGGCGGATACCATACGATCTCGCGGTCCGGATGATTGCGGTGTTTGGTTTGACGCGTCAGACGGTGTCGGGTTGGCCCATCGCCGGCTTGCCATTCTTGATTTATCTCCGGCAGGCCATCAGCCGATGCACTCGGCTTCCGGAAGATACGTCATTATTTTCAATGGCGAGATATATAATCACCTTGAGTTGCGCGAAGACCTGAAACAGCTGGGAACAGCACCTCAATGGCGTGGCCACTCCGATACGGAAACGCTGCTTGCCGGGTTCGAGGCTTGGGGCGTTGAAGGCACAATACGCCGCTGCGCCGGAATGTTTGCAATAGCGGTTGTTGATCGCAGGGCGCGTACGCTTACGCTCGTGCGTGACCGCATTGGTGAGAAGCCGCTTTATTACGGTTGGCAGCGGCGTGATGGGCGCGCTTGCTTTCTGTTTGGGTCTGAACTTAAAGCGCTAAAACTCCATCCAAGTTTTAATGCGGATATTGACCATGATGCGCTCTGTCTGATGATGCGCCACAATTATATTCCAGCACCATATTCGATATATCAGGGTATCAGGAAGCTCATTCCGGGCTGCCTGCTGACTATTCCTTGGTCAGCAGTGGAAGGTGATGGTGGGGCGTCGGCGCAATTTGAACCTAAACCTTATTGGTCTTTGGCGCAGGCAGCTGAAGCGGGATGCAGGGAACGGCGCCAAGGCGATGATGAAGAACTTGTCGGGGAACTGGACTCGCTGCTGAAGACCGTAATCGGTCAGCAAATGATTTCAGATGTGCCATTGGGTGCGTTTCTTTCCGGGGGCGTCGATTCATCGGCAGTTGTCGCGCTGATGCAATCGCAATCCTTGCGGCCGGTCAAAACCTTCACGATCGGTTTCGATGAGAACGATTACAATGAAGCCGTTCACGCAAAGAAGGTAGCGGAGCATCTGGGTACCGAGCATACCGAGCTTTATGTGACGCCGAAGCAGGCGCTGGATGTGGTGCCGCGGCTACCGGCGCTCTATGACGAGCCCTTCGCTGACTCCTCGCAGATTCCCACATTTCTGGTTTCGCATCTTGCGCGCCAGAACGTAACCGTCTCCCTGTCTGGTGACGGCGGAGACGAACTTTTTGGCGGGTATACCCGCTACCTGGTAGCAGCTGGCGTTTGGCAGAAGCTGTCGAAGGTGCCGGCGCCTCTTCGGGTGCTTGCCGCGAAAAGTCTTACAAACCTCTCTCCCCAAACTTGGGACGGTCTCGGCCGTATGATCCCCGGGCTGAAGAAGAGGTTAGGCGGGCGCATCGGTGACAAGGTTCACAAGGCGGCCGGTGTCTTTGGAAGCGACTCGATTGAGAGTTTATATAAGGGGCTGGTTTCTCACTGGGATGATCCGGAAAGCTTGGTGCTTGGAGGCAGAGAGCCGCCCACGTTCTTGACGGGGTGCGCACCGGAACTGGCCGGACTGAGTCAGGTTGAACGGATGATGGCCCTGGATATGCTGTCTTATTTGCCGGACGATATACTTGCTAAAGTAGACCGTGCGGCGATGGGCGTCAGCCTTGAAACGCGGGTTCCATTTCTGGACCATCGGGTGATCGAATATGCCTGGCAGTTGCCACAGACGATGAAATTCCGTGACGGGCAGGGGAAGTGGGCTCTTCGTCAGGTGCTCTATAAGTACGTGCCCAGGGAATTGATAGAGCGCCCTAAGATGGGTTTCGGGATCCCGCTCGACTCATGGCTGTCCGGCCCGCTGCGCGATTGGGCGGAAGATCTGCTGGATGAAAAACGCTTGCAGCAGGAAGGCTTTTTTCACCCTCTGCTGGTCCGGCAGAAATGGGAGGAGCACCTCGCCGGCCGGCGCAACTGGTCGTATCATCTTTGGGGCGTTCTTATGTTTCAGGCGTGGTTGGCCGAACAGCGCGGTTAGAAATTTGAAGTTGGAGGAGAAGTCTTCCTCGAATCTATAATTTCATGGCGGTAAGCATTGCCGCGTTAATTTTCCTCACATCGTATTTCTCGACGGCAATTCGCCGCGATTCCTCACCCATCGTCTCGATGATCTGCGGTGAGATGAGAAAATGTTCCATCGCCTCTTTGAGGGCGGAAATATTCTGTACCGGGACCAGGAAGCCGTTCACGCCATTGATGACTGTTTCCCGGCAGCCGGGAGCATCGGTGGTGATGATGGGCCGTCCCATTGCCATGGCTTCGAGTACTGTGCGCGGGGTGCCTTCGCGGTAACTTGGAAGCACATAGATATGAGAAGCTGCAATTGCTTCGCGCACATCTTCCAGCGATCCGTGCCATGTAATATGTCCGGCTTCTTGCCATTTGCGGACCTCGGCCTCGGGGATGCCGTCGGGGTTGGGGTCCAAGCCGCCAACCAAGTGGAATTCTGCTTCGGGCACAGCGACACGCAATTGTGCTGCTGCGGCAGCGTATTCGCGAATGCCTTTGTCGCCGATCAGCCGTGCAATCAACAAAAAACGGCGCGGTCCGCTTGGCAACGGAGCAGGGGTGAAGGTATTCGTATCGATGCCGGAACCGTTTACGATAACAACAGGAACCCCCGCAGGCAAAAGATTCATCCGGGCGAAATCGTCTTTGTCATCCTGATTCTGGAAAAATATCAGCGTTGCGCGGCGCAGTGCATGTTTATAAAGCCCGCGCAGAATTTTCTGAACGAGGGCCCGCTTACCGCGCGCTTCACCCGTAAAGGCATATCCCAGGCCCGTGATAAGGGCTGCGCGATCGGGGACGCGGGTGAGCCAGGCCGCAAGCAGTCCCCAGATGACGGGTTTGGCCGTATATCCAAAAAAAATGTCGGCCGGAGGTGGCGCAAAAGTCTGACAAGATAGAAAAGCGTGCGCAGATCGGCGAGCGGGTTCACGCCTGTCCGGCTGGCGGGAACCGAATGGCACGTCACCTCTTGTGCTTCCAGCCATGTCCGTGTGCGTGTGTCGTCCAGCAGGCCCGGCGCGGCGGCGTGAACGGTATGGCCGCGCGCGCGCAACTCCGCGATCAGAGTACCCCGGAAATTCTGAAGGGATGCCGAGTATCCAGCGAGGATGAATATAGAATGCACAGAAAGCCGCCAGTCGATGTACCAAAGGAAAAATATAGGGGATGTAGTAAGAAAAGAAGGTAATTCTTTTCGTGGTTTATCGCAGTGATTGGTGGCTGTGATGCATGGGGCGTTTCCAGTTGCTATCGGGGCGTTGGCGGATTCTATGGCAGGGCCGCAGGGTAAAATTGGAACTTGGCTCCATACCGCAGGTTGGTCTCACATGATCCGATTTTCCTCAACCAGTGCTTGAGGAAAATTGGCACAAACCGTATTGTGAAATAATACTTTTCGAGGGGATTTTCGATCACCGCCGGGCGGGAGGCCGGTTGAGCTCTGAGCCTCACTTTATCCATCGCATGTCATCAGTATTTCTTGCTAAACTCCCGCTTCTGAAAGACAAATTAGTTTCATGCTCAAATGGCCAGCGATTTCCACGCTATGCCGTCGGGATTGTTGCAGCGGCCTCTCCCGTAGAGGCTGTTTGTGTGTCGGGAGGGGTATGGGACGCACCTTCTGATGCGTGACGACAAATGCCTCTCTTGGAGGTGACTTATGGAAAAAGGCTCTGAATGAATACCAAGCAGGAAAAAATAGCTGTTATCGGGCTTGGGTATGTCGGGTTGCCGCTCGCGGTCGAATTCGGGAAGCGCCGCGCCGTCTTGGGGTTTGATATCGACCAAGGGAGAATTGCGGAGCTTCGTGCTGGACAGGATAGCACGCTGGAGGTCCCCCTTGAGGATCTCGCGTCAGCTAAGCGCCTTGAGTACAGCAATTCCGTCGAAAGCCTTACGGATTGCGGAATCTTTATTGTCACTGTGCCGACGCCGATCGATCAGGGGAATCGTCCGGACCTTACTCCGTTGCAAAAGGCCAGCGAAACCGTGGGCCGTGCCATGCAGCCTGGATCTTTGGTGATTTACGAGTCCACCGTATATCCAGGATGTACGGAGGAGTTTTGTGTTCCGATCCTTGAGCAGAGTTCGGGGCTCAAGTTCAACGAAGGCTTTTTTTGTGGGTATAGCCCTGAACGAATCAATCCAGGGGACAAGAGCCATCGTCTTTCGGACATTAAAAAGGTGACAAGTGGCAGCACTGCCGAGGTCGCGGAGATCGTAGACCGTCTTTACGCTGAAATCATTACGGCTGGCACCCACAAGGCAAGCTCCATCAAAGTGGCTGAAGCTGCCAAGGTGATCGAAAACACGCAGCGCGACTTGAACATTGCTTTGATGAACGAGCTCAGTCTGATTTTCCACCGCTTGGAAATCGATACTTTGGAAGTGCTCGAGGCAGCCGGCACCAAGTGGAATTTCCTTCCCTTTAAGCCGGGGCTTGTTGGCGGGCACTGTATCGGCGTGGATCCTTATTACCTGACGCACAAGGCTCAAGAGGTTGGGTATCATCCCGAAGTGATATTGGCGGGCCGCCGTATCAATGACGGCATGGCTGCCCATGTTGCAGATGAAACCATCAAATTGATGCTTAAAAAGAACAAGCCGGTGTTGGGTAGCCGGGTTCTGGTGCTTGGGCTGACGTTCAAAGAGGACTGTCCCGATTCACGCAATACCAAGGTAGTGGACCTGGTAGAGGCGCTTCAGGCGTATAGCCTCACAGTCGATATTTACGACCCTTGGATAAATGTAGAGGCCGCTCGGCGTCAGTATGATCTCAATTGCCTAGACCGGGAACCGTCGCTGGGAACGTATGCAGCCATTATCATTGCGGTCGGGCACAGGGAATTTAGAGACCTGGGCGAAGCAGGTATCAAGGCATTTGGCGAGCAAGGGGTTGTTGTTTTCGATGTCAAGGGCATTCTCCCGCCGCACGCTGTAGACGGCCGGTTGTAAGGGCAGTTCGGCATGAGCCGCTATCAAGAAATATTGCAAGACCTTCAACGGCAGCCGCGAACATGGCTAATCACCGGCGTTGCGGGATTTATTGGCAGCAACTTACTCGAGGCGCTGCTCAAGCGTGGGCAGCGGGTAGTCGGGCTGGACAATTTCCAGACGGGGCATCAGGCAAACCTGGACGAGGTGTGCTCTTTGGTGACGCCGGCACAATGGGAGCAGTTTCGCTTTATTGAGGGTGATATCTGCAATTTTTCGGATTGCGAGCGCGCAATGTACTGGGGGCGTGAGGTTCCCGTCGACTATGTCTTGCACCAGGCGGCCTTGGGCAGTGTGCCGAGGAGTATTGCCGATCCTATTGCGACAAATGCGGCGAACATCACCGGTTTTCTAAACATGCTTGTTGCGGCAAAAGATGCCGGCGTGACGAGCTTTACCTACGCGGCCAGCAGTAGCACTTACGGGGACCATCCCGACCTCCCGAAAATCGAGCATAATATCGGCAATCCGCTGAGCCCTTATGCCGTAACGAAATATGTCAACGAGTTGTATGCCGATGTTTTCGAGCGAACCTATGGGTTTAAGGCCGTCGGGTTGCGCTACTTCAACGTCTTCGGTCCGCGGCAAGATCCAAATGGCGCATATGCAGCCGTGATACCGAAGTGGACAGCAAGCTTGCTGCACGGTGAGACGGTCCACATCAACGGGGATGGGGAGACCAGCCGGGACTTTTGTTTTGTCGAAAATGCCGTGCAGGCAAATTTGTTATCGGCTACGGCAACATCTGTCGCAGCTCGGGGGCAGGTATATAATGTGGCTGTCGGTGAGCGGACAACCTTAAATGAATTGCTGAAGGCGATACAGGACGCGCTTGGCCGCAAAATGGCCATACCGCCGGTTAATGTGATTCATGATGATTTCCGGCCTGGTGATGTGCGCCATTCGCAGGCAGATATTTCAAAGGCTCGCACCCTGCTCGGATACGAGCCGACACACCGAATTTACGAGGGGCTGGCCGCAACGATGGAATGGTACATCCAAGCATCGTCGAACGATGACCGTCTTGGGCGACTAAAAAGATGAATGGAGCGGCTTTTGCCCGAACAGCGTAGGCATTCGGATTTCAGTTTTGATTTTCGGCGAACTTGGCCATTGTGGGCTTATTCACTTTGTATTGTGGCGTTAAGCTTCAAGCAGTTCCGCGGCGATGGAATGGCTGGCCCAATTGAATGGGTGGTTGCCACGGTTGCCTTGATTGTGATCATGGATGGCCTACGCCGGCGTGAGCTCCACAAGAATCCCTATATTTGGGGGGGAAGTATCCTCCTCGCTCTTCTATCGCTCGGCGGTTTCTGGGCATTGATTGTGGACCCTGCGCGCCTTGGGCTGCGTGATACGGCGTCCTACCTCTTCAGCTTTCTTGTTGTGATGGCCTTCCTCAATCTTGCCAGAGGGCGAGAGGTCGTGGCGCTGGCGGTACTTGCCGTCACAATTGCCACGTATCTAATCTTTGCTGCACTTGTGGCACTGATCCCCAACCCGTTCACGCCTTTGATGTGGCATTTTATTGCCAGCTCGAACGAGCAATTGATGTGGCATGCCAGCTCCCGGCTGCAGGGATTTTCGGACAATCCGAATCAGATTGCGTTCTTGGCCGTTTCCGGGCTCGGTCTTCTCGCTTATGTGGAAAACAGAGCTGCCCTTTCCCGTAAGGTCATCATTCCGCTTGCCATTGGTTGTGTGGTTGTAGGGGCAATGACCCATAGCGATTCTTTTTTCTTGGCACTGTTGACGCTGATGGTTGTTTTTTTTGCCATACATATTGTGGAGTTTGTTGGCGGAGGTCGTAACGGCGAAAAGAAAATTTGGAAGGGTAATCGCCCGCATACCATTACGTGCATCTTTCTTCTCGCTTTCGCGGGCGTGTTGTTCGTTTTGTTGGAGGGCGGGGAGGAGCGCCTGGTTTCCTTAGATACGGAGAGTAGTGGTGAAGAGGTGGCCGTAGATGAAAAGGTAAGCCCTGGAGAGAAGCCGCGTGAACTGAATGAGCTTGTGGACCGTGAGCTGCGCCGGGTAATGGCGGCGGATGCGCATCAGGGAACAGTACGTATAGAGCTTTGGAAGCGGGCGGTGAGTTTGGGGATGAAATCACCGTTGGTCGGCTACGGTCCTGGATACAAATTAGCGCCGGGTGAGCCTAATGCGATTCAGGAGGCGCATAATACGGTTCTTGATCTATTGCTCATCTCTGGGATTGTCGGTTTAGGCGGGCTATTGGCTTTGGTTCTCTTGGCGATCCGCGGGGGACTGAAAAACGGCCATCTAGCGATACTGATCGTAATGGGAACCGGCGTTTCTGTGTTCGCAATGTTTCATTATGTCGGACGGCAACCTGTCTTCTGGATAATAGTCTTTGCCATCATTTACGCAGCTAGCCTTGACCGGGTGTTGAAGTGGAGACCCGGCTTTCTGGCTCCAAACCGCGGCGCAACATAACAAGCAGCGTGGCCAGCCCAGCGCAAACGCCGGTCACGCAAATTACCAGAAAAATCAGTGGGCTTAAAACGCTCTCGCAACTGACGACGACAAGAATGGGCAACATCAGAATAGTTGCATCCATAAACGTTCGTATTTGTGTGGTCGTGATGGAAAGCAAAATCAGTTTCAGAAGAACGAAGAATAGCAATTGACCAAATAACCAAGCCCACCCCACCTCTGCCAGCGTGATTTCACTCGCTGACATACCGAGAACGATCGCAACGAAAGCGATAGAGACAAGGGTGGCAGCTAATACACGCCGGCCAAGTCCGTAAGCTTGTGCCGTCTCGATGAGGAAGCGGCTATATCCAAGAAGCGAAACACCTGCCGCAACGCCAAATGCGTAGGGAATGTGAGTGAAATAGCCTTCGAGAAATGACCGCTCGAGAACGATGAGGGCGCAGACGCCAAGGAAATACGTGAGGTGAAAAAGCGCCAGCCCTTCGGAAAAATATGGAGCGGGCTGGCTGGCCTTCGGTCGCTTGTTCTCCTCTCGCCCGGAAAGCAGGTAACTAAAGAGAATGGTCGGATAGATAGTGGCCAGAAACCATATCGCTGCGACCATGTCATAGAGCAAACGGTAGTTACCGAGCGCTTCGCGGCCGTAGGTTCGGTCGATGTGGAGCGACGGCAATTCCTGCATCACGATGATGGCGGCAGCCGCAGCAAAGAAGCTTAAGGTTGACGGAAGATAGGTCGGGCTAAGCCGAAACCGCATACTTTCTGCGTAACTGTATCGCTTTGCGATCCACCAGACAGATACGCCGCCAATGACCAATCCCTTCGCGGTAATGGCTATGACTGCCCAGTAAACGGACCCCGTCACCAGCAAAACACCCCAGGCGCTTGCATGTCGCAGAAGAGTTGCGGCGAGCCGGAACGCGTAAATCGTTCGAAATTTTTGCGCGACGGTAAGGTGGAAGACGAGCCTGTTGGAGGGATATGAGAGTAGATGCTCGATAGTTACGACAGCCACAATCAATTGCCCGCCTATGCCGGTCGCAGAATCAAGCGGGTAGAAGAAGTTCCCTAGTACCACGAGCAAGCATGAACCGAGGGCGAAGGGGAGCAGAGAGCCATTTATGCTGGCTAGGGCGACTGTATCTGCGTCCCTATCGCTCAAGCCATTGCGCTTTTCTTCCGAGCGGGCGAAGAGGGCTCCTTTGACCAAAGAGGATTCCCACAAATAATAAATCGCAAGAAAGACGATATAGATGCCGTAGCTGCCGTAGCCGCTAGGGCCGGCGAGGGAAAAAAAGACAAAAATCGCGGCGAGGTTTGATGCGAACGCGAGCGCGTTGATCCCATAGACGCTCAATAGCGTCTTCATGGGCGGGCTCGTTCAGAGTTGCTGCCGGTTAGCCGCTCAATCCAGAAAGGCGACTTTGTCGCGATGAGATTAAGGCCCGTTGCTTGGATCTGGCTTTTGTTGGCGTTTACACTGGTCAGTTCTTCAAGCGTGGACAGTTTGTTGAAGTGACCATCCTCAATGCTGAAAATTGTCATGCCGAGTTCATCGATGGCATATCGGACAGCGTCGCTGAGACCGCTCCGATCGGCATCCTCGATAATGAACGCCGTTTTACCGGCAACGGCTTTAGAAGCCCCCTGCAGTGCCCGCAGTTCAACACCTTCCACATCGAGCTTGATGATAACCGGTTTCTGGTCGGCATCAAGGTTTTCAAGTGCAAGCAGATCGTCAATGGTGACCGAGACGACATCGTTCACAACATTCTTCGATGCACCATACCAGTTTTCGTCGATCGAAAAACCCGCATGACGGCTGCCAAAAAGCGAAATTCTTTTGTCGCTTACGCTATCGATGGCTCGATGGTGGATATGGGCGTTCAGCTCGCTCACATTCAGTTTCAAAAGTTGAAAGCAAAATTCTGAGGCTTCGACGGCGACGACCGGATGTTCGCCATAAAGACCCGAGGCGACGCGCGCACTCCAAAAACCAAAGTTTGCGCCCAGATCGAGAAATATGTACGGAACGTCTGCGAAACGCGCCAACACCACGTCAATCTCAGGCTCATAGGACCATGACGGGTCAAGCAAACGGTTCCAGTAATAATCGTTCGAGGGGAAACGAAAGCAAAAACGTCCTTCTCTCACCATCGTCATGGTCGTCGGCCGTGTGATCTTGCTGATCATATTGTGAAGGCGCGAAATCCCTATATAGCCGAAGGGGCGTAATATCTTATGAGTTGTTTGCAGCGCGCGCACATGTATCAACGAGCGCAGATCCGGCGTCGATAGCGAAGCGTTGGTACGGTCAAAAATGATAGCTTCACTCGCTGCGTTCATCGTTCTTTGGCATCCGGTTGGGTAAGCGATTTAACTCATGTAGTGACCGATAGCCCCTCTAAGTGGGGACGGTTGCGGCGCAATGTTTGATTGTCAGTGGTAGCGGAAGATGATGTTGCTTGTCTTCTGAAAATAGGTGTCAGCGGAGCGCTCCTCGGAAAGTAAATTCTTGGATGCAGACAGTCAAAATCGGAACCGCGGCGGCTGCGCGAATGGCATCGTCCGCAGCGCTTGTGGAAAACTTGTGCTGAGCAGCATCGGAATAGGGTGTTTCTTGAGTTTTATATTTTTTCAGCAGGTAATACGGCGCCTGCCGTGAATATTTTATTGTCGTTACACCCTGATGGTGACGTAATACTTTCAAACCTAAAATACGGTTAGAAAATAAGTGGTTTTTTTGAAATAAAACGCTTCTATTCCACGGAATATGATCCCCGCCCAAAGCGTCCTTCCTGTACTTTTAGGCCATTACTGCTCCTCAGTAGGCCATTTTGACCGGCAATAAGGAGCATCCGCAAGCACAAGGCGCGGCACTTGTTGGTTGATCGGCAGAGCGATTCTTCGATCCGGTTTTTGGCGGGAAGCAGCCCATTTTAATCCTTCCAAAAGGCGCGGAAATTGGCGAGATTTTAGCGATGAACGCCTCGGATATCTCCCGAAAATGTCGGTATTGCCTCGGTGAGACAGCTCTGCTACTTAACTCGAGCTCTGCTTGGGGGGAGGGCATTGAGGGGTGCCCGCAAGTTGCACTTTGACGCTTCATTTCTATCAGTTATTCAGCTGAGGTCCTGATTTTGCGACCGAGAATCCTGACTGTGTTTGGCACTCGTCCAGAGGCCATCAAGATGGCGCCTCTGGTGAAGGCTCTGGATGCCGCAAATGGCATTGAGAGCCGGGTTTGCGTGACCGCCCAACACCGGGAGATGTTGGACCAAGTATTGAGCCTGTTCGATATTCGCCCTGACTTTGATCTTAACTTGATGCGCCCCGGGCAGGATCTGTTCGATGTCACCAGTCAGGTGTTGCTGGGTTTGCGTGACGTGTTGCGTGAGTTTCGCCCCGATAGGGTGTTGGTGCATGGCGATACGACCACCACGCTGGCTGCAAGTCTGGCGGCATTTTATGAAAAGATCCCAGTGGGCCATGTGGAGGCAGGGCTACGGACCGGCAATATCTATTCGCCCTGGCCCGAAGAGATCAATCGGCGCGTTGCTGGCTCCATTGCGGATCTGCACTTTGCACCGACGTCAAAGGCGCGCGATAACTTGTTGAGCGAAGGTGCGAAGCCCGAGAGTGTGATCGTGACAGGCAATACGGTGGTCGATGCGTTGCTCTCGGTGAGTAGCCGGCTCGACGAGGATAAGGCCCTCGCTGCGGAAATCGAAAAGAAACTGCCCCAAGTCGCTCCCGGGCGGAAGCTCGTCCTGGTGACGGGACACCGCCGCGAAAGCTTTGGGGGCGGTTTTGAGCGCATGTGCACCGCGCTGGCGCGATTGGCCGAAAGAAAAGACGTTCAGATTATCTACCCTGTGCATCTGAACCCCAACGTGCAGCAACCGGTCAACCGTTTGCTGGGCAGGCTTGAGACGGTAACGCTTGTAGAACCTATGGATTATTTGCCATTCGTGGCTCTTATGAAGAAGGCGCACATAATACTGACTGATTCCGGCGGTATTCAGGAAGAGGGTCCGTCCTTGGGCAAGCCCGTATTGGTGATGAGGGATACGACCGAGCGCCCCGAAGCGGTGGAAGCCGGTACGGTACGGCTGGTGGGCACTGACGTGGAGCGCATCGTATCGGAGGTCACCGCTCTTCTGGACGATAAGGAGACGTATATGGCGATGAGCCGAGCCCACAACCCTTATGGAGATGGCGCCGCCTGTCAGCGGATTGTCGAAAAGCTGGAGGCAGTTCATGCAGTTCAAGACTGTTAGCGTCGTCGGGCTTGGTTACATTGGATTACCCACCGCAGCGGTTTTGGCATCGCGCGGGCTCAAGGTCATAGGGGTGGATGTCAACCGGGATACGGTGGAAACCATCAATGCTGGCCGCGTGCCCATCGTTGAGCCTGATCTTGATGTGGTGGTTCAGGGGGCGGTGGCGACCGGCCACTTGCACGCCACTACGACGCCGGAACCGGCTGATGCGTTTTTGGTTGCAGTCCCGACGCCCTTCAAAGAGGGGCACGAACCTGATCTAAGGTATATTGAACAGGTGGCCAAAGCGTTGGCGCCGGTTCTGCAAAAGGGCAATCTTGTAATTCTCGAGTCGACGTCACCGGTCGGGGCGACCGAGCAAATGGCCGAATGGATGGCTGCTGCCCGGCCCGATCTCAGCTTTCCTCAGCACGAGGGTAACGAGAGTGACATCCATATTGCCCACTGCCCGGAACGGGTATTGCCTGGCCAGGTGATCCGGGAATTGGTCGAGAACGACCGTATAATTGGCGGGATGAGTGAGCGTTCGACCGAGCTCGCGACGGCGCTCTATGCTCTTTTCGTCAAGGGTGAATGTCTGCGCACTGATGCGCGTACAGCCGAACTCTGCAAGCTGGTGGAAAATTCCTTCCGTGATGTGAATATTGCGTTTGCAAACGAGCTTTCCGTTATCTGTGAGCGCCTGTCCATTGATGTCTGGCAATTGATCTCACTGGCCAACCGGCATCCGCGCGTCAACATCCTGCAACCCGGACCTGGTGTCGGCGGGCACTGCATTGCTGTGGACCCCTGGTTCATTGTGCATTCGGCACCGGAAGAGGCGCAATTAATTCGTACCGCGCGAGAGGTGAACGACGCAAAGCCGCTATATGTTGTAAGGCGCATTGCGCGCGCGGCAGAGCGTTTTAAGCGTCCGCGTATTGCTTGTCTGGGACTGGCATTCAAGCCCGATATCGACGATTTGCGCGAGAGCCCAGCGCTTGAGATTGTCGAGCATCTGGCAGAGACCAAGGCTGGCGAGCTTTATGTGGTAGAGCCGCATGTGGAAGAGTTGCCGCACTCACTGCAGGGTTACGAAGATGTTCATTTCATGACCGCGGAGAAAGCCATCGGCTCTGCTGATATCGTCGTCGTGTTGGTCAACCACAAAGTCTTTCAGAAAGTGGACACGTCGTTGCTCAAGGGTAAAGAGCTGATCGATACCCGCGGGATGTGGCAATGAAACAGGTGCTCATTAAAGACGGCGGGGTGATTGTCGACGAAGTGCCGGCGCCCGAAGCAGGTCCCAAGAACATTCTGGTGCAGGTCGAGTACTCTTGCATTAGCGCCGGCACGGAAATGGCGGGCGTCGCGCTTTCCGGCATGCCGTTATACCGACGGGCGCTGAAGCAGCCGGAGAACGTCAAGCGCGTACTCGACATGATGCGTGACCAGGGCGTGAAACGCACTATTGATCGGGTGCGGGGCAAACTGGCCGCAGGCAGTCCCACCGGTTATTCCGCGGCCGGTCGGGTGATTGCCGTCGGCGCGGAGGTGGAAGGCTTCGATGTAGGCGACCGGGTGGCTTGTGCCGGGGCGGGTATCGCCAATCATGCCGAGGTGATTGATGTTCCGGTAAATCTTGCCGTGCACATTCCCGAAGGCCTGAATACGAGTGTGGCTAGCACTGTGACGCTTGGCTCTATCGCGCTGCAGGGCGTACGCAGGGCCAATCCGACGCTGGGCGAGACGGTCGTGGTGGTGGGGCTTGGCATCCTCGGCCAGATTACAGCCCAACTGCTGCAGGCTAATGGCTGCCGGGTAATTGGCGTTGATCTTGCCGCCGACCGGGTTGCTCTGGCGCAGAAAAACGGCATGCAGCATGGGCTCGATCCCCAGGCAGAAGACTATGTCGCTCAAGTCTTGCGGTTGACTGATGGTTTTGGTGCAGATGCAGCTATCGTTACTGCCGCCACGCCCAGCGATGAAGTGATCAGTCAGGCATTCCAATCCTGCCGGCGCAAAGGCCGGGTGGTGCTGGTAGGCGATGTGGGGCTTCATCTTAAGCGTCCGGATATTTATGCCAAGGAGCTGGATTTTCTGGTGTCCACGTCTTACGGACCGGGGCGTTATGACCCGTCTTATGAAGAAGGCGGGCAGGATTATCCACTGCCTTATGTGCGCTGGACTGAAAACCGCAATATGCAGGCCTACCTCGAACTTTTGGCCGCCGGGACGATCAACATCGATGCGATGATCGGTGTGTCCTATCCACTGGAAAAAGCGGGTGAGGCTTATGCGGGACTTGCAAGCCCTGACCGCAAGGATCTCATCGTCCTTCTGGAATATCCGCCGCGGGGCGAAAGGGAGAGCCGCAAGGTCGTGCTGCGTACGGCACCCGCTGCTAAGCAGGGGGGCATTCGCGTTGGCCTTGCTGGGGCTGGCGGCTTCGCCCAAGGCATGCACCTTCCCAATATGGTCAAGTTGCGCAAGCAATATGCGTTGCAGGCAGTCATGAGCCGCACCGGTGCCAATGCAAAGGCGGTGGCAACCCAGTATGAGGCCGCTTACGCCACGACCGACTATGAGGCATTGCTGGCCGACGAAGCCATTGATTTGGTGATGATCACCACTCGGCACGATTTGCACGGGACTATGGTTTTGAAGGCGCTGCGCGCAGGCAAGAATGTCTTCGTTGAAAAGCCGTTGGCCTTGACGGAAGCCGAGCTTGCCGAAATCGAACAGTTTTACCGGGGACTTCCGGCGGATGGGGCGCCGCTCCTAATGACGGGCTTCAATCGCCGCTTTTCACCGGCGATGAGCGCTGCCAAGCAGGCGCTTGCTGGCCGTACCACTCCCCTCATTGCGAATTACCGTATGAACGCGGGCTTCATTCCGCCGGATCATTGGGTGCAGACCGCAGAAGGCGGCGGGCGTAA
The DNA here is from genome assembly GCF_000739695.1 of Tepidicaulis marinus. Classification (GTDB taxonomy): domain Bacteria; phylum Pseudomonadota; class Alphaproteobacteria; order Parvibaculales; family Parvibaculaceae; genus Tepidicaulis; species Tepidicaulis marinus. The sequence continues at coordinate 78,152 of NZ_BBIO01000015.1, forward strand.
TCTGGGTGAGGCGTGCCATATCTATGATACGTTCCGCGCGCTGGTCGGCGCGCCGGTCAGTGCTGTTTCTGCAGCTGCAGCGCAGCCCAAAGGCAAGCAGTGGAAGCGGAATGACAATTTCGTGGTGAATCTGACATATGCTGACGGCTCATTGTGCACGCTCACATACACAGCTTTCGGTGCGCGGGAACATGCCAAAGAACGGATGGACGTGTTCGCGGATGGCAAAGTAATCGAGCTTGACGATTACAAAGCTGTGCGTGTTGCCGGTACAAAAAAAGGGAGCTGGAGTGCGGCAAGCAGCCAAAAAGGGCAATTTGAAGAGCTTGTTGAGTTGGCTGAGGCTCTGAAAGGCGCTCGGCCTTGGCCGATTTCTCTCGAAGAACAACTCGAAACTAGCCGCGTTGCTCTCAAGGTTGAGCAGCAAATCCGTGCGAGTGGAGGCGGGGAGACCACAACGGATTAAGTGCGGGCCCATTTGGCAGCTGGCGAACAGAGTTGGTAGAAGATGCAGGCCCGAAAAGGCAATCTGAGAAAAAGTAAGGTAAGGTAACGCATATGTGCGGCATCGCGGGCTTCTACAATTACCGCAACACAGCTCCGGTGGATAGGGATGTGCTTTTGCGCATGCGCGATGTGGTGCCGCACCGTGGACCTGACGGTGCCGGAGCCTGGTTCTCTGACGAAGGGCGTGTGGCGCTCGGTCATCGGCGGCTCTCCATTGTTGATCTGAGCGAGACGGCCAATCAGCCAATGCTCGATGGACGCGATCTGGTCGTGACCTTCAACGGTGAAATCTACAACCATCGCGAGCTGCGCGCGACTCTGACCAATTCTGGATATAATTTCCATACTGACCATTCGGATACGGAGGTGCTCCTGCACGGCTACCGCGAATGGGGGCTGGGTGGGCTGCTGAAGCGGCTCGAGGGTGATTTCGCATTCGCTATTTGGGATGGCAGAAAGCGCCGTTTGTCGCTGGCTCGCGACCGTGTTGGCGTCAAGCCGCTATATTTCGCATCTTCTGGCGGCGCTTTCATATTCGGGTCCGAGATCAAGTCGATTCTGGAGCACCCGGCGGTGGTGCGCGATATCGACCCTATGGCGATGTACCACTATCTCTCTTTCCTGACCACGCCCGCGCCGCAGACCATGTTTGCGGGCGTGTGGAAGTTGCCCGCCGGCTGCTGGCTGGAAGTGGAAGAAGGGGCCATTCGGGCCGGGCGCTACTGGGACGCCGTGCCGGGCCAAGGTATAGACCCGGCCGAAACCAAGGGCTTGTCGGATAAGGCGTTGGAGGCCTTCTACGTTGACGGCATCCGCTCTCGCCTGGAAGAGGCTGTGGAAAAACGCATGATGGCCGATGTGCCGGTTGGGGTTTTCCTGTCCGGCGGCGTGGATTCCTCAACCAACGTGGCGCTGATGAGCCGCCACAGCAACGGGCCGGTGCGTACATTCACGATCGGTTTCAAGGACCATCAGCACCTTAATGAGCTGGATCATGCCCGGCGCATTGCCGATCGCTATCAGACCGAGCATCACGAGATCCTAATCGAGGAAGCTGACATGGTTGGCTATCTCGAGCAGCTGGTGCACCACCAGGACGAACCGATCGCTGACTGGGTGTGTATTCCCCTGCACTTTGTCTCAAAGCTTGCAAAGGACGCGGGGGTTACCGTGATCCAGGTAGGCGAAGGGGCAGACGAGCAATTCTGCGGTTATGCCAGTTACATGGGTTACCTCAGGCTCTATCATCGCTACTGGCATCCCTTTCGCAGTTACCTTCCGGGCTTTGCTCGCAAGGGCATCGCCGGCATGGCCATGGCGGCAGCACGGATGCGTCCATCGTTGATGGTTTATGCGGATATTATCGACCGGGCTGCGCATGACCGCGAACATTTCTGGAGCGGCGCCACGGTGTTCTGGGAAAACATGAAACATATCATCGTCAATCCCGAAGCCTTTCAGCCGGCGCCTGTTGACGCGGACATGCGGGCGACGGGGCTTCTGCCGCCAGATTACGAGGAAACGGATACTTTCAACATCATCCGCTCGTTTCTTGGGCCTTTCGATGCCGCCCATCCGGGACAAGATGCGCTCACGCGGATGATCCATAATGAATTCCGGTTGCGGCTGCCGGAACTGCTGCTCATGCGCGTGGACAAAATCACGATGTCGAGCTCGCTGGAAGCCCGCGTGCCTTTCCTGGATGACAAGCTGGTGTCATTTACCATGGACATTCCTGAGGCATGGAAAACGCGTGGCGGCGAGCCGAAATACCTGCTCAAAAAAGCGGTGGAAGATCTGCTTCCGCATGATCTGATTTATCGTAAAAAGCAGGGATTTGGCGCTCCCATGAGTGAGTGGTTGCGCGGTAGGTTCGGCCAGCAGGCACGCGATACGATCATGCAGTCGCAGCTCATGCAGCGCGGCTTCTTCAAAACCGACGCGGTAGAAGCCTTGATTGAGGCGCACCGCCAGGGGAGTGCCGACAATAGCCTTTATATCTGGACATTGTTCAATCTGGCGGCTTGGCACGATTACTGGATATCGAAGTAGGTGAGACCTCTTTTGCCGGCAAGCAGCTATGCAATAGATACCGTGATGCACATTCAGCGATGAGCCGTTCTCTATGAAACGCGATATTCTCGGTATGATCCGGCGAGGCCTGCGCAAACCGCCGCACGTGATTGCAGCGCGGCTTGCGGCGGAACTTTCGGCCGAGAGCGAACGGCTTGTAGCGCCGAGACTGGCCCGCTCCTTTGGCACCCGTGCATTGCTGCGTACGCTTGGGGGCAGTTCCATCGATCAGGTGTGGCATGATCTGGCCGGCCGTCCTTTCCCGCTGCCGCAAAAGGTGTCCTGGCCGGAAGTGGTGCCGGAAGACGAGCGCCGCGAAATTTTGGACCGAGCCGAGAAGGCTCTGGTGCGGCGTGTGGCGCTGCTTGGTTCCGGTGAAGTGGAGCTTGGCCGTCCCATCGACTGGCATGCCGATTTCAAGACCGGTCATCGCTGGCCGCCGGCCTTTCACCGTTCCATCGACTATAACAATCCAGAACGGCCCAGTGATGTGAAGGTACCGTGGGAACTTTCGCGCCTGCAATGGCTGATGCCGGCGGGGCAAGCTTATCTACTTACCGGTGAAGAGCGCTATGCCGAAGCTGTGCGCTCAGTGTTGGAGGAGTGGATCGAGGCCAATCCTTATGCCACGAGTGTGAACTGGGCCTGCACCATGGAGGCCGCGCTGCGCATTCTGGTATGGACGTGGTTTTTCCACGTTTTCAAAGGCAGCCGGGCTTGGGGCGATGAAGAGTTTCGTAGCCGGTTTCTCGCCAGCCTTTACCTGCATGGCCGCTTCACGGAACGGCATCTGGAAAAATCCGATGTCAACGGCAATCACTATACCGCCGACGCGGCAGGGTTGGTGTTTGCCGGTTTGTTCTTCGGCCAAGGCCAGGACCCGCACCGCTGGCTCGATCTGGGATGGCGTATCCTATGTGACGAATTGCCGAAACAGGTGACAGCGGACGGTGTCGATTATGAGGCCTCGGTGCCGTATCACCGGCTGGTTGCCGAGTTGTTTCTCCTGCCAGCGCATTACCGCATGCTGGCCGGACATGATGTGACGCCCGCTTATCGCGAGCGTGTGGTTGCCATGGGCCGTTTCACCGCCGCCTATACCCGGGAGGCGGGAACGGTGCCGCTGCTGGGCGATGCCGATGACGCGCGCGCCCTTCCGCTGGGAACTCAGCCAATCAACGATCACCGGTATCTTGTGGGGCTGATCGGTGAGATTTTCGCCGACGATAGTTTGCGCGCCCGCACCGGCGGGCCGATGGGCGAGGTGCGCTGGCTGCTCGGACCGCAAGCTGCGGAACGTTTGGAGGCGTATCCTACGGTAACGCGCAGCTCCGAGGCTTTTCCCGAGGGCGGTATCTACCTTATGGCCAATCCACGCGATCATGTGTTTGTGGATTGTGGGCCGATCGGGCTCGCGGGCCGCGGCGGCCACGGCCACAATGATTGCCTTTCTTTCGAAGCTGTGTTGGACGGGGTGCATCTCGTCTCCGATGCCGGCGCTTATCTCTATACAGCCTCATATGAAGAGCGGAACCGCTTCCGCGCGACGGCCAGCCACAATACGCCGCAGATAGACGCAGAAGAGATCAATCGCTTCATCCGTCCGGATTATCTCTGGAACCTTCACTATGACGCAGTGCCTGAAGTGCGGCTGTGGCAACCGGGTGACGCCAGCGACAAGCTGGTGGCGAGCCATTCAGGCTATCAGCGTCTTACCCATCCAGTGCGTCCGGTGCGCAATTACACGCTGGATCATGCCGCCCATAGTCTGACCATCGAAGATAGTTTCGAAGGGGAGGCCGCTGCGGACCACCTGGTGGAGATCCCTTTGTTGCTGGCACCCGGCGTTGCGGTGGAGATTATCGGTGCAGGGGATGTGTTGCTGCACGCAGCCGGACACGATTTTCGTCTTACTTGGCAAGATCCGCAGCAGTGGACGTTGAGCCTGGGGGAAGGGCGTGTCTCGCCTTCTTACGGTCTTGCGGTGCCGGCCGTGCGGCTGCTCTGGCGTCGCCAGGGACCGCTTTGCCCCTTGAGCATGACCCTGGCACCGGTGGGGTAGGAGATGAAACTGCCATCACCCACCAAACTTCTGCACAGCCTCGACCGAGAGGCGATGATGACCGTTGCCGCCCGCTTCGCTGTCATGCTCGCAGGTATTGTCACCAGTATCGTTACGGCGCGGCTTCTAGGACCGGAGGGGCGCGGACTCTATTTCTATGCCGTCACCCTGGCTGGCTTTGTTACCCAGTTCGGTAATCTCGGATTTCCTTCAGCCAACACTTACATCGTGGCGCGCGAGCGTGACAAATTGAGGGCGTTGACGATCAACAGTCTTTGGCTGTCCGGTCTCGTTTTTGCGGCTGGGGCGGGAATCCTTGTGTCCGTTGCGGGGCAATTGGATGTTCCGATTGCCGTGTTGCTGCTCGCCGCTGCGCTGGGCGCCTCAAATTTGCTGTTCATGCTCATGAGCAACCTGTTGGTTGGTCTGCAGCGCATCGCGCAGTTCAATATTTTCCAGATCGGTTACAATCTGCTGGTTCTGGTTGCTATTCTGTGTGTGGCACTGATGTTTGAGACGGTGGCCGCGTTCCTGACCGGCTCTCTGATCGCTACAGTGATTGCAGCGTTGTTGGCTTTTGCGGTGCTCGCCCGCGGCTTCGACTTGCAGTTGCATTTTGACGTCAGTGTACTAAGGCCTGCCGTGCGCTATTCTTTGCGCGCCTTTATCGTCACGTTGTTGGGCTTTATAGTTTTGCGCGGGAATGTGCTGATTCTCGGGCATTTCGCCGACGGCGATGAGCTGGGCTACTACTCAGTAGCGGCGCAATTAGCCGATGTGGTAGCTATTTTGCCCATTTCCTTCGCGTTGGTGGTTTTTCCCCGCTTGGTACGCCAAGATGTGGGCCGTTACGAGGCAACCTGGCGCCAAGCAAAGCTGGTAGCTGTGATCATGCTGTTGGTTTGTGGCATTGCAGCGCTTCTCGCCTCGCTTTTCGTTCGCATCGCCTTTGGCGAGGCCTTCATGCCCGCAGTCCCTATTTTTTACGTGATGCTGCCGGGTATGTTCTTTTTGGGGATGAGCACCATGCTCGCCCAGTTTTTGGGGGCAGTGGGACTGCCTAAGAAAATCATTGCTGTTTGGCTAGTTACGACGCTATGCCTGTTTGCGGTTGCCGGTTTGCTGGTGCCAACACACCAGGGAATTGGTGCGGCCGCTGCCCTTTCAGTATCTTATACAATCCTTTTCCTGTTGATGAGTTATGCAGTTGTGAGGCAGGCGCGCCAAGAACGTAAAAAATCTTCGTCGCAGACATTCGACGATTTACCGGAGATATTGAGTTGAATTACGCGCTGGTCGCCTATCCCCTTTCTCGCGATTATCGCCAGAAGTTGGAAAGCACACTTGGTTATGTGCCGCAATATCTGACGGTTGCCGAGCTGCGACGCGAACCTCTGGGGCAGTTGCTGCGGCGTTTGCGCAAGCTCAACGCTCGGTGCCTGGTGATGCCGCTGGAGGATGTGAACAGCAGGGCACTTTTGCCCATTCTGTGCGGCTTGGCGGCAATCAGCAATGCAAAGCACCTGGAGATCGTGCAACCGGACCTCAGTCGCAAGCCGCTATCACGGATGAGCGCGCTTGGTTCTCTCGTGCAGGGCGCTTTTGCCTCTATTAGCGGTTTCACCGCCGCCTTCCGCTGCAACCGTGAACTCGACAAGCTGCTGTCCGAATCTCGGCAGCAAGCTGCAAAAGGTGAAGGTGAGGTTCTCTACCTCAAGACCAATCTCTGGTTTGGAGTTAAAGCTGGCGGTTCCGTCGGTCATGTGGCCGGTGTGGTCAATGCGTTGGTACGGCGTGGGCGGAAAGTGAGATTTCTTTCCGCTGAGCCGCCAGTCATGGTCGATAGCAGTGTTGAATTTCAGCCCATTGCGCCGCCAGCCGTCTATGGGTTGCCAAGTGAGCTCAACCTCTATCGCTTTCAGCGGATATTTCAAAGTCAGGCTCTTGAGATCGTGAAGGGGCGTAAGATCGCCATGATCTACCAGCGCTTGTCGCTGGCCAATTATGCCGGGGTAGCGCTCTCGCGATTGCTCCGCGTTCCTCTGGTGATCGAATATAATGGTTCGGAGGCCTGGGTGCAGAAGAACTGGGGGCGGCCGCTGCGCTATCATAATCTGGCGGTGAAGGCGGAGGACGCATGCTTGCGCCATGCTCATGCTGTGGTAACGATCTCTGATGTTCTGCGTGACGAGCTGATTGAGCGCGGCGTCGCGCCGGAGCGCATCGCCACCTATCCCAACTGTATCGAGCCGGCTGTATTCGATCCAGCGCGCTTCTCCTCGGTGGAGAAGGACGAAATTCGGCGCAGCTATGGCATCGATCCGCAGGCGCTTGTGGTCACCTTCATTGGCACGTTCGGTCAATGGCACGGGGTGGAGGTGCTCGCTAAGGCCATTCGGCAACTTGTGAATGAATCTGCCGAACTGCTCGAGCGCAAAAAGGTACACTTTATGCTCATCGGGGATGGGCTGAAATTCTCACAGGTGCAAGAGGAGCTCGCGGGGGAAAAGTATCAGGCCTTCGTGACACTGACAGGTCTTATCCCTCAAGATCAGGCGCCATCCCACCTTTTTGCTTCTGATATTTTGGTTTCTCCGCATATACCGAATGAAGACGGCAGCCGGTTTTTTGGATCGCCGACCAAGCTTTTTGAGTATATGGCGATGGAGAAGCCAATCATCGCCTCCGATCTCGATCAGATTGGCGAGGTGCTTCGCGGCAGTCCGCATATATCGCGTTTGAAGGTGGGGGACAGTTTACCACGTGAAGCCATGGCTATTCTGACTCAACCTGGGAGTGTGGCGGAGCTTGCCGATAGCATTCGTTATCTGCTGGATAATCCGCAACAACATTCAATGCTGGGTATTGCAGCTCGAAAAGAAGCATTGTCGCGGTACACATGGGATCGTCATGTGGTGCATATTCTGGAGGTGCTGGAGCGATCAGTCGCGGGGGAAAGGTAAAATGGTATCGCACGCTGTTATGCAGAATGGGTGGTATCGCTTTGTGCCATTGCTGGCATTTTTAGCAGTTTATACGATCACCTGTCTTACGGGCGCTATTTTTTTTCTGCTGGACGTTGAGGCATTCGTTCTCCTTTACGAATATTTCTCCGGGGCGGCTGTGCCCGTTCTAGGTGGGTACGAGCGATTTGTGGCCATCTGTTTGCTGGTTGCCGCTCCCTGCTTCATGGCCGCCGGATATACATTTACGACGTCTCATCTGGTTTGCCGAATTTTTCCAAGCGCTGGCACAGAGGTGCAACCTGGAAAGTATATGCAAACCGGTGTCGCGCTGTTGTTTCTGGTTAGCGCTTCGATCACTGTTTGGTCTTTACTGAAGAGCGGCGCGTTCAATGAGCTTGCGGCCTGGACGGATTACGCTGCCTATGTCGGTGCCCGGTGGAAGCTCTTCCGGGAATTGGGGTATTTCGAGTTCGTCAATATCTATCTAGCCCTGCCCGTCATCGCGGCATGGCTTGCGTTGATTGTGCCGTTCAGGGGGCGCGCACGCTTCGCTGCTGTACTCGTGATCGGGCTGGTTGTTGTGCTGCTTACCTTCTTTTTGTTTCAAAAAAAGTCGATCATTGTTTCGGTCATTATTTTCGGTGGGGCCTTGTTGCTTGATGCGTCTGCATTGTTTGGAAGAGAGTGGGTCAAGCGTGCCGGATTGGGGATCGTCATTCTTACAATTGCCTATTTTCTGGCAGTTATTGTGCCCGTTATGTCTGACGGTTCTCGTACAGCCGAACAATCTTCCGAAGTGGCGGGGGGAGATTTTGGTGTACAATCAGCTGCGCCTACCGGGACATCGCAACCAGAAGTGAAGGGTGAGATGTCCGGGGAGGCATCCCAAGACTCGGAAGCGAGAATTGGAAAGCCTGGCACACTAACTGAAGAGGAGATCCAGCACCGCCGAAACTATATCGCAGACAGGATGGCGCTGCATGAATCACGCGCGAAGCAAATTTGGCTTTATACGCTCATGGCGCCGCTCACGCGCACATCCGCATCCGCCTTGTTTTATCCGGTAGTTTTCCCGGACGAACATCCTTATTACGGTATCGATTTAGGGCAGGATATTCTGGGTTTCGGGCATATGCCCGACGACACGATCGTCGTTTGGCGTTTTATGAACCCTAATATTTCCGGATCGGCGTCTGCTCCCTACCAATTCGTTCTATACAGCCAAATCGGTTTGATTGGTGCGCTTGCCGGCAGTTTGGTCGTGGGTGCTGCGCTCGGATTTGCGTGGGCCTGGAGCCAAATATCATTTGGGCGGGAAATTCGGGCGCTCGCTGGTTGCGGCGTGGTCTTGTTCGCGATTTATATTGCAATTGACGGTGTACGAAATTCGATTTTTTCAAGTTATGGCATGCTTTGGTACTTGTTGATGATTCTGGCTATATGGGCAGTGAGCAACATAGGGCGTTTATCGTTTTCGCGTTGATGAACCTTTGAATTAAGATTGAACTTGACCTCCCTGAAAAGGACCTGCATGCGCTATCGTTCGAAAAAGTCTAATATATCCAAGCTGCGCTTGTGCTCGTCAGCCAGGCGGAGAGCCAGTGCAGAAGTGGTGCGGGCTTTGTAAAGCTTCAGCGAGATGCAGCACGGACGAAACGGGCACCCGCTGTAGAGGCGCATAGAATTTCATGGGGATGTGAAACAGTGCAGTTCTTGGGAGAAAACATATATGGCCACACCAAGAAAGTGGCACTGTTCAGGCAGGCTATCGACGACGAACGAAGAAGGTTGGGGAGACCTTTGTCGATAATCGATATTGGTTGTGGGAATGGCTATGCCGTGTCCCAGTTCTTACCTTCTGAAGGGGATGAGTATCTCGGCGTTGACATGCATAAAGAGTCGATTCAATGGGCTAAGGATCATTACGAGCACAAAAACATCAGATTCGAGTGTTGCCAGAGTGAAGATCTGAAGCCCGATCGCCTTTATGATGTGGTCGTTTTTTCAGATGTTCTCGAGCATGTTAAAGAACCGGCCATACTGCTGGAAAAATCCCGCGATCTTATTCGTAGCGATGGGCTGCTTCTAATATCTATTCCGAACGGGCACGGGCCTTTTGAGCTCGAGAGCGCTTTTGCGAAAACACTTGTAGGTCGGTGGGTGCTTGCAGCTGTGGATTTTATTGCAGCGCTGCTTGATAAGACGGTTTTGAAAGGGGTGTGGACCCGGGAGATCGAAAAGGATCCCCCCAATCTTCCGTACAACATTGACGCCGGGCACATTCAGTTTTTCCGTTTGTCGGACATTTCCGCGATGCTTGACCGCAACGGATTTGCTGTCCATTCGGTACAGAATCTGAGCTTCTTATCCGGGCCTTATTCAAGTTACATTTTCGCACCATTTAAGGCGATGGTGAGGTGGAACGTGAAAGTGGCCAGTCGTTTGCCATTTAAATTCGCCTCGGCCTGGGTGCTTTTGGCAAGAAAGAAAGCGGATCGGGATGGAATGGGATGCTGACATACGGCGCATTTCAGAAAGTATACGAAGAGGCATTGTCTAGCTTAATTCGTCATCTAACTCCTGAGATGCAGGTTGAAATCTCTCGTCATTGTGCCTCCTGGCACCCGAAGGTTTTCGACTTCAACGAGTATCTAAGTCGATCGGGTATTAGAGCTTATTACGCATATAAAGCGCTGATCGAGAGCGGGGGAGGGGACAGTGTCTGCGATATCGGGGGGTTTGTTGGCGTTTTCCCGGTGACGTTGGCTAAGCTTGGCATGAAGGCCTTCATGACTGAAGCGCTGAAATATTACGGTTCCGCCTTCACACCATTGTTTGAGGAAATCGGCAAGAGTGGTGTTGAAGTGATCGATTACGATCCCTTTGAGGCTCCATTCGACGGGGATAAAAAGTTCGACTTCATTACCTGCATGGCGGTGCTTGAACATTATCCTCATTCTCCATTGCCGGCGCTGCGAAGACTGACGGGCATGGTGTCTGAAAGTGGTCGCCTCTATTTTGAAGTGCCAAATATCTGCTACTGGCCGAAACGAGTGGATATGCTGTTCGGCAAGAGCCCGCTGCCGAACATTAACGAAGTAATTTCCTCCGATGTGCCCTTTGTCGGGCATCACAGAGAATATAGCCAAGCAGATTTGCGTGCTCTGATGGAGGCAGCTGACTTGGAAATTATTTCTGAACGCGCCTACAACTACAGTCAGCCGCCAGACAGCCGGCCGCGTTGGCGGAAACTGGCAGGAGCCGTCCGGTATCCAGGGCGAACGTTCTTTAGCACTATGCAAAATGTAATGTCCCGCACAGTTCCCAGTAGCCGAGAGACAATCTCTTGTACCGTGCGTCCAATAGCCGCGAGTTGATTGTTGGAGGTGCTGTGTGGCGGTGAATATGAATGATCTGATCGGTGGTTCTTATCAGGAAACCTAATGCGTCAAATATTGCAAAGCCTGAGCACGGGTAAGATTGACCTGATTGATATGCCTCGCCCCTCGTTGCAGAAGGGGCAAATGCTTATCGCTACGCGCCGTACGCTGGTGTCCGCGGGCACCGAACGGATGCTTGTAGAGTTCGGACGCGGCGGGCTCCTGGCTAAGGCGCGCCAGCAACCGGACAAAGTGCGCGAGGTTCTGGACAAGATGCGCGCCGATGGTCTGCTCACCACGCTGGATGCGGTGCGTAGCAAGCTCGATCAACCATTGGCCCTGGGCTATTGCAGTGCCGGAGTTGTGTTGGATGTTGGGGAAGGTGTAACCGGCTTCAGGCCGGGAGACAGGGTTGCCTCAAACGGAGCACATGCGGAGCTGGTTTCCGTAGGTCAAAATCTTGCGGCGCGCATTCCTGAAAATGTGGATGACGACGCGGCCGCCTTTACCGTGCTCGGCGCAATTGCATTGCAAGGGGTTCGCCTTGCCGCGCCCACACTCGGAGAGTGCGTGGTGGTCACGGGGCTTGGTTTGATCGGGCTTATGGCGGTGCAACTTCTCAGGGCGCAGGGCTGCCGTGTGCTAGGCATCGATCCGGATCCGGCCAAGGTGGCCTTGGCCGAACGGTTTGGCGCGGAAACCGTTTGCCTATCGCGCGGGGAAGACTCATTGGCGCGTGCAGAAAGTTTCTCGCGTGGACGCGGAGTTGATGCGGTGCTTATAACCGCTTCGACCAAAAGCAATGAGCCGGTGCATCAAGGCGCGCAAATGTGCCGCAAGCGCGGGCGTATCGTGCTGGTGGGTGTGACGGGGCTAGAACTCTCCCGCGCTGATTTTTATGAGAAAGAACTTAGCTTCCAGGTTTCCTGCTCCTATGGGCCGGGCCGCTATGATCCGGTCTATGAAGAGAAGGGACAGGACTATCCGGTTGGCTTCGTGCGCTGGACGGAACAACGCAATTTCGAGGCGGTGCTGGATATGATGGCATCGGGGATGCTGGATGTCGCGCCCCTTATTTCTCATCATTTCGCTCTCGAGCAAGCAGCTGCAGCTTACGAACTTCTCGTGAGCGATGAGCCGAAACTCGGCATCGTTATAGATTACCCCAAACAGGCAGATGAAAGCCCGGCCATTGTGCCTCTTCTCGATGCGGGCCGAGAGAGAAGTGGTGAGGTTGCTTCTGTCCAAGGCGAGCCTGTGGTTAGTTTCATCGGCGCGGGAAATTATGCCGGCCGTGTGCTCATTCCCGCTTTCGCCAGGGCCGGGGCAAAGTTCGGAGCTCTCGCCAGCAGTGGCGGCGCCTCGTCGGTGTATCACGGGCGCAAGTTCGGGTTTGCTCGCGCGGCAACGGATGTTGAGGCCGTGCTGGCCGATGAGGCGGCTGACGCCGTGGTGATCGCTACCCGGCATGATAGCCATGCCGATCTGGTTTGCAGGGCGCTCAGCCAGGGCAAGCATGTATTCGTGGAAAAACCGTTGGCCCTTACCTATGCAGAACTTGAGACTATAGAAGCGGCAAGGGGACAAGCAGCCGCGAAGGGCGCTGCGCCTTTGCTGATGGTAGGCTTCAATCGCCGCTTTGCGCCACAGGTGGAAAAGATGCGCGAGCAGCTTCACGGCATTGATGCACCCAAGTCTTTTGTTGTTACGGTCAACGCCGGTGCGATCCCGCCTGAGCATTGGACGCAGGACCCGGCAAGAGGGGGAGGCCGTATCATTGGCGAAGCGTGCCATTTCGTCGATCTTATGCGGGCACTTGCGGGCGCCCCGATTACGAGTGTTGCTGCCAGCGCCTTGCCGCGTCAGGAGAAGGTGCCGCCTGACACGGTGAGTTTTACTCTGGGCTTTGCAGATGGCTCCATCGGCACCGTGCATTACTTTGCCAATGGTCATAGGGCCTTTCCCAAGGAACGTGTGGAAGTTTTCTGCGGTGGCCGAGTGCTGGTGCTGGACAATTTCCGACGTCTTGCGGGATTTGGCTGGCCAGGGTTCCGCAAGCACCGCCTGTGGCGTCAGGACAAAGGGCAAGAAGCGACAGCGCGTGCCTTTTTACAGGGAGTGCGTGCAGGCAAAGCGCCCGTACCTTTCGAGGAGGTGATGGAGATCAGCCGCGTAACCCTGGATGTGGCCGCTGTGGCAAGCGGGCGTAAGCAAGGATAAGCGCAAAGAACATGAGCTCGCCCAGACTTTATGCCGAGACTTTGCGACACCTGAAGGCGCAGCAGATATTAGGGCGCCTTTGGGTTCGACTTTATCGGCCGAGGCCGGACGCGCGTCCAGCGCCGTCACTGCGGCGCAGGCCGGGAAACTGGGCCGCCGGGCCGAAGCGGGCGACCTGCTTGACTGGGCCCGCGGATGCCTACTTTCTCAACCAAAAGGCCGATATCTCCAGTCCTGGCATTTGGGAAGATCCGGAGAAGCCGAAGCTGTGGCTCTACAACCTGCATTATTTCGATGATCTGGTTGCTGAACATGCAGATGCGCGGTTTGACTGGCATCGGGTACTGACCGACCGCTGGATTGTAGAAAACAAGCCCGGCCATGGCACCGGTTGGGAACCCTATCCCACGTCTTTGCGTATCGTGAACTGGGTTAAGTGGTGCTTGACGCAAGGTCAATGCGATGACGGATTGTTGCACAGCCTTGCAATTCAAACGCGTTATCTGAGCAAGCGATTAGAATACCACATTCTTGGAAACCATCTACTTGCGAATGCCAAGGCATTGGTGTTCGCGGGCGCTTTTTTCGATGGTAAGGAGGCCGATGCTTGGCTGGCCAAGGGAGGGAAGATTCTCGCTCGGGAGATTGAGGCTCAAGTTCTGGCCGATGGTGGGCATTTTGAGCTTAGCCCTATGTACCATCTCATTGTGCTGGAAGACTTGCTCGACTGCTACAATCTTTGTCAGACATATGCCTTGCCTTTGCTGCTGGGTCTGGAGGCTGCAATCGAGCGGATGCTAGTATGGAGCCGCACCTTGCGCCATCCTGATGGCGAAATTCCTTTTTTCAATGACGCGGCTTTTGGAATTGCGCCGCGCCCGGCGGAGCTTGACGCTTATGCGGAGCGGCTTGGTTTTCGCATGCCGAATGAAATAGCAGAGCCTGTAGTCCACCTATGTGCGTCGGGCTATGCTCGCCTGCAGGCCGGCGAAGCGGTACTCTTGACGGATATGGCGCCAGTCGGCCCCGATTATCTTCCCGGCCATGCGCATGCCGACACGCTGAGTTTTGAGCTTTCTCTGGCGGGGCAACGCGTTGTGGTCAATGGCGGCACGTCGGTCTATGGCACAGGACCAGAACGTCATCGTCAGCGTGGCACATCGGCGCATAGTACCCTGGTTATGGATGATTGCGATTCCTCCGAGGTTTGGGGCGGCTTTCGCGTTGCCCGGCGCGCGCGCATCCTTAACGTAATGACGGCTGAGACGGATGGCGCTGCCGTTGCGTGCGCGTCGCATGATGGGTATCGGCGTTTGCCTGGGCGGCCAATACATAAACGCACATGGCGGCTATCACCCGGCGGGCTTGAGGTTGAAGACGAGGTGAGAGGCAACGGCAGACACAAACTGGAGCTTATGTTTCATCTGCATCCGGATGTGGACGTGCACGAGGAGCAAGGCATGATGCGCTTGTGCCTGCCCGGTTCTGACACCGTGATCAAGGTTCTGCCCCCGGCGGAAACGCAAGCGAGCACTATTGAGAGCACTTGGCAGCCGGAATTTGGTTTGGCCATTCCCAGCCGGTCGCTGCGTTCCTCTGCCATTGCCAATCTACCGGTGCGGCTGGTGACACGCTTACATTGGCAGGGAGTGTAGGCGGTATGCGGATTCTTATACTTTCTTTCTATTATCCGCCGGATCTTAGTGCCGGCTCTTTCCGCACAGGCGCTTTGGTGGAAGCGCTTGCGGCACGTTTGGGCCCGCAGGATTCTTTGCATATCATTACGACCATGCCTAACCGTTATGCGAGCTATAAATCCGACACGCCTGCTTACGAGGAACATGGCAATATACGGATCGACCGCATTGAGCTGCCGACGCACAAGAGCGGTTTCCGCGATCAGGCGCTTGCATTCGTCCGTTTCGCACGCGAGGTATTGCGCCGTACGCGTGGGCTTGATGCCGACATCGTGTTCGCCACGTCGTCGCGGCTGATGACAGCAACATTGGGCGCTGTGGTTGCCCGGCGGCTGGGTGCGCGGTTGCATCTCGACATTCGCGATCTGTTCACCGATACGTTAACCGATATCCTGAAGGGACCTGCGCGCCTGCTGGTACCCGTTTTTGTGATCCTCGAGCGCTGGACTTTGAGGCAAGCATGTGCCATCAGCATTGTCTCGCCGGGCTTCGAGGCGCATGTAGGCGAGATATGCCCGAATCTGGAACTCAGCTTGCGGACCAATGGTATCGATCAGGAGTTTCTCGGTTTCGATTACAACCATGCCGGAAATGAGCCGCCAGTTATTCTTTATGCGGGTAATATCGGTGAAGGGCAGGGATTGGAGCGCTTGGTACCGGCAGCCGCCCGGGAGCTTGTTGGTCGCTATCGTTTCCGCATTATTGGGGACGGTGGTCGTCGCCAGGCACTCCAAACGGCTTTGGCAGCGGCAGAAGCGGAGGCAGGAAAGGCGCTGGACGTGGAACTGCTGCCGCCCTTAGACAGGAAAGCGCTTCTGGAACATTACGCAAGGGCAGATATTCTGTTGCTGCATCTTAATGATTATCCGGCCTTTCGGCGGGTGCTGCCCTCGAAACTATTCGAGTACGGTGCTACCGGCAAGCCGCTTCTGGCAGGTGTTGGCGGTGTGGCAGCGGATTTTGTTAAGGCACACCTGCCTAATGCAGCGATTTTTGCGCCTTGTGATGTGGAAGATCTGATGAGGGCGCTCGAAAGGTTTCCTCTTGAGATGACTGAATCTAGAGAGTTTATAGCGTGCTTTAGCCGGGACGGTATCATGGAAAGGTTGGCCGAGGATATTCTTGCGCTCGGTCAATTAAGGTCTTGTGAGTGTCCTGATAGTGTTGGGGCCATGGCAAGCGGGCAGAAAGTAAAAAAGGAAACGCCATGGATCAGTTGAGGCAGATGCTGCTACATAACTATCGAGCTGGCCAGGGGCAGATCAGCAGCGCCTCGGTTTACAGCGATGTTTGCGCATTCTGGCCGTACTATGAGCGCAATTACCGCACCCTTCTGCCGTCACGTGACGCGGCGGTGCTCGAGGTGGGAACCGGGCATGGCGGCTTGCTGGCATGGCTTCGCAGTCAAGGTATAGAGAATATCGAGGGCGTAGATGCCAGCCCGGGGGATGTAGAGTATGCCAATACTCATTTGGGTGAAGGCGTCGTAAAACATGGTGACGCGGTCGAATTTCTGAATCGCTCTGAGAAAAAATATGACCTGATCATCACCAAGGCCGTTTTGGAGCATATTCCAAAACATGAGCTCTATGAGTTCGTTTCTGCTATGTGCGCAGCGCTCACGCCGAAAGGCCGTCTCATTATCGATGTTCCAAATATGGATTGGGTCTCGGCTTCACATGAGCGTTACATGGACCTTACACATGAGATAGGATTCACCAAACAATCCCTTGAGAGCTTGTTGCAAATGTTTTTTGAGGATTTCGAGGTCATTGGTTCACAGCCTGCCTGCTTGACCCGAAGCCAAAAACTGTTTCGGAAACCGGTCATCTATCTCTATCGCAAGTTCCTCTATATTTTAGGGGAAGGCGGTGAGGATATAATGTTTGCAAGCAGGAGCTTGATTGGGAATGCCTCACGCGCAAAATGCCGGTGAGGTAAATGTTTGGCCAACATAGAGACGTCCATGAGAAAGCCAACAGGCAGCGTGCTCATAACCGGCGCGAACGGCTTCGTTGGCCGCCACCTAACGCGGCGTCTCGTTTCCCAGAATATTCCCTTGAAACTGATGGTTCGGGAGGCGGCGCGCCTTCCGGCAGCTTGGCGCAATAATTCGAACATTACAGTTCAGGAGCTGGGCGATCTTGGGGCCTGCGCAGACGGCGAGCTTGCCGATGCATTGGCTGGGGTGGATGCAATTGTTCATCTGGCAGGGATTTCCGCTTCGCGCGGCCTGGACCTGCATGAATACCAGAAGCAGAATGCGGAGGTGACGGAGCGACTCTGCTTACAGGCAGAAAACAGCGGTGTTTCAGCCTTCATTTACATGAGCAGTATTTTTGCCGTTTCCGGCAGCACGCATGCGGGCATAATTAGCGATGAGACTTCGGCAGAGCCGAAAACCGAATACGGGCGTTCGAAACTTGCCGGGGAACTTTACGTGAACAAACTTGCGCGTAAGGGAATATTCTCAGTTTCTCTGCGGCCCCCTCTTGTCATCGCCCCGGATGCCGGGGGAAATTGGAAGCAGTTAATGCGTCTGTCGGCCAGTGGTATACCATTGCCCTTCGCTTCGTTGGATAACCGGCGCACCTATTGCGGGATAGAAACGTTAGTTGACGCAATTATGGTTTTAGTTTTACAGAACTGGCCTGCTTCCAAGTCGGGCAGTTATGCATTGGCTGAAAGAGGGGCGGTGTCATTGGCCGATACCTTACGTCTGTTACGCAGTGGGATGAGCGTTCCAAGGCGATTGTATCATTTCCCCTCGTTCGTCTTCGGCTTGCTGTCCGGTGTACCGGGTCTCGGCGCGCGCCTTCAGTCTTTGGCGGGCGATTGCGAAGTTGATGCCTGTCGCTTTTATGAGACATTTGAGTTTGAGCCAGAAAACGAACTCGCTGATTTGATCTATCGGTGCGGAAAAGAATATGCATATAAGCAAAGGCTCGAAACTGAGGAAATGATGTGAAAAGACTCTTCGACATTCTGGCATCAGCAGCTGGCATTGTCGTGGCCGGGCCATTGCTACTCATATGCATGATCCTCATTCGCCGTGATTCCCCGGGCCCTGCGCTTTTCCGGCAAGTGCGGGTTGGCCGTAATGAAGTGCCATTCGTTCTACTGAAGTTGCGCACCATGTTCTCAGATACGAGAGAGTGCCCCAGTCACGAGGTTTCCTTCTCTGCGGTCACACCGCTTGGCAGAAAGCTTCGGGCCTGGAAAATCGATGAACTGCCGCAGCTTTGGAATGTCTTGAGGGGAGATATGAGCATTGTGGGCCCTCGTCCTTGCCTGCCCTCGCAGACGGAACTGATCGAGGCTCGCCGTGCTCGGGGGGTGAACGAACTGCGCCCAGGCGTTACCGGTATTTCCCAGGTGCAAGGGATTGATATGTCCGACCCCAAGAAGCTGGCGGAGGTCGATGCGCTTTATATTGAACAATCCGGGCTTCTGTGTGATTTGCGCCTCATTCTAGCGACGTTGATAGGCGCCGGTCGTGGTGACCGGGTGCGGAAAAAAGCCTGAGAATGTTGGTTTCACATGCTCCAAATCTTATGACGAGCGAAGGCTCTGTGTTCCAGCTTTCCTAAAGATTTCTATTTTGAAACGGTCACGTCAGTGCGTAGTGGTTGTACGCGTCGCAATGGAACGATGGGAAAGTAGGTTTCAGAACTCACCAATGAAACCAAAGGAATGCGCCCTGCGATGACGGCTTTGCTTTTTGCAACTTAAATTGTCGCGGGCATGCATCGCATTTACTTCCTTTATGGTGAATTAGTAATTTCATGAATCTGATGAGGCAGTCACCCTAAATTGGAAACCTGCGGATGACTGATTCAGAGATAAGTAATGCCGCAGCGCTGAAGGT
>NZ_BBIO01000014.1 GCF_000739695.1 Tepidicaulis marinus
TGCCGTCGAGATCGTGATACCGCGCGCGCGCTCTTCGGGCGCCTTGTCGATCTGATCATACGCCGAAAACGTCGCGCCGCCCGTCTCTGCCAATACTTTCGTAATAGCCGCCGTCAGCGTCGTCTTGCCATGGTCAACGTGACCAATCGTCCCGATGTTGCAATGCGGCTTGTTCCGCGAGAACTTTTCCTTGGCCATTGCCCTATCTTACCTTTTGCCTGACCCTAATCTATGATCGGTCTTGTTAACGCCTGCCGTCCCGCCGTTACCGGCCACAGGATCGGCCCCTTCAAGTGTCTTCGAGCGTGAATGCTCCAGAAGTTCAAGAGATGGAGCGGGTGAAGGGAATCGAACCCTCATCGTCAGCTTGGAAGGCTGCTGCTCTACCATTGAGCTACACCCGCCTTGAGCGATCCTCTTGGATCCGTTCCTTATTCCCGCATTGACCGGTGGTGGAGGGAGTTGGATTTGAACCAACGTAGGCATAGCCAACGGATTTACAGTCCGTCCCCTTTAACCGCTCGGGCATCCCTCCGTGCCAGTCAAAAATCTGTTTAAACCCAGTGAGTTCCGGCAGAAAATCCCTCACTCTCAGTGAGCGGGTTTATGCGGACCTCCCCAAGCTGTGTCAACCGAAAATCCGCTAAAATGCATAAAAGCCCCCGCAGCGCCTCCCTCGTTTTATTCAATCGAGCTCGAAGCACTGTGTTGACTTGCGTTGCGAACGCCGGTGGCCGGGACTATAAGCGGCCTCATGAAAGAGCGCAAGCGCCCGGGCCGCCGGGAAATCGGGAAAAAAGAAGCAGTTCCGGGAAAACTGGGATCCCGGCGCGGCGCCCGTCCATCCGGCGGGCAAACGCCCTATATATATGGGCTTCATGCGGTTGAGGCGGCGCTGCAAAACCCCGCCCGCACTCTTCATAAACTCCTCGCGACCCAGAATGCCTGGAACGAAATCACAGCCCGGTTTGCCGCGCCGCCGCGAATCGCGCCCGATATTACCTCCGCCGAGGAGATCTCCCGCCTTCTGCCCCCCGGCGCGGTCCATCAGGGCATCGCGCTCCATGTGGCCCCCCTGCCGGAGCTTGATCTGGAAGAGGCGTGCCTGGAGGCAAACCGCATCGTCGTGCTCGATCAGGTGACGGACCCGCACAACGTCGGGGCGATTCTGCGCTCCGCCGCCGTTTTCGGCGCCTCGGCCCTTGTCATGACGGATCGCAACAGCCCGCCGCTTACCGGCGTGCTTGCCAAAGCAGCGTCCGGCGCCGTAGAGCACGTAAAAATTGCAAAAATCGGAAATCTCTCCCGGGCGCTGCAATCCCTCAAGAATATGGGCTTTCTCACGGTCGGCCTCGACGGAGATGCCGAGACGCCCCTTTCCGAGGTCGACACGGCCCGGCCCATCGCCCTTGTGATGGGGGCGGAAGGCGCGGGCCTGCGCCGCCTGACGCGGGAAACCTGCGATCTTTTGGCAAAATTGCCCGCTTCCGGGCCGATGCGCAGCCTCAATGTCTCCAACGCCGCCGCCGTCGCCCTTTATGAGATCGCCAGGCGCCGTTAACCCGCCAGTTTTCTAAGTCATCAGGCCGCGCATGAGGCCCACAAGCGCCAAAAGGCAAAGCCCGATCAGCGCCACTTTGCGCACCAGCGCCTTGTCCACCCGCGTGAAAACATGCGCCCCGGCAAAGGCCGCGGCCACCATCACCGGGGCAAGAAAAGCAAAGCGCCAGGCTTCAAGGCTCCCGTAAAGCCCGTTCCAGGCGGCAAAACCCGCGGCCACGAGGTCCGTGCCCAGAAAAAAGCCGATCAGCGAGGCACGCGCCATTTCCTCCCGCCCCGGCACCGAGAAGAAGAAAAGCACCGCCGGCGGCCCGCCGATCGCCGCCGCCCCGTTGAGCCCGCCCACCGCAAGCCCCGTCGCCGCCGACGCCGCCTTGCCGGGCGCATGTTTTGGGCCGATCCCGGCAAGAAGCGCCAGCGCCGCGCAGGCCACCCCCGCCTGAATGACAAGCGCCATGGCGGCGGCCGGCAGCGCCATGAGAAGCGCGAGGCCTAGGGGCGTCGCCACCACCATGCCCGCGAACATCCAGAACAGGGCGCGCCAGTTTACATGCGCAAAGGCGCCGGGCAGCAGCACCGCGCTTGCCAGCACTTCCAGAAGAAAAATCACCGGCACCACCTCCACCGGTGGCCAGATGAGGCTGAGCGCGGAAACGGAAAGCAGCGAGGCCCCGAAACCTGCAAAGCCGCGCAGGAAAAAGGCAAGCGCCACCGCAAAGGCGGCAAACCAGAGCGCCGCCGGGCCCGCCTCCCCGGCCATGAACGTCACAATCTCCACGTCCCCTCCCCGCGCACCGCCTCCATGCTGCGCCAGCTTACCCTTTCCAGCGCACCCGGGGAAAAGATGCCGCGAACGCCGCAAATGCGCGCCTCAAATCCCGCAAAAAGCCTGTTGTGAGATCAGACGGCGGCCAGTATGTTCGCGCCCGAAGCCCTTGTAGCTCAGTTGGTAGAGCACCTGATTTGTAATCAGGGGGTCGGGAGTTCGAGTCTCTCCGGGGGCACCATTTTCCGCGCATAATTTCGCCTGGGCATTTATCCCCGCATTCGTCTAGATGGAAGGCGCACCGGCAAGGCGCCGCCGGTAGGCCAGCATCGCAATAAAGATCACGCAGACCCCGCCCACCGCCGCCGGAAAGAGCATGGTGGTGAGGGTGTAATTCTCAAGCGCCCCCAAGACGATAAAATTGCGCAGCGCGGCGAGCGCGAAGAAGCCCGCCTGTTCTTCGAACGGAAAATGATAGGCCTTGCGGAAGGTGGGCCCGAAGCCGAGAAGATCAACACTTGTCAGTACCACCACCGCCCATAGGGGATCTTGCGTCAGATACCAAAGCGGCAGCGAGCTCAGCGCGAGCGTCAGGAATATCCAATCGAGCCGCGTGATCGCCGTGTCGCCCCGGCGCCGATAGGCGAGGAACGCCACATAGAAGGTGATGAGCCCCGAAAGCGCGATGGGCCAGGCGCCGACGCCCGCCCCATCCGCAAGCTGGGCGAGCGCGACGATGAATGTCACCGCGCCCCAGATCACCCAGGAAAAAACATGCGGCCGCGTCGCCCCCTTATGGATGGAGCGGATATAAGGCCAGAAGGCAAGAAAGGTGAGCGCCACCGCAATGGCGCTGAGCAATTCCTTGTAAAGCACATCTCTCCCCAGCTTGACCGTCCACGGCTTCCATCTTTTCTATATTTCCGGCACAGGCAAGCGGTTGGCGGCAAGATAATCGGCCACCTCTTTGACGATGGGCGCCACGGCAGGGCGTGCCGCGATACGTTTGCGCCAGGCCGCAAGATGGGAAAGCGCCGGGTCCGGCGCGCCGCCCAGGAAGGATGCGAAATAGCTTGCCGTGAAAAAAGCGATATCGGCGTAGGAATATCGCTCGGCAATAAATTCTTGGCCCGCAAGGCGCGCATCCATATCGCGGTAATAGGCCGCCATCTTTTTCAGCGCTTCTTTGCATTCGGGGCGGGAGACATCCGCTGCCGCGTTAATCAGCACAATGACATTCGGGAAATAAATTTCGTCGGCCTTCAGTTCCATCAGCCGCGCCATGGCGCGCGCCTCGATGCTGCGCGGCCAAAGTGGAGGTTCCGGGAACTTGTCCTCTAGATATTCGAATATCTGCGTGGAATCGAAAATTTCCACCTGCCCGTCGAGCAGCACCGGCACCTGCCCTTTCGGGTTGAGCCGCGCCACATCCGGATGCAGCGGGTGATAGCGGGTCTTCAAGGAAAACGGCACATACTCGATCTTGCATGGCGCATTCTTCTCGGCGACGGCAATGCGCGCCTTCGTGCCGAACATGCTGAGCGGTCCTGTCAGTAGCTTCATCTTCTCGCCCTCTCTTTGTCAGAGAGTGAAGATGTGCATGGCGCTGATTTTTACACGGACCAATTTCAAACCCGCCCGCAATCCTCTTACCCGGGTTCAAGCAGGTACAGGTTCTTCATCGCGCAAGAGCGAGGCGACAAGCGCCTCCCCCGCTTTGCCGGGCGGGTGACGCGTCGTCCAGACCGCCGCGAACCGGCGCAGCGAAGGCTGCGCGATGCCGTCGCAATTCAAATGCACGAGCCGTCCGGCTTCGATGGCCGGACGCGCCGTTTCTTCCGGCATGAAGCCCCAGCCGAGCCCTTCTTCGATCATCATTCGCAGCGCGCTTTGCGTATCGACGCCCCAGACATCCGTGCGGTGCACGCGGTAATCGAAAGCGCGGATATCGAAGGCGCCGCTATGCAGATGGATCTGGCGGTGATTTTCCAATTCGGCAAGCGGAAAAGCGCCCTCGATCTGCGCCAGCGGATGGTCTGGCGCGGCCACAAGCGCAATCTTGTCGGCCGCCACCTGCCGCCCGTCGATCCCGTCCCATTGGCGGCCATGATCGAGCAGCATGATGCCGAGCGGAAACTCTTCCTCGCGCACCGCCCGCACCACTTCCTCGCTTTCCGCCCGGCGCACGGTGATTGTGACGAGCGGATATTGCGCTTCGAATTTCTTCAGCGCGTCCACGAGAAAGCCTTCCGGGTAAGAAGGATCGGCGATGAGGGGGAGCACCGCCTCCACTTTCTCGCGCAAGGAGCGCGCCCGCGCTTCCCAGCGCTCGGCCCGGCGCAGAAGAATTTCCGCATCATTGAGGAGCGCCTGGCCTTCCGGCGTCAGCGAAACGCGGTAGGTGGACCGGTCGAAGACCTGAAAGGCGAGCTGCTCTTCAAGCGCATTGATCGCGTAGCTGATGGCCGAGACCGCGCGGCCAAGCGCGCGCGCGGCAGCGGCGAAACTGCCGCCTTCCACCACCGCCTGAAAAACCCGGAGCTGATCGAGAAGATTGGGGTGCATATGAACAATCGAATTATTTGAACGAGAAAGACAACATTATTCTGTTTTTCCCGTCATGCAATCGCCCTAGCGTCAGCCGGCCATTTCAACATGCTGAAAGGAGCCGGCCCATGACCGCCACACCCACCTTCACGATTTTCATTCTGCTGCGCGCCGCCGCCCCTTGGCTGCGCCTCACCCATGAAGAACGCCGCAAGGCGGCAAGCGCCGCCTTCGCTCCCTGGATGGAGAACCATCCAGACGCAAAGATCCGCTATTTCGATGCCGAGGCGTTTTCGGGCCGCTGCTCGGACATTCTGCAGATCGAGACAAATAACCTCGCTGCCCATTGCGGGCTGATGGACCGCCTGCGCGACTCCGACCTCTTCACCGTGCCCTATTACGAGCTTATCGACATCATCCCAAGCGTCGAAGACACGTTCCGCGCCGGCAATCTGGCAGCTTGAAGACACTTCCGGCGGTTCCCGCCCTGCCGCTTGAGCGGTAAGATAAGAGCGACACGGCCAACGCCAAAGGAGAGCCGATGACCGCCGCCGCTCTTGTCTGCGCCTTCGACATTTCCGAAACGCCCTCCGGCATCAGCTGGGACGCATTGAAATCTCCGCCCCCCGCCGAAGGCTGGCGCTGGATCCATCTCAACCGGACCGAGCCTTCCGCGGTGAAATGGGTGCGCAAGGAGAGCCGGTTGCCGAAACATGTGGCCGAAGCGCTGCTTGCCGAGGAAACC
Organism: Tepidicaulis marinus; assembly: GCF_000739695.1. Lineage (GTDB taxonomy): Bacteria > Pseudomonadota > Alphaproteobacteria > Parvibaculales > Parvibaculaceae > Tepidicaulis > Tepidicaulis marinus. Next base: position 5,619 of record NZ_BBIO01000014.1, read on the forward strand.
CGTCCGCGCTGCGCGATTTCACCGGAAGGCACGCTGCTCATCCTGCGCGGGGTCAATCTCTTCCCCGAAGCCGACCCCGACGCGCTCGTCTCCATCCGCCTTTGGATCGAGCCGGGCCGCGTCGTCAGCCTGCGCAAGGTCAAGCTGCTTGCCATCGACGACATCCGCCGGGCTTATGAAGCGGGCGCGGGGCCTGCCAGCATCGGTGACTTCATCGTCGACCTTGCCCGGGGGCTGACCGAGCGTATGGGCGCCGCCATTCGCGATATCGAAGAAGAGATCGACGATCTGGAAGAAACCGGCATCGACCTGCCGAGCCAGGACATCCGCAAAAGACTGATCGACATCCGGCGCAAGACCATTCCGCTGCGCCGCTACCTTTCCCCGCAGCGCGATGCGCTTGGCCAGCTCATTGCGGCAAAGCCGGACTGGCTGGACAATTGGCAGCAAAGCCGCTTGCGCGAAGTGGCGGACCAGGTGATCCGCTATGTGGAAGATCTTGATGCCTTGCGCGAGCGGGCCGGCATTTTGCACGAGGAATTGTCGAACCGGCTCTCCGAAGCGCTGAACCGGAACATGTATATTCTCTCACTCGTCGCCGCCGTCTTTTTGCCGCTCAGCTTTGCCACCGGCCTTCTCGGCATCAATGTGGGCGGCATACCGGGCGCGGAAGATGCGGCGGCCTTTTACATCGTCTGTGCCATCCTGCTCGCCATTGGGATAGCGGAGATCGCGCTTTTCCGCTGGCTGAAGTGGATATGAAGATCAGTTGACCTTACAGGAGACCTCGCAAATCTCCTTACCGTCCACCACTTCGCAAATGCCCGTGTCGAGCACGATGGAAGCCGTCTTGGCGCCCGGTGCGGGCAGGCCCGGCAATTCCTCGAATTGCGGTTTGACGGGGCTGCCAGGCATGGCCGGCAGCGGCGTGTCGATGCCGGGCCGGTAATTCGTGCCCCTGAAGGCCCGCGTCAGATCGATGGCGCATTCGCCTTTCAGTTCCGTCTTAAGCTGCGCGTCCTCTTCCACAGGGCATTGGCCGGCAACCTTTACGATCGCCCATTCAGGCCGCACCCCTTCGCGCAGACCGTAACGTTTCGTCTCGCCCGCCGGGATGGTCAGCGCACAGCCGCCGAAACCGAAACAGGCGTCGTTCCCCGTCGCCTTCAGCGTCAGCTCGCCGCACGTGCGGTTCTTGAAGGAAATGACATTGGCCCCGCCTTCGGCCGCATAAGCATGGGTGCGGGCGGAAGCGAGCACCGCCGCCACCGTCAGAACAAAAGCAATGAGTAAACGCCAAATCATGCCGTCCTCCATTCTTGACCACTTGCACCATTCTGGCGGATACGCCATCGCGCCGCCTTGATCCAGCACAAGCCCTGCCCTCGACCATGGCCCTTGGCGGGCAAAAAGAAAAGGCCGGTTCCAGGAACCGGCCTCAGCGGCGTTCGACGCCTCCCTGGTTGATCCAGGGTTGTTACGGCTGCGGCCTCTTGTTCTTCTTGCGGAACGCTCTGGCCGGCGCCGTTTAACTCGAAATTTGTCTAGCCAGTCTTCTTGCCTTCTTCCGCAATCTGACGGCCCAGCGCGACGATGGTCGGAATTTCATCGTCGGCCAGTTCTTTCATCCGCTCCTTGCGGGCCATGGCTTTTTCGACATAAGGCGCAAGCTCTTCATCCTTGCGCTTTTGCCGCTCGGCTTCCTTTTCCTTGAACTCGGGCATGACGTCGCTGGCGAAAAGCTCCAGCGCCTCGCAAATATGCTCATGCCGGTTGCGCCCGCCCTGCTGAATGAAAGTCACCTGATCGACGCCCGCTTCCTGGAAACCGCGCAGATGATCGCGCATCTGATCGGGCGTGCCGATGCCCCGGTTGCCGCCCTCTTCGGGCATCGTGTCCCGGGCCGCTTCGAAGGCCTCCCAGATATTCGTGCGGCCCGGCTTGTGCTCGCCGAAGATATAATGATGGCCGAGCCCGTAGCCGAAGAAGCGGAAGCCGTCCATGCCGCGGCGTTTGGCTTCTTCTGCGTCCTGATGCACGGAAAAGCCCGTCACCATGGCGATGTTCGGATTGACCGCATGGCCGATCGGCACGCACTCCTCTTTGAAGATGCGGTAATAATCATCCACCCATTGCTTGGCCTCGGACGCGTCCACAAAAGCGAAGGTCAGCGCGCCGATGCCGAGCCGGGCAGCAAGCTTGATTGTCTCGCGGTTCGAGCAGGCAACCCAAAGCGGGGGATGCGGGCGCTGCACGGGCTTGGGCACCACATTGCGGCAGGGCATGGAGAAATACTTGCCCTCGAAACCGGGGTAAGGGTCCATGGCCATCATATTGGCGCATTGCTCCACCGCCTCGCGCCACATGGGCCGCTTGTCGGCGACGGGAATGTTGAAGCCGCCAAGCTCGGCCAGCGCCGAGGATTCGCCCGTCCCCCATTCGACCCGCCCGTTCGAGACGAGATCGAGCGTCGCAATACGCTCGGCCACGCGCGCCGGATGATTATAGGGCGGCGGCATGAGATTGATGCCATGGCCGAGACGGATGTTCTTCGTGCGCTGCGAACAAGCGGCCAGAAAAACTTCCGGCGCGGAGGAATGGGAATATTCTTCAAGGAAGTGATGCTCGACTTCCCAGGCGTGGTCGATGCCGAGCTTGTCCGCCAGTTCCACCTGATCGAGCGCATCCTGGAAAAGTTTCAGCTCGTCGCCCTCTTTCCAGGGGCGCGGCAATTGGTGCTCGTAAAAAATACCGAACTTCATGAGACTGCCTCCCTTGGCCTTCCGCTCTTTTTAATTCAAGCGGCTTTGGCCCGCGCACCCAGTGCATTGAACTGATCGAGCAGTTTCGCGCCGTCCGGCATCGCCTCGAAATGCTCTTGCACACGTGCATAGGACAGCTCGCGCGCTTTTTCATGCTGGGTTTCGGCATGCCAGTGGATCATGCCCTGCCAGATGGGATCGATCAGGTCCTTGCCCGCAATCGTGCCGCCATCCACGGTTTTGAAGGTGAAGCTGCGCATCTCGGAAACGACGGTTTGCAGATAGCCCACATGAATGGCCTCGTCCGTGCGGATGCGTTCGACCATGGTTGCCGCCCGCTCCGCCGCCTCGCGCCGGTCCTGGAAGACGTCCGGGTCGCGCATGACTTTCTGGCAGAAACTGAAAAAGGCTTCGGCGCGCACTTCGATCATCAGCACATTCATCAAAAGCAGGATGATCTGCTCATAGACCTCCGGCAATTGCGGCATCAGGCGGCCCTGATCCGGGCGGCTGATATTGTCGGGCTCGATATCGGCGGGATAGGCATTCGCGCCGAACAGAAGATCGCGCGCGGCAAACCACATCGCATCATGCGCGCCATATTGCGGCTGCTCGGGATCGCCGCCTTCATCGGCGCCATGGGCATAAAGAAGCCCCTTGCCGAGATGGCCCGTCGCCGTTTCGGAAATGTCATCGACAATGATGTCCTGAAAATCCGGCGCAGTGAATTCGCACAGCGCCCGCCCGCGCGCCTCGACGATGCCTGTTACCGTCAGCGAATTCCAGAGCGACTGGCTGTAGCCGTTTTTAAGGAGAAATTTCTGCTGCTCGACATTCGGAAAATTGCCGTGCTTCAAAAGCTCGACCGAGGCATCGATCAGCGGTACGCCTTTTTCCTTCAGCGCGCCCTGCCAGGCTTTGACAGCCGGCCAGCGGTGAAGCGTGCGCGGGGAGATGTAGGTGCCTTCTTCATCGAAGCCGCCATGCATCAAATATCCCGCATCCTCCTGCCGCTTGGCATAAGGATGATCCGCCATCAACTCTTCCTGGCTGTAAACGAGCTTTGCCATTGCCTTTCCTCCTCCCAAAGGTCCGGTCTGCCGGTTCTATTGCCGCGTCAGTGCCCCGAACAGAGCCTGCGCGATATCGTTGATCAATTTGTCCCGGTCGACCTGATAGAGATAGCCATAGGCCATGCCCTGGCTGATGGCGCCGACGATCAGGTGGCCGGAGAGCAGCGGGTCGACATCCGATGTAATGTCCTTTTCCGCGCGCCATTGCAGCACCATCTCGGTCCATTGCCCGGCCCAGCGTTCCATCGGCGAGCGCCGCTTCGTCTCTTCCACCGAGAGCATCGCCGTGTTCGTCATGGCCGCGGCCAGCACGCCGGGATTGGCGTCCGAATATTCGTAAATCGCATAGAGCGTTTCTTTCACGCTCTCTTCCACATTGCGCGCGCGGCCCAAATGGTCCTGCAGCACGACTTCCAGCTCGTCGCACACTTCATCGGCGAAGGTGAGAAAGCAATCGAGCTTGTCCGTGAAATGAAGATAGAAAGTGCCATGGCCGACACCGGCCAATTTGGAAATGTCCTGCGGGCGCGTTGCGTGGTAGCCGCGCTCGACAAAGAGCTGGCGGGCGGCGGCAATCAGCTTGCGCCGGCTTTCCAGCCGCCGGCGCGAGAGGCCGTTCGCCGCATCGCCGCTCCCCGCCTTTGCTGCGGGCGCGCGATCCGCGTCCTTCACGGCTTCCTTGGTTGTCGTGTCACTCATATGTAAAGTCTCCCCCTTCACCTGACAAATTGTCAATACGCATTATGACAATTCGTCAAAAAAGAATGCGCCCGATTCCCCATCAGGCGCAAGCCAGCTCCTCAAAACACCTTGTGAAACGCGCAGCCCGCTGCGTCACTCTTCATCCTGCAAGCGGGTAAAGACCGGATTATGCGCATCCGACAGCGGCGCGCGGAACCTGTAACCGGCCATATCGAAGGCTTTCAGCCCGTCCGCATCGCGCACATCATTCTCGACGATGAAACGCGCCATCATGCCCCGCGCGCGCTTTGCATAGAAACTGACGACGCGCGCCGCCCCCGCCCGCTCTTCCTTGAAGACCGGCGTTATGACGGGCACGGAAAGTTTTTTCGTATCGACGGCTTTGAAATATTCGACCGAGGCGCAATTGACGAGCGCGGTTGCGCCCGCGTCCTCGATATCCGCGTTCAAAAGCGCCGTCACCTCTTCCTTCCAGAAGGCATAAAGGTCGCGCCCCTTCGGATTGGGCAGCCGCGTGCCCATTTCCAGCCGGTAGGCCTGAATAAGATCGAGCGGTTTCAAGACCCCGTAAAGGCCGGAGAGAATACGCAGCCTTTTCTGCGCTTCCTCCACCGCCGGGCGTTTCAGCGTTGCAACATCGAAGCCGCGATAAGTATCGCCGTTAAAAGCATAGATGGCAGGCTTGGAACTGCGCTCAGGATGTTCCGGATCGAAGGCCTGAAACCGCTCATAGGTCAGATCGGCAAGATCTTCGGAAAGGTCCATGAGCGATTTGAAGTCGGAGCGGCTGCATTGGCGGGCCACTTTGCCAAGCGCGCCCGCCTCGTCCAAAAGGCGGGGCATCGTGGGAGAGGCATCAAGGGCGAGCGGCCCGAAATCGAGCGCCTTGGCAGGCGACACAACACACAACAAACTCACGCAGCTTTCTCCTCCGCCCCGTGCAGCGCCTTCCACAAGCTATAAGGCGTCACGGGCATGTCGATATTCTCCACCCCGGCCAAGCGCAGCGCATCGAGAACGGCATTGATGAAAGCGGACGGCGCACCGACCGTGCCGGCTTCCCCTGCCCCTTTGACGCCGAGCTGATTGCTCTTGGACGGGATCTCGTTATAGCTCGTGTCGAAGAACGGCAGATCATCGGCGCGCGGCATCCAGTAATCCTGGAAGGAACCGGTCAATAGCTGGCCCGATTCCTCGTCATAGACCGTCCGCTCGCCCATCGCCTGGCCGAGCCCCTGCACGATCCCGCCATGCACCTGCCCCGCAACGATCATGGGGTTGATGACATGGCCGAAATCGTCGACAGCAATATAGCGCGTAATCTCGAAATCGCCCGTGTCCCGGTCGATCTCGACTTCACAAATATGTGCGCCGTTCGGATAGGAGTTTCCGGCTTCCTTATATTCGCCCGCCGCTTCGAGCGCAGCGCTGTCCGTCTGGCCTTCGGCTTTGCGCGCCACCTCGAAAAGATCGATACGCTTGTCCGTGCCGACGACGGCAAAAACCGCCTCGCCATCCGCGCCCCGGTATTCGATATCGGCGACGGCTGCTTCCAGCTCGTTGGCGGCGATCTGCTTGCCCTTTTCGATCAGCGTGTCGGAGGCAACGCCCAGCGCGCCCGTCGACATGTAAACGGCTTTCGAGCCGCCGGTGCCCGCGCCGCCCGGCAGCACGTCGCTGTCGCCGGAATGCACGACGATCTGATCGGCATCGAGCCCGAGGCGGCTGGAGATAAACTGCGTCCAGACCGTTTCATGCCCCTGCCCGTTCGTCTGCGAGCCGGTATAGACATGCACGACATTGGCCTCCGCATCCACGGCAAGCTGCGCGAATTCGGACATGCCTGCCGCCGTGCGCTCCACGTAATAACAAAGGCCGAGGCCGAGAAGTTTGCCTTCCTTCGCCTTTTCCGCCCGGCGCTTTTCAAAGGCTTCGTAATCGGCCTTGGCCAGCGCATCGTTGAGGTTGCGGTTGAAGTCGCCGGAATCGAACGGCAGAGAAGGCTTTTGGTTATAGGGCATTTCCTCGGCGGGAATGAAATTGCGCCGGCGGATTTCGATGGGCCCGAGCCCCGTCTCATAACCCGCCTTATCCATCAGCCGTTCGATGAGATAAGAAGCTTCCGGCCGCCCCGCACCGCGATAGGCATCGACGGGCACGGTATTCGTCAGCACCGCGCGCACATGGTTATAGATCGCCGGCACTTTATAAACGCCCGCCTGCATGTCGCGCGGGGCGAGCGTCGGGATGAACGCGCCGAACTGGCTCTGATAGGCGCCGAGATTGGCGATCGTGTCGATATAGATGCCGAGAATATGCCCCTCCGCATCGAGCGCTAATTGCGCTTCGGTCACGTGGTCGCGCCCTTGCGTGTCGCTCAGGAAGGATTCGGCGCGGTCCGCCGTCCATTTTACCGGACGGCCGAGCTTCTTGGCCGCGTAAAGCACCAGCGGGTATTCGGGATAAGCAAAGGTCTTCATGCCGAAACCGCCGCCCACATCTTCGGTAATGACGCGCAGTTTTTCCGGCGCAATTTTCAGCGTGTCATTCGCAATGCGGTCACGCAGCCCGTGCACGCCCTGGCTCGGCACATGCAGCGTATAGCGGTCCTGCTCTTTATCGTACATACCGAGCGCGGCGCGCGGCTCCATCGCATTCACGACGATGCGGTTGTTGATGAGTTTGAGCTTGGTGACGTGATGGGCATTTGCAATCGCTGCGCGCGCTGCTTCCTCATCGCCCTTGCCCCAGTCATAGGCAAGGTTGGAGCCTGCTTCTTCCCAGATCGCGGGGCTTGAGGGGTCGGCGGCTTTTTCGGTATCGACGACAACGGGCAATTCCTCGAAATCGATCATCACAAGCTCGGCGGCATCGCGCGCCTCAGCTTCGCTTTCGGCAATCACCGCGGCAATGGCATCACCGGCATGGCGCACCCGGTCCACCGCCAGCACATGGCGCGTCGTCTTGAAGGCGGGGCTGCCGTCGCGCTGCTTGATCAGCGCCACTGCCGCGTTCGACACTTCGCCGAGCCCTGCCTCCTGCAATTCCTGGCCGGTTAGCACGTCGACCACACCCGGCGCTGCACGCGCGCTTTCGGTATCGATGGAAAGAATTTTCGCATGGGCATAAGGCGAGCGCACGACCACCATATAGGCTTGCCCGGGCGCGCGGAAATCATCCGCATATCTGCCGCCGCCCGTGATCAGCCGGTCGTCTTCCACACGCCGCACAGATTGACCGACACCGAATTTGACCATGGAAAGTCCCCGCTCAGTTCTTATGAGAATTCAAGCTGAAAAAGCCGATGCCTTTATCTAGGCACCGGCCTTATCGAAAACAAGTTTACCTTAATCCCGGTAAGACGCGTCCTGCCGGTCGAGCGTGCGCAAAAGCGCGGGCCAGGCCAAATCGCCAATACCATTCGCCGTGCCGAATTTCGCCTGACCGGCGGTTTTCTCCGGCACGCCCTGATCCGGCATGGTCAGCTCGCGTCCGCCCGACAGCGCGCGCACCTGCATGGTGCAGGCCCGCTCCAGGAAGAAGAGCCGCAGGAAGGCATCCGCGCAGGTCGCCCCCGTTGTGAGCAGCCCGTGATTGCGCAGGATCATGGAATGTTTCTCGCCGAGATCGGCAATCAGCCGCTCGCGCTCATCGAGATCGAGCGCAATGCCTTCATAATCGTGATAGGCCAGATCACCGAGCACAATCATTGCCGTCTGGCTGAGCGGCAGAAGCCCGTCGGCCTGTGCGGAGACCGCCACACCGTCATTCGAATGCGTATGGATGACGCAGTGCGCATCCTTGCCTGTCGAATGCACGGCGCTGTGGATCGTGAAACCGGCCGGGTTCACCTTGAAGGGCGTGTCCATCACGATCTCGCCATCGAGGTCGATCTTCACCAGGCTCGAGGCGGTGATTTCATCGAAGGTCAGGCCATACGGGTTGATGAGGAAATGATTGTCCTCCCCCGGCACCCGCGCCGAAATATGCGTGTAAATAAGATCGTCCCAGCCGTAATGGGCAACGAGACGGTATGTGGCGGCCAGATTGACGCGCTGCTCCCATTCGGCAGCGCTCACCTGTTCACGGACCGCAGGAAAGCTAAGATCTTCCGCGACGGACATGGCGTCCTCCCTAATTGCTGAATTACCTCAAGATTGGCCCGCTGAGCGGCAACTGTCAAACCGCCCGGTTAAAAATGCGGGGCAGCAGGCATTGACATTTGGGTGACGAAATTGCCGGTTCCGCTTTCTTCCCCGGCTCGTCACCCTCGGGCTTGCCCCGAGGGTCCATTGGGCTTTTCGGCTTACCGCCAGTTCCCGTGGGCCCCGGGACAAGCCCGGGGCGACACGTTGAGTCTAGTGCAATGCGGTGCCTTTTACCGAAGCTGTCACCCCGGCCCCCGAGCCGGGGTCCATGAAGCGCCCGCGACAGGCGAAACCTTTATTCCGCCGCGGCCTTGATTTCCGGTTCCAGCACCTTGCCCGGATTGAGAATGTTCTTCGGATCGAGCGTACGCTTCAGTGTGGCCATGAGCGCGATTTCCGCCGGGCTGCGGGACCAGCCGAGATAGGGGCGTTTTTCAAGCCCGATTCCGTGTTCGGCGGAAACGGACCCGCCGATATCGCGCAAGGGGTCATAGACGATCCCTTCCACAAGGCGCCGCGTCTCCGGCGTGCCGTCATGGCTGCCGACAATCACATGCAGATTGCCGTCGCCCAGATGCCCGAACACGATCAGCGAATGGCCGGGCACTTTCGCACTAAGGTCCGCTTTCACTTTCTCAATATAGGTTTCCATATCCGCGATGCGCAGGCTCACATCGTAAGTGAAAATCGGGAAGAGATTGATCACCTGTGCCACATCGTCCCGCAGCGCCCACATGGCATCGCGCTCCGCCTGGCTTTTGGCGATGACGGCATCGCTTGCAAGCCCCGCTTCAAGCGCGCCCATCAACGCGTTTTCAAAACGCGGCGTGTCTTCGTCCTGGTTGCCGCCGAGCCCTTCCACCAGCACATAGTAAGGCGAGCCATGGGGCAGGATCGGTCTGCCTTGCGCAGGTTCGGTGGAAACAAGCTTATAGAAATCCTCCCACATCACCTCGAAGGCCGAGAGCGTGCCGCCCAGCGCCGCTTCCATATGGCGAAGGAGTTTCGGCAATTTGGCGAACTCATCCACCGCCACGAAGCCCGTATCCTGGCTCTTGGGCGCGGCGCGCAGGCGCAAGACGGCGCGCGTGACGATGCCGAGCGTGCCTTCCGAGCCGATGAAAAGCTGTTTCAAATCGTAGCCCGCATTGTTCTTGAGCATCTGGTTCATGGCGGAGATAACGGTGCCATCGGCCAGCACCGCTTCCACACCCAGCACCAGCTCGCGCATCATGCCGTAACGCAGCACGCGGTTGCCGCCCGCATTCGTCGCGATATTGCCGCCGATCGTTGCCGAGCCGCGCGCGCCGAGATCGAGCGGAAAGAAGAAGCCTTTTTCTTCCGCCGCATCGCAAGCTGCCTGCAGCGGCACCCCGGCGCCTGCCGTCATCGTGCCGCTCACGGGATCGATCGCCTCGATCTTGTTCATGCGTTCGAGCGAGAGCGCGATCAACCCTTCCGCATTACCGCCTTCCACAAGGCCGGTCTTGCCGCCCCAGGCGACAACACCCTGCCCCGCCGCGTGGCAGGTTTTCAGCACGAAGGACACTTCTTCGGTCGTCGCGGGCCGGATCACGGCTTTCGGCGTGCCAAGATGGCTCCAGCCGCCTTGCGCTTTTTCCGCTGCCGCCTCGCCTTCCAGAACCCCGCTCTCCCCGAGCTTGGCTTTCAGATCTTCGAGCACGCCCATGACGTTCCTCCGCTGTCTGTTTCTTGCGCCGACTATAGCAGAAGAGGCCGGGACACGCATTTGCTCTTCACCTCTCAACTGTCATGGCCCGGTTTATCCGGGCCATCCACAGCAACCAGCCGAAACGCTTGAGAAAGCCGCTCGTGGATGCCCCGCATAAAGCGGGGCATGACATCTGAAGGAAAACATCCTATCTCGACAAAATACGCCCGACCGCCTCTTTCCAGCGCCCGTAACGCCGGTCCGCATCCGCGCCCGCCAATGCCGGATCGAAATGCCGGTCGCAGCGCCATTTGGCGGAAATGTCGGCGGGGCTTTGAAAGAGCCCGGCTTCGAGCCCGGCAAGATAGGCCGCCCCCAGCGCCGTCGTCTCGATCACTTCGGGCCGTTCCACCGGGCAGCCGATCATGTCGGTGAGGTTCTGCAGGAACCAGTTATTGGCCGCCATGCCGCCATCGACGCGCAGCGCGTTCGGGCGCGAGAGGCCCGCCCCCTTCATATCCGCGCCCATCGCCTCCATGAGATCGCGGGTCTGGAAGGAGACGGACTCCACCCCCGCCCGCACAATGTCGGCGGCATGGGTGTCCCGCGTCATGCCGAGAATGGCGCCCCGCGCATGGGGGTCCCAATAAGGCGCGCCCAGGCCGGTAAAGGCCGGCACGAGAATGACATGGCCGTCCGGATCTGCCTCTGCCGCCAGCTTTTCCGAGTCCGCCGCGCTCTTAATGAGTTTCATTTCATCGCGCAGCCACTGAATCGTCGCCCCGGCCATGAAGATCGAGCCTTCCAGCGCATAATGCGTTTCCCCGCCGAGCCGGTAGCCCACCGTCGTCAAAAGCCGGTTTTGCGAGGCGACGAATTCCGTGCCCGTATTCACAAGCGCAAAACAGCCCGTGCCATAGGTGGATTTCATCATCCCCGGTTCGAAACAGGCCTGGCCGATGAAAGCTGCCTGCTGATCGCCCGCGACACCGAGAATGGGCACTTCCGCCCCCAGCACCTCTTTGCCCGCAACGCCGAAGCGCGCGCAGCAATCCTTCACCTCCGGCAGGAGCGCGCGGGGAATATCGAACCAGCCCAGAATCTCATCGTCCCAGTCCTGGGTGCGGATATTGAAGAGCAAGGTGCGCGAGGCATTGGTGGCATCGGTCACATGCGCTTTGCCGCCCGTCAGGTTCCAGATCAGCCAACTGTCGATCGTGCCTGCGGCCAGCTCACCCTTGGCCGCCCGCTCGCGCGCGCCTTCCACATTGTCGAGCAGCCAGGCGAGCTTCGTGCCGGAAAAATAAGGATCGAGCAGCAGGCCGGTCTTCTCCTGCACCACGGCCTCTTTGCCCTCGGCGCGCAGCGTCTCGCAAAGGCCCGCCGTGCGCCGGTCCTGCCAGACGATGGCATGATGCAAAGGCTTACCGCTTGCCCGCTCCCACAGCACGATCGTCTCGCGCTGATTGGTAATGCCGATCCCGGCAATGGAGGGGGAGCCCGCTTTCTTCAGCGCCTCGCGGCAGACCTCCACCGTATCGCGCCAGATTTCGGCGGCATCATGCTCGACCCAGCCATCTTCAGGGTAAATCTGCCGGAACTCGCGCTGCGCGACGGCAAGCTGCTCCCCCGTCTTGCCGAAAACCAGCGCCCGCGAGCTGGTGGTGCCCTGGTCGATACTCAAAATCACGTGATCCGCCGCCACACTTTCCCCCTTCACATACCGCTTTTATTCCGCGCTAGGCTACCCTTCCGGCCGGATGGCGCAAGCCGGAAGGCGGCCCCACACCGCCTTTGCCGCCTTTAGCGCTTCTCTCCGGCCAAAGAACGCTTATATGCGCAAGAAACCATTCAGAAACGGGGGACGAAAATCCCCCGCAACCATGTTAAACAGTGCTTATGGATCAACACCAGCCCATCGAGACGAAACGCGCGCCCGCCGGGCAGATGATCGACCCCTTTGGGCGGGCCGTGACCTATCTGCGCGTCTCCGTGACGGACCGCTGCGACTTCCGCTGTGTCTATTGCATGGCCGAGCACATGACCTTCCTGCCGAAGAAGGAAATTCTGACGCTGGAAGAGCTCGACCGCGTCTGCAAAGCCTTCATGCGCAAAGGCGTGCGCAAGATCCGCCTGACGGGCGGCGAGCCGTTGGTGCGCCGGAATATCATGACGCTGATCCGCTCGCTGGGCGATGAGGTGAAAGCGGGCAATCTGGACGAGCTGACGCTGACGACGAATGGCAGCCAGCTCGCCCGTTTCGCCGACGAGCTTTATGAGGCGGGCGTGCGCCGCATCAATGTCTCACTCGACACGCGCGATGAAGAAAAATTCGCCGAGATCACCCGCTGGGGCCGTTTGAATCAGGTCATGGAAGGCCTGGCAGCCGCAAAACGCGCCGGGCTGCAGGTGAAGATCAACACCGTCGCGCTGAAAGGCACGAACGAGAGCGAAATTCCCGCGCTCATCGACTGGGCGCATGGCGAGGGATATGACATCACGTTGATCGAAACCATGCCGCTCGGCGATATCGACGGCGACAGGACCGATCAATATCTGCCGCTCTCCAAAGTGCGCGCCGAACTCGAAGAGCGCTGGACGCTCTCCGACATTCCCTACAAGACTGGCGGGCCCGCCCGCTATGTGGAGGTGAAGGAAACCGGCGGCCGGCTCGGCTTCATCACGCCGCTCACCCATAATTTCTGCGAAAGCTGCAACCGCGTGCGCCTCACCTGCACCGGCCAGCTCTTCATGTGCCTCGGCCAGGATGACGACAAAGACCTGCGCGCCAAGGTGCGGGCGAGCGAAGGCGACGAGCTTCTGGAAGCGGCCATCGATGAGGCGATTTCGCGCAAGCCCAAGGGCCATAATTTCGTCATCGACCGCGCGCACAAAGCGCCCGCCGTCAAACGCCACATGTCCCTCACCGGCGGCTAATATCTCTGCTCCCTAGTTTGCTCTTTGGCCCAGGCCAGGTAATCGCCGTCCACCCGGCCGAGCGGAATTTCCAGGAGCGCGGGGACGTCATAAGGATGGAGGCGGCGCACCTCCTCCATTGCGCGCGCCGATAACGCGGCAGGCACCTTGATAAAGAGGCTCACCTCCTCGTCGATCTCCACCTTGCCCTGCCAGCGGTAAACCGAGCGCATACCCGGATAGATATTGACGCAGGCGGCAAGCCCCGGCTCCACCAGCGCGGTTGCAATTCTCTCTGCGGCGTCCATATCGCCTACGGTGGTGTAAATGAATAAAAGCGCGTCTTCGCTCATGGGTCCTCCTTGCGATTCCCCCGCCCCCGCCGAACATGTATAGTGCCCGCCACCGGCCAAAGAGCCAATGCGCTAGCCCGCGCCCAATAACGAGACGGCCAATGACGTTTGAAAAAATCGCCTTTGTCGCCACGGACGTGTCCGAAGCGCAAGATGCCCTGGAACAGCTTTCCAAGCGCTACGGCAATTGCCCGCCCGAAGAGGCCGACGTCATCGTCGCGCTGGGCGGCGACGGGCTGATGCTGCAAACGCTCCACCGCTATATGGAAAAGCGCATCCCCATTTATGGCATGAACCGGGGTTCGGTCGGTTTCCTGATGAACGAATACCGGGACAACGACCTGAAAGAACGGCTGAACGCGGCGGAGACCACGACCCTCCACCCGCTGAAGATGGAAGCGGTGAGCGTCGATGGAAAAGAAACCTCGGCGCTTGCCATCAACGAAGTCTCGCTGCTGCGCGAAACCTTCCAGGCCGCGAAAATCCGCATCGCCATCGACGGGCGCGTGCGGATGGAAGAAATGATCTGCGACGGCGTGCTTGTCTCAACGCCCGCCGGCAGCACGGCTTATAATTTTTCCGCGCAAGGGCCGATCATTCCCATCAATGCCGAGCTTCTGGCGCTGACGCCGATCAGCGCCTTCCGCCCCCGGCGCTGGCGCGGCGCGCTCCTGCCGCACACGGCCTCCGTGACCTTTCAGGTGCTCGAAGCGGCAAAACGGCCCGTCTCCGCCGTCGCCGATCATACCGAAGTGCGCAATGTGGAATGCGTCACCGTTTCGGAAGAAAGCAGCATCGACCTTCTGATGATGTTCGATGAGGGCCACACGCTCGACGAGCGCATCCTCGCCGAGCAGTTCATTCATTAGGCGCTTCAGCCCATGATGTTTTCAAGCGGCTCCTCGGTCACCGCGTAGCCCGCTTCGGCGGGAATGAGGAGCACCGCGCCCTCGCCGCGCTTTTCGACCTTAGGCAGCACGGTAACGATCTTATCCGCCTTCGCCGCCTTGAACGCTGCTTCCATGTTTGCGCTCTTGCCGAGCTTCAAAAGGTTCATCCGCGTCGGGAAGATCACCGTGCGCGTGCCCGCTTCCGCTTCCCGCACCGCCTCGTTGGGATCGATCCAGACGGAATCCACCGATTCCCCGCCATCATGCGCGGCGACATGGTCTTCCGGCGCCACGGCGATATAAAAATGCGTGTCGAAACGCTTCGGCATCATGTCCGGCGTGATCCAGTGCGCGAAGGGCACCAGCATGTCGCAGGCAAGCTCCAGATCGAAATGGGTCAGGAACTCGGCAATGCCCTTCTCGCTGCGATTGAGCGGCTCGCGCCAGCTTTCCATTTCATCGAGGCGGCTGCCGGCAACCAGCTTGCCCGTCTTCCTGTCATAGGCAAGCAGCACCCCCGATTCCTCGAACGCCTCGCGGATGGCGCCGACCCGCAGCGCCAGCAGCGTATCGTCGAGCCCGTCCGCCCCGCGGCAGAGCCCGCGCACTTCCGGCGCGCTGTCATGCTTGTCGATTTTCCCGCCCGGAAAGACGAGCGCGCCCGAGGCAAAGTCGATCTGGTGATGGCGCACCACCATGAAAACTTCGAGCCCCTTATCCCCGTCCCGCAGCAACATAATCGTCGCCGCCGGAATCAGGGCGCCGGATTTCTTCTCGCTCATATATGTCCTCCCAAGAGACACGGGCGTTTTCCGCCGTTTTTGGTTATGAGGCTTTCCCGCCCCTTCTTCCTTGCTAGCAGAGAGAGCGGGAATGGGAAAGAAAAGCGCAAAACCAAAGGAAATCCGCGCTTTGAAAAGGACAAAAGGGACAATTTTAGATTTCCGCTTCACCGCCTTCTAACGCCCGCTTGCTAGAAACGGGAAGGCACAAAAGACGGCGGACCCATGCTCCAGCAATTGGAAGATTTGAACGATGCAAGAGCGGCCATCGCCCTCGATCAGGGCGAGTTTCACCTGCTCTTCCAGCCGAAGATCGAGCTTGCCAGCGCCAAGATGACGGGCGCCGAGGCCTATGTGCGCTGGGCGCATCCCGAGCTCGGCCGGCTTTTGCCTGCAAGTTTTCTCTCCGCCCTCGAGCGCCAGGAGCGGCTGGCCGATCTCACCAATATGGTTTTGCGCGAAAGCGCCCAGGCCGCCCGGCGCTGGTACAATCAGGGCCGCAGCTGGCATGTAACGGTCAACCTTTCCCCGGCCGAACTCATCGACCCGGAGCTCGGCGACCGGCTGACCGCCCTTGTCGATGAATGCGAACTGCCTTACGGACTTTTCGTTTTCGACATTCCGGAATCGGCTTTTCTGGTGCGCGATGAAAATCTGGTCCCGGTGCTGGAAGATATGCGCCGCCGCGGCTTCGCCCTGGCGCTGGAAGGGCGCGGCGCGATGACCGCCTCGGCGGAAGACATTCCCCTTGCCCTTTTCAATGAGATCAAGGTGTCCGGCAGCGCCATCATCAAATTCGCCCTGACGACGAAATCCGCCGGCGGGCTGATCGCAGAGCGCCAGAAAATGGCGGCGGCACATTCCCTGCCGCTAACGGCGGTCGGCGCGGAAGATGCCCGCACGCTCCATGCGCTCAAAGAACTGGGCTTTACCTACGCGCAAGGCGCTTTCATCAGCCGCCCGGCAGAAGCGCGGGTTCTGGATACTTGGACGGTGCCTGGCGCCGTCAAGGCCGCGCTGACGGAGCCTGCCCCCCGCCCCCGCCGGGCCGCTGCCACGCCGCGCACGGAGAAAAAACCGGCGCCCAAAACAGCGCCGCTCAAACAGAGCCTGCAGGACACGGATTTCGGGCCAGAGATGGTGACGCTCGATTTCGAGGCGATCGGCGATTTCGACCTCGCCTTGCCGGGGCCGGGTAATTTCAACCCGCTCTGCCTCATCATGGCCGAACGTATGCGCCTCATCCGCCATGCGCCGCAGCTTCATGGCCGGCGCGTGCCCGGTATCGGCAAGCGCATCGTCATGAAGGTACAAGAACCGCCCATGAAAAAACCGAGGCGGCCAAGTATGCTGGCCCGCCTCGGCTTTTAAGCTCTCACTCAGATCGATCAGACGCGTTCGATAATCGTCGCAATGCCCTGGCCGACACCGATGCACATGGTGCACAGCGCATAGCGGCCCTTGCGCCGCTCCAGCTCATAGGCCGCCGTGGTCAAAAGCCGCGCCCCGCTCATGCCGAGCGGATGGCCAAGCGCGATCGCCCCGCCATTCGGGTTCACATGCTCTGCATCTTCCGGAATACCGAGATCGCGCAGCACGGCGATGCCCTGCGAGGCGAAAGCCTCATTCAGCTCGATTACATCCAGATCGTCGATGGTCAGCCCCGTCTTCTCCAGCACCTTGCGCGTGGCAGGCGCAGGCCCCATGCCCATGATGCGCGGCGGCACGCCTGCGGTCGCCATGGCCACGATGCGCGCGCGGGGCTTGAGGTCATGGGCGGCAATCGCCTCTTCCGAGGCGACGATCATCGCGCAGGCCCCGTCATTGACGCCCGAGGCATTGCCCGCCGTCACCGTCCCGCCTTTGCGGAAAGGCGTCGGCAATTTTGCCAGATCCTCCAGCGTCGTTTGCGGGCGCGGATGCTCGTCCTTGTCCACCACCGTCTCGCCCTTGCGGGTGGAAATGGTGACGGGCACGATTTCTTCCGCCAGCCGCCCGGCTTCCATGGCAGCGCCCGCCTTCTTCTGGCTGCGGTAGGCGAAAGCATCCTGGTCTTCGCGGCTGATCTGGAATTCCTCGGCCACGTTCTCGCCCGTTTCCGGCATGGAGTCGGTGCCGTATTGGCTCTGCATCAGCGGATTGACGAAGCGCCAGCCGATCGTCGTGTCATACATCTGCACATCGCGCGCAAAAGCCGTGCCGCCCTTGGCGACCACGAAAGGCGCCCGCGACATGCTTTCCACACCGCCGGCCAGAATGAGATCGGCTTCACCGGATTTGATGGCCCGCGCAGCCGTGCCCACCGCATCCATGCCCGAACCGCAAAGCCGGTTCAGCGTCGTGCCGGAAACGCCGACGGGCAGGCCCGCGAGCAGCGTGGACATGCGCGCGACGTTGCGGTTGTCTTCGCCAGCCTGGTTGGCGCAGCCGAAGATCACATCATCGACCCGCTCCCAATCGACGCCGCTCTGGCGCTCCATCAGTGCCATAAGCGGCACCGCGCCCAGATCGTCCGCCCGCACGCTCGACAAGGAGCCCGCATAGCGGCCGATGGGCGTGCGCACGGCATCGCAGATAAATGCTTCTTGGGAAGAACGGATCATTGTCGGCCTCATCCAGTGTGAATCAGGATGGGGACCCTACCAGCTTTTTTCCGTTGCGTCAGGCAACCTTTTCTGCGGCCCGCCCTGCGCTTTTATTCAACTGCTGTTCGTGGCGGATGAGCTTGGCGAGCCCGGCCAGCAGAAAATCGAGATCCTTCGTTTCCATGCCCTGATACTGGGTCAGCACACGCTCGACCATGCGCGCGCGGAAGGCCGGGCGCCCCAGATCGAGATGCGCTTCCATGAGCTCGTGATAGATATCGAGCGCCACGCGGAAAGCGGGATAGAAAACTTCCGGCAGGCCGGCACGCGAATAAATGGCGCGGAAGCCGAGCGGACCTTCATCATGCACAAGCCGCCAGACCTTCTGCTCCGGCAGGCCGGTGAGATAAGCAAAGGCTGCTTCCACGAAAAGCATTTCGCCAAGGCAGGCCGCGCGCAGTATCAGCGAGGGCGTCAGGCGGCCATTGCCGGCAAGCTGGCGCACGAGATGCGGCATGTCATCGGCACGCGCATCGCTATCCACCAGATTGACGGTGGCGCGCTCGCGGCTTTCATCGATGAGCCGGGCGGCAACGTCTTCGCTGATATCGTGTTGTTCGATCAGATATGTCCGCAGCCGGTCGGAGACCATGGTGATCAGGCGTTCGACCATGGTCAGCGGCAAATCGCTGCGGCGCACCAGCGGCGCGGCGATGCTTTCATCGTCACCGTAAAGATCGACCACCTTGTTCATTGTGGCATCGGCGATCTTCGCCCCGTCATTGCCGACCAGGCGCACCACGGCGCGCCGGTTATCGGTATTGACGAGCGCTTCGCTCACGGGCGCGGAAACGGTGGCGCGTCCGGCGATCGCCACCTGTTTGGCCGCCGAGCCCTTGACGATGATATCGATGAGATCGGCGTCGCTCAGAACGGGAGATTCTTCGAGAATGGGCGCGGCCACTTCGTCGATATCGCGGGCCAGAATACGCACGATGTCACGCGGCGCGCCGGGCAGCGTGCTCAGGCTTTTCGACAGGCTCTCGCGCACCAGCACGGCGGCGTCATGTACCATGAAGCCCAGAATGTCCTGCGCCAATTCGCGCTGACGGTCCGTCAGTTCCACGATCTCATATTGCCGGGCGACTTTGACCGCCACCTCGGCCCGCACCGTGTCGGAAGGTTCCGTCAAAAGCCGCTCGATATCACGTTCGCTGAGCGTCAGGGTTTCCGCCATGGTCCGTTCCTTTCGAGCTTTCGCGCGCATGCCCGCTTCCATAGGCATCTTCGGTCGGACCAAATTATCAATCAGACGTTAATAACCCGTTCGGCAGGTAGGTCGCTTTTTATAAAAGCTCTATTAAGATCGAAGGCGGATTTCCGCTTTCCCTTCAAGCTCTTACCTGCGAGCCCTCTCATTCCGTTGCGGAACGTTCCTCGGCAGGCGGGCTGCGGAAAGGGTAAACGAGCTGATCGCGGAAACGCGCCGGCATGGGCTCGTGAATGCCGATCCGCGCAGGCGGGCGGCGGCTGGGATCGTCATAGTAAGTGCCGAAAAGCTGATCCCAGAGCATCAGATTCTCGCCGTAATTGCGGTTGCCCTCTTCCAGCTTCATCGAATGGTGCCAGCGGTGCAGCTGCGGCGTATTGAAAACGAGATCGAGATAGCCGGTGCGCGTTTCGATATTGCAATGGGTCAGAATGCCGATAAAGGCTGTCGTCGCGCTGACCCAGAGGAAGACGTCGAGCGGCGCGCCCAGCACATAAAGCAGCGGCTGGCTGAGCAGAATACTCCAAAACGTATCGACGAAATGAAAGCGCCCGGTATTGATGAACCAGAGCCGCGTCACCGAATGATGCACGGCATGGAAACGCCAGAGAAACGGTATTTCATGGGCAAGCCGGTGCGCCCAATAAAGGCCGAATTCGGCCACGGCCAACCCCAGCACCGCCTGGGCCCAGAGCGGCCAGCTTTCCGGCCAGATCGCATAAGACGCTTCGCTCGGATCGACCACGGCGGCAGCGCCGACTGCAGCCGAAACCACAACCGCAACTTGCACGAGCCCCTTGTTGAGCAGCGTGTGAGAGAGATTGGCGAGCGTTTGATGATCGTTTTCCAGCCAGGTCTGCTCATGCGGCAGAAGCCGCTCGAACAGGCCCACCGTCAGCGCGAACGCCACATAAACCGCATTGAAGACGAGAACCGGATAATCCGTCTGCATGCCGAGCCCCGTCAATGTCAGCGCCGTGGCCAAAAGCCCCGGCCAGATGACATAGGAGACGGCGCGCCGCCAACCGGCCGCGCTATGTGTAGGTTGCATTTCAGACGATTTACTCACCTCGCCCTCCGTTCGAACACTTTTGGGCCACCATACCGGCAGCCGCAGGTACTTGCTGAGGGTTTTCATGATTAGCCCCTTTACCGGGCCGGTGCAATTTCCCCAAAAGCACACCTGAACACTTATTTGGCATGCGCGATACAGGTGGCCGCCGCAGGGTCGAGATCCAACCTTTTGCGGGCAATAGGCTCGCCGCACACCGCGCAATAGCCATACTCCCCCTCATCCATGCGGGAAAGGGCGGCATCGATCTTCTTCAATTGCACCTGGCGGCGGCGGGCCGTTTCCTGCGCCATGGCTTGGGCCTGCATGGCATCCATGCGCGAGAGCCGCCCGACGCTCTGCTGATCCAGCGTCACGGTTTTCACCGCCTCGCGGGAGGCGCCGGAAAGCGCATCGAGCTCGTCCTTCTGCGCCAAAAGCAGCGCTTTGTATCGGGCAAGCTCCGATTCTGTCAGATCGTCCATGCCCCGAGCCTAGCCCTCCCCCGCAAATCTGGCCACCCGGAGGCAGGCGCGCTTTGACAGACCGCCCGTTTCGTGGATGATCCGCCCATCAAAATTCAACCTAAGAAACAGCAACAATAAGCAAATACGGGGAACGTCACATGCTCGAAGGCATCCGCGTCATCGAAATGGCAACCTATATCGCAGCGCCCGGCGCCGGCGGCATTCTGGCCGACTGGGGCGCGGAGGTGATCAAGGTGGAGCCGCTGTCCGGCTGCCCCATGCGCAATTTCTTCAAATCCGTGGGCGTCGATCATCTGAAAGGCAACCCGGTCTTCGATCTCGACAATCGCGGCAAGCGCTCCGTCGCCCTCAACACGGCAACGCCGGAAGGGGTGGAAGCCATCAAACGGCTGGTGAAAGACGCCGATGTCTTTTTGACCAATGTGCGCCCCGGCGGGCTGGAGCGCGCTGGCCTTGATTACGAGAGCTTGAAAAAGGTCAACCCGAAGCTGGTTTACGCCACCGTTTCCGGCTACGGCCTTCAGGGACCCGACCGGGACCGGCCGGGCTTCGACATGGCCGCCTTCTATGCCCGCTCCGGGCTCGGCGCCATTACCACGCCCAAGGGCCAGGAACCGGCGCCGCTGCGCACCGCGGTGGGCGATCACACGACCTCCATGGCCACCACGGCGGGTATTCTGGGCGCACTTCTGGAGCGCCAGCGCACCGGCAAGGGCCGCCTCGTCGAAGCCTCGCTGCTGCGCACCGGCATTTATGCGCTGGGCTCGGACATGTCCATCCAGCTCAAATTCGGCAAGCTGGGCTCGACGAAATCGCGCCATGAAGCGATCAACCCGCTGAACAATTTCTTCAAGACCTCCGACGGTATCTGGATCGCCATCATCCCGCGCCAGGGCTCCGTCGATTGGGATGCGATCTGCAAGGCCATCGGCCAGCCCAAAATGATCGAGGACCCG
The DNA here is from genome assembly GCF_000739695.1 of Tepidicaulis marinus. GTDB lineage: Bacteria > Pseudomonadota > Alphaproteobacteria > Parvibaculales > Parvibaculaceae > Tepidicaulis > Tepidicaulis marinus. Next base: position 27,267 of record NZ_BBIO01000014.1, read on the forward strand.
CGCTTCAAAAGCTCGCGCGACCGGCGCGCCAACGGCACCGAGCTCGTGGACATTCTCGATGCGGCCTTCGCCCAGCACGATCTGGAATATTGGACGAAAGCGCTCGATGAGCAGGACATGGTTTGGGCGCCGATGATGCCGCCCGCCGATGTCGCCGCCGACCCGCAGGCGGAAGCCGCCGGGGCCTTTTTCGACGTACCGGAAAATGATGGCTCGGGCACCTTCCGCGCGCCCGCTTCGCCCATCCGCTTCGGCGGCGAGGGCGAGGACGCCCATCCGCGCGGTCCTTCGCCCGATCTCGGCCAGCACACGCTCGATGTGCTCAAGGAGTTCGGCTATTCGGAAGCGGATATCGCAGGGCTGCAGAAATCCGGCACGATTGCCTGATTTCTTATACACCCTCTGATGAGCTAATTACGCCACCGCGCCGCGCAGGGAATAGGCGTCATTCGCCGCCTTGCGCGCGCCATTGCCGCCGCTCTCCGCAAAAGGCACGTCGAGCGAGGCGAGAATATCGATCAGGACCGGCGAAAGCTGCAGCCCGCCGCTGCCGGGCACGCCGGAACCGGGAAGCCCCGCATAGCCGCCGCCAGCTTCACCCGAGGGCGCGCCATAGCTGCGCGCGCTCGGCGCAAAATCCCGCGCCACCGCATAAAAGCGCCCCGGCGCTTCATTCGCCGGAAGGCTGGGCACGGGCACATCCGTGTCGCCATGTTTCGAGACGAGGTTGGCATATACCTCTTTCAGCGAACGCAGCTCGCCGGATTTGGAATAGAAGATCGGCTTATTGGCGTTTGCGGCCTGAGGAAAATATTCCGCCGCCGCGCCATTCGGGTTCCGGTCGAGGGCCGTCAGAAAATCGATAGCTCCGCCTGTCCCCATGAAATGGGCGATATAGAGCTCGCCCTGATTGGGCTCCCGGCCGAGCGTCTTTTCCAGGGCATCCGAAATATCGCTGGTCAGCGCCCCGGCCATGAGCGAGGCCGCTTCGGCATCATGGCGCAGGGCAAGAATTGCCTCCTTCGCTTGCCCATCGGGCACAAAATACCGCCCCTTGCCGTCCTGCTGAATGGCCGCCGCTTCCTGCCCATAGCCAAGCTCGGGCCCGTGCTTCTTGACCGTGCCGAGCCAGGTCTGCTCGATGAACTGAAAGAGCCCAGCGGCGCTCGAAGTCTTTGCTTTTGCTTGTGTTTCCAGCCCCGACTCCCGGACCGCCGTCTTCAACAGATAGTCGAAATCCGTGCCGGTTTTCAGGCTCGCCTTGTGGATGGCCTGAGTGACGGGGCTCTGCGGTGATATGGCGCTGATTAGGCTCATAAGGGTCTTGCTCCAAGATCTGCCCTGTCAGGAGCAAAGCCTGTGCCAGATTCAAATATCCCCGCCGCCAAAATATCCCCGCCCGAAGACGCCATGCGACAATGCGGGCACTTATGCGTATCATTTGCCCGCGAGTCACCAAGGGAGGGGAGGCCCATGGCGGAAACCGAAATCGCCGCGGAGACGGCGATGGCCGAAGAGACGGCCAAGGCCCATGCAAAAGCAGGGCATATCGAGTATCCCAGCCAGCTTTATGCTTGGTACGCGGTGGCGGTTCTCGTCATTGCCTATACGTTTTCCTTCATCGACAGACAGATATTGAGCCTGCTCGTCGGGCCGATGAAACGGGATCTGGAAATTTCCGACTTCCAGATGAGTCTCCTTCAGGGCTTCGCCTTTGCCATTTTCTACACGCTGATGGGCCTGCCCATCGGGCGGATGGTGGACAGCCACAACCGGGTGCGGATCATCACCATCGGCATTGCCGTCTGGAGCCTGATGACAGCTTTGTGTGGGATTTCAAAGTCTTACCTACAACTCTTCATCTACCGCATGGGGGTAGGTGTCGGCGAAGCCGCGCTCTCGCCCGCCGCCTATTCCATGCTCTCGGACTATTTCAAGCCGGAGCGGATCGGCGTCGCCATCGGGGTTTACGGCACCGGCGTTTATATCGGCGCGGGGCTCGCCCTCGTCATCGGCGCGGAGGTTGTGGAAGCGGCCCGGGCCGCGGGCTCGACCACCTTGCCCGTCATCGGCACGGTCTATCCCTGGCAGATGGTGTTTTTCATTGTCGGGCTGCCCGGCCTTCTGGTGGCGCTCTGGGCCTGGACGCTGCGCGAGCCGCCGCGCCACGGGGCAACGGAAACCCCGCCCTTGCGCCAGGTTCTGGCCTATATGAAGGCGAACCGCTTCACTCTCGTCTGCCACAATATGTGCTACGCGCTTTCGGCCATGATGGGCTATGGCGTTGCCGCCTGGATACCGGAATTCATGATCCGCACCCATGGCTGGAGCGCCGGGCAGATCGGCTCGGCTTATGGCTGGATCATTGCGATTTTCGGCACGGCGGGGGTAATTGCTGGCGGCTGGCTCGGTGATTTTGCCGCCAAACGCGCCCGCAACGGGCGGATGCTGGTGCTGGCGCTGACAGGCATTTTGACCCTGCCTTTCGCCCTTGCCGCACCTTTGGTGGATAATCCCATGCTTGCCGTTTACCTGCTCATTCCGGCGACCTTCTTTGCCACCTTCACGACCGGCGGCGGGCCTTCGGCGATGCAGGAACTCATGCCCAACAAGATGCGCGGCATGGCCTCGGCGATCATGCTTTTCGTGGTCAATATCATCGGCCTCGGCCTCGGCCCGAGCGCCATTGCCTTCATGACCGACTTCATTTTGCAGGATGAATCGCAGCTTCGTTATTCGATCGCCATCGTGCCGGCAGTGCTTCTGGCGGGCTCCTCGCTCTTCGGCTTCATCGGTTTGCGGGCCTATCGGCGCAGCCGGGACTTCCGCGATCAATATGAGGCCGCGGAAGCCTGATTAACCATAAAAAACAAACATTTATGCGGGGTTCCGGAATCTGTTTCGGAGCCCCGCTTCACTTTTGAAGGCGCCCTTGAATCGAACTCTTTAGAACGGAAAAAGCCGAAGCTCAGCAAAGCCTTAGATCGGGTTTCGCAGAAGCGGCCTGACCTTGGGTCACGGTACCGCTCATTCCTGCATTGCCTTGGCCGACGGCTTCACCCTGGCGTTCGGCTTCGAGCGCCGTCATCCAGCCCGGCACGCGGCCCTGCTCGGCGGCAAGATCGATCTTGAAGAGAAGCTGGTCGGCATCGAACGCATCCGCCAGATAGTCATCCGCCCCGGCGGCCAGTGCGTCGCGGATGAGCTTTTCCGTCACCTCTTCGGCGAGCAGCACCACATGAGCGCCCTGGGAGGGATAGGCATCACGGAAAGCGTCGATCGCCTGCGCGCCCGCCCCGTCCTTCAACCAGGACTGCACGAAGAGCACATGGAAATCCTGGGTACGGGCGTGATAGCGGATATCTGCCCCGCAGCGCGCTTCCAGCACCTCAAAGCCCAGCCGGACCAAAAGGTCGGCAAACCGGCGGCGGCGCGGATCTTCGGAATCGGCAATGACGCAGCAAGGCATGGGGCAGTTCTCCATGGGGTCCCCTGCCGGGGTCCCGTTTCGACTGGCCCTGAGACTACACAGGCTTTCTAAACCAACGGTTAACCCTGATTTACAATTTATGAGCGCCAAGGTGCATTTGGGGCCTATTCAGGGGGCCATTTGGGGGCCGATCTGTGGATAACCGGGCTTTTGGGCCGCCTTACCCCACCGCAAGCCGGGCGACGGTGACATTGAGCTTACCGATCAGAAGGTCGGCTTTGCCGGGTCCATAAGGCTCCGCCTCCCCTACACCCCAGACCGGCTTCGGCCAGGCCGCGTCCCCCTCAAACCGGGCAACCACATGAACATGGAGCTGCGGCACCATGTTGCCGAGAGCGGCGACATTCATCTTCTCCGCTCCCGAGGTTTCCCGGAGCGCCCGGCTCGCAAGCTCGATCTCCTCGAAAAACCGCCATTTATGCACCGCCGGCACCTCATCGAAATCGCGCAGGCCTTCGATGCGCGGCACGAGAATGAGCCAGGGATAGCGCGCATCGTCCATCAGAAGGACGCGGCAGAGTTCCCAATCGTCGACGGTTTTCGTGTCTGCCTCCAGGCGGGGATGGAGTTCGAACATGAGGCCTCTCAATAGGACTTCGGCTGGCCGAGCACCCGCTCGGCGATGAAGGAAAGAATGAGCTCGCGGCTCACGGGCGCGATGCGGGCGATCATCACCTCGCGCATATAGCGCTCCACGTGAAACTCTTTGGCATAGCCCATGCCGCCATGGGTGAGGATGGCGCTTTCGCAGGCATGGAAGGCGGCCTCGGCAGCCAGATACTTGCCGGCATTCGCCTCCGCCCCGCACGGCTGGCCCGCGTCGTAAAGAGAAGCGGCCTTGAAGACCATGAGGTTTGCCGCTTCCAGCTCCGCCCAGCTTTTGGCGAGCGGATGCTGGATCGCCTGATTCTGGCCGATGGGCCGGCCGAAAACCACCCGCTCGCGGGCATAATCGGAGGCCTTTTTAAGAGCGATACGGCCAATACCCACCGCTTCGGCGCCGATCAGCACGCGCTCCGGGTTCAACCCGTGCAGGAGATAGTGAAAGCCCTTGCCCTCCTCACCGATGAGATTTTCCTTCGGCACTTTCAGCCCGTCGAAGAAAACCGCGTTCGTGTCCACCGCCTTGCGGCCCATCTTGGCGATCTCGCGCACTTCCGTCGCCCCGCCTCTATCGAGGTCCGTGTAAAAGAGGCTGAGGCCTTCCGTCGGTTTGGCGCAGTCTTCCTTGGGCGTCGTGCGGGCAAGAAGCAGGATCTTATTCGCGGTCTGGGCGGTCGAGGTCCACATTTTCCGGCCATGGACAAGGTAATGATCGCCCGCCTTTTCCGCGCGGGTGGAAATCGCCGTGGTGTTGAGCCCGGCATCGGGCTCCGTCACCCCGAAACAGCAGCGGTCCTCGCCCTTGATGAGCGGTACCAGCATGCGCTCTTTCTGCTCCGCCGTGCCGAAGACGACAACGGGCATCGGCCCGAAAAGGTTCATATGGATGGAGGAGGCGCCGGAAAGGCAGGCCCCGGATTCGGCAATGGTCTGGGCGATGATGGCCGCTTCCGTAACCCCGAGCCCTGCGCCGCCATATGCCTCCGGCATGGCGATGCCGAGCCAGCCGCCGCTCGCGATATCGGCGACGAAATCCTCCGGAAACTCGCCGTCCGTGTCCCGGGCCAGCCAATAAGTATCATCATATTTCGCGCAAATCCGGGCGACGGCGTCCCGCACCGCTTCTTGTTCCGGCGAGAATGTGAAGTCCATGGGGCCTCCCCTCTTTTTGCGTTATAACCTACCCAATCTCTCAAGCCGCCGATAGAGCGGCGCCGGACGACAGGGAGCCTTTCATGCCGGGTATGTATTTTGAAGAATTCGAAGAGGGCCAGATCATCGCCCATGCCATCCGCCGCACCGTCACGGAAACGGACAATGTGCTCTTTTCCACCATGACGATGAACCCGGCGGCGCTGCATCTCGATCATGACTACGCCGAAAAAGAGACGGAGTTCGGCAAGCCCCTGGTCAATTCGCTTTTCACGCTCGGCCTGATGATCGGCATTTCGGTGCATGAAACGACGCTCGGCACCACCATCGCCAATCTGGGCATGACGGACATCACCTTCCCCAAACCCGTTTTCCACGGCGACACGCTGCGCATCGAAACGAAAGTCATGGGCAAGCGCCGCTCGAAGTCGCGGCCCAAGGCGGGGATCGTGACCTTCGAGCACACCGCCTTCAACCAGCACGGCGATGAAGTGGCCAAATGCACCCGCCAGGCTTTCATGCACGCCAAGACGGAGGGCTGATCCCATGCGCTCCTTTCTCTTTGTGCCGGGCGACAGCGAAAAGAAGCAGGCCAAGGCCCAGGATAGTGGCGCGGACGCGCTGATCCTGGACATGGAAGATTCCGTCGCCCTATCAGCGAAGGCAACCGCGCGGGCCATGACCGCCGAATATGTGAAAGCCGCGCCTGCAACGGGCCCTAAACTTATCGTGCGCATGAACGCGCTCGACACGCCTTTCTGGGAAGAGGATTTGAAAGCCATCGTCCCCGCCCGGCCCTTCGCGATCATGGTGCCGAAAACGATTTCGGGCGCCTGTATCGCGAAAGTCGCCGGGGCGCTGGATAGGCTGGAACAGGAAAACGGCCTGCCGGAAGGAACCGTGAAGCTCTGCAATGTGGCGACGGAAACCGCCGCCTCTCTCTTCAACATGGGCAGTTACGCAGGCGCGAGCCCCAGGCTCTTTGCCATGACCTGGGGGGCGGAAGATCTGGCCGCCGATCTGGGCGCGCGCTCCAACAAGGATGAAAGCGGGGTCTATACCGGCCCCTATCAGCTTGCCCGCACGCTCTGCCTTCTGGGCGCCGTGGCGGCGGAGGCCATGCCCATCGATTCCATCTGCAAGGAATTTCGCGATGAAGCCGCCTTGCGGGCGGAAACCCGCGCCGGGCTGCGCGACGGCTTTACCGGCAAAATGGCGATACACCCCGCCCAGGTGCCGGTGATCAACGAGGTCTATACACCGAGCGATGACGACCTTGCCCATGCCCGCGCCATTGTGAAAGCCTTTGAGGAAGCAGGCGATGTGGGCGTGGTAAGCCTCGACGGTGTGATGCTCGACCGCCCGCATTTGAAACAGGCCGAGCGCATTCTCGCCAAAGCGGCAGAATAAAAAAGACCGGGAGGAGAAGATGGAGGAAAAGCAGAAAGAAGCGCATCTGGCGCGCTTGGCGGAAGACGGCTACACGATCGTCGAAAACGCCATTGAGCCCGATTTCATCGACGCGCTGAACGAGACCCTGCTTGGCCTTGAAAAAGAGCTCGGCATCGAGCCTGCCTATAATTCCTTCGAAGGGCACAAGACGCTGCGCATCTACAACCTGCTTGCCCGCGCGCGGCTTTTCGAGCGCGTGCCGGTGCATGAGAATGTGCTGCCGCTCATCGAAGGCGTGCTCGACAAGGGCTGCCTCATCTCCTCGCTCTCCTCCATCGCCATTCTGCCCGGTGAGCGCGCCCAGCCCATCCATTCCGACGATCAGGTGATCGGCCTCACCCGGCCGCATAAATCCGTCGTCTGCAATTCCATGTGGGCGCTCAGCGACTTTACGGAAGAGAACGGCGCAACGCGCCTCGTGCCCGGCAGTCACAAATGGGACCATTGCCCGGTTTACGGCGAGCATTACGCCTCCATTCCCGCCGAAATGCCGAAAGGCTCCGTGCTGGTCTGGGTAGGCAGCCTCTGGCATGGCGGCGGCGCGCACAAAGCTGAAGAGCGGCGCACCGGCCTTGCGATGAATTATTGCGCAGGCTTCATCCGCCAGCAGGAAAACCAGCAGCTCGGCATTCCCTTAGAGCGGGTGAAAGAGTTTTCCCCGCGCCTGCAGGAGCTTGCCGGTTTCGGCACCTATCAGGGATTGATCGGCCATATCGACAAGCAAAGCCCGCGCGAGGCGGTGCTGGGCCAGAAAGGCGGCCATAAATCGATCTGGGATCACGACAAGAAGGAACCGGTCTCCTGATCCCGTCCTTCATGCTATGCTGATCCGATCCAGGATGGGGGCGAAGATGAGCTGGAGAGATTTGACCATTAAACGCGTTGCAAGCCTTGCCTTGGCACTTGCCACGGGCATTGCAGCTTTTCTGATCTATCTGGAAAGCGCGCTGGGCGGCATTTGCATTGCCGTGCTGGCGCTGGTTCTGGCGGCGGGCGGTGTTCTCGACCGGCGCGTCTCGGGCGGCTTTGCGTCGGACGATCTTGAAGGGCGAAAGGCCGCGCTGCGCGGGGTTGCCGTGCGCCAGGGCCGCGCCATGACACGGCGCGAGGAAGGCGAGATCAGCGGCGCGCCACCTTCGGGCAATGCATAAGCGCAGGCGCCGTCAGCCTTTCCAGTAAGTGACCCGCTCTTCAAGCGGCGGGCGCACGCGCTCATCCGGCTTGGCGGTAGCGGAGCCGAGATAGATGAACCCGGCCACCCGGTCGCCTTTTCTCATGCCGAGAAGCTTATGCACCTTCTTGTCGAAGGCATACCATTCCGTCAGCCATTGGGCGGCAAGACCAAGCGCGCTCGCGGCAACCAGCATGTTCTGGCAGACGGCGCCGGCGGAAAGCCGCTGCTCCCATTTCGGAATTTTGGGATGATCTTCGGCGGTGGAGATCACCGCCACGACAACCGGCGCGCGCGTTAACCGCTCGGCTTCTAGTGCCACGCGTTTCTTATCGGCCTTGGGTTCCTGCTCCTTGAAGATACGGGCAAGCTCTTCGCCGAACGCCGCCCGCGCCTCGCCTTCGAAAACGACGAAGCGCCAGGGCCCGAGCTTGCCGTGATCGGGCACGCGCCAGCCCGCTTCCAATATCTGCTCAAGCTCGGCCTTGCTCGGCCCCGGCCCCTGCATGTCCTTTGCCGTGACCGAGCGGCGGGCAAGCAGTACATCGAGAAAACCGGGCAGCGCGGGAAGCGGCGTCGCACTCATGGGAAGTCCTTTTTGCGAATCTTTATCAAAAATAACAAAGTGCTCCTCACATAAGCCATCCGGGCCCATTGTTCAAACCGGCATCGAGCCTGCCTGCGAGCCGCACATCACATTTACGCGCGCGGGCGAGCTTTGGCTTTACCTCTGAAAATTTGCATTTCACCATATTCCGATGGGGGCGGCACACGGGATATGGGGCGGTATCGCGGGAACGGGACTGGCGCTGGTGTTCGGCGCCCTGCCCGCCCATGCCGGCGCCTGGCCGCAGGAGAAAGGCAAGACGCTCCTCATCGCCTCTTTCACGGTGGCCGAAGCCAGCCGGGCGTACGGCGCAGACGGCCGGGCGGCCCCCACCAATCCCTTCAGCAAAAAAGAATTTCAGATCTACGCCGAACATGGCTGGCGCGACACCGTCACGCTGGTCGGCAAGGCCGCCTATTCCAGCGAAATCGCGAAGAGCCCCATCGGGCGGGTCGGCTCGAACGATCTGCGCTTCATCGAAGGGGGCGTGCGCGTGGCGCTCGGAGAATGGCGGGGCACCCGCATCGCGCTTGAAACGCTGGGCACGCTCACCACCGCCACTTACGAAGGCGACACGTTTTCACCCGAAGCGGGCAATGTGGATTTCGAAAGCGCGGTCTATTTCGGCCAGACGACAACGCTTTTGGGGCGGGATGCTTTTACCGATCAGCGCGTGGCTTACCGGCTGCGCACCGGCGGCAAGCCCGATGAGATCAACGCTATCGCAACCGCAGGCATTCACATGAGCCAGGACTGGACGGTGCTACTCCAATCCTCGAACTTTCTTTCCATCGGCCCGGAAAACGCGCCGCGCGGCTCGGCCAGCGCCTATAAGGCGCATCTTTCAACCGTCATCCGTATGAGCCCCATTCTCTCGCTCGAGATCGGCGGCTATACGACCTATGCTGGCATGAACACGGTGAAAGACAGCGGCATCAAACTCGGCTTCTGGTATCACTTTTAAAGAGCCCAAAGAAAAGGCCGGGATGTCCCGGCCTTTCCCAATCTTATTCGGCGGCTTTTGCCGCGCTTCGGGCGGGCGCAAGATCCGGCGGCAGCGCCTCTTCGCGCAGCGCGGCAATCGTTTCATCGCGCCCGGCAACCGTCTGGTCCTTGGAGCCGAGACGGCGGATGGAGAAAGTCTTTTCCTCCGCCTCGCGCCGGCCGGCGACGAGAATGACCGGTACTTTGGCGACCGAGTGCTCGCGCACCTTGTAGTTGATCTTCTCGTTCCTCAGATCGAGCTCGACGCGCAGCCCCGCCGCGCGCAGTTTCTCGTAGGACTCGCGCGCATACTCGTCCGCATCCGACGTAATCGTCGTCACCACCGCCTGAACGGGCGCCAGCCAGAGCGGGAAGCGGCCTTCATAGTTCTCGATCATGATGCCGATGAAGCGCTCCAGCGTGCCGAGCACCGCGCGGTGCAGCATGACGGGCCGGTGGCGGCCGCCATCCTCACCCACATAAGAGGCATCGAGACGCTCCGGCAGCACGAAGTCGAGCTGCAGCGTGCCGCATTGCCAGGTCCGCCCGATCGCATCGCGCAGGTGGAATTCGAGCTTCGGCCCGTAAAAGGCCCCCTCGCCCGGCGCGAACTCGAACTCGAGCCCGGCGGCATTGAGCGCATCTTCAAGACCTTTCTCGGCCTTGTCCCACACGGCATCTTCACCGGCGCGCACCTCAGGCCGCGTAGCCAGTTTCACCGCAATGTCCGTAAAGCCGAGGTCGCGATAGACCTTCTGCAAAAGCTCGCAAAAGGCAACGCTTTCCGCCGTAATCTGATCTTCCCGGCAGAAAATATGCGCATCGTCCTGCGTCATCTGCCGCACGCGCATGAGGCCATGCAGCGCGCCATGCGCCTCGTTGCGGTGGCAGCAGCCGAACTCGGCCATGCGCAAGGGCAGATCGCGGTAGGACTTGATGCCCTGCTTGAAGATCTGCACATGGGCCGGGCAGTTCATCGGCTTCAGCGCCATGAATTCCGCCTCGCCGGAAAGCACCGGCGCATCTTCCTCCGTGCTCGGAATTTCATCCGGCACGACGAACATGTTTTCCCGGAATTTCGACCAGTGGCCGGACTGTTCCCAGAACTTGGAATCGAGAAGCTGCGGCGTTTTCACTTCCACATAATCGCTCTCTTCCAGCCGCCGGCGGATATATTGCTCGAGCGCCTGCCAGATGCGGTAGCCTTTCGGGTGCCAGAAAACCGAGCCCTGCGCTTCTTCCTGAAGGTGGAAAAGGTCCATCTCCCGTCCGAGCTTGCGGTGATCGCGCTTTTCCGCCTCCTCAAGCATGTGGAGATAGGCTTTCAGCTCTTTCTCATTCGTCCAGGCCGTGCCGTAGATGCGCTGAAGCTGTTCGTTCTTCGCATCCCCGCGCCAGTACGCCCCCGAGACGCGCATCAGCTTGAAAGCCTTGCCGAGCTTGCCCGTGGAGGGCAGGTGCGGCCCGCGGCACAGGTCCAGCCAGTCACCTTGGCGATAGATGCGGATGTCCTCGCCGTCCGGAATGTCGTTCACGAGCTCGACTTTGTAGGGCTCGTCGATCTTCTTGAAATAGGCGATCGCCTCATCCTTCGACCAGACCTCGCGAACAATGGGCTCGTCCCGGTCGACGATTTCCTGCATCCGCTTTTCGATCTTCTCCAGATCGTCTTCGGAAAAGCGTTCTTCGCGGTGGAAGTCGTAGAAGAAGCCGTTTTCGATCACCGGGCCGATCGTGTCATGGGTGCCAGGGAAAAGCTCCTGCACGGCCTGCGCCATGACATGAGCCGCATCGTGGCGCAGAAGCTCGAGCCCGTCCGGGCTTTCCTTCGTCACCACCTCGACCTTGGCGTCATGGGCGATTTCGGAGCAAAGATCGTCGATCTTCCCGTCGATCTTCACCGCCACGGCCTTTTTGGCGAGCGATTTGGAAATGCTTTCGGCCAGCTCGAAACCGTTCAAGGCTTTTTCATACTCGCGGACGGACCCGTCCGGCATCGTCAATTTGATCATCGTTTCTCTCTTAAACGTGCTTACCGGATGTCCGGCAGGCCGCCTCTTCATTTCCTTTATCCGCTTCCGCCAGATGCGCTTCCGAAAGCCGCCAGACACCATAGCGCCAGGGCGCATAGATGGGCTGGGGCTGAAGCGCCGCCGGCACCGGGTCGAAGCCGTGGCTGCCCCAGGGCTGGCAGCGGGCAATGCGGGCAAGCGTCAGCCAAAAGCCCCGCCAGGCCCCGTGCCGGCGCACCGCCTCCAGCCCATATTCCGAGCAGGTGGGCAAATGGCGGCAGCGCGGCCCGATCAGCGGCGAAATCCCCAGGCGGTAGACCTGGATGAAGCCGATCATCAAAAGGCTTCCCAAAAAGCCTAAAGGATTGCGCGCCACGGCTATCTCCCGCATTCCCCGCCCCTTTGAGGGCGGCTCGTTCATGACTGTGTAGCCGGTATTGAAAGGCGGCTCAACAGCGCGGATGGAAGGAAAGGAGACGGCTAAACCGTTCTCATCCTTCAATTTTCATCGATTGTGAGTTGGAAAGAAGCCGCCCGGCGCGCCCTCGCGGGGAGCGGCTGGCCCCGGGGCGCAGGCTTACGCCCGTCCGGAGCCGGGGGTAGTGAGCGTGACGGTGAGCGCGATGGCGCAAGCGCGCGCAAAAGCCCGGTGCCCGTCGGGCCCCGCCTTTGACATCTTCGCGCTGTTTCTGCCGTAACTCATTACTGCTCCATTTCGTGCGTCCCGATCATAATAACCGGAATGCTAAGCAAAGGCTAATCCGCCTTATGGACCCCGGGACAAGCCCGGGGTGACGCTTTGCGTTTGATGCACCGTCCGTCACTCACATGAGGCCGTCCCCCCGGCCCCCGTGCCGGGGTCCATGGAGCCTCGGCGAAAAACGATAATCCTCAAGCCGCCCCGGCTTTTTCCAGCGCCTGCTCCACCGCTTCGAGCGTTGCCTCGAAGGTAAGGAGGGTGGAGGCGTGGCGGGCTTTGTACTCGCGCACAGGCTCGAGGATTTCGAGGTCCTTCCACTTGCCGGTGGGCGGGGGGCCGCCCTCTTTCAGCATGGCTTTCATTTGATCGCGGAGCGCGCGCAGCTCTTCCACGTCTGCGCCGATGACGAAATGCGCCATGATCGAGGAGGAGGATTGGCCAAGGGCGCAGGCCTTCACATCATGGGCGAAGTCCACGACCTTGCCGTCCGTCACCTTCACATCAACCGTGACCTTGGAGCCGCAAAGCTTGGAGACGGCCGTCGCCGTGCCGTCCGGATTTTCCAGCCGGCCGATACGGGGAATGTCCCCAGCATATTTGAGAATGCGCGCGTTATAAATGTCGTCGAGCATATCCGTCTCCGGCGGGGTTTACGCCACCCGCCATTTTGTGCCGTCCGGCCCGTCCTCGATGGCGATGCCCATCTCGGTCAGCGCATCGCGGATCCGGTCCGCCTCGGCAAAATCTTTGGCCTTGCGGGCTTCAAGCCGGGCGGCGATGAGCCGTTCGACTTCCGCAGCTTCAATATGGGTATCCCCGCCTGCCTGTTCAAACCAGGCCGCCGGGTCCTGCTGCAGAAGGCCGATCACCTTGCCTGCCGCCAGAAGCTGGGCTTTCACCTCCGCCTTCTCCGCCTGCCCTTCGGCCTGATTGGCTTTCTTGGCGAGCGCGAAAAGCTCGGCGAGCGCTTTGGGCGTATTCAGATCATCGAGCAGCGCCTCGAGGAACGCTTCCGGCATCTCGCCGGGCGCCGCCTCAACATCCGCCAGCGTGCGCAGCGCGCCGTAAAGCCGGTCGAGCATGCGCTTGGCTTGCTTGAGCCCCTCGCCCGTCCAGTCCAAAGGCTGGCGGTAATGGCCGTTCAAAAGCGCAAGGCGGATCGCCTCGCCCGGCGCTTCTTTCAACAGGTCATGCACGAGAAGGACGTTGCCGAGCGATTTCGACATTTTTTCCTTCTCGATATTCACGAAACCATTATGCATCCAGAAACGGGCAAGCGCCTTGCCGCCATGGGCGCAGGTGCTTTGCGCCACCTCGTTTTCATGGTGGGGAAACTGCAAATCGATGCCGCCGCCATGAATATCGATGGTTTCGCCCAAATGCTTTTCGATCATGGCCGAGCATTCGATATGCCAGCCCGGCCGCCCGCGGCCCCAGGGGCTTTCCCAGCCCGGCTGCTCGGCGCTCGAAGGCTTCCAGAGCACGAAGTCGGAGGCGTTCTTCTTGTAAGGGGCAACCTCCACTCGCGCACCCGCTTCCATCTCATCCTGGTCGCGCCGCGACAGCGCGCCGTAATCGCCAAAGCTGGGCACATCGAAAAGCACATGGCCTTCGGCTTCATAAGCATGGCCGGAGGCGATGAGCCGCTCCATGAGCGAGATCATGGTTTCTGTCGTCTCGGTCGCCAGCGGCTCGATATCGGGGGGCAGCACGCCGAGCGAGCCCATATCCTCCCGGTAGATCGCGGCATATTTCTCGGTAATCGCGGAAATCGGCACGCCCTCGTCCTGGGCGGCCTTGATGATCTTGTCCTCGATATCCGTGATATTGCGCGCGTAAACGACGTGCTCCGCGCCATAAAGATGGCGCAGCAGCCGCGCCAGTAGGTCGAAAACCACCGCCGGGCGCGCATTGCCGATATGGGCGAAATTGTAAACCGTCGGCCCGCACACATACATGGTGATCCGCTCGGGATCTTGCGGCGTAAACGGTTCTTTGCGGCGTGTCAGCGTGTTGTAAAGCTTGAGGGAGGCGGTCTCAGCACTCATCGGATCTGTTCTCTCGGTCGGATCGGGCCGGGAAATATCGGCGGCCGGCGCTCCGTAAAAGAGGCCTAGGCCAGCCGGTTAAACGGAATGTGGCGGCAACGGCAACACAGATGACAGCTCATATCGTCAACCCCAAGGTGTCGGAATCCGCCGGAACCTAATGCAGAAGGCCCCTCAAAACCAGCCTAAATGGCCTAAATGCCACCTAGAAAGCACAGGAAAAGCCAATTCCGCCGGTTCAAGGCCCGCCTTGTGTCAACATTCCGTCAAGGCTTTGCGCATTTGCAAGGTCTACAAAGCTTGATAGCCTCTTTCTGCAAGGCTATATGCACACTCTAGACGGTGTCACATCATCTGCAGCATGGCATAAGACCCGTGCTTGATGGGCAAAATAGGCAGAGGAAGACCGCTGCCTGTGACTTGAACCGGCACTTTCAAACCCTCCCGTCGGGTTTTGGCCGGCGAACCCCTAAGAGATTGGTCAAAATGGATATGAATGCTGTAGTGGATAGCTTGTCTTCAACGAAAACCGATAGCGCCCGCCCTTCCCGCGAGGAAGCGGAAGCGGCCGTGCGCACCCTCATCGCCTGGGCCGGGGACAACCCGGACCGTGAAGGGCTGATCGAAACGCCGAACCGCGTCGTGCGCGCCTATGAAGAGTTCTTCGCCGGCTATGAAGAAGATCCGGACGAAGTGCTGGGCAAGACCTTCGAGGAAGTCGAAGGCTATGACGACATGGTCATGCTGCGCGACATCACGCTGGAATCGCATTGCGAGCACCATATGGTGGCCATTCTGGGCAAGGCGCATATCGCCTATGTCCCCACCAACCGGGTGGTCGGCATCTCCAAGCTGGCCCGCGTGATCGAAATCTACGCCAAGCGCCTGCAGACGCAGGAAACCATGACGGCGCAGATCGTCGACTCGATCAACCGCGTGCTGAAGCCCAAAGGCGTTGCCGTTCTCATCGAAGCCAAGCACCAGTGCATGACGACGCGCGGTATCCGCAAGCCGGACGTGGCGACCATCACCACGCAGTTTACGGGTGTCTTCCGCGACGATCTGCGCATGGAACAGCGCTTCTTGCAGATGATCCGCGGCTACCAGGAACGGTAAGCCGCCCCGCAGCAAGGCACTTGCCGTGAGCGATAAATCCGCATCCTACTTTGCCGAGCGCGGCGCAAAGGCAGAGATCGAAGAAGGCTCTGTCTTCGCGCCGAAATTCGGCGAAGACGGCCTGATCCCCGTTGTCACCACAGATGCGGCAACGGGCGATCTTCTCATGCATGCCTATATGAATGCCGAGGCCCTTGCCCTGACCATCGAGACGGGCGAGGCGGTCTATTGGAGCCGCTCGCGCGGCGGCCTTTGGAAGAAGGGCGAGACCAGCGGCCAGGTGCAGAGCGTGGTGGAAATGCGCACCGACTGCGACCAGGACGCCATTTGGCTGAAGGTCAATGTCGCCGGCAATGGCGCGACCTGCCATGTCGGTTACAAAGCCTGCTTTTACCGCTCCATTCCGGTGGGCACGGGCAAGAAACCCGCGCCGCTCGATTTTACCGAGCATGAGAAAGTCTACGACCCGAAAGACGTTTACGGGAAATAGGTCCGCCACCCCGCGCCGCCGCCCCGTCATGCCTTCCGGGCCTTGCCTTGCCCGGCCTTTGTGATGTAATGCGCAGATAAAGCGAAGGCCAATCATGCGCAAACCGGTACCCAAACAATCCGTCAAACCGAAAATCGGCCTGGCCCTCGGCTCGGGCGTGGCGCGCGGCTGGTCGCATATCGGCGTCATGCAGCGCCTTGCCGAAGAAGGCATCGAGATCGACGTGATTTCGGGCACCTCCATTGGCGCCCTGGTGGGCGGGTGTTATGCGGCAGGCAAGCTCGATGCGCTGGAAGAATTCGCCCGCTCGCTGAACGCGCGCCGGCTCTTCAATCTCATGGATATCCGCTTCAACGGCTCGGCACTTTTCGGCGGCAGCAAACTTGCCGAGCTTTTGAAAGAACATTTGCACGAGCGCCAGATCGAAGACCTGCCGCGCAAATTCGTGGCCGTTGCGACGGATATGAATAGCGGTCATGAGGTGTGGCTGAAACACGGCTCGATGATCGATGCCATCCGCGCCTCTTATGCTTTGCCCGGCGTTTTCGAACCCGTGCCCCATGAAGGGCGCTGGCTGATCGACGGCGCCCTCGTCAATCCGGTGCCGATTTCCATTTGCCGCGCCTTCGACGCGCATCTCGTCATCGCCGTCAACCTCAACCTCGATGCGTTCGGCATGACTTCGGCGCTGAATTATTACCGCCTGGAAGAAGAACTGGAAGCGGAGCGCGAGGCCAAGCGCGAGGCGAAACGGGGCATCCTCGAGACGGAGGACATGATCAGCCTCGAAAACACGGATCTGGAAATACCGATCGAAGATGACGAGACGCCGGAAAAGAGCCTGCGCAAATCCATCTCCGACCGGCTGAAACAAATGCGCGGTGGCACGGACCGCGCGCTGCTGCAGCAGCTTTTCAAACGCGACGCGCCTTCAGGGCCGGGGCTGGTTACTGTCATGACCAGCGCGCTGAACATCATTCAAGACCGCTTGGCCCGCGCGCGCATGGCCGCCGATCCGGCCGATGTCGTCATCGAGCCGGATGTGGGTCATATCAATCTCATCGATTTCGACAAGGCCGATGAACTGATCCGTCACGGCCGCGAGGCAGCCGACCGTTCCATGCCCTTCATCGAACGGGCGCTCAAACAGCTCAGCTAAGCTCAGCCGGTGGCGATATACATTTTGAGCTGCTCGGCTTCCATCTCCGTTTCCGCGATCTTGTATTTGACCACGTCACCGATGGAGATGAGGCCGATCATCTCGCCTTCTTCCACCACGGGCACGTGACGGAAGCGCCCGCCGGTCATGATGCCCATCAGATGGTCCACCGTGTCCGCGCGCGTACAGGTGATGACGTTCTGCGTCATGGTTTCGCGAACGGGCTTGTTCAGCACGGCAGCGCCGAATTTGGAAATCGCGCGCACGATGTCGCGCTCGGACAGGATGCCGCCCAGCTTTTTCCCGTCTGCAACAACCACGGCACCGATTTTCTTTTCGCTCAGAAGATCGGCAGCCTCTTTCAGCGTCGCATCGGCGGGAATGGCCACGACCTTGTGGCCCTTTTCCTTCAGGATCGTTTCAACGTTCATTCGGCTCCTCCTGTAAAGGCGCGTGCCTGCGGCATCGCCATCATCCCCCGGAGACTAAAGGCTCTCCCAAGCCCGCGAATAAAAATGATGACCCCGCCACGCCCGACATTCAAGATGCATGCGAGACGAAAACATCATTAAAACGTCAGGGACGCTGCCCTATTTGCGACACAATAATCCTGACACTGACGTCACCATTATAGTTAAAAGCGCAGGAAGCCGGGGGAAACGGGCATGGATGGTTGGCCTTTCTGGAAACGCCTGTATCAAAGGCAAATAAATCGTGATCTGGACCTATGGGTTACGAAGGGCTGGGTCACCCAGCAAAATGCCGAAGCGATCCGCCGCTCGCTGGAAAGCGAAGATGGCGGCAGCCGCCTGCCTCTCGTGCTTTCGCTTCTGGGCGCGGCCCTGCTCGGCCTTGCCGCTCTCTCTTTCGTTGCCGCCAATTGGGCGGAGATGCCGAAGCTCCTGCGCCTTCTCATTCTCTTTGTTTCGCTTGGTGCTGCGTACGGCGCGGCGATCTGGCTTTATCTGAAAAAACACACGGGCTTCGCCGAAGCCGCGCTTCTACTTGCCGCGCTCCTTTTCGGCGCGAACATCATGCTCATCGCGCAGATGTATCATCTGGCGAGCGATTATACGGGCGGGCTTTTTGCCTGGTCGCTCGGCGCGCTGGCGCTTGCCTGGGCGGCAAAATCCCGCGCCGTGCTGGCCGGCTCCTTTGTACTGCTCTTCATCTGGACGGGCACCGCCTCGCTCGATGCCGGTATCAGCCCGCACTGGACCTATATTCCCGCCTGGGCAGCGGCAACCTTGCTCGGCTTCCGCCTGCAATGGACGCCCTCCTACCATCTGTCCCTCCTCTCCTTCTTCGGCTGGCTGCTGATGGGGCTTGAAGGGTTCGGCAATTACCATTGGGACAGCGGCAATCTTCTGTTCTTCGGCCTTGCCATCGCGCTTACCGTCTGGCTGAAAGGCCGGCTCGGCGGCGCGCTCGGCCTGCGCATGGGGCGCGTTGCCGAAGCTTACGGCGCCATCGTCACCGGCATTTTGCTTTTTGCCCTGCAACTCGACGCGCTCGATTTCACGAGCGAGATGAGCTGGCGTCTGGTGCTGCTCGCCTTTGGCGCTTTCAACGTAGCGCTCCTGTTTTTCTGTGTGATGCGCCGCGCCTTCACCATGACGGGGCTTGCAGGCTTCGGCGCGCTGCTGGCGCTGACCGTCCTGCCCGCGATCCTCACAAGCGGGGAAACGAATTATCTCGATATGACGACCGGCATGGGCGGCATTCTCTATTTCGCTTTCGCCATCTGGCTCATTTTCCTCGGCACACAGTCGGCAAGCCGCTTCCTCGTCAATCTGGGCTTTACCGCCTTTGCCGCCGAGGCTTTCTATATTTATGCCGAAACGCTCGGCACTTTGCTCGACACCGCGCTCTTCTTCGCCCTGGGCGGCATCCTGCTGATCGCGGGGAGCTGGGCGCTCAACCGCTGGCGCAAAAGAATGTTGGCTGAAACCGGGAAGGGAGAGGCCCAATGAGCTTCATCGATAAGCAGATCAAAGGCCTGCAATCCCCTGCCCCCCGCGCCCGCGGCACCTTTGCGCTGGCCGTCGCCGCGATCTTCCTTGCTCAGGCGCTCTTTCTCGGCGCCATGATCTGGGACCGTATGGCGCTCCTGCGCTCCGGCACGGAAGTCACGCTCGCCATCGAGCCGGTGGACCCGCGCGATCTTTTCCGCGGTGACTATGTTGTCCTCACCTACGACATTTCGCGGCTGGAAGAATCGAAACTTGCAGGCGACAACGGCTTTGAAGAAGGCGACGAGGTCTGGGTGACGCTCGAAGAACAAGACGGCCTCTGGCAGGCCGCCGCCCTTTACCGCGCAGCACCTGACGATGGCATCTTCATCAAGGGCCGGGTGGATTATGCGATCGGCGCCCGCCCGCGCACCGTGGAAGAAGAGGAACCCTGCGAGAATTGCCGCATGCTCACGCTTTTCTACGGCATCGAAAGCTATTTCGTGCCGGAGGGCACGGGCTGGGACCTTGAAGAGCAGCGCAACGA
Organism: Tepidicaulis marinus; assembly: GCF_000739695.1. Lineage (GTDB taxonomy): Bacteria > Pseudomonadota > Alphaproteobacteria > Parvibaculales > Parvibaculaceae > Tepidicaulis > Tepidicaulis marinus. The sequence continues at coordinate 46,750 of NZ_BBIO01000014.1, forward strand.
AAACCGCCTGGCCGCACGCATTGCGCTCGGCAGTGACGGGGAAGCCGCCATCAAGGGGCTCCTCCTTGACGGCGAGCTGATTTACGAAGAACCGCTCTTCTAATTTACACAGCTCACGCGGGCCGCCAATTGCCGTGGAAACCATGGGGGATGCGCACGGGCAGATGCGCGAGCGCGAGCGGCCCCGCGCCAACATCGCTTGCATCGAAAACGGCAAAATCCGAGAGGTTCGTCTCCCGCCGGTAAATCGCGGTGACGAGATAGCCGTCCCCTTCCGCAGAGCCCGGCGCGCGCGGCACGAAGACGGGTTCGAGCACCGTATTGCCCGCGCCCGCATCCCACTCGGTTTTCTTGCCGGTCTCAAGATCGATATGCACCAGCACGTCATAGGAAGCGGCCTCCGCTTCCGGCCGCGCCATGGAGGCATAATAGCCGTGGCGGTAGCCGAGTCCCGCAAAGCGCTCATCGAGGCGCGGAAACTCGCCGCGAAGGTCGGACAGCACTTCTTCGCTATAGCTGTTCGTGTTGCCGTCGAGATCGAAGGTCCAGCGCACGAGCAGCCCCTGCTCGCTCGACAGATCGGAAGGCGGGCGCGCGCCATTCGCGTCCGGAAAAAGCGGCACGCGGGAATATTTCATCACATCGGCAATGACCTTCGTATGCCCGCCCTCACGCACCGTATAGGCATTCATCGGATGATAGACATAGCAAGGATCGCCCTCGAACCAGCGCATGTCCTCCACCGCCCCGTCCCGGCGCATAATACCGATCATGCTCGGCGTATCCGGGTCCCAGGCGATGACCGGCCCGCCCTGCATGATCCGGTCAACATCGATGGTCGCGGGGAAAAGCGGAAAGATCACATGCTCGTCCGTGGTAATGAAGTCATGCATCATCGTGCAATAAGGCGCCTCGAATTTTTCGCTTCGCGTCACGCGCCCATCCGCGCCCACCACATTATAGGCAATGGTCTTCGAGCCCGGCCCGTCCGCCATATAGGCGAAGAACAGCATTTCGCCGGTTTCAGGATCGATCTTGGGATGGGCGGTCATCGCGCCTTTATATTTGCCCTCGAAGGTCCAGCTGCCCGCCGTTTCCAGCGTCACTGGGTCCATGGCAACGGGCGAGCTTCCTTCATCCAGCGCCAATAACTTGCCGCCATGCCAGACGATATTGGTATTGGCGACATTGTTACGCAGTTCCTCGCCGCCCGGCGCGCGCGGCTCCCCAAAGCCGGTTCCGACGAGCCTTCGCCCCGCCTTGCGCTGCGCTTCATATTGCTCGGTATGCACCCAGCGGTTCCGGTAAGAGGCGCGCCCACCTTCCACATGAATGCCATGCACCATGCCCTCGCCCAGAAACCAGTGATGCTTTTCCCCGAGCGGGGGAAACATCGGGTTCGGACCATTGCGGTAAAGCGTGCCGGAAAGCGCCTCGGGCATATCGCCCGTCACAACGAGATCCGGCGCGTCCATCTCGGCCAGCACCGGCGCGTAATTGCCCTTCAGGACACCAATTTCAGGAAACGGTTTCATAAGCCAAGCTCCTCCATCCTCCCGGCTATTACACAGCCGCGCCGCGGCAATTGCCACCGCTCATCCGGCCCATTTGTGAACAATAGGATGTGCAGGGACCGCCCGTTCGATTCGCTTGCACCGTAATGCCGCCCTTGCCGACGCGGCGTCGGAATAGGCGCCATTGCGCTTGGCCTTCCCGCTTCTATGATGGCGCCAAACGAATTGGGGAGCCTCCGATGAAAGCCATTCTCTGCCACGACTACGCGCCGCCGGAAAAACTGCGCTTTGAAGACGTGCCCGATCCTGCCGCCAAAGACGGCCAGGCCATTATCGCCATCAAAGCGGCGGGCGTCGGCTTTGTGGACGGCCTGCTTGTCCAGGGGCTCTATCAGGTCAAAATCCCCCTGCCCTTTATTCCCGGCACGGAGTTTTCCGGCATCGTGGAAAGCGTAGGCGCAGGCGTCAAAGACTTAAAACCGGGTGACAGAGTGCTCGGCTCGGCCATGGGCGGGGCCTGTGCGGAAAAAATCGCCGTGCCTGCCGCGTCCTGCGTGCCCATTCCGGATAATCTGGACTTTGCACCTGCCGCCGGCATCATCATCTCTTATTGCACCGCGCTTTACGGGCTGCGCGCCTGCGCGAATGCCAAGGGAGGCGAAACGCTGCTTGTCCTCGGCGCGGCAGGCGGGGTCGGCAGCGCCGCCATTCAGCTTGCAAAAGCCATGGGGCTGAGCGTCATTGCCGCCGCCTCCAGCGAGGAAAAGCGCAACACCGCACGCACGCTCGGCGCGGACCATACCGTCGATTATACGAAGGAAGATTGGCGGAGCGATCTGAAGGAACTGACCGGCGGCAAAGGCGTCGATCTCGTCTATGACCCGGTGGGCGGGCCGATCTCGGAAGCGGCCTTGCGCTCGCTCGCGCCGGGCGGGCGGCATCTCGTGGTCGGCTTTGCGGCCGGCGACATTCCCCGCATCCCGCTCAATCTGCCGCTTTTGAAGCGCTGCTCGGTGGTCGGCGTGGATTGGGGGGGCTTTGCCCGGGCCGAGCCGCAGAATGCGGCGCCCTTCATGCGCGATCTCATGGCAATGATCGCCAAGGGAAAGCTTAAACCGGAAGGTTTTGCCCTTTATCCCATGGCCGAAGCCGGGCGGGCGCTCAGCGACATTGCCGCGCGCAAGGCGCTGGGCAAAGTGGTGCTGACGAACGACTAAAGAAGAGGCGCGGGACGGCGCTTAGTCGTCCCGCTCGTCCCCACGCTCTTGCGGAAACTTGCCGAAGGGAAAGGGTTTTTCTTCCTGCCCGTAAGTAATGAAGGTCAGGCATTCCCAGACATAGGCGACCAGCCGTTTGGAAAAGGCAGCCAGCTCCTCGTTTTTTTCGCCATTGATCAGCACGACGATGAATTGCACCGCGCCGAGCAGGATCGACAGGGAAAAGGCGATATTTCCCAAAAACCAGAAGCCGATCATGTAAAGCACGCGCTGCCAGGCTGCGCCGCCTGGGCGCTCACCCGCCTGCTCGCCGCTGCGATCCGAACCGGAACTCGAATGGGAAGATGCATCGCTCATTGGGGTCTCCTGGAGTTCGCGCCGGCGCGCCGAAAGCCGCGCCTCATAAGATGTGGGGGGCAGGCGCGCGCTTTCAAGCTTGAGAGCCAATCCTAGAGAGACTGGTCCTCAGCCCTTCCACTCGCCATAGCCCACATTGCCCGGCCCGCCGGAAGGCGAGGTTTTGATCGGATCGAAAAACCCGAAAAGCAGAAGCCCGGCGAAAAACCCGCCAAGATGGGCTTCCCAGGCAACCGAGACGATCTGGCCCGAAGGCGTCAGCCCCGTAATGCCGAAAAGCAGATTCATGCCGATCCAGATGGCAATGAAGATGAGCGTGCGCCGGTCCGTCAGCGCCTGAAGGATGCTGGCCTGCGCCCTTGGCGCGCCGGGAAGCCCCGTCTGGCCCGTGCCGATCATGCCGAGCGGGCCGCCCGCCAGAAAGACAAAGCGCGCCGCCCCGCCCATGAGCCCGGACACCGCCGCCGAGGCCCCTACAACCGGCGTCAGCTCGCCCGCATAGATCACCACATGGGTAATGCCGCCGATAATGGCGCAGATCAAATAGAAGGTAAGAAAACGCGCCGTGCCGATCCGCCGCGCCACGGGCGTGCCGAAGGCAAGCAGCCAGATCGAATTGAAAATCACATGGGTCCAGCCCCCATGCAAAAAGGCATAGGTGATGAAAGTCCAAAGGTCCGCGAGAATGCCGCCGGGAAAAAAGTAGAGGTTGCCGTCCACCGCCGGGGCATAACGCGCGGGAATGAGCGAGCCCCAGATGAGGAGATCGCCGGATAATTCACGCCCGCCATAGGCTTGCAGCAGAAAGACCGCGAAAATGGCGGCGACCAGCGCAATGACCACGGAAGGCGCGTTAAATGCGGGCGGCTCTTTATATTCCTGTAAATCAGCCACGGGCCGCCGCCTTCTTCAAGGGAAGCTCGCCTTTCAGCGCCGCCTCGACGAGGGGCAGCCGGTCATTGCCGAAGAACATACTCTCTCCATTCACAAACATGGTGGGCGAACCGAACCCGCCCCGCTCGATCACTTCTTCCGTATTTTGCTTCAACCGGTCCTTGATATCCTGATCCTTGATCCGTTTCAGCAGCATTTCAGGATCGATACCGACTTTCTCGCAGATCTTCGCGATCTCTTCCGGCTGGCTGATGTCTTTCAGATCGCCCCAATAGGCCTCGAACATGGCCCAGGCGTAGGGCACGAGCTTGCCTTCATCCTGCGCGACGATCGCCCCGCGCATCGGGTCCACCGCCTTGACGGGAAAAACGGGCGGCTGGCCGATCTTGATGCCGGTGAAGCTCGCCCAGTCCTGCAGGTCCTTCACATAATACTTGCCCTTGATCGGATTGGGTTTGGCGCGCAGCTCGTAAACTTCCTTGTTAACCACGTTGAAGACACCGCCCACCAGGATGGGTTTCCAGATCACCTCAGCGCCCGTGCGCTCGATCACCTCGTGAACCCGCGCAAAACAAAGGTAAGTCCAAGGGCTCGAACAATCGAAATAGAATTCCAGCGTCGCCATCCCGCCGCTCCTTATGGTTAACCGCCCGGCTTGCCGCGGGCATTGAGCGCGAGTGTGGCCGCTCGGGGCCGGATTCGCAACGCGTGCCCGTTCCCGGCCACCACGGCCCGGTGCCACCTGTCCCAGCAAGAGACAAATCCGGCGTGCCAAAGGGAGGCCGAAAGCGGGATTTCCCCCGTTTTCCCCTTAACGCCGCCTTAACCATGAGAAAAACCCCGCAGAAAAGCTCGCATTTTTCGCGAAAATTCCTTCGCCCCGCCGCTGGCACGGCCATTGCGATCCCTTTGGCAAAACAAAAAAAGATCTCAGACCAATCGTTTGACGAGGCTCAACATGGCAAGCACGGCAACAAAAAAAGCGCTCAGCGCCCTTACCGGCATCACCGCCGGTATTGCCATCGGCACCTTGTCGGCACTTACGCCGGCAGCCGCCTTCGATTTCGAGGAAAACCGCTTCACGGCCAATGTGCCCTACGGCATGGATTCCTCGGTCGAGCTGAACCAGCCCATGTACCCCTCGTTCCGCGATGACAATGGCAACCGCGTCATTGCAAACGGCGATCTCACCGCATCTGGCGGCGGCACCCACACCTCGGGCGTCGGCTTCACCAGCACCAGCGGCGGGAACGGCAATTGCACTGGTGTGAGCTGTGGTTCCAATTCGGCACAAGCCATCGGGAACCAGATCAACGTTGTGACGACCGGCTCCTACAACACGGTCGTGATCAACGCAGAACAAATAAACAATGGCAATCAGCAGGCTACGGTGACCAACAATGTTCAGTAACCCTCTTGGATACACGATGAAAAGCGCGGGCCGCATTCTGTCCGTCGCAAGTGTCGCAGCGGCCCTTGCAGGCTGCATCTCCCCGGTGGCGGATACGACGGGCCGTTATGCGGAGCCGATCGGCAATGCCCCGGTGATCAACAATGAAACACCTTATTCGAACGCGCTGCGCTGCATCGCGCGTTCCTCCCGCAACGTCAGCACTGCCCCGCGCATCGCTGTCGGCAACATTCAGGATTACACCGGCAAGGCCGAGCCTGAAGGCGGCCGTAAAGTGACCCAGGGCGCCGCCCTGATGGCCATTTCCGCCCTCGCCAAAGCCGGCGTGCGCCAGGTGGAGCGGTATGACACGGGTGTCACCGAGCTTGAGCTGAAATATGCCAATAACAAGCTGATCGGCGACCAGGACGGCCAGGCCTTCCGCCAGATCGTTGCCGGCACCATCCGCGGCTCCGACTATTACCTCGTCGGCGGCATCACGGAGCTGAACTTCAACATCCGCTCCGGCGGCGTGGACGGCTTCTTCTCCGATCTCGACACGGACGGCGCGAAAGCCAACCTGCTGGTCAACCAGTTCGTCATGAATGTGGGCCTGGACCTGCGCCTCGTGGACAGCCGCACGCTGGAAGTGATCGATGTCGTTTCCTACCAGAAGCAGATCATCGGCCGTGAAATCAAAGCCGGCGTCTTCGACTTCTTCGGCGGCAACATCTTCGACATCGCCGCAGGCGAAAAGGCCCTCGAGCCGCTGCAGCTCGCCGTGCGCTCGGTCATCGAACGCGCCGTCCTAGAAATGATCGTGCCGGTCTATGGCATCGATCCGGCCCCTTGCGCCAATTTCGGCAAGAACGGCGATCCGCTGGGTGAAATCTACTACGACGCCCCGCGCGGCCAGCAGAATGCCGACAGCGGCATGCGCACCGCCGCCGCCCCGGTCCGTCCTTACGACTACTACTCCGAGCCGGTCTTCACGGGCCTGCGCGGCCGGGTCAACTAACACCCAAGAATTCCGCCGGGCTCCGGCCCGGCCCCAAGTTTCCCAAGAGGAAAGCCTGAGAGCCAACTAGGGGAGGATCGCAAGATCCTCCCTCTTTTTTTGTGCACGGGCGGGTGAGGCGAATGCCTATGGACCCCGGGACAAGCCCGGGGTGACGGCTTCTATGTGCGGCATTATGTAGGAACTGGGACAAGGCCCAAGTCAGGCGGAAGCCATGATAAGGGGCTGGTGGTTGGGATTGTCTGCACGTGGGCCGCTTTATGTGGACCAATTCCCATCATCGCAATACATGAATACGGCACCATCAAGCGGGCCATCAATATCGCCCGGTACTCGGATATTGAAGGCGGTAATCCGCTCTACTCCAAAAACGTCTCTGTAATAAAATCTACCCACTACAAACATGGGCGTTCTACCGGCAGAGATTTGGCCCTTAAGCATATCAAACAAACGGTTTTCTATGGGGATAGAGACCGATCTTCCTTGAGATGGAGCAATACCAAGGCGCCCTTGGCGTTCAGCATTGACGAGAAAGTCATCTTCTGGATCTTTGGGAACTTCACCAGACGGGCTGACGTGATATTTAAGAGAGCGCCTTACGTTATAGGCGGGCGTTTGCCCACGGTTCCTATACTGAACCTCAATCAGAGTGGCGTAGGGACCATCAAAATTGTGAAGCAGCACATCTTCAATGCTGATATAGGCCCGCAACTGCTTTTCGGCGGACGTTCGGGTGATAGTGGCCATTTCCTGAGCGGCAACAGCAGTTTTCCAAGCCTCCAAAAAAGTCAGAGCAAGCAAGACGACACCGGCAAAGGTGATCCAGAAAAGCCGCTCAGCCCAAAGCGCCATGCCTTCTTGAGCCGCGAGATCGCGGCGCTCTCGTTCATCCTGGGTGGCTTCTGGATCGGCTTTCAGGGACTGGGCCGCAGGGAACTGCGTTTCGATCCTATCGGCTTCTGTATGTATCTCGGCGGCGCTTTGATAGCTGCCACTGGCGCTACCATGCTCGTTCAGTGAGCCCGCATAAACCAAGGCTAGGGCTAGAAATCCCCCAACCGCAGTGAAGAACAGCCAATCGCGCTTAGACATTGCAGAAAAAAGCCGCCGTAAATTTGCCCCGAGAAAGCTTATTACGGACGTTAACTTCCCTCTCTGCAACCTCTATTTCAGTCAACTTCCCGACAAGCTGAGCATAGATCACACCCTTCCGCTTCAATTCGGCTTTCAGGAGGTTCGCGGCCAGGCATTCCAGTCCGTTTTCTCGGCATGATCGAGGGCCCAACCGCGCATCGCTTGATCCACACTATAAACTAGTGAGATCAAGGGGCTTACTTCCCGTTCTCTTAAAATCGCACCGCTGTGTGGACCCCGGCTCGGGGGCCGGGGTGACGGTTGCGAAGAGTAGCGAGGCGGTATGCTCTCAGGTTCGAGCCGAGGCAAGGCCCCCGGTTTTGGCAAGGCCATAGTTCCATATAGAGGCTGTCACCCCGGGCTTGTCCCGGGGTCCACAGGCGGCATACTCCGAAGCCATGACCGATTACTATGTCTACATCCTCGCTAATCGCAGACGAGGCACGCTCTATGTGGGCGTGACGAATGACCTCCTGCGCCGGGTGCATGAACATAAAAGCGAGGCAGCGGACGGCTTTACGAAATGCTACGGCGTAAAGCAGCTCGTCTGGTTCGAGGCGACGCCTGATATTGAAGAGGCGATACGGGCGGAGAAACGTATCAAGCGTTGGCGGCGGGATTACAAGATCGCCATGATCGAGGATCGTAACCCGGACTGGCTGGATCTTTTTGATGAGCTGGTGAGGTGAGAGGGATCATCTCTGTTCGCCTTAAAACCGCACTGCCTCATGGACCCCGGGTCAAGCCCGGGGTGACAGCTACGGAGAATTGTGAGGTGGTGCGATACAGAGGCCCCCCACACAGAGCAACCCGCAGTTAAGGGACACCACGTGGCCTCCTATAGGAGCGTCACCCCGGCCCCAGAGCCGGGGTCCATGCGGCAGCGGCGGCAAATGCAGGCGCAGCCCGCTCCTTCACGCCCGCGCACAAAAAACCGCGGCGTCGGTGCAAAGACGCCGCGGCTTCAAGGTGCCGTCAAGAAAGAGAAAAGATCAGTTGCCGACGCCGCCGGAAAGATAAAGCCCCGAAGTGTCGCCCACCTGGCTCATCTGCGGGCCGCCGGTGGTTTTCTGCAGAATGATTTCCGCAAAACGGGCGCGGGGGGCAGCGCCGCTGTTGAACGCAAGGTCCGAGGCCGGGCCGCAAGCAACGCGCCCGTCTTCGCCCACATGCAGGCTGTTGCCCACCTGGCATTCGAACGTGTAGCCGCCCTGATAATCCGTGGTCGTACCATCTTCCAGGAAGCGGCCGAGCGTCACTACCATCATGTCCCCGGCAAGGCAGTGGAAGACCTCGCCCACATAAGAGCCTGCCTCGATGATCTTGTTCGGCACGCTCATGCGCGCGGCTTCTTCAAGCCCCTTGGCATCCTGGCACACACCCTTGACGGGCTTGCGCAGTTTTTCCACCGCATTCGGAACAACCACGGTGAGCTGGCCGAGCGGGGTCACCGTTTTGGGCGCTTCGATGAAAGTGGTGCTGCCGCCGACGAAAACCGTCTTGTTCCGCGCACCGCGGTCCACATTGATATTGAAGACGCGGTTATCGTTATGGATGTTCGTGTTCGTCGTCGTGGTGTTCTTGTTGATGGTGATCTTCTTCGTATAGCTCTTGTTGATGATCACCTTCTTGCCGCCGCCATGATGCGGGGGCTTATGCGGCCCGCAGGGCGTATCGGGGACGCAGGGCTGGTCCGGGCAATAATCGGCCGGGTTGCCTGCCGAAGCGGGGCTCGGAACAGCCGCATCCATGGCCGTGGCACCCGCCGCCACGCTCATCGCGATGAACAAATTCTTAACTTTGTGTCCCATAACGGCACTCCATAACGGCACTAAGAGCTATTTTGGCGCATTTCGGCGCGTTTCATTTCCTTGTGCCCTGCCATCGCAGGAGCCGTGCCACTTGCCGGGTCCGCGCCGCAGCCCTCTTACTCTTCTCTCCTATGCGCGGGCAGGCGCGTTAACCTTTCCCCATGCCCTCCAAGAGAAGAGCAAACTGGCGCGTTCAGTTTTTTGAGGCATTTATCCCCCTCCCCCCTTCCTCTGGCACGCTTTCTGCTCCCTCCCGCCCAAGAGCGCTGCTTGCGTCCCGAAAGTGTTCCGGCACGGCACGCAAGAGAGCTCGAAAGGGAACAGAGGACACACATTTTCCCCGTTTCGCGGGGCCGGGACGCGACAGCGTCACAAAACTGGATTAACGTGCCGGCTTGGCTCCTCTTGGGGGGAACCCGGCCGGCAAGCGGAACGGGTTCAGAGGGCAGAGTAATGCAGCATCACACGACACAGGCACTTGTTGAATATTGGAACGCGATCCGGGGAGACCGCCCCGCGCCGCGCCGCAGCGAAATCGAGCCGCGCGACATCAAGCGGCTGCTTCCTTACGTGTTCATTCTGGAACGCCAGGACCATTGGTCCTTCCGCTTCCGCCTTGCCGGGACCGGCCTTTGCAATGCCTATGGCACCGAATTCCGCCGCCAGAACATGCTCGGCCTCTGGCAGGACGAGTGCCATACCAATATGACACATCTGCTCAATGACGTGACGGGCAGCGCGGCTGCCGGTGTGCTGGAATATACCGCCGAGACGGGCGAAGGCCGCCAGGTCTCTTTCGAAATGGTGCTGCTGCCGCTGGCTCAGGACAATGGCGCCCTCACCCGCATCATCGGCGCCGCCGTGCCGCTGGAAAATCCGGCCTGGCTCGGCGATCAAATGCTGACCCGCCAGTGGATCGACCGCATTCAGCTCATCGATCCGGAGCAAATGCCCAAATCCACCGCCGCAGCGCTCGCCCCGCGCATTGCCCGGCAGGTTCCGCCGCGCATTCATGCCGGTATTCCGAGCCTTGCCGCGCGCCGCCAGCGCCTCAATGCAGAGCGGCCCTATCTGCGCCTGATCAAATCCGAAGTTCCGAATACCGGCACGGTACCGGGAAAAGTCTTCGAATCCTGATTTCTTCCTCTGTTCCACCAAATGAACGGGCCCCTTTCGAGGGGCCCGTTTTTTGTGGCTCACGGGAGAGTGATGGGCGGGTGTCTTCTTATTATATGCATCATGCATATAATAACCCCATGACAGAGAAACAGCTCACCAACCGCCTTGGCGCGCTGGCCCTTGCCGCAAGCGACGCGCAGATCAAAACCGCCACCGGCCTGACGGGGCTCAGCGCGTCGTCCTGCGCACTCATCGTTTCGCTCGGTCTTTACCCCGGCGGCACGGTGTCAGAGGCAAGCACCCTGCTCGACCTCAGCCATTCGGCAACCGTGCGCCTGACGGAGAAGCTGGCCGCTCAAGGCTTTCTCACCCGCCGCCCTGGCGAGGATAGGCGCGAGGTGGCGCTGGAGCTGACGGATAAAGGTCAGCGCATGCGCAAAACCATTCTCGCCGCGCGCGAAGAGGCGCTCAGCGCCGTTCTGGGCGGGCTGACAAAAACAGAACGCAAAGCCCTCTTGCCGTTGCTGGATAAATTACTTGCAGCGCTGACCGTGGACGCTGTCAGCGCCGGGCGCATGTGCCGCCTGTGCGATGACGGCATGTGCGGCCATGACGCCTGCCCCGTCCACCGCACCTATGAAGAGCTTGAAGCGGCCGGCGCCCCGCATTGAGCCCAACCCCAAAGCGCCCAGAGGAGGAGACCCCACATGAACGACACCCAGCTTGCCGCCTATTTCGGCTATGCGGAAAAGATCGGCCGCGCCGTCGCCTATTACGGGCTCGGCCTGATTTTCTTCGCCTTCGGCCTTTACAAGTTCACCCCTGAGGAAGCCGCGGCCATTGAGCCGCTGCTCATTCACAGCCCGTTCCTTTCCTGGCTGCATGCCGGTTTCGGCGCGCAGGGCGCTTCAAATGTGATCGGCGTGGTGGAACTTGCCATCGCCCTTGCAATCTTCGCCCGCCGTTTCCTGCCCCGCGCTGCCGCCATCGGCTGCCTGGGCGCGGCCGGTTCGCTCGTCGTGACGGTTAGCTTTCTCTTCACCACGCCAGGCATTAGCGAGGATACGGCCGGCTTCCTGATCAAAGACGTGCTGCTGTTCGGTATCGCCATGTGGGCGGCAGGTGAAGCCTGGGCCATGGCCCGCAGCGGCGCGCGCAGCCCGGCAGCGCTTGCCCGTTCCGCCTGAACGAAACGTTCCCCCAAACAAAAGCGGGCCCTTTTGCAAGGGCCCGCTTTCTTTTGACCTGTCTTACCGGTGCTTACGCGACCTCGCGGTCCTCGGCAATCATGACATTTTCCGGCGGCAGCGGCGCCTTGCCCAGCATGTCGTCGGAAATCTTCTCCGCGATCATGATGGTCGGGGCGTTGGTATTGCCGCCCACCAGCGTCGGCATGACGGAGGCATCGACGACGCGCAGGTTTTCCAGCCCGTGCACGCGGCAGCGCTCGTCCACCACAGCCATGTTGTCCTTGCCCATCTTGGCGGTGCCGACGGGATGATAGATCGTCTCGGCCGTCTCGCGGATCCAGGCATCGATCTGCTCGTCGGTTTTGACGTCTTCACCCGGCCAGAATTCCGCGCCCCGGTAAGGGTCCATCGCCTTCTGCGCCAAAATCTCGCGCACCATCTTCACGCCTTCGCGCATCACGATGCGGTCGGCTTCCGCTTCCAGATAGTTCGGCTGGATGAGCGGCGCCTGGGAAGGATCGACGCTCTTCAGCCCGATAAAGCCGCGGCTTTCGGGGCGCAGCTGGCAGATATGCGTCGTATAAGCATGGCGGTCGGACTTGATCCGCGCATGATCGCGCATGAAGGCGGCCACGAAATGGATCTGCACATCCGGCACTTCCAGTTCCTTGCGCGTCTTCAGGAAGCCGCCGGACTCAAGCCCGTTCGAGGTGCCGACACCCGACTTGAAGAAGACATATTGCATACCCGTCATCAGCTGCTTGAGCGGGTTCGAAACCTGGCTATGCAGCGTGACAGGCTCCGGGCATTCCTGGATCACCGTGCAATCGAGGTGGTCCTGCAGGTTCTGCCCGACACCTGGCAGATCGGCCACGACATCGATGCCGAATTTGCGCAGGTAATCGGCCTTGCCGATGCCTGAGAGCATGAGCGTCTGAGGCGAGTTGATTGCGCCGCCGCACAGAATGACTTCCGCATCGGCATAAGCTTTCTGCGTCTGCTTCTTCTGCACATATTCAACGCCGACGGCCTTGTTGCCTTCAAAGAGGATGCGCGAGGTCAGCGCTTCCACTTCCACCGTCAGATTGGGACGGCCGAGCGCAGGCACAAGATAGCCCTTGGCCGCGCTGCAGCGCTGGCCGTTCTTGATCGTGTGCTGGTAGGGACCGACGCCTTCCTGCTGCGGGCCGTTGAAGTCATCCGTATAAGGATGGCCCGCCTGCTTGCCCGCCTCGACGAAGGCATCGAAAAGCACGTTGGGGCTGCGCCCATTGGAAACGCCGAGCGGCCCGTCGCCGCCATGGAACGTGTCATTGCCGTTCTCATTGCCTTCCGAGCGGCGGAAATAGGGCAGCACATCGGAAAAGCCCCAGCCCTCAAGGCCCATCTGGCGCCACATGTCATAGTCGCGCGCATGGCCGCGGATATAGATCATGCCGTTGATGGAGGACGAACCGCCCAGCACCTTGCCGCGCGGCCAGTAAAGCTTGCGGTTGTTCAGATGAGGCTGGCCTTCGGTCCAGTAATACCAATTGGCGAATTCATTGCCGATCAGCTTGCCCACGCCTGCAGGCATATGAAAGAGGACGCTCTTGTCCTTGCCGCCAGCTTCCAGAAGCAGCACTTTCTTGCTCGGATCGGCGGACAGGCGGTTGGCCAGAACGCAGCCGGCGCTGCCGGCCCCGACAATGATGTAATCGTAACGTGTCATAAGCTTCCCTTCTCCACAGCTTCCCTGGCAAAGGCAGATGCGGCGGCCTTGTTCCGGCAACTCACTCCCTGCGCAGCCATTTAGGCTCGGCCATTTGGCCTTTGTTCTGATTTTGCCGAATTGTGATATGTCAGCAAAGATGACGCAAGCGTCATCTTTGCCAAAGCGGGCGCGATGGCCCTTTTAAGCTTTTATGGGATCAGCGTGACCAGGGTGCGCCGGTTCAAGGGCTCGCGGACCCCGTCCCCTGTCGCGACGGCCGGCCGGGTTTCCCCATAGCCGATCGTCTCGATCGCTTCGGGCAGCGCGCCCATTTCCACCAGCACCGTTTTCACGATTTCCGCACGGCGCACGGAAAGCCCGTCATTATATGAGGCCGGGCCCGAAGTGTCCGTATGCCCTTCCGCACGGATAAGGCCATGGCCGCCCGCGCGCGCCGTCTCGATGACGGTGTTGAGCACTTCCAGCGCCTCGGCGGAAAGCGACCATTCATCGAAGCCGAAATAGACGGTGAAATTCGCCGGCTGAGGCGCCTGCGCGACCGGCGCGGGGGCCGGAGCAAGGGCCGTTTCAAGGCGGCTGATATAGGAAAGGAAGCGGCCCCGGCATTCAAAGGCAGGCGCGGCGCCCGAATCCATGGCGATCTCATGCACCCAGCAATCATAAGCGGTCTGCGCCACCGCAGCCATGTCGGGCTCGGCTTCCTTGGCGCCGAGATTGAAGGCCGCCGTCAGGCGCTGGCGCGCATCGGCCGTCTCGGCCACGCTGGCAATCGCCGCCAAAGGCTCGACATCGACGCCGCCCGCCGCTTCCAGCGCCTTGGCGGCATAGAACTCGGCCTGCTCATCCGCGCCTTGCCCGTCACGGGCCGTCGCCAGATTGAGATAGGAACGATAAAGCGCCTGCTGAAAAGCGGTGCCGCCCGGCACCGTCTCCAGCGCATCGTCATAAAGGCTCGAGGAACAAGCCGCGACGGCCAGACCGAGAAAAAGAAACGCGGCATATTTAAGCGCCGCTCCTGATGAAGCGAGCACCGAATAGATTGCCTTCCCCCGGAAACCGTTTTTCACCGTGTTTTGTGCCGTGCCCCGCATCATGCCCTCATCTTCGGCCGCGCCCTGCGGCCCCATTGCGCCGCTCGAAACGGCTTGTTCTTTGGTCCTGGGTTGTCCTAAGTAAGGTTAACCGCTTTAGTCTTATAGCGCGAAAAGAAGTGTTTAGGCCAGCAATGCCGCGCGGAACTGAAGCAACTCATTAACTTTCCTGTCCTAGGATAAACGGCAAAGAACACCATGCAGAATCGGCAGTTCAAAGGGGCGCGCCTGTCATGCAGGAGAAGAAATTGAACGAAGATCGCCGCCGTGCGGAGCGTAAAGAGCTTTCCGTCGACGGCCGGCTGATGACGCCGGCTGGCGAGGAGTTCACCTGCAGCGTGCTCGACATCTCTTTGGTCGGCATCGCGCTTTCAACCCCCGCTCCGGCGAATCTCGACGACAAGGTCATCATCTATCTCAACGATCTGGGCCGTTTTGAAGGCAAGGTCGTGCGGATGATCAATGGCGGGTTTTGCGTCGAAATCCATCTGGTGACGCCGCGGCGCGAACGGGTTGCCGAACGTATCCGCTGGCTGTTCGAAAACCAGCGCCTGCCTGCCGCCTCTGCCGAAAGCCAACGCCAGTTCCCGCGCATCACGCCGAAGGAATCGGGCCTTGGCGCAGCTTCCCGCCTGATCCTGCCCAATGGTGAGCGCACCGAATGCCGCGTGCTCGACATGTCGCTGAGCGGGGCGCATTTGAAAACCGATCTGCGCCCGCCCATCGATTCGCGTGTGCAGGTGGGCCGCATGACCGGCCGCGTCGTGCGTCACACGCCGGAAGGGATCGGCGTGCATTTCGACAATCTGGCAACCGAGCTGCCGACCGACGCCTCGCATCTGACCGAATAATCGCGCCAAATTAGCAAAACAGGCCGCAAGGATGCAGGGACGCCCCGCTATCCGCCCTGCGCGGTGGCCGTTAAACTGCCCCGTCAGAGAATCAAAAACGGGGCGGAACCCATGTCAGACAATCTGCTGAGCTACGAAGTGAGGAACGGCGTTGCCGAAATCCGCATGGATGACGGGCGCGCCAACGCGCTTGGCCATGAGATGATCGGCGCGCTGAACGGCGCGCTCGACAAAGCCGAAAAAGAAGCAAGCGCCATTCTGCTCTCCGGGCGTGAAGGCCGCTTCTGCGCGGGCTTCGATCTGTCGGTCATGAGCGGCGGGCCGCTAGCCGTGCAGGAACTGGTGGGCTCCGGCGCCAAACTTCTCACCCGCCTTTATATGTACCCTCTGCCCGTCATCACCGCCTGCACCGGCCATGCGCTGGCCGCGGGCGGGCTTTTGCTGCTTGCCTCCGATTACCGGATCGGGGCGGAAGGCACATTCAAGATCGGGCTCAATGAAGTGGCGATCGGCATGACAACACCGCTTTTCCTGCTGCATTTCGCCCGCGACCGCGTGCCCGCGCCGCTGTTCGACCAGGCCACCGTCCATGCGCGCATCTTCGATCCTGAAAGCGCGGTTGCCGCCGGTTTCCTTGATGAAACCGCTGCCCCGGACGCGCTAATGAGCACCGCCGCCGCAAAGGCCGAAGCCATGGGCGCGCTGCCCCGGGCTGCTTTTTCAGGCTCCAAACGCAAAGCCCATGGCCCCACCGTTCGCCATATTGAAGACACACTCAGCGCCGATTCTTCGAGCTTTGATGGGGCGCATTAGCCTCTGTTCGCAGGAGAACGGAAAATGAGGCGGTTCATGCATTTTCGCTTTCTGACCATCGGCCTGCTTGCCGCGGGCCTGGCTTTTGCCCAAGCCGCGCCGGCGCGGGCCGAGTGCGCCGTGGACAGCACCGAAGGCGTACTCGGCGGGCTTGCCGGGGCGGCGCTCGGCGGTTTTCTCGGCTCGAAAATCGGCAGCGGTTCGGGCAAGACAGCCGCCACGATCGGCGGCGCCTTGCTGGGCGGCTTTGCGGGCAATCAGGCCGCGCGCAATCTGACCTGCCAGGACCAGTCCTATATGTACGACACCACCCAGTCTTCGCTGGAGCGCTACCCTTCAGGCCAGAGCGCCACCTGGCGCAACCCCGATAGCGGACATTGGGGCACGGTGACGCCGGTCAGCACCTACCAAGGTGAGGGCGGGCGCAATTGCCGCGAGTTCGAGCAGACGATCTATATCGACGGCCAGCCGGAACAGGCGACCGGCACGGCCTGCCGCCAGGGTGACGGCACCTGGAAAATCATCGGCGGATAAGAGCGCACGCTGAAGCGGTTTGAAACGGGAGATGGCACCGCCGTCTCCCGTTTTTCTTTGCGCCCGCCCGGGAGGACCAGACGAAATTGCCTCAAATTATTCGAAAAGAAATCTGAAAATTGAATACAAATAAAAATAAGAGATAATAAAAGTATATATAAATACTCGCTGAACTTATCTCAAATACATACTCCAATTTTGGAAATATAGAAACTCGAGACGTGTAACTTACCCAATACAGGATCGAAAGATCGGGGTAAGTACAATGTTCTTGATGCGTTTAGTTATCAGCGTCGCATTGGTGCTGTATCTGGTGGGGTGCCAGACTATTGCGCCGGATGCGACGTCCGGGCTCAAAGCCGGTAAGCCTTTGGCGCCGGCCGGAGCCCTTCAACCCGTTTCCATGGAAGCGGGCTCTCAGGTCGTTCCCCCCTTCGGCTATATCGGATTTTGCCTGCGCCATGCCGCGGAGTGCGAAACCGGCACCCAGACGCCCTCCAGCGTCGAGCTGACGCCCGAAAAATGGCGCGAGCTCAACGAGGTGAACGATTACGTCAACAAAGCCATCCGGCCGGTCGAAGATATCGACCTTTATAGCCGTGCCGAATGGTGGGCCTATCCGGGTGAAGAAGGCGGCGACTGCGAAGACTACGCCCTGCTCAAGCGTAAATTGCTGATCGAGCGCGGCTGGCCTGCGGATGCGCTGCTGCTCTCGGTGGTGAAGGAATGGAACGGGGCCGGTCATGCCGTCCTCACCGCCGTCACCGACAAGGGCGATTACGCGCTCGACAATCAGGCCGCCAATATCGTGCTCTGGAAAGACACGCCCTATAGCTGGGTGAAACGCCAGTCCCGCACCCATCCTTACATGTGGGTCAATCTCGACCCCGAACGGGAAGCGGAAATCCGCCTTGCCAGCGCCGAGGTGCCGAAGCGCCCGGCTCTGCAAAAGCCTGCCGCAGCGCCGGAAGGCACCTCAAACCTGCAAAAGCCGCTTGAAGAAGGCGTCTTGAAGCAGAGCGTGAATTAGGAGATCGGGCAGGCTCCGCCTGCCCCACGATCCCCCCGATCAGGCCCTTTCACCCCCCTTGGGCCTGGTCCTGTCGAGGCCGGTCCCGTCGCGAGGCGGGGCCGGCTGGCACAGTTTCAAGCCCTGAGAAAGTGAAAGCGGAAGGAACCGGCTGTTACCGGCCCTTCCATTGGGGTTTGCGCTTTTCGGCAAAGGCGCGCGGGCCTTCGATAAGATCTTCGCTTTTGAAAAGAGCCGCGACGGCGGGATATTTTCCGTTCACCGCCTTTTCAAGATTGGCTTCGTCGAGCCCTTTATAAACGCTCTCTTTCGAGGCTTTGATCGACATGGGCGAGCATTCCATGATCAGCCCGGCCCAGCGCTTGGCCGCCTCAAGAAGCTGATCGGCGGGCACGACTTCATTGACGAAACCGAGCTGGCGCCCTTCTTCCGCGCCCACAACGCGCCCCGTCAGAATCATACCCATGGCCTGCTTCAGGCCGATCTGGCGCGGCAGCCGGTGGAGACCGCCCGCCAGCGCAGCGAGGCCAACTTTGGGCTCGGGCAGTGCGAAGTTCGCCTTGTCGGAGGCGATGATGAGATCGCAGGCCAGCGCGATTTCAAAGCCGCCACCCATGGCAACGCCGTTTACCGCGGCAATGACCGGCTTGTTGAGATCATAGCGCGCGGTGAGCCCGGCAAAGCCCGTGGCCGGCACTTCCAGCTTGTTGCCTTCGGCCTGGTATTTCAGATCGTTGCCTGCCGAAAAAGCGCGCTCGCCTGCCCCGGTGATGATCGCCACCCAAAGGTCGGGATCGGCGGCAAAATCGTTGAAGACTTTTTCCAGCTCGAAATTGGCCGGCGGGTGCAGCGAGTTCATGCGGTCGGGACGGTTCATCGTCACGATCAAAAGGTGCCCCTCGCGCTCCACCGAGCAGAATTCATAATCAGCCATCTGTTGCTCCCTGTTAGCCGCCCGCCTTACCCGAACAGCGCTTTATTTCTTCCAATTTGCCGCGCGCGGCGCCCAAGAACAAGCCAGGGGCCTGTCCCGCGCCCAAGACTTCAAATTCTCGTAATCGGACGCTGCGGCAGCCCGGGGTAAGCCTCCATTAAGCATTCTGCCGTTAAGTTGCCTTGTGGTGAAAAGCCGCCACAAATCCGTTTCGAATCAAGGCACACAGGGGATGAGCGCCCAGATCAACCAGGCAGAACCCGACATGGCAGAGACGGCCGCGCCCGCTGGCGATGTCCGGCCGGAGGCTGCAGGCGAAACCGGCACCGCAAGCCCAGCTTCTGCGGAAGCCGCCGCTCCGGCCGCCGAAGAACAATCCGGGCAGCCGCAAGCGGCGAGCGAAACAAAGACCTTCTGGACACTGAAATATGGCGACCAGATCTACGGTCCCTATTCGCAAGACGCCATGGAGCGGTATATCGGCGAAGGCCGGATCGTGGCGCAAAGCGTTATCGCGCCTGCAGGCAGCGAGGACTGGAAATTCGCCAAGGATGTGAGCGTCTTCGCCGTTCACTTCGGCAGCGCGCCCGCGCAGCCGGGTGCGCAGACTGGTGCGGAAGCTGGCCTTCAGGCCAGCACACAGCCCGACCGGCGCGCGAACCGCAGAGCCGCCGATACCGGCGATGACCGCCCCGCCTACGGTCCTGCCAAAGGCCAGGTCGACCGGCGCAAACGGCCCGAGACGAATAATTTCGTCATCATCGCCGAAATCAAATCGCACCATGGACCGGAACTCGAACGGGCACTGATGTCCGCGGGTCCCGCCATGAAGATCGCCAGCAATGCCTGGGTGCTGAGCGCCAAGACATCCGCGCCCGGCCTGCTCAACCAGCTCAGCCAGCATATCGGCCGCATGGATCAGCTTTTCATTTCCGATGCCACATCGGACCGGATCGCCTGGTTCAATTTCGGGCCGGAGATGGACGCCAAGGTCCGCCGCGTCTGGCGCAAACCAACCTGATTTCTTCTTATTTTTGCTGCGGCTTCAAGGGCGCGCCAAGGGCAGCCTGAGCCCGCCTGCCGTCAATGGCAGCGGCGCAGGCGCGGGTTCCGATGCCTCTTCCGCGCCGGGCCGGGCAAGCGGCAGCAGCGCATTTTCTTCTCCCGCCTCACGGGCCGGATTTTCCTGCGGCAGGACGGCAACCGGCGCGGCATGAGGCCCGTTCCCTTCGCTGCGCACCGGGGGCGCATCGCCAGCCAGACGCTCCATGATGGATTTGGCCGGGCGCCAGCGGGCAATCAGCGGTGCGCGCATGGCGCCGATATCGATGCAGCGCGGGCCAGCTTCCTCGCCCCTGTCGCAGCGCACCGTCTCACGCAGAATATCGAGCTGGAAATTCACCTTGCGCACAAACTCGCCGGTCAGCCCCGCATCGCGCACCTTGCCGACCAGCACAAGATACTCTTCGCAGCCTGTCTGCTGGCGCTCCAAAAGTACCTCCAATTGACGCGCGGAGAACCCTTCATGCGGGGGCGCGCCCGTACAGATACGCCATAAAAGCTCGGCGGCCACATGATCGAAAAGCTGCACGAGATCGCGCTCGCCCCCCGACAGGCCGCCATAAACTTGCGCGAGTTCCTTCGGCTCAAGACGGCGGAAGGCTTCCAGAAATCCGAGAATGTCCTTGGGCAATGGCTGGGAGGTAACGGGCGCCGGCACCTCTTCTTCTTTCTGCTTTTCCTCCGGCGCATCCGGCAGGCGCAGTCCCTCTTTCAAAAAAGACATTTCCACCGCCTCAGCGATGTCAGGCTCGTCATCGGGTCCCGCCGGGATAAGCAGGAATTGCAGCCCGAGCGGGCGCTCTTCCATATGAAAATAGAAGGTCTCCGCGCCGCGCTTCAAAAGCCCTTGGGCGGCGGCGCCGGTTCTATGCCCGTTTAATGCGAAAGCGGATTGACCGGGCGGACGCAATTGCCCTGCAATGCGGGCATCTACCTCCGTCACCGTGAGGCGGTAGCCTTCAGCTTCGGCAAGGCCCGTATAAACACCGCTGAAAGAGCGGGCCTCGGCTTCGGCGGAAAACAGCACGAAAACCGGGAGGATGAGACAGGTCAGAATCCGCCCCCAGCGCCCCTGCCAGGCAAAATCACAGCCACGAGCTTGCACGTCCCCACTCCCCAACGCATCACTTTTGGACCGGCACAAGAAAGACCGGGCCGCTTCCACTATCCATTATAAGGCAGCGGGCGAAAGAACCCGTTAACCGGTCATCGGGCCGGCTTCAGCCCCGCCGCATAGCGCTTCCAGTTTTCCACATAATGATCGGCGGACAGTTTCAATGCGCCGCCTTCTTCTTCGGACAATTGCCGCACGATCTTGCCCGGCGAGCCCATGACGACGGAGTTGTCCGGAATTTCCTTGTTCTCGGTGATGAGAGAGTTCGCGCCGATCAGGCAGTTCTTACCGATCTTCGCGCCGTTCAAAATAATCGAGCCGATGCCGATCAGCGAATTGTCGCCGATCGTACAGCCATGCAGCATCACTTTATGGCCGATCGTGACGTTCTTGCCGAGCGTCAGCGGATAGCCCATATCCGTGTGCAGCACGGAAGCATCCTGCACGTTGGAATTCTCGCCAATGGTGATGCGCTCATTATCCCCGCGCAGCACCGCGCCGAACCAGACACTCGCCTGATGCTTGAGTTCGATATTGCCCATCACCTGCGCATCGGGCGCGACCCAGTATTGTCCCTCTCCGGGCAGGATGGGGGTGACGTCTCCCAGCTTATAAATCGCCATGAATGCCTCCTTGAAACGCCGCGCGGAGCGCGCCGTGCTTTTGCCGTTGCCGGTTCTTCTTGCTGGCCGGACTATGCCACGGAAAAGATAAATCTGTCATGGATTTGCCGTCTGCGCGCAATAGGATGGAAGAAACGCACCCGTCAGATTTGAGAGGCAGAACCGAGGCCATGAGCGACACTTCCCGCACCCGCGCCAGCAACGAAAATTTTCTTGCCTTGGAAAAATATGAACGCAGTGAGGACCGGCCCGTTCCGCGCCCCATGGCGCGCCCCTTTAGCGACATCGCAGCGGCGCGTTTCAGCCGCCGGTCTTTCCTGCAAGGCACATCGAGCGCGGTGCTGGCGCTCGGCGTCTCGGGCGCGCTTGCCGGCTGCAGCGAGGAAGGGGAAGCGGGCATTCCCGGTTTCAATTTCGACGAAATCGCCCACGGTGTCGATGAAACCCATCACGTCGCGCCGGGTCATGACGCGGATATTCTTTTGCGCTGGGGTGATCCGCTCTTTGCCGATTCCCCGCCCTTCGATCCGGAAAACCAGAGCCCCGCCGCTCAGCTTAAACAGTTCGGTTATAATAACGACTTTCTGGGCCTGACCCCGCTGCCTTTCGGCGATGAAGAAAGCCCCCATGCCCTGCTCTGCGTCAATCACGAGTTCACGAACGATCCGCTGATGCACCGCGCGCTCAGCGAAGCGGCCGACCCGCGCCTTGCCTATACGCCGCAGATGGCGCGCATTTCCATGGCAGCGCATGGCGGCACGATCGTCGAGGTGAAAAAGACGGACGGCAAATGGGCGCCCGTCACCGATAGCCCTTTCAACCGCCGCATCAGCGCGCTTAAAACGGAAATGATGCTGGACGGCCCTGCCGCAGGCCATGCGCGCCTGAAGACATCTGCCGATCCAAGCGGGCGCAAAGTCACCGGCACGCTCAACAATTGCGCCGGCGGCATGACGCCCTGGGGAACCTATCTGATGGCCGAAGAAAATTTCCACGGCTATTTCGCAGGCAGCCTCGATGAGCATCCCGAAAAACGCAATTACGAACGCGTCGGCATACCGGGCGGGTTTTATCCCTGGTTCATTGCCGATGAGCGCTTCGACATCAACAAGGAACCGAACGAAGCGAACCGCTTCGGCTGGATCGTCGAAGTCGATCCTTATGACCCGGCCTCCACACCTGTTAAACACACCGCCCTTGGGCGCTTCAAACATGAAGGCTGCGAAACCGTGCTTGCGGAAGATGGCCGCGTCGTCATCTATTCCGGCGACGATCAGCGCTTTGAATATCTTTATAAATTCATCAGCGCTGCGGCAGTCGATCCCGGCAACAGACGGGCAAACATGAACCTGCTGAGCGAGGGCACGCTCTATGTCGCCCGCTTTGCAGAAGATGGCAGCGGCGAATGGTTGCCGCTTGTCTTCGGTGAGAACGGCCTCGACGCCTCGAACGGTTTTGAGAGCCAGGCGGATGTGCTGATCGAAACGCGCCGTGCCGCCGACATTTTGGATGCAACACCGCTCGACCGGCCCGAAGACGTGCAGCCCAACCCGAAGACGGGCCGCGTCTATGCCGCGCTCACCAATAATTCCAAACGCGGGGAAGAAGCAACGGACGCCGTCAATCCACGCGCCCACAATATCTGGGGCCAGATCGTCGAAATCACGCCGGAGGGCGGCGATCACAGCGCACGAAAGTTCACCTGGGACCTGCTAGTGAAAGCGGGCAATCCAGCCAAACCTGAGATAGGCGCCGCCTTCAACGAAAAGACCAGCGCCAATGGCTGGTTCGCCTGCCCGGACAATCTGGAAGTCGATCCGCAGGGCCGCCTCTGGGTCGCGACCGATCAGGGCAAAGGCTGGCCAAAAGCCTCCGGCAGCGCCGACGGGCTCTGGGCGCTCAGCACGGAAGGCGAAACGCGCGGGCTCGGGCGCATGTTCTTCCGCGTGCCGGTGGGCGCTGAAATGTGCGGGCCCCGCTTTACCGCGGACGGCGAAGCGCTTTTCCTTGCCGTGCAGCATCCAGGCGCCGACGGTGCGGAGGATTATGCGCCCCATGGCCGCCCGTCGACTTATGCGGACCCGGCAACGCGCTGGCCGGATTTCGACCCGGCAATGCCGCCCCGCCCGTCCATTGTCGTCATTACGCGCAAAGGCGGCGGCAAAGTCGGCTAAGCCCCGCGCATTAACCATGCCGGTTGCATCGGGGCGGGCGCTCAAGCACTCTATGTGTCTGCTTGCGCGCGCCCTTAGGCACGCGCCCAGCCAAAGGGAAACGGGGGTTCCATGCGGCTCTTCAATACGGTCGTTCTGCTTTTCATCGGCTTACCGGCAGCGTTCTTCTTTGCATACCAGCAAGGCTGGCTCGATCCATATGTCGAGGAAGACTGGATCCCGGCAGGCCCGCTTATCCAGGCCGAACTTCGCGCGACGGTGAGCCCCGAAGAGATCGAGGCACGCATCGCCGCTGCGCTTGAAGAAGACGACTACGCCGATGCGCAGCTTTATGCGGAGATCGCCGATTACGCCTCCATTCCCCTTTCCGATGAAACACGCGCCGCGCTCGATGACGCCAATTCGCTGACGAACAATATCCGCCGCACCGGCGGTTCCTTCTTCGAAGGTTTCGTCTATGGACGCGGCAGCGATACGGCGAGCTTCATGGGCGCGCTCACCTCGGATCTCACGGTCATCGGCGATGTGCGCGACATTGCGGGGGAAGGCGAAAAAATGGTGCGCGGTGAAGACTATTCGACCCTCATTCTCGGGCTCTCGGTTGCAGGCGTTGCGGCAACGGCTGCGACTGTCGGCTCGGGCGGCGCCGCTTTGCCTGCAAAGGCCGGGCTCTCGCTTTTAAAGGTCGCCAAGAAAGCCGGTACGCTCACCGCGAGCTTTGCAAGCGAGCTGCGCCGGCTGCTTTCCGAAGCGGTCAATTTCAAGAAGCTGAAGGAAACGCTGCAAACGACAAGCCTTGGCGATCTTTCCGCCACGCGGCGGGCGGTTGGGGAGTATGCGGACAATGTTTCCTTCGCCAAGCTCACGCCCGTTGTCAGCGACGTCAGCGCGCTGCAGCGCGCGGCAGGTCCCGCCGAAACCATCCGTCTGATGCGCTATGTGGAAAACAGCGGCGACCTTGCCCGCATCACCCGCATGAGCAAGACGCTCGGGCCGAAGACGCGCGGTATCATCGAGCTGACGGGCAAGACAAGCCTGCGCGCCTTCAAGACATTGGCGAATTTCGTGCTCTGGCTGCTCTCCTGGGCCTGGGCGCTTGTCGCGGGCATTGCAACTTGGCTGGGCGGCATGGGGCTGCGCCGCGGCGTGCGGGGGATCCGCAACCGGCGGGCCATCACGCGCGAGGCCTGACGGGCAACACGGGGCCCCCCCCTAAAACAAAAGCCCGCGGCACGAATGCCGCGGGCTTGGTCAGTTCGGGACCACCTCTTTTTCAAGAAGGCTCCACCGGCATATACCGGGAGCTGTCCCCACTACTTGTTCCGTCTTCCTTCACATGAAGAAGACGCAATTCCTCAAAAATCAGAGATAAGTCAACGCCTGAACCACAACGAGCGTGCCCAGCGCAGCCGATCCCACGAAGGAAAGATAATCGGTCCGGGCACGGCGCCCTTCCGGTTTCGTGAAAAGCGCCGCAACGGCATTGCCGAAAGGCTGGTTCTCAAATGCGATCAGCTGATGGCCGGTATAAATGGCCAGCACAGCAAAGGCACAGAAAAACGCGTCGCGCGCAGCCAGAAGACCGAATTCAAACCCGGCCGCGATCAGCACGATAGCGGTGACAGAAAGAATGTTCCAAAGCGTTGAGCGCATGGGGGGCGTCCTATCTTTGTTTTGCATCGCAGCATCCGTGCTGCATTGCACATGTTATAGATAGGAACTTACTGACAAATAGTCAAGTAGTCAGATTCGGCATGTTTACCAAAGGCTTGCCGACCCCCCCTACAAAAGAAACACATAATAAAAACAGATACTTACGTCACCCTGATTTCTTAAGCCAACACCAGGGACAGAATGAAAATACCGACCAGAAAGCTCCAGAAAGACGCGATCAGCGTGCTCAGAAGGAGCCAGAACGGCGGGCGGTTTTCGATGACCTGAGCGCGCATCGCATTACGCAGGATGACCGTCGGTCCGGCGAAAACCAGGGTGCACACCCCCATGACGAGCCCCGCCGTCGATTCCTGCCACATCTGAAAGCTGGCCGGCTTATTGGTTACCAGCCGGTAGAAACTGCCCGTCAACCCGGCAGCCACATAGCCGGTTACCAACGTCAAAAAGAACACCATCAACTCGTGCATTATCCCTGCTCCCATGGCTGCCCCGCAGCCAGCGCCTTACGGCTTTGCCTCGTTTTCCGCCGCGTTCTCAAAGAGCGGGCCGCCCTGACCGGAATTCTGACCGGAATTCTGGCCGGCACTTTGGCCGCCATCCCACTCTGCCCCCCGGTTCACCACCGCAAACTCATCGGCCAGCGCCGGCCGAAGCGGGTGGCCCGCACCTTCCAGTTGCGCCAGATCGGCCCCGGGCGGCGCCATGATCCGGCCGTCGAGCGGCAAAACTTCCGCCTTGGCCATGGCGCAGCGCGCAGAATCGGCGATGCAAGGGGAAACCGGCGCCGTGCTGGCCCCAGACCAGACCAAAACAGCATCCGTAGGCCCGCCCGCATAGGCGACAAACCCCAGCAACATCATCACTTTGAGAACGAACGTGATCATGCCAACGCGGGCGCAAGGCGCGTACCAACACGCGTCCGCGGTCCCCATTTTCGCGGAAACAGGGATCTGGCGACGAAAAATTAAGAAAAATCAGGCAGTTATAGTGAAATGCGCCGGAACGGAGGAGAGACAGCGGCCGATCCCGGCCCCGCCTCATTGTGCCGTTCTGCGCAGCAGGCGGGCCAAACGCGGCCAATCTGTCTCAAAAGGGAACGCCGGGCTCCCTTCAAGTTGCCCGGAGGGACGGCTAAGATGCGCCGGCTTTAAGGGATCGAGGGTCCGGCCTCGCCGGACAGCCTGCCCGCCAGAAAGTCAGCCCGTTCAAGGAAGGAAGCGAGTGGTCACATGGATGCAGCCGTAAAGGAACGCCCCGCCTGGCTCATTCCGCTTGTTGCCGCCCTTGCCATTCTCGGCCTGTCGGTAATCTTCCTCTATTACTATTTCGGCCCCTCCGCCAACGAGTTGCTCGGCCTCAGCCCCAAGGCGACGGCGAGCGACGAGATTGTCGAGGTGAGCGTGGGCGGCAAGACGCTCTATGTGCCCTCGCACTTCACCCGCTACCCGGCCCAGCGCGGCGGCACGCAGGAAGAGCTGGCCCTCCACGCCCTCCTGCCGGATCTCACGCCCTTCAGCCCTGAAGAGCGCGCCCTTTTCGAGGATAACAGCCCGAATTCCCGCGTCGTCCTTTTCAGCCTGAAAGCCGGCGACATGACGCTGCCCGAAGACCAGCGCTTTGCCGCCGTCTATAGCCGCTATTTTTCCGGGGAAGAGCCCAAGGAAGTGATGAACGGGCGGGAGCATTACGCCTTTGCCGAAGGCTCGGGCTACCGCGACCAGGATCTTTTCCTCGCCACGGACGAGCAGGGAGAAATGCTGCTGCTGCTCTGCTTCCGTGAAACACCGGTGATTTTCAGCCCCTCCTGCTCACGCACGAAAGTGCTGCCGAGCGGGCTCGTGCTGACCTACCGCTACAAGCGCGCCCGGTTAAAAAACTGGGCGGCGATCGACCGGAACATCCAGACGCTGGTGGACAGCTTTTCTGAAAAGCCCCGCCAAGCGGCGCCCGCTTCTTAAGCGGAGCGCAGGCTCAGATGCATTCTTAAATATTTTCGGGCAGGTCGATATCGAGGATCGCCATTTGAAAGGCGTAGGAAACTTCGCCTTCATCTTCGTCACGAAAGATCACGCCGATAAATTCATCGCCGATGCTCACTTCCACAGAGTCGGATTTCTGCGGGCGAGCCGACACATGGATCGTGTCCAGGCGGAACGTATCGCGCAAATATTTCTCGAGACGTTTAACTTCTTGCTTGTCCAAAACGATCCCCAACTCACTGAAACAAATGAAAACACCCGCCTATCAAAGGCAAGGCGCAGGTTCTAACGAGCCTGCGCCGCCGATGCAACCTTTGGGAGTAACCGCAGGAACCGGCGCCAAAGAAGACCATATTGACGCAGCCGGAACAACCGTCTGTTGAGACTTATCACCGAGCCGTGAGCAAAGAGTGCCGCAGCACACGGCCATTCAAGCGCATGAGTGAGTTTTTTTACTCTCTGCCGGCATCCATTCGCGCATTGCACAAACGCCGCCGCCCATAAAGAAGCGCCATTAAACCGCGCGGACGCGAATCGCTTCAAGCTTGCTGCTTGAGTTTATGGCCGACATCGACAATCGCCTCGATCGCCGGCACCAGTTCGGCGCCAAGTTCTGTCAGTTCATATTCCACCGAAGGCGGCGAGGTCGGTTTCACGTCGCGGCGCACCACCCCGCGCGCTTCAAGCTCGCGCAGCCTTGTGGTGAGCACTTTGGGAGAGACAGGAGGAATGTCGAGCCTAAGCTCGCTGAACCGGCGCGGACCTGCGCGCAGGCTCCAGATCACATTCACCGTCCAAGCGCCGCCGATGATCGACATGCATTCCGTAAGCGGACAGGCTTCGGGCGGCTGCGGGCTTTTGTTCTTACGGATTTTCAGGGGCATGGGCGCGCTTTCAAGCTGTCTGCAGAGGATCGGCTGCCGGAAACTCGTTACCCAATGGAAACTCGATTCTGAAAGTTTCCAAAGGATAGTACATTTACAATAGAAAGCCTACTGCCTAGCTAGAGCGCATCGCTCACCCCAATGCAAGGGACACAAGATGAAGCTCTACTACAAACCCGGCGCCTGCTCGCTCGCCCCTCATATCGCTCTGCGGATGGCAGGACTCGACTTCACCCTGGAAAAAGTCGACACCCAGAAAAAGATCACGGAAAGCGGCGCCGATTATCTCGCCGTGACGCCGAAAGGGTATGTCCCGGCGCTGGAAATCGCAGGCGGCGAAGTGCTGACCGAAGCCCCCGCCGTTCTGCAGTTCATCGGCGATCAGAAGCCGGAGAGCGGCCTTGCCCCGCGGCCCGGCACGCTGGAGCGGCTGCGTGTTCAAGAACACCTGAACTATGTCGCCTCCGAACTTCACAAGGCTTACGGCCCCTTCTTCGCCGCGGCGCCAATTTCCGATGAAGTCAAGCCCGCCGCGCTCGCCAATATCGAAAAGAAGCTGAATTATTTCGAGACGGTGCTGAGCGATGGCCGCGCTTACCTTACGGGCGGCACATTTACCGTGGCCGACAGCTATTTCTTCGTCGTGACCAATTGGAGCAACTTCATCGGTCTCGATCTTGGCAAATGGCCGCATATCGCTGGCTATATGAGCCGCGTTTCGGCACTTCCTGCCGTACAGGACGCATTGAAGGCGGAAGGCCTTCTCGCCGCTTGAGCACGAAACGGCTGGCTGGCCGGCGCAAACCGGCCGGCCCCTTCCCTCTCCTTTACTAAAGAGGCATCCCATGCATCCCGCGCATGCCACGGCAGCCTTTGGCGACATCGTTCAGACGCTGCAGGATTATTTCGACGGTCTTTATTACAGCGACGCGGAAAAGCTGGCCGGTGTGTTTCACACCAAGGCGCATTATGCCTGCGCCACCGAGGCCCCGCTTCTTTACTTGCGGATGGATGAATATCTGCCCATCGTCGCAAAGCGCCCGTCACCTGCAAGCGGGGGCGAGCCGCGGCGCGACAGTATCGAAGCCATCGAGTTTGCCGGTCCTTATACCGCCTTTGCGCATGTAAAATGCGCGATCGGCCCCAAATATTTCACCGATTTTCTGACATTGATCCGCACCGACGGGAAATGGCAGATCATCTCGAAGATTTTCCATTACGATATCCTGCCCGAAACGGCAGAAGCTTGAAGAGAGGAACACCCATGCCCTATGTGAATATCAAAATCACCCGCGAAGGCGTGACCCCGGCGCAGAAAGCAGAACTGATCAAAGGCGCGACGGATCTGCTCGTCAAAGTGCTGAACAAGAACCCGGCAACGACGGTCGTCGTCATCAATGAAGTGGAGATGGAAGATTGGGGCATCGGCGGCCTGCCGGTGGAAGAATACCGCAAGACCCTAACTTCCTCTTAAAAGGATAAATCCCATGGCCCTTGTCAGCGCGCTTACTGAAAAGTTCGGCATCGACATTCCGCTGCTGCTTGCCCCGATGGCCGGGGTAAGCGGCGGGGAACTTGCCGCCGCCGTCAGCCGGGCGGGCGGGCTTGGGTTTATCGGCGTGGGCTATATGGAAGAAGACTGGCTGCGCGGGGAACTTGCCAAGGCAGGAAACGAGAAAGTCGGTGTCGGCTTCATCACTTGGGTGCTGGCGCAGAAACCGCATCTCCTGCCCCTTGCGCTCGATCATGCGCCGAAAGCCATCTTCCTGTCCTTCGGAGAGATCGAACCTTTTGCCCCGCAAGTGAAAGAGCGCGGCATCCCGCTCATTGCCCAGGTGCAAACGCTGGCTCAGGCCAAACGCGCCGCCAAGGCCGGGGCGGACTTCATCGTCGCGCAGGGAACGGAAGCGGGCGGGCACGGCGCCAAGCGCGCCACTTTTCCGCTCGTGCCCGCCATTGCCGATGCGGTGGACGTGCCCGTTATTGCGGCGGGCGGTATCGGCGACGGGCGCGGACTTGCCGCCGCCTTGATGCTGGGAGCCTGCGGCGCGGTGTGCGGCAGCGCTTTTTACGCCGCGCCCGAAGCGCTCTCCCACGCCAAGGCAAAAGAGCAGGCGCTTGGCGCGAGCGGCGATGACACGCAGCGCAGCTCCGTTTTCGACATTGCCCGCGGCATTGCCTGGCCGCGCGAATGGACCATGCGGACGCTGAAAAACAGCTTCTCGGAAAAATGGATCGGCAACATGGCAGGCCTTGAAAAGGCAGCCGCGCAGGAAGGCGAACGCTACGCGGAGGCAGCCGCAAAGGGCGATTTCGACACCGCCGCCATTATCATCGGCGAGGCCGTGGACCTTGTGACCCAAAGCCGGCCTGCCGAGGAGATCACCCGGAAGATTGCAGGCGATGCCGAAGCGCTGCTGAAAAACGCCGCTGCGAATTTTCTACGCTGAGATGTCTCGGCTTAGCGGGCCGTATAGCCGCCATCGACGACAAGCTCCGAGCCCGTGACGAACGAGGAGTCATCCGAGGCGAGGAAGAGGATCGCCTTGCCGATTTCCATGGCCGTGCCGAGCCGCCCGATGGGATGCAGCATCGAGAGAAGACCCAGCATTTCATTGGGACTTGCCTCTTCCGAGCGCTCTACAACGCCGCGCACGAGCGGGGTGTCGATATAGCCCGGATGCACGGAATTGACGCGGATATTGTACCCGGCCTCCGCGCATTCCAGCGCGGCGACTTTGGTGAGCAGCCGCACCCCGCCCTTCGCGGCATTGTAATCGGATGAGCGCGGCGTGCCGACAAGGCCCATGATCGAGGAAATATTGATGATTGAGCCGCCGCCCGAATTCTTCATGGCGCGGATTGCGTATTTGCAGCCGAGAAAAACGCTGTCGAGATCGACGGCGAGCGTGCGCCGCCAGCTTTCAAGCGGCATGTCCTCGATGGGATGGCCTTCGGGCGCAATGCCCGCATTATTGACGAGCACATGCAGCCCGCCGAAGGCGCGCACCGTTTCGGCGGTGACTTTCTCCCAGGCCTCTTCGCTCGTCACGTCATGGGTCATGAAGGAAGCAAGGTGACCGGCATTCTGGATTTTGTCGGCAAGCGCCTGGCCCGCCGCCTCATCCACATCCGTGCACATAACCTTGGCGCCTTCGCTGGCCAGAAGTTCGGCCGTCGCCGCGCCGATGCCTTTTGCCGCGCCCGTCACAATGGCGACCTTGCCGCTCAACCGTCCCATAGGAAGCTCCCCGTTATCTCGTGTTGTTTTGCGGCATCTTGCCGCCGCGACGAGGCAATGGCCAGCCCTTAAACGCCGCACCCTAGAGCGCTTCAAAGAGGACAGAGACGCCCGCCCATGCTATAGGCTGGCGCAAACATTGGTCCGCGCCCGGCAGCGGCGCGCGGCAGGCAAAACGGTAAAATCAGGGAGTGCCCCATGGCGATCGCCTATCTCATCACCTATGAAGCATCGGACCCGGATACGATCGTGCAGCAGCTCAAGGCCTATAAGGAACGCGAGCTCGACCGCTCGCCCCCCAAAGGCTATCTCGGCGCGCGCATTCTGGAAGGCACGGACGGCAAGACCGTCACCTTCCTGACCGAGTGGGAAAGCGAAGAGAAGCTTGAAGACACCCGCGACAGCGCGCCTTGGGAAGCCTGTATGGACCTCAACGAGACCTTTTCGGACAGCAACAAGGCGCTGACGTTTAAAATGATAAGCTGAGCGGCAGCCGCTCCCTCCGGCGCGCTGGCCTGAGACCCACCGGCGCGTCTATCATTTACCCATGACCAGCACCTATCCCAATTCCTATTACGCGGCG
This sequence comes from Tepidicaulis marinus, assembly GCF_000739695.1. GTDB lineage: Bacteria > Pseudomonadota > Alphaproteobacteria > Parvibaculales > Parvibaculaceae > Tepidicaulis > Tepidicaulis marinus. Next base: position 78,695 of record NZ_BBIO01000014.1, read on the forward strand.
ACGGCCAAGGGCGTGCCGGCGCTTACCCGCCTTGAAGAGGACATCACCTGCGATGTCTGCATCATCGGGGCGGGCTATACCGGCCTTTCCGCCGCGCTGCATTTGGCGGAAAAGGGATATAAGCCCATCGTCCTTGAAGCCGAGCGCATCGGCTGGGGCGCGTCGGGGCGCAATGGCGGCCAGCTCGGCACCACTTTGCGCAAGGATCAAAGCGAGCTTGAGGCACGCTACGGCACGGACATGGCGCAGCGCCTCTGGGCGCTTGCCCAAGATTCCGTTGCCACCGTCAAATCCATCATCGAGCGCTACAAGATCGACTGCGACCTGACACCCAGCATTTTGCACGCCGCCTGGAAACGCAAGGATGCCGGTGATCTCGAAGAAGAAGCCGCGCATATGCGCGAGGCCTATGGCTATGAAAAACTGCGCTATGTGCCGCGCGAGGAAATGCGCGAGATGGTGGCGAGCACGCGCTATTGGGGCGGCGCGCTTGATGAAGGCGCAGCCCACCTTCACCCCCTGAATTTCGCTTTGGGCATGGCAGCGGCGGCAAAGGAAAAAGGCGCGCGGATTTTTGAGGACAGCCGCGTGCTCGACATCAGCGAGAGCGACCCGGCCCGCATCCGCACTGCCCATGGCACGGTGACGGCCTCCCATGTCGTCATCGCCTGCAACGGTTATCTCGGCAAACTGGAAAGCCGGGTGAACGGCTACATCATGCCGATCAACAATTTCATCATCGCAACGGAGCCGCTCGGCGCAGAGGGCGCGAAGGCGCTGATCCGCGACAATGTCGCCGTGGCGGATACGAAATTCGTAATCGACTATTACCGCCTCTCCCCCGACGGGCGGCTGCTTTTCGGCGGCGGAGAAAACTACTCGCCGAATTTTCCCAAAGACATTGCCGCTTTCGTGCGCAAGCCGATGCTGCGCGTTTTTCCGCAGCTTAAAGACGTGCGCATCGATTATGCCTGGGGCGGCACGCTCGCCATTACCTTGAGCCGCATGCCGCAATTCGGCCGCCTCGCGCCCAACCGGATTTTTGCCCATGGCTATTCCGGCCAGGGCATCAATGTGGCAACGCTCGCGGGCAAACTGATTGCCGAAACCGTAAGCGGCACGGCGGAGCGCTTCGATCTTTTGGCCGGTATGAAGACACAAAAATTCCCGGGCGGCACGTTGCTGCGCTACCCGGGTCTTGTTGCCGGCATGCTCTTTTATGCGATGAAAGACAGGCTGCCTTAAGCCGCCCGCTCTTTCAGCCCATGCCTATTTTTCTTTCGGCTTGTCTTCCTCGCGGATCACATGATCCATCGCCCGCGACGGCCGCTCGCAGCCAGCGCAGCCAACGACTTTGGCCGGGATGCCTGCTACCGTGCAATTGGCCGGCACGTCCTGCAGCACGACGCTGCCTGCGCCGACGCGCGCGCAGTCGCCGATCGTGAGGTTGCCGAGAATTTTCGCATCCGCGCCGAGCAGCACACCGTTACCGACCTTGGGATGGCGGTCGCCGGATTCCTTGCCCGTGCCGCCGAGATTGACCCCATGCAGCATGGAAACATCATCGCCCACGACAGCGGTCTCACCGATGACGACACCCGTCGCATGGTCCATCATGATGCCGCGGCCGAAACGGGCGGCAGGGTGAATATCCACCGCGAAAAGTTCCGACACCCGGCTTTGAATGAAAAGCGCCATGGCCTTGCGCCCGCCCGTCCAAAGCTCATGGGCGAAACGATGCGCCTGAATGGCGTTGAAGCCTTTGAAGAACAAGAGCGGCTGGATATAGGCGTGGCAGGCCGGGTCCCGGTCGAAAACCGCCGACATGTCCGCCCGGCAAGCTGCCGCAATATCGGGATTAGCCTTCAGCACATCCTCGAAGACTTCCCGCAGCACCATGGCCGAGACTTCCTCGCTGGAAAGTTTCCGCGCCACATGAAAGGACAGCATTTCATCGAAGGAATCGTGGTTGAGCACGGTGCCGTAAATGTAACTTGCCAGCACCGGTTCGCTGGCCGCCATTTCGCGGGCTTCTTCCTGAAGGCGCTGCCAAATCGGATCGCAGCTCTCGACCTGCTCGATAGGTCTGGACATGGCCGTCCCTCTCTTCAAGTGGCCGCGCGCGGCCTGAAAGATAAATCAGTTTATCACATAGGCCAGCGCCTGCGCGAATTCAACTAGGCAGCGTGGTCAACGGGACGTGAATGCTCACCGGCGCACCTGTGCTAGACTTGCCCCAAAAGCGGGCGGAAAAGCGCGCATTTCGGGAGGTTTCATGATGATCGCACCGGCAGGTTTCGTGTCCCTTGAGGCGATTCGGCTCTATGCCGAATGGCAGGGTGAAGGACCGCCCCTCCTCTTCATCTCCGGCACGGGAGGCGATTTGCGCAAAAAGCCGAACCTCTTCGACGGCCCCTTGCCCAAAACCTTCACCACCCTTTCCTATGACCAGCGCGGCCTCGGCCAGAGCGAGAAACCGCAAGCATCGCAACGCGCGCCTTACTCGATGAAAGACTATGCCGAGGATGCCGCCGCGCTCATGGAAGCGGCTGGCTGGGAGCGCGCACATGTCATAGGTGTTTCCTTCGGCGGCATGGTGGCCCAGGAACTTGCCATCCGCTTCCCTGAAAAAGTGGACAAGCTCGTCCTTGCCTGCACCTCGCCGGGCGGGGACGGCGGCGCCTCCTACCCTCTCCACACGCTCACTCACATGAGCGGGGAAGAACGCGCCCGGCACATGATCCCCATTTCCGACACCCGCCACGACGACAATTGGGCAAAGGCCCATCCCGAACAATATGAAGAGCTCGTGCGCATGGCCGCCGACGATCCTTATGCAGGCGAGCCCGGCCATGGCGAGGGCGCGCTGGCCCAGCTTGAGGCCCGCGCCGCCCATGACACCTGGGACCGGCTTGGCGCCATCAGCGCCCAGACGCTTATTTGCGGCGGCACATATGACGGCATCGCCCTGCCTGAAACCCAGGAAAAGATGCAAAGCCGGATTGCCGGAGCAAAGCTTCAAATGTTCGAAGGCGGGCACCTTTTTCTACTTCAGGACAGGCGGGCTTTTAAAGAGATCATCGCCTTTCTGAAAGACTGACTGCCCAATTCGGGCAGTCCCCAGAAAGCCCCTGGGGGGCTAGGCTCCCCGGCGGAAATTCGGGACTTCGGGAGGACAAGATGGGCCGCAAAATTCTTTTCATCACGACCGACCAGATGCGTTTCGATGCGCTGGGCTGCAATGGCGGTAAGGTCGCGCGCACCCCTGCCATCGACGCACTCGCCAAAGAGGGCGTCAATTACACCCGCGCTCATGGCCAGTCCGTCGTCTGCATGCCCGCCCGCTCCACCATGCTGACCGGTCAATATGTCAGCACGCACGGCGTGTGGATGAACGGCGTACCGCTGCCCGAAGATGCGCCCTCCGTCGCCGCCTATCTGAAAGAGAACGCCAACTACGCCACCGCGCTGATCGGCAAGGCGCATTTCGAACCCTTCGTGGATTTCGATCTGAAATTCTATGAAAACCGCATGGCGCGGGTCGGCGAGTACGGGCCCCACAGGGGCTTCGACCATATGGAGCTTTCAAGCCATACGCCGCTCATTCTCCATTACAATGAATGGATGAAGAAAAACGCGCCGGACGAAATCGGCGGCTTCTACCGCAACCTGAATGAAAAATTCGAAGTGAATGCGGCAGGCGGCGGCGACACCGGCGCTTGCCAGGTGCATCATAACCCCGTCTCCCGCGAGCATTACCACACAGACTGGGTGGCCGAGCGCACCATGGCCTGGCTCGACAGTCTGGAGGCGGACGAAGATTTTTTCTGCTGGATGAGCTTCCCCGACCCCCACCATCCCTGGGACCCGCCGCAAAGTGAGCTCAGCCGTGTGGACTGGCGCGATCTTGCCCTGCCCGAGGCCTATCCGGGCTCGAAGGAGAAGATGCGCGAAATTCTAGAAGGCAAGCCCAAGCATTGGATGTGGTACTGGACGGGCGAGCGCGTGACCAATGTCGAAGCGCCGCCGGAATTCGCCGCCCGCGATATGACACCGGACCAAGTGCGCGAGATTAACGCCATGACCCATATCGAAAACGAGCTGATCGACGAAGCCTGCGCAAAGGTTTTTGCAAAACTGGAAGAGCGCGGCTGGGCGGACGATACCGACATTATCTTCACCACCGATCACGGCGAATTCCAGGGCGACTATGGCCTCCTCTTCAAAGGGCCGTATCATGTGGAAAGCCTGATGCGCCTGCCCTTCATCTGGAAGCCGGCAAAATCGGCGGGCATCGCCCCGGCACAAGTTAACCGCCCCGTCGGCCAGATCGATCTTGCGCCCACCTTCTGCGAGATCGCCGGCTTGCCCGCGCCGGACTGGATGCAAGGCAAGACCCTGCCTAAAAACGAAGAAGAAGCGGAGCGGCAAAACCGGGACCGTGTCTTCACCGAATGGGATTCGGTTTATAAAGACGGCACGGAAGTTTCCATCCGCACACTCACCCGCGATCACTACATCATCACCGCTTATAACAAGACCAATATCTATGAGGGCACCGAGGGAGAGCTTTACGACCTCAAGGAAGATCCCTATCAATGGCGGAACCTTTGGGACGACCCGGCTTATAAAGACATCAAAGCCGGGCTCTTGGACGACCTGAAGGCGGCTCTCCCGCCGGTGCGTGAACCGCGTCTGGACTGGGTGGCCATGGTGTGACCCGGAGCGGAGGCGGAAATGACGAGCAGCACGGAACGTATGATCGCGGAAAAAGACGGCGCCATCGGCTGGATGGTGTTCAACAATCCGCTCCGCCACAACGCGGTCAGCACCGATATGTGGCAGGCCGTGCCGGAAATTCTGGATACCTTCGAAAAAGATGACGCCATCCGCGTAATCGTGCTGACCGGCGCCGGGGAAAAAGCCTTCGTTGCCGGCGCCGACATTTCCCAGTTCGAGGAAACGCGCTCTTCGCCTGAAAAAGTGCAGGAATATGAAGATATGACGGCAAGCGCTTTCGAGCGCATTGCCGTCTGCACCAAGCCCACCATCGCCATGATCGACGGCTATTGCATCGGCGGCGGGCTCGGCATCGCACTGTCCTGCGATCTGCGCTATGCGGCGGAAGGCTCGACCTTCGGCATTCCCGCCGCGCGCCTCGGCCTTGCCTATCCGCTCGGTCAGACGCGCCGCCTCGTCAATCTGGTGGGCCCCGCCCGCGCGAAGGAAATCTTCTTCACCGCCAAACGTTATGGCGCAGAAGAAGCGCTCGCCATGGGCCTCATCAACCAGCTCTTTTCCAAAGAAGATTTGCGCGAGCATGTGCTCGCCACCTGCGCTTCCATTGCCGACAATGCGCCGCTGACCGTGGCAAGCGAAAAGCAGATTGTCGATGAGATCGGCAAAGCGCCGGGCAATTTCGATGTAGCCTATTGCAACAGGCTGATCGGGCGCTGCTTTGCCAGCGAAGATTATGCGGAAGGGCGCACCGCCTTCATGGAAAAACGCCGCCCCCGCTTTCGCGGTAAGTAAGCCCTCATTTCCGAGATCGCGCTAGAGAAGCGTTGCCAGACCGGCTAGAGTCCCGTCCAAACAAGAAACAACGGACAGGGAGTTTGACATGGCAGGTCGGCTGAAAGGCAAAGTCGCCATCGTGACGGGCGGCGCGAGCGGCATGGGCAAAAGCACCGTGGAGCTTTTCCTCGAAGAAGGCGCGAAGGTCGTCGCCGCCGATGTGACGGACCATCTGGGCGAGGAAATGGCCCAAATTCTGGGCCCGGACTTTCTCTATATCCACACGGATGTCTCCGTCGAAGCGGATATGAAACATCTCGTCAATGAGACCGTGAAGAAATTCGGACGGCTCGATTGCATGTTCAACAATGCCGGCTATGTCGGCGCGCGCGGCGAGCTTTTCCAAATCGATATGGACGAGTTCGACGAAACGGTAGGTGTGCTGCTGAAAGGCGTGTTCCTCGGCTATAAATACGCCGTGCCAGTGATGAAGGTGCAAGGATCGGGCTCGATCATCTCCACCGCCTCCGTCGCAGGGCTGCAGGCCGGGTTCGGGCCGCAGCCTTATTCGGCCTGCAAGGCAGCCGTCGCGCATCTTGCCCGCACGGCAGCGCTCGAGCTGGGGCCGCATAACATCCGCTCGAATGCCATTTGCCCCGGCGGCATCGCCACGTCCATCTTCGGCTCGGCCATGGGGCTCGGCTCGCAAGTGGCCGACAAGTTCGGTGAATTCATCAAGCCGCGCCTGGCCAAGATTCAGCCCATTCCGAAGGCGGGGCTCGGCCGGCATATCGCCGAAACGGCGCTCTTTCTCGCCTCTGATGCCTCCGAATTCGTGACCGGCCAGGCCATTGCCGTCGATGGCGGGTTGACGTCCGGCCCGATGCATGGGATCGGCGCCAGCTTGAACATGGAAGAAGCGGTGGCGGAATTCATGAATTCCGTGCAGGGCGCAGAGCAGTCCTGACCGGTTGCAGGATGAAACTCCGGTGAAACTCTGGGGACCGCTTAGCGGATCCCCAGATCCTCGCCCACCACCCCTTCAAGATCGGGCGCATCGCTCCGGCAAACGAAATGCGCCGAGCGTTCATCGGCCACGTTCCGCGCCACCATATTAGCGTCCGGTGTTTCCAGCGCATCGATAAAGGCCATATGGCAGCTTTCGCCTTCCTCGAATTTCGAGACGACCAGCACCTGCCCGTCTGGCAAGGGCTCGATCGCCGCCTGGTGAGAACCGCGATCGACGAAATAGCGCACGATGGTGGCAAAAGGCTGCCCCTCCTCATCAAGCCGCCATTCCAGCTTGGCGCCAAGGCGGTTGAAGGGGGCAAGCGTCTGGCCATGTGTGCCGGGAAACGCTCCGTCCCGTCCGAAGGCGATATAGAACCGCAAATCTCCCTCGCGCAGGAAAATGTCATATCCGGCAATGCCGTCGCAGCGCCAAAGCGCGGAGCCGAATTCCGGCTCTGCTTCCAAAAGCGCGCATTTATCGAGCGCGATGTCGGAATAAGCGCTTGAGGGCGCGGCCTGAAGCCCGCCGCCCGAGATAAGACATCCAGCAATGATGGCCGCAATGGCCGAAATCTGCTTTCTCATGCCCCACCCCTCTTTACCGGCAGTTTAGCGTAGATGGCGGCAACATCCAGAAAGGATTGCAGCCGGGCGAGGGCTAGGGCCGCGCCGCTTTTGCCGTTAGACTGCCGCCAACCACAGTCAAAATCCGGGGAGAAATCCATGTCGCTCGAAAATACCGTTTCCATCGTCACCGGCTCTGCAACAGGGCTTGGCGCTGCCGTCGCCATCGGCCTTGCCGAGCGGGGCTCCAAGCTCGTCATCAATTACACCAAGAGCGAAAAGGAAGCGAAGGAAACGGTAGAGGCCTGCAAGGCCAAGGGCGCGGAAGCCATTCTCGCCCAGGGCGATGTGGGCAATGACGAAGACTGCCAGCGCATCGCAAAAGCCGCGCTCGATAAATGGGGCCGCATCGATGTGCTCGTCAACAATGCGGGCACGACGCAATTTGCCGATCACGCGAAACTCGATGCACTGGACGCAGATGATTTTCTCAGCATCTACCGCATCAATGTGGTGGGGCCCTATCAGATGATCCGCGCCTGCGCGCCTGCCATGAAAAAACAGGGCATGGGCCGCGTGGTGAACATTTCTTCCATCGCAGGGGTCACCGGCATCGGGTCGTCCGTTGCCTATGCCGCCTCCAAAGGCGCGCTCAATACCATGACGCTGTCGCTTGCCCGCTCGCTCGCCCCGGAAATCCGGGTGAATGCGGTTTGCCCCGGTTTCATCGGCACACGCTGGTTCTCGGACCGCTTCGGGGAAAATCAGTTCAACAGCATCGTCAAACAGCAGGAAGAAACGACGCCCCTGCAGCGCGCCGGCATGGCCGAAGACATCGCCAAAGCCGTGATCTTCTTTGCCGATGAAGGGGGCGAGCACATTACCGGCGAAACGCTGATCACCGATGCCGGGCTGCATCTGGGCTTTGCACCGCTCGCCGCCCGTTAAGTGCGCACGGCTTTCTCCAGAAAGCCAAGCACGGCGCGTTTGGTCTGCGCATCGCCGACGGTGCGCATATGATCGCGCCGGGGCACGATATGCGCCTGGCCGCCGGGAATGGCATCCGCCAGCGGGCCGGGCGGTCCGGCGAGATCGTCCCGTTCCCCGGCAATGACGAGAACGGGCGCGGCGACGCGGGAAAGTTCCTGGCGCGTGAAAGGCTCCCGCGCCCGCGCAAAACATGCAGCCAGCGCCTTACGGTCCTGTTTGTTGTGATCGGCAAAAATCCGGAAGGCCCGCGCCGCCGGGTCCGTGATGCTGGCCGGATCATTCGCTTCCATCGCCGCAATAACGGGCTCGACATGGGACGGCGGCTCGAAGAGCCGCGCGCCCACCCCGCCTGCGATGAGCGAGCCGAAAAGGCGCGGCGCGTCGCAGGCAAGGCGCAGGCCGATCATCGCGCCCAGCGAATAGCCCATGACATGGGGCCGTTTGAGGCCCAGATGCTCGATCAGCCCGGCAAGGTCGCGGGCAAGGAGCGCGGGGCTGTAATCCGCCGGATCGTAGAGCTTGCCGCTCCTCCCATGGCCGCGCAGATCGAAAAGGATGGTGCGGTAGCCGGCTTCCTGAAGCGCGCTCGTCCAGCCGGGCTCCACCCAATTGGCCAGATGCGTCGAGGCAAACCCGTGCACGAGAATGATGGCCGGGCCCGCCCCCTCGTCCCGATAGGCGATCCGCACGCCGTCCGATTGAAAATACTCCATCACGCCTCCTTGAAACCGCCCGCTGTGCTGCCGCTGGCAAGAGCTGCCGCCTCCCGCTAGGATAAAGAAAAGGGAGACCCATATGGCTGATACGAAAGCGCTGAAAAAGCAAGTCTGCGACATGATCGACGCCATGTCCGGGGAGCTGATCGACATCAGCCATGCCATTCACGCCCGCCCGGAGCTTGCCTTTCACGAACATCACGCGGCCAAGACCTTGACCGGCGCGCTGGAGAAAAACGGCCTGCCCGTGACGCGGGAAGCCTTCGGCCTTGAAACCGCCTATGCCTCCGCCTTCGGCAATGGCGGGGCGGAAGTCGCCATTCTTTCCGAATATGACGCTCTGCCCGGCATCGGCCATGCCTGCGGCCATAATATCATCGCCACCACCGGCCTTGGCGCGGCGCTTGCCCTTTCCAAGCTGAACGGTGCCCTGCCCGGCCGCGTGCGCTATCTCGGCACGCCGGCGGAGGAAAAAGGCGGCGGCAAGGAACTGATGGCCCAGTTCGGCGCCTTTGACGGGCTGGATGCCGCCATGATGGTGCATCCGGCGGGCATCAACCTTGCCACCATGCCCTGCATCTGCATTTCGGAAGTGGAGGTCACCTATCACGGCAAGAGCGCCCATGCCTCCGCCATGCCCCATGCCGGAATCAACGCGCTCGATGCGCTGATCACCGCCTATCAGGCAATCGCGCAATTGCGCCAGCACATCCGCCCGACCGAGCGCATTCACGGCATCATCACCAAAGGGGGCGATGCGCCCAATATCGTGCCGGAAGTGGCCCAGGCCGTCTTCTATGTGCGCGCGGCGAATGCCGAGGAACTTGCCGCGCTGAAAAAGCGCGTCACCGGCTGTTTCGAGGCAGGCGGCATGGCGTCGGGCGCTGGGGTTCAGATCCGCTGGGCGAAGGCGGATTATCTCGACATGAAAACGAGCTGGCCGCTCGCCAAGGCCTATGAAGAAAACAGCCGCATGTTGGGGCGGGATTTCTTTCCGCTGGAAAAACTCCCCACCGGCTCAGCCGGCAGCACGGATATGGGCAATGTCAGCCACCGCGTACCCTCCATCCATCCCATGATCGCCTCGGCGCCCGCCCATGTCGTCATCCACAATCCGGAGTTTGCCCGCTGGGCGGCCTCGGACCTCGGCGACAAAGCCTGCATCGACGGGGCAAAGGCTCTGGCCATGACCGCCATCGACTTTTTGAGCGATCAGGCCATGCAGGCAGAAGCGAAAGAAGGTTTTGCCAAGAGCGCGGAATTTTCCGCCCGCTCCGTCGCCGCCGCCTTCAACCCGGACGGCGTGCAGGAAATCGGCGGCTGCGGCTGCTGTTAAGCCGCTGCCGCCGAAGTCCGATCACAGGCCCGATCATAGGCCCGATCAAGGAATGGGCCGCTGGGCGCTTTCCACTTCTTCCAGATAGCGCTCTTCCAGGATCTTACGCATTTCCTTCTGCTTTTTCTCGTCGATGGGAAAACCCCACATCAAGAAGGCGACGCTGGCATTGGCCAGCATCGGAATGCCGACGAAAATATAGGAAAGACGGTTCACGACTTCCGGCGGATTGTCGCCTTGCGGATCGAAACCGACGAGCGCCAGAAGCCAGAAGACAACGCCGACGGCGATCGCCGCGCCGGTCTTCTGCGTCAGGGTGAGGAGCGAATAGAAAAGCCCCGTGCGCCGCTCCCCCGTTTCGATTTCATCGAGATCGCCGATATCGGCCATGATCGAGCGGTAAAGCAGGTTCATCGCCCCGGCATTCACCCCGAGGAAAAAGAGCATGCCACCCGCAATCCAGATATTGCCGTCGGGAATGAGGAAGACCAGGGGCACGAGGCAGGCATTGAACGTGCCGGACGCCACCGCCGCGCGGTGCTTGCCGAGCGCGCGGGCAAGACGCACCACGACCGGCACGAAAAGCACGCCTGCCGTGAAATAGAGCAGCAGAAGCAGCGGGATATATTCTTTCAGCCGCCAGTCATATTCCACGATGTAAACGAAGAGCGAGCCGAGCGAGGCGCCGGAAACGCCGGAAGCGAAATCCGCCGCCGTGACGCGCCGCAGCGGCGCATTGCGCAAAAGCGGCTCCAGCATCTGTTTGACGGACAGAACGCCGGGCAGCTTGATGTTGCGCTCCGGCGTGATGGTGACGGCAAAGAAAACCGCGATGGGCAGCATCACGATAACGAACCAGCCGATGGAATTCACCCTGTCCGCATCCACCGTGTCGGGCGTGCTTAGATAGATCTGCACCAGCGCCACGAGCACCAGCACGATGGGCACACCGGCAATCTGCGCCCCTTCGCGGAAACCTTGAATGCGCGAGCGCTCATTATAGTCGCGGTCGAGCTCCGCTCCCCAGGACATGTGGGAAATGGTGAGCATCGTCCAGCCGATATAAAGAAAGATCATCCAGCCCGCGAGATAATAGGGCGTGACGGGCTTTGAAGGCAGGAAGACCATATAGGCGGAGAGCATAAGGATCGGTACCGAAAGCGCGATCCAGTGCCGCCGCCGCCCCCAGCGCGAGGGGTACTTGTCGGACAGGAAGCCCATGACCGGGTCCGTCACCACATCCCAAAGGCGGCAGATCAGAAAGATCGTGCCGACCGTGGCAAGGCCGAGCCCCATTTCACCTGCATAGAACTGAGGCAAGAACACCGAAATCGGCACACCGAGCGCCGCAATGGGAACGGCGGGACCTGCATAAAGCAGCAAACGCCAGTTGGACAGACGGCCTTCATTCATCCGCAAAACTCATTTTCTTATTGGTTGGGGGTTAGTCCGCTGGCGCACCTGTCGGCCGCGGATCGACGGTGGCGGCGGTACGCGATCCGATAGCCGCTTCCGCGACATCGAGCGCCCGCGCTTCCAGGATACGGCGGTTTTCCAATTGCTTCGTCTCGTCGATGGGAAAACGCCAGATGAGATAGGCACAGGCCAGCGCGATGATAAAGGCAGGCCATACATAAACGGCTTTAAGGCCGGCAATGACTTCCGGTGAGTTTTCCCCGCCCGCCTGAAAACCGATCAAATCGAGCGCGGCATAGGCGATACCGATCGCCACCGCATGGCCCACTTTGTTCGTCATGGTCAGGAGCGAATAGAAAAGCCCCGTGCGTTGCTGCCCGCTCTGTACCGCATCATGGTCGGCAACATCGGCCATGATGGAGCGGAAGAGGAACGGCCCTGCCCCCATGTTCACGCCAAGCGCGATCCAGCAAGCCATGGCCATAGGCACATTGCCTTCGGGAATAAGCAGAATGAGCGGCAGCGTCGCGCCGCTGAAAAGCGCGGAGAAGGCAACGGACTTGTGCTTACCGAATTTGCGCGACAAAATCATGATCAGCGGAATGAAGGTCACACCCGAAATGAAATAGACGAGCAGCATCGCATCCGACGCGCTGCCGAGCTTCAAGGCATCGCTTGCCAGGAAGATGAAAAGCGAGGCCACGATACCGCCGGAAATACCGGAAATGAGATCCACCGCCAGAATGATCTGCAGCGGCTTGGACGTCGCCAGAAGTTTGACGGCCTGCTTCCACGGCACATGCTGGGGCGGCGGCGTCTTGCGCTCCTTCACGCCGAACACGGCAACCGCCACGGTCAGGGGCAGCATGATGATAATAAAAAGCCCCATCAGCGTGACTGCGTGGGGTTCGGACTCTTCCGGGAAAATGAGATGCGCAAAGACCGGCAGGGTGAGCACGAAGACCATGCCCAGAATAAGCGCGATCTCGCGCGCGCCGTGCACACGGCTGCGCTCGTAATAGGCCGGCGTCAGCTCCGCGCCCCAGGATAGGTGCGAGATCGTCAGCAATGTCCATCCCACATAAAGAATGAACATCCAGAACATGAGATAGACGCCGTTCACCTCCCCGCTCGGCAGGAAGATCATATAGGCGGAAAGCATGAGGATCGGCACGGAGAGCACGATCCAGTGCCGGCGCCGCCCCCAGCGCGTTTCGAATTTGTCGGACAGAATGCCGAGCACGGGGTCGGTAAAGACATCCCAGAACCGGGCGATCATGAAAAGAAAGCCGACCAGCGCAAGCCCGAGGCCCATTTCCTTCGCATAGAAAGGCGGCAGGTGCACCACGAGCGGCAGCCCGAGAGCGGAAATGGGAATTGCCGGCAGAGAATAGGAAAACAGCGTAAAGTTTTTCAGCGCATCAGAACGCTCACGGCTGGCAGCCTCGGCCATGCCTCTCCTCCCTATGGTCCTCCACCCGGCAGCGCCCTTCTGGCGGGGCATATTGCCGAAGCGAAGTATGACAGAATGTCACGGCTCCCATCAACGTTTTTAGGGTAACGAAGCGTAACAGACAGACAGCCGCCCTGCCCCGCGCACCCAAGCGCCCGAAGCGCCCGGCGGGACACCAGTTTAGGGCTAGGCAGCCGCCTCTTAGGCCGGTAGGTTACGCCCGTTTCATGCCCCGCAAGAAACGCGTTGCAGGGCTCCGCACCGAAGCTGCCGCGCGGCTTCTGCCCCCAGCGGCTTTATTGCGGCTGTATTTACGTAAAGACGGGATCGACCATGGCCAGCGACCACTCCGTACCGAAATTCGCCAATGATGAAGGTGTTGCCGAAATTCGCATCGGCGCGCGGGAGTTCGAATGTATGGGCGCTTCCGCCCCCTTCGATCATCCGCATGTCTATCTGGACATGGGTTCGGACGATCATATCGTTTGCCCCTACTGCTCCACGCTTTACCGTTTCGATGCCAGCCTGAAGCAGGACGAGCAGCAAAACGCGGCATGAGCCTGCGCTCCGGCGGCGCCTGGCGGCACGACGGATTTATTTCGATGCAGAATGGGTGCGCACTTGCTTGCCGAGCGAGTCGATTATAGCCCGCTGACTGTCAACCTCTTCGCGCAGTTCCGAAAGCTCAGCTTGCTGCGCCCGCATCTGGCCGGTGGACCGCTCCAAAGCTTGTTCCAGACGCTGTTTTTCGGCCAGATCTTCCATCATCAGGTAGATGGCCTGCTGGCCGTCATAGTCGATATTCACGGCATAAACATGCACGCGGAAGCTGCGGCCAGCTGAATCGCACATGGCAATCTCAGTGCCGTCATCCTCATCGCCGCCATTGGCAAGCAATGCCATAAGCCGGTCATAGTCCGCCGGCTGCGGCACGAAAACGGAGAAGCGGCGCTTGGAAAGCTCGGTCGGCGTCAACCCGAAAAGAGCGCCTGCCCGCCTATTGGCAAAAAGCACGCGCCGCGCGCCCGGTTCGACGACAAGCACCGGATAAGGCGCGACATGGAAAAGCGCATCGTGCCGCATTGCCAATCGCCGGGCCGCCCGCAAGGTCATTTCGTGATCGCGCCGTTCCATCGAGAGCGATTCTTCGGTCGAGGCAAGGCTGGCCGAGGCCGATTTATAGTCACGCTCAAGTTCCGCCAGCCGGGCCCGTGTCCGGCGCTGCCCGGCAAAAAGCCAGATCGCCGAGAGAAAACACAAGAGCCCCATCAAGCTGGCGCCCACGGCAATGGTCGCAGCCAGAGCGAAGCCGGCTTCCATTTGCGTTTCAGCGCCCGCCATCCAGAGCCAGATACCTGCGCCGCCCGAAATGAGGAGGCCCCACAGGACCACCCCGCCGGCCATCAGACCGGGCATGTAACCTTCATCCTCTTCCAGGGCCGGAGGTTCGGGCCGGTCCCTTTTGGACGATGCGGAGGGCTTCTCTGGTACATCCAGATAGTCCGGGGTGTTGTAAGATGCTTGTGTACGCATCACCCTGACCAATCCATGAACTTGCCTTTTCAGGCATAGAGGCAGCGTCTTAAAAAACCACGCCTTATCCTCATCAATTTCAGTTAAAATTGAAACAATTGTTTCAACATACCCGGAGCCGGCTTTCAGTGAACGCCGCCGCCCCGGAAAAGATCCCTGAATTGCGCAATCTGCGAATTCGCCAAAAAAGCGGGCAAAAGCAAGAAGACGCGTTTCGTCCGCCCAGGGAGTAAGTCATACAAACATGGCAAAATGAGGGTGTATGGGAGATGAATGGCGGCGCGCGTGCGCCGGGGCTGCGTCGTTCTACCGCAGTCTTTTAATGGTGCGGATTAGCCGGTAATGACGCGAATTAGTCCGCTTTGCCGGTCAACAGTTCTTTCAGAACGACCGCTTGATTGTACCGCTCGTCCTTGGCGCCATAAACGAGGGTGAGCGGGCCTTCCTTAGCGAGTGCCTTCAGCGCGCCAAGCGCTTCTTTCTGCGCGCCTTTGCCCAGCTCCGCCTTGTAGCGCTTTTTCATCTCGGCCCATTTTTCCGGGTCGTGATCGAACCACTTGCGCAGCTCCGTGCTCGGCGCGACCTCTTTGAGCCAATGATCGGCTTTCAGCGCCTCTTTGGAAATACCGCGCGGCCAGAGCCGGTCGACCAGTACCCGCGTCCCGTCACTTTTGGCAGGGGCCTCATAGGCCCGTTTCAAGAAGACACGCTCCGCCATCGCATTGCTCCCCGTCTCTCACTCAGCTCTCCTGAAGGCCCATGCCCAGCAGATTTGCCGGACGGCCAGTATGGCAGAAAAGCAAAAACCCGGCGGATCAAAAGGGTGTGCTCGGCCCTTCTAGCTGCGGGTCCTCCGGCGCCAATAATACACCGCCCCGCCGGCAGCACCCGCCAGCAGCAGCACAACCAGCCCGGCCCAGGGCAAAATCCGCCCCACCCGCTTTTCACGGGTGAGCTCGGCAACACGTTTCATCTGTTCATAACCCTCGGGCACTTCCAGCACGCCGACGCGGGCGGCATAGGCCTCATAGTCCCGCATCATGGCATCAAAGAGCTGCGGCTCGGCCGCGGCAAGGTCCACCGTCTCACCGGGGTCGGCCTTGATATTGTAGAGCCGCCAAACCCGGTCGCCCAGCGGCGGCATGTTGCGCGTCAGCTTATAGTCCCCGCGGAAGAGCGCGGCATTGCCGCCAAGCTCGATGCCGACCGCTTCACCTGGCCCGCGCACGTTTTGCGCCTCGCCTTTCAAAAGCGGGGCGAGCGAGCGGCCGGTAAATTCCTGAACCGGCACACCGCCGACTTCCGCCGCAGGTTCCACCCCGGCCAGATCGAGCAGCGTAGGCGTCAGGTCGGTAACGAAGGAAAAGGCGTCCGACATGCCAGCGCCCACCCCTTCACCCGCGATGATCAGCGGTACGCGCAGCCCGCCCTCGCCTGCATAGAGCTTGAAGAAAGCGCCGGGCGCCGCTGCCGCGCTGGCAAACTCAGACCCGATAAAGGCGTAGGAACCTTTCTCACCCAGCGTTTCATAATCCCGGCTATAGCCGGCGCTCCATAACCATTCCTTGAAGCCGAAATGCTCGGTCGGCTCGTTCGGTTCCGGACCATTATCCGACATGACGACGAAGATCGTGTTCTCGTATTCGCCCGTTTCTTTGAGATGCGCAATGAGCCGGCCGATGTGAAAATCCATCGCCTCCAGCATACCCGCGTTCACCGCCATGCTTTTGGCGAGATAACGCTGTTCTTCAGGCGTCAAGCTCTCCCATTCGTCAAGCCCTTCGGGCATGGGACCCATTTTCGTGCCGGGCGGCAGAAGGCCGCGTTCCATCACGGCTTGAAACCGCGCCTCGCGCAGCGCATCCCATCCGTCCGCATAGACGCCTTCATATTTCTCGATAAAGGAACGCGGCGCCTGAATGGGGATATGGACGGCTTGAAAACCGATATAGGAGAAGAATGGCTCGCCTTCCTGCCGGTCTTTCTCCAGATAGGAAATCATTTTGTCGACGAAAAATTCCGAGGAATAGAAATCTTCCGGCAGCGTGGCCGGTCGTCCATCCTCGAACCAGGGCGCCTCATCGTAAAGTGGTAAGTAGCTTTTCTGTTCCCAATTATCCGCCCCCGATGCATCGAGCGCGAAGGACCGGTCGAACCCGCGTGCGCTGGGCAGCGCACCGGGCTCATGACCAAGGTGCCACTTGCCGGTCATATAGGTTTTGTACCCCGCTTCCTTAAGCAGGCTCGCCAGCGTGACGACATCGTCCCGGAGCCTGCCGAGATAGGCCGGGTGCCCTTGATGCGCTTCCGGCAGGGTTTCGGGCAGATTGCCGATCCCTGCCCGGTGGCTTTCCACTCCGGTCATCAGCATGGCGCGGGTCGGTGCGCAGACGGGCGAAACGTGAAAATTGGAAAACATGACGCCCCGCCCAGCCAGCGCATCGATATTGGGCGTGGCAATTTCGCTGCCATAGACGCCGAAATCGGAAAACCCCACATCATCGGCAACCAGCACGACGATGTTCGGGCGCTTTGCGCTTTCCTGCGCCCAAACCGGCCCTGCCATGGCTGCGCAGAGGAGAGCGGCAAGCGCGCCCTTTTTCCAAAAAGCCCGCACGTTCCCAATGCCCGTTTCCCCGTTCATGACTTCCATCCCTTCAGCGCCACTGCCGGTCGGCCGGCTTGGCATTTGCGGCAGGCGCATTCGGCACCTTGCCTTTATGTTCCGTCAAAATCCGCGCGCCCTCATGTAAGAGCGGTTCGAGCTGTGCCTTCTCACCGGCGGAAAGCGCTTGATACGCCGCGGCAAGAGCTGCAAGACAGTGCACCCTGTAAGGATTGACCGGTAGGGCCCAGCTTGTCCCTGCTGCTTCATAGCGCAAGTCCCGCGCACCGCGTTCAAAGGCCGCACTATTCGCTGCGAGATAGGGCAGGTATTCATCGCGGAAATCCGCCATCAAGCCCTCCAGTCCGTCCGGAATACCCTCGGGCAAAACCGTCCCTTCCGCATCTTCCGGTCGGTAGGCCCAAAGCCGGGCTACCCAGGCAAACACATAAGGCGCCTTTTCCCGCATCAGCGCGGCGGGCGTCGGGTCATGCGAGAAATGCCGGAACATCGAACCGAAGAAGCCGAAATCCGCTTCGCAAGGGCGCGCGCCAAGAAGGAAGGGGCGCGTTTGAAGCAGGCCGTCCATCTCGGCCAAAGTGCGTTTGTAGAGCGCTTCGATGGCGGGTGCCGTTTGCGCATTCACCCCGTCTTCTTTGAGGAACACCTTGCGCTGGCGCCTTAGGATAAACTGCCGCCGCAAGGCGAAAGGCAGCGACAGATCGCGCAGCATGGTGCGCGCAATCTGGCTGCTCATCAGCCGCGCATCCTCATCAAACGCCCAGCGGTAATAAAGCGCAGGCCGCCAAAGCCATTCATCGCCGTAATCTTCAAGCGCCAGACTGAGGAACCGCGTGACGGGATCGGCGGGGCTGAATGCCGGCCCCTCTCCCATTTCCTCGAAATGCCGGATGATCGGTGTCGTATCACTGAGCCAGGTGCCGTCCGGATATTCAAGCTGCGGCATCTGCGCGATGCCGGTGGCCCGCGCCGCCCGGCGGAACGCCGCCATATCCATTTCCCGGAACCGGTAGCCGAGCCCCTTTGCCCGCATATAGGCTTCGAGCTTGCCGGTGAAATAAGAAAGGGAAAGGCCATGCAGGATGGGCAAGGCAGCTGCATCACCGCCTGCTTCACACTCTTGCCTGTGTTTCATCGTCATATCGGGCACTCACATATATAATGACATATATTATGCCATTATAAACCTCGGCAGCCAGAAAAATCTCCGCGCCCTATTAGCGTGCGCCGGTGATCAGCGCCGTTACCGTTTCCTCGATCACGGCCCGGGCCTTAGCGTCGGAAAGGCGCTGCAATTCCTTCAGCCGCGTCCAGCTTTCAAAAGACAAAAGCAGATCCGCCGCCTCGAAGGTCTTTTGGGGAAGCGCCGCGCATTCGGGCAGCGCCTTCAGCAGTAAGGCGCGCATCAGTTTCTCATCCTGCCGGGTTAGCTCTTGCAACGCGGGCGAGGTCCAGTAGCGCGCAATCAGCGCCCGGCGGAACATGGTGATGCGTTTGAAAAAGCGGATGCGTTGACGCACGACAAGCTTGATCCGTTCTTCGAGCGGCAGGTCCGTGGAAATCTCCGTTAGGATCGGCTCGATCAGTTTGAAAATCTCATCCCTTATTGCCGAGTACAGCGATTCCATTTCCTGGAAATGCCGAAACACCGTCCGGTGCCCCACCCCGGCTCTGAGCGCCACTTGCTCGCTGGTGGGCGCAAGATTGCCTTCATCCACCATTTCCACAAAAGCAGCGGCAATCGCCGCTTTCGTCTTCACGCTCCGGTTCAGCCGACCGTCCTGTTTCGGCTCGCTCTTTTGTGCGGCGCTGCCCGCCATCGGCCCGTCCTTCTCAATTCGATGAATGCTTTTATTGGCAGATATTATGCCATATGGTCACGCCATTAGAACGACCGAAAAGAATTTATTTCCGGAAGAGTTTCCATGACCAAGTTCCGCTTTTACGGCATGCCGCATTCGCTTTATTCCGGCAAAGCCCGCTCCTACCTGATCAAGCAGCATGTCGATTTCGAGGAATTGACGGCGGGCCATCCGCGCTATGGCGAGAAGATCATGCCCGCTATTCACCGCTGGATCATTCCCGTGCTCGAAACGCCGGACGGCGAAATCGTTCAGGACGGCACGGATATTATCGACTGGTTCGAAAAGCGGGGCCTCGCGCGTCATTCCGCCTATCCCGAAAGCCCGCGCCAGCGCATTACCTCGCTGATCTTCGAGATGTTCGGCGGCGAGGGCATGGTGCGCCCGGCCATGCATTACCGCTGGAATTTCGACGAGACCAATCTCGATTTCATCGAAGACCAGTTCGGCCTGTTCGCCATGCCCTCCGCACCGCGCGAAAAGCGGCTCGAGATCATCCGCAAATCGACGGGACGCATGCGCGCAGCCGCCGTCATGTTCGGGGTTGTGCCCGAAACCATACCCATCATCGAGGAAGCCTATGAAGAGCTGATGGGAGAACTGAACGCGCATTTTTCCCAAACGCCTTATCTTCTCGGCGGCGCCCCCACCATTGGAGACTACGGGCTCATTGCCAGCCTTTTTGCGCATCTCGGCCGCGATCCCTACCCCGCCCAGATGATGAAGCGGCGCGCGCCCGCGCTCTTCCGCTGGACCGAGCGCATGAATGCCTGGGGCGCGGATATGTCCGAGTTTCTGGATTACCCGGAAGAACTTCTGCCCGGCGATGAAATCCCAGCGACGCTCAAAACCTTGCTGAAGCGCGTCGCCTCGGATTATCTGCCGGAAATCCGCGCCTTCACCGCCTTTACGAATGGCTGGCTGGCCGAGAACCCGGACTTGCCCGCGAATGCGCCGGTGGGCGGTGAGAAACTTGTGCGCGCCATCGGCAAATGTTCTTTCGAGTGGCGGGGCAAGACATTCGATGTCGGCGTCATGCCCTACCGCTTCTATTTGCTGCAGCGTATTCAGGACGCGTTCAATGCGCTGGCAGATGAAGACAGAAAATCCGTCAGCGCGCTGCTCGAGGAAACGGGTCTTTCGGAGATCATGACGCTGCGCAGCAACCGCCGCGTCGGCCGGAAAGACAATATCGAAATCTGGGAAGGCTAAGCCCCGGCCCGGCCTTGACCAAGAAAACGCGCGTTCAGCCTTGAACGCGCGTTTTCTCTTTCAGCCGAATGATTTCATCTTCCACGGCCCAAAGCCTGTCTTGCCCCCACACGGCAATATCGCCCACCGCGAAGGTCGGCACGCCCCAAAGCCCGTGCGCGAAGAGCTCTTCACGGTTTTCTTCCGCCTCTTCCCGCCAGCTTTCATCCTCAAGAAAGGTTTTGGCTTCTTTCCAATCGAGGCCGGCACGCGTCACGATCTTTTTCAGCCCCCGATTGAAACCGGAGCGGATCGCCTCCGCCCAGACACCGCGGAGAAAGGAAAGAACGAAAGCCTCGCCTTTTCCTTCCCGCACCGCATAAGGAATGAGCGCAAGCCCCCGCTCGGAGGGCCTGCCGAAAGGATCGGCGATGCGGCCGAAATCGATCCCCGCCCGTTTAGCCTCGCGCTTGGCGTCGCGCATGATGTAAGTCTGCTTTTGAAAAGAAGCGGGAATACCGCGCATCATCATCGGCAGAACGAAACGCAGCCGCACCGGGCAATTATGATGCCGGGCAAGAGCGAAAAGTTGCGGCGCGGCAACATGCGTATAAGGACTGCGCAAGGAGAGAAAGAAATCGATCGTGGGCCCTGCCGCTTCATCACCCGGCCCAGCCATGAGCGCAGGCGGCGACTTCAGCGGCGCAAAGGGTTCCTCTCCAATATAAGCCCCAAGCCCATGCAGCCGCGTTTCCAGATGATGCAGCCGGTCCACGCCCCAATATTGCTCGCCCGCATAGCAGAACACCCCGCCGAGATAATGCCCGAGGCGCCTCCGCATCTCGGCCCCTTTTCTCATCGCGCGGGCCGTCTCCGCCTCCCCCGCCATGCCGAATGTCGCGGCAAGCGCGTCGATCTTGCCCGTATCTTCCTGCCAAAGCGCGCGGTCCGTCGCGCAAACCGCTTCCAGAAAGCGCCCCTTGGCAATAGCGCTGGCCAGAATACGGCCCGCAAGCGCGGTGAGCGCCCCATCCGGCTGGCGGCCCGGATCATCAAAAGAAAGTCCGTATTTTTGCCCCAGCAGCGCGCCGTCCTTGCGCGAATAATTGACCAATGCCTCACGCTCCGGCGCGTCATTATCGGCAGGCGGCGGCACCAGCATGGGCGTCAGCTTGATGTCGAAGCGTTCTGTCAGGCTTTCCAGAAGCTGCGCGGCAAGCACCGCATAGGGGTCGTCCGGCTGATGAAAATAGAAAACCTCGTGAGGCGCCCCTGTTTTGCGGCGGGCCTTTTCAGCGGCGGCGCGTGCCTCTTCCTGCCTTTTTTCACTGACAATGCGGGCGGCGAAAAAGGGAGAAACGATTTCCCGAATGCTCATGGACGGACCTTGCCTGAGAGGAACGAGGTTTTCTTTGACCGGAATAATTTATTGACATAATTTATGTCATTATATTGCGTCCGTCAAACGCGGGGATCACATGAATATTCTCTGGCTTTGGGCCGCCGCCCTTTTCATCTATCTCGGGTTTCTGGGCTGGTATCAGAACTGGCAAGGCCCGCTCACGCCGGAGGAAGTCGAGCACTACATGTCCCGCCTTACCGAGGGAACGCCGAACGGCACAACGGACCCGGCGGTCTTACGCCGCTTTCTGGAGAAGGATGACGGGCGCGAGTTTTTCATGCTCAATCTCGTCAAGCTCCATGAAGGGAAAGTCCCCGATCCGCAAACGGGCGAACTCAAATCCTCCCAGGAAATCTTGAGCGGTTATACGTCCGCTTTCTTCAAAGCGCTTTTCAAGCGCGCGGGCCATCCCGCCATTGCCGCCCGCATTGTGGGCGGGCATGTGGATAGCTGGAACGTTGCTGAAAATCCCGGCTGGACGATCATGGGATGGATGCGTTACCGCAGCCGGCGCGATGCGATGGAACTTGTCACCGACCCTGCCTTTAAAGACGGACACATGTTCAAGGTCGCTGCCATTCCCGCCACGTTTTCCGTGCCCACCTCCCCCATGATCAGTCTCATGGCCGGTCCGCGTATCTGGGCGGCGCTGGGGCTTGGCCTTATCGCCGCACTGGGCAGCATGGCGCTGCTGCTTCTGCGCCAGCCGGGCACATGAGGGCAAACACAAGATGAGCGCACTCCTTCCCTCTCCCGCCACTCCCTATCTTGGGCACAAGGCCTGCCCGCTGTTCCTCGCTCTCCTCGCGATAGGAACGATCGTGCCCGGCTTCATCCATGCTTTCTTGCCCGATGGCGGCGCAGGCACCATTGCCGGGCTCGATCTGAGCGCGGGCGGGCCTGTCATTATCGGCACCTTTGCCTGGGCGGGCGCCACGCAAATCGCTTATGGCACGCTCATGCTGCTTGTCGCGCTGCGCTACCGCGCGCTAGTGCCGTTCTTCTTTCTCATTATCTTGATGGAGCGCAGTCTGATCGCGCTCAATAGCTGGGTACTGAAGCCTTCCGGCACCGGCCATCACCCGCCCGAAGCCTATGCGACGCTGGCGCTTCTGCCGCTCGTTGCAGCAGCGCTCTATTTCTCCTTAAAACCCCGGCCGGACGCGGCCTCTTAAAGCCGGATCAGTTCGGCCAATAGATATATTCGTCTCCCGGCTCCGCTTTTTCCGCACCGGTCTTGTCGATCAGCACGGGCAGCTCGCTGACGGAAGGCCAGGAAGGGTCGGCCTGCTCCGCATTGAACGCGGCGAGCATCTCTTTCAGTTCGGCAACTTTTTCAGGCTCCGCTTCCGCCAGATTGTTCTGTTCGGTCGGGTCTTCGCGCAGATTGAACAGCCAGACCTTGTCCGGATTATCCGAGACATGCATCTTCCAGCCTTGGTGCAGGACGGCCTGATAGTAGCCCTCCCGCCAGAAGATCGGGCGCTCGAACGCCTCTTTCTCGCCGGTCAGATAGGGAAGCAGATCGACCCCGTCGATGGGTTTCACCTCCCAGCCGGACAGTCCGGCAACGCTTGCCGATGTCGGCAGAATATCGAGATGGGAGACCGGGCTTTCCAAGGTGCTGCCCGGTTCGATCCGCCCCGGCCATTTGGCGAAGAAAGGCACATGGGTGCCCCCTTCGAACATGGTCAGCTTCCAGCCGCGATAGGGCTGGTTGATGTCCGGCAGGCCCACATAATCGGCGCCGCCATTATCGCTGGTGAAAATCACGAGCGTGTTCTCCTCCAGTCCCTCCTCTTTGAGGGTTTGCAGAACCTGACCGACACTGCGGTCGAGCGCGCGCACCATCGCCGCATAAACGCGCAGCCGGTGATCCTCGATATGCGAGAGCGCATCATAATCGGCCTTGGCCGCTTGGAGCGGCGTATGCACGCCCCAATGCGCAAGATAGAGAAAGAAAGGCCGGTCGCGGTTGGCCTTGATCGCGGAGACCGCTTCTTCGGTAAAATAATCCGTCAGATAGCCATCCGGCTCGAAAGGCGCGCTGTCATTGAAACTGACGGAATAATTCAGCACCTGCCACAGCGCCTGGTCGATGAAATCGAAAGGCTGTTTGGAATTGACGACATCGGGCGATCCTTCGGGCAGGTAAAGCCCGCCCTCCATCATCAAGCTTTCATCGAAACCTTGATCGCGCGGACGGAAACCTTCCGTCCGGCCCAAATGCCATTTGCCGATATGCAGCGTTTGATACCCGGCCTCGTGCAGCACTTCGGCGATCGTCGTTTCCGATGCCGGCATGCCGCGCTGCTCGAAGGGAATATCCGCTTCGGGCACGTCCGCATCCACAATGACGGGATGCAGCCTGTCGTCGCCGCTGGAGAGCACCCGGATTACTTGCTGCATGCCGTCCGGCACGGGTGTAAACTCGAAGCCAAAGCGCGTGGAATAGCGCCCCGTCATGATCATGGCCCGCGAAGGCGCGCAGACTGCATTGCCCGCATAGCCGTTGGAAAGCTTCATCCCCTCCCGGGCGATGGAATCGATATGCGGCGTCGGCACGCTGCCGCCCGCTACCCCGCCGCCGAAAAAGCTGAGATCGTTAAAGCCCAGATCGTCGGCCACGATGAGAACGATATTGGGCTGCTCGCCGGCGGGGCGGGAAGACGCCGCCGTCTCGCCTTCAGCCTGCGCCCATGTCACGGTGCGGTTCGGCTCCACATCGCGCTTCCATTGCATGTAAAAGCCGATCGCGTTTACCAGCACGGTCTTGCGCTCAGCGTAGCCCACGGCGGCCAGCACGGCCACCAAAGCGGCAGGCACCAGAATTTTCCAATTGAGCAACCGCATCCCATCCCCTCCAGGCCCGGCCGTTTTCCGTGGCGCTTAAACTAATGACATACATTATGTCGATTTGGCACCAGCCGTCAATTTCTCAAGCCCGCCTCTGAAACGAAAAAGGCGGCCCGGAGACCGCCTTAAGACAAAACCCGATGAAAGAAGATCAATAGCTTAGCGTCACCGAGACCGTGCCAAGCTGGCCCTCATCGCTCGCGCCCGGCAATTCTCGAAGCTGCCAGCCATAATCGAAACGCACCGACAGATAACGGTCGAGCACATAGCGCGCACCCACCCCCACACTTTGCAGCGTCACGCTTTTGGAGAGATTGGGCTGGCGGTCTTTGTCGGAAAGATAAGCATAATCCCAGAAGCCGACGAGCTGCATCCGGACTTCCGCCCAGTCGAACCCCTGGCCCAGAACCGGAAAGGGCGGCGAGCGCAGCTCATTGCTCACTAGAATGCCCTGCGCCCGGTTCACCGCCCGCTCTTCATAGCCGCGCACGCTATCCACGCCGCCGCCGCCAAGCTGCTCGCTCGGCAAGAGATTGCCATCGGAAATCTGCCCCTTCACGCGCAGCACCCAGCTTGCTTCTTTGGGAAGACGCGTCGCGCGGGTCAGCTCCAGCGTGTCATAAAGATAAGAAGCCTCGGCAAAAGCAGTGCCGGACCCGGCAAACGCATCGTCCGTGTTATGGCTGTTGAAACCGCCCGGCCCCCAGACGAGTGAATTGACCAGCGTCGTCTGCCCGTAAGGGTCCACCGCGCTTGCTTCATAATTCAACAGAAACTGATCGACATTCGTCGTATTGGCGAAAATCTGTGTGCCGCCGAAAGACAGGTTGTTATTCGTCGATTTATGATCGAAGCCGAGGCTCACGCTGTGGCTTGCAAAGGAAAGCGACGGCAGCGCGTGGCGGTAGCGCGCGCTGAGCTGATAGGAAAGCCCCTCTTGCCCGAAAAAGGGACCGAGATCGGGCACCTGCTCCACATGCGAACCGAACAGCTGCAGCGTATCAAGCCAGGGCAGCGGCGCGGTATAGGTGAAGGAATGCGCTTCAAAACGCAGATCGTCGCTCTGCCCCGCGCCCCTGTCCCGCTCCTGCAAGAGATCGCCGCTGGTCGTCACCTGATAGGAAAGCTGATGACCGAGCCAGAAGGCATTGCCCCAGTTGAAGCCAAGGCTCCAGCGGTCCCGGTCGGTCAGCGGCGTGCCGGTATTGTCGTAGCTTGCATAAACACGCAAGGGAAAGCGGTCTTCGGCCTGCAGCGCGATATCCGTCGCGCCGGGGCTTGCGCCCGGCTTCAGCACCGCATCGACCCGGCGGAAGGGATTGGCATTGAGTTGATTGATGCCCTGTTTCAGCCGTTCGATTTCCACCGGCGCGCCGGGGCGAATGCCGATCCCGTCCCGGTATTGCGCTTCCGAAAACCAGGTATTGCCCGCAACTTCGATCTGTCCGAGACGGAACTCCGTCACCAGCACCTGCACGGTGCCCGCCGTCACATCCTGCGGGGGAAAAGAGACATCGACGAAAGGCCGCCCGGCTTCGCGGTAAACAGTGACGATAGCCCGCGAGATTTTGCCGATATCGCCTTGATGGAAAGGCTTCCCGAGAAACGGCTCCAGCGCCGTGCGCACTTCCGCTTCTTCACGCCCAAGCGAGGCCGCGTCGATGCCCGGCCGGTCCACACCGCCCGCCTCGATCGCGCCTCCCTCCGCACGAACCACAATGCCTTTCAGCGCCGGCAGAATGACATCGCCTGCCTCGCCATCCGGTTCCTCCAGCGCATCGGGCACCGTGAGGGTGCCGCCCCCTTCAAGCGGCGGGGCCTCTTGCGGGGCAATCCGCTCGAAATCTTCATCCGCTGCCTGCGCCATGCCGCCAAAGGCCGGCATCAGCAACGCCAGCACCGGCACCATGTAACGCAAACGCCGCCGGCGGGCTTCTTCCAACTGCTCCCCCACACTCTGTCCTATCATTCTGTCGTTGCGGAAAAGGTACCGGTGACGGGGAGAGGCCGCAGGTCCTGCACCCCGATATTCGTGTAAGAGCCGAAACGGCCTGCCTGGCCTGTAAAGAGGTTCCAGCGCTCTTCGTCACTGCCGTCATTCGGGCCGCCGCTCTGGCCGTCTCCCTGGCCAATCGAGCCGGTCACGAGGCCGCCATCATCCGCGCCGCCGCCAAAGCCGCCAAGCTGCAGCAGGATCGGCAGCGTCCAGAAACCGCCTGCCCCCTCGCCCTTGCCGATGGGCTGATCTTCCGGCCGCCAAGCATTTTGCAGCGTGCCCGGCTGGAAGGAGGTCAGCGTGATGTCGCCGGGAAGCGGCGGCGTGCCGGGCAGCGGATTGGACGGCACGAGCGGCATCTCGATCACCGTCAGCTGACCGTTCACATAAGTAATGGCGTAGTTGGAAAGGCCGGTGCCTGCCGCATTGCTTGCCGTGATGACATAAGTACCGGGCGCCGCACTTGCCACTGTCCCGGGGCTCGTCAGGCTGACGCCGCTTACGCTGTCCCCGGCCACAAGCCCCGCCACGCTGAAACCGCTGAGCAGCAGCGTATCGCCTTCATCCTTTTGGGCATCATTGGCGGTAATGGTCAGTGCCGCCGGAGTGATGGTGAAGTCGGCGCCGGTGAAATTGATCGTATAATTGCCGCCTGCCGAAAGCGTGCCCTGGCCGATGGCGTAAGGTCCACCTGCCACGGTCTCCCCCGCCGCGCGGGCAAGCGCGCCGGTAAAGAGCGAGGCGTTATCTCCGCCGACAAACCCGGCGAAGTTGAAGGTGAAGGAAGGATCGGCCTCACCATAAGTTTTGGAGAGCGCATCCGCCGAAACCGACAGTGCCGCAGGCGTGATGGAAGCGCTCGTTGCCGCATTGGGCGAGAGCGTATAGTTGCCCGCATCGGCGCCGGAAAGCGTGAGGCCCGTCACATTGACCGCCTTCCCGGCCCCGACATTGGCATCGTTAAAGGCAAAGCTGCCCGAGCCCGAGGCCGTAACATCATCGCCGCCGACAATGCCGCCCAAGCCGCCCACCGTGCCCGTCGCCGCCACCGTTCCGTCATAGACCTTGTCATCGGCGGAGACAGAAACGCTGAGCACCTTCGGCGTAATGACGAGATTGGCGCCGTTGAAGCTGATGGTGTAATTGCTGCCTGCGGAAAGCGTGCCTTGCGTAATGGCGTATGGCCCGCCCGCCACCGTCTCGCCGGCCGCCCGGGAAAGCGCCCCGGTGAAGACGGAGGCATCATCCCCATTTGTGAGCCCCGTAAAGCCGAAGGTCAGCGCCGGATCGGCATCACCATAGATTTTGGAAAGCGCATCCGCCGTCACGCTCAGCGCCGCGGGCGTGATGGTGAAGTTTGCGCCGTTGAAGCTGAGAATATAATTGCTCGTTGCCGCCAAGGAGCCTTGCGTGATGGCGTAAGGCCCGCCTGCCACCGTCTCCCCTGCCGCACGCACCAAGGCGCCGGTGAAGATGGAGGCATCATCCCCGCCCGTCAGCCCGCTATGGGTGAAGGTGAGCGCGGGGTCCACCGCACCATAAACCTTGGAAAGCGCATTCGCCGTCACGCTCAGCGCCGCAGGCGTGATGGTCAGGTTCGCGCCATTGAAGCTGATCGTGTAATTGCCTGCCGGCGGAAA
>NZ_BBIO01000013.1 GCF_000739695.1 Tepidicaulis marinus
TACCGCTGTTCAATAGTTCTGAGACCCGACAGCGATTGGCTGGCGAAGGCGTTATAGTTTTCCTGTCTTCTTCTTCGCCGCTCTTCTCGTATCCTTTCTTCGACTTTCTTGTTCGTATACCAGGCGGTCCAAACAGCTGCGATTGCGGCACTCAGTGTCCCCATTGCCGACAATGCGATCCAAAAAGAAGATCCGGTCTCAGAAGCGGCAGTGAAGTAACCAAGCATCAGCAAACCGATAAAGAATCCGATACCCGTTCCTCCGGCTATTCCCAGGTGGAAGTCGTTCTTTCTGTCACTCATGCCCCCCTCCTTCTCTTAACCCGTG
The DNA here is from genome assembly GCF_000739695.1 of Tepidicaulis marinus. Classification (GTDB taxonomy): domain Bacteria; phylum Pseudomonadota; class Alphaproteobacteria; order Parvibaculales; family Parvibaculaceae; genus Tepidicaulis; species Tepidicaulis marinus. Next base: position 328 of record NZ_BBIO01000013.1, read on the forward strand.
AGCAGCATGCGCGCGGCGCTTGCCAGGAAGTTCGAGCGCGTCATGCCCCGTTCCTTCGCGGCCTCGTCGATCGCTTCCAGGAGGCTGGGATCGATCGAGATATTCACGCGCTTGGCCGCGCTGCGGTCTTCGATGAGGGGGATGAGAACGAAGAAGGCGTCTTTCGTTTCTTCCCGAAGGGCCTTATCGGCGCGCACGGCGTCCATGCCGCGCGGCGCGGGAATATCCTCGCCGTCTTCGCGCATGCCCGCAACGTGAAAGGCAAGCGCGTCGGCTGCGCTGCGGACCGTTTCTTCAATCGTATCGCCGGCGCCGATGCAGCCCGGAAAGTCCGGGAAGCTCGCCCCATAGCCGGTGTCGGGGTCTTTGTGGATCAAGGCAACGTATCGCATGGCATCCCTCTGTGGATAAGGGGCGGCGGGGGCTTAGAGCCAGCCCGCCTGTTTGTAAATGGACCGGACGGTGCCGGACGGAATGTCTTTATTCGGGTGGGGGACCGTGACGCGGCCTTGTCTGTCCGGGTGCTTGAACTGGTGATGGTCGCCGCGCGTGGCCACAAGTTCCCAGCCGTCCGCTTTAAGCATCTTGATCAGTTTGCGGCTGTTGCGTTCCAAGTCCTGGCCCTTTTGTTGTGTTTATATATACACACTTATCTGGGCGGGGGTCAATGACTGTTGTGTATATATATGCGCAAAGAGATGCGGCCCGCATGGCGTTGGTCAGGCCCATGCGCGTCTCTACGCGTAACGGCGGCCAATATGGCGTGGTAAACTTTGACGGAACAGGTGGCCGCGGCACGAAGAAAAATAGTTGAATTCAAGACGACCATGCCGAGGTGCTTCGGAAGGCAGGTTTCAGTATTGGGCCGGACAATCATGTTGAATGGCAGCTCCTTCCAACACCTGCCCGAAAATGAGCTGGTCCCAGAAGCGGCCTTTCCAGTAGGCGTGCTGGCGCAGGAGGCCTTCTTTTTCAAAGCCGTGCCGCTCGAGCAGGCGGATGGAGCGAATGTTGCCGGGCGTCACCATGGCCTCGAGGCGGCGCAGCGCCAGGGGACCGGCGGCGAGGGCGATGAGCAGCGGCATCAGTTCTGCCATGACGCCTTTTCCCCAATAAGCAGGGGAAAGGTCATAGGCGACCTCGCCGCGCCGGGCGCGCTCATAGACGAGGGCGTTGAAACCGCAGGTGCCGAGGAAGCAGCCCGGCGCGCCATCTTGCGCTTTTTCGCGAATGGCCCAGCGGATCCCTTGTGCGGCCGCGCGCAAATTTTCAGCCCAGCCGACCACGTCCTCAGCCTCTTCGCTCCGCGTGAAGGGATCGATATCCATGTATTCGGTGACGCGCGGGTCCTGAAAATGCGTCAGAAGCGCGGGGACATCGTGCGTTTCCAGCGGAGTTAGCAGAAAGCGCGGTGTTTCAAGCCCGGCGGTCAATTCCAGAAAATATTCTTCCTTCGGCTGAGGCGGGAAACTGTCGGGCAAAGTATCGGGCAAAGTATCGGGCATAAGGGCGGACCGGCGCTGAAAGGCGGTGGGTGGGGCGCGCGGCAGCACGTGTCCCCCAGGGCTTGCCGCCAAGGCTACCCCAAATGGCTGACCGGAGGAAATGGCGGCGCCGGGACGCAGCATTCGAAGCCTTTAGAAGGGCGCGCAAGGTAAGGGGAGAGTTTTCCTATTGCAGCTTTCCGGTCTAGGGTAGGGATCTACATTTATGCGGGCGGGCAACCGGCCGGGGCGGCTGCGGGCCAGGCAGCATCGGCTATGGCCAAGCTTTGGGGATGAGCGTGCGGTTGAAAAGCAGTGTGATCCGTTTTTCGTTGGGCATTTTTCTGCTGCCGTTTCTGCTTGCCGGTGCGGGAGCCGTGCCAGAGGCGGCGCCATGGCAGGAGGCTTCTGGTGAGCAGCCGGGCCTTAGAGCCGGTATCTATCAAAACCCGCCGAAAATATTTCTCGATGAAGAAGGCGCGCCGGCCGGACTTTTCCCGGAGGTGCTTGCTGCACTGAGTAAAAAAGCCGGATGGGCAGTGACCTATCACCCCTGCGCCTGGGCGGACTGTCTGGTCATGCTCGAAGCGGGCGAGATTGACCTTATGCCGGATGTGGCGCCGACACCCGCGCGTGAGGCACTTTTCAAATTCAATCAAGTGCCAGTGCTGCGCAGCTGGTCTTACGTTTATTCGCGGCCCGGCACGGTCGTGCAAAATTTCGAGGACATGGCCGGCGGACGTGTGGCCGTGCTCAAGGACAGTGTGCAGCATGGCAAGCTTGCCGAAATGCGCAAGGAGCAGGGACTTTCCTTTGAGATCGTACCGACTGCCCGGCACAATGAGACGCTCGAAGCGGTGGCGGCAGGGCGGGCAGATTTCGGCATCGTCAATCAATCTTTGGGTGAAGCGCTGCAGAACGGGTTCGATCTGACGCGCTCGCAATTCGTTTTTCAGCCGACCGCGCTTTATTTCGCCTTTGCGCCCGGCACGCCGGATGGGCTGATTGCCGAAGTGGACCGGCATATGGCGGCGATGAAAACCGATCCGCAATCGGCTTATTTCACGGCCTTGGAAAAATGGATGTCGCCCGCGCGGGAGCCTGCGCTGCCTGCCTGGGTGATCTGGGCGAGCGGCGCGGCGTCGCTCTTACTGCTGGCCGGTGCCGGGATCGTTGTGCTCTTGCGCCGCCGCGTCGCGCAGGTGACGCAGGCTGTGCGCTTGAGTGAAGAGAAGCTCATCCGTGCCCAAATCATTGCCCGCGTTGGTGACTTCACCTGGGATCTGCGCACGAATGGCGTGACCTGGTCTGAAGGGCTGCTGCATCTGCTCGGCTATGAGAGCGAAACCGAAATCGATTTGGACAAGGTGCTGGAGGAAATCCATCACCCCGATGATACCGAGTGGGTCTTGAACTGGATCCTTGAAGGGGCAGCGACTGGCGCGCGCACGCTCGGGCCTGAGACCTACCGCCTGCGCAGTAAGGACGGCGCAGTCATGTTCGTCGAGGCGAATATCGTTATCGAGTATGAGGATGGCCGGGCAGTGAAAGTCTTCGGCACCTGCCAGGATATTACGCGGCAGGTGAAATCGGAACGGGCGATCCTGCGTGCCAAGCAAAACGCGGAAGAGGCGAGCCGCGCCAAATCACAGTTCCTTGCGACCATGAGCCATGAATTGCGCACGCCGCTCAATGCCATTATCGGTTTTGCCGAAGTTATGCAGATGACGGCGGGTGGCTCGCTCAACGCCTCGCAAATGGAGCGGATCAGTTACATCCTTACTGCCGGGGAGCAGCTCCTCAACCTCGTGAACGATATTCTCGATCTTTCGAGCATTGAGTCCGGCCATCTGCGGATTTCGGTTGAAAAAGTGGATGTGGGCGAGACGGTGGGCGAATGCATCGCGCAGGTCTCTCAAATGGCCGAGCGCGGGAAAGTGACCATCGAGGACCGCTTACCAGGAGGTATGCCGGTGCTGCTTGAAACGGACGGGCAGCGCTTCAAACAGATCATCATCAATCTTCTCTCCAATGCCGTGAAATATAATGTGGATGGCGGAAGGGTGCGCATTTATGGGGAGCGCACGAGCGATGGGTTCTTCCGGCTTTTTGTTTCCGACACGGGCATCGGTATTCCCAAGGCCAAGCAGAACCAGGTGTTCGAGACGTTCACCCGCTTGCATCCGGACGCCATGGTGGCCGGCGGCGGGGCGGGGATCGGGCTCAGCCTGGCGCGGCTTCTGGCGCAGAAAATGGGCGGGCGGCTTGGGTTCGAAAGTGAGGAAGGGCAAGGCAGCACGTTCTGGTGCGACTTGCCGCTGGAGTTCGATCCGGATGCCCTTTCCCGGGAGGTGGAAGTTGACCGGCCGGTGAGAGACGTCAATGGAAACGCCTGAAACGCGCGGGGTGATCAGTGGGCTTATCCTGGCGGGCGGCAAGGCGGAGAGGCTCGGCGGGGAAAAAGCGCTCCGGCTCTTGCGCGGGAAAAGTTTGATCGAGCGGGTTTATGAGCGGCTCTCTGCTCAGGTGGGCGGGCTGGCCGTGGCGGAAGGGCCATCGCCGCTCGCCTGGCGCAGCGAACTTGCTCATCTGGATGACGGGCCTTTTTCCGGCAAGGGGCCGCTTGCCGGTATTCGCGCGGGGCTCGCTTGGGCAAAGAAAGAGGGCGGGGAATGGCTGGTGACGGCGCCTTGCGATGTACCGTTCCTGCCCTGCGATCTGGTTGAGCGCCTTCGCACGGCGGGCAAGGGAACCTGCCCGGTTGTCGTGCGGCTCGATGGACGGGACCAGAACCTTCTCGCCCTTTGGCATGTTTCGCATTTTGAAACGCTGGATAGGCTGCTTCACGCGGGCCGCCAGGCGGTCTGGGAGGCGCTCAAGGATTTGGACGCCGTGCCCCTAGATGTTCCCGGCGAGGAGGCCGATGCCTTTTTGAATGTCAATGATGCCGCGGCATGGGCAAAGGCTGACGCTTATTTGGACAGGCCGCCCTGCAAATGAGCAGATGGCGGTGCAGACCGCGCGCTGAATGCCCCTTTTAAACGTCTTCCCTTTGGCCCTTTTTTTGCTGATTAGGCTTGAGTGGTTCCCGGCCAAGCCAGCAAAGAATGTTTGCGTATGTCTTCCGCCTCCGAGCGATTGCGTGTGTTGCTTGTCGATCCCGATGATGCGCGGGCGCTGATTGTCGAGCAGGGCCTGGTGCAGTCGGGCGCCTGCGAGATCATGCGTGTCAAGTCCGGCATCGGGCTTTACGGCGCGGTCGAGCGCTTTGACCCGGATGTCGTGATCGTCGATTGCGACAGTCCCGACCGCGATATTCTGGAGAGCATGGGGGAGGTGTCGGGCGAGCGGGCGCGGCCCGTCGTCATGTTCGTGGAAAAAGATGCGCCGGACGGCGCGCGCAAGGCAGTACAGGCGGGGGTGAGCGCCTATATTGTCGACGGCCTTGCGTCCTCCCGCGTACGTCCCGTCGTCGATGTCGCCATCGCCCGCTTTCAAATGTATCAGGGCCTGCAAAAGGAACTCGCCAAAGCCAAATCCGATCTTGCCGCGCGCAAGATTGTTGAGAAAGCCAAAGGTGTTTTGATGCAGCAGCGCGGCCTTTCCGAAGAAGAGGCCTATCAGCTTTTGCGCAAGACGGCGATGAACGAAGGAAAACCGATTTTTCAGATTGCGGACAATCTGTTGGCGGTCGCCAAATTGCTCAAAGGTTGAGCGATTGCTGTGAAAAACGCGGGCAGCGTGATCAAGCATTATGCAGGGAATGAGAAAAATCACCTTTAATATCAATTACTTGTTGCGTTGCAGCAAAAATAGTTTTTAGAGTTTTCATGCCGGGCCGATGAAGGCCCAGCATCAAAGGCCGGATTGCCAAGGGCGGCAGAGCACGGCTGACTGCGAGAATTGAAACACGGGCAAAGGCGTCCGCATGGCGATGAAAATCGCCGGCGGGCGCCTTTTCTTTTGCCGATGGGGTTAAGCAGATGACGGTATCGAGAATGACACGGCAAATAGCGATGGGGGCATTGGCGGGGCTTTGCGCGCTGCCGGTGGTAGCGGCACATGCGGATGATTTGGGCGCGGCGCTGGCGGAAACGAAACCGCTGATCGACTTGCGGGCGCGGGCGGAATTCGTGGACCAGGACGGTTTTGCCAATGATGCGCGTGCTTACACATTGCGCGAGCGCCTCGGCTTTGAAACGGGCAGCTTTTATGGTTTCTCGCTTCTGGCGGAAATCGAATCCGTGCAGGCACTGGGCCCGGAAGATTTCAATAGCACGGCGAACGGGCGCGCGGCCTATCCCGTCATCGCGGATCCGGAAGCCAGCGAGCTCAACCGGCTGCAGCTTACCTATGAAGGCATTCCGGATACGAAGATCGTTGCCGGGCGTCAGCGGATCATCCTCGATGATGCGCGCTTCGTCGGCAATGTGGGCTGGCGGCAGAATGAGCAGACTTTCGACGCGGCGCTCGTTACCAATAGATCGCTTCCCGGTGTCACGGCGACTTATGCCTATATCGAGGAAGTGCACCGGATTTTTTCCGATAAGAGCCCGATCGGCAATTTCGACAGCGACAGCCATCTCATCAATCTGGGCTATAGCGGGATCGAAGGCCTGACGCTTACCGGCTTTGCCTATCTCTTGGATTTCGATAATGCGGCCGGTGCCTCAAGTGAAACCTACGGCGCGCGGGCGGCTTACAAGACGGCGCTCAATGAAGATTGGTCGCTGAAGGGCGCTGCTTCCTATGCCCGCCAAAACGAATATGGAAGTAATCCCGCATCTTTCTCCCTCGATTATTATTCGGTGGATGCGGGGGCAAGCTACGGGCCGCTTTCCTTCGGCGCGGGCTATGAGGTGCTGGAAGGGGACGGGACGACCGGTTTCTCCACCCCGCTTGCCACGCTGCATAAGTTTCAGGGCTGGGCCGATGCGTTCCTGACGACCCCGGTAGACGGCATCGAGGATCTTTCCGCTTCTCTGAATTATGCGCTGCCGGCTTTCGGGCCGTTCACGAAAATTACGTCCGGCATCGTTTTTCACGATTTCGAGGCGGAGCGCACTGGCGCCTCGCTCGGCGATGAGGTGGATGCGGTGCTTTCCGCGGCGCTCGATAACGGCATCAAGCTCACCGCGAAATATGCCTCTTTCGATGGGGGCAGCGCTGGGCCGGCGGACCGGGAAAAGCTCTGGTTCCAGGTCGCTTATGCCTACTGAGAAACGATTTACCTCCCGCTTTCATCAAGGAGACAAGAGATGCCAGGTCATGACGACAAAACTCCCCCGGCGAAGCGTACTGCCTCGCTTGAAAGGCCCTATCACCGGCGCTCGGTTTTGAATGCAGGCGCGAAACTTTTCGGCACCGCCGCGCTTTTGAAAGCCGCGAGCCTGGTGGTGCCGGGCGGCGCCTATGCCGCAGGCAGCAGTAATTTGGAAAAACCGGATGTGAAGCTCGGCATCATTCCGCTGACCGACTGCGCCGTCATCGTTATCGCCAAGGAAAAAGGTTTCTTCCAGAAGCACGGCGTCAATGCCACGATTTCGAAAGAGGCTTCCTGGGCCAATATCCGCGATAAGGTGTCGGTGGGCGAGCTCGACGGGGCGCATATGCTGGCCGGTATGCCGATTGCCGCGAGCCTCGGCGTCGGCGCGCTGCAAAAGCCGACGGTCACGGCGTACTCCATGGACCTCAACGGCAATGGCATCACCGTTTCCAACGAGCTTTACGAGCGCATGGTGGAAGCGGACCCGGAAGCCATGGCCGAGCGGCCCGTTTCGGCCCGCGCGCTGAAAAAGGTGATCGACGCCAACAAAGCCAAGGGCGGCGACCCCATGACCTTTGCTATGGTGTTTCCCGTTTCCACTCATAATTACGAGCTGCGCTACTGGATGGCCGATGCCGGGATCGACCCGGACAATGATGTGCGGCTCATCGTCATCCCGCCGCCCCAGATGGTCGCGAACCTGCGCGCCAACAATATCGTCGGCTACTGTGTGGGCGAGCCCTGGAACGAGCGGGCGGTGAAAGCGGGCCTCGGGCGCACGCTCATCACCAATTACGAAATCTGGAACAACAATCCGGAGAAGGTGTTCGGCGTCAATCTCGAGTGGGCGGAAAGCTATCCGGAAACCCACAAGGCAATCATCCGCGCCATGGTGGAAGCGGCGCAGTGGATGGACAAGCCGGAAAACCGGCTGGAAGTCGTGGAGATCATTTCCCGCAAGTCCTACGTCAATGCGCCGGTCGACGTGGTGAAAATGTCCATGACCGGCACTTTCCAATATGTGAAAGGCGAGGCGCCGCGCCCGCTGCCGGACTTTAATGTCTTCTACCGCTATGCCGCGACCTATCCCTGGCGCAGCCACGCCATGTGGTTCATTTCGCAAATGTACCGCTGGGGGCAGATCGAAACGCCGATGGCTATCCGCCAGGTCGCCAATCAGGTCTACCGCCCGGACATCTACCGCGAAGCTGTCGCGGGCATGGGCGTGCCGGTGCCGAATTCGGACATGAAGATTGAAGGCACGCATGAGGCGCCCTGGGTGCTGGAAGATGCGAGCGCGCCCATCGATATGGGCCCGGACCGCTTCTTCAACGGCCAGACCTTCGATCCTTCCAAGATCGCCGAATATATCGGCAGCTTCGACATTTCCAATCTCAAGGTTCCGCTGGAAAAGCTTGCGGAACTCAACGCCTAAGGAGCCGTCATGACGGATGCTGCTTTGCGCCTGGTTTCAGATGCGCCGAACGCAGAAGATGCTCAACAGGCCGGTTCCCCGGAACCGGCTGGCGGGCAGGCCCCGCCGCCGGAGCTCGGCGAGGTGCCCAAAGGATGGCCGGATTCCGGTCCGGCCTGGCTCCGGGATTTTCTGGCTATGGCCGTTCCCGCCATCGTCCTGCCTGCCGTGACCTTTCTTCTGGTCTTGGCGGCATGGAGCATGGTGCAAGCCTCGCTTGTGCCGGAACTTCCCACGGTGCAGGAAACGTGGGCCAAGGCGGTGGAGGTTTTCTCCGATCCTTTCTATGTCTATGGGCCCAACGATATGGGCGTTGCCTGGCAGGTGATGTATTCGCTGGCGCGGGTGCTCTCGGGCTTTGCGCTTGCCGTTCTGGTCGGGCTGCCCGCCGGATTTCTGATCGGCACGAGCCGGGTGTTCGAAACCGCCTGGATGCCGCTTATTCAAATTCTGCGGCCGGTCAGCCCGCTTGCCTGGCTGCCTATCGGGCTGTTGCTTTTCAAGTCCGTCGACCCCTCCGCCGTCTTCGTGATCTTCATCACCAGTATCTGGCCGATCATTCTCAACACGGCCGTGGGCGTGCGCGCTGTGCCTTCCGATTATACGAATGTCGCGCGGGTGCTGAACTTCAACCGTTCGGAAATGGTCCGCAAAATCTATATCCCCGCCACCATGCCTTACATCCTGACCGGCATGCAGCTGTCGCTCGGCACCGCCTGGATGGTGATCGTGGCGGCGGAAATGCTGACCGGCGGCATCGGCATCGGTTTTTACATCTGGGACGAATGGAACAACCTTTCGGTGCCTTCCATCATCGTGGCCATCGGCATTATCGGCGTCGTGGGCATTGTCCTTGAGGCGCTGATGAAGCTGGTGCAGCGCCGTTTCGACTATGGCAACGCATAGGAGCAGCCCATGGATACTCAAGAGCATCTGCGCATTTCCAAAGTCGGCAAGATCTTCAAAACCTCGTCGGGGCAGTATGAAGCCTTGCGGGATGTCGACCTTGCGATCGAGAAAGGCGAGTTCGTTTCCATCATCGGCCATTCGGGCTGCGGCAAGTCCACCTTGCTCAATCTCGTGGCCGGGCTCGAGCCCCTCTCCTACGGCGCGATCAGCCTGGACGGGCAGATCATCAAAGGGCCGGGCCCCGACAGGGCGGTGGTGTTCCAAAACCATTCCCTGCTCCCCTGGCTGACGGTCTACGAGAATGTGCGTCTGGCAGTAGATAAGATTTTCACGGGCACGCGCGCGGACGGACAGCGCCATGACTGGGTGATGGCCAATCTCGAACTCGTCAATATGGAGCACGCCGCCCATAAGCGCCCGGCGGAAATTTCCGGCGGGATGAAGCAGCGCGTCGGTATTGCAAGGGCGCTTTCCATGGAACCCAAGGTGCTTTTGATGGATGAGCCTTTCGGCGCGCTTGACGCACTCACGCGCGGGCATCTCCAGGACAGCGTGATGGAAATTCACGCCCGGCTCGGTAACACCGTAATCATGATCACCCATGATGTGGATGAAGCGGCGCTTCTTTCCGACCGCATCATCATGATGTCGAACGGGCCGGCGGCAGGTATCGGCCAAATCTCGAGGGTCAATGTGCCCCGGCCGCGCCACCGGGTGGAGCTGGTGGAAGATCCCGATTATCTCAGCGCCCGGGCCGCCGTTCTTCGTTTCCTGCATGAGCATCGTTCGGAGGTGGCAGCATGAGCACGCAGAAACAGAAACTCGTCGTGGTTGGCGCAGGCATGGCGTCGGGGCGGATGCTGGAGCATCTTTTCGAGGCGGCGCCCGAGGCTTATGACGTCACGCTTTTCGGGGCGGAGCCGCGCGGCAATTACAACCGCATCATGCTCTCGCCCGTTCTTTCCGGCGAAAAGACGTTCGAGGAAATCGTCACTCATGATGAGAACTGGTACGGGACGCACGGCGTGACCTGCCGCTTCGGTGAGAACGTGACCGGCATCGACCGGAAAGCCAAGCAGGTTCATACGGCTGCGGGCATGACGCCATACGATAAGCTGGTGCTGGCAACGGGCTCGGCGCCCTTCATCATCCCCATCGCGGGCAAGGAGCTGGACGGCGTTCTCGTCTTCCGCGACCTCGATGATGTGGAAGCCATGTCGAAGGCGGCGGAAAAGCCGGGCGCGCGGGCCGTGGTGATCGGCGGCGGCTTGCTCGGCCTTGAAGCGGCGGCGGGTCTTCAGGCGCGGGGTATGCAGGTGACCGTGCTGCATTTGATGGAGCATCTTCTCGACCGGCAGCTCGATGCTTCCGCCGGGCATCTTCTGCAGCGCGAGCTTGAGCGGCGCGGCATCAAAGTCCATTGCAAGGCGCAGTCGAAGGCGATCCTCGGTGAAGAACATGTGGAAGCCGTGCTTCTGGAAGATGGCACGGTTTATCCCGCCGATATCGTGATCATGGCGGCGGGGATAAGGCCCGAGGCGCGTCTTGCCGTCGATGCGGGGCTCCATGTGGAGCGTGGCATTGTCGTAAATGACGCGATGGTCACTTCCGATCCCGACATTCTGGCGCTCGGCGAATGCGCCGAGCATAACGAGGTCTGCTACGGCCTCGTGGCGCCGCTTTACGATATGGCGCGGGTGGCGGCGAAAACGCTGACGGGCGAGGAAGCGGCGTTCAAGCCGGTCGAAACGTCCACGAAGCTTAAAGTAACGGGCGTCGATGTCTTCTCCGCCGGGGATTTTTCCACCGGGGACGGCACCGAGGATATCGTTTACCGGGATGCGGCGCGCGGCGTTTACAAGCGCCTTGTCCTGAAGGACGACAAGGTAGCCGGCGCCGTGCTCTACGGGGATACGGCGGACGGGGCCTGGTATTTCCAGCTTTTGAAAGAGCGCGAGGTGGTGCGCGATATTCGCGACCGCATGATTTTCGGTCAGGCGCTGGCCGGTGCCGACACGGACCCTTTTAGCGCCGTTGCAGCTTTGCCCGACACGGCGGAAATCTGTGGCTGTAACGGCGTGTGTAAAGGGGCGATCACCTCGGCCATTGCCGAACACGGGCTCACCGATATTGACGGGGTGAAGCAATATACCAAAGCCTCGGCAAGCTGCGGCTCGTGCTCGGGGCTGGTCGAGCAGCTTCTGGCTATGTCGCTCGGAGATGAGTATTCCGGCGCGCCCACCGTCAAACCGATGTGCGGCTGCACCCATCACGGCCATGACGAGGTGCGGAGGCTCATTCTGGCTCATGGCTTGAAAACCATTCCGGAGGTGATGCAGGCGCTGGAATGGGAAACGCCGGATGGCTGTTTCTCCTGCCGCCCGGCGCTCAATTATTATCTTCTTTGCGCCTGGCCGGGGGAATATGTGGACGACGCGCAGAGCCGCTTCGTCAATGAACGCCACCACGCCAATATCCAGAAGGACGGTACTTTCTCCGTCGTGCCGCGCATGTGGGGCGGGCTCACCAATCCCAATGAGCTGCGGGCGATTGCCGATGTCGCGGATAAATATCAGATCCCGACCGTGAAGGTGACGGGCGGCCAGCGCATCGATTTGCTCGGTGCGCGCAAAGAACATCTGCCCGATATCTGGAGCGATCTCAATGCCGCAGGCCTCGTCTCCGGCCATGCCTACGGTAAGGCGCTGCGCACGGTGAAAACCTGTGTGGGGTCCGAATGGTGCCGCTTCGGCACGCAAGATTCGACGGGCATGGGCGTGACGCTTGAAAGGCTCACCTGGGGCTCCTGGATGCCGCACAAGTTCAAGATGGCGGTCTCCGGCTGCCCGCGCAATTGCGCCGAAGCGACGATCAAGGATTTCGGCATCGTGGCGGTCGAGTCCGGCTGGGAGCTGCATGTGGGCGGCAATGGCGGCATGAAGGTGCGTGTCACCGATTTCCTCTGCAAGGTCGAAAGCGAGGAAGAGGTGATCGAATATTGCACCGCCTTCATTCAGCTTTACCGCGAAGAGGCCCGCTATCTGGAGCGCACCGCGCCCTGGATCGAGCGGGTGGGCCTCGATCATGTGAAAGAAAAGATCGCGGAAGATGCGCAAGGCCGCGCCGCCTTGAGCGCGCGCTTCTTCCTCTCCCAGAAATATGAGCAGCGCGACCCCTGGGCCGAACAGGCCGGGGACCCCGGCACGCGGCGCAGCTATAGTCCCCTTCGTCAGAAAGTGATCGCATGAGCAAGAGCGTTTATATCGGCGAGCTTGAGGATATTCCGCGCCGGGGCGCGCGGAAAGTCGAAGCCCTGGGCTGCGATATTGCCATCTTCCGCACGGGCGAGGACGAGCTTTTTGCGCTGGAAGACAAATGCCCGCATAGGCAGGGCCCGCTGTCGGACGGGATCGTGCAGGGGAGAGGCGTTGCCTGTCCCTTGCACAATTGGATTATCGATCTGGGAAGCGGGCTTGCGCGGGGACCGGACGAGGGCTGCGTGAAGCGCTTTGCCGTGGAGCTGCGCGGCAGCGCAATCTATCTCGGGCCGCTTATCGCAAGCGATGCGGCGCCTGAGGCAAGCCTTGCGGTGGAGGCGGAGTAATGCGGCCAGCGCCCATCCGCACCACATGCGCCTATTGCGGGGTTGGTTGCGGTGTGCTTGCCAGCGCCCGGGATGGCCGCGTGCGGGTGAAGGGCGATCCGGTGCATCCTGCCAATTTCGGCAAATTATGCGGCAAGGGGCAGGCTTTGGGCGAAACGGTGAGCGCCAAGGACCGGCTCTCCTATCCTTTGATCAAAGGGGAACGGGCGAGCTGGGAGAGGGCGCTTGATCATATCGCCGGCCGCTTCCTGCATATCCGGGAGACCCATGGCCCCGATGCCATTGCCTTTTATCTGTCGGGCCAGCTTCTGACGGAAGATTATTATGCCGCCAACAAGCTGATGAAGGGGTTCATCGGCTCGGGCAATGTCGATACGAATTCGCGCCTTTGCATGTCCTCCGCGGTTGCCGGGCACCGGCGCGCTTTTGGCGAGGATGTGGTGCCGGGCGTTTATGAGGATTTCGAGGAGACGGATCTTCTCGTTCTGGCCGGGGCGAATGCGGCCTGGTGCCATCCGGTGCTCTTTCAGCGTTTCGAAGCGGCGCGGGAGAAACGCGGCTCGCGTCTTATCGTTATCGATCCGCGCAAAACGGCAACGGCTCAGGCCGCCGATCTTCACCTTCCCCTCAAGCCGGGCAGCGATGTGGCGCTTTTCAACGGGCTTTTCCGTTTCCTTTGCGAGGAGGGGGCGGCAGATGAAAGCTTCATCGCCCGCTCGACGGCGGATTTCGAAAAACTTTTGCCGCTTCTCGGCGCGCGTGAAACGGAGCTTGCTCATGTGGCGGCGCGCTGCGGGCTGGAAGAAAATCTGGTGCGGCAGTTTTTTACCTCAGTGCTGGAAAACGAGCGCTGGGTGACGGGCTTTTCGCAAGGCATCAACCAGTCGAGCCGCGGCACGGACAAGGTCAATGCCATCATCAACTGCCATTTGCTGACGGGCCGCATCGGCAGGCCCGGTATGGGCCCTTTTTCGATTACCGGCCAGCCCAACGCCATGGGCGGGCGGGAAGTGGGCGGGCTCGCCAATCAGCTTGCCGCGCATCTTTCCTTCGAGCCCGAAGCAGTGGAAAAAGTGGGGCGTTTCTGGAACGCGCCTTCCATGGCGGAAAGAGGCGGGCTGAAAGCCGTCGATTTGTTCGAGGCGGTGCATGAAGGCAAGGTCAAAGCCCTCTGGATCATGGCGACCAATCCGGCGGTCAGTCTGCCGGACGCTGAGCGGGTGCGCGCCGCGCTTGAAAAATGCGAGCTCGTCATCGTCTCGGACTGCATGGCAAGTTCCGACACACTGTCTTATGCCGATGTGGCACTGCCCGCCGAAGGCTGGGGCGAGAAAGACGGCACAGTGACGAATTCCGAGCGGCGTATTTCCCGCCAGCGTCGTTTGCAAGCTGCGCCCGGCGAGGCAAGACCCGACTGGTGGGCGCTCACGCAAGTTGCCCGGCGCATGGGGTTCGGCGCGGCGTTTCCTTACGAAAGCCCGGCGGATATTTTCCGTGAACATGCGGCCCTTTCCGGTTTCGAGAACAAGGGCGAGCGGCTTTTCGATATTTCCGCTTATGCGGATATTTCGGATGCCGGGTATGACGCGATGACGCCGTTTCTTTGGCCTGTCCGGAAGGGGGATAAGGGAAAGGCGGCAGCGGGCGGGCGGCTTTTTGCGGACGGAAAATTCGCGCATGAAGACGGCCGCGCGCGGTTTCTTTTCCTTGAAGATGCGCCGCCCGTTCATGGCGCAAATGATGATTTCCCGCTTCTTCTCAATACGGGCCGTCTGCGCGATCAATGGCACAGCATGACGCGCACGGGCGCGGTGCCGCGCCTCATGAGCCATGTGAAAGAGCCCATGCTTTATTGCCATCCGGAGGACATGGCGGCTTTCGGTCTGTCTCCGAAGGGGCTCGCGGAAGCGGCAACGAGATGGGGGCGGGGGCTTTTCCGTGTGGCGGCTGACGGCGGGTTGCGGCGCGGGGAGATTTTCATTCCCATTCACTGGACGCGGCATATGTCGGCGGCGGGCACGGTGGGCGCGCTCGTCAATCCCGTCACCGACCCCCATTCCGGCCAGCCTGAATTCAAACACACGCCTATGCGTGTGACGCCGGTGCGTCCCGTGCGCGCCGGGTTCTATCTCAGCCGCAATGCGTTCGAGCCGGAAGGGTTCGATTATTGGGCGCGGGTGCCGGTCGCAGAAGGCGAGCTTTTTTATCTGGCAGCGCTTGAGGATGCCGCGCCGTTCGCGCGGCTGGAGGAAGAAGCGCGCGCCTGGAGAGGGGATGTACTCGCCGTTGAAGACAAAGCGCGGGGCACGTTCCGCCGGGTGCTTCTGGAAGAGGGCGTGCCGGTTGCAGCGTTCTTCTCGGGTCCTGCGGGCAGCGTGCCCGATCCTTCCTGGCTTTCCGGGCAGCTTGGAAAGCGCGCGGAAGGGGCGGTGCGTCAGGCGCTCATCGCCGCCGCGCTCATGGACCCTGCGCAAGGCGGGCCCAAGGTCTGTTCCTGTTTCGGCGTTTCGGAAAAAGCGATCCTTGCGGCCATTGCGGCGAAGAACCTGAGCAGCGTGCAGGCGGTCGGCGCGGCGACGCAGGCCGGCACGAATTGCGGCTCCTGCCGCCCGGAAATCGCAGCCCTGCTTGAGCGGGCCTTTATGAAAGAAGCGGCGGAGTGAAAGGATGAGGAAGATGGGACATGTTCATTTCGTCGGCGCGGGGCCGGGCAATCCCGAACTTTTGACGCTGCGTGCCGCCCGGCTTCTGAATGAGGCCGATACGGTGCTTTATGATGCGCTTGTCGGGCCGGAGATATTGAAAATGATCCGGCCCGGTGCGCGGCGCATTTCGGTCGGCAAGCGGGCCGGGTGCCATTCCATGGGGCAAAGCGAAATCAACCGCCGCCTCGTTTCCGAGGCGCGGCGCGGCGGGCGCGTCATCCGCCTTAAAGGCGGTGATCCGGCGATCTTCGGGCGGCTTGAAGAAGAAGTAGCGGCGCTCAGCGCGCATGGCATTGGTTATGACATCTGCCCGGGCATTACGGCGGCCTCCGCAGCTGCCGCCTCTGCCGGTGTGCCGCTGACGCTGCGCGGGAAAGTGCGCGGCGTGCGCTTTCTCACCACGGCGTCCTGCCCTGAAGAGCCGAACGATACGGCCTGGGGCAGGCTTGCCGGGGGAGAAGAAACACTTGCCTTTTATATGGCCCGCAGCGCGCTTGTGCGAATTGCGCGCCGGCTTGCGGCGGCAGGCATGAGTTCTTCCATGCCGGTGCTGATCGTGGAAGCCGTCTCGATGCCGCAAGAACGCATTCGGGCGGCGACTTTGGCGGAGGTGGGGGCAGGCGCATTGACCGCCGATCCCGCGCAGCCCGTCTTGCTGATGATCGGCCATGCGTTAGGTGCGTATGCAGACCGGAAAACGAGCTTTACCCGCGTTACCGCGCTTTCGCACTGTGCTTAAGCCGGGTTTTCTCCGGTCAAATCGAGTTCGACATGGACGATGGCCGGATCGTCCGTGTCGAAGCTTTGGGCAAAGCCTAAATCTCCGCACATGCGCAGCATGACGGTGTTGGCGCGGAGCACATCGCCGTAAACTTTTTTAAGACCGGTCTTGCGCGCATAATCGATGATGAGTGTCATCAACGCCCAGCCGAGCCCTTTGCCCTTGATCGTCGAGCGCACGAGAATGGCATATTCGGCGACCTCCCCATTGGCATCGGCGTGAAGGCGCACGACGCCGAGCAGCGCGCCCGTTTCCGGGTCGAGCGCCACGAAGGCCATGGCGCGGTTGTAATCGATCTGGGTAAAGCGGGCGATCAGCTTGTGGGAAAGCTCGGGTTTGGGGGAAAAGAACCGCAGCCGCGCATCGTCCGGCGTCACATGATCGAAGAATTCCTGATAAAGCACTTCGTCTTCCGGGCGCACGGGCCGGGCGATGACTTTGCTGCCATCCAGAAGCTCCAGCTCCCCTTCCCATTCGGAGGGGTAAGGGTGCACGGCAAAGCGGGGATTGCCGCCATGCCGGTCGCGTCTTTTTTCCTCGGCGACGTGCATGCGCGCATCGAGCGCGATGACACCCTCTTCATCGGCAAGCAGCGGGTTGATATCGAGCTCGCGGATTTCGGGAATGTCGGCGGCAAGCTGAGATATCTTTACGAGCGTTAGCGCCACGGCGCCGATATCGGCGGCGGCTTGCGCGCGGTAGGATTTCAGCAGCTTGGCAACCCGTGTTTGTTCGATGAGGTCATGGGCGAGGGTGAGATCGAGCGGCGGAAGCGCCAGCGCTTTGTCGCTGATCACCTCAACGGCCGTGCCGCCTTGGCCGAAAAGAACGACGGGGCCGAACAGTTTGTCGTCTGCAAGGCCGAGAATGAGCTCGCGCGCGGCGGGCCGGTCGATCAAGGGTTCGAGGCTGACCCCCTCGATGCGTTTGCCGGGATAGGCCGCGCTTATGTCTTCCATCATCTGCCGGGCGCACTCTTCAGCGGCCTTCGCGCTTGTGATATTCAGCTTCACGCCACCGACATCGGATTTGTGCTGAATGTCGGGAGAAACGATTTTGAGGGCACAGGCTTTGTGATCCTGCAAGAGATCGCGGGCGGCTTTGCCTGCTTCTTCCGGCGTTGCGGCAAAGCGAGGCGCGACGTAAGGAATGTCATAGGCTGCGAAAATCTCGCTGATGTCGCCGCTATCCAGCCATTTTTTTCCTTCCGCGAGGGCGCGCTGCACTCTCTTCTGCGCGCGCTGTTTGTCCGGTTTGAAATCGCCGGGCAGGCTTGGGGGCATGCGGATAAGCGCGTCCTGGGCGGCGGCATAACGGGTCAGATAGACAAAGCCGCGCACCGCATCACCCGGTGTCGAAAAATTCGGAATATGCAGCGGCTCGAAAATACCGCGCGCTTTTTCTTCTGCCGCCCCGCCCAGCCAGCAAGTGAAAACCGGCTTGGCACGGGGATGGGCCTTGCGGTAAGCGCCGATGGCATCCGCCACTGCCTTTGCGGTCTTTTCGCTGGAGGCAAGGGCGGTCGGGCAGTTCATCACCAGCACGGCGTCGGTGTTCTTGTCGGCCAAAAGATGATCCAGCGAGGCGCTGTAACGGTGCTCATCCGCATCGCCGATAATATCGACCGGGTTGGCGCGGGACCAGGTGGCGGGCAGCACGCCGTCCAGCGCCTTTAAGGTGTTCTCATCGAGCTTTGCGAGCTTGCCGCCAAGATCGGCCAGCGTGTCGACGGCAAGAACGCCGGTGCCCCCGCCATTGGTGAGCACGGAGAGCCGGTCGCCCCGGAAGGGCTGCACGTGGCCGAGCGTTTCGGTTGCCGAGAAAAGCTCATCGAGATCGAAGACGCGCAATAGGCCGGCGCGGCGGAAAGCGGCATCGTAAACCGCATCGGAACCGGCGAGCGCGCCGGTGTGAGAGGCAGCCGCCTTTGCCGCTTCTTCATGGCGGCCCGATTTGATGACGATGACGGGTTTCGCGCGCGCGGCGGAGCGGGCGGCGGACATGAATTTTTGCGGATGGGTGATCGATTCCACATAAAGCAGAATGGCGCGGGTGCGCGTGTCGGCGGCGAACCAGTCGAGAAGATCGCCGAAATCCACATCCGACATATCGCCGAGCGAGACCATGGAGGAAAAGCCGACATTCCGGCTATTGGCCCAGTCGGCCATGGTGGCAATGACGGCACCGGATTGGGAGATGAGCGCAAGGTCGCCGCTTGCAACCGGCGTGTCGGCAAAGCTCGCATTCAGCCCGATGGGCGGCACGATGAGGCCGAGCGTATTGGGCCCGATGATGCGCATGAGGTGCGGGCGGGCCGCCTCCAGCATCTGCCGCTTGAGCGTGCCTTCTTCATTGGCGCCGAGCCCGGCGGTGATGACCACGGCGGCGCGTGTACCGGCCTCACCTAATTCGCCGATGAGACCCGGTACGGTGGGCGCGGGCGTTGCGATGATCGCAAGATCGGGCGCGCCGGGCAGGGCGGCAATGTTCTTGAAACAGGTCAGGCCCGATATTTCCTCATAGCCCGGATTGACCGGCCAGATTTCCCCTTTAAAGCCCGCTTCGCGCAGCTTGGTCAGTACGATATGACCGAGGGCGCCTTTTCTGCCGCTGGCGCCGATCAGCGCGATGGAACGGGGCAGGAAAATCTTGTCCAGGTTGCGAATGCTCATGAAGACGCGCGCTCCTGTTTTGCCGGGCTCTCGGGTGATCTTTAACTATATGATTTTACTATGCAATTCTTGACGTTTCCCCGACGTACTTACGGGGCGGTGAAAAACTGATATAATGTCAGAAATGATGGCGCCGGGAAAAATGGCCCATTGGCAGAGAGAATAAATTGGGGAGTTGGCAGGTTTCATGACAGTCGAACATTTTGACGTGCTCATCGTCGGTGCGGGTATTTCCGGCATCGGTGCAGGCTATCACCTTCAGACCAACAGCCCGAACCGGACTTACGCCATTTTAGAGCGGCGCGAGAGCCTTGGCGGCACTTGGGATTTGTTCCGCTATCCCGGCATCCGCTCGGACTCGGACATGTATACGCTCGGCTATTCCTTCAAACCCTGGAAGGAAGCAAAAGCGATCGCCGATGGTCCCTCGATCCTGAACTATCTGAAAGAGACGGCAGAGGAAAACGGCATCGACAAGAAGATCCGTTACGGCCATCACGTCAAACGCGCCGCCTGGTCGAGCGACAAAGCCTGCTGGACGGTGGAAACCGAGCTCACGGAGACCGGCGAGACGCGCCGCTATACCTGCAATTTCCTTTTCATGTGCTCGGGCTATTACAATTACGACCAGGGCTACATGCCGCATTTCGACGGTGTGGAAGATTATCAGGGCCGCCTCGTTCATCCGCAAAAATGGACGGACGACATCGACTATGACAGCAAGAAAGTCGTGGTGATCGGCAGCGGCGCAACGGCGGTGACGCTTGTGCCGGAAATGGCGAAGAAAGCCGCGCATGTGACGATGCTGCAGCGCTCGCCGACTTATGTCGTCTCGCGCCCGGCCGAAGACGCGCTGGCCAATTGGCTGCGCAGCAAGCTGCCCGCGAAAACCGCCTACCGGCTTATCCGCTGGAAGAACGTGCTGCTCGGCATGTATTTCTACAATATGTGCCGCCGCAAACCGGAAAAGGTGAAGAAGCTGATCCTGGACGGGGTGCGCGAACAGCTCGGCCCCGATTTCGACATCGAGCATTTCACGCCGAGCTATAACCCTTGGGATCAGCGTCTGTGCCTGGTGCCGAATGGCGATCTCTTCGAAAGCTTGAAGGAAGGCGAGGCCTCGGTCGTGACCGATCACATCGACCGGTTCACCGCAAAGGGCATCAAGCTGAAATCGGGCAAGGAACTGGAAGCCGATCTCGTTGTCAGCGCGACGGGGCTGAACATGCAGCTTCTCAGCGGCCTTGAAGTGGAAGTCGACGGCAAGCAGATGGATCTGTCCAAGACCTTCAATTACAAGGGCATGATGTATAGCGACGTGCCGAACCTTGCCTCGTCCTTCGGCTATACGAACGCATCGTGGACGCTGAAATGCGATCTGACCTGCGAATATGTCTGCCGTCTTCTGAACCATATGGAAGAAACGGGGCTGCGCCAGGCAACACCGCGCGTCACCGACCCTAATATGGAAGAAGAACCCTGGCTCGATCTCAGCTCCGGTTATGTGCAGCGGGCCATCGACCAGTTCCCGCGCCAGGGCAGCAAGAAGCCCTGGAAGCTTTACCAGAACTATGCGCTCGACCTCATGTCCTTGCGTTTCGGCGCCGTGGAAGACGGGGTGATGGAATTCTCCAATCCCGAGGCGGGTGCCGCTCCGCAGCCGGCCAAGGTTGCTGTGGCGAGCTAAGTCTCTGAAATTAGGGGAAGAAAAGACGTTCAGCTGCCTTGTGCGGCTGGACGCCTTTGCCGTTATCATGCTAGCAAGAGGAGAGGCTGAGCTTAAGCGTTGCGGCATTCACCCGGCATTTGCGCCGGACGGTTCCGGAGGCCTGATCAAGGCGTCAGAATGACAGCATTCTTAAAAACCAAGCGCCTCATCAGCATCCTCTCCCTTCTTTTCATGGCTGTCTTTCTTTCCGGCTGCGCATCCGGCGGACTGCTTGACCGGCTCACGGGCGGCGGCGAAGAAGGCGAGCTTGGCGGGGCACCGGTTTTTTCCGACGCGGGCGGGGTGAGCTACACCGCGCAATTGCATGGGGTGGAGAAGGACGCGCTGCGCGAAATCCTGCGCGGCTCCTCGCAGCTCATCGCGCTCGAAGACCGCTTGCCGCGCTCGCTGGGCGCGCTCCGGCGGCGGGCGGATGAAGATGTGGAGCGCCTCAAAACCGCGCTGAAGTCGGAGGGTTATTATGACGGCGCCGTCGACATTACCGTGACGGGTAAAAGCGAGCCTGCCACGGTCGATATCGTTGTGGAGCCTGGCCCCGCTTACACGCTTGCCGCTTTCGATATCGAGTATGTGGAAGAACAGCCGGCTGAGCCGCCTGCGCTTTCCGATATCGGCGTCAACCTTGAACGGCCCGCCCGCGCGCCGGAGATTCTCGGTGCGGAAGCCTCGCTCCTCCGGTTCCTGGAACGTCACGGCCACCCGCTTGCCAAGGTCGAAGGCCGCAGCGCCATTATCAACCGCGAAGAAAAGACCATGCGCGTGCGTCTTAAGGTCGACGCGGGCGCCAAGGCTGCCTTCGGTGAAACCGGGATCGAGGGCGCGCCGGATGTGAAAGAAGATTACAAACGCGCGCTCGTCACCTGGGAAGAAGGCGCGGTCTATGATGAAGAGGCAGTGGAGGCAACGCGCCGCGCTTTCGCCGCCACCGGGCTTTTCAGTTCCATCGGCATTGAAAAAGGCGATCAGGTGGGCGCGGACGGTAAGCTGCCGATGAATGTGCAGCTCAGCGAAGCGCCGCCGCGCTCGGTCGGTTTCGGGGCGAAATATTCCACCAGTGAAGGAGCGGGCGCAGATGCGTCCTGGGAGCACCGCAATCTTTTCGGGCGCAATGAAAAACTGCGCGCTTCGTTGACGGCAAGCGAACTTGAGCAATCGCTTGGGTTTCTTTTCAAGAAGCCACGCTTTCTGGACCCGGGGCAGGAGCTGACGGCGGAAGCCACGCTGAAAAACCGCAATACGGAAGCTTTCGATGAACAGGGGCTCACCGCCGGGATCGGTATCGAGCGGCCCTGGCGTGAGAACTGGCGTCTCAGTGCAGGGATTGTCGGCGAATATACTTATCTGAAGGATGAGTTCTCCGGCACCACCTTCCAGCTTTTCGGCTTGCCGCTGACCGCCTCGCGCGATACGAGCGATAATGCGCTAAACCCCACGCAAGGCACGCGCCTCACCTTCAATGTCACGCCCTATGCGGGGACGGGGAGCGGGGCGCTCGCCTTCACGAAACTCTCCGCCACGGGCTCTGCCTATCATGCGCTCGATGAGGAAAGGCGCTATGTGCTGGCGGGGCAGGTGCGCGCCGGGGCGATTTTGGGCGAGGAGACGGATCAAATCCCCGCCAACAAACGTTTTTATTCCGGCGGAGGCGGCTCTGTGCGCGGCTTTGAATATCAAAGCGCCGGGCCGCTCGATGCGCAGAACGATCCGCTTGGCGGGCGCTCGCTTTTCGAGGTGAAAAGCGAGCTGCGCATCAAGGCGACGGAAAGCATTGGCGTTGTGCCCTTTGTCGATGGCGGCTCAGCTTTTGATGCCGCCTATCCCGACTTTCAGGAAGATCTGCGCTGGGCGGCGGGGCTCGGTCTTCGTTATTTCACCGATTTCGGGCCGATCCGTCTCGATGTTGCCGTGCCGCTCAACAAGCGCGACTTCGATGATGATTTTCAGTTCTATATCAGCATAGGGCAAGCGTTCTAGAATGGAATGGCGCGCCGACATAGCACGTAAAACAGCACGCTGGGTGGGCTTTAGCCTGTTGGCGGTGCTCGTGCTGTGTCTTCTGCTTGCCGTCCTCGCCTATGGCGCTTTGCAAACCGGGTGGGGCAAGGCGCGCCTTGCGTCCATGGCCGAAGCGGCGCTGAGCGATGAGGGCACGGCTTTTCGTATCACGGGACTGGAAGGGCATCTGCCCCATTCCATCCGCATTCAAAAAATCGAAGCGGAAGACGAGGCGGGCGTTTGGCTGAGCGCGGAAACGGTGGAGCTCGACTGGAACCCGCTCGCGCTTCTTGCCGGAGATATTTCCATCGAGAGGCTGCATGTCGGCCGGATGGATTTGCCGCGCCTGCCGGACGCGCCCGAAGATGCGGCGGTGGCGGACGGCTTCTCCCTGCCGCTGCCTCTCCTTGCCCGGCTTTCTCTTGCAGAAGCGGAAGTCGAAAAACTGGGCCTTGGGCCAAGCGTGATCGGGGAGGCGGCGATCTTGCGCCTTGCCGCGCAAACCCGCCGGGAAGAGGGCGCGCTTCACACTGCACTCAAGGCGGAACGGCTCGACGGCAAGGCGGATAGGTTTTCCTGGCAATCGCTTTACCGGCTGGAGGAGGATTATCTTGAGATTGTTTTCAATGTGGACGAGCCGAACGGCGGGCTTGCCGCGGGCGCTTTGGGCCTTGGAGAGGGGGCGGCTTTTTCCGCTTCACTGATAGGCAAGGGGCTGCTTTCGAATTGGAACGGCGGGTTCGATATGCGCGCCGAAGGGCTTTTCGATCTGGGCGCGGATCTGAGGCTGCGCGAAGATGAAGGGCCGCGCTTTGCGCTGGAAGGCAAGCTTTCCTCACCTGCGCTGCGCGAAGGTGAGCTTGCCGCGCTTTTCGGAACGGAGCCTGGCTTTTATCTTACTGGCACCTGGTCGCGGCGCGGCGCACTGACGCTTGGCACGCTAAGAGTGAAGGGCAAGGAGCTGAACGCCCGCTTCGACGGCGAAGCGGATTTGACGGGCGGTGGTATCGAAGGCCGGGTTGAGGCAGACATTGCAGATAAAGACGCGGCAAGCGCCTTGCTGCCCGGTGCGGAGGCGGCGCGCATCGGCCTCAGCGGTGATGTGACGGGCGAGCTTTCTTTTCCGGCCCTCAGCAGCACGCTGCTGCTGGAAGAATTTCGCAGCGGGAATTTTAGCGCCGCAAGAATCGAAACGCAGATCGTCCTTAAGGAGCGCGGCCCGCTTTCCACGGGTGCCTCGCACCGTTTCTCGCTTGTGGGCAAGGCGGAGGACGTGCGCGTGCAAGAAGAAGGTGCGCCCGATATTGCCGGTCAGCTCTGGCGGCTCGCCGCGGAAGGCACATTCGACCGGGAAAAGACGGCAGTCGATGCGCAGGAAATTTCTTTCGAAGCGCCCTTCGTGCAGCTCACCGGTTCTGCGGGCTACGCTTTGCGGGAGGAAGAAGGCCGCGCCGATCTCAATTTTGAAAGCGGCGATCTTTCCCCGCTTGCGGCGCTTGCCGGCACCGGCCTTTCCGGGCGCGGGGCAGGAAGGCTCGCCGCGCGCTTCGAGCAAGGCGGGGCAGTGCTCGAGGCGGCGCTCGATGCCGGGTTCGAGCAGCTTTCATTAGGCGCGGAAATTCCGGACCTTCTTTTATCCGGCAAGGCAGATGTCAGCGCCGTGCTTTCCCGCGGGCCGGGGCGCTTTTCGCTCAGCAAGCTCACGCTCGCCACACCGCATGTCACCTTCAATGCCTCTGCCGATAAGCCGGAGCGCGGTGCGGCGGCGGGCAATTATGCGCTCTCGCTTCCCGAGGCGGGCGTGCTTTCCGGAGCGCTTGGCGCAAAGCTTTCCGGTCCCTTACAGGTGGAGGGCACGCTTGCCGGTTCTCTCGAGGCGCCCCGTCTCAGCGGCACGGCGCAGCTTCCTTTCATCGAAGCAGGCGGGGTTTCGGTGCGGGAGGGGAAAATCGGCTTCACCGCCCGCGAGGTTTTGCGCGCACCGGAAGGCGCGGTCGAGCTTAGCGGAGACACGTCACTCGGGCCGCTTTCAGGCAATTTCCTTTATGTGCTTGAAGATGACGTGCTCGCACTCGAAGAGCTCTCGCTTACCTCGGGCAGGAGCCGCCTTTCCGGCGCTGCGACCGTGCCGCTTGGCGGCGCGCCCATCGAGGGTAATTTCACGGCGGATGTACCGGCTCTTTCGCCCTGGTTGCCGCTTGCCGGGCCTGGCGGCAGCGGCGCGCTCAAAGCGGATATCGCGCTGTCGGGCCCGCGAAGTGGCAGAAGCGGGCAAAACGCGCGGCTTAAAGGGCAGGTGACGGAATTCATCCTTACGGAAGCGGGCGATGTGCTTTTTGAAGCCGCGCGGGCCGATCTTGAAGTCAGCGCTTGGAACTTGATGGAGACGCCGCGCTTTACCGGCAAGGTGGCGGTGAAGACGCTCGAGGCGGGCGGCGCGCGGCTCGAAACATTGACGCTTGCCGCCGATGGCCGCTTCGATGCGTTTGCCTTCGATGGCAGCGCCAAAGGCCGCTTCCGCGGGCCGCTCGCGCTGGAAACGAGCGGCAAGCTCACGCTGCAAGGCAATGATACGGTGCTGGAGCTTGAGACACTTGCCGGGCACTTTGCCGGCAAGAAACTGGTGCTCGGCGCGCCGGCCCGCCTTGCCCGCGCGCCGGGCGCGTTTCGCGTTGAAGGGCTCGACATGGGCTATGGCACGGGGCGGCTGAAAGGCGGCTTTACGCTCGGTCCCCGCCTTGACGGCACGCTCAGCCTCAGCGCGCTTCCCCTGGGCGCGCTCGATCCCTTCTGGGCGACGGGCGATCTGCGCGGCACGGTGTCGGGCACGCTCTCGCTCGCGGGCACGCGCGCGCGGCCTTCGGGCAGCCTGCAATTGCGGCTCGACGATCTTGCCCGCGCGCAGGAAGAAGAGATGCCGCCCTCCACCATCGAACTTCTCTGCGATTGGGAGGGAAACCGGTTGGGTACGCAGCTGCGCTTTGCGCAAGGCGAGGAAGCGCTGCAGCCCGCCGGACGCGGGAGTTTGCCGCTGCGTATGCCCGCGCAAGGCTGGCTGCCGGAAGTGCCAGGCAATGGGCGGTTCGAGGCGTCCTTGAACTGGCAAGGCGAAATCGGCACTTGGTGGGCGCTTGTACCGCTCGATGCGCACCGGCTGAAAGGGCAAACACAGCTGCGCGCGCAGGCAAGCGGCACGCCCAATAGGCCAAAAGTGACCGGCAGCATTCGCATTGACGACGGGGCTTATGAAAATCTCGATACCGGCACGCTCATTACATCGCTCATGCTGGACGCGGCGCTTGAGGAAAGCCGCATCGAGGTGAAAAAGCTCTCCGGCTCCGATGGGGAAAAAGGCACTTTCTCCGCGAGCGGCGCAGCAGAGATTGCGCCGGAAAGCGGCTTTCCGTTTGAACTCGACATGTCTTTCTCGCAATTTGCCGCCATGCGCCGCGATGACATTACCGCGCGCGCGTCCGGCGAGATGGATATTTCCGGCGATACGGCATCGGCCGCCGTGAGCGGGAAGATCCGGACCGACGGCGTATTGGTGCGCATTCCCGAACAGTTCCCGCCGGAAGTGGCCGTATTGAATGTGCGCGAGGCGCAAAGCGCTGCCGATGGAGAAGAAGAACGCAAAGAAACCGCGTTCGATCTTTCCCTCGATATCGCAGTGACCATGCCGAAACGTGTTTTCGTGCGCGGGCGCGGGCTTGATTCAGAATGGGAAGGGGCGCTTGAGGTCAAAGGCTCAGGCGAAGAGCCGCGCCTGACCGGCGAGCTGCGCCTGGTGCGCGGGTTCTTAAGCGTTCTGACGAAAGAATTCACGCTGAAAAGCGGGTTGATCGCATTTCAGGGCAACCAGCCCATCGCCCCGCGCATCGATGTGGTGGCGGAACATCGAAGCGACGGGCTGACCGTTGCGGCGGGCGCGCAAGGTCCGGCCTCACGCCCTTCAATCAGCTTGAGCTCCGTTCCCTCTCTGCCTGAAGAAGAGATCGTCTCGCGGGTTCTCTTCGGCAAAAGCCGGGCCAGTCTTTCCGCTTTGGAAGCCGCGCAGCTTGCTATCGCAGTGGGAGAGCTTACGGGGGTGACGGGCGGCGGGCCGGGCGTTCTCGATTTTGCGCGCGGGGTTTTGGGTGCCGATGTCTTGCGGGTTGAATCGGGCGGCGCGGCGGAGAAAGGCGCGGCGGTGGAAGCCGGTTCCTATGTCAGCGAGGACGTCTATATCGGGCTGAAAAAAGGTCTGACGGACAATACCGGCGCGGTCTCCGTGGAAGTGGAAGTCACCCCAAACATTTCCCTGCGCAGCGAAACCGGCGTGACGGGCGAGAACGATGTCGGCGTCGAGTTCAATTGGGATTATTGATCAGGCCTTTATAGGCCTATCGTGGCAATCAAAAAGGGCAGGGCACGGTGAAAGTGACGAGCTCACCGTCTTTCGGGTGATGCAATGTCAGGCTTTCGGCATGAAGCTGCAGGCGCGGCGCAGCGTGGAACGCCTCGTCGGGCGCATAAAGCGGATCGCCGATAATCGGATGGCCAAGGGCGAGCATATGCACGCGCAGCTGGTGTGAGCGCCCGGTAATGGGGGTAAGGCGCATGCGCGTTGCCTGCGCCTCACGCTCTATCACCTGCCAGTCGGTCTGCGAGGGCCGGCCTGTTTCATGATCGACGATATGTTTGGGCCGGTTCGGCCAGTCGATGGTGAGCGGCAGATCGACCCGGCCGTCGTCTCCTTCCACCTGCCCCCAGACGCGGGCGACATAGCTCTTCTTCGTTTTGCGCCGCTCGAATTGCAGGCCGAGATGGCGGTGGGCTTTGCGGTGAAGCGCCATGACGATGACGCCGGATGTGTCGAGGTCGAGCCGGTGGACGACCGTGGCGCTCGGGAAGCGTTCCTGCGCCCGGCTTGCCAGGCAGTCGCGGTGCTCGAGCGGGCGCCCCGGCACGCTCAAGAGCCCCGACGGCTTGTCGAGCACCAGAATGTCCTCGTCCTGGTGGAGCACTGTCAGATAGGGCTCATCCGGCGGGGTGTAGATGAAAGGCCGCTCATCGTTATTCATCAAAACGGACCTTCCCGCTTCTTGCGCGTTTGATATGCGCGCGTTTGGTTTTTTCTTCCAGCCGCTTTTGTTTCTGGTTGCGGCTGATCCGGGTCGGGATACGCGGTTTCGGCTTTACGGCCGCGCGCGCAATCAGCTCTTTCAACCGTTCGATTGCATCCTCGCGGTTTGCTTCCTGTGTGCGGAAGCGGTTGGCCGTGATGACGATCACGCCTTCTTTCGTCATGCGCGAACCGGCAATGGAAGAAAGGCGGCCTTTAACCTCGTAAGGCAGCGCGCGGGAAGCGCGGACGTCGAAACGGAGTTGCACGGCGCTTGCGACTTTATTGACGTTCTGCCCGCCAGGTCCGGAGGCGCGGATGAAGCTGAGGCTGATCTCCTCTTCCGGCAGCGATATATGCGGGGTGACGGGTATCATGGCGGCACTATAGATATTTAGCTGGCTTTTAGTAGTGAGGCGGACGCTGATGCGCGGGCCCTTGCGTTTTTTCCAGCGCTTCTTCGGCCAGGGACAGGCGCTCGATCAATTGTTTGACCTGCCGGGTCAGCCGGTCGATCTGCTGCCACTGCTCGGTTACCACCTCGTTCAAGCCGGTCACGGTTTCGTTTTGATGCGCGAGGTGGCTTTCAAGATCGGCCAGCCGCGCTTCAAGTTCTGCCATTTCACTCATCGCTTTGCCTTTGCCGTTCACACATATTGGCCTGCCGCATGGCCGGAGGACCAGGCCCATTGAAAATTAAAACCGCCGAGATGCCCCGTCACATCCACCACTTCGCCGATGAAATAAAGCCCCGGTACCTCGCGCGCTTCCATCGTGCGGGAGGAAAGGCCGTCCGTATCGACCCCGCCCAGCGTCACCTCTGCCGTCCGGTAGCCCTCGGTGCCGTTCGGCAGGATACGCCAATCGGTCAGGCTTTGCGCGGCGCGGGCAAGATATTTGTCGGAAAGATCGGCAAGCCGCCCGTCAAAGCCGTGAAGCTCGCAGAGCTTTTCGGCAAGGCGTTTGGGAAGGATCTGGGAAAGGGCGGTGCGCAGCTCCTGTTTGGGCTGGGCTTGGCGCGCGGCTTTAAGCTCTGAAAGCAGGTCCCGGCCTGGCACCAGATTGACGGCAATTTCTTCGCCTTCGCGCCAATAGGAGGAAATTTGCAGGATGGCCGGGCCGCTTAGGCCCCGGTGGGTGAAGAGAAGCGCTTCTTTGAAGCTTGTTTTGCCGCAGCTGACCGCTGCGTCCTGCGCGACACCGGCAAGCTCTTTCAGGCGGGAAAGAAGCTCCGGTTTGAAGGTCAGCGGCACAAGGCCTGCGCGGGTCGGCACGATGTTAAGACCGAACTTCCTGGCGATTTCATAGCCGAAACCTGTGGCGCCCATTTTGGGAATGGATTTACCGCCGCTCGCAATAACAAGCGAGGCGCAGCTAAGCGGTGTTTGCCCGAACGCAAGGCGGAAACCATCCGCGCTTTTCTCGATGCCCGTGACTTCCTCGCCAAGGCGCAGTTCCGCTCCTGCTTGCCTGGCCTCTCCGATCAGCATATCGATGATCTGCTGCGAAGAGCCGTCACAGAAAAGCTGGCCCAAGGTTTTCTCATGATAGGCGATGCCATGGGCCTTCACCTTGGCGATGAAATCCTGCTGGGTGTAGCGTTTCAGCGCGGAAATGCAGAAATGGGGATTTTGCGAGAGGAAATTTTTGGGGCTCGCATGCAAGTTCGTAAAGTTGCAGCGCCCGCCGCCCGAAATGCGGATTTTCTCTGCCGGTTTTTTCGCATGATCGAGCAGCAGCACGCGCCGGCCCCGGCGGCCAGCCTCAATGGCGCACATCAGGCCCGCGCCGCCTGCGCCAATAATGATCACGTCGAAATGCTGCAAAACTTTTCCTGCGCCGTCTGAGGCCGCCCTAAAAGGGGATTAGCTATCCCGGCGGGTCTTTTTCTGCAAGGCATCCAGCGCCTTGTCGATGGCGGATTTGGCGTTGGCGGTGATGCCGCCTTTTTCATATTGGCGTTTGACCAGCGCTTCAATCTGATCGGCGAGATCATCGGCGCTGCGGGCGCCTTCGGCCGGGGGCTCGGGGTTCGCGGCGCCGAAAAGGTTGATCCAGTGCTCGCTGCGTCGGCCCATCTCCAGAAGCTCGTAGAAATTCCGGCTGCGCGGCCCGGAAAGAAGGTCGATGGCTGCGGCGATAAAGGAAAGCGGGCTGAGCAGAAGATCGCGCACCCCGTCCAAAAGCAGCTTGCCCTGAAAGACGAAAAGATCGCGCAGTAATATCCAGCGCGCATCTGCGGCGGTCTGGGGTAGGTGCCCAACGTCCCCGTCTTCGGGGGCTTTGCCTTGAAAATCTTCAGAAAAATCCGGCCCGTTGCGGGAAGAGGGCGTGTTCATCGCGCGTGCCCCGGCCTTATCGGCAGTGTCGCTGGCAAGCGCATGAAGCCTCCGCTCTTCGATGACCTATCTATTCGTCCGCCGACTTGCGCACGAAGGTAACGGCATAAAAGGCCTCGCCGTCGAACAGGGATTTAGGCTCGCCCATGCCCTCGATCATCATGAATTTGCGCGGCACGATCTGGCCTTCCATCCGGTAGCCTTTCGCGCTCATGTTCCGGCGGTGAAACTCCATCGCAGCAGGCGTGAAGTCTTTCGCCAACACCGTGATGCGCTCGGGGTTTTCCTTGTTATCGTCGGACATGGGGCTGGTCTCGCTCCTGCATGGGCGGTTGGGACGGCAAGCCCGGCCGGCGCGCCGACTCATGGGCTTTTCTGGCCGCAGTATGGGCTTTGAGGGGGGAGTTTGTCGAGTGGGCGGGCAAAAAAAGGGCGGCCCCGCAAGGCCGCCCCATATCCTGCCTTTCCGCCACAAACCGGCTCAATAATCGTCGAGTTCGGCGTAGCGGTTGCGGTGGAAATTGGCATCCCCCAAGGTTGCCGCTGCGACACGCGCCCGTTTCATGAAAAGGCCGATGTCATATTCGTCCGTCATGCCGATGCCGCCATGCATCTGCAGGCCTTCATTGGTGATGAGGCGCGAGGCTTCGGCAAGGCGGGCCTTGGCGAGGCTGGCGAGTTTGGGCACGTCGTTGCGCCGTTCCTCGACGGCGCTCAATGCTTCGAGCACCACGGAGCGGCACAGCTCCACTTCGCAAAAGAGCTCGGCGGCGCGGTGCTGCAGCGCCTGGAAGGAGCCGATGACCTTGCCGAACTGCTTGCGCTCCTTCAGGTAGTCCACGGTCGTGTCGAAGACCTGCTGAATGAGGCCCAGCGTTTCAGCGGCAATGCCGATCCGGCCGATATCGAGCGCCGGTTCCAGCACGTCCCAGCCGCCATCGACGGAGCCGAGCACATTGGCCGCGGGCACGCTTACGCCGTCGAATTCCACAATGGCTGCGTTGCGGTGATCGGCCATATGGGTGCGGGTGATTTTAAGCCCATCCGTGTTTTTCGTATCCACGAGGAAAAGCGTGATGCCGCTTGTGTCCTTCGGCCCGCCGGAGGTGCGCGCGGCGACGATCAGGACATCGGCGACATGACCGTCCAGCACGAAGACCTTCTTGCCGGTGATCTTGAAATTGTCGCCCGCCGCTTCCGCTTTCGTGGCAATGGCGCAGGGATTGTGATGGGCGCCTTCTTCCAGTGCCAGCGCCATGACGATTTCGCCGGAGGCGATAAGCGGCAGATATTTTTGCCGCTGGGCGGAGGTGCCGCCCTGCTGAATGGCGGAGCCGGCGAGCAGCACGGTGGAGATCAGCGGGGTCGCGGCCAGCGTGCGCCCGGCTTGTTCCAGCACGAGGCCGAGGCCGACGGGGCCGAAATCCGTGCCGCCATATTGTTCAGGCACCATGATCCCGGCAAAGCCGAGATTGGCGATCTCCCGCCACACCGCGGTGTCGTAGCCGTTCTCGTCCTTGCTGTCGCGCAATTTACGGAAATTGGCGACGGGGACTTTTTCCTGAAAAAACTGTTCCGCGGTTTCCTTGAGGAGGGCCTGCTCCTCGTTCAATACCAACGCCATGTCCTGTCTCTTTCGTTTCTTGATGTTGCTTGAAGGGCAGGGCCGGTTATTCCGGCAGTTCCAGAACCCGCTTGGCGATCACGTTGAGCTGCACTTCGGAAGTGCCGCCTTCGATGGAATTGCCTTTCGAGCGCAGCCAGGCGCGGGTGGTCGTCAGCTCGTCTTCGCTGAAGCCTTCGCCTTCCCAGCCAAGACCCTGGATACCCATCACCTCAAGCAGCAGTTCGTAGCGGCGCTTGTTCAGTTCCGTGCCGTAATATTTGAACATGGACGAGGCCGCGCCCGGGCCCTGGCCGGCTTTGGCTTCTTCGGCGGAGCGGCGCATGGTCAGCGCGAAAGCCTGGCTGTCCATTTTCTGGCGCACGATCTTGTCGCGCACGGACGGATCGGCAATGCGCCCGTTTTCCTCGCCGATATAGTCTTTGGCGGCCTGTTCGATGCCGGGGCCTGCGCCCCCGCCGCCGCCAAGGCCCATGCCCGAAATCATGGCACGCTCGTGCTGCAGCAGGCGCTTGGCGATGGTCCAGCCCTTGTTGAGTTCGCCCACCAGGTTCTTCTTCGGAGCTTTGGCGTCGGTGAGGAAAGTTTCGCAGAAGGGCGAGGCGCCGGAGATCATGGTGATCGGGCGGGTCTCGACGCCGGGCTGGTCCATGTCGATCAAGAGGAAGGAAATGCCTTCATGCTTTTTGGACGTGTCGGTGCGTACCAGGCAGAAAATCCAGTCGGCCTTGTCCGCATAAGAAGTCCAGATCTTCTGGCCGTTGACGAGGTAATGATCGCCCTTGTCCTCGCATTTGGTCTGCAGGCCGGCAAGGTCGGAGCCTGCGCCCGGTTCCGAATAGCCCTGGCACCAGCGGATTTCCCCGCGCACGATCGGGGGAATGTGCTCCTTCTTTTGCTCTTCATTGGCAAATTCCAGGAGCGCCGGGCCAAGCATCCAAAGGCCGAAGCTCATCAGCGGGGTGCGCGCATGGATGCGGCGCATCTCCTGCTGGAGCACCATGTTTTCTTCTTTGGTAAGGCCCCCGCCGCCATATTCCTTCGGCCAGGTCGGCGCGGTCCAGCCGCGCTCGGCCATGCGCTCCATCCAGATTTTCGAGTCCGGGTTCTTCCATACCGCCTTGCGCCCGCCCCAGGGTTCTTCGCCCTCTTTCATCGGGGTGCGCATGGATGCGGGGCAATTGGCCTCCAGCCATTCGCGGGTTTCGGCGCGGAATTTTTCAAGCGCGTCCATCTGTCTGCTCCCTCAAGAATTATGATGGCGGGAGCATAGCAGCGAGCGTCCTGCTTACAAGTCGTAAAATTGATGTACTAGTTATGCGGGCTGGAGGCGGTTACCCCCGGTTTTCCCGCGTCCCGGCGGCGGAGAATTCCAGACAGGTAAAGAGCCGTGTCACGACCTCGCCATCCTCGCTCCAGGGCATGACGAGGGATTCGAAGTGGATATTGTTCATGCCCTGCCATGCCTCGAACGTGCCATGGCCGCGGATGGGCCGGCGCCAGCAGCGCACCAAGCGGTTGATGGCGATATATTGCTCGACGAAGAGCGGCGGCATGCATTCGCTCACCAGCTGCCCGGTATTGTCGACGCCCACCAGTTCGACAAGCTCTTTGCCCATATAGACGCAGCGGTAATCGTCCCGGCCTTCCCTTGTGCTTTCAGCCATCAGCTCGACCATAAAGGCGTTTTCGACGGCTTCGGCTAGATCGGGCAGAAAAAGATCCGTATGGCGCGGGCATGTGCCGTCTTCGGCCAAGCGCTGCCAATGCTCCAGCGCCCAGGTCAATTTCGGTGATTGGAAAACCGGGTCGAGTTCCCAGGTATTGAGCGGAATGGCTTTCGCCCATTCTTCGGCTTTGGCACGGCCGATCGGCGCGCCCGTGCGGCGGGCATGCTCGATCAACGCTGTGCGGCCTGTCCCCAGATTTGCCGTCACAATACTTCCCCATCCAGGTCTTAATACCTACATTGAAACGATTATATCTTTATTGGAAGTAAATAAAAAATAAAAACGGCGCATTCTCGATGCGCCGCTTTCCAAAAATCTTTAAGTAATGGAGTAGATTAAAAGAATAACTCAGCCAATTCCCAGTTCTTCTTTGGCAAAAGCCGTTACGCCCTTGTAGTCCGCCTTGCCGTTCGGCGCGCGGAAGGGAACGGTGCCGATGAGGATGCGTTTCGGCGTTTTATAGCCGGCAAGCTGGCCGCGCACATGGGCACGCAGCGTGTCCTCGCAAAATTCCGATCCGTTCGCCATTTTCACGATCCCGGTGACGGCTTGGCCCCATTTTTCATCCGGCACGCCGATGACGAGGGCATCTTCGACGCTGGGATGGGTTTTCAGCGCTTCCTCGATTTCCTCCGGATAGACTTTCTCGCCGGCCGTATTGATGCAGACCGAGCCGCGTCCGAGCAGGGTCAGCGAGCCGTCTTCTTCCACAGTGCACCAGTCGCCGGGGATCGAGTAGCGCACGCCGCCCACGGTGCGGAAGGTCTTGGCGGTTTTTTCCTCGTCCTTGTAATAGCCGACGGGAATATTGCCGGGGATGGCGATGAAGCCCGGCTTGCCGGAGCCCGGCACGACTTCGTTGTCCTCTTCGTCGAAGACCTTGCAAGTCTCGCCGATCTGGAATTTCGCCGTCTGGATTTCCCCGTCCGCGGTCATCAGCGAGGAGCCGAAGCCGAGCCCTTCGGAGGAGCCGAAACTGTCCGTCATAATGGCCTGGGGCATGTGCTTGAGCAGGCCTTTTTTCACATCCGTGCTCCACATGACGCCGGAGGAAATGAGCGTGACGATGCTGGAAAGATCGTATTTGCCCGGATTTTCATCGAGCTCGCGCAGGAGCGGCTTGGCGAAGGCATCGCCCACGATCGCGATCGTGTCGATCTGGTGCTTGTCCACGGTCTGCCAGATTTCCTCCGCATCCATGGAAGCCGCTTTCAGCGTCACGATGCAGCCGCCATTCATCATATGGCCCATGGCGGTCAGGAGCCCCGTGCCATGCATGAGCGGGCAGGCGGGGATGATGCGTCCGCCGGGGCCTGCTTCCTTCAGCGCTTCAAGCAGCGCGGGCATGGTTTCGGGCACCGGGCCGAGACGGCGGAGCGCCGCAAGCTGCGCCTCGCGCAGCGCCGTATGCGTCCACATCACGCCTTTGGGCATGCCCGTCGTGCCGCCGGTATAGATGAAGAGCATGTCATCGCCGCTGCGCTCGATGCCGAGCGGGCTGCCATCGCCTTCCTTGACGAGGGTTTCGTAATTGACGGCGAAATCGGCAACCGTTCCGTCATCAGAGACTTCCACGAAAGTGCCGACTTTCGTCAGCTTGTCCTTGATTTGGGCAATCGTGTCGCGGAACTCCGACCCATAGACCACGGTCTGCGCATCTGAATTGTCGAAGATGTAAAAAACTTCATCCGCCTTGTAGCGGTAATTGACGTTCACATGGGTGAGCCGGCCTTTAAAGGCGGCAGCGAGCGTTTCCATATATTCCGGGCGGTTGCGCATGTAAAAGGCGACCTTGTCGCCCGCCTCGGCGCCGCGCGCGCGCAGGGCGCGGGCAAGATTGTTCGAGCGCGCCGTCATGTCCTTCCAGCTGATGATGCGCTCGCCGTGAATAAGCGCGGGCGCATCGCCCGGCAGAACGGTTGCGATCTGATCGAGAATATCGCCGTAATTCCAACCCACGATGTCTTCCTCCCTCAAGTGATCTCATTGATGAGTTCTTATGGGAGGCATCATACCGTTTTGGCGTCCGCCGTCATCTCTCACGCGCATCTACCCTAGAAGGGGAGAAGACGCGGCGAAAGCCACTGACAGTTGTGTCAATTTACAGGCCGCTTCAGGCCGCTTGCCGGACGGCGCGCCGCCAGCGCAGCTTCATCCAGGCGGCAAAGCGCAAAAGCGCAATGGAAAGGACAAGTCCCGTCAGCCCGGCGAAAAGCCATTCCGGCTCGCGCCCTTCGCTCATCCGGCCTGCATAAGAATTCAGGAAGACCGCCCAGAGATACCAGCTTCCCGTCAGGTGCAGCCGCCGCCAGTTCGCCCCCAGCGCCCGCTGCGCCCTGTCATTGGAGGTGAGCGCCAGGGCGGCGATGAAGGCATAGCCGATGCCGCCGCCGATGATTGCCACTAGCGCCGGTTCCTCCGGGCTGGCGATGAAGAAGGCGGTGAGCGCCCCCAGATGGATGAAATGAGAAAGCGCGAAGGAAAGGCCCATATAGCGCCGGTTGGCGAGGAGCCAGCGCGTCAGCGGGCTGCGCCAAAGTTTGAAAAGGGCGGAGGCGGCAAAGGTAAAGAAGAAGAGCAGCACGGAAAGGCGCGCCGTCAGGCGGGTGATGTCGAGCAGCCCTTCTTCGCTCCAGCCGGCGGGGACAATGTAGAGCCATAGCCAGAGCGCATTCAGCCCCAGCACCAGCGCAAAGAGCCACCAGGGGATTTGACGGGAAGGTGAAGCGGCCATTGGTTGCTCCTTTTCATACAGTCTGTATGATTAAATAGAGCAGATTTTGAAATTATACAAGCTGTATGAAATGAGTTTTGAGGTGACGCCCCCCATTGAGTCTCCTGGAGAAGCCAAACCAAGGGCCAAGCGGCCCTCGAAAAACCGCGTCAAACTGCTGGAAGTCGCCCGCAAGCTCTTCGGAGAGAAGGGCTATGCGGAAACCGGCACGGAGGAAATTGTCGCGGCCGCCGGGATCACCCGCGGCGCGCTTTACTATCAGTTCGCCGACAAGGAGGACCTTTTCCGGGCGGTCTTCGAGGAAATGCTGGCTGAATGCGGGCAGGAAATTTTCGAAAAGACCATGAAAGGCATCGAACATGACCGCGAAGACTTGCATGTGGGCACGCAGGTCATGCTCGATATTTTCTCCCGGCCCGAGGTAAAGCGCATCCTGCTGCTGGACGGGCCGGTGGTGATGGGCTGGGCGGATTGGCGCGAGGTGCAGCGGCCTTTTCATCTGGCGCTGATCGGCCATGCGCTCGAGCATCTGGTGGATGAAGGCCTGATCCCGGATCAACCGCTCGAGCCTTTGGCGGATGTGATTTCAGGCGCGGCAATGCAGGCAGCGCTTGCTATTGCCAATGCGCAGGACCCGGCAGCGGCGCGTAAGATTTACGGCGAGAGTCTGGCGCAGCTTCTGCGGCGTCTGGCTGGGCCGTCCAATATGTGAGCCAAGGAGGGGGCGATGAGTGCGCGCACTGCACCGCCATTCAAGGACAAGAGCGTCGAGGCCGCGTTCGGCGCGTTCCCCGTAAAGCTGCGCCGCCCGCTTTTAAGACTGCGCGCGCTGATTTTCGAGACGGCGGCGGCGACCGACGGGGTGGGGCCATTGGAGGAATGTTTGAAATGGGGCCAGCCCTCTTACCTGACCCCAAAGACGAAAAGCGGCAGCACGGTCCGGCTCGGCGCCGCGAAGGATGGGGAAACCTGCGCCCTTTATGTGCATTGCCAGACGCGCCTCGCCGGGATGTTCCGCGCGCATTACCCGGATGTCTTTACCTTCGAGGGCAACCGCGCGGTGCATTTCAAACCGGATGAGGCGCTGCCGGAAAAAGAGCTGCGCCATTGCATTCAAATGGCGCTCACTTATAAAAAGCGCCCCCGGAAATAAGAAACAAAGAGGCGCGCCATGCCAGAAACGGCGGACGGTCTGACATTCACCTTGCGCGCCTTCCGGCGGGAAGATGCGGCGGCGCTTGCCGCGCTGTTCTTTTCTTCCGTCCATGAAGTCGGCAGCCGCGATTACACGTTCGAGCAGGTTGCCGCCTGGGCGCCCAAGCCGCTTTCTCCCGAGACCTATATCGAGAAGGCGGCGGACGGGCGCCTCTTTCTTGTGGCCGAAGATGAAGAAGGCCGGCTGCTGGCTTACGGCGATCTCGAGCCCGACGGGCATATCGATCATCTTTATGCGCATCCGGATGCTGCGGGCAGAGGCGTTGCCTCCGCGCTTTATGCCGCGCTCGAGGCCCATGCGCGCGCCAAGGGCATGGCCCGGCTTTATGTGGAAGCAAGCGAGGCGGCAAAGCGGCTGTTTGAGCGGCGGGGGTTTACCGTCGTCAAGCGCCGCGACTTCGACCTGCGCGGCACGGCCATCCATAATTACGCGATGGAAAAGCGGCTGGCAGCGTGAGCGCAGCGCTTCCGGCAAAGAAAAAAGGCGGCCCGAAGACCGCCCTTTAAATTCAACAAGTGCGAAGCTGCTTATTCGGCAGCCGTCATGCTGTCGAGGGACATGTAGGCGCCATTGTTGCCGTTCAGCTTGCGCAGGAACTTGATGCCTTCCTCGGCAATGTCGTCGCCGACCATGCGGTCGCCTTCGCCGTAAAGTTCCTTCATGTCGATGAAGGCGGCGTAGTTGCCGGAGGTGCGCTCGGTGATGATGCCGGCTTTCAGCAGCGTCTTGATGAGCACGCGGAAGATGTTGGTCGATTCCTGCATGTCTTCGCGGATGTTGCTGTCCGTCATGGCTTCCATGAAGGCGCTCTGCACCCACTGCCAATCAAGGCCGATGCGCTCATACATCCATTTTTTCTGCTCGGGGCTGCCCAGATTGTAGAGCAGCACCTGGAAGACTTCCCAGGCCCAGTCTTCGATCTGGTTGCGCTCGCTTTCCGACAGTTTCGGAATGGTGCGGTCCGCCCAGATTTTCCCGAACTTATGGTGGAAGGCTTCGTCCGTCATGGTCAGCTGCATGACTTTGACCATCAGCGGGTCGCGGGAGAATTTGTAGAAGGTCGCAAAGGCGCCCATGGCCAGGCCTTCGACGAGCATCTGCATGCCCACGAGTTTCTTCCAGACGAGCGGGGAGAGCACGAGCTCGGTCAGAAGATCGCCGAGCGCCGGGCCGACCTGCACGGGCTTGCCCCAGCGGGCCTTGATGTAATTCGTGAAGCCGGTGACGTGGCGGGCTTCTTCGCGGGTCTGGTTCGCAGCATATTCCTGCGCGCCCGGGTCTTTCAGGATGTGGCAGAGGCTCGCCGACAGCGCCAGCGCGCCCTGCTCGCCGTGCAGGATCGAGGAGAGCGACCAATGCACGTTCATGTTCACGAGCTGGATTTTCTGCTTTTCATCGAGCTTGTCGGCGACCGCCGTTTTCAGCTCCATGTTCTGGCTCGGCTCGATGAGATATTCGTTCTCCATGTCGAAGGGCAGGGAGAAGTCGATATATTTCGTATCCAGCGGGTCCCAGAAATGGTCGTGCGTGGCGGAGATGATCTTGTCGAACGCGGTCGAGCGGTTGCCGTAGCGTTCGACATCCATCATCGCCGGAAAGTCTCTGGGGTCGACGGCTTCATAAGCCGTATCGACAGTGATGTTGCCGTCTTTCGATGTCATGCGGTTTCCTCCAGTTCATTTGTCCCCTCATCACGTCTTGGCGGCGGCGCTTAGGCGCTCTTGTGCCAAGGCATGAGGGACGATCCCTAAGGTAAATATAGAGGGGAACTACGCAAAAATCAAAGAAAATGACGCCTGTGTCACCTTTGGAAAACAAAGGTTTAACGAGAAAGGCTCAGTGCAGCATCCGCGAGCGGCCGGCGGGCAGGGGCTGCTTGTCTGCGGAAAGAGGGCTTGGATCGGCGATTTTCAGCGCCGCTTCTTCCAGCCAGGCGCGCCGCTCGGCGCTTGCTAACGCCTCGCTGATGGCCTTGTAAAGCGCCTCCGGCACCAAGGGCTTCGACAGCAAAATGCTGACGCCCATTTGCGCGGCGCGCGCTTCATGGGCGTCCCCTGAAAGGGCGGAGAGCATGATGACCGGCACATTGGGGTCCGGGCTTTCCGGGTGGCTGCGCACCGTGTCTACCAGTTCATAGCCGTCGATGGGGGCCATGGCGGCATCGGTGATGATGATGTCCGGGCAATAGCGGAAGAATGTGGTCAGCGCTTCACTGCCATTATTGGCGATGAAGACGCGGCCCGCGCCGAGCGCGGCCAGCAATGAGGCAAGCAGGCGGCGGACCGTCTCGCTGTCATCGGCAATCAGCACGGAAAGCTTGTCGATGGGATTTGGCGAACTCATTGAGGGCCGTCCGTTTCAGCCGCGTGCGGGGTCGCAAGCGGGGCGGCAATGTTCCAAGGTGCGTCCGACCAGCCTTTCCAGTCCGGCCAATGTGGCCTTGGCAACTTCCTCGCTCGGTTCCTGCGCATCCATCGCGGCGGCGAACATGGCATCGACATGCAGGCGCACCACCGCGCCGTCGGCGGCATCCAGATGCGGCAAGGCTTCCAGATATTGGCACAGCGCGTTGGAGATGCGCCCTGTCACGGGCCGCGAAAACGTGCCGGCGAGCCCGCGAATGTCATGGGCCAGCGCATAGATGGCGTGAATAGCTTCCTGTTTGCCCGCCTGCCATTCGTCATGGGAGAGCAGCATTTGCCGGATTTCGGTCTTCAGCGACTTTTCGTAACTGTCGGCCATTTTTTCGATGGCCCGTTCCATGCGTTTGAGCACGCGCGGATCGAGGCGCATGGGCAGAACCGCGCCCGGACCCAGCTTGCGGGTCACGATAGAGGATGGCTGAACGATTTCGACGCCTTGCGCGCCGCTGCTTACCTGCATTCCGGCAGGGGGCTGACCGGGTGAGTGTTGAGAGTGCGGCATGGCGGCTGAATTCCTCTCAAATGTCCAGAAGGGCGGCGCGCGAACGGCTTCGGCGGCGCTCGGGCCCGTCATATTTGTTGGTGGCGCGCCGGCGCCGGTCGGGCCCGAAAAATCCGTCCGCGCGCACGAAGGGGCGCGGATGCGCGGCAACTTCCACAAGGCGCGAGTAGAGGCCGACCGGGGTGACCGGCTTGGCGAGATATTCGGTAACGCCCAGATCGCGGGCAAGCTCCACGGCCTCGCGTTCGCAGTGCCCGGTGATCATGACGACGGGAACCGTTGCAAGGCGCGCGTCCTCCGCCGCCCGGATGCGGCGCAGAAGGTCGAAGCCGTTGGTCGGCTCCATGGCCGCATCGGTCAAAACGATGTCGGGCACATAATCTTGAAATTTCGCCCAGCCATCATCTCCGTTTTCCGCTTCGATGATGGTGCCCACTTCCAGCGCATGAAGAAGCTCGCCCAGCAGCTTGCGCATATAGGCGCTGTCCTCGACCACGAGGATGCTGAGCTTGGAGAACAGCTTGATGGCTTCGGATGTCGGTGCGAACACGGCGCGGTGCCTCCTCCGGTTGCAATAGGCGCTGTTGCAATACGGGAAGGCTAGAGGGGCTTGGTTAAAAATTTCGCAATGGAGATAAGGAATTCTTTTCCTTAAGGCGAATTTATCTTAACGCCCGTTAAGGCTTAGTACATTTTCAGACGCGCAAGGCGCTCGGAAAGCACCGCTGCGCTATCGGCAAAAAGATCGGCGGTGTGCAGCGCGATGTTTTTGGCAACGGCGAGCTCGGCAAGGCTGCGGTCGATGGCGCTGAGGCTTGCAAAAGCTTCGCCCGGGGCGGAGAGATCGAGGCCGCTCGGCCCGCTGGTCAGATTGGCGACATGCAGCACGACCCGGGACTGGCCTGCCGCATCGAGGGTGATTTCGCAGGTCTTGCGGCTGCCGTCGATGAGATTGGCCTCGCCCGCGGCGATATTCATGACATAGGCATCGATGCGCTCCAGAAGCGCGCTATAGCGCTCGGCAATGGCGGCGCGTTTGGCGGTGTTGACCGTGTCGCGGGCGTTTTCGCAAAGCTCGGTGCCTTCGGCCAGAAGTTCGGTCAAATGGTCGATGGCCAGAATGGCCGCTTCGAGCATGTGCAGCGCGCCGCTCAGCCGTTCCGCGGTTTCCGCCATCTGGGATATGCTGCCGCCGGACGGGCGCAGGGCCCGGGAAATCGCCCCTTGAAGAGCATTGCCGCCGGCGTCCGCACCTGCCGGCGCGGCGGCGGGCAGGGCAGGGGAAAGACGGTCTTCCCGCGGCGAACGAAAACGCGACAGCAACCCCATAGAAGCCTCCACGTAAAGGGGACACAGGCCTATGAGCGTAAGCGGCTATAGTTGAAGAATGCTGAATCGGAAGATGCGCCGGAGCTTAGGGGCGGGCACTGACGATCCAGCAGGCGCCCTTAAGAACCAAGCCTTTGGGCGTTTCGAATTTCGCCAGTTCCTCGCGCACGGAGCCGATCACTTTTTCCGTGACCGCCTCGCTTTCGCTTTTCAAGGCGCGGGCCACCGGGCCGATTTCCAGAACGAAATTGATGGATTGATCCAGCATATCCGCGCCGCCTTCGGCCATGATCAGATCGAGGTCGAGCGGATCGAGATGGACTTTATCAAAGCCGGCTTCTTCAAGCAGGCCGCGCACATGACCTTCATCGGCAAAGGCAAAGGGGCCGGGCGTGCCGGGGGCGGGCGGCTCGGGCGGGGTGATGTGGGGCAGGGCCGCAACGAGCGGGCGGAAGACCCACTCGTTTTCTTTTGCCTCGCGCCAGCACACGAAAGAGAGCCTGCCGCCGGGTTTCATGGCTTTGCGGATATTGGCAAAGGCGGCAGCCGGTTCATCGAAAAACATGACGCCGAAGCGGGAGAAGACGAGATCGAAACTTTCCGGGGTGAAATCATAGGAGGCCGCGTCCGCTTTTATGAACTCGGGCGCAAGACCTTTGGCCGCGGCCCGCTCGCGCGCCCGTTCCAGCATGGGGGCGGAAATATCGACGCCCGTGACTTTTCCCGCGGGGCCTGCGGCTTCAGCCAGCGCCAATGTCGTCTCGCCGCAGCCGCAGCCGATATCCAATATGGCCTCGCCTTTCGCAGGCTTCGCCGCATCCAGCACCTTGGCCGTGATGGGCGCAAGGAAGCGGTCCACCCGTTCCTGATTGCGGGTCCAGGAGGCACCGGCCTCACCGTTCCAATAGTCGATCTGATCCTGATTGAGGGCGGCTGGTTGGCTCATGCGTCTTCCTCCCGTTATGCTGTTTTCTCACTTTAGAAGCTTCCCCCTCCTGTAAGGCAAGCGCCAATCATGCAAGATGTGCAGCAAGACCCTGTTCACCAAGACCTGGGAAGGCCCGATATTCTCCGGCGGTCCCTCCATGCCTTGATGCGGTTTTACTGGCGCCTTGCCCGGCCGCTCACCATGGGGGTTCGGGCGGCGGTCTTCGATGAGCAGGGCGCGGTCCTGCTCGTGCGTCATTCTTATATGCGCGGCTGGTATTTGCCGGGCGGCGGGGTGGAGCGGGGTGAGACGACATTGCAGTCGGTTACGCGCGAGCTTGACGAGGAAGCGGGCATTTTGCTGCGCGCGCTGCCGCGGCTTTTCGGGCTTTATGCCAATTTCCGCGAGTTCAAATCCGACCATGTGGCGCTTTATGTGGTCTCTCCCGGCACATATGAGCGGGAAGAGCGGCGCAGCCTTGAGATTGCCGAATATGGGTTTTTCCCGCTCGACGCCTTGCCGGAAGGCACGAGCGGGGCCACCCGCGCGCGCCTCGAGGAAATCAGCAAGGGGCTCACGCCCCCTGCCATGTGGGCGCCCTGAGCTCTTAAGCGCGCGCCTAGATATCCGGGCGGCGGTCTTTCCAGGGCTGAGCTTTTTCAAGCTGGGCGGCGAGACGGAAGAGCGTGCCCTCATCGCCGAATCTGCCTGTGAACATCGAGCCGATCGGCATGCCGTCCTGCGACCAGAAAAGCGGCACGGACATGGAAGGCTGCCCCGTCATGTTGAAAAGGCCGGTAAAGGGCATGTAGTGGGTGATGGCCTGCATATAGGCGCCGACATCTTCGTTCATCATGTCGAGCACACCGAGCGGGATGGAAGGCGCGCCCATGGTGGGGCAAAGATAAACGTCATAGCCGCTCATGAAGCGGGCAAGATGGCGGCTCATCTGGTGGATGAACAATGTCGCGGCGGCATAATCCACAGCCGTGCGGCTTTTCGCGCCTTCCGCGATGAGCCAGGTGATGAGTTCCACATCGCCCGGCTTGATCTCGCGTCCCCGTGCCTCGCCGCGCTGTTTGAGCGCCAAGGCGACATTCGCGCCGATAAGCGTTGCCTGATGGGTGGACATCTCCTGCGGGTCGAGGCGGGGGGCGGCTTCTTCCACGATATGGCCAAGGGATTCGCACAGGATTGCCGTGCGTTTGATCGCTTCGGCGACGTCTGCTTCCACCTCGCTGCCATCGGCGCGTTTCGTGTTGAAGGCGATTTTCAGAACGCCGGGCTCGCGCTCCATTTCGGCAAGGTAAGGCCTCTCCGGCGCGGGCGCGGCATAAGGATCGCCGGGCGCTTCGCCGCCCGTCGCATCGAGCATGGCCGCGCTGTCGCGCACGCTGTGCGAGACGATATGGGAGATGGACATGCCGCCCCATCCCTCGCCCCTGTCAGGGCCCATGGGGGTGCGTGCGCGGGTCGGCTTCATGCCGAAAAGGCCGCAGGCGGCGGCGGGAATACGGATCGAGCCGCCGCCATCGCTCGCATTGGCAAGGGGCAAAATGCCGGCGGCCACCGCTGCCGCTGCGCCGCCCGATGAGCCGCCGGGCGAACGCTCCAGGTTCCAGGGATTGCGGGTGGGGCCATAGGCTCTGGGTTCCGTCGTGCCGGTCAGCCCGAGCTCGGGCGAGTTGGTTTTGCCGAAGGGCACGAGACCGGCGGCAAGATAGCGCTCGGTCAGTGTGGAATTGTGATCGGCGATATAGCCTTTCCAGGCATCGGAGCCGAATGTCGTTTCCGTTCCTTCCCAAAGAAGGTGCAGATCTTTCA
Source organism: Tepidicaulis marinus (assembly GCF_000739695.1). GTDB lineage: Bacteria > Pseudomonadota > Alphaproteobacteria > Parvibaculales > Parvibaculaceae > Tepidicaulis > Tepidicaulis marinus. The sequence continues at coordinate 44,700 of NZ_BBIO01000013.1, forward strand.
GAAGAAACGGCACGCCTTCGAAGGGGCCTTCGGGCACGCCTTTTTCGACGAGGCGGCGGGCCTCTTCGTAATTCTCGATGACGATGGCGTTCAGTTTTGGGTTGAGCGCTTCGGCGCGCGCCAGCGCTTCATCCAGCAATTCGCCGGGCGTTACTTCCTTGTCTTTGACAAGCTGGGCAAGACCGAGCCCGTCATAATCGTCATAGTCGGTAAAGTTGCCCATCCCCGTCTCCTTTATACCGTCCGCCCTCTGCGGGGCTTTTGACGGCGCTTTATTCGTGTTTATCTATGCCCAGCAAAACTAGCTTTCGCCGCGCCCGATCACAAGCTCGGGCTGGGCGGCGCTTCCGGGGGATTTCATGGACATATTTTCGGTGCTGGCGGGCTTGGCGCTTCTTTTTCTGGGCGGGGAAGTGCTGGTGCGCGCAGCTGTTGCTATTGCCGGGCGTTTCAACGTCTCGCAGATCATTGTCGGGCTTACCATCGTTGCCTTCGGCACCTCGGCGCCGGAATTCACGGTATCCTTGAACGCGGCGCTGGTGGGCCAGCCCGATATTGCGGTGGGCAATGTCGTCGGTTCCAACATCGCCAATATTCTTCTCGTTCTGGGCATTACCGCGCTCATTCAGCCGCTGCGTCCCGAGCGCCAGCTTGTGGTGCGGGACGGGCTTTTCATGTTCGCCGTCACGGTGGCCATGGCCGCCCTTTGCCTGACCGGTATGATCGGCTCGCTGCAAGGCGCGCTCTTTATTGCGCTGCTCGGTGTCTATATCGGTATTTGTTATTGGGTGGAGAGTACCAACCGCTCGCCCGTTGCCGCGCGCCATGAAACGGAAGCCGATGAATATGCCGGCTTGCCGCCCCGGCTTCTCGTTGCCTTCCCGCTTTTTCTGGCAGGTCTTGCAGGCGTCGTGCTCGGCGCCGATCTTTTGGTGTCGGGCGCCTCTTCCATCGCCCGCGCGCTCGGCGTGGCAGAGGCGGTGATCGGCCTCTCGCTCGTGGCCGTCGGCACCTCGCTGCCGGAACTTGCGGTCTCCGCCGTTGCCGCTTACCGGGGCCGGGGCGACATTGCGGTGGGCAATATTATCGGCAGCAATATCGCCAATATTCTTCTCATTATCGGCGGCACCGCGCTGATAGAGCCTTTGACCGTCACGCGTCAGATTGCGGCTTATGATGCCTGGATCATGGTGCTCGCCGCGCTCGTTCTCTTGCCTGTGATGGTGACCGGGCGGATGATCAGCCGCAGCGAGGGGGCGGTTTTCGTTATCTTTTTCGCGCTTTATATCGCCAGTCTTTATCTCGGCCTGCCGGCCTATGTGATTGCGCTTACGGCATAATTTGCGCCGCAGATAAAGGGGCTGGGCAGGGCGTTTTCGTTCCGCGAACCTTTTTGCCGGCCAGGCGTTAGTGGGGCGACTTGGATCAAACGGGAGAGATGCGATGCGCATTTTGTTTTCCGCTCTATACGCGTTCGCCATCACGCTCGGAGCGATTTACATGCCGGCGGTTGCCGGGGAATATGGCTCGGCCTCCACGCAGATGAATGCGCAGGCTACGGTGCTGCCTTCCTCGGAAGAGGAACTGAAGGCGCTGCACGAACAGCACTTGCGCGAGCTGCGTCGGATCGGCCGGCAATGTTCGGCAGGCGGCCCGGACGTGGTGATCGGCGGTCCTTGCGTGATCGCGGATATGGAAGCCTTTATCGCCTCGGGTGCATCACCGGAGCTCAAGGCCTTCCATAACGCGCTGTCACGGGAGGGGAAATACGATCAGAACCGTAGCTGGGCACTCGTCAAGCAGCGCCTTAAAGCGCAAGGCATGCTCAAAGAGTAGTCTGCTGCAGCGTTCTTTAAGCCGCCGAGCGGGCGGGCAGATGCTCGCGCCAGGGCGGCGTGTCGAGGTGAAGTTTCGGTCCGGCGGGTATGATGCCCGCCGGATTGATCGTTTTGTGGCTGCCGTAATAGTGCTTTTTGATGTGATCGAAATGCACGGTCTCGCGCACGCCGGGCACCTGATAAAGCTCACGCAGATAGCCTGACAGCACCGGATAATCCTCGATCCGCGCGATGTTGCATTTGAAATGCCCGACATAGACCGCATCGAAGCGGATGAGCGTCGTAAAAAGCCGCCAATCGGCTTCGGTTAGCCGTCCGCCCAGAAGATAGCGGTTATGGGTGAGGATGCCTTCCAGCCAGTCCAGCGTGTCGAAGAGTGCCGTGACGGCTTCTTCATAAGCTTCCTGGCTGGTGGCGAAACCGGCTTTATAAACGCCGTTATTTACGTCCCGATAAATGCGGGCATTGATGGCCTCGATCTCCTCGCGCAGCTCTTCCGGGTAAAAATCGAGGCCGGTTTTTACACCCGGCAAATCGTCGAAGGCGCTGTTGAACATGCGGATGATATCCGCCGATTCATTGGAGACGATGGTTTGCGTCTCCTTGTCCCAAAGGACGGGCACCGTGACGCGGCCCGAGTAAGCGGGATCGGCTTTTGTGTAAAGCTCGTAAAGACGTTTCTTGCCGTAAAGCGGATCGCTCTCGCCGCCATCTTCGCCTTTCAGCGTCCAGCCTTCTTCAAGCATCAAGGGATCGGTGACGGTGACGCCGATATGAGGCGCCAGTCCCTTGAGCGCCCGGAAGATCAGCGTCCGGTGCGCCCAGGGGCAGGCATAGGAAACATAAAGATGGTAGCGCCCGGAGGCCGCCTTGAAGCCGCTCGCGCCGTCCGGCCCCGGCGCGCCGTCCGCGGTCACCCAGTTGCGGAACTGGCTTTCGGAGCGGACGAATTTGCCCTTGGTTTTTTCCGTGTCGTACCAGACATCATGCCAGATACCGTCAACGAGCTTGCCCATGGCGGGCCTCCTTTAATGCGTGTGGTCGTGTCTGTTAGCCGGCGAGCTTTGCGGCAAGGCTGGTAACGTGCTTGCCCTGATGGCGGGCAATGGCAAGCTCCTGCTGCGTGGGCGTGCGGCTGCCATCGGCGCCGGCAAGAGTGGCTGCGCCGTAGGGGCTGCCGCCATGAACCTGCGAGATGTCGGCAAGCTCAGGAATGCCGTAAGGCACGCCGGAGATGACCATGCCGTGATGCAGCAGCGTGGAGTGGAACGAGGTGATGGTCGTTTCCTGGCCGCCGCCAGTGCCCGTGGAGGTGAAGACGGAGCCCAGCTTGCCGATCAGCTTGCCTTGCGCCCAAAGCCCGCCCGTCATGTCGAGGAACTGGCGCATCTGCGCCGACATGTTGCCGAAGCGGGTGGGGGTGCCGAAGATGATCGCATCATACTCGGCAAGCTCGGCAGGCTGCGCGACCGGGGCTTCCTGCTCGGTCTTCATGCCGGCCTTGGCCATGGTTTCCTTATCCATGGTTTCAGGCACGCGCTTGATCGTGACCTCGCCGCCGCCATCCGTCACGCCTTCGGCAACCGCCTTGGCGAGGGTTTCGATATGCCCGTAAGAGCTGTGATAAAGCACGAGAATTTTGGTCATCGCTCATCCCCTTTGTGAAAGCCCTAAGGCAGGAAATCCGCCGGGCCGGTCCGCAACATGCCGTTGCGCTGTCTCTCATGGGCGATATTTAGTTTGTTTCGTTCATGATGATAATATACGTATCTAGAAACATATTGTTTCAATAATGGATGCAATGAAATGAGCCTGCCCGACCTCAATCTGTTGCGGATTTTCACGGAAGTCGTGGAGGCGGGCAGTTTCACGCGGGCGGCCGAGCGGCTGCACATTTCAAAAGGCGCGGTCAGCCGCCAGGTCACGGCGTTGGAAGAGGCGCTGGGCGCGCGGCTTCTCAACCGCACGACCCGCACGCTCTCGCTGACGCGGGAAGGGGCGGCGGTGCTCGATCACGCCAAGCGCGCGGTGGATGAGGCATGTTTCGCGGCTGCCGCGGCGAGCGAGCTTTCCGGTAAGGTGGCGGGTGTCTTGAAAGTCAGCGCACCCATTTCATTCACGCAGTATGAGTTCGGCGCGGCGCTGCCTGAATTCATGGAGCGCTATCCGGACCTGACGGTGGAGATCGATCTTGCCGATCACATGATCGACTTCGTGGCGGGGGGCTATGATGTGGGCGTCCGGATTTCGGGCATGGCGGATTCAAGCCTCATCGCCCGCCAGCTTGCCCCGGTGCGCCGCTTCATCTGCGCCGCGCCTTCATATATCGAAAAGTTCGGTAAGCCGCGCACGCTCGACGATCTCAGCCATCATGCCTGCATCATCAACAGCCAGCTTCCCGACCGGTCTTATTGGACCTTGCGCAATGGCCGGGGGCAGGTCGTCTCCGTGCCCGTCTCAGGCCGTTTCATCGCCAATACCTCCGTTGCCATTCAGCCGGTGGTGCTGGCCGGGCTCGGGCTCCAGCATGTGCCGGACTTCATTGCTTACCGGCATTTGAAGAGCGGCGCGCTTGTCCGTGTGCTGGAAGATGAAGTGGACGATGAAGTGCGCCTCCATCTTATCTATGCCGATCGGCGGCATATGCCCTCCAAGGTCCGCGCCTTTGTGGATTTCATGGTGGAGAAATACGGCGAAGGCCGGGCGCCCTGGCTTGGGGTGTAGAGGGCTTGGGGTGTAGCGGGCATGAAAAAGGCCCCCGCCGGAGCGGAGGCCTTTTCGTTTCGTATGCAGCTGACCCTTAAATCGACTCCCTTAAATCGGTTCCCAGGGGAAGACCGAGGCGGTGGCGCCGAGATCGGTCATATCCGCCTTCATGGAAGGCAGCGCATGGGAGAGGATCGTGTCGGGCTCCCAGCCTTCCAGCCGCGCCATGCCGCGCACGGGGCGGGGTTGGTTGAAGAGGAAGATCTCATTGCCGCGCACGGCGAAGATCTGGCCCGAGGTTTCGCAAGAAGGCGCGGCGAGCGCCACGGCCATTTTCGCGACCTGATCGGCGCGCATGGCGTTTTTCATGCGTTCCACACGCTGCGCGGAGGCTTCGTCCTTCACCGGAATGGTGGCGATCATGCGCGTCCAGGCGAAGGGCGCGATGATGTTGGAGCGCACATTCTTCTTCTCGCCTTCCATGGCGATGATGCGGGAAAGGCCGGCAATGCCCATTTTCGCGGCGGCATAGTTCGCCTGGCCGATATTGCCGATCAGGCCGCTCGTCGAGGTGAAGAGAACGAAATTGCCTTCTTCCTGCTCGCGGAAATGATTGATGGCGGCGCGCGTCACGTTGTAGCTGCCGTTGAGATGCACATCGATCACCGAGTGCCAGTCTTCATCCGCCATTTTATGGAACATGCCGTCGCGCAGAATGCCTGCCGGGCTGATCACCGAATGCAGGCCGCCGAATGTGTCGAGCGCCTGTTCGACCATGGCTTCCGCGCCGCTCTTGATGGCGACGGAATCGGTATTGGCGACGGCTTCGCCGCCGGCCTTCGTGATTTCGTTGACGACTTCCTGCGCCGGGCCCACATCGCCCGCATCGCCGCCGGCCACGCCGCCGCCCAGATCGTTCACCACAACCTTTGCGCCCTGCGCCGCCGCGATAATGGCGCAGTCCCGGCCAATGCCGCGCCCGGCACCGGTTACGAGAACGACTTTTCCGTCAAGCAATCCCATTTTGCTCTCCCTGTTTTCTGTTCCGCTTCTCATCCCTCGGCGGTCTTGGCCGCCCTTTGCTCGAGGGCAAGCTAGCGGCAGTTTTCCGCGCGGGCCAGCGCTTTCTTAACCCTTTGGCCGGCGGGCAGGGCCGCGTTTGCAGGCAAGTTCCGCTGGACCCTGCGTCCTGTGCGTGCTAATCGCCTTGCCGGTTTGCAGGCTTTTGCGCCCGCCGGGGAGGGATGAGCGATGAAACTGGCACGCTGGATTTATATCGTGGCCGCGGTCTATGGGATCGCCGTGCTCGTCCCGCAGCTTTTCATGGAAGCTCAGATCGGCGCGCTCAATCCGCCAGCCATTACCCATCCTGAATTCTTCTACGGCTTCATCGGCACGGCGCTTGTCTGGCAGGTGCTGTTCCTGCTCATCGCCTCCGATCCGGTGCGCTACAGAGCGCTGATGCCCATTACTTTTCTCGAAAAGCTTGCCTTTGCCGTGCCTGTTGCCTGGCTTTATGCCGAAGGGCGCGTGGGCGGCGGCGTGGTGCTTGGCGGTCTCATCGACGCGCTGTTGCTTGCCGCGTTCATCATCGCTTACCGGAGCACGCCCCGCCATGGTTAAGGTTCTTACCCGGGTTTTCATCCAGCGACGACGAAGCGGCGCAACTGGCCGGCATCTGCCCGCCATTTGCCATGGTCCGTCTTTGTCCTGCTAAGCTGGCAATCAGTGTGCGGGATGAGGGGAGCCTTGTTCCGATGACCCGACACACTGAGAGAAAACATGTTTACGATCGAACTTGAACGGCCCGAACATGCGCCCGAAATTGAGGCGCTGCTGGATGAAGCCTTCGGTCCGGGCCGGTATGCCAAAGCCGCCCAGCGGCTGCGGGAGGGCAATACCTCCATTCCCGAACTGTCCTATGTCGCTTATGCGGGCGAGGGGGAGGCGCGCGAGATGATCGGCGCGCTCAGCTTCTGGCCGATCCTGATCGGCGGCGAGCCGGGGCTGATGCTCGGCCCGCTTGCGGTCAAACCGCAGCTGCGCGGCAAGGGCTGCGGCATCAAGCTGATGGAAAGAGGCCTTGCCGATGCCAAGGCCATGGGCTACCGGCTCGTCATTCTGGTGGGCGACGCGCCTTATTATGCGCGGGTGGGTTTCGGCCCGGTGCCGCCCGGCCGGCTCACCATGCCGGGGCCGGTGGACCCCTCGCGGCTGCTTTACCGTGAGCTCGATCTTGGCGCCTTTTCCCATGTCAAAGGGGCGGTGATGAAACCGCCGCTCGGCACGGCGATCTGATCGGGTATGGGAGGGCCTTACCGGCTCTCCCGCCACCAGGCGAAAAGCAGAAGTCCGAGCATGGCAATGGCTGCGAGCAGGCCGCTTAAAAGCGGCACGTCCGTCACCGCGCGCAGGATGTATGTTTCGTTGCGGCGGAAGCCCATCCAGTCGCTTCCCTGCGTGTCGCGCCCGGCGCGCACGCGGCGTACTTGCGGGGGCTCGTTTTCCGGCAGGATGAGATTAAAGACGCCGCCGCCCGATGCTTCGCTCAAGGGGCGCAGTTTTTCATCGCTGGTGACGACCTCGGCATATTCTTTCGGATTGGCGGGCCCAAGGGCGGTGAGCGCGGTCAGCCCGCCTTGCTCGATCCGGTAAAGGCCGATTTCATCGGTCTCGAGCGCGGCGCTGAAAAGCCCGGGCTTTTCCTCCTTCAAGGTGACTTGTTCGCGGGCGCCGGAGGGATAAGTGATTTCGGCGGGCGGGGTGTTCGTCCCCATGGTGCGCCGATCGATCAGAAGGCGGCCTGCCTTGCCGCTGGCGCTCAGCCGTTCTTCCTCCAAATCGGGTTCTTTCATCAGCCAGTGGGCGGTGCGGCGCAAAAGCTCCGCCTGCGGGCCGCCGCCTTCAAAGCCGCGTGCCCAGAGCCAGCCCTGATCGGACATGAATTGCGCCACCCGGCCTTCCCCCACCCGGTCGAGCACGAGAAGCGGCTTGCCTTCCGGTCCGCTCATCAGCATCTCGCCTCTGTCTTGCAGCGTGTCGATCAAGCGGAACCAGCGCCCCCAGGACGGCGGTGTGCTTTGCCCGCCGGTCAGCTCGGCCGTGACGGGATGTTTACGCCCGGCTTCGGAAAGCTCCGGCTTGAAACCTTCCTCCGTCACCGTTCCGGAAGGCTGGGCGGGCAAGATGCTTGCAAGCGGCGTGCGGTAAAGGCTGAAGGGGCCTGCGAAAGGCGGGCCTGCCGCCGTCAGCACCGCCCCGCCTTCGGCCACATATTGGGCGATATTGTCGAAATAGACGATGGGCAGCACGCCGCGCCGGCGGTAGCGGTCGAAGATAATGAGATCGAACTCGTCGAGCTTCAGCGAAAAAAGCTCGCGCGTCGGAAAGGCGATGAGCGAAAGCTCGTTGATCGGCGTGCCGTCCTGCTTTTCCGGCGGGCGCAAAATGGTGAAGTGCACGAGATCGACTGCGGGGTCGGCTTTAAGCAGATTGCGCCAGGTGCGTTCCCCTGCATGAGGCTCACCCGAGACGAGCAGCACGCGCAGGCGGTCGCGAATGCCGCTCGGCGTGGTCACGGCGCGGTTGTTCTGCAGCGTCAACTCGCTTGCATCGCCTGCCGCCTGCAATTCGATGACATTCGTGCCGCCATGGGGCAGGGCAAGGCTCACCCGCTCGCGCTCGCCGGGCCGCGCAAAGGTCGTGGCGACATCTTCTCCGTCGAGCCGCAGTGTCACGGTGATGGGTTCGTCACCGGGCGCAGGCCCCGTTTCCTCGATCCGGAAGGCAATGGAGATGGGCTCGCCCACGATGCCGAAGCGCGGCGCTTCCTCGATCACAAGGCGCCGGTCATAAGCGCCCGGATCGCCGATCGTGACGGTGTGAAGCGGTGCATCGAAGCCGAAAGCTTCAAGACTGCCCGGCACGTCATGGACCTGGCCGTCCGTCAAAAGCACGATGCCCGCCACGCGCTCGGCCGGCACATCGGCAAGGGAAGAGGCGATATTGGTGAAAAGCGCCGTGCCGTCGCCGCCCGGCGCGCTGCCCGCATAAATGGTGCGCACATCGAGATCGGAGAATTTGCCGAGCTCTTGCTGCAATGTCTGGCTTGCAGCTTTGGCCGTTTGAGTGCGCTCTTCAAGGCCCATGCTGGCGCTGGTATCGATGACGAGAAGCGCGACATCGGGAACGGTTTCCCGCTCTTCCTGGCGCACGGACGGATTGGCAATAAGCGCGAGCAGCAGCGCCATGGCAAGAATGCGCCAGATGCCGACCCGCATGCGCCGCCAGATGAAAAGCGCGCTCAGCCCCGCGCAGGCAAGCGCCAGCAGTCCCAGCCAGAGAGGCGGCAGCAGCGGCGCGAAGGTGAAGGAAAATCCCATGCGCCGCTCCTATTGGCCGAGCCGTTCGAGAAGCGCGGGCACATGCACCTGATCGGCTTTGTAATTGCCGGTCAGCGCATACATGACGAGATTGACGCCGAAGCGGTAAGCATATTCGCGCTGGCGCTCGCCGCCCGGCGCAACGGGCAGGAGCGGGCGGCCGTTCGGGTCTTCCGCCCAGGCGCCGGCAAAATCGTTCGAGCCGATGATGATGGCCGAAACCCCGTCATTGGTTTGCGCGCGCCCGCGATTGGCCGCTTCCACCCAGACTTGTCCGCCGTCCCAGCGGCCGGGAAAGCTCTGCAATAGATAAAAGCTTTTGGTGAGCACATGGTCCGCGGGCACAGGTTCGAGCGGCGGCACATCGAGCTTGGCAAGCACCTGGCGCAAGGCTTCATTTGCTTCATTGGGCAGGCCCGAAATCGCCCGGTCCTGATCGCGTGTGTCGAACAGGATCATGCCGCCATTTTGCATGTAGCTGGAAATCTTTGCCGCGGTCGCATCACTGAGCACGTGGGCATCTTGCGCGACCGGCCAATAAAGAAAAGGAAAGAAGGCAAGCTCGTCCTGGTCGATATCGACGCCCATAGGCTCGCCGGGCTCGAGCGCCGTGCGTTCGCGCAGGCGTTTGGTCAGCCCTGAGAGCGCGGCATGGGAGAGCCCGTCGAGATCTTTGTCGCCGGTTTCCACATAAGCCAGATGCGTTTCGCTGGTGGCTTTCAGTGCGTAAGCATCGTCGGCGGCTTTGGCCGGGGCCATGTACCCGGCTGCGAGCGGCACGCTCAAAAGACCGGCGAGCAAGAGCGCTGCCATACGCGGGCCGCGCGGGCCCCGGTGCTGCGCATTGAGATGACCGGTCAGGTAAAGCGCGGCAAAGCCGTCCGCGATCAACAGGATGAGCGCCAGGGTGAGGAGCAGGGGACGCAGCGCCTGATGGGCGGCATCGCCAAAACCTTCCTGACGGGTAAGGCCGGTCAGGGCGGGCAGCGGCGCCAGCATCAGATTTTCATTGCCCAGATTGAGCGCGCGGGCCGCGCCCTGCATGCCGTAAAAGCCCGGCGGGTGCTCGGCGCTTGGGCGCGTCTTCGTCCATTCGGCAAAGGGAATAGGCGTCACGTAAGGCGGCGGGGAGGTGAAAGTGCCGAAGCCCGTCATGACCTGGCGCGGCATCAAAAGCCCGCCTTCGGCCCCTTCGCCTTGCGCGGCAACGCCTTGCGCGAGATCGAGAATGCGCTGGAGCATGGAAACGAAAAGGCCGGAAAGCGGCAGGTTCGACCAATCCGTATTGGCGGTGATGTGGAAGAGGATGAGCTGCCCCTCGCCCTCGCGCGCGGCGGTAACGAGCGGCGTGCCGTCTTCAAGGCGCGCCCAGGTTTCGGCAAAGGCAAGATCGCGCGGTTCGGCCAGCACCTGGCGGCTCACCGTGGCATCGCCCGGCAGGTCGAGCCCGGCAAAGGGGCTGCCGTCTTCAAAAGGCGCAAGGTGCTGCGGCTCGGTCCAGGAAAGCGCGCCGCCGAGGCTGCGCCCGCCGCTGCGCAAGGAAACGGGGATAAGATCATCGCTTTGCGCGGCAAGATGCGGCCCTGCAAAGCGCACCAGCGTGCCGCCTTCTTTCACCCAGTTGCGCACGAGCGTTGCGTCGCGCTCGCTGAGCGTGCCGATATCGGCGAGGAAGAGCACGGAGAGCGGATCGGCGAGCAGTGTTTCGATCTGACTGCGCTCGCCTTCCGGTGCCTCACCCTGGCTTGCTTTTCGGATATCGGCAAAGGGGCGCAGCGCGCGTTCAAGATAATAGAGATCGGAGAGGAGCGGCTGGTCGGCTTCAAAAGAATTGCCGGAGACAAGCCCTGCGGCGCGGCGCTTCCAGCGCTCATCGATCAGCACCTTGCTTGCCGCAGAGCGCTCGCCCGAAATCGAGATCGTGTGTACTTCGTTGCGCAGCTCGAGCGGCAGGTCGAGCCGGGCTTTTGTGGCCGTGGCAAGGCGGGGGAGCTGCCACTCGGCCTCGGCGAGAAGGCGGCCATCTTCGGCCCGCGCTTCCACCCTGCCATCGCGCAGATCCGGCACATCAAGGCGGCGGATCGTGACTTCCAGCCCCTCCTCGCCTTGCGTGGGCGGGGTGAGGATAAGCGGCACGTCGCTGGCGGCGTTTGTCACGAGTTTGAGCGTGCCGCCGCCCGCCGTTTCTTCCAAAGCCCCCGCAAAGGCGGCGGCCTCGCCATGATCGAGCCCGTTTGCAAGCCAGACGATATCAATGGCTTCTTGCGGCTTTTCCATTTTGCCCAGCCGTTCGGCCAGCGCCAAGCGGGCCGGGCCCAAAGGAAGCGGGCTCAAGGCTTTGAGTTTTGCCAGCGCCTCATCTGCTGCCGTGAAAACGGGCGGCTCTGCTTTTACCTGCGGCGAGGTGGCCGCCAGAGCGACGAGCTGATCGGCTCGGCCTGCCCCTTCGATCAGCGCGCGGGCGAAGGTAATGCGCTTGTCCCAGCTATGAGCGGCGGCCCAGCCATCATCGAGCACGAGAAGGAGCGGGCGGCTGCGGCCGGTATCGCCTGCCGGGCGCCAGACGGGTTCTGCCAGAGCAAGGATCAGCAGCGTTGCCAAGGCAAGGCGCAGCATCAGCAGCCAAAGCGGAATGCGCGAGGCGGTTTCTTCATCCTGGCGCAGGCCGAAGAGAAGGCGGAGCGGGGGAAAGGCGACGCGCTGCGGGGCGGGCGGGGTAACGCGCAGCAGCCACCAGATCACCGGCAAAAGCGCAAGGCCTGCAAGCACGAGAGGTTGAGCGAAACCGATAAGGCCGAGATCGAGCATCTAGCCTCCCTGCCTGGCGGCGGCGGTGCCGCGTCCGGGGGTCCGGTTTATATCGGCAAGCTGACCGTAAAGGCTGAGAAGGCAGGTTTCCGCCGGCCGGTCGGTGCGGTGAATGGTGAAGTGCCAGCCAAGCCGCCGGGCGATCTGGCGCAAGGCGTCTTGATGTTCTTCCAAACGGCGGTGATAGGCGCTGCGCAGGCTCTCCGCCTTGCCCACCAAAAGCCGGCGCGGGTCTTCCACGCCAACGAATTCCGTGCGCCCTTCGAAGGGAAGGTCGGCTTCGGCCGGATCGATGATCTGCACCATATGTCCGCCAATGCCGCGGTGCGCATAAGGTTGCAGCGCCTTGGCAAGCTTATCGGGCGGGGAGAGAAAATCGCTGAAGAAAACCATCGCGGCATAAGGCGGCACATGGGCGCCGGGGGGCAGGCTTTCCGGCTGGCTCTCTTCATCTGAAAGATAATGATGCGCAAGACGGCGCAGGCCCATCCGGTTGGTGGCGGGGGGAATACCGCTGCCAAGCACCGCGACCCGTTCGCCGCCGCGCACGAGCAGATTGGCCAGCGCCAGGCTCAGCACGGTGGCGCGGTCTTTCTTGGAAATTTGCGCGAAGGAGGAACGGTAATCCATGGAGGCGGAGGCATCGCGCCAGAGCCAGAGCGTTTCGGCCGCTTCCCACTCCGTTTCGCGCACATAAAGTTTGCTGGATTTGCCGGATTGGCGCCAATCGATGCGCTGGGCGGCATCGCCCGCGCGGTAGCGGCGGTATTGCCAGAAGCTTTCGCCCGATCCAGAGCGCCGCCGCCCATGCACCCCTTGCGCCACGGTATTGGCGACGCGTTCGGCTTCCACGAGAAGCGGCGGCAGCGCTTCGGCGAGACGCTCGGCTTGCGCGCGCAGACCCGCGCGCGCAGGTGCGGCCTGCGTACTTCGGGCCTTCTCGGCATGGGGGCTTTTAGGGCCGCCGGAAAGGGGGGCGTCTTCGCTCATCTGGTCTCATCTTTAAAACGGTGCGCGCTCAGCCCAGCCGTTGCACAAGCCGGTCGACGACACCGGGAATGGTAATGCCTTCGGCCCGCGCGGCGAAATTGAGCGCCATGCGGTGGCGCAGCACCGGCGCGGCGAGGGCCGCCACATCGTCGATCGAGGGCGAGAAACGGCCATCGGTCAGCGCCCTTGCGCGCACGGCCAGCATCAAGGCCTGGCTGGCGCGCGGGCCGGGACCCCAGGCGACATGCTCCGTCACTTCGGCGACATTTGCCTCTTCGGGCCGCGCCGAGCGCACAAGTTCCAGAATGGCATCGACCACCTGTTCGCCGACGGGAATGCGGCGCACCAGGCGCTGGGCGCTGCGCAGCTCCTCGCTGCTCAAAATCTGGCGGACCGGCGTTTCATCGAGGCCCGTCGTGGCAAGCAGCATGCGCCGTTCGGCGGCAAGGTCGGGATAATCCACATCGATCTGCAGTAAGAAACGGTCGAGCTGGGCTTCGGGCAGCGGGTAGGTGCCTTCCTGTTCCAGCGGGTTCTGCGTTGCCAGCACATGGAAGGGGCGCGGCAATTCATAGCGCTGGCCGGCCACCGTCACATGCTGTTCCTGCATCGCCTGCAAAAGCGCGGACTGGGTGCGCGGGCTGGCGCGGTTGATTTCATCGGCCATGAGAAGCTGGCAAAAAACGGGACCCTTGATGAAGCGGAAATTGCGCCGGCCTTGTTCGTTCTCCTCCAGCACTTCCGAACCCACAATATCGGCGGGCATTAGATCGGGGGTAAATTGGATGCGCTTGTCTTCCATGCCCAGCACAACGCCCATCGTATGCACAAGGCGCGTCTTGGCGAGGCCCGGCACGCCGACAAGCAGCGCATGGCCGCCGGCCAGCAGCGTGATGAAGGTTTCCTCGACGACTTTCGTCTGCCCGAAAATCACGTCGTTAACGGCGCTGCGCGCTTCGGCGATGCGGGCACCGGCCGTTTCGACTTCGCGGACGATATCGCCCTCTGCTTCACTGACCGTGTTCATTGTCCTACATATATCCTGAAGAGCGTTGCGGTGGATAAGCATGCGCCGGGGCGCTTATGGGCGAAAAGCCCCAATTTGCTCAGTTTTCGCGGTCTTTATGGCCCGATTATGACGTTGGAGCCCGCCCGCGCCTAGTCAAGCAGGCGTGAGATGCCCACGTAAAGCCGTGTAAACGGCTTAAAATGGAAGATAGAGGAGGCAAAACCGATGGCGGAGGCCAAGAGCGGCGAAAAACCTGCCGGTTCTGCCGGTTTGAGCGGCAATCCCGGCGATGCGCTGAAAGAGATCACCCGCGCGGCGGAAGAAGCCAATAAAGAGACGGGCGGCAAAAAGAAAAAAGGGCTGCCGCCGGTTCACCTGTGGAACCCGCCTTATTGCGGCGAGCTCGACATCCGAATCAAGCGCGACGGCAGCTGGCACTATCTGGGCACGCCCATCGGGCGGGAACGGCTGGTGCGGCTTTTCTCGACGGTTTTGCGCCGCGATGATGACGGCAAATACTATCTCGTCACGCCGGTGGAAAAGATCGGCATCACGGTGGATGACGCGCCTTTCGTCGCCGTGGCGATGCAGGTGGAAGGGGAGGGCAAAGACCAGCGCCTGACCTTCACCACCAATGTGGGCGATGAAACGGAAGCCGGTCCCGAGCACCCGATGCGCTTTGTCATCGACAAGGAAAGCGGCGAGCCCGCGCCTTATGTGCATGTGCGCGCCGATCTTGAAGCGCTGATCAACCGCGCGGTCTTTTACGATCTTGTGGAGATCGGCACGGAAGAGGACTGGGAAGGCGAGCGCTGGTTCGGGGTGTGGAGCGGCGGCACGTTTTTCCCCATCGCCCTTGCCGCGGATGTGACCGGTCCTGCCCAATGAACGCTTACCGGGAAAAGATCCTCGGCGCGATCGACCGGGACATGCCGCCTGCCGACATCGTGCTGAACGGCGTGAAGACACGCGGCGATCACGATCTCAATCCGGATGAATGGGTGGAGCCTTCCGAGCGCAAGAGCTTGCGCCTTGCCGCCGTGCTTGTGCCGCTTATCGAGCGGGGAGAGGGCGTCTTCGTGCTGCTCACCCGGCGCGCGGATCATCTCAATTCCCATTCCGGCCAGGTCGCCTTTCCGGGCGGCAAGGTGGAAGAAGGGGAGACCGCGGCGCAAGCGGCGCTGCGCGAGGCGGAAGAAGAAGTCGGCCTCGATCCCTCGCTTGTGGAAATCGCAGGCTTCCTCGATCCTTATGAAACGGGCACGGGCTTCCGGATTCTTCCTGTTGTCGGCTTCGTCAAACCCGATTTCACGCTGAAGATCGATCCCAACGAGGTGGCGGAAGCTTTCGAGGTGCCCTTGTCTTTTCTCATGAACCCTGATCACCATGAACGCCATAGCATCATGTGGCGGGGCAAACGGCGGGCTTATTACGCCATGCCTTATGAGGGCCATTACATTTGGGGGGCGACGGCGGGAATGCTGAAAAACATGTATGACAGGGTGTACGCGCCATGAGCCGCCTGCTTCTCAACGCCTTTCTCTTCCTGCTGCCCTTCATGCTGTACGGGCTCTATGTGCTTGCCGCCCGCCGGCTCGGCTGGATGAGCCGGGAGAGCGATCAAGCTCCGCCCCATGCCTGGCTGGTGCTGGCCGGGATCGGGCTCGTGCTTGCCTCGATCGGGCTTTTCGCGGTCTTCGACGGCTCGGAAGTCGGCAAGGAATATGTGCCTGCACGCCTTGAAAACGGCGAGATCGTGCCGGGCGGTTTCCGCTAAACTGCCTGCGGCAATTGCGGTCCTTTCGCCCCGCCTTCCAAGGGCTTATATGTTGAAGCAATCAAGGATAAGGCCGCCGGTCTGGGGACGTTCTAAAGGCATGCTCAGGGTCAGGCGCCGCATAGGAGGTGTGACGTGAGCGAGGCAAGCAAGGGCGAGCTGAAACTGGCAACCTGGATCCGCGACGCGGCGACGGTGAAGATCATGCAGGCGCTGGGGGAGGGCGAGGCCCGTTTCGTCGGGGGCTGCGTGCGCAATGCGCTTCTGGGCGAGCCCGTTGTCGATATCGATATCGCAACGGCGCTCAAACCTGAGGAAGTGATCGCCCGGTTGAAAAAGGCGGGCGTGCAGGTCATCCCCACCGGGATCGACCATGGCACCGTAACGGCGGTGACCGATGGGCGGCATTTCGAAATCACCACCTTGCGTGTCGATGTGGAAACGGACGGGCGGCGCGCCGATGTCGCCTTTACCGGCGACTGGCTGGAAGATGCCAAGCGCCGCGACTTCACGATGAACGCGCTTTATGCCGATAGCGACGGAACGGTGCACGATCCTTTGGGCGGGCGCGAGGATTTGAAAGCGCGCCGCGTGCGCTTCATCGGCGATGCCTCTGAGCGCATCAAGGAAGATTATCTGCGCATCCTGCGGTTTTTCCGCTTCCACGCGCAATATGGCAAAGGCGAGCCCGATGCCGAAGGGTTGAAAGCCTGCGCCGCGCAAAAGGAAGGCCTTGCCCAGTTGTCGGGCGAGCGGGTGCGCATGGAGCTTTTGAAAATTCTGGGCGCGGATAATGCGCCTGCCGCAATTCGCCAGATGGCGGCAAGCGGTATTCTTTCCAAAGTGCTGCCGGAGGCCGAACGCACCGAGCTTCTGGAGCGTGTGGTTGCGATCGAAACCGATCAGCTTTTCACTTCCGATCCCATCATGCGGCTCGGCGCGCTGATCGATCTCGACGAAGCGGGCATCCGCAAACTTGCCGAGCGCCTGCGTCTTTCCAACAAGGAGCGGGACCGTCTGATCCGGATGCATACGGATCAAACGAAGATCGTCTCTTATATGTCGATGCGTGAGATGCGCCGCGCGCTTTACTGGATGGGCCCGGAGCTTTTCAAGGACCGCGTCATGCTCGGCTGGGCGGCGGATAAAAAGCTCGCCAATTCCGTGCAATGGCGCGCGCTTCTGGCCATGGCCGATAGCTGGGAAAAACCGCAGCTGCCGCTGACGGGCCAGATGGTCCGCTCCGCCGGTGTGCCCGACGGGCCGGAAATCGGCCGCGTCATGCGCGAGGTCGAGGAATGGTGGGTCGATGCGGATTTCATCGAGGATGAGTTTTCGATCATCGAGCGCCTGAAAGCGGTGGTGCAGGCGACGGTTTATTGAGGGGTTTAATATGCCGAAGCCGCCAAAAGGTGAGGCGTTGAATTTCTTGGTTGATGCGGGTTCTCCTCGGAAAGGACGGAATTTCGTTCTCTCTGATAAGCTTTCCGCAGAATTGAACAGAAGGGTTCGTTACACGACTGAATTGACACCCGACGAGTATGAGATAGCTAGGAAGTTACTGTCGGCTGCCGTTCGCGATGTCGCCATTGGGAAAATTATAATTGATCTAAAGCCCGATAAAGTCTGGATGCTTGATTTTTCAGCTAGACGAGATCAACCGGTCGAGATTGAAGTTGCGTGTAAGGGGGTGACGATATCAGGTGCAAAAAAATTGTCTCGCATCGAATTCATTAATCATTCTGAATACGGAATGGTGGAAGTTCGAAAAAGCGACGTGCGACAGTTTTTTGTGCGAGAGAATTCCCATTTGAAGCTTGAGATAGAAGAAGCGCATATCGGGTTTCTTTCTTTGGCGGCGAATAGTGTCACTGATTTTAGAGTACGTGGTGGCTCGATCTTGAATATGTCGATCCCGAACCCGCACGCTGGTTTACCATTCACTGGGTCCGTCTCGTTTCAGTCCGTTTTCTTTCCTAAAAATACAAAAGTTTATGGACTCTCCGGTGCCCAACCGTATCGCAACATGCGAGCGCATCTTGCTAGTTTGCAGAATGGACCGGGTGTTTCGCTCTTTCACAGCTTGGAAATGGCTGTTGAGCGAGAGGAGCTAAGCTATTTTGATGCCATGGTGAGTTGGTTCTATGGTTTTTCTTCGAACTATGGCGCGTCGGCTGGCAGATCTCTTCTAATTCTGCTTGGCGTGTGGGCTGCTTCAATCCTTCTCCTGTGTGCCGTGGATGGTGCCGTTATTGCGAATGGCGCATGCGACGATCCGCGCGGTATTCAGCAAGCCGTTTGCAGCCCGGAGGTCGCTGGCTCTCTGTCCCGCTCAGCGATTTTATCTCTTCAGCCGTTGACACTATTTGGCAATCTATTGGGGGTTGGCCGGTCGGTAACGATCGTTGCTTCGAATTGGTGGGTTCAGATTTTTCTGGTGTTTGAAGGATTGGTCGCGACAACCTTGCTGGCCTTGAGTGTTTTTGCGCTTCGCCGGAAGTTCAGACTTTCTGCTTGAATATAGTTGTTTAGAAAGCAGGCTGCATGGACCCCGGGACAAGCCCGGGGTGACGCGTATTGTTTGTGGCAAGACGGTGCTTCAGATAGAAGCCGTCACCCCGGCCCCCGAGCCGGGGTCCAAACAGCGTCACGCCATGCCGCAGTGTCTGCATGGACCCTCGCGTCAAGCGCGAGGGTGACGATAGGGAGGGGCCGTCAGGTAATCACCGCCTTCGTTCCCTTTACCGCGTCCAGCAAAACACCCGGCGCGATTTCAAGCTCGAGGCCGTAGGCCCCGCCGCTGACATAGATGCTGGCAAAGCCGAACGCGCTTTCATCGAGAAAGGCGGGAAGCGCACTCTTCTGGCCGAGCGGCGCGCAGGCGCCCATTTGGTAGCCGGTGAGTTTGATGGCTTTTTCTTTCGGGGCAAGATCGACGCGCTTGGCTTTCATGAGCCGGGCGAGCGCCTTGCGGTCAAGGTCCCTGTCCGCTGGCACGATGGCCATGGCGAAGGTTTTGGCGTCGGCCAGCACGATCAATGTTTTGAAAAGCCGGGCAGGATCGAGGCCGCTTGCCTTAGCCATTTCAAGTGCGGAGGTTTTGCGGTCTTTCGGCACGCCGATTTCGTGAAAGGTGCCGGGAATGCCGTTAAGGCGGACAAAGCGCTGCGCCGCCGTTTCGCCCTTTGCCATTGCTGTTACCTGCTTAGGGCCATTTCACCGCAGGCGGCATGGAGGACAGGATCGAGTCCACATTGCCGCCGGTCTTCAGCCCGAAAGTGGTGCCGCGGTCGTAGAGCAGATTGAACTCCACATAACGGCCCCGGCGGATGAGCTGTTCCTCGCGCTCCGCCTCGCTCCAGTCTTTATTCATGTGGCGGCGCACGAGCACGGGATAAATGTCGCGGAAGGTGCGGCCCACATCCTGGGTGAAGGCGAAATCCTTTTCCCAGTCGCCGGTATTGTGGCGGTCGTAGAAAATACCGCCAATGCCGCGCGCTTCATTCCGGTGGGGCAGGAAGAAATATTCATCGCACCATTTTTTGAAACGGGCGTGGTAATCCTCCCCATGCGCATCGCAGGCTTTTTTCATGGCGGCGTGAAAATCCACGCTGTCGGGGTGGTCTTGCGTGCGGTTCGCCATGAGAACAGGCGTGAGGTCGGCGCCGCCGCCGAACCACCAGTCCTGCGTCACCAGCATGCGTGTGTTCATATGCACGGCGGGCACATGCGGGTTTTGCATATGGGCGATGAGCGAGATGCCGCTGGCCCAAAAACGCGGGTCCTTGTCGGCGCCGGGAATTTGCGCGCGGAACTCTTCGGAAAATTCGCCATATACGGTGGAGGTATGCACGCCCACTTTCTCGAACACGCGGCCCTTCATGATCGACATGGTGCCGCCGCCCTGATCCTCGCTGCCGTCCCCGCGCGTCCAGGGTTTGCGCTCGAAACGGCCCGGCGCCTCACCGGCAAAGGCGGTGCCTTCCAGCGCGTCTTCGAGTTTTTCGAACTCGGCGCAAATCTCATCGCGCAGCGTTTCGAACCAGGCGCGGGCACGGCTTTTTGCGTTTTCGATATCGGGCACGTCGTTCATCCGGCTCGTTGGGCGCAGGGGCTGCGCAGTGAAAGATGGCGCAGGGGCTGCGCAGTGAAAGCTAAGGCGCGCTTTTTCGCCGCAGCCGGGTTTCTCCCGGCAGTCTGACCTGGATCAAGGCGCCTTTTGAAATGCGGCGCTACTTTCCCCCATCAGCTTGCGGGCCGCAAGGCCCCCGCGCGGCTAAGGCCGGCGAAGTGCAGTGACAGTAAGCCGGATGAGGTGTGGATGCCGGAAACAGCGAGAATGAACGAGGCGCTTGCGGTCAAATACGGCGTGAACGTGCCCCGCTATACGAGCTATCCGACCGCACCCCATTTCAGCCGGGCGGTGAGCGAAGGGGTTTACCGCAACTGGCTTGCGGCCCTGCGCCCGGAACAACCGCTCTCCTTATATTTTCACATTCCCTATTGCCGGGAGATGTGCTGGTTCTGCGGCTGCCACACGAAGGCAACGCGGCGGTATGCGCCTGTCGGAGACTATCTCGACATATTGCTGCGTGAAGTCGATCTGGTGTCGGCGGCCGCGCCGGGGCCGATGCGCGCGGCGCACGCGCATTGGGGCGGCGGCAGCCCGAGCATGCTGAGCGCGGAAGACTGGCTGCGCATGGTGGCCCATGTGCGTTCCCGGTTCACGTTCGATGAGGCGAGCGAGCTTGCGGTGGAGATCGATCCGCGCACGGCAAGCGCCGATTATATCGCAGCGCTTGGAGAGAGCGGGGTAACGCGCGTGAGCATCGGCGTGCAGGATTTCCGCGAGGAGGTGCAGCGCGCCATCAACCGCATTCAGCCTTATGCGCTGACCGCCAAAACGGTGGAACTTGTGCGCGCCGCCGGCGTCAAATCCGTCAATCTCGACTTGATGTACGGGCTGCCGCATCAGAGCGTGGATTCGGTGCTGGAGCAGGTGGACCTTGCCCATGGGCTTTCGCCCGACCGGATCGCCCTTTTCGGCTATGCCCATGTGCCCTGGATGAAGACCCATCAGCGGCTCATCGACGAGGCGGCGCTGCCGGGGCTGGGCGAGCGGTTCGAGCAGAGCCAGGCGGCGGCCATGCGGCTGCGCGCGCTTGGCTATGTGGCGATCGGCTTCGACCATTTCGCCCGCCGGGATGACGGTCTTGCCCAGGCGCTGGTCGAGGGCACGTTGCAGCGTAATTTTCAGGGTTATACGTCGGATGATGCCGATGTGCTGGTCGGTTTCGGCGCCTCGGCTATCGGGCAGATGCCCAAAGGCTACGTGCAGAACGAGCCGGCCATCGGGCGCTATGTGGAAGAGGTGAAGGCGGGCCGGCTGCCGGTGGTGCGCGGGGCGGTGCTGAGCTCGGAGGACCGGGTGCGGCGCGACATCATTAATGAGCTCATGTGCCATATGGAAGCCAATATCGCCCCGGTTTCGAGCCCCGATACGGTCGAGCGCCTGGCGCCGCTCGTGGAAGACGGGCTGGTGGTCCGGCAGGGCACCTTTATCCGCATTACCGAAAAGGGCAGGCCCTTCGTGCGCGTCGTCGCCTCCCTCTTCGATGCCTATCTGCATTACGGCGAAGAGGTCCGCCATTCAAAGGCGGTCTAGAGGGGGGGCGGTCTAGACGGGCTCAAGCTCCCGGCAAGGGGAAGCTTTGCGTCTGGCGCAGCGCCTCGCCCAGTACCATGGCAGCGGCGACCGCCACATTGAGCGAGCGGGCGCCGGGGGCGAGCGGAATAAGAAGGCGGGCATCGGCGGCAGCGTGCACGTCCTCTGGCACGCCCGCGCTTTCCCTGCCCAGCAGCAGCGTGTCGCCGGGGGCGAATCGGAAGCCTGTATAGGGTTCGGCGGCCTTGGTGGTGAGCAAAATCAGCCGGTTTTCCGGCTTCCGGGCGTCCTGGAAGGCCTGCCAGTCGGCATGTCGGCGGATTTCTGCATGCGACACATAGTCCATTCCCGCCCGGCGCAGGCCCCGGTCGGAGAAGGGAAAGCCGCAGGGCTCGATAATATCCACGGGAACGCCCAGGCACGCGCCCAGCCTAAGAATAGTGCCGGTATTCTGCGGAATGTCGGGTTGGTAAAGGGCAAGTCGCATGAGCCGTTCCATACCCCGGTACGGGGCGGGCCGCCAAACGGAAAAAAGTGAGCAGGGGGCGCAGGTTGCGCCTTAGCCTTGCCGCTTGCGGCATCCTGCCACATTTCCCGATGGCGGGTCTGGACAATCTGTGAAGACAGTGCCACAAACGCCGCACATATGCGGGTGCTGGGCGGCCTGAGCTTGGGAGGGCAAAGGCTCGTGCCATGCAGTTCGGATGGGGTGGCGTTTGTGTCAGGGAAGACATCCCGGGCAGGCGGGTGCCCTTAAGTGATGAATCAGGGAGACCTCAACCGTGGCACACATCGACACGGATGAGCCGACACGGCGCGATTTTCTATATGTCGCGACCGGCGCTTTTGCGGCAGTCGGCGGCGCGGCAGCCATTTGGCCGCTGATCGATCAGATGAATCCGGATGCATCGGCGCTTGCGCTGGCATCCATCGAAGTTGACCTTTCCTCCATCGAAGTCGGACAGAGCATTACCGTGCAATGGCGCGGGAAGCCCGTCTTCGTGCGCCGCCGTACGGCTGCGGAAGTGGAAGAGGCCAAATCGGTCCCGGTGGAAATCCTGCCGGACCCGATCGCGCGCAACGACAACCTTTCCGGCGATGTGCCGGCAACGGATGAGAACCGCGCGGCGGAAGGCAAGGAAGAATGGCTGGTCATGGTCGGCATCTGCACCCATTTGGGCTGCGTGCCCAAGGGCCAGAAAGTCGGCGATGCCAAGGGTGACTTCGGCGGCTGGTTCTGCCCCTGTCACGGCTCGCACTACGACACGGCCGGACGTATCCGGAAGGGCCCGGCGCCCCAGAACCTGGAAGTGCCGGTTTATTCCTTCCTGTCCGACGACCGGATCAAGATTGGCTGAGGGGGCGTATTATGAGCCATGAAATCACCTATACGCCGTCGAACGCCTTTACCCGTTGGCTCGACGAGCGTCTGCCCATTATGGGCCTCGCCCACCACATGCTTGAGTATCCGACACCCCGGAACCTCAACTACTGGTGGACTTTCGGCGGCATTCTCACCTTCTGCCTTCTGACGCAGATCGTGACCGGCATCATCCTGGTGATGCATTACACGCCGCATGTGGACCTTGCCTTCAATAGCGTCGAGCACATCATGCGCGACGTGAACTATGGCTGGCTGATCCGTTACGTGCACGCGAACGGCGCCTCCATGTTCTTCCTGGCGGTCTATATCCACATGTTCCGCGGCCTTTACTATGGTTCCTACAAGGCGCCGCGCGAAGTGCTCTGGATCCTGGGTGTGATCATCTATCTCCTCATGATGGCAGCCGCCTTCATGGGCTATGTGCTTCCCTGGGGGCAGATGAGCTTCTGGGGCGCCACGGTGATCACGAACCTCTTCGGCGCCATTCCGCTGGTGGGCGATGCCATCCGCGAATGGCTGTGGGGCGGCTTTGCGGTCGGCAATCCGACGCTGCAGCGCTTCTTCTCGCTGCACTACCTCATTCCCTTCATCATTCTGGGCGTCGTCGTTCTTCACATCTGGGCGCTGCACGTGCCGGGGAACAACAATCCGCTCGGCATCTCGGTAAAGGACAAGCAGGACACGGTCAGCTTCCATCCTTACATGACGGTGAAGGATGCGCTGGGCCTGACGGTCTTCCTCCTGCTCTTCGCGTATTTCGTGTTCTTCAACCCGAATGTGCTCGGCCACGCGGATAACTATATCGAAGCCGATCCGCTGCAGACCCCGCCGCACATCGTGCCGGAATGGTATCTGTTGCCGTTCTACGCGATCTTGCGGGCGATCACCTTCGATATCGGCCCGATCGATTCCAAGCTGGGCGGCGTTATCGCCATGTTCGGTTCGATCGCCATTCTCTTTGTGCTGCCCTGGCTCGACACGTCGAAAGTGCGCTCGGCGCGCTTCCGTCCGCTGTTCCGCCAGTTCTTCTTCCTCTTCGTGGTGGTGTGCCTCGGCCTCGGCTGGGCAGGCGGGCAGTCGCCCGACCGCACCATTTTCACGAGCAGCGAAGTGATCGGCACTTATGAGAGCGCGGCCGAAGCCGATGCGGCGATCGCAGAAGCGGTGAGCCAGACGGACGCCACGGCGGACATGTTCAAGAAGCATGACGTGATCGAGGGCGGTGTCTATGGCGTTGAAGTGGAACGGGTGGATTACGCTTTCGATGTGGCATCGCTCAGCCTGGTGCTGACGATCCTCTACTTCGCGTATTTCCTGATCCTGCTTCCGCTGCTCGGGCTCATCGAAAAGACCAAGCCGCTTCCGGAAAGCATTTCCAAGGCCGTTCTGGCCGAGAAAGATGCGTAAGGGGGCCGAGGGATGATCATGAAAAACGAAGCTCTGAACCAAGCCGCCCGTCCTTGTGTGTTCACGCGCTTGTCGCGCGTGGCGCCCTATATCGCGACAGCGGCGATAACGGCCCTGGGCATGATGTTTCTTGCCAGCGTGCCGGCCAAGGCCGCCGGCAATGTTGAGCTGAAACATGCCGATTGGTCTTTCGAAGCGCCGTTCGGCACCTTCGACCGCAGCCAGCTGCGCCGCGGCTACAAGGTCTATAAGGAAGTCTGCGCGGCCTGCCATTCCATGGATCTGGTGAAGTTCCGCAACCTTGCCGAAGAAGGCGGGCCGGAATTTTCCGAAGCGCAGGTGAAGGCGCTGGCGGCCGAATATGAGATCGAAGACGGTCCGGATGAATATGGCGACATGTTCATGCGCGCCCGCGAGCCGAAAGACCCGATGCCGGCACCGTTCGCCAACGAAAACGCCGCCCGTGCGGCCAATGGCGGTGCCTATCCGCCGGACTTCTCGGTGATCGTGAAAGCCCGTTCCGGCGGCGCCGATTACATTTACTCGCTGCTCACGGGCTATGAAGAACCCCCGCAGGGTTTCCCGATGTCGCCCGGCATGAATTACAACGCCTATTTCGGCGGCCATCAGATTGCCATGGCAAACCCGCTGTTCGACGAAATCGTCGAATATGAAGACGGGACGCCCATGACGGTCGATCAATATGCCCGCGACGTGGCGGCCTTCTTGACCTGGGCGTCCGAGCCGAAACTGGAAGCGCGTCATCAGCTTGGCTTCCAGGTGATGGTCTTCCTGGCGGTTCTGGCAGGGCTTCTCTACTTCGCCGGCCGCAAGCTCTGGGCCGACAAGCACTGATACTCGCGTTTCATACGCGCTGAAAAGGGCCCCTCAGGGGCCCTTTTTTATGGTCATCCTTGTCGTTTTTGATAGGTTCGCGCCCGGGTTTGGGCGGAAATCTTCAGGAAAGGCGCGCGCATGGTAAAGACGGTTCTCGGCGTAATCGGCGGCAGCGGGGTCTATGACCTCCCGGGGCTTGAAAATGCCCGCTGGGAGAAGGTGGAAAGCTCCTTCGGCGAACCCTCGGACGCGTTGCGCATGGGCACGCTGGGCGGCGTGGACATGGTCTTCCTGCCCCGTCACGGGCGCGGGCACCGGCAGACGCCGTCCTCCATCAATTACCGGGCCAATATCGACGCGCTGAAGCGGGCCGGGGTAACGGATATTCTTTCCGTTTCCGCCGTGGGCTCGCTGCGCGAGGATCTGCCGCCCGGCTCCTTCGCCATTGTCGATCAGTTCATCGACCGCACCTTTGCCCGCGAGAAGAGCTTTTTCGGGCCGGGCTGCGTCGCCCATGTCTCCATGGCCGATCCGGTGTGCCCGCGCCTTGGGGATTATGCGGAGAAGGCTTGCAAGGAGCTTGGCATCGCTCACAAACGCGGCGGCACCTATATCGTCATGGAAGGCCCGCAATTTTCCTCGCGCGCGGAGAGCCATCTCTACCGCTCCTGGGGCTGCTCGGTGATCGGCATGACGAACATGCCCGAGGCGAAGCTCGCGCGGGAAGCGGAGATCAATTACGCAACTGTCGCCATGGTGACGGATTATGATTGCTGGCATGATGACGAGCCCGATGTCTCGGTGACCCATGTGGTCGAGGTGCTGCGGCAGAACGCGGAAAAGGCGCAGGACATGCTCAAGCATATCGTCGGCCAGATCGGGCCGGGCGAGCGTGAGCCGTGCCCGATGGGTTTCGACAAGGTGCTGGATTTCGCCATCATCACGCCGCCCGAGGCGCGCGATGCGGCGCTGATGAAAAAACTGGAAGCGGTGGCTGGCCGCGTGTTGAACAGATAAGTGAGCCGAGGGGCCTTAGACGATGGACGTGAAAGATTATATCCGCACCATTCCCGATTATCCCAAGCCGGGTATTCTCTTCCGGGACGTGACGACGCTGCTTTCCGATGCGCGCGGCTTCCGCAAGGCGGTGGACGCGCTGGTGCAGCTTCATGTGGGCGATGCGATCGACCTTGTGGCGGGGATTGAGGCGCGCGGCTTCATTCTGGGCGGGGCGGTGGCCCACCAGCTCGGCAAGGGGTTCGTGCCGGTGCGTAAGAAAGGTAAGCTGCCCTGGGAGACGATCAGCCAGGAATATGAACTGGAATATGGCACCGATAAGGTGGAAATCCACAAGGATGCTGTCTTCGACGGCGCGCGGGTGCTGCTTGTCGACGACCTCATCGCCACGGGCGGTACGGCGGAAGCGGCGGTCAAGCTGATCGGCCGGGCGGGGGGCAATGTGCTCGGCGCCAGTTTCGTGATCGAACTTCCCGACCTTGGCGGACGTTCACGTCTTGAGGCCTATGATATCGAAGTGCTGTCGCTCTGCAGCTTTGAAGGAGACTGAATGAGAATCGACGGGCGCCCCATGCGGACCATTTGGGTCGGCGCGGATGGCTGGTCGGTGGAAATCATCGATCAGACGAAGCTGCCGCATCTTTTCGAGGTGGCGGCGCTGCGCAGCATGGAAGATGCGGCACGGGCAATCTCGCATATGGCCGTGCGCGGCGCGCCGCTGATCGGGGCGACGGCGGCTTACGGAGTGGCGCTTGCCATGCGCGAGGACGCAAGCGATGCCTCGCTGGAGCGCGCTGTTGCAGTGCTGGGGGCAACACGCCCGACCGCGGTCAATCTTCACTGGGCGCTCAATGACATGAAGGCGTGCCTCGGCGCGGCAAGCCCGTCTGACAGGCTCGATCTTGCCTATGACCGGGCCGCGCAAATCTGCGATGAGGATGTGGAAACCTGCCGCCTCATCGGCGCGCATGGGCTGGAGATCATCCGCGCGCTTGCCGAAAAGAAAGACGGCGCCCCCGTCAATATTCTTACCCATTGCAATGCCGGCTGGCTTGCCTGCATCGATTGGGGCACCGCCACCTCGCCCATCTATCAGGCTCACCATGAAGGCATTCCCGTCCATGTCTGGGTGGATGAAACACGCCCGCGCAATCAGGGTGCTTTTCTGACCGCTTTCGAGCTCGGCCAGGAAGGCGTGCCGCATACGATCATCGTCGATAATGCGGGCGGGCATTTGATGCAGAAGGGCAAGGTGGATTTCTGCATTGTCGGCACCGACCGCACGACGGCGAGCGGCGATGTGGCGAACAAGATCGGCACCTATCTGAAGGCGCTGGCTGCAGCAGACAATGGCGTACCTTTCTATGTGGCGCTGCCCCATTCCACCATCGACTGGTCGCTTGAAGACGGCTTGCGCGATATTCCCATCGAAGAGCGGGACGGGCGCGAGGTGACGGCCATGGCCGGGCGCATTCCGGGCGGCGAGGTGGTGGAAGTCGATATTGCCGCGCCCGGCAGCCCGGCGGCGAATTACGGGTTCGATGTGACGCCCGCGCGCCTCGTCAGCGGCTTCGTGACCGAGCGCGGGCTCTGCGATGCCAGCCGCGAGGGTCTCCTCTCGCTTTACCCGGAAAGGGCGCGGGAAGCCTCATGAGTGATCTCAGCCTTGCCATGGACGAAGAATGGGCGCGCCAATCGGTGATCGATACGGCGCTTGCCATGTCGGGCTCGGGACTCTCGCCGGGGCGCTCCGGCAATGTCTCGGTACGCTTTGGCGCTGACGAGACGTCCCAAGTGCTGATCACGCCGACGGGTATGGCTTACCCCGATCTTCTTCCGGGCGATATCGTGCCGCTGTCGCTCGATGGCGAGGTGCTTTCGGGCCGGCGGCTGCCTTCATCGGAATGGCATTTTCACTGCGCGATTTACCGTGCGAGGCCCGACATTCAGGCCATTGTGCATACGCACTCAGCTTATGCGACGGCGCTTGCGGTGCATGAAAAAGGCATCCCGCCCTTCCACTATATGGTGGCGGCGGCGGGCGGCGCGGATATCCGCTGCGCGCCTTATGCGACCTTCGGGACGGAGGAACTTGCTGCCCATGCGCTTGCCGCACTTGACGGGCGCAAGGCCTGTCTTCTCGGTCATCACGGCCAGATCGCCTGCGGGCCCAGCCTCGAAAAAGCGTTTGAGCTTGCCGAGGAAGTGGAAAATCTCGCCCGCCATTATGTCATTGCCTGCGAGCTGGGCGAGCCGCCGCTGCTTGCCGAGGATGAAATGGCCCGGGTGATCGAGAAATTCAAATCCTACGGCAAGCAGCCGGGTTGAGGGCGGCGGCGTAAGAAGACTTATGCCTTCTCGAACCATTCGAGCGTGCGCTCCCGCGCCAGCTTCGTGGCTTCCGGGTCGTAGTGCTGGCGCCGGTCCGAGTTGAAACCGTGATCGGCATCATAGATATGCACGGTGATGTCGGGGCGTTCTTCCTTGAACTTGCGCACCCAGTCGATGGGGATCGACTTATCTTTCTCGCCGAAATGCAGCATGGTGGGGCAGCGCGGCTTTTGCGTATCCATTTCCATGATGAGCCGGCCGTAATAGCCCACAGCCGAGGTTAGGCCCTCGCAATTGCAGGCGGCGAACCAGGCGACGGAGCCGCCATAGCAATAGCCGGTAATGTGCACGCGCTCATTGCCGCGTTCTTTCAGAAAATCGATCGCGGCCTGCACATCGCCCTTGGCGTAAGTGAGGCCCGTCCCTTGCGCCAGCTTGATCGATTGCTGCATACCTTCTTCGGTGTATTCGGCCTGCCAGTTCTTGAAATCGCGGTCATACATGGAAGGGGCGATGACATCGTAGCCGTCGGCGGCAAACCCGTCGCACAGCTCTTTGATGTGATCGGTGACGCCGAAAATTTCTTGAATGAGGACAAGCCCGCCTTTACGCGTGCCTTCCGCTTCCACGAAATAAGCGGCAAGCTCATCGCCGCCCGAGCCTTTGATCGTGCTCATGCTGCCTTTATGTGTCATGTGTTTCCTCCCTGATATGGTTCGCGCCGTTCGATCAGGCCTTGGCCGATGAAGGAAAAGACGAGCTCGCCATCCTGATTGATGCCTTCATTGCGCGCGCGCACGATGCCGAGCAATGGCCGGCTTTTCAGATCGATCTTCTCGATCACGGTGCTGCGATAAGTGAGCTTATCGCCGGGGCGCACGGGTTTCAGCCATTTCATGTCGAGAAAGCCGGGCGAGGGCCCGCCTTTGGGAGCGGGACGCCCGTCCGGTGCCGGTTCTACCGCCTCTTTGGGCGCGTTTTGGCGTGCGGCGATCATCAGTTTCATCCAAATGGCCGCCGTGTGCCAGCCCGAGGCGACGAGCCCGCCGAAATGGGTTTTGGCGGCGGCCTCTTCATCCAGATGAAAGGGCTGCGGGTCGTATTTCTCGGCAAAGGCGATGATCGCTTCTTTCGTGAAGGTGTAGGAGCCGAGTTCGCTCACCGTGCCGGTTTCAATATCCTCGAACCAGGCCATCATGCCGCTCCTTTTTCGTCATTGGGGCGGCGGGCGAACATCACCCAGCAGTCCGATGTCATGATGATGTCGCCGGCCTCGTTTTTCATGGTCCAGAGGAAGCGCGTCAGGCCGAGATCCGGGCGGCTTTTGGAGGCGCGGCTTTCGGTGACCTCCAGCGTGACGGAGACGCTTTCGCCGGCAAAGAGCGGACGCTTCCAGCGGGTTTCCTCGATACCGGGCGAGCCCAAAGGCGTGCAATGGGGATAGAAATCATCGGCAACGAGGCGCATGGCGATACAGCAGCTATGCCAGCCCGACGCGCAGAGCCCGCCCAGGATCGAGTCTTTCGCCGCCTCTTCATCCAGATGAAAAGGCTGCGGGTCGTACTCGCTCGCAAATTCGATGATCTCTTCCTTTGTGACCTGCCGGCTTTTCGTCGTGAAGGTGAAGCCGGGCGTCAGGTCCTCCCAGTCGTAATGCGGATCTTTCATAAAATGCGTCCCTGTTCTTGTGGGGCTTTGCCTCTTTTCTTATCGTTCAGAATACAGATGCGGCAGGGCGCGAAAACCCCCGGCCCCCAAATCAGGTGATCAGATATGGACGATGCCCGTGCAATTCCGGTTCTTGCCTCGCTCGATCTCGAGGAGACGGCGGCTTTTTATGCCGATCAGCTTGGCTGCAAGGTCGAGCGCTACGGGGATTATGTCATCGCCCGGCGCGGCGCCATCGAAATCCATTTCTGGGCCTGCACGGAGCGCCATATTGCCGAGAACACGTCCTGCTATATCAGGGGCGGGGAGGTGCCTGCGCTTTATGAGGAATTTTCAAAGCGCGGTGTGGAGCGGCTGAGTGATTTCGCCGTGCGGCCCTGGAACATGAAGGAATTTTATGTTCACGACCCGCACGGCAATCTGTTGAAATTCGGTTGTGCGCCGGAAGAGGCGAACGCTTTTGCCTGAGGCGCGCCGCTTCTAGTTTGCGAAGCGGAAATGCATGATGTCGCCGTCAAGAACGACATAGTCTTTGCCTTCAAGGCGCATTTTGCCCGCATCCTTCGCGCCTTGTTCGCCTTTCAGCGCGATGTAATCGTCAAAGGCGATCGTCTCGGCCCGGATGAAGCCTTTTTCGAAATCCGTGTGAATGACACCGGCAGCTTGCGGCGCTTTGGTGTTTTTCTGGATCGTCCAGGCGCGGGTTTCTTTCGGCCCTGCGGTGAAATAGGTGATGAGATCGAGCAGGGAATACCCGGCGCGGATCAGCCGGTCGAGACCGGCTTCCGTCAGATCGAGCTCAGCGAGATATTCCTGGCGCTCTTCGTCGTCTAGCTGGGAAAGTTCGGCTTCGATCTTGGCGGAAATGACGACGCATTCGGCGCCTTCCGCCTCCGCGCGTTTCTTCACGGTCTCCGAAAAGGAATTGCCCGTCGCGGCCGAGCCTTCATCGACATTGCACACGTAAAGCGTGGGCTTGGAGGTGAGAAGCTGCAGGCCCTTGAAGGCGCGTTTTTCTTCGTCTTTCACTTCCAGCAGCCGCGCAGGCTTGCCTTCGCGCAGGAGAGCGAGGGCACGGTTGACGAGATCGAGCTGGAGTTTTGCTTCCTTGTCCTGCCCGCGGATTTTCTTTTCGAGATTAGGGATGCGCTTTTCCAGACTGTCGAGATCGGCGAGCATCAGTTCCGTTTCCACCGTGTCGGCATCGGCGAGCGGATCGATCTTGCCTTCCACATGAGTGATGTCTTCATCTTCGAAGCAGCGCAGCACATAGGCAATGGCGTCCACCTCGCGGATATGGGCGAGGAACTGATTGCCCAGCCCTTCACCTTGCGAGGCGCCGCGCACGAGGCCGGCGATATCGACAAAGGTCAGCCGCGTCGGGATGATTTCCTTCGATCCGGCAATGCTAGCAATCTGAGTGAGCCGGGGGTCCGGCACCGCGACCTCGCCCACATTCGGCTCGATCGTGCAGAAGGGGTAATTCTCCGCCTGAGCGGCGGCGGTCTGGGTCAGGGCGTTGAACAGCGTGGATTTGCCGACATTGGGAAGCCCCACAATTCCGCATTTGAACCCCATCTGGGTTACTCCTTTGTCTTCGGCGCTGGCTCACCCGGCGCGGCTTTGGGCGCGCGGGGCGGGTTGAGCGCGAGATGTACTTTATTGGCGAAGGTCGCGTCCTTGCCCTCGGCCAGAAGGGGGGCTTCGGCGGCGACCGCGTCCAGCAATTTATCGAGCCAGTCCTGATCGGCCTTGGCAAAGTCGGAAAGGACGTGGGAATGCACGCGGGCCCTGTCGCCCGGATGGCCGATGCCGAGCCGCACGCGGATAAAGTCCGCGCCGATATGCTGGGTGATGGAGCGGATGCCGTTATGACCGGCCGCCCCGCCGCCCAGCTTCACGCGGATCTTGCCGGGCGCCAGATCAAGTTCGTCGTAAAAGACGATGACGTCTTTCGGCTCCAGCTTGAAAAAGCGCATGGCTTCGCCGACCGATTGGCCGGATTCGTTCATATAGGTCTGGGGTTTCAGCGCCACGACCTTCTCCCCGCCCATCAGCCCTTCGCACATCAGGGCCTGAAATTTCTGGCGTTCGGGAGAAAAGGAATGGCGGCGGATGATGCCATCCACCGCCATGAACCCGATATTGTGGCGGTTCCGGGCGTATTTGGTACCCGGATTGCCGAGCCCGACGAAGAGTTTCATTGAGCCGGTCTCCGTCGTTGCCGGACGGCTTACTCTTCGCCGCCCTCTTCTTCCTTGGCTTCCTCGCCGCCTTCTTCACCTTCTTCGGCTTCGTTCTCAGCGGAGACGAGGCCGGCAGGCGCGGCGATGGTCGCAACCGTGAAGTCGCGGTCCGTGATGGTCGGTGTCACGCCCTTGGGCAGTTTGATGGCCGAGATGTGGATGGAATCACCCACTTCCGTGCCGGTCAGATCCACTTCGATGAATTCGGGGATCGATTCGGCCGGGCAGTTCAGTTCCACTTCGTGGCGCACGATGTTCAGAACGCCGCCGCGCTTGATGCCGGGAGAGGCTTCGTCGTTGAGGAAGTGCACCGGCACTTCCACGGCGATCGAGGCGTCTTTCCCGAGGCGCAGGAAGTCGATATGGATCACGAGATCGCGCACCGGATCGAGCTGGACGTCACGGGGAATGACGCGTTCAACCTTGCCGTCCACATCCAAATTGAGCAGGTGGCTCATGAAGGTGCCGGTGTTCCAGAGACGTTCGATTTCGTTCTTGGCGAGCGAAATGAGCTCGGGCGATTTCTTGTCGCCGTAAATAACGGCGGGGATACGGCCTCCACGGCGAACTGCACGGGCTGCCCCCTTACCGGCCCGTTCGCGGGTGTCGACCTTGAGGGTTCTTACCTCGGCCATGTCATATTCTCCAATAAAAACAGGCCCTTAGCGCAATTAGGCGACGCGAAGGACCCGTAAGCCTTGCAAAAAACCGCCTCCTCCAGGGGTGTCGGCGGTCAGGTGAGGCGGGTTATAGCCCTCAAGCCCCGAAAACTCAAGTGGGAGAAGCCGCCGGAAGGGCGGTTTTGGCCTTAGGGAGCCGGAAGGAAAAAACGGGCCGGAAAGGCCGGTTTTCAGTCGAAAAGGCTGGAAACCGAACGCTCCTCGGAGGTGCGGTGCATGGCCTCGCCGATCAGGGGGGCGATGGTGATGGTGCGGATGTTCTGCGCCACGCGGACCGCTTCCGTCGCCTGGATGGAATCGGAAATCACCAGTTCCTTCAGGGCTGAGGAGGAGACACGGGCAACCGCGCCGCCGGAAAGGACGCCATGGGTCACATAGGCTGAAACCTGTGTCGCCCCGGCCTCGAGCAGCGCCTGGGCGGCGTTGCAGAGCGTGCCCGCGCTATCCACGATGTCATCGACGAGGATACAGGAGCGCCCGCTCACATCGCCGATAATGTTCATGACTTCCGATTCGCCGGCCCGCTCGCGGCGCTTGTCGACGATGGCAAGGTCCGCATTGAGGCGCTTGGCGATGGCCCGCGCGCGCACCACGCCGCCCACATCCGGCGAGACGATCATGAGGTTCTGGCCCTTATAATGGGCCTGGATATCGCGGGTGATGACGGGGGCGGAAAAGAGATTATCCGTCGGAATATCGAAAAAGCCCTGAATCTGTCCGGCATGCAGATCCAGGGTCAAAACGCGGTCGGCGCCTGCGGTAACAATGAGATTGGCCACGAGCTTCGCTGATATGGGCGTGCGGGCCTGAGGTTTGCGGTCCTGCCTGGCATAGCCGTAATAGGGCAGAACGGCGGTGATGCGGCGCGCGGAGGCGCGTTTGAGCGCATCGATGATGATCAGCAGTTCCATCAAATGGTCATTCGCCGGATAGGAGGTCGACTGGATGACGAAGACGTCTTCCCCGCGCACGTTTTCCTGAATTTCGACGAAGACTTCCATATCCGCAAAGCGGCGGACGACCGATTTTGTCAGGGGAAGGTTGAGATAAGCTGCGATAGCTTCGGCAAGCGCCCGGTTGGAATTGCCTGCGACAAGTTTCATCTGGTCAACCCTCTCGGCCCGCTTTATCGGGCCGTTTGATGCCTAACTTTTTCCCGCCCCCGGCGCGGGCCGCGCAAATTGCGGCCGGCCCTGTCGGCGGGCGCGTTTTAACAGGGGGGCAGGACCCTGTAAACATTCAAAGGCCTGCCTCTATACCCTGTTACACCTGCGGCTCCCGGCTCCGGTCAAAAGAGCTCAGGAGCGCGCATTTTGCGGGGCCAGAAGCTCCAATATGCCGTCGGCGGCGGCCTTTCCCGCCGCTTCGGCAATCAGCCCCCACGACCGGTCGATCTCGCTATTTTCCACGTCGTTCGCCTGGCGCACGAGCCCGAGCGGGGTGCCGTCCTTGGCCGCCACCTGCCATTCGATTTCCACCCGTGTGCGGGCGCTGCCGCGCGGAGCGGTTTTGATATCGCCGGTCACGAAATAGCCTGTTCGCGCAGCTGGGTTTCCGCCCGCCTGCCGGTCTTTTTCCGTCAGTGCCTGGCGCAGCGCGCGGGCAAGGGTGGTGCCGTCCGTGCGTCCCGTGCTTCCGCCTCCCGTATCTGCGGGGCGGACGGTCACAAGGAAACGTGTTTCACCTGCCAAGGTGGCGGCAGGAGCGGTGCCTGCCGTTGCAAGGCGGTCATCAGCGGTGAGCGCGGCAGGGCGGTCAAAGCCTGCGGGTGTTATTTCCGGCCCAAGTTCCAGAAGGCCCTCGGCTTCGGCATAAAGCGCGCCCGGCGTTTTAGTGGTGCCCGGTGTTTGAGCGGGTGCGGCCTCAGGCGCCTTCAATTCGGCAAAGCGGGGCCAGGCGCCGAGCTTGTTCACCGTCTCTCCGGCAAGGCGCTGAATGTCTTCTTCGGAAAGTGCCTGCCAGACATTGCCGTTTGCCTTAGAGGAGGGCGGCAGGCGCTGCTCGATCACGGCGCGGTGGAGGCGTGTGCCCTCGCGGTTTTCCATATCAGCGACCAGCAGCACGATAATGCCGGAGGCATTGGCGGCGGCTTTCACCGCCGTCTTCAATTTATAAGCGCTTTGCAGCGTCTCGAGGCTGGACGCGGTGACGGATTGGCGGGCGAGCGCGAGGCGCAGCTCTTCCTGCAACCGGTTTGAGAGGGCAGAGGGAGCGCCTTGCGGCAGCTCGATTTCAACGCTCTGGCGGATGACCGGCGGTGCTTCGGGGGCAGCTTGCGGGAACGGGCGGACGGAAAGGGAGCCGGTGATTTCTTCGGACGTGTCCTCTTCGTTGAAAATCCACCAGCCATCGTCCGAGCAGGCGGCGAGCGGCAGAGCAAGTGTCAGAGCGGCGAGAAGCGCTTGCGCTTTTCCAGAATAATATCCAGCCGGCCGCGCCATCAGGTCCCCTCGCTCGCGTGCTGTGCCGGTTCTTTCTATGCGATTCGCGCGTTTTGAGCGAGGCACCGTGCAAAGACGAGTGGGTGGGGGTCAGCGCGGAGTGATTCGGATCACCGAAATCTGCCGCCCGTAATCGGGTTCTTTCCTGTGCGTGGTGCGGCGGAAAGAGAAAAAGCGCTGCGGGTCTTCATAGGTGCAAAGCTGCAAATCGTCGATCTGCGCGATGCCGGCATCTGCAAGGCGCCGGCGCACAAAACCCGTCAGGTCGAAAAGAAAATGCGCTTCTCTTTCGGCGGGGATGAAATAACGCGCATTCTCCCCGTTCTCTTTCAAAAAGGTATCGCGGAACTCGGCGCCCACTTCATAGTTCTTCTGGCGGATGGCCGGGCCGATCGCGGCGATGATGCGCTCGCGTTTCGCGCCTTGTTCTTCCATCAAGGCAAGCGTGCTTTCCAGAACGCCGCCGATCGCGCCTTTCCAGCCGGAATGGGCGGCGCCTACAATCGACTTTTCTTTGTCGGCAAAAAGCACGGGCACGCAGTCGGCGGTCAGAATGCCGAGGGCGAGATCCTTTTCGCCCGTGACCATTGCATCGGCTTCGGGCCGTGTGTCGCTATTCCATGGGCTTGCCGCATAAACGGCATCGGGCGAATGCACCTGATAGAGGGTGAGCAGTGCATCGGGGGCGGCCTCCATCGCGGCGGCGACGCGGGCGCGGTTCTCGCGCACATGTTCGGGATCGTCCTTCGAGCCCGGACCGCAATTCAGGCTTTCATAAATGCCGCCCGAGATACCGCCTTCACGGGTGAAAAAGCCGTGGCGGATATGGGGCAGGGCTTTCAGGAGCTTGCTCTCGATCATGACGGCTCTTTAGTTGAGGCGCGTTAAGCGCGGTCGAAACCGGCAGGCGGGGCCATGTCGGGCGCGGTGACGGTCAGCACTTTGAAAAGCGTGCCCATCTCGCCGGGGTCGGTCAAGCGGTGCATTGCGGCCTTGATGTCCCGGCTTTGCGCGGGCGTTGCGCTTGCTTGCAATTTTTTGGCGCGCTGGATGATCCCCAGCATGGAAAGAAAGGCGCTTTGCGTCGTCAGCGGCCAGATCTTCGCGCCGCCTTTGGCAAAGCATTGGGCGAGCGCGGCAAAATCCACATGGGCGGTCAGGTCCGCCTCGCCCGGATCTGCAAAGGGATCGGCATAATCATGGGCGCGCACCGCTTGCAATGTGTCGCCCGGCGCGCTTTCTCCATGGCCGTAATCGATGATGAGGCCCGCGCCGCCATGGCGTTTTAAATGTGCGCCCAGCGTTTCGGCAATGCTTTGCGCGGCGGGGCAGATTTCGGCGACGGAGCCCGGCGGGGCATCGAGCACGTTTAGGGGCAAGAGCGCGGTATTTGGAATAGGGTCTGGGGCAAGTTGCAGAGCAAAATCCCAGCCGCCATTTTCCTGCGGTACGAGGCCGAGGCAGCGCTCATGCCAGCCCTGCTCGGTGCGCTGGAACTGGCGGATGGGCAAGGCATCGAAAAATTCATTGGCGATGAGAAGCAGCGGCTTTTCCGGCAAGCTTTCGATGCTGGCATGCCAGGTGGCCTGGGGCACGCGGGCGCGCTGCTCGGCCATGAGGGCGGGGGAGGTTTCGACGAAATGCACCTCGGCGGCCTCCAGCAGCTCCGGCACGACTTTCAAGGTGCGCAAGACATCTTCCATCAAAGTGCCGCGGCCGGGGCCAAGCTCCACCAGGGCGATCTCACCGGGCGCGCCCATGCGCTGCCAGGTATCCGCGCACCAAATGCCGATCAGCTCGCCGAACATCTGGCTTATTTCCGGCGCGGTGGTGAAGTCGCCTTTCTCGCCGAGCGGCACCTGTTTCATGTAATAGCCATGCTGCGGATGGCCGAGCGCCAGCGCCATATAATCTGAAATGGCGAGCGGGCCCTGATTGGCGATCAGGGTGGCGATCATGTCGGAAAGCGGGTTCATGATTTTTTACGCGGCTTTTTGCTTGCAGGTTTTGCTTGAGGCTGCGGCGTGCGGCGCTGCGCCCAGAAGATGATGGCAAGGCCGATCATTACCATGGGCAGCGAGAGCAGCATGCCTTGGGTAAAGATGCCGGCGTAATAACCGATATGGGCATCGGGCTCGCGGAAGAATTCGACGCAGATGCGCGAGGCGCCATAGCCTGTGATGAAAGCGCCAACGATCGTGCCCGGTTTTTTCAGGGCATCCGTGTGGTGCGTTAGAAAGCGCAGCAGAATGAAAAGCACGATGCCTTCAAGGGCCGCTTCGTAGAGCTGGCTGGGATGACGGGGGAGGCCTAGCGGGTCGGTCGGAAAGATCACGGCCCAGGGCGCGTCCGACGGGCGGCCCCAAAGCTCGGCATTGATGAAATTGGCGATGCGGCCGAAAAAGAGCCCGATGGGCGTTGCCGCCGCCACCATGTCGCCGAGCGGCCAGAGCGCGATGTCCTTGCGCCGGGCAAAAAGCACGATGGCCAGCACGACGCCGAGAAAGCCGCCATGGAAGGACATGCCGCCTTCCCAGACCGCGACAATGTCCCCCGGATTGGCGAAGTAATAGGCTGGCTTATAAAAGAGGACGTAGCCGAGGCGGCCGCCCAGAATGACGCCGAGCGCCGCCCAGAGCAGAAGATCGTCGATCTCCTCGCGCGTTGCCGGGCCCTTGCCGCCCCAAAGCGCGTTTGTTTCGGTCAGCCGCACGATATAGCGCCAGCCAAGAAGCAGCCCGGCAATATAGGCCAGCGCATACCAGCGGATGGCGAAGGGGCCGATTTGAATGAGCACCGGATCGATATCGGGAAAGGGCATGGGGCGCCTGAGAAAGTGAATGGATGGCCGTGCCGCTAGTCTCACCGCGGCGCGGGGTAAGTCAAGCGCAGGGCGGGCGGAGCTTGCGTGCGCCCATCGGAGGCTGCGGCGTCTCGCCTCTCGCTTTTTACCGGCGCCGCGTTATGGTGTGTGCCGGATCTGGTGAGTGCCATTTGAGGAGAATGCCATGGCGCAGTATGAAAACCGCATTCTGGACGATATGGCGAAGCTGTTCACATCCGCAGCGGGCGCGGCCCAGGGCGTGCGCCAGGAAGCGGAGACGTTCTTCCGGGCGCATTTCGAGCGCATGATCGCCGATCTCGATCTCGTCTCGCGCGAAGAGTTCGAGGCGGTGCGCGATATGGCGGCGCTGGCGCGTGAGGAAAACGAGGCACTGCGCGCGCGGATCGAAGCTTTGGAAGCAGCGCAGAAGAAACCGGCTGCGGCAAAAGCCAAAAAGACGGATTGAGCGCGCTCGTCCACGGCGCCTTATCCGCGTGGATTTTATTCACACAAAATTCGCTTATCGGGGAGGCGTGCGCTCTTGCGCCGACTCACCTGTTCATGCACGCTGCTTGTGATAGGACGGCCAGTCACCACTATATGTGGCGGTCGCAGCGCTCTCATAAGGTGCCATGCGGGTGCCGAACGGGTGCCAGACAAGCTGTTACCGGCTCTCGCCAGAGACCGGGTGCGGCAAAGGCGGGGTGCAGCGATGACAGCAATTCTCATGGAAGCCGAATACGTGGACTCCAATCCGCTCGATCTTGTCGAGCAGGTAGCGGATCTGCGTAATTGGGTATGCGAGCGCAGCCATGATCAGGAGCTCAATCTCGCCCTTTCCGGCGAGTGGCGGGATTATCACGTCTCGCTGAACTGGCGGGACGATATTTCCGGCCTGCATATGGCCTGTTCGCTCGATCTGCGGGTTTCCCCGGATAAGCGCGGGGCGGTGCGCGAGGTAATGGGGCTCGTCAACGAGCAGCTTTGGTCCGGGCATTTCGACATGTGGCTGGAAGACGGCACGGTGCTTTTCCGCGATTCGCTGCTGCTCTGCGGCGGGGCGACGGCGACGCCGGAGCAATGCGAAACGCTGCTGCGCCTTGCACTGGAAGCCTGCGAGCGGTTTTTCCCGGCTTTCCAATATGTGATCTGGGCGGGCAAGGAACCGCGCGAGGCGGTGGAAGCCTGCCTGTTCGAGACCCATGGCACGGCTTGAATAGAGCCTTTAAGCCCGGGACAGTTTGATTTTCGGTGAGACAGAAGATGAGTGAGCTTGAAGTCGGCGGGCCGGTGGCCTTGATCGGGGCGGGCAAAATGGGCGGCGCGCTTATGGATGGCTGGCTGGCGCTCGGCTTGCCGGGCAGCCAGCTGATCGTGCGCGACCCGGCGGCCCCGCCTGAGATTTCCCGGCTCATCGTCGAGCATGGCATTTCGCTCAACCCGGAAATCGAGGCGCTGGCGGCGCGGCGCCCCCGCATCGTGCTTTTGGCCGTCAAACCGCAAATGTTTGCCGATGTGCTGCCGTCGCTGAAACCGCTTGTGGCGCCAGGCACCATCTTCGTTTCGATTGCCGCCGGCATCAGCCTTGCCGGGCTTGAAGCGCTTTTGGGCGCGGAGGCCGAAATCGTGCGCGCCATGCCCAACACGCCTTCCGCCGTTGGGCGCGGGGTGACGGCGCTGATCGCCAATGCCCATGTGGATGCGGCGGCAAAGACCCATGTCACGGCGCTCATGTCGGCGGTGGGCGAAGCCCATTGGCTCGCCTCCGAGGAACTGATGGATGCGGTGACCGCGCTCTCGGGCAGCGGCCCGGCTTACATCTTCCATATGGTGGAGGCGATGGCGGAGGCAGGCGCAAAGCTCGGCCTTGAGCCTGATATGGCCATGGCGCTTGCCCGCGCAACGGTGGCGGGCGCGGGCGAAATGCTGCACCGCTCGCAGCTTCCCGCCGCCAAATTGCGCCAGAATGTGACCTCTCCCGGCGGTACGACCGAAGCGGCGCTGAAGGTGCTGATGGGCGAGGAGGGCCTTGCCCGGCTCATGGAAGCGGCCATGACGGCGGCCCGGGACCGCTCGCGCGAGCTTGGAAACTGAGTCTTTCCAGCCGATTTTCGGAGAATGTTGCGCGCCAGCTCTCGAAACCGTGAGACAGGGTTCCTATATTTTATTTATGAGCGCGAAACGGACAGCGGAAGAGCGGCTGGTGGATGCGGCCCTGCGCCTTGCGGCCAAAAGGCCGTGGGAGGAGATTTCCTTTCAGGACATTCTGAAATCCGCCCGTCTGACGCTCGCCAAGCTGCCCCCCTCTCTCCATAACAAACCGGCCATTGTCAGCGCGTTCATTAAACGCGTGGATGCCGAGCTTCTGGCCAGCATCGATCCGGAGGAATTCGAGGAGGCCCGTCCGCGCGACCGGCTTTTCGATGTGCTGATGACGCGGTTTGAAATTTTGGAAGAACACAAAACCGCCGTGCGCTCCATCGCGCGGTCCATGCAGCGCGACCCGCTCGGCGCGCTTACCCAGGCGGAGACGATCGACCGGTCCATGGGCTGGGCGCTTGCCGCTGCGCAGACCGATGCGGAAGGGCTGGTGGGCGCGGCGCGCCGGCGCGGCCTCGGGCTTGTCTGGCTTGCCGCGTTCCGGGTCTGGCTGCGCGAGGACGATCTCAACAAGGTTATGGCCGAACTCGACAACCGCCTTGCGCAAGGTGAGAAATGGCTGACCATGCTGCGCGGCAAGCGTGGTGCCCGGCGGGGCGCTTCCGCTCGCGCTGAAGGCGGCCAGCCGCTTCACTCGTGATAGACGCGTACGTCCGTTAGATACTCCCCCTCCCATTCGATCAGTTCCAGAACGCGCGCCCGCTGCGCCTTCTCACCATTGCGCACGCGCCAATATTCGACGGCGGCCTTGTTGCCTTCCGTCACGACGCCAATGATGTCGGCGCGGAAA
This sequence comes from Tepidicaulis marinus, assembly GCF_000739695.1. GTDB lineage: Bacteria > Pseudomonadota > Alphaproteobacteria > Parvibaculales > Parvibaculaceae > Tepidicaulis > Tepidicaulis marinus. Next base: position 85,660 of record NZ_BBIO01000013.1, read on the forward strand.
GAGCTGATATTGCCTGCCACCTTTTTCGCATAGGCGCGGATTTCTTCGCGCCCGTTCAGCGTATTGTCCTTGGCCTCGGGGGCAAGGCGGGCGACGACCGAGCTTTTGTGTTTGGCATCCGGCGCATAAAGATCGGCGATGCGGTCAGGATCGAGGCTTTCCCAAGCTTCTTTCCAGCGGGCGGCCATAACGGGAATGGGCGAGGGCATGCTGAGCTCCGTTGTTCCATTTTTATGGGAGCTGAGCATTGCGCCGGTCTTTTTCAAGCGCCAGCCTTCAAACAGGCAATGTGATTTGCGCGCGAAGGCCGCCGAGCGGGCTTTGCATGAGCACGATATCCCCGCCATGGGAACGGGCAACATCGCGGGCAATGGCAAGGCCGAGCCCCGTGCCGCCTTCATCGAGATTGCGTGCCTGATCGAGGCGATGGAAGGGGCGGAAAACCTCTTCATACTGATCTTCCGGCACGCCTTCGCCGTCATCATCCACGAAGATGGTGATGAGATGCGGCGCGCGCTGCGCCGTAACGGTTACGTGGTCGGCATATTTGCAGCCGTTTTCGATGAGGTTCGTCAGGCAGCGTTTGAAGGCGTGGCGGCGCAGCGGCAGGGTCAAGTCGCCCTCGGCGCTAACGTCGACCGCATCGCCATTGCGGCCCGAATCGAAGCGGATTTCTTCAAGCAGCGCGGCAATATCCACATCGACCACCGCTTCGTCCTGATCGCCTTTGGCAAAGGCGAGATAGGCTTCGAGCATGCGCTCCATTTCCTTGACGTCGGCGCGCAGGTCCTGCACTTCCGGCCCGTCGCCCAGCATGGCGAGCTGCAATTTGAAGCGGGTGAGCGGCGTGCGCAGGTCATGGCTCACACCGGCCAGCATGGCGGTGCGCTGGTCGATCTGGCGCTGAATGCGCTCGCGCATATTAAGGAAGGCGGCAGCGGCCCGGCGCACTTCCGAGGCGCCTTGCGGGCGGAAATCGGGCACGTCCCGGCCTTTGCCGAAACCTTCCGCCGCCTGGGCGAGGCGTTGAATGGGGCGGATTTGATTGCGCAGGAAAATCACCGCGACCGCCAGAAGCACGAGCGAGGTGCCCGCCATCCAGACAAGGAAGATATGCGAGTTGGTGGCATAGACGCGGCTGCGCAGCGGCAGCACGCGCAAGACCCCGCCATTCACCGCGATGCGGATATCCACATAATCGGAATAGCTGACCGTATCGATCCAGAAGGGGCGGGCGACGCGCTCCTCGATCTCGGAGCGCAAGGATTGCTCGAGCAGAAAGTTGCCGGGCTCTGCCGGTTCCGCCGGCAGGCCCTCATTGGGGCGGAAGGCAACGCTCATATCGAGCTCTTTCCAGGCAGCTTCGGTCAGAAGCTGCAATTCCTTCGGGTCGCTCAGGATTTCATATTGCCGCGTGAGAAGCGCAATATCGGCGACGACGGAGGCGGAGAGTTTTTCCGTCACCATCTGCCAGTGCCGTTCCAGAAAGACGTAAGAAACGACAAGCTGCAGCAGCACCATGGGCGCGACGATGATGATGAGCGAGCGCCCGTAAAGGCCGCGCGGCAACAGCGCCTTGATCTGCGCCGACAGGCTGAAGCCGGGGCGGGGCAGCGGGGCGCTTCGATGATCGCGTTCGATACTGTCTACAGTCATGAGTGCCTAGTTGGGATGCCTTGCCGGTGCCGCCGGATGCCTTAATCCGGTTTGAAAATATAGCCGATACCGCGCACCGTTTGCAGATAGAGCGGGTTGCGCGGGTCGTGCTCGATCTTGCGGCGCAGGCGGTTGATCTGCACATCGATCGCCCGCTCGCTGCCGGCGTTTTCTCCGTCGCGCAGATCGTCCCGCGTCAGCGTTTCGTTCATCCGGCCCGTGAAAAGCTGCATGAGCTGCACTTCGCGTTCGGTCAGGCGGACGGGAATTTCATCGCGCCAGAGCCTGCCGGATTTGCGCTCGAAACGGCAATCGCCGAAAAAGAGTTCCGCTTCCACTGCGTCTTCCTTGCGGGTGCGGCGCAGGATCGTATTGACGCGGAGCAGCAATTCGCGCGGCTCGAAAGGCTTGGGCAAATAATCGTCCGCGCCTTGTTCCAGCCCTTCGATGCGGTGCTCCGTTTCCGCCCGCGCCGTCAAAAGCAGGATGGGAATGTCGGAGGAGCTGCGCAAAGCGGCGGTCAGTTCCAGCCCCGTTTCGCCCGGCATCATCACATCGAGCACCAGAAGATCGAAGGCAAGGCCCGCGAGGCGCGCGCGCGCTTCTTCCGCCGTGCCGGCCACGGAAACGCGGAAGCCATTGTCGCCGAGATAGCGCTTCAAAAGCTCGCGGATGCGCCGGTCGTCATCCACCACCAGAATATGAGGCGCATTGTCATCGGGGCGCGACGTCTTGTTCTGCGCGGCCGCGCCCTCGGCGGGTGTCTCGATGAGGCGGGCGGTATTATCGCTCACGATACATATCCGTTCGAAATAAGCGCTTCGACGGCGCGCCGGTCGTCTTCATTGACGAGATGGGCAAGCACCGCGCACCAGGCTTTTTGCGCTTCGGGCCCGGCGGCGGCAAGGGCTTTCGCCACCCGCTCGCGCTGCGGCCCGGCAAGGCGGCGCTCCATCTCCATGCCTTTGTCGGAAAGATAAAGCAGGCGCTGGCGGCGGTCCTTCGTGCCCGTCTTTTGCACGATATAGCCTTGGCCGACGAGTTCCTTGAGCACGCGCGAGAGGCTTTGTTTGGTGATGCGCAGAATGTTCAAAAGATCGGCAACGGTGATGCCGGGATGGCGGCCGACAAAGTGGATGACCCGGTGATGGGCGCGCCCGAAGCCGTATTCGTGGAGAATCTCATCCGGATCGCTGGTGAAATCCCGGTAGGCGAAAAACAGCCATTCGATGGCTTCTACCAACTCACGGGTTTCGGCAGGGGAGCGGGCGGGAACCCCGCCGGGCGGTGTGTCCGGCGCAGCGGGGGCTGCGGAACCTGCAGATTCTGCAGGGTTTCCAGCAGAATCCGGCGGGGTGCCGGTGGGGGCGGGGGGAGCCGTGCTCATTTTTAGGTCAGCCATGTTGACATATATTCGTTCAGATGTTACGTTTAGAGCAATCAAAACGACAGATTTGTACTCTGCGCGTATTGGAAATCTGATTTCCCTATTTTGACCTATGTGGAGGCATCCGGCAAACATGTGCTGAGCGCATGGCAGGCATGCCGAACCGGCTTGGACTTTTAAGGATACAAGGCTCATGGCGGACATACCGTTCGATCAGCGTGATGGCTGGATCTGGTACAATGGCGAACTCGTTCCCTGGAAGGACGCGAAGGTGCATGTGCTGACCCATGGTCTGCATTACGGGAGCTGCGTGTTCGAGGGCGAGCGCCTTTACAATGGCGAGATTTTCAAGCTGCGCGAACATACCGAGCGGCTGTTCAAGTCGGCGGAAATTCTCGGCTTCAAAATTCCCTATACGGTCGAGGACATCGACAAGGCCTGCATCGAAACGGTGAAGGCGCAGGGGCTGACGAACGGCTATCTGCGGCCCGTCGCCTGGCGCGGCAGCGAGATGATGGGCGTTTCGGCGCAGAACAACCGCATCAATGTGGCGGTGGCTGCCTGGGAATGGCCGAGCTATTTCGATCCCGAGCAGCGGCTGAAGGGCATCCGCATGGATATCGCCCAATACCGCCGCCCTTCGCCCGAAACCGCGCCCTGCAAGAGCAAGGCGGCCGGCCTTTATATGATCTGCACGATCTCCAAACATGCCGCCGAAGCGAAAGGCTATGCGGACGCGATGATGCTCGATTACCGGGGCTATGTGGCCGAGGCGACGGGCGCGAACATGTTCTTCGTGAAGGACGGTGTCATCCACACGCCGACGCCGGACTGTTTCCTTGATGGGATCACGCGGCGCACGGTGATGGATCTCGCCCGCAAGCGCGGCTATGAAATCATCGAGCGGCATATCAAACCGGAAGAGCTCGACGATTTCTCCGAATGCTTCATCACCGGCACGGCGGCGGAAGTGACGGCGGTTGCCGAAATCGGCCCGCACCGTTTCACGCCGGGTGAGATCACCAAAGTGCTGATGGACGATTACACCGCGGAAGTGAACCCGAAAAAGGGTGCCGCCTGACTATTGTTGGCTGATTATTTCTGCCAGCGGGCGGCGGCTTCGTCGTCGCTCACCTTGGCATCGACCCAATGTGTCCCCGAAGGCCCCGTTTCTTTTTTCCAGAACGGGGCCTTTGTCTTGAGCCAGTCCATGAGAAATTCCGCTGCCTCGAAAGCATCCTTGCGGTGAGCCGAGGCGGTGATGACAAGCACGATCTGCTCACCCGGATGCAAGGGTCCGTAGCGATGGATGATGCGGCTTGCCTGCAGCTGCCAGCGCTCATGAGCTTCTTTTTCTATGCGCTCCAGCTCGCGCTCGGTCATGCCAGGATAATGTTCAAGCTCCATCGCCTCGACGGTTTTCGTTCCCGCGTGATCGCGGGCAAGGCCGGTAAAAGTGACGAGCGCACCGATATCGGTGCGTCCCGCCGTCACTTTTTCCGTTTCGGCCTTGATGTCGAAATCTTCAAGCTGAACAGAAATGCTCATGGAGCTCCCCGCGCGGGCTCAGCCGCCGGTGACGGGCGGGAAGAAGGCGATCTCGCGTGCGCCCGCGATAGGCGCATCGAGCGTTGCATGTTCCTGATCGACCGCCGCCTTGATGAGCGCGGTGTCTTCAAAAGCATGGGCATAGCCTTCCCCGCGCGCTTGCAGCCAGCCGAGCAGATCGCCCACGGTCTGCGCCCCGGGCGGACAGTCGATATCCTCTTCGCTGCGGCCGATCTTTTCTTTCAGCGAGGCGAAATAGAGAATCTTCACAAAGGCACCTATCCGTTGGAAGCGGGACCGGTTTTTCCCGCCGCGCTCTCATCTTCCTGAATGACGTGGCGTAGCCCTGCATTCAGGTAGTCATAGCCCGTATATAGGGTCAAAAGGGCGGCGATCCAAAGCAGGGCCGTTCCCGTTTGCGTGACGTAAGGCACGAGCTTGTCGCCTGCGGGCCCGGCGAGCAGAAAGCCGATCGCGATCATCTGGATCGCGGTTTTCCATTTGGCGAGCTGCGAGACGGGCACGGAGACGCGCACGCTTGCCAGAAATTCGCGCAGGCCAGAGACGAGAATTTCGCGCGAGAGAATGACAATGGCTGCAAGCACCGAATCCCAGCCGATCGTGCCCTTGGCGACCAGCATGAAAAGCGCCGCGGAGACGAGCAGCTTGTCGGCGATGGGATCGAGCATCCGCCCGAGCGCGGAAACCTGGTGCCAGGCACGGGCGAAATAGCCGTCGAAATAATCCGTGATCGCCGCCAGTACGAACAGCACGAGAGCTGTCCAATTGGCCGCATCGCCCTCCAGATAAAAAGCACCGACAAGGCCCGGCACCATCAGAATACGGGCATAGGTCAGAAGGTTGGGGAGGCTTGTCAGCATAGGCGTACCGTTTTTACTGCGTCTTGCGGGGTGGGGCCCCAAACTCAAGTCATCATAGCACAGGCGGCGGGCGCGCCGAGGTTAAACCGGCTATTTGCCCGGCTGCTCCGGCGTGCCGTGAAAGTGATCGTAGACCATCTGCGCGACTTTCTCATTAATCCCTTCGACCCCGGCAAGATCGGAGAGCCCGGCGCGGGCGACGGCCCGGGCCGAGCCGAAATGGTGCAAAAGCGCGCGTTTGCGGGCAGGGCCAATGCCCGCAATCTCGTCGAGGGGATTGGCGGTCGCCGCCTTTTTCCGCCGCGCGCGGTGGCTGCCGATGGCATAGCGGTGGGCCTCATCGCGCAGGCGCTGAAGGTAGTAGAGCACCGGGTTTTTCGGCGGCAGCATGAAGGGCTCGCGCCCGGGCATGAAAAAGCGCTCGCGGCCCGCATCGCGCTCCGGGCCTTTGGCGATGGAAATGACGGCGACATCCTCGATGCCGAGATCCTGCATCACTTCCATGGTGGCGGAGAGCTGGCCCGCGCCGCCATCGATCAGAATGACATCCGGCCATTCGGCGGGCTTGCCGCTGATCTCCTCGCGCTCGTGATCGCCCTTGGGTCCGGCTTCTTTCAAAAGGCGGGAGAAGCGGCGGGTCAGCACTTCGCGCATCATGGCGTAATCATCGCCCGGCTCGGCTGCCTCGTCCTTGATGTTGAATTTGCGGTACTGGTTCTTGATGAAACCTTCCGGCCCCGCCACCACCATGCCGCCCACGGCATTGGTGCCGGAGATGTGGCTGTTATCGTAAATCTCGATGCGCTCGGGCGGGGCATCAAGGCCGAAGGTTTCGGCCATTTCTTCCAAAAGCCGGCGCTGGGTGGAGGATTCGGCAAGGCGCCGGCCAAGCGCGTCTTTCGCGTTGGTGAGCGCGTGTTCGGTCAACTCGCGCTTTTCCCCGCGCTGGGGCATCGTCACCTCGACCTTGTGGCCGGCGCGGATGGAAAGCGCCTCGGCCAGCAATTTGCGCCCCGGCACGTCCTGGCTCAGGAGAATGAGCTTGGGCGGCGGTCGGTCGTCATAAAACTGCGCCAGAAATGCATCGAGCACGTCGCCCGCCTCGATTTCCTTGTCATGGCGCGGGAAATAGGCGCGGTTGCCCCAGTTCTGCCCCGCCCGGAAGAAGAATACCTGGATACAGGTCTGCCCGCCTTGCTCGGCAATGGCAAAGACATCCGCGTCCGAGACGGTGTGCGGATTGATGCCCTGGTGAGACTGGATCTGGGTGAGCGCGCGGATGCGGTCGCGGTAAATCGCGGCCCGCTCGAAATCGAGATCGGCGGAGGCTCTTTCCATTTCCTTCAGCAGCATGTCCTGGGTGCGCCGTGAGCGTCCGAGGAGGAAGTCATGCGCCTCGCGGGCAAGCTCCGCATAGCCTTCCTTGTCGATCTCGCCGGTGCAGGGCGCCGAGCAGCGCTTGATCTGATAGAGAAGGCAGGGCCGCGAGCGGCTTTCAAAGACGCTGTCGGAGCAGGAGCGCAGCAGAAAAGCTTTCTGCAAGGCGTTGAGCGTGCGCCCAACGGCGCCGGCAGAGGCGAAGGGACCGAAATAATCGCCCTTGCGCTTGCGCGTGCCGCGATGCTTGAGCACCTGCGGGAAATCATGGTCGCCGGTCAGAAGGATATAAGGGAAGGATTTGTCGTCGCGCAGCAGCACATTGTAGCGCGGGCGCAGGCGCTTGATCAGATTGGCTTCGAGGAGCAGCGCATCGGTTTCCGTCGCCGTGGTGATAAACTCCATCGCGGCGGTGGAGGTGATCATGCGGGCGATGCGGTTCGATTGACCGGTGAGCTTGGTGTAATTCGTCACCCGGCGCTTCAGATTGCGCGCCTTGCCGACATAAAGCACCTCGCCATCCGCGCCCATCATGCGGTAAACGCCGGGGCTGTCGGGCAGAGTTTTGACCTTTTCGGCAATCAAATCGGCCCCGCGGGGCGCAGATGTTCGGGTGTCCGTCATGAGCCTAATGTAGCGGTGTTCGGGGTTTCTCAAACCCTCCGATGAGGGCCCGGCGGCCTTTAAGTTATTGGGGTTATTCTTGTTTTGTCCACAAATGGCGGCTCATTGAGGGGTAGGGACAGGCCTGTGGATAAGTTTGTTGATGATTTCGGGGCAGATTCAGCAAACCCTTGTATTAATTACCTTTTGTGACACGGGTGAAATTTTCGTCATATTTCAACTCATTGATTTTAAAGAGTTTTTTAGAGCTTTCCTGCGACTCCGTGCACGGAACAATAAAATTGGCCGATTCTGCCGTGGTTAATTGCGCTTGACAGACCGTGTGCAGAACTTCCCCCGGTGGGCCGGGAATCGCGGTCATATCGCGCGACTGCGGGACTCTGGGCCTTTCGGTGCCGACTCAATCCTGACGGCTGCGTTCGATCTCCACGCCCACGCTCGCAACTTCGGGAATAGCCGCCAGTTTTTCCACCCGGACCCGGGCAGCGAGCACGCGGGCGTCTTCCAGGCAGCCGGCGGCGATCTTTTCGGCCAGGGTCTCGACCAGATTGACCCGGTCGCCCGAAACCAGCGCCTTGATGCGGTTCACGACGTCTTCGTAGCACACGACATTCGCCAGCTCATCGGAATGGGCAGCTTCGGAGACCGTCAGATCCACATTGAAGCGCAGCGGCTGCTGGAGGCCCTTTTCATGGGCATAGACGCCGATATCGGCCTGCAGCAGCAGATCGCGCACGAAAACGTGACGGATGGCGCGGGCGTGATCGGCGATCCGCAGGGGGGTGACATTGTCCGACATGTTGGAATTCTGTGTCACTTGCGACCTTTCTGGAGACCTCTTCCGGTCTATTCCGGAATGCCCACCACATCCGGCGTTTCCCAGGCCAGATGCTGGCCCCCGTCGAGTGCGATCATTTGGCCCGTCAGGGAGGGAGATTCAAGGATAAAGCGTATGGCGGCGGTAATTTCCCCGAGAGCGGGACCGCGCCGCAAGAGAAGCGCTTCTTGCTGGCGGGTAAAATCGGCGTCTTCCTGGCGGGCGTTTTTCAGCGTGGGGCCGGGGCCGATGCCGTTGACACGGATGCGCGGGGCGAGCGCCTGGGCCAGCGTCTGCGTCATGGTCCAGAGCCCGGCTTTCGAGAGCGTATAGGAAAAAAAGCGCGGGGTGAGGCGCCAGACGCGCTGGTCGATGATGTTGATGATATTGCCTTGCGCGCCGTCCGGCAGCTGCGCGGCGAAGGCCTGGGCCAGAAAGGCCGGGGCCTTCAGATTGGTGTCGAGATGCTGCGCCCAGCTCTCTTCATCGAGGCTTTCCAGCGTGTCGTCCTCAAAGGCGGAGGCATTGTTGATCAGGCAGGTGAGAGGGCCGAGCTTTGCCGCAGCGGCGCTGGCGAGACCGGCGAGCGCACCAGCGTCTGCAAGGTCCGCCTGAAAGGCAGCGGCCGTGCCGCCCTTGGCCCCGATCGCGCCGACAAGATCGCGGGCTTCTTGTTCCGAGCCGCCATAATGGACGGCAACATGAAAGCCTCGCGCTGCCATATCCTCGGCAATGGCGCGTCCCACGCGTTTGGCGGCACCTGTAATGAGAACGGTGCCGGGCTGGCTGTCGCTCATGAACTCAAGTCCTTCGGCCGGCTTGCCTGGCTTGCATCAAGGTGTGACGGCGCTTGCGGCTCTGTCTGCCAGAAACAGGAAATACATATAGCTGCAATAACCTGCCACGAAAACCGCCCCGGCGCTGCGCGTGATGGTCGTGCGCGCCATGGCGAAGGGGACGATGAGCAGCGCGGCGATCAACATCACCCAAAGATCGAACCAGAGGAAATTGGGCGGGATGGGAACGGTCCCCACCATGGCTGTCACGCCCATAATGCCGAGCAGGTTGAAGATGTTCGAGCCGATGACATTGCCGACCGCGACATCGGCTTGCTTGCGCAGGGCGGCGACGACGGTGGTGGCAAGCTCGGGCAGGGAAGTGCCGAAGGCGATGAGCGAGAGGCCGATGGCCGCCTCCGAGACGCCGAATGTGCGGGCGATGTCGGTGCCGCCCAGAACGAAAAGATGGGCGCCGAGCGGCAGGCCTAGAATGCCGAGTAAAATATAAGCCGTAATCTTCAGCCCGTTCGCGGGCAGCGCGTCGCCTTCCAAGAGTTCTTCCACTTCATCGTCCACCGCTTCAGGGCAGCGGCTGGCGTAATAGGCGGAATAGGCGAGGAAGAGCAGCAGCAGAATGAAAAGCAGCGCGCCTTGCCAGAAATGCAGCGCGCCGGAAAAGCACAGGACGACGAAGAGAACGCTCGTGCCCAGCATCAAGAACGTGTTGCGCCGGATGGATGGCTGATTGCAGAGCGTGGGATAAATAATCGCGGGCAGGCCCAGCACGAGAAGAATATTGGCGATGTTGGAGCCGACCACGTTGCCGATTGCAATGCCCGGCGCCCCCTTCAGAACCGCGTGAATGGAGACGACAAGCTCGGGCGCGGAGGTGCCGAAGGCGACGATCGTCAGGCCGATGATGATAGAGGGAATACCGAGCCGGACGGCCAGGGCGACCGCGCCTCGCACGAGCAGATCGCCGCAAAACAGCAACACGAGCAACCCGCCAGCAAGAGCCAGATACATCATGCCTGCCTGCCTTTTAAACCGGGCTGCTTGTGAAAGGGGATTGCCGGATCAAACCGGAAACGCAAAGGCCTGAAAAGAGCGGGCAGAGGAAAGGACGGGATCGGATGGGTCTCTCCATTAATACTAATCATTAGCCTCGCGAGTGCCCTCTTATAAAGCCTGACGTGGCAATCGCAAAGGCGCCTGTTTCCCGGTTTCAGCGATGCCGTGTTGTGCTAGGTGCAAAAGCGTTTCGGTTGGATGTGGGGTCTTTAGCGGTGAGGAGTAGGAGAACGAAGGTGGAACATAAGAAGATTTATCTCGCCGGGCCGGAAGTCTTTCTCGAAGACGCCGTTCAACTTGCCGAGAGGAAAAAGGCCATTTGCGCGGCGCATGGTCTGCGCGGGCTCTTTCCGCTCGATGCGGGGCTGGATTTGAGCGGGCTGGCACCTCAGGCGGCGGGGTTGGCGATCTATGAGGCCAATATCGCGCTCATCGAGGCAGCCGATGCCTGCATTGCCAATGTGACGCCGTTTCGCGGCCCCTCGCTCGATCCGGGTACGGCCTATGAGATTGGCCATATGCGCGGGCTCGGCAAACCCGTTTTCGCCTATTCCAATGCGCCGGAACACTTTGCCGAGCGCACGCGGCTTTATTGCGCGGCCAGCGGCGAGCGGGACGCAGAGGGGCTTTTGATCGAAGATTTCGGCCTCACCGACAATCTGATGATAGACGGCGCTGTTATGCGGGCAGGCCCGGGTATTGAAATTGATAAAAGCGGGCAGGGGTGGCACGGGCTCAAGGCATTTGAGATTTGCGTGCGTCGGGCGGCCGAATTTTTGGCAACCGTTTAGGGCTGGCCGGAGGTGTTCGGGAGGGTGGACGGAACCGGACGCAGGACGATGTCGATGACGGTGTTTTTTTTCTCCGGATGGCTCAGATCGGCTCTATGGGGCTGCGAGATAAAGCGTACTTCATCATCGATCAAAGCGCGCGCTGCCACGGTGTAGGAACCGTCTTCTTCGATGCCGCGCGGGTCGTAGCGAAGTTCGTAGGCAAAAGGCGGCTGCTTGCCCTGTGTCATGATGATCTGGCGGGCAAGGCGCGCCTTATTGGCATTCTCGCGGGACGTGTCGAGCAGGATGATTTCGATGATGGCCTCAGGAGGGAGCGCGATACGTTCCTTATAAGAAACGGTGCCGCTCAGGGCTGCGGTCTTGCCGTCTCCGCAAGCGGCAAGAAACCCGCAGAGGAGCAACAGGGAGAGGGTGCGCGGCAGCGGTTTCATCGGATTTCCTGCTTTCCCACATGGAGCGGCCCCCGCCACCCGGAGCCTGCAAAGAAAGCGCTTTGCAGACGGGCTTATAAAAAGCGGTAAAAATGGCAATTTCTTGATCGCCGGAAAATCGCGCGGTTTGCCGGGGTCAATTGGCCTCGGAGCGGGCTTGGCGGGCAGGAGGGGTGACGCCCGCTTCTTCATCGATAAAGGAAAGCGCAAGAGTGAAGCCCATCAGGGAAAAATGCGCCGAGGCGGGATTGCCCTCTTCATCCGTAAAGCGGATGGCAAGCGTGTAGCCCTTCTTCATCGCGTCCACGAGTTCGGCGACGATGGCCGGGTCTTTCACCATATATTCGTTGATGGAGTCGGGCGTTGAAAGTTTTTCCGGCGCGACGACGAGATTGGCCTCGCCTGGAATATCGAAGATCATTTCCTTCGAGGTAGTGGCAAAGCGTTCCACGGCGATAAGCGAGATGTGAAGACCGGCATCGGGCGCGGGGCGGGCCACGCGGAGCTGATAATCGATCCCTGCCGGCGCCGCTTGATTGTGAACATAGGTGTTGATGCTGCAATAGCGCGGCTCGCCCGGGCGGCACGCAGCCAGCCAATCGGTGAAATAAGCGCGCGTTTCACAAAAAGGGGCTTTGCTGCAATCGCTGGCCATCGCCCCTTGTGCGCCCAGCAGATAAAGCAGAACGGCAAGAATATATCTCAAGGTCGTTTCTCCCAGGGTTCCAGCCGTCCGGCAATGGTGCGCGGCGCGCCGCTTCTTATGGCTTTTATGGCCGCTGCCGAAATTTCCTCATGGGTCAGCCAGCGGCTTTTCCCGTCTTCTATCACAAAACCGAGAATGACCTGAGCATAGCGGATATGGGGGAAAAGCCGCATGGCTTTCGCCCGCTTATCGGCAAAACCGCCGGGGCGCGAGGCGCCCGAACCCATCACCTCCACCAAAAGCGCGTCCTTGGCCATCATCCGGGCAAGAGCGTTGCGCAATTCTTCCGCCTGAGGACGGATCCAGGTCAGCGCCATGTCGAACGGCGCTTCGGGGCGGATGAGACCGAGAAAGCGGGAAGGGCGCGCATAATCGGCATCGATTTTCCGCAAGCTGGCATCGAGGCGCGGATTGCCGAAACGGAAGGCGGAAGCATGGCGCGCGGCAAGCACGCTCTTTCCCGCATCCGCCGCCATTTCACCCGCCGCTTCTGCAAGCATACCCGTCGTGCCGATGAGAAGAGCTTTGCGCATGGGGACATTAATACCGGCGGATCATTTCATCGATCACGGGCAGGATAAGCGCGTGCGGTGTTTCCTCGCACTCCATCAGAAGCTTGTCCCTGACGTGTGTCATCCAGCTTTCATCCGCCTCGGTGCTTTTCATATGCGCAGCGCGGTATCCGTCGAGCCAGATGGCGAGCGGTACGATCTTTTCCTCATCGACATCCGCGCATCTCAGCTTGGCGATATTTTGCGCGCTGGCAGGCGGAACCATGAAAGCCAGCATCAGAGTAAGAAGAAGGGTGGCGGCCGGCGCGGCGGTCTGTTTCTTTTTCATATGTGTGTTCTTGATTTTCGCGGGGCGCTTTAGAAGCCGAACATATGGTCGAGGCAGAAGCTCTCCTCGCCATTGATCAGGCCATGGAATCCGAAAAGACGGCAGGTCGTGTCGCGGACGATGACATAACCGAGCCCGTCCACCTTCGCGCGTTCGTCCTCGGAGAACATTTCCTTATAGCGCCAGAAATGCGAGCCGCCGCAAGCAATCTCGATGGCCCGTTCCGCCACGGGTTCGCCCTTGCCATTATGCAGGATCAGTTTTGTGCTGCTTTTCTCGTGCCAGGGCAGGGAGGCGGGATAGACGAGATGGCACATCGTGTCCTCACCGCCGCGCGCAAGACGCAGGAAAAGCCGCGTGGTGAGCCCTGGCGGCTTGTTGGTGTAAGATTGCGGCTCGTCCTTATAGATGATCGGCGTGTTGTAGATATGCGCGCCGAAAATCGTCTCGGCCCGGTGGCCGGATGTTTTCTGCTCGAAGCGGCCAAGCGCGTGCAGCCAGCCATTGGCCTCGCCGCCCTCGCGGAAGTCGTACAGAAACTCCACATGGCCGAAGCCGGAGGGAAGTTTGGCGCTTTCTTCCGCGATCCAGGCATCGATATCGATCGCCACGCTTTCGCGGCGGGGAATGCGGCCGAGATATTTGGAAGCCGCCAGTGTGCCGTCCCCGTCCATCAGCTCGATGCGCAGCGGCATTTCCATTTCATCGCGCGCCATGGGGGTCGGCAGCACGGTGGTGGCGAACAGCGCTTGCGGCAAAACGGGCAGCGGCATGATGTAGCCTTTGCCCATGGTCTCGGAAAGCGCGGGGATGTTGGGATCGGTTTTCAGGTCGATCCGCTCGACATTCGCATGGGCGATGCGGCGGCGGCCATTTTCCTTGTGCCGGACTTCATAGCGCGGGCGCACGAAAAAGCGCCCGGCGGTCACTTCCACCTGATCGGGCCATTTGGCCTGGGGCAGCAGCTCGTTCACGTTCAGCGCATGGGTGGCGAAGGGGGGAATTTCCTCTTCGTACCAGGCAACATCCTGCGCGCCCATGATGTTGAGCCCGATGGATTTCGGCGGAATGGGCATGGGATGAGAGTTCTGAATATAGAGAAGAACTTCCTCATTCTCTTCGCCTGCGGGCATACCCGCATAATAGTCGGCGGGCCAGGCATTGGCATCATGCGAGCAGGTCAGGCTCTTGCCATTGTCCCCATAAACATCGAGCGCATATTTGACGACATCGTGCCCGGCAATGCGCACCGCATGAATGAAGAGCGAGCCGGTGAAATCTTCGAGGCCGAAACGGTCGCGGATTTTCTGGCTGTCGAGGGTAAAGGGCGCGCCGGCTTGCGGCAATCCTTCGGTCCATTCGGCAAGCGTGTTGCCCTCTTCATCGAAAAGGCAGAGCCAAAGCTCGGGGTTGGCGGCGCCATGCATCGACCAGTAATTGGCGCTCGCAACCGTGCTGTGCAGCCCGTCCGACCCGTTTGCGCCTTTGCGTTCGCGCAGCAGCGCGAAGTTCGTCGCGAAATTCATCGGGTCGAGATATTTTTTCTGATTGGTGAGCATCTCATCGGGAATGCGCATCTCATCGAGCGTGCGCACATCCGCACCCTTCGGAAAGAGATGGGTAAGGGGCGCCAGCACACCCTTCGCATCGAAAAGAAGAACGAGCACGGCGGCCGCTTTGCTCTCTTTGATCTGGCTGAGCGGGCGGGCCTTGTGGCCGAGGAAGGTGCCTTCCAGGTCTTCCACGCGCTGCACGTAATAACCTTCGATCTCCAGCTGCTTCAGATCGAAATAGGAATTGAAATTGCCGATCATGCCGGTGGGATCGTAAATGGCGACGGGGCCTTTGCCTTTCAGCCCTTCCACGAGCGCGCGGCCTTTGCGCGCGGCAAGCGGATGGCCCAGGGCCTTGAACAGCGTCGAGCCGCCGGCATTGTTGCCGGGGCGCCAGCCATGGGACAGGTCCGCGTTTTGGAAGGTCTCGATATTCAGCATCGGCAAACTCGCTGGTTTTTCTTTTATGGGAAAGCGCCCTTCAGGCCCGCATGGCAGGTCTTGCTGCGATAGGAGCCACGATAGGGCGCTCTTTCCCTCCCGCTTTGATCTCGGTCATCTATGGCTCAATCGGCTGCGAAGGGATTGAGCTTTTTCAGGCGCTGGGTGAAGCGGTGGCGGCGCTGTTCTTTTTCCACCACCTTGCCGCTGGTCACCCAGTTCATCTGTATTGCCCGGCGCGGCCCCTCGAAAGGTTCATGGCCGTGCCAGGATTTGTCCGAGCGGCGGAAGACGAGCAGCGTTCCGCCGTAGGGGGGGACTTCCTCGGCATAATTTTCCAGATCATCGCCGCTGCGCAAAATGCGCAGGCGCCCGCCATCGGCCTCCCAGCGCTCGTTCATGTAGAGCAGCACGGTGATGATTTTCGATTCCGTGTCCGTATGGATCTTGCCATTGCCCTTGTGGCAATGGCCGCGCACGGTGAACATGGTGGGATAGGTGCTCAGGTCCAGACCGAATTTCTCTTCGATCAGCGCGCGGAATTCCGGCCCGTCCATTTCCTCGAGGAGCTCGGCGAAGGCGCCTTTGATCTCAAGCTCGGACGGGGGCACGGAACCCGTCGTCGTCATGGGCGGATAATCGCGCACGACCCCGGCGAAGACTTCCGGGCGGATGAAGTTTTCCACCACGAGGTAATCGTATGGATCGGATTTGCGCGTTGTGTTTTTCAACGCCTCAAGATCGAGCAAGCTCATCGGGTTTTTCCTGAACCGGACCTGTTAACCTTGTTGCCGCGCGCGGTAGCGGCGCACGATCTCGCGCGCGACGTCTTTGGTAGCATTTAAGGGGCGATAATCCCAGCTTTCAAGCCGTCCCGCAAAAGGCCGCGCTGCACCTTCAGCATAAAGTGCATCGAGAAAACGGCGGAATTTGGAAGCCTTGATGGGGGAAATGGCCGGCAGTTCGATGACATGCACCGGCTTTCCGGTGGCGGTTGCCTCGCCGACCATATTGACGCTGTCGCAGGTCACGATCACGGCATCGGCCTGGCCCATGAAGCCGAAATAGGGATTGTCGCTTTTCCCGTCCCAGACGACGGCGCGCGGGCCCTCAAGCTCGCGTTTTAAAATCGCGGTCTGCGCCTCGCCGGTGCGCCGGGAAGGCGTCACCATCAGGCTCGCGCCGCCCTCCATCACCGCTTTCAGTCCGGCGCAGATCGTCTCCATGCGCGCCTCATCCAGCGTGAAGGCCTTGTTCGTGCCGCCAATGAGCACACAGACGCGCGGGCGAGGCAGATGCGCCACCTGCACGTCGAAGGCCTCGGCCTCGGCGGCGAGTTTTTCCGGCGTGATGCGGTGGGGCGAGGTGAGCGTCGAGAGCACATTCGGCCCGCTGAGCCGGTCATGGGCGGGCACCCAGACGAAATCGAATTTCGACGGGCGTACATGCGGGTGCTGCAGCACCGCTACGAAGGTGCGCCCGCCCGAGGCTTTGCGGATCATCCGCGCATAAGGAATGGCCTGGCGCCCCGCCGCGATGAGCAGGTCCGGCCAGGGCGCGGCGATGGCCGGGTCTTTCATGGCCGGGCCCCAGGGGGCAAGCCACTTGCCCGGCGCGCCGGGGCTGACCCGTTTTATCTCAGGCTTTACCCCCATCATTTCGGCAAGGCCGATGCCTTGGACCTCATAGCCCGCATTCCCGTTGGAGAGCACCCAGCAGCGCGTGCCCGCAGGCAGGGTCAGGTCCTTGTCACCGGAGGATGAGGCGGCGGATGAGGCAGAAAAAGTCATAGGCGGGATGGAAACGGGCTCATTTGGGTTATAATCATGCGCGAGCGGGTAATTTTATTACTGAAATTATCGCTCCGCCTGAGTAATAAGGCATTGAGAGCCGAATGTCTCCGGTTCTGGCCGCCGCCCCTTCTATGAGGCGCGGGCGGCTTGCACCAGACGGCAAATGGCCGCGCCCAGCCGCGCTGGCGCTGAGGGCGGGCCGGCCAAAAACAGAAGTGATTTACCGATGAAGCGGTCCAAGCTCGATACGATCGACCTGCAAATTCTGGCGGCTCTGCAAGAGGACGGCCGGATTACCAATGTAGATCTGGCCAAAAAGGTCGGCATTTCCGCGCCGCCCTGCCTGCGCCGGGTCAGGGCGCTGGAAGAGGCGGGCTTCATTCGCGGCTATCACGCCGATGTCGAGCCCAAGGCGCTCGGCTTCGAGGTGACGGTTTTCGTCATGGTGGGGCTGCACAGCCAGGCCGAATCGGACCTGAAAGCCTTCGAGACTTACGTGATGGGCCTGGAGCTCGTGCGCGAGTGCCATATGCTGAACGGTGAGATCGATTTCATTTTGAAATGCGTGGCGCCCGACCTTGCCACGTTCCAGAGCTTTTTGACCGAGCATTTGACGCCCGCGCCCAATGTGGAAAGCGTGCGCACGTCGCTGACCATCCGGCAGTCGAAATATCTGCCGGGTGTGCCGGTGGAAATGCTGGAAGAGATGCTGGAAGGCTAGGCGTGCCGGCAGCGCTTCTGAAAGCGCTGCCTTTTTCGTGCTTATTTGTATTCTACTTTGAGAATTTCATAGGACTTGCCGCCGCCGGGGGTGTTCACCTCGACGCTGTCGCCTTCTTCCTTGCCGATCAGAGCGCGGGAGATGGGCGAGGAAATGGAAATCCGCCCCTTGGAGACATCTGCCTCCATGTCGCCGACGATCTGGTAGACGTGCTCTTCCTCCGTGTCTTCATCGACCACGGTGACGGAAGCGCCGAATTTGACTGTGCTGCCGGAAAGTTTGGACACATCGATCACGTCGGCGCGGGCGATCTTGTCTTCCAGCTCGTTGATCCGCGCTTCGTTCATGCCCTGCTGCTCTTTGGCGGCATGATACTCCGCATTTTCCGAAAGGTCGCCATGGGCGCGCGCTTCCGCGATCGCCTGGATGATACGGGGGCGCTCGACGGATTTGAGACGTTTCAACTCTTCTTCCAGGGCCGTGTGACCCGCGGAAGTCATCGGATATTTATCCATGTCCTGACGGTCTTCCTTAACGTGTTTTGGCCGGTTGACCGGGGACCCCGGCGACCGGCCTATATGCTTATCTTTGAGCAGGTTTTCGGGAGGGTCAATGGCGATTTCCGCCTCCGGCCTTCCGCAAAGCGACATATGTAGGAAGTTTGCCGCCGCTTCCAAGCCGCAGGCGGCAGACAGGACGCGGCGAAGAGGCGGGGGAGGCGCGCGGCGTTTTACCGCGCCGCCGTCCCCGTTACGCCGAAGCTGCTCCGTTGTAGGCCTGCAGCGCTTCCACCTGAAGCTGGCCGGCATGGATGGCGGCGATGCCTTCCACGGCGGCGCGGGCGCCTGCCAATGTCGTGTAATAGGGAATTTTCGACATCAGCGCCGTCTGGCGGATCGATTTCGAATCAGCCAGCGCCTGCGCGCCCTCTGTGGTGTTGAAGACGAGCGCCACATCACCGTTCTTCATCGCATCGACGATATGGGGACGGCCTTCCAGCACTTTGTTGATGGTTTTCACCTCAAGGCCGGCTTCTTCCAGGAAGCGCGCCGTGCCGCTGGTGGCGATGATCTTGAAACCGAGGCCGAGCAGTTTGCGTGCCGGTTCCACGATGCGGGTCTTGTCCGCATCCTTCACGGAGATGAAGGCGGTGCCTTTGGTGGGCACTTTGACGCCCGCGCCGAGCTGGCTTTTGGCGAAGGCGACGCCGAAATCACGGTCGAGGCCCATGACCTCGCCGGTCGAGCGCATTTCCGGGCCGAGCACCGTGTCGACGCCGGGGAAACGGGCGAAGGGGAAGACGGCTTCCTTCACTGCAATATGATCGAGCGTCTTGCTCTTCAGGGCGAAGCTTGCCAGAGGCTCGCCTGCCATGATGCGGGCGGCGATCTTGGCCACCGGCTCGCCGATCACCTTGGCAACGAAGGGCACGGTGCGCGAGGCGCGCGGATTGACCTCAAGCACATAAATGTCCTTGCCCTGAACGGCATATTGCACATTCATCAGACCGACGACATTAAGGCCCCGTGCCAGCGCCTCCGTCTGGCGTTTGATCTCTTCGATCGTGTCTGCGGGCAGGGAATAGGGCGGGAGCGAGCAGGCGCTGTCGCCCGAATGCACGCCCGCTTCCTCGATATGCTCCATGATCCCGGCAACGAAGACATCCTTGCCATCGCAAAGCGCATCCACATCGACCTCGATGGCATCGCGCAGATAGCCGTCGATCAGCACCGGGCTTTTGCCCGACACGACGACGGCCTCGTTGATATAGCGTTCCAGATGCGGCGTATCGCGCACGATCTCCATCGCCCGGCCGCCCAAAACGTAAGAGGGGCGGATGACGACGGGATAGCCGATCCGCTCGGCAATCGCCTTGGCTTCTTCGCCCGAGCGGGCAATGCCGTTCGGCGGCTGTTTGAGGTTCAGCTTGTTGAGTAGCGCCATGAACCGGTCGCGGTCTTCGGCAAGGTCGATCGCGTCGGGCGAGGTGCCGAGAATAGGCACGCCCGCGCGTTCCAGATCGTTGGCAAGCTTGAGCGGTGTCTGGCCGCCGAACTGCACGATGACGCCAGCCAGCGTGCCGTTGCTCTTTTCCGTCTCGATCAGTTCCAGCACGTCTTCGGCCGTCAGCGGCTCGAAATAAAGCCGGTCGGACGTGTCGTAGTCCGTGGAAACGGTTTCCGGGTTGCAATTGACCATGATGCTTTCGATGCCGATATCGGCCAGCGCGAAGGCGGCATGGCAGCAGCAATAGTCGAATTCGATGCCCTGGCCGATCCGGTTCGGGCCGCCGCCGAGGATGATGGCTTTCTTGGCAGCCGTCGGTTCGGATTCGCAGCGGGCCTGCCCCATGAAATCCGTTTCATAGGTCGAATACATGTAAGGCGTTTCGGATTTGAATTCCGCCGCGCAGGTATCGACGCGCTTGAAGACGGGGCGCAGGCCCAGCGCCTGGCGGCGGGCGCGCACGTCTTCTTCGCTTAAGTTCGAAAGCTCACCGAGCCTTGCATCGGAAAAGCCCATGGCTTTGAGGCGCAGGAGGCCGTCTTTGTCTTCCGGCAGGCCGTTCTTGCGCACTTCTTCTTCGGTTTCCACCAGCTCGCGGATCTGTTCCAGGAACCAGGGATCGAAAGAGCAGAGCGACTGGATCTGCTTGTCGTCGAGGCCCATGCGCATGGCCTGGGCGATCTGCAGAATACGCATCGGCGCGGGCGTGCCGAGCGCCTTGCGGATGGCGTTCTTGTCGTCGCCTTCACCGGCGCCGGGAATGGCCGTCTCGTTCATGCCGGTCAGGCCGGTTTCAAGACCGCGCAGCGCTTTCTGGAAACTTTCCTGGAAGGTGCGGCCGATCGCCATGACCTCGCCCACCGATTTCATGGCGGTGGTCAGCAGCGGCTGGGCGCCGGGGAATTTTTCGAAGGCAAAGCGCGGGATCTTCGTGACGACATAATCGATGCTGGGCTCGAAGCTCGCAGGCGTCACGCCCGTGATGTCGTTCATCAATTCGTCAAGCGTATAGCCGACGGCCAGCTTTGCTGCGATCTTGGCAATGGGAAAGCCCGTCGCCTTGGAGGCAAGCGCGGAAGAGCGCGAGACGCGCGGGTTCATCTCGATGACGACGAGACGCCCGTCTTCCGGGTTGACCGCGAACTGCACGTTGGAACCGCCGGTTTCCACACCGATTTCACGCAGCACCGCGATGGAGGCGTTGCGCATGATCTGGTATTCTTTGTCGGTGAGGGTGAGGGCGGGGGCAACGGTGATGCTGTCGCCGGTATGAATGCCCATCGGGTCGATATTTTCGATCGAGCAGATGATGATGCAGTTATCCGCTTTGTCGCGGACGACTTCCATCTCGTATTCTTTCCAGCCGAGCAGACTTTCATCTACCAGCACCTGCGCCATGGGTGAGGCGTCGAGGCCGGAGCGCACAATCTGCTCGTATTCTTCCTTGTTATAGGCAACGCCGCCGCCGGTGCCGCCCAGCGTATAGGCGGGGCGGATGATGGCGGGCAGGCCCACTTCATCGAGCACGGCCATCGCCTCGCGCAGGCCCGCATTGCGGTCGTAATCGATAATCTGGCCGCTTTCGTCCTTGATGGGCGGGGCGGCGATGATGGAGGCGCGCGGGTTTTCAAGGCCGATCCGGTCCATGGCCTGGCGGAAGAGATGGCGGTCTTCGGCCTTGGAGATGGCGTCGCGGTTCGCGCCGATCATTTCCACACCGAATTTGGCGAGCGTGCCGTTATCGGCGAGCGCCAGGGCGGTGTTGAGCGCGGTCTGCCCGCCCATGGTGGGAAGCAGCGCATCGGGGCGCTCTTTCTCGATGATCTTGGCAACGACCTCCGGCGTGATCGGCTCGATGTAAGTCGCATCGGCCAGATCCGGGTCGGTCATGATCGTCGCCGGGTTCGAGTTCACCAGAATGATGCGGTAGCCCTCATCACGCAGCGCCTTGCAGGCCTGGGTGCCGGAATAATCGAACTCGCAGGCTTGCCCAATCACGATGGGTCCCGCGCCGATGATGAGAATGGAGTGAATGTCGGTGCGTTTGGGCATGGGTTACACTGTCGCGCTAGAGATAAGGGATTGGGAAGAATGAAAAGAGACGGGACGGCAAAAGCGCGGGCGCTGCGCCGTAATCTGACGGATGCCGAGCGCCTGCTTTGGCGGCATTTGCGCAGCCGTCAGCTGGCGGGGGCAAAGTTCCGCCGGCAGTTTCCTGTTGGAAGCTTTGTTGCCGATTTCGTCTGTCTTGAAGCCCGGCTCGTTATCGAGCTGGATGGCGGGCAGCACGCGTTCCAGGGCGCGCGCGACAAGGCGCGCACGCATTTTCTTCTGGCGCGCGGCTTTCGCGTTATCCGTTTCTGGAACCATGAGGTGCTTGGAAATATCGGCGGCGTGTTGCAGCAGATTGCGCACGAGTTGAGAGGCTGACCCCTCACCCTCCCACTGCCTGCGGCAGCGGGTCCCTCCCTCTCCCCGGAGGGGCGAGGGAATGAATGCGCCAAGCCCTCTTCCCCCTCTCCCCCTTGGGGGAGAGGGTTGGGTGAG
>NZ_BBIO01000012.1 GCF_000739695.1 Tepidicaulis marinus
TTCCTCGCTGCTGCTCCTAAGGTCACTGTAGTGCTTCCGCAGATGGAGGATATGCTTGGACCCCGGCTCGTGGGCCGGGGTGACGATTTGACTATTTAGTGCGGCAGTGCGCCTCAGTGCGGCAGTGCGCCGACGAACAAACCTTCTTTAATAGGGTCTTAGATGGATGCTCGGGTCGAGCCCGAGCATGACGCGTTGGGGATGGGAGCCGGTTTTACTCAAGCCGTCATGTCCCGCTTTAGGCGGGGCATCCACGGGCGGCATACTTGGGCGCTGCTGCGGGTTTCCGTGGATGGCCCGGTCAAGCCGGGCCATGACCGGAGGGCGGTTTTCTGTGCCGGGGCCGGGCATCCACAGCCGTTCCGCCGGGCTGAACGGCGAGTGGACCCCGCGGGCGGGGCCGCGGGGTGACGCCGAGAGTTAAGGCTGGGGCCATGCCCCCCACTCCCCCCTTGCATCGGGGCGGGAAATCCGTATATTCCGCCACCTTAAACAACGTGCCTCGGTTGGGGGCTGAACGGAGCACCGGAGAGCGATCTCCGGCAGGGCATTTCGCCAGAAATCCCGGGCTCCCGTGTCCCCGCTTCTTTGGTCCTTTCGAGCCTTTCCAATATCCGGGCTCAAAGGGGGCTCGGCGCCGGGGACGTCCAAAGTGAAGGAAAGGCATCATGGCTCTCTACGAGCATGTATTTATCGCGCGTCAGGACGTGTCGCAGCAACAGGTCGACAATCTCGTCGAGCAGTTCAAAAACGTCATCTCCGAAAACGGCGGCTCCGTCGCCAAGACCGAATATTGGGGCCTGCGCTCGCTCACCTACCGGGTGCGCAAGAACCGCAAGGGCCACTACACGCTTCTGAACATCGACGCCCCGCACGAAGCCGTGCAGGAGCTGGAACGCCAGCAGCGCCTGAACGAAGACGTGCTGCGCTCGCTGACGCTGCGTGTGGATGAGCTGGAAGAAGGCCCCTCCGCCATGCTGCAGAGCAAGAACCGCGGCGGCGACCGGGATGGCCGCCGGGGCGACCGGGACCGGGGTGATCGCGGCGATCGCGGTGACAGAGGTGATCGCGGCGACCGCGGCGAGCGGTCCGAACGCGGCCCGCGCCGCTTTGAAGACTAAGGCTAAGGAGAAAGACACATGGCTATTCCGCAAGTACCCGTTCGCCGTCCTTTCTTCCGCCGCCGGAAGACCTGCCCCTTCTCCGGGGAAGGCGCGCCGAAAATCGATTACAAGGACGTGAAACTGCTGCAGCGCTACATTTCCGAGCGCGGCAAGATCGTCCCCAGCCGTATCACGGCTGTTTCGGCCAAGAAGCAGCGTGAGCTGGCCCGCGCCATCAAGCGCGCCCGCTTCCTGGCCCTGCTGCCTTACATCATCAAGTAAGCAGCCGGATTTTACGGGCGCGGGACCCAGGTTCCGCGCCCGTTTCTTATCTTCTTTTATCTTGTGGGGGCCGCCTTAAGGCTGAAGGCCCGCGCCGCCCCCCGCGCCCCTGTCCCGCCGCCCCAAGGAGCCGTGCCAATGCCGCAATGGATGATTGGACTGGGGGCCGGTCTCGTCAGCGCCGTTTTGTTTCTTTCAACGGCGTCAGGTTCGCTTCTCGCGCTTTTTCCCTTGCTGCTCTCGCCCATCCCGCTTTTCGTTGCCGGGCTCGGCTGGGGCGGGCGCATGGCCGCCTTTGCCGGGGCCGCCGGGTTCGTCTTCCTCTCCCTCATTTCCAGTTTTTCGGCCGGGCTGACCTTTTTCCTGTTCGCCGCCTTTCCCGCTTTCTGGCTGAGCCGGCAGGCGCTGTTTTACGAGCGCCCCGCCCCGCTTGTCTCCCGCCGGGGGCTTTATCCGCCCGAACCTGCCGAAGAGCGCGGGGAAGAAGAGGCGAGCGATGCCCATCCCGCCCCCGCCGAAGGGGTGATCTGGTGCCCGCCCGGCGATATCGCGGTCTGGGCGGCGCTGGTGGCCGCTCTTCTGCTCGTCATCGCGGAGGCGGGAATCATCTGGGTCGGCTATGAGGGGCTTGCCGCCGCGCTCCGCCAGACGGCGGGCCAGTCCTTGCTGGAATCAGGGGCCGCCGCCCGTTTTGTGGCCGAGCAAGGCCTGCCGGTCGAGCCGCAGCGCCTCGTGGCGCTTGCCGCCGCGCTTTTGCCGGCGGCTGCCACCGCGCTCTGGCTTTTCGTCATTCTGGCCACCATGGCCGCCGGACAGCGGATTTTGATGCGTTTCGGCCATAATCTCAGGCCCATGCCCGATTTCGACCGCATGGAACTTCCCCGCCCGCTGCTTTGGGCCTTTGGGGCCTGTTTCCTCTTTACCTTCATTCCGGGGGAAATCGCCCATTTCATGGGCGCGCTGATTATTGCCCTTTTCATCCCATATTTTCTATTGGGTCTGGCGATAATCCATGCTATCTCCCGCGCTTGGAAAGCCCGGATATTCGTTCTGGGCCTTTTTTACTTCCTATTGCTGTTTTTCGGGTGGCTTGCCGTTCCGGTCGGTCTCCTGGGCATGATGGATCCCTGGTTGAACCTGCGCGGCCGGTTGTCGGCGGCAAGCGGGAGCCCGGGCAAGGAGAGAGATTAATGGAAATCGTGCTTCTCGAGCGGGTGGAAAAGCTCGGTCAAATGGGTGATGTGGTCCGGGTGAAGGACGGGTTTGCCCGTAACTTCCTTCTGCCACGCGGCAAAGCACGCCGTGCCACGAAGGATAATCTGCGCCGCTTCGAAGAAGAGCGCGCACAGCTTGAGGCCCGCAATCTAGAGCTGCGCAAGGAGGCCGAGGCCGTCCATGCCAAGCTCGACGGCGAAAGCTTCGTGGTGATCCGCTCGGCCAGTGAAACCGGCCAGCTTTACGGCTCCGTCAGCACCCGCGACATTGCCGGTCTTCTGACCGAAGGCGGCTTCAGCACCGCCCGCAACCAGGTGATCCTGGACAAACCGATCAAGGAACTGGGCCTTGTCAGCGTGCGCATCATGCTGCACCCGGAAGTCTTCTCGACCGTGACGCTGAACGTCGCGCGCACCCAGGACGAAGCCGAGGCGCAGGCCCGCGGTGAAAACGTTCTCGGCCGCCAGGACGAGGAAGACGAGATCGAAGCCGAAGAATTCTTCGAGGAAGGCGTGCTCGCCGCCGACGAAGAAACCGAAGGCGAAGACGAGGAACTCAACAGCTAAGCTGCTGTTCCCGTTCTACTTTTCAAAAGGGCGCGCCGGGCCTTCCCGCCGCGCCCTTTTTCATGCGCCTTTATGGGCCCCATCATGACCGTTTTTTGTCGCAGATAGGGCTTGCACGCCCCCCTTCCTTGCCTCTTGAATAGAAAGGTCGTTCTGCCCGATCCCGGATGCGCCCCCGCTCCGGGCAAAGGGGGGTGCCTGTTGCAGGAACCATTCGGGCGGACGGAAGACCGAACTATGCGTAGCCGCGTTCACCTTGGCGTAACAGGAGGCAAGCATGCTGTTTGGTTGGGTTTTACAGAAAATCGTGCGGCACGGTGATCTCACCGTCATCGATGCCGATGGCAAGGAACTGCGTTTCGGCGACGGGACGGGGCATCCGGTGACGATCCGCCTGCATCACAAGTCCCTGCACCACAAGCTGGCGCTCAATCCTTATCTTCACCTCGGTGAAGCCTATATGGACGGCACGCTGACGGTGGACGAGCCGGCGGGCATTTACGATCTTCTCGATCTGCTGCTCTCCAATATCGGCACCGGCTGGGCGCATCCGCTTGCCTCGCTTCTGGGCACACTGCGCCGGGCGCGCCGCCGCATCGACCAGTACAATCCCCTCGGCAAGGCGCAGGCCAATGTCGCCCATCACTACGATCTCGATGGCGGCATCTACGATCTCTTCCTCGACGAAGACAAACAATATTCCTGCGCCTATTTCGAACGGCCCGGCCAAAGCCTGGAAGATGCCCAGCTTGCCAAGAAGCGCCATATCGCGGCCAAGCTGAAAATCGAGCCGGGGATGCGCGTGCTCGATATCGGCTGCGGCTGGGGCGGGCTCGGACTTTATCTCGCCGAGGAAACGGGCGCCAAGGTACTGGGCGTCACGCTCTCCAAAGAGCAGCACCGCGTGGCGCTGCGCCGGGCGGCCGAGCGAGGCCTTGCCGACCGGGTGAAATTCGGGCTGATGGATTACCGGGTGCTGGACGACCAATTCGACCGCATCGTCTCGGTGGGCATGTTCGAGCATGTGGGCGTCAACCATTACACCGAATATTTCCGGCATATCCGCAATCTGCTCAAACCGGACGGCGTGGCGCTCATTCACACGATCGGGCGGCTCGACGTGCCGGGCGCCACCAATCCCTGGATCAAGAAATACATCTTCCCCGGCGGCTATATCCCCGCACTCTCGGAAGTCGCGCCGGTATTGGAAAAAGAAGGCCTGCTGCTCGGCGATCTGGAAGTGCTCAGGCTGCATTACGCCGAGACCTTGCGCGAGTGGCGCCGCCGCTTCATGGCCAAGCGGGACTTTGCCGCGCGCATCTATGACGAGCGCTTCTGCCGGATGTGGGAGTTCTATCTCGCCGGGTCCGAAACCTCCTTCCGGCACGAAGGCATGGTGGTCTTCCAGTTCCAGATCGCCAAGGAGATCGGCGCGTTGCCCATTACCCGCGATTACATGCTGGACTGGGAACGGGCACACCGGGACGAAGTACCGCAGCGCCAAACCGCCATCGGCGCGGACTGATTACCCACAAAGGACAGGCGCCTGAAAATGCCTGTCCTTGCCATGCGTTAGCCATAGTTTTCCCCGTTACTCACAGGCTTGAAAATCTTTCCTGTGAAACCTTGGGCGGCGGGGCGGAGAAGGCCTATCCCCTTGCTCCGGCCTCTGGCATAAAGAACGCATGGACACAGCACTCGAGCAGATCGCCCAGCAGGGCGGCGAAGACATCACCTACCGCGCGCCGCCCCATAACCTGGAAGCGGAGCAAGCGCTTTTGGGCGCCATCCTGATCAATAACGAGGCCTATGACCGGGTCGCCTCTTTTCTGGATGCGAGCCATTTCTACGAGCCGCTGCATGGGCGCATTTTCGAGACCGCGACCAAGTTGATCACGCAGGGCCATCTCGCCAGCCCCGTCACGCTGAAACACTATTTCGAGCAGGACGAGGCGATCAAGGAAATCGGCGGCACGCAATATCTCGCCCGCCTTGCCGCCTCCGCGACAACGCTGATCAACACAGAAGATTACGGACGCACGATCTACGATCTGGCGATCCGCCGCGATCTCATTCATATCGGCGAGGAAGTGCATAACCGCGCCTATGACGCGCCGGTGGACGACCCGCCTTCCGCGCAAATTCTGGATGCGGAGCAAGCGCTCTACAGCCTGGCGGAAAAAGGAAAATATGAAGGCGGCTTCGAGGCATTTGCGAGCGCCATCACCACCGCCGTCGATATGGCCGCCGCCGCCTATCAGCGCGACGGGGGGCTGTCGGGCATTTCCACGGGGCTGCGCGATCTCGATGAAAAGCTGGGCGGGCTGCAAGCCTCCGACCTGATCATCCTGGCCGGGCGCCCTTCCATGGGTAAAACCGCGCTTGCCACGAATATCGCCTTCAATGCGGCGCGCGCCTATAAGGCCGAGCACCGGCCCGACGGCTCGGTGCATGTGACGGACGGGGCGGTTGTCGGGTTCTTCTCGCTGGAAATGTCCTCCGAGCAGCTTGCCACGCGTCTACTGGCCGAACATTCGGGCATCCCGTCCGAAAAGCTGCGCCGCGGCAAGATCGATCAGGATCAATGGCACCATTTCGTGCAAGCCGCGCAGGAGCTTGAGGGCCTGCCCCTTTATATCGACGATACGGGCGGGCTGACCATCGCAACGCTTGCCGCCCGCGCCCGCCGCCTGAAGCGCCAGCACGGGCTGGGGCTGCTCATGGTCGACTATCTGCAGCTGCTCGCCGGTTCGCGCACGGAAAACCGCGTGCAGGAAGTGACGGAGATCACCACCGGCCTCAAGGCGCTCGCCAAGGAACTCAACGTGCCGATCGTCGCGCTCTCTCAGCTTTCGCGCCAAGTGGAAGCGCGCGAGGACAAGCGCCCGCAGCTTTCGGATTTGCGCGAATCCGGCTCCATCGAACAGGACGCGGACGTTGTGATGTTCGTCTTCCGCGAGGAATATTACGTCGCCCGCTCGGAGCCCCGCGAGGGCACGCCCGAGCACCTGCAATGGCAGGAAGAAATGGAAAAGGTGCACAGCCTTGCCGAAGTGATTATCGGCAAGCAGCGCCACGGCCCGACCGGCACCGTCAAGCTGCAGTTCCAGTCCGAGATTACACGGTTCGGCGATTACATTGCCCAGGACCACCTGCCGGAAGAAATGTATTGAGCCGCACGCCCGACGACATAGATCCCGCGCTTGCCCTGGCGGCGAGCGGCAGCAGCCTGACCATCGACCTCGGCGCGGTTGCGGAAAATTACCGGCGCATTGCAAAAGAAGCAGGCGCGGCACAAACCGCCGCTTGCGTCAAAGCCGACGCCTATGGCCTTGGCATGGAAAAGGTGGCGCCGGTCCTCGCCGAAGCCGGCTGCGCGGATTTCTTCGTCGCCGAGCCTTTGGAAGGGGTGCGGCTGCGCGCGCTTTTACCGCAAGCGCGGATTTACGTGCTGGACGGGTTCTTTCCCGGCGCCGGTCCTCTTTATGCGGATCATAAACTTGTCCCCGTGCTCGCCACCCGCGCGCAGATCGAAGACTGGCTCGCTTTTACCCAAAGCGCAGGCAAGCTGCCTGCCGGGCTTCATCTTGACACCGGCATCAACCGGCTCGGCCTTGAAAAAGACGAGGCCGGGTGGCTGCTCGCCAATGAGGCAGCGCGCCGGGCGCTCGAGGTTGACCTTGTGATGAGCCATCTGGCCTGCGCCGAGGAACCGGAGAGCGAGATGAACAAGCGCCAGCTTGAACGCTTTGCCGCTTTCCGCGCCGCCTTTCCAAAGGCGCGGGCAAGCCTTTGCAACACGGCGGGGGTCTTTCTCGGGCCCGATTATCATTTCGATCTGGTGCGCCCCGGCATCGGCCTTTATGGCGGCAACCCGATGCATGAGCACCGGGAAAGCCCTTTCAAGCCGGTGGTCTATGCGTCAGGCCGCATCCTGCAGGTCCGGCATTTGGAGGCCGGGGAGACGGTCGGCTACGGCGCCACCTTTACCGCGCCGGGGCCGATGCGAATCGCGACCATTGCGGTAGGGTACGGGGATGGGTTTTTCCGCCGCGTGGGGGATCAAAAACCACAAGCAGAGGTTGTGATTTGCGGGCGCCGTGTGCCGCTTGCCGGGCGCGTTTCCATGGACCTGATCACGGCGGATGTCAGCGCGCTCCCGAAGGATTTACCCAAAGTGGGAGATATGGCCGAAATTCTGGGTGCTAGAGTGAGCATTGACCATCTTGCAACAGCCGCCGGAACAATTGGCTATGAAGTGCTAACGCGCTTGGGAAACCGCTACCATAGGACGTATAAACCGGCTGTATCCGGGCACCCGGCGCCGCATGGTGCGGCGGCCCCGGCACCATTGGCCCAGCAAAGTTCAGGGGACGAGACGTGAATATTTTTGCCGCCGTGGGACGCGTCGTCCTGGCGCTACTGGCGGAGACGGGAAAGCTGGCGCTGTTCGCCTGGGTCGGGGTCAGCCATTTGCTGCGCCCGCCCTTCTATTGGCGTCAGATCGGCCAGCAGATGCTGCGCATCGGCTATTTCTCGCTGCCCGTTGTCGCGCTGACCGCCTTTTTCACGGGCGGCGTTTTGGCGCTGCAAATCTATTATGGCGGCGACCAGTTCAATTCCGAGACCATTGTGGCGACCATCGTGGCACTGGGCATCACCCGCGAGCTTGGCCCGGTTCTGGGCGGGCTGATGGTGGCCGGGCGCGCCAGCGCCGCCATCGCCGCCGAGCTTGGCACGATGCGCGTGACCGAACAGATCGACGCTCTTTCCACGCTCTCCACCAACCCGCATAAATATCTCGTCGTGCCGCGCCTGATGGCGGCGATCTTCACCCTGCCGCTTCTGGTTTTCATCGGCGATGTGATCGGTATTTTCGGCGGCTTCGTCGTCGGCACCCAGAGCCTCGATTTCAATGCCGGGGTCTACATTAAAAACACCTACGACTTCCTGGAGTATGACGACATTACCTCGGGCCTCATCAAGGCGGCGGTCTTCGGTTTCATTATCGCGCTGATGGGCTGTTTCCACGGCTTCAACAGCAAGGGCGGCGCGCAAGGCGTCGGCCGGGCGACGACGAACGCCGTGGTCACCGCCTCGATCTTCATCCTGGCGGCGAACTACGTCATGACCTCCCTGCTCTTCTCATCCTGATGCCATGCTACGTGCGCTAAGACGAAAAAAGGACGACATGGAAGAGGCCAAACTCAAACTCACGGATGTGCACAAACGCTTCGGCTCCAAGGTGGTGCTGAACGGCATCGATCTGGCCGTGCCGAAAGGCAAGTCCGTCGTGGTGATCGGCGGCTCGGGCACCGGCAAATCCGTCATGCTGAAAAGCGTGCTCGGCATCGTCAAACCCGACAGCGGCGCCATCGAAGTGGACGGCGAGGACATGCTGCGCGTGCCGGCCAAGCGCAAGGAAGAACTGCTGAAGAAATTCGGCATGCTCTTTCAGGGCGGCGCGCTTTTCGACAGTCTGCCGGTCTGGGAAAACGTCGGCTTCGGCCTTATTCAAGGCCAGAACATGCGCCGCAAGGAAGCCAAAGAAATCGCCATCGACACGCTCGCCAAAGTCGGCATGGGCGCGGAAGTGGGCGAGCTTTACCCGGCCGAACTTTCAGGGGGCATGCAAAAACGCGTCGGCCTTGCCCGCGCCATCGCCACGGAGCCTGAAATCATTTTCTTCGACGAGCCGACCACAGGCCTCGATCCGATTATGGCCGATGTCATCAACGATCTGATCATCGAGCGCGTGCAGGATCTCGGCGCGACGACGCTCTCCATCACCCATGACATGGCCAGCGCGCGCAAGATCGCCGACTACATCGCCATGATCTACAAAGGTGAGATCATCTGGTACGGCAAGAAAGAAGATGTCGATCATAGCGGCAACGAATATGTGGATCAGTTCATCCATGGCCGCGCCGAAGGCCCCATTCAGATGGAAATCCTGAAGCCGTGAGGCTGAATAAAGAGACGCGATGACGCAGTGCTGTTCCCAAATTAAAAACTGTCACCCCGGGCCTCTCCCGGGGTCCATGCAGCGGCCTTGCGCCCTGCCCCCGTTTTTCTTCCTGCAAGGGCACTGAGACATGGCGCGCGCCAAGACGCAATTCGTCTGTCAAAGCTGCGGCGCGGTTTATGCGCGCTGGGTGGGCCGCTGCGAAGCCTGCGGCGAATGGAACTCGATCTCCGAAGAGGTGCCCGAAACCTCCGGCGTCGCCGGCGGACCGCCCGCCAAGGTTGGCGGCAAAAAGGGCCGGCAGATCAAACTCGTCGCCATGGACGGCGAGCTAACGGAAACACCGCGCCATCTTTCCGGCATCGAGGAATTCGACCGGGTATGCGGCGGCGGCCTCGTGCCCGGCTCCGTTTTGCTGGTGGGCGGCGATCCGGGCATCGGTAAATCCACGCTTCTTCTGCAAGCCATGGCGGCTTTTGCCAAGCGCAAGCTCGAAGCGGTCTATATTTCCGGCGAGGAAGCGATCGATCAGGTGCGCATGCGCGCGCGCCGTCTCGGCCTTGCCGACAGCGCCGTGGCGCTCGGCGCGGAAACCAACCTCAAAGACATTATCGCAACGCTGGACGGCGAGGACCGGCCGGATGTGGTGGTGATCGATTCCATTCAGACCATGTGGACGGACAGCCTCGAATCGGCGCCGGGCACGGTCGGCCAGGTACGCGCCTGCGCCCAGGAACTGGTGCGCTTCGGCAAGAAGTCGGGCGCGGCGGTGATCATTGTCGGCCATGTCACCAAGGACGGGCAGATCGCGGGCCCCCGCGTCATGGAGCACATGGTCGATACGGTGCTCTATTTCGAAGGCGAGCGCGGGCATCATTTCCGCATTCTGCGCGCGGTGAAAAACCGTTTCGGGCCGACGAACGAGATCGGCGTGTTCGAGATGGGTGAGCTTGGCCTTGCCGAGGTTTCCAACCCCTCCGCCCTTTTCCTCGGCGAGCGGGACCGGGAGACGAGCGGCACGGCGGTCTTTGCCGGGATCGAGGGCACGCGGCCCGTGCTCGTGGAACTTCAGGCGCTGGTCGCCGATAGCGGCCTCGGCAATCCGCGCCGCGCCGTGGTGGGCTGGGATTCGGGCCGTCTTTCCATGGTGCTGGCGGTGCTCGATGCGCGCTGCGGGCTTTCCTTGAGCGGCCAGGACGTCTATCTCAATGTGGCGGGGGGCCTGCGCATCGTGGAACCGGCAGCCGATCTTGCCGTCGCCGGGGCGCTAATTTCCTCGCTTTCCAATAAAACCATTCCCGCCGATACGGTGCTTTTCGGCGAGATCAGCCTGTCGGGCGCCGTGCGCCCGGTCAGCCAGACGGAAAGCCGCCTGAAGGAAGCGGCGAAACTTGGATTTAAACGGGCGATTTTACCCAAAAGCCCCTCCAGCCAGCGCCCGGACGCGCAGGGGCTGGAGATTTTCGAGATCGCGGATCTTGGCGGGCTAATTGCACATCTATCGGTTTCATGAGCGCTTATGCCTCGTTATTGTGCCTTTAGGGGATAGGGGGAACCAAGGTGACCGTTTTCGATATTGGCATCATCGTTCTGGTGCTTCTCTCGGGCCTGCTGGCCACAGCGCGCGGCTTCGTGGCCGAAATGCTGTCAGTTCTCGCCTGGATCATCGGCCTTGTGGTGACGCTCTTCCTTTATCCTTACGTCTTTCCCATCGCGCAGGACTTTTTCAGCGCCGAATGGATTGCCGCCGTGGTGACCGCGGGCGGCATCTTTACCGCGGTTTACCTTGTCGCCTCCATGTTCACCTATCGCTGGGCCTCGCGCATGCGGGCGGGCGAGCCGGGACCGCTCGACCGGGCGCTGGGGCTGATTTTCGGGGCGGCACGCGGTTTAATCGTGATCGCGATCGCCTATCTCTTCTTTATCTGGCTAGTGCCGGACCGCTCCGAGCACCCAGAATGGCTGGCAAAAGCGCGCCTTACTCCCATTGTGGAGAGCACGGCGCTGGCGCTCGCCGATCTCATGCCGGACCGGGACGATGTGCGCCCCACCTTCGAGCGCGGGTCCCGATCTGAGACAGATGGAGCGGCGCGACAATCAGACGCTGACACGAGCGATGGAAAAGGTTATAAGCCTAGCGAGCGACAGGGCCTCGATCAGTTGTTTGACACGACCGTCAACGAATAGAGGCCAAACGGCGATGCCCCAGAATAATGGTTTCGATGCCCCGTACTGACGACGTACCAGAACAGTTGAGCCTGCCCTTCGCAGCCTCCTCTGCCGCCCCGGCCATCAGCGAGCCGACCTATATCCTCGATGATGAGCTTAATGCCGATAAACTGCGCGAAGAATGCGGGGTTTTCGGGATTTTCAACCATCCGGATGCCGCCGCGCTGACGACGCTGGGGCTGCATGCCTTGCAGCACCGCGGCCAGGAAGCGGCCGGGATCGTCTCTTATGACGGCAAGCAGTTTCATTCCGAGCGCCGCCTCGGGCTGGTGGGGGACCATTTCACCCGCCAATCCGTGATCGACCGGCTGACCGGCACTTCCGCCGTCGGCCATGTGCGCTATTCGACTCAAGGCGAGACGCTGCTGCGCAACGTGCAGCCGCTCTTCGCGGACCTGTGGGGCGGCGGCTTTGCCGTGGCACATAACGGAAATTTGACCAACGCGGTCACGCTGCGCAACGAGCTGGTGCGCCAGGGCGCGATCTTCCAGTCCACCTCGGACACGGAAGTCATTCTCCAGCATGTCGCCCGCTCCTCCGGCGCGCATGTCATGGACCGCTTCATCGACGCGCTGCAGCAGGTGGAAGGCGCTTATGCGCTGGTCGCGCTGACCAACAAGAAGCTGATCGGCGCGCGCGACCCGCTCGGCATCCGCCCGCTTATTCTGGGCGAATTGCACGGCGCGCCGATTCTGTGTTCGGAAACCGTGGCGCTCGACATTATCGGCGCGAAATTCGTGCGGGAAATCGAGCCCGGCGAAGTGGTGGTCTGCACCAAGGACGGGATCGAGAGCCTTCATCCTTTCCCCAACGCCCATTCGCGCCCCTGCGTTTTCGAATTCATCTATTTCGCCCGCCCCGACAGCGTGATCGGGGGCAAGAGCGTTTACGACGTGCGCAAGAAGATGGGGCACGAGCTCGCCCGCGAATCCCACGTGCCCTCCGACATGGTCATTCCGGTGCCCGACAGCGGCGTGCCGGCAGCGATCGGCTACGGGCTGGAAGCGGGCGTTCCCTTCGAGCTCGGCATCATCCGCAACCATTATGTGGGCCGCACCTTCATCGAGCCTTCCCAGCACATACGCGCGCTGGGCGTGAAGCTGAAGCACAATGCCAACCGCGCTCTCGTCGAGGGCAAGCGCATCGTGCTTGTCGATGACAGCATCGTGCGCGGCACAACCTCGGTGAAGATCGTGAAGATGATGTACGAGGCCGGCGCCAAGGAAGTGCATATGCGCATCGCCAGCCCGCCCATCACGCATCCGGATTTCTACGGCATCGACACGCCGAACAAAGAGCAGCTTCTCGCGGCCAATTACGACGTGGAAGGCATGCGCAAATATATCGGCGTCGATACGCTGGCCTTCATTTCCGTTCCCGGCCTCTACCGGGCAATGGGCTATGAGTACCGCGACGAAGATGCGCCCCAGCTCACCGATCACTGCTTCACCGGCTGCTACCCGACGAAGCTGACCGATCTGACCGGCTCCAAACGGTCCGACCAATTGTCCCTTCTGGCGGAAATAGCCTAAGGCCCCTTCCGCCCCTTTTAGAGAGTTGCCATGACCGGCCGACTGGAAAACAGGCTTGCCTTGATTACGGGCGCCTCGCGCGGCATTGGGCGCGCCGTGGCGCTGGCCATGGCGGCGGAAGGCGCGCATGTCATTCTGGTTGCCCGCACGGTGGGCGCGCTTGAAGAAGTGGATGACGAGATTCAGAAGATCGGCGGCAAGGCGACGCTGGTGCCGCTCGATCTGAAAGACCTCGATGCCATCGACCGGCTGGGCGGCATGATCTATGAGCGTTGGGGCAAGCTCGACATTCTGGTCGGCAATGCGGGGCTCCTGGGTGTGCTCACGCCGGTCGGCCATATCGAGCCGAAGGAATGGGAGCAGGTGCTCACCATCAATGTGACGGCGAATTACCGCCTGATCCGCTCGCTCGATCCCTTGCTGCGCCGCTCCGATGCAGGCCGCGCGATTTTCGTAACCTCCGGCGCCGCCGATAAATGCCGCCCGTTCTGGGGCATCTATTCGGCGACCAAAGCCGCGCTCAACGCCCTCGTCAAAACCTGGGCCCATGAAAACGAGAAGACCGCCATGCGGATCAATCTCGTCAGCCCCGGCCCCGTGGCGACCGCCATGCGCGCGAAAGCCATGCCGGGCGAAGACCCCTCCACCCTGCCCCGTCCGGCGGAACTTGCCCCGCTCTTTCTCCAGCTTGCCTCGCCCGATTATCAAAAGACCGGCGAGGTCGTGGCCTTCGAGCGGCGCTAGTTTTCTCTGCTTTATTGATTGCCGCATGGACCCCGGGTCAAGCCCGGGGTGAAAGTTGCGGTAAATGGCACTCGCGTTGCAAAACATGAGGCCGTCATCCCGGCCTCCGAGCCGGGATCCAGGCAGCTTTCCGAGAAAATTCCCTATCCCTTTCAGTGTCTTGGCGAAATGTTGCATCCCGCAACCGCTGGGGCTCTTGACATTCTGCCGCTTCGCCTCAACACTTAACCTTATGGTTAAGTATGACGATACCGCATTGGACCGCACTTTCGCCGCGCTCGCCGACCCGACCCGGCGTGCGCTGCTTGCCCGGCTGGAGGAAGCGGACGCGCCCCTCTCGGTCAGCGATCTTGCTCGGCCGTTCGACATGTCTCTGCCCGCCGTGATGAAGCATCTCAACGTGCTCACCGAGGCGGGGCTGGTCAGCCGTAACAAGAGCGGCCGGATCGTTTCTTGTGAACTTCAAGCGGGCCCCATGGAGGATGCCATGGACTGGCTCACCCGTTATGCGCGCTTCTGGTCCGACGGACTGGACCGCCTCACCGCTTTTGTGGAGACCGACACCCCATGTCCACCCAGCAACACACCAAACCGAGCCTCACGCTCAAAAGGCGCATCAAAGCCTCGCCGGAAAAAATCTTCGCCGCCTGGACCGAGCCGCAAAAAATGATGATGTGGTTCGGCCCGGAGAATGTGGAAACCAAGGAAGTCGATGCGGATGTGCGCATCGGCGGACGCTTCCGCGTGAAGATGCTGGAAAATACCGGCGACTGGCACGAAGTCTCGGGCGTTTACAAAGAGATCGTGGAGAACGCCAAGCTCGTGTTCTCCTGGGCCTGGATCACGACGCCCGAACGCGAAAGCCAGGTCACCGTCACGCTGAAGCCCGATGGGGAACAAACGATCCTCACCCTGCATCACGAACAACTCTTCGATGAAACCTCGCGCGACGGCCACATCCATGGCTGGACGGGATCTCTGGACAAACTGGAAGCCCTCTTCGCCTGATCCTTACCCGACTGAAAGGGAGAACTCCGATGGTACAGCATGCAACGGGAACACCGGCCGAATGGCTTAAAGCCCGCAAGGCCCTGCTCGAGCGCGAAAAACAATTCTCGCGCCTGCGCGATGAAATCGCCGAAGAGCGCCGCGCCCTGCCTTGGGTAAAGGTTGAAAAGCCTTACGTCTTCGACACGCAAGCGGGCAAGAAAACGCTGGGCGAGCTTTTCGGCAAGAACAGCCAGCTCATCATCTATCACTTCATGCTTGCGCCGGGCTGGGAGGCGGGCTGCAGCGGCTGTTCGTTTCTGGCCGATCACTTTGACAGCGCCAACCAGCACATCAAGCATCACGATGTGACGCTGATGGCCGTTTCCCGCGCGCCGCTGGGTGAAATCGAAGCCTATAAGAAACGCATGGGCTGGCAATTCGACTGGGCTTCATCGAATGGCAGCGATTTCAATTACGATTTTCATGTCTCTTTCCGCAAGGAAGACGTGGAAGCGGGCCGGGCAACTTACAATTTCGCGCCCGCCAGCGAAAACCCCGGTGAGGAAGCGCCCGGCTTCAGCGCCTTCTACCGGGATGAAAACGGCGATGTGTTCCACACCTATTCCTCCTATGCGCGCGGCAATGAAGAAGTGATTGGCGCTTATATGCTGCTCGATTTCGCACCCAAAGGGCGGAACGAGACCGAGATCATGGATTGGATGCGCCGGCACGACGAATACGAAGACGCCCCCGCCCGCAAAAGCGCGTAACGACCGGGCCGCACCAGACGCGGCAAGGCTCTTGATGCCGGTGTCCTCTTTCCCCTCAAGAGGACACCGGTCCTTTTAAACATTTTCCGGAAGGAAAACGAAAATGGCTGATGCTGCTTTGAAACTGACGGAAGAAGACGCCATCCGCGCGCTTATCGATGACTGGATAAAGGCCGCCAAAGCCGGTGATGTCGGCAAGATCATGACGTTATACACGCCCGATATCCGCGCCTTCGATGCCATTTCCAAGCTCGAGTTCAAAGGCTTGGAGGCTTACCGCACGCATTGGAAAATGTGCATGGAGATGATGCCGGGCAGCGAGATGATCATGGATCTGCATGACCTTGAAATCGAACAGAGCGGCGAGCTTGCGTTCGCGCACTACCTATCGCTTTGCGGCGGCACGGACGAAAAGGGCGAGACGCAGACAGGCTGGATGCGTGCCACCGTTTGCTGCCGCAAGACGGCGGAGGGTTGGAAAATTTCCCATGAGCATTATTCCTCGCCTTTCGATCCGGAAACGATGCAGATCATCAACGCTCGCTAAAACCTTAAGAAATGAGCGGGCAAGGCCCCGCCCATTTCTTCCATCAATTCCAGGAGTGGTACGAAATGGCAGAAAGAAACCGTGCGTCTATCCCCGTGCCGCGCATTGAAGAATTGGCAGCAAGCCGCATTGCCGGTATCGACCGGCACTACCGGGACGGCGACATGAGCGGTATCCCGGCCCAATGGGGCGAACTTGGCGCCCATGGCGATGTGCCCGGCAAAAAGGGCGATGCGCATTACGGCATCTGCCACGGCCTGAAGGGCGAAGGGATGCACTATCTATGCGGCGTCGAGATAGCGGCGGGAAGCAAGCTGCCCTTTCCCGGCTGGGAGGAGGTCAACCTTCCTGCAAGCAAATACGCCGTCTTCGAACATCAGGGCAGCGCCGCCGGTCTCCACCAGACGATCCACGCCATTTGGGAAAACTGGCTGCCGCATTCCGGCCTTTCCTTTGCCGATGAATATGATCTTTTCTTTGAAAAATACGGGCCCGATTTCGATGCCGCTACGGGGACAGGCCGCATCGAGATATGGATACCGCTCATCTGAAAAGCCGCATGTGCATTGGGCGCTCTTCTCCGGGGCTTGAAACTCCGCGCCCGAAGCGCTATTTCCTAAGCTCTTCCAAATGGAGGCTTGGAACCGATGCGTCACTAACCCGTCAGAACTGGTTTTCTTACCTTTTGTCGGGATATAGCCATGACGCGCGCGCTGCTTCGGGGCGAGGCACTTGCCTTCCATCTGCCAGATGGCAGAGCACTTTTTTCCAATATCGATTTCACCTTGAACACCGGTGCCCGCGCCGCGCTTGTCGCGCCGAACGGGCGGGGAAAGACGACGCTTGCGCAGCTTGCCGCAGGCCTTCGCCCGCCTGCTGCCGGGCTGATCACGGCCAATGGCACAGGCGCTTTCGTTTTTCAGGATACCGTTTATACCGGCGAAACACAGGTGGCCGATATTTTCGGCGCGAGAGCCTTGCTCGCTGCATTGAAGCGGGCAGAGCAAGGCAAAGCCAGTGCAGATGACATTGCACTGATCGGACAGAATTGGACCTTCAAGGAAGGCTTGCTGGCGCTTTTGGAAAGTGCCGGGCTCGGACGGCTCTCACTTACTCAGTCCTATGCCAGCTTAAGTGGCGGGGAAAAGATCCGTCTGCGCCTTCTGGCGGCCGCGCGCCTGAGGCCGGATTTTTACATTCTGGATGAACCGACGAACCATCTCGATTCCGCTGCCCGTGCATGGCTTTACGAATGGCTCAGCTCGGAAAAAGCTGCCTGGCTTTTGATCAGCCATGACCGCGAAGCGCTTTCCCATGCACAGGAGATATGGGAGCTGACACCGCGCGGTCGTCTCCACGTCTATAGCGGCCCTTATCACGCCTTCGACACGCAGCGGCGGCAAGCACAAGAAGCCGCGCAGCGCAGCCTCGCTGATGCAAAGAAGGATCAGACCCGCTTGCGCCTGCAGGCTCAAAATGCGCGCGAGCGGCATGAGCGGAATGCCGCGCGGGGAAAGAAAAGCAGGAGCGAGGGCAGCCAACCTAAAATTCTGCTCGATGCCCGAAAAGACCGCTCCGGCAAGACCGGTGCCCGCCTCGCCGCCATTCGTGAAATGCGCCTCGAAAGCGCGGCGGAACGGCTGCAAGAGGCCCAGCAAGAAATCGCCCCGCAAACACCCATTCAGTTCGATAGCGCCGCAACGCAAGTAACGCCCGGCGAAAAGGCTCTAACCATTGATGATCTGTCCTACACACGGGGCAGCAGAGAGATATTGCGCAAGGTGAAGCTGATGCTGAAGGGCCCGGCCCGCCTTGCATTATCCGGCCCGAACGGCGCGGGAAAGACGAGCTTGCTGCGCCTCATCGCCGGTCTTGCTCAGCCCTCGGCCGGCACGCTGCAGACCCACATCAAGCCTCACCTCATGAGCCAGGAAATGAGCGGCGCATTGGACGCAAGTCCGTTCGACCTTTGCCGGCGTCATTGGGGCAACGAGATGGGGCAAGATGAAATCCGAACTGCGCTTGCCCGGGCAGGTTTGCGGCGCGAGAAGGCGCTTCTGCCGCTTTCCGCACTAAGCGGCGGCGAGCGTATGCGCGCCCATCTCGTCCGTCTGCTGAACGGCCCCGCCCCTGCCCGGTTTCTATTGCTGGACGAACCGAGCAATCATCTCGATTTGGATGCACTGCATGCACTCGAGACCGCGTTGCAGGATTTCAAAGGCGCGTTGATCGTGGTGTCTCACGATCCCGTTTTTCTGAAAGCGGTGCAGCCTACTTGCGCACTGACATTGTCTGCGCCCTAGCGCTTTCTGGCGCGGTTTGCGTAAGGGTTCTTCGTTTTACGCATGAAGATGCGGATCGGCACGCCGGGCAGGCCGAAAGTTTTGCGCATGCTGTTGATGAGATAACGCTTGTAAGAGGGCGGCACTTCTTCGGCGCGGCTGGAAAAGATCGCGAAAGTCGGCGGGCGCGATTTGACCTGCGTAATATATTTCAGCGAAACGCGCCGCCCGCTTGCCGCCGGCGGCGGATGGCGGCCCACCGCCCCTTCCAGCCAGCGGTTGAGCTTGCCGGTGGAAACACGGCTGTTCCAGACCGTGTGCACTTCTTCGATGCGCGGCATCAGCTTGTCGGTGCCTTTGCCCGCCAGCGCCGAGAACGTGATGATCGGCACGCCGCGGATTTGCGGCAGAAGCCGGCCGAGCTTTTCCGTCAGGTCCGCCATCACGGCCTGCCCGTCCTCGATCAGGTCCCATTTGTTGACGGCGACGACAAGGCCGCGCCCTTCCTGCTCCACCAGATCGGCGATATGCAGGTCCTGCTTTTCGAAGGGAATGGTCGCATCGATCATCAGCACCACGACTTCGGCAAAGCGGATAGCGCGCAATGTGTCGGCGACGGAAAGCTTTTCGAGTTTCTCCGTCACCCGCGCGCGCTTGCGCATACCGGCCGTGTCGAAGAGCTTCACCTTGCGTCCGCGCCATTCCCATTCAACGCCAATGGCATCGCGGGTGATCCCGGCTTCCGGGCCCGTCAGCATCCGGTCCTCGCCGATCAGCTGATTGATCAGCGTGGACTTGCCGACATTGGGCCGGCCCACCACGGCAATGCGCAGCGGCGCTTCGAGGTCGGGCTCGAAAGGGGTTTCCGGGTCGAAGCCTTCTTCGTCCTCAAGCTCGGCTTCCTCGGTGATGGTGTCGGCGATCTCGCCTTCCTGCACGGCTTGCACGAGCGGCTGAAGAAGATCGTAAAGATCGCCAAGCCCCTGCCCGTGCTCGGCGGAAAGGGCGATGGGCGTGCCGAGGCCAAGCTCGTAAGCCTCCACCAGCCCGTCATGGGCAGCGTTGCCTTCGCATTTGTTCGCGGCAAGAACGACAGGCGCATCGGAGCGGCGCAGAAGCTGCGCGAAATGCCGGTCAAGCGGCGTTACCCCAGCGCGCGCATCGATCAGAAGCAGGCAAAGATCAGCTTCGGCAATGGCAAGGTCGGTCTGCTGGCGCATGCGCGCTTCCAGCGCATCGCCCTTGGCCTCTTCCAGCCCGGCGGTATCGACCACGGTGAATTCCAGATCGCCGAGCTTGCCCTCCCCTTCGCGCCGGTCGCGGGTGACGCCCGGCGTGTCGTCCACCAGCGCGAGCTTGCGCCCGACCAGACGGTTGAACAGGGTCGATTTGCCCACATTGGGGCGCCCGACAATGGCAAGCTTGAACGACAAGGGGTGAACCTTCTCTCTAAAACAAGTCCCGGAAATCAAATCCCGGCCAAAGGGGCGCCGGTTGGCCCGCCGCCTTTAGCGGAAGGCGGCCAGATCGCCGTCATCGGTCAGCACGTAAAGCGTGCCCTTGGCCACGATGGGAGCAATATAGACCGGTTCGTCGATATCGAACGAGCCCAGTTTTTCCCCGTCATAAGGCGAAACCGATATGAGGAGCCCGCGCGAGGAACCCAGCACCAGCCGGTCTCCGGCCAGAATGGGACCGCTCCATTGAATGGGATCGCGCCGGGCCTCTTCATTGCGGAAGCGGGCGAGCTGCGCAATCCAGCGCACGCGCCCGTCCCGGCGCGAGAGGCAGAGCAGTTCGGCTTCCGTGGTGACGAGATAAATGAAATCGCCCGCGACCCACGGCGTTTGCACGCCGGAAATGTTCCGCGTCCAGACGCGCTCGCCGGTGCGGATGTCGATGGCGACCATGCGCCCGGAATGAGAGACGGCATAAACGCGGCCCCGGTCGATCACCGGACGCCCGGCAATATCGTTGAGTTCCGTCAGCGAGCTGAGCGAGCCCGTGCGTGTCAGCGAGTCGCTCCAAAGCACGTTGCCGTTTTCCACCCGCAGCGCGAAAAGCTCGCCGGAGGAATAAGGCACGATGACGATGGAGCCAGACACCGCTGCGCTCGTCGCCGCCAGAATGCCGGCAGCCTCGGTAATGCCCTGATGGCGCCACAGGACTTGGCCATTTGCCGCCGCCAGCACCACCGTCTGATTGTCGGAGGTGATGGTGAAAACACGCCCGCCATTGACCGTCGGCGCGGCGCGGTAAGGCACGCCCACGCCCTGGCGCCAAAGCTCCTCGCCCGAGGCGGCATCGAGCGCCACAACCTGGCCGAAGCCGGTGGTGGCGAAAACCTTGCCGTCTTCAAATGCGACGCCGCCGCCGCGGCCTTCTTCGTCGTTTTCATTCTCCGGCGTCAGGTCGGCGCGCCAGAGCTGGCCGCCGCTTTGCGCATCGAAAGCGCGCAGATCCGCATCCGCATCGAGAACATAGACCCGGCCTTCGGCAATGATGGGCGCGCTGGCAAGCCGCGCAGAGCCGCCGGAACCTGCGCCCGCATCCCGCTTCCAGGCCATGTCGAGGGGACCTGCTTCCAGGTGGTGCAGAACGTTATCGGCAAAGCCGCCGGGCTGCGCCCAATTTTCGTTCTCATAAGGCTTGGGCAGAACGACGCGCAGATCGGCGATGCGCGGATCGGCTTCCAGCGACTGTTCGAGCGTCATGATCGAGATGCGCTCGCCGGGCAGTTTTTCTTCGTTGCCGCCTGCGGAGAACAGGTCCCCCACCGTTTCACATCCGGCCAGGCCGAAACCCAGCGCAGCGATCGTC
The DNA here is from genome assembly GCF_000739695.1 of Tepidicaulis marinus. GTDB lineage: Bacteria > Pseudomonadota > Alphaproteobacteria > Parvibaculales > Parvibaculaceae > Tepidicaulis > Tepidicaulis marinus. The sequence goes on from NZ_BBIO01000012.1 coordinate 21,046, forward strand.
ACCCAGGCACCCCATCGAGACGTCATTCGCGGTTTCCCATTTTTTTCGCCAGTTTCTGTCATTGCCCGTTCCGGCATCCTATCCGGCCGGCCCGTTTCATTCATGCCCGGAAAATCACTCACCCGCAGGTACGTCCGCGCCCTCTTCGGGCGCTTGTTCGCCGGCTGCCGCGCTGCTCTCAAGCGCTTCAGCCGCTATTTTGGGGCTGATCAACGCGATCATGACATGCGCCCGGTCGCGCAGGCCCGGGGTTGCGGTGTTGTCGCGGGTGATTTCCTGAAAGAGCGAGCGGGCTTCGGCATATTCGCCTGCCTGATAAGCGCTCAGGCCCAGAAGTTCCCGCGCCAGATTGCGCCAGGGCTTGCCCTCGCCCGTCAGCCCCACAAGGCGCAGGCGGATATCGTCATGGCTCGCCTGGCCGATCAAAAGGCTTGCCGCCTTGATCTGGGCGAGTTCCTGAATGATCCCGCCTGCCGCGCCGTTGGAGGCAAGCTGCTCATAAACGGAGACCGCACCCTGACGGTCACCTTCCTCGGCCAGCGCCGCGCCGCGGCGAAGCTGCGCAAGGGCGGCGTAGCCCGCTGGGCTTTCCTCGGCAAGCGCCGCCAGCTTGTCGGCAGCCGCCTGCGGGTTTTCCTCGGCCTCCGCCAGCACCGCTTCATAGGCCAATGAGGCCTCTTCGGCCTCGGACAGGCTATAGGCGCGCCAGCCCACCACCGCAGCCGTGACAAGCACGATGCCCAGACCCAAGCCGACGACATAAATGCCGTATTTGTCCCAAATCTTGCGCAGCTCGTCGCGGCGCAGATCTTCTTCTACTTCACGGAAAATATCGCTCAACGGGTGTCTCCGGCACAGGCCATTCATCGGCGCGGCGGGCGCCGCGCATTTGTGCCGTAAGGTACAGAGCTTTCAAGGCGTTGGCAAACTTCGCGGGGGCGATTTTTCCCTTAAAACCGGGAAAAATCAGACCTCGCCGTCCACCTTCTTCATCTTGTAGGTATGCTCGGGAGCCGGAAAGGCCCGGCTACGCACTTCCTCGGCATATGCCTCGGCGGCGCCGGCAATGGCCGCGCCCATGGTCGCATATTCCTTGACGAATTTCGGCGGGCGGGGCGAAAGACCCAGCATATCTTCGAGCACCAGAATCTGCCCGTCACAGGCAGAAGAGGCGCCGATGCCGACGGTGGGAATGTCGATCAGGCCGGTCAGGCGCGCGGCGAGCGGCTCGGCCACCCCTTCCACGACCACGGCGAAGGCGCCCGCTTCGGCCACGGCCTTGGCATCTTCCTCGATGGCGGCCCACTCGTCCTTGGTGCGCCCTTGTGTCTTGAAGCCGCCCATGACCTGTGTCGATTGCGGGGTCAGGCCGATATGGGCCATGACGGGGATGCCCCGGTCCACGAGATAGCGGATCGTCTCGGCGGTGCGCGCGCCGCCTTCCACCTTCACGGCCGTGCAGCCGGTTTCCTTGATCACCCGCACCGCGTTGCGGAAGGCGATTTGCGGCGATTCTTCATACGTGCCGAAGGGCATATCGACGACGACAAGCGCGCGCTCCGTGCCACGCACCACGGCCGAGCCATGAGCGATCATCATATCGAGCGTGACGCCAAGGGTGGTTTCCATGCCGTACATCACCATGCCCAGGCTATCGCCCACGAGAATGAGATCGACATAAGGGTCGATATAGCGGGCGGTATGGGCGTGATAGGCCGTGAGCGAAACGATCGGCTGACCGTTCTTGCGGGCACGGATTTCCGGAACGGTGATGCGTTTAACCTTGGCGTGGACGGACATGACACTCACTCCTTCTCGGGCAGGCCCATAGGCGCTTGCCATATGCGAAAGCTGCTCCGATTGCCGCTACCTCAACAAATAGGCGCCGAACATAGCCCTGCAAGGCAGGAGGCGGCTCACAAAGCATAGCCGTTGAAATTGCGCTGCGATTTCGGATGATCGTGCGGCGCGCCCGGTGACGCGCCCTGTCTCTATCTCGTCTGGTGGGCGGAGCCTAGCCCGCCGGACCGGCAAATGCAAATATGCTAAAAATGTCCGTTTTAAGCCATTTTTGCGTGAGTTTCCGGGGCGCGTCTGGCCCGTTAACGGTCGTAAACGTCGCCTGCCCCGCTCATGCCCATCCCGTCATTCATGCCCGAAAGATCGCGGTAGGCGATGGAGAGAATGGCGACGGAAGTGATCTGAAAGAGGATGATATATAGCGCCTGCAGCCCGATGGCCACGACAATGCCGCCCGGGATGAGCGAGACAAGCGCACCGACAACGTTCAGCGCAATGGCGATCACCATGATGAAAAGCATGTTCAAAATGATCATGCCGAGCAGCCGCCAGAAATTGCCCTTCGTGATCTCCAGAATGGCGCGGGCATTGAGCGGCTCGCCGATCGCCACCGCCGGCAAAAGCAGCGCGAGGCGGACCGAGTAATAAACGGCGGCAATGGCCAAAACCAGGGCAAGAATGGCAAGGCCGAAAGAAAGCGCGGTATCGCCGCTCACAGGATCGGCAAGCGCCCCGCTGACCATGGCAACGAGGAAGGCAGGCAGCGCCAAGAGCACGAGAAAGATCGAGGCGAGCAAGAACACCGCTTCCCGGCGGCCGAAATGGAAATTGACCGCGCCCGCGCCCCTGTCCCCCAAGAGCACGAAGCGGTGCCAGGCCACGGCGATCATCGGCCAGGTGAAAAGCCCGACCAGCATGAGCAGAACGATGGGCAGGGAAAAGGCCTCCGTGACGCTGATCAAAGAGTCCGGGTCCTGCTGCTGCAACTCCTCAAGGCGGCGCTGCAGAAAAGCCTGCTGGGCGATATTGGCGATAATGTAGATCGTGACGGGCAGCCAGACGAGTTTCACCAGATCGAGGAAATGCGAATAGGCGCCGCGATAGGCCTCCATGACGGTGCCGACAACATCCAATTTCCGCATCTACTGATCCTTCGTCTTTGCTTTCGATTGGCCGCTCTTATTGCTGGGCGCCCGCGTCCCAGGCCTTGTCTTTATATTCGCCGCTTTCCGGATTGAGCTCATAGGCTTTCAGGAAATCGGCGCGCGCTTCGGCCTCTTTGCCCTGGGCTTCATAGATCGAGCCGCGCACATAATAAGAGGCGGCTCGCTCCGGCTGAAGTTCCAGCGCCCGGTTGATGTCGGCCAGCGCTTCGACAAGCTTGCCCGATTCGCGGTAGGCATTCGCCCGGTTCGCCAGAACCAGCGCATCATCCGGAGCAATGCCCAGCGCGGCGGTATAATCGACAATCGCCATTTGCAGGTTGCCGGTCTTCTTATGCGCCACACCGCGGTTGAGAAGCGCCGTCACCTTGTCCGGCGGCGCCAGATCGCCGGATTGGATCGCCCGGCTGCAATAATAGATGGCGAGACGCTCATCACCCCCCGGTTTGAACTGCTCGAAACAGGCCAGATTGTCGGCATTGCCATCAGCCAGCGCCGGTGCACCCGCCCCGGTCATTGCCCCTGCCGAAATAAGTGTTGCCGCCCAAAACCCCGAAATACGCCGCATCTTCAATTCCTTCTCATCGCTCGCGCTCGCCAAGCAGAGACAGAGTACCTATTTCGCCAATGAGAAGAAATAGATCATCTTGGCCCCGAAAACGAAAAGGCCGGGCGCTTGCGCCCGGCCTTCGCTCATGTCTGTTTGCCTGTCTTAGAAATAGACGTGGATACCGGCAATGAATGTATCGGTCTTCACCGACTGGTCGGAGGTGACCTGAATATTCACAAGCGGCGCGAAGCCGTGATTGCGCACATATTCAAGACCGATCGAGAAATTTTCGTCGATATGGGTTTCAAGCCCGAGCGCCATCTGTTCCATGAATTCAAACTCCGAGCCGTTCGGGCCGAAATCGCCGCGGCTATACACAGCGGAATATTCGGTCGGATAGGAAAGGATCGAATCCTTGTAACGGCCCTGCACGGTGAGCGCCTCCACCTTCTCGCCCGTGGCCGGCCAGTCTTCGAGCGTGGTCGTGTATTCGGCCATCACATCGAAGGGGCCCCAGCCGAGGGTCAGGTTGGCGTCCACCGCCGCGTTATCCGAGCGCGTCTGGCCCGCCGCCATAGCGCTCGTGTGGTGCGGGATGACGGTGTTGTAGATCGTGCGGTGCAGATAACCGAGACCGCCTTTCAGCCGCACGCCGTTGCCGAGGTCCACGGCCTTCGTGGCATTGAGCGCATAATTGCCGAAGAAGTCGCTGCCTTCGGTATCGGCGGTGCGCTGATGGCGCCCTTCCGGAATGATCGTGCCGACCACATGCCAGCCATCATAAACCGCGCCGACGCCGAGGACCGGGTCTTTCGACAGAGCCCAAAAGAAGTGCGTATTCATGTTATGCGTGAACGGATTGTAGGTCGACATGTCGCCGAAATCGATCGTGTTACGGCCGAAATAGGCATAGAGCGGAAAGCGGTCGAGATTACCGACAACACCGAAAGCCTTGCGAAGCTGAATGTCTTCCTCGCCCGGATAGCGCGTGTCGATATATTCAAGCTGCGCATAACCGGTCAGCCAATCCCCCGCCGACACCGCCGCGCCCCAGGCGGCATCGTTCACGATCCACTGCGTATCCGAGCTGCCGGTGTGCTGGCCCGGCAGGCGGGAGAGGATCGGGAACTTGCCATCCGTATTCGTGCGCTCATAAACGACCGTGCCGGTGAAGCCCGCGCCGAACTTGATGCCGACATTGGGCAGCGCCCCGGCCTGGCGGGCACGCAGCAATTCAAGCGGCTTGCCTTGCACATATTCCTGGAAGTCGGTCATGCGCTCGAAAATTTCGAGCCGCGTCTTGGCGGCCCCGTCATCGAGCATCGCTTCATCGGCATTCGCCGGAAGCGCGGGGCCGCGCAGGCCCAGTTCATTCGCCCCTGCCGTGCCACCGGCAAAGGCAACCATGCCCAGCCCAAAGGCCAGGACTCTCATTGTTTTTCTTTTCATGATTCTTCATCCCCAAAAAATCGTGGGGATGTGTAACCCGGGTAAGGTTAAAGTCGATTAAACGAATGACTTTATTCTGTGCAGAAATACTGCCATTTGCAGAGGTTATACGCCGCTTCAAACATAAGTATAAAGCAGCGGCACGCCGGATTACTCTTCGGCGTAATTCAAGTGAAAGATCACGCCGTCAAAACCGATGAAAGCTTCCATCGCATTTTCACTGGTGAGCATCGTCAGCCGGTCGCCGTTCTTCTCGCAGGCAATATCATGCTCGAGAAATTGCCCGCCGGAAAGCCCGGCTTCGGCGTAAGGGATGTTATCCGGGTCTTGCATGAACCCGGCAACATCGCGGACTTTGTAAGAAAGGCTGAGGCCTTCGAAATTACAGTTGAAGAACGGACCCTCGGCAAAACCTTTCTCGAAATATTGTGTGCGGCCGAGATGGGCATCCGCGCCTTCCGCGTCCATCGCGGAGATCGGGCGGAAGGTATAGCTGTCAACCACCCAGGTTCCGTCGAGCCTCGGGACCGGCTCCGCCGAAAGTTCTGCGCTAAAACTTGCCGCAAGCGCCAATGCCGCCGCCGCTTTTATCCACCGTCTCATCCGCCTCTCCCCTGATTGCCCCTTCACTATGGCGCAGGGGGCAAAGCAGCGCTAGTCGGCTTTGCTGTCATGCGGGCGGGAAAACTCAACCTCCAGAATGATGTCCACTTCATCGCCGACACCGAAATCGGACCCCGGCGCAGGAATGCCGTTGGCAATGCCATACTCGGAGCGTTTGAGACTTCCCGTTGCGGAAAAACCGATGCGGGAATTGTCGGGATCGTATTCGTGGCGTTCATAGCCGCCATTATAGGTGGCATTGAGGGTAAGCGGCTTCGTCACCCCGTGCAGCGTAAAGTCACCGATAATCTTGGCGCTGTTTCCGCCCGTCGGCTCGATCTCTTTCGAAACGAAAGAGATTTCCGGAAACTGGGCCGCATCCAGCCAGTCGGGCCCGAGAAGCTGAGCATTGAAATCGTGATCCATTTCCTCCACCGGAAAATCCGTTTCGAGCGAGGTGGGATCGACCTTCGCCGTCACATGCGCAGCTTGCGGATTTTCCGGGTCGAAGAAGAGTTCCGCATCGAATTTCGTGAAGCGCGCCGTGTACATCGAAAAGCCCAAATGGCTAACCCGGAAGATGAGGCTCGCATGGGATTTATCGAGCTCGTAGGTACCGGCCGGGATTGCCGCCTGCTCTTCAGCGCCTGCCGAGCGCGCCGCGCCGGTGAACACCATGAGCGAGGCAAAGGTCACCAGCACGCATCCAACCAATATCCGTTTCATTGTTATCCCCTTGCCGTTACTGCCCGTCATAGGCTTGCTTGAGGGCCGCGATATCGAACTTCTTCATTTTCATGAAAGCCTGTGTGACGCGCGCCGCGCCCTCCGGATCACCGCGAAGCAATTGCGGCAGCACATCCGGCACGATCTGCCAGGAAAGACCGTATCTGTCTTTCAGCCAGCCGCAGGGACCTTCCTCCCCGCCTTCCGACAGGCGCGTCCAATAATAATCCACTTCTTCCTGATCGGCGCAACCGACCTGCAGCGAGACCGCTTCGGTGAAAGGAAATTGGGGGCCGCCATTCAGCGCGGTAAAGCGCTGCCCGTCCAGCTCGAACTCGACGGTCATCACCGTGCCTTCGTCTTTGCCGTGGATATCTTTGCCTTCTCCGGTGTAGCGGGCGACGGTGCCGATGCGGGAATTGGCGAAGATCGACACGTAATGCTTTGCCGCCTCCTCCGCTTCTTTGTCGAACCAGAGACACGGCGTGATTTTCTGTATCTTGCCGGACATGAGGGACCACCTCCTCTTTTCGGGCTATCGGGTGAAGATTTATTCAGGCGTTTGCGTATTCACGATCCAGGGAATGCCGAACTTGTCGCGCAACATGCCGAAGGCAGGCGAGAAGAAAGTCTCGCCGATCGGCATCGTCACCTCCGCGCCTTTAGAAAGGGCGCCGAAAACCTGCTTCGCTTCTTCCGGGGTTTTGCCGTTGAAGCAGACCCGGAACCCTTGCGGGCGCTCGTAGGTGCCCGGCTCATCGGAGGCCATCAATTGAAAGCCGTCTTTTTCAAGGCAGATATGCGCGATCTTCTGGCTGATATCGCCCGCCCCTTCTTCGCTCGCCGGGCCGCCATCCGGCGTATCACCGAATGTCAGGGAGAAAACGATCTCCGCCTTCAGGCAATCTTTGTAAAAGTCGAATGCCTCGCGGCAATTGCCGTCGAAAAACAAATAGGTGTTCAGTGACATACTCATCTCCCAGTTAAGTGCGTTTGGCGTGCGGGCCCTTTAATTCTCGGCAATGGCTTTGAGCGCGCTCAGCCCCGCTTCAAAATCCGGTCCCACCATCTTCTCCATGCTCATGAAGACCGAGATGAGTTTTCCGGTGAAATTTTGCGTTCCATACATCGCCCAGGTGACATGTGTTGCCTCACCCTCCGGCGTGAGGCGGAACTCGGCTTTATGGCGCGCCTTCATGGGCGAGAAGAATTCCAGATCGATGTCGAGCGCTGACGGGGAAACCGCATTCGTCACTTCCATCCGGCCATGGCCGATGTTCCGGTTCCCTTCCCATTCATAGCGCGCGCCCTTGCCGCGCGGCGGACCGCTATAAAGGCGTTTCATGTCCGGGTCTTTCTTTTCCCAGGGAGACCAGGCTTCCCAGTTTTTGAAATCGCCGATCAGCGCAAAGATTTTTTCGGGCGGCGCGGCGATGCGGATGCTGCGCTCGATGCGGAATGTGTCGGGCCGCGTCGCCGCATAACCCGCCACCGCGCCCGCCGCCACAATCAGCAGGAGGCCGGCTGCGATGAAACCCGTCATCAGGGGCGATCCGGCCATCATTTCTTTTCCTCTTCCGATGCGAGCAAATAAGCCTCGAGCCGTCCCAGACTCTCATCCCAGAATTGCCGGTAATGTTCGAGCCAGGCCGCCACATCTTTCAAAGGCCCCGGATCGAGTTTGCAGGGCCGGTACTGCGCCTTGCGACCGCGCGTGATGAGCCCTGCCTTTTCCAGCACCTTGAGATGTTTGGAGACGGCGGGCTGGCTCATATCAAAGGGCTCGGCGAGCTCGCTGACCGACGCCTCGCCCGAGGCAAGCCGGGCCAAAATGGCCCGCCGTGTCGGGTCGGCCAGCGCTGCGAGGGTTTGACTGAGGCGGTCCGGCACCATGTGAATAACCATTTAGTTATTTAACTTATTGGTTATTTACAGCGCGTCTGGCTGCCCGTCAAGGGCAAACGGACCTATGGGCCAGTAAAACCGCCCGGCGCTGCTTCATGCGGCAATGACCAGCCGAAATAGACCTCGACGGCATGAACGGCGCCATCGCGCACGGTCAGCACTTCGGTGTTGCGGAACCTGCGGCCGTCATACGTCTCGCCTTCATAAGTGACGATCACCTCGTCGCCCGTCTCTACCGCACGGACGAAGTGGAACGCGGCAATGGTTTCATGGTTGGGCCAACAGTGGGCGAAATAGGTTTCCCTGCCGATGCCATTGTCGAGCGGGCTGGTAAAGCTGAAATCCTCGGCGATCAGCCGTTCGATGGCCGCGCGGTCATCATTGACGTAAGCCTCGAACGCGGCCTTGGCGACAGCGGTCTTGGGGAGGGCCGTGCTCATGGCCTTTCCTTTCTGCCTCAGAAACGATCATCAGTCGCGCCCCTCCGGCGCACCGAGCGGGAAGAGATGGCGGTAAGGGCGCGCCTCATCGAGGGCACGGGCATAACTCGGCCGGGCAAGCAGACGCGTGCGGTAGGCCCGGACCTCCTTGAAGGCAGGGTCGATGGGATGCGTCCAATCGGCGTAAAGCAGCATGGGCGCGGCGGCGCAGTCGGCCAGGCTGAAGCTCTCTCCCGCCGCCCATTCGCGCCCTGCCATGCGCTTTTCAAGAACGGCGTAAGCGGTTTCCAGCTCCCGGCGCCAAGGGACGCAGGCCTCGCTATCGGCGCTGCCGCCTTTCAGCACGGCGTAAACGATCTGCTGCTGAGGCGCGGCGATATAATTGTCGAAGAACCTGTCCCACATGCGCACCTCCGCAGCCTCCAGCGGGTCTTGCGGAATGAGCCGCGCGGCGCCGGGATAGCGCGCTTCCAGATATTCGATAATGCCCGTTGCCTCGAAGATCAGACGGTCTTCATCCACCGCCACGGGAAATTTCTTCACCGGCCAGAGCGCCGCGAACTCGCTTGCCACCGGCTCGCTATTGTCGAGGAGCTTGACGGTGAAAGGCACCTCCTTCTCATAGAAAGCGGTTATCGCCTTCTGGCTGTAGGACGAAAAGGGATGAAGATAGACGATTAGCGTCATGGGTCTGCTCCTCATTTCGGGGCAATGCCTGCCTCAATCACACCACTTGCATTTCGCAAGCAGTTGCGAGGCTAGCAAACCGTATTTATAATGCAAGCAGTTTTAAAGGAGCGCAGATGGAAAAACCGGTCCGGTCGGGCTGTCCGATCAATTTGACATTGGAGACATTGGGGGACCGCTGGAGCCTCATTGTCATTCGCGACATTATGTTCGGGAACCGCCGCCATTACCGCGATCTTCTCAACAACTCCGAGGAAGGCATCGCCTCGAACATTCTGGCCGACCGGCTGAAGAAACTCACCGAGGCGGGGCTCCTCTCCGCCGCGCCCGACCCATCCCACAAGCAGAAGACGATTTACAGCCTCACCGAACCTGCCATCGAGCTCGTGCCGCTGCTCGCGCAGATGGGCGCCTGGGGCCGGCGGCACACGCCCGCCTCACGCGAACTTTCCATCCGCGCACAATTGCTTGAAGAGGGCGGCCCGCCGATGTGGAACGCTTTCATGAAGGAGCTGCGCGCCCTACATTTGGGCGCGCGCCCTCCCCGCCGTTCCGTTACACGTGAGCTCAACGCTGCCTATGAAGCGGAACTGGTGGCGGGCAAAGACTAGCCGCTCCCGGCTTGCCTCTTTCAAAGGATGTCCTTCCCGTGGACGAAATCGAATTCCTATCCCTTAGCGATATCGACGAAGCCGAAATCATTGCGCTGATGAACAATCCGCTGGTCGGCAAGCAGATGCCGCTGCTGGCGGGCGGCTTTTCGGCGGAAGATTGCCGGGCCTTTCTCGCCGCAAAACAAAAGCTCTGGGATGAGCACGGTTTCGGCCCCTGGGCCTTCCGCATCAACGGCGCTTTTGCGGGCTGGGGCGGCCTGCAGCCGCAAGACGGGGATGCCGATTTTGGGCTAGTGCTGCATCCGGATTACTGGGGCTGGGGCTGGAAGATCTTCAAAAAAATGCGGGAGAAGGCCTTCGGGCCCATGCAGCTTGCCTCGATCACGATCCTGCTGCCGCCAAGCCGGCCCAACACGAAAGCGGTGCGCCGGGGCGGCTTTGTGCAGGACGGCGAGCTCGTTGTTGGCGGCGCGCGCTTTTTGCGCTTCCGCCTCAAAAACCCGGCGCTTTAACCCAGCGCTATTGCACTTCGGCCAGATGCCCCCGCATCTCGTCCGTATCGATCATGAAGGAATGATGGGTGCCGCGCAGGCGGTCCGGCACCGTCCAGCCGGGCTCCGTGCCCGTCATATCGGGCAGTTCATGGGCAATGCCTTTGTGGCAGTCGATGCAGGTACGTTGGCCGGAGAGCAGAAATTCGGTGTGAATTTCCGCCGCCCGCGGCGACTGGCGCGACAGGTCCATCGCCACGGCGGAGTGGCAATTGCGGCATTCCAGACTGTCATTGGCTTTCAGCCGCGCCCATTCGCGCTTGGCCATGGTCAGGCGGTGATCGAGGAATTTCTGCCGCGTGTCGATCGTGCCGAAAATCTTGCCCCAAACTTCCTTCGAAGCCTGCATCTTGCGGGCGATCTTATCCGTCCAATTATGCGGCACGTGGCAGTCGGGACAGCCCGCGCGTACGCCCGAGCGGTTGGAGAAATGCACGGTGCGGGAAAGTTCGACAAAGACGTTCTCGCGCATCTCGTGACAGGAGACGCAGAACGCTTCGGTATTGGTAATCTCAAGCGCTGTGTTGAAGGCGCCCCAGAAAATCACCCCGCCGAGGAAACCGCCCAGCGTCAGAAAGCCGAGCCCCAGCGTTCCGGCGGGTGTCCACAGCACTTTCCAGAACCAAATAAACGGCCACAGAATCCGGTCCATCTCACTCGCTCCCCGCGCCTTTGGCACCCATTTCCGACATGTCCGTGAAGGTATTGTCGATGAGCGGGGCGGTGTCGGCCTGCGGCACATGGCACTGGGTGCAGAAATAGCGGCGGGGCGAAACGTCGGCGAGCATCTGTCCGTCCCGCGTCATGTAATGGGTGACCGAGATCATCGGCGCGCCGGAACCCAGCGAATGTTCGCGCTTATGGCAGGTCAGGCAGCGGTTCGCATTCACCGAGAGCTGATAGCCCTCGATGGAATGGGGAATGATCGGCGGCTGCTCGGGATAGGCGCGCATCAGGCGCTTGTCATCGGCCACATATTGCTCCAGCGCCTCGGCCGGCATCGAGGCCATGGGATCGTTCGCGGGGCCGGTCAGTTCCGGCACGTTCTGCGCCACGACGACGCTAGCGGCGAAGCAGATGGCGGTCAGGGTGAGTGCAAACAGTCTCATGTCACGGCCTCGATTCTGACGGCGCATTTCTTGAAGTCGGTCTGCTTGGAAATCGGATCGGTCGCATCCAGCGTCACTTTATTGATGAGCTGGCTCGCATCGAACCACGGCACGAAGATGACACCCGGCGGCATCCGGTTACGCCCGCGCGTTTCGATGCGCGAGCGGATTTCCCCGCGCCGCGAGATGATGCGCACTTCCATACCCTGATTGAGGCCGCGCTCGCGCGCATCGAGCGCATTCATGAAAACCTTGGCGCCGGGAAAGGCCTTGTAAAGCTCGGGCACGCGCATGGTCATGGAACCGGAATGCCAGTGCTCGAGCACCCGGCCCGTCACCAGCCACATGTCGTATTCCTCATCCGGACTTTCCGCCGGTGGCTCGTAAGGTACGGCAAGGATGACGGCGCGTCCGTCCGGCCTGCCGTAAAACTCGACGCCTTTACCTTTTTTCACATAAGGATCATAGCCTTCGCGGAAGCGCCAGCGCGTTTCCTTGCCATCGACCACCGGCCAGCGCAGCCCGCGCACCTCATCGCTTTGATAGGTGTCGTAAGGGGCAAGGTCGTGGCCATGGCCGCGCCCGAAGCTGGCATATTCCTCGAAAAGGCCTTTCTGGATGTAAAAGCCGAAATCATGGGCTTCCTGGTTGGCGTAATCCTCCCGCACGTCGGAAAGCGGATATTTATCGACATTGCCGTTGGCAAAGACCACATCGAAAACCGTCTTGCCTTTATACTCGGGGTTTGCGTCCAGAATTTCCTTCGGCCACACCTCTTCCACCGTGAAGCGCTTGGAAAATTCGGCGAGCTGCCAAAGGTCCGAGCGTGACTCGCCCGGCGCATCGACCAATTGATGCCAGGCATGGGTACGCCGCTCGGCGTTCCCGTAAACGCCTTCCTTCTCCACCCACATGGCCGCGGGCAGCACAATATCGGCGGCCATCGCCGTCACCGTCGGATAGGCGTCCGAGACAACGATCATATTGTCCGGGTTGCGGTAGCCCTGATAAGTCTCGTTGGCGGAGTTGGGGGCGGCCTGCAAATTGTTGTTCACCTGCACCCAATAGAAATTGAGCACCCCGTCCTTCAGCATCCGGTCTTGCTGCACGGCATGGAAACCGGGCTTGGTGTTGAGCAGCCCATGGGGCAGGTTCCAAAGCTCTTCGGCATGTTTCACATGTTCGGGGTTCGTCACCACCATGTCGGCCGGCAGGCGGTGCGCGAAGGTGCCCACTTCCCGCGCCGTGCCGCAGGCCGAGGGCTGACCTGTGAGCGAGAAAGGCGAATTACCGGGCTCGGAAATTTTCCCCGTCAGAAGGTGGATATTATAGACCATCTGATTGGCCCAGACGCCGCGCACATGCTGGTTGAAGCCCATGGTCCAGAGCGACATGACTTTCTTTTTGGGGTCGGCATAAAGCTCGGCCAGCTCTTCAAGGAAACCGGGCTCGACGCCGGAAAGCTCGCTTACATAATCGAGCGTGTATTCGGAGACATGCTCCTTGAAACTTTCAAAGTCGGAGTCTTCCATGAGCCCGGCATTGCCCGCGCCTTTCGCGGCAAGCTGCAAGGGATGTTCATCGCGCAGCCCGTAGCCAATATCCGTCTGGCCTTTCTTGAATGTTGTGTGGTTTTTGACGAACTCCTCGTTCACCGCGCCGGACTGGATGATGTGATTGGCGATGTAATTGAGAATGGCCAAGTCCGTACCCGGCTTGAAGACGATGGGAATGTCGGCAAGGTCCATCGAGCGGTGCGTGAAAGTGGAAAGCACCGCGCATTTCGTACCGGGCGTGCCGAGCCGCCGGTCCGCGAGCCGCGTCCAGAGGATCGGGTGCATCTCGGCCATATTCGAGCCCCAGAGCACGAAGGCATCGGCATGTTCGAAATCGTCGTAAACGCCCATCGGCTCGTCGATGCCGAAGGTGCGCATGAAGGCCGCCGCCGCCGAGGCCATGCAGTGCCGGGCATTCGGGTCGAGATTGTTGGAGCGGAAGCCCGCGCGCATCAGCTTGGAGGCGGCATAGCCTTCCATCACCGTCCATTGGCCGGAACCGAACATGCCGATCCCTTCCGGCCCCTTTTCGGCGAGCACCTTTTTCACGCGCGCGGCCATCGTGTCGAATGCCTCATCCCAGGAGACGGGCTCGAACTCGCCCTCCTTGTCGAAGACGCCGTTCTTCTTGCGCATGAGCGGCGTCGTCAGACGGTCCTTGCCATACATGATCTTGGAGAGGAAATAGCCTTTGACGCAGTTAAGGCCCCGGTTGACCTCATGCTGCATGTCGCCGTGGGTGGCAACGACCTTGCCTTCCTTGACGCCGACCATGACGCCGCAGCCCGTGCCGCAAAACCGGCACGGCGCTTTCGACCATTTGATTTTCAGTGCTTCCACCCCGCCCGGCACGGGCTGGGCCATGGCTTCGAGCGGAATGCCCGCGGCGGAGGCGGCGAGCGCGGCGGCATGGGCTTTGAGAAGCTGGCGCCTGTTGAGATCGGCTGTCATATCGTTTCCTCCACCTCTTCGGCATGCTCGAACACCATGTTCGCGGCCAGAACGCCCGGCATGAGGCTGATCTCTGTCAGCCGGTCGCCCAGCGCGCCGGTGCTCGCCCCTTCGATCGTGACAATGATGCGGCTTCCATCCCGGCCGAAAATATCCACGCCTTCGAGCCTATCCACTGCATCCAAAACGCCGTTCATCTCCCCCGGCTTAACGGAGATGACGGCGGATGAAACATGCCAACGCTGGCCGGGCACAGGCTCGTCAGACATGGACTTCTTCCTTTTCGTCAGAAATTTCGAAGGCCTCGATGGCATCCGCCGGGCACGGGCCGATGCAGGCGCCGCAGCTTGTGCAGGCCTCAGCATCGAGGCGCGGCAGAAACGGCCCGCCCATGCGCGGCTCCATCCGGATCGCGCTTTCGGGGCACACATCGCGGCAGGTCATGCAAGCTATGCCCGCTTTGGCAAGGCAGCCTTCGCCAATGCGCACGCCGTGCGCCATCTCAAAAGGGGTTTGAAAAACCGGTTCGGGGCAAGCCTCAGCACAGGCGCCGCAAAAGGTGCACTCGCCTGCAGACGGGGCAAGCTCCACGCCGCTTTTGCTGATCAGAAGAATGTTTTCTGGACAGGCATCCGCGCACTTTCCGCAGCGCGTGCAGGCGCTCACCGACTGCGCGGTAACGCCCGGCGGGTGCGCGGCGAACGGGCTCCGCTCAACATGTCCCGCGCTGCCGGTTAAGAACTGGCGCCGCGATATGTTGGCGGAGGCCGGCATGATCAATACCCTGCCGGCGGTCCCGGCGGACCGGCTATGAGTTGAAACATCCAGACCAGAAATCCGAAGCCGCCGACAACGCCGACTGCCACGATCGGCCATATTCCAAAGGCGAGCGCCAGAAAGATGAGCATCTCCCTGCGGCGTTCCGCAATATTGGGCGGTCCGTCGGCCTCTTCTGACGAGCTACCAGTCATGTGACCCTCCCCAGGGCATCCCTTCACATCAGCTCTTCATGCAAGCCTATCGGAAACGCGGCACAATTCAATGACTGCACCTTAATAAAGATGCGAATTTGCGTTTCTCAAAACACAACTTACGCATGTAATGGTTGTGCGAAGGCAGTTTGCTGCGCACCTTGCCTTGCTCATATAAAGCGGCAAGTGCAATGTCCCGGAAGGGACCAAAGACGGCTGCCTTTAACAAAGGAGTGCACGGTATGAGCGAAGTGGTTCTGACCACATTCGATTGGGTTCCCGACTTGCCACGCGGTTATGTGCGCGACCTTCGTGTGCGCTGGGCGCTGGAAGAAGCGGGCTTGCCTTACCGTGTCGAGAGCGTGCCGTTCGGCGAGCGCGAGGCGGCGCATTTTGCTCATCAGCCTTTCGGGCAAGTGCCCTGGCTCACCGACGGTGATCTTTCGATCTTCGAAAGCGGCGCCATCCTTCTGCACCTGGGCGAACAGAGCGAAGCTTTGATGCCCGCCGCACAACATGAACGCAGCGCGGTCATCGAATGGTTGTTCGCCGCGCTCAATTCGGTGGAGATGGCCAGCCTGCCCTGGTCCATCCTGATTTTCTCCGACGTGCCGAAAGACACGCCCGCCTGGGAACGGTTCGATGAGTTTCTCAACGCCCGGCTCCGGCATTTGGAAACGGTGCTGGCGGCGCGTGAATGGCTGACGGACAGTTTTTCGATTGCCGACATTCTCATGTCGGATGTGCTGCGCCTGGTGGACCGTTTCGACGGGCTTGCAAACTACCCCGCCTGCAAATCCTATACCGCGCGGGCCACCGCCCGTCCCGCCTTCAAGAAAGCCTATGCGGACCAGATGGCGCATTTCGCGGCAGCAGACTGAGCGGGCTTATTCCCACTCGATCGTCCCGGGGGGTTTCGAGGTCACGTCATAGACGACACGGTTGATGCCGCGCACTTCGTTGATGATGCGCGTCGAAACCCTGCCGAGGAAATCGTGAGAGAAAGGGAAATAGTCGGCGGTCATACCGTCCGTCGAGGTGACGGCGCGCAGGGCGCAGACGTAATCGTAAGTGCGACCATCGCCCATCACGCCCACCGTGCGCACCGGCAAGAGCACGGCAAAGGCCTGCCAGATTTCATCGTAAAGGCCTGCCTTGCGGATTTCATCGAGATAGACCGCATCGGCCTTCTGCAGGATGGCGACCTTTTCCCGCGTGATCTCGCCCGGAATGCGGATGGCAAGACCGGGGCCGGGAAACGGATGGCGGCCGACAAATTCTTCCGGCAGGCCGAGCTCACGGCCAAGCGCGCGCACTTCGTCTTTGAAAAGCTCACGCAGAGGCTCGACGAGCTTCATGTTCATGCGCTCCGGCAGCCCGCCCACATTGTGGTGGCTCTTGATCGTCACCGACGGCCCGCCCGTGAATGAAACGCTTTCGATCACATCCGGATAGAGCGTGCCTTGAGCCAGAAAATCCGCGCCGCCGATTTTCTTTGCTTCTTCTTCGAAGACGTCGATGAAGGTCGCGCCGATAATCTTGCGCTTCTGCTCCGGATCGCTCACCCCTTCCAGCTTGCCGAGGAAGAGGTCCGAGGCATCGGCATGGACGAGAGGAATGTTGTAATGATCGCGGAAGAGCGTGACGACCTGCTCCGCCTCCCCGGCGCGCATGACGCCGGTATCGACAAACACACATTGCAGCTGATCGCCGATCGCTTCATGCAGCAGCACGGCGACGACGGAAGAATCGACGCCGCCCGAAAGTCCGCAAATGACGCGCCCGCTGCCCACCTGCTCGCGCACCTTGCGGATTTCGGTTTCCTTGAAGGCGGCCATGGTCCAGTCGCCCACACAGCCTGCGATCTTGTGGGTGAAGTTTTTCAGGATCTCCGCGCCGCGCGGCGTGTGCATCACTTCGGGGTGAAACTGCACGCCGTAGAATTTCTTCTCGTCATTGGCGATTGCCGCAAAAGGCGCGCCGCTTGAAACGGCAACGGCCTTGAAGCCGGGCGGTAGCGCCACCACCCGGTCGCCATGACTCATCCAGACAGGTTCGATATCGCCAAGCTTGAAAAGCCCGTCGAAAAGCGCGCACTCATCGACGATTTCGATGGTTGCCCGGCCGAATTCCTGATGGTCGTGCCCTTCCACCTTGCCGCCGAGCTGGGCGCACATGGCCTGCTCGCCGTAGCAGATGCCGAGCAACGGGATACCTGCCTCGAACACCGCTTGGGGCACGCGGGGCGTATCTTCCGCCGTCACGCTGGCCGGGCCGCCGGAGAGGATCACGGCTTTCGGCGCGAATTCCTTGAAGACGTCCCCGGCCTTGTTGAAAGGCACGATCTCGCTGTAAACGCCGCTTTCGCGCACGCGCCGCGCAATGAGCTGGGTTACCTGGCTGCCAAAATCGATAATAAGAATACGGTCGGTCATGAGGTCTCTTCTTGGACGGATCAGGGCGCCTTGCCGGCTCCATGGGTTTCCAGCGCCTTGGCAAGCGCGGCGCGCTGCGGGCAGGTGCTGCAGGTCTTTTTCAATCGGTCGAGTTTCTTGCGGGCCTCGTCCTCCCGGCCTTCCTGAATGTCCAGCAAGCCGGACCAGTAAAGCGCGGGCGGATTGTTCGGGTCGATTTCCAGGGCAATCGCGAAATGGCGGCGCGCGCGGGGCGCATCGCCCAGTTCGTTTTCCGCGCGGGCAAGATGGGCATAGGCATCGGCGCTGGCCGGGTTCTGCACGATCGCCCGTTCATACCAGCCGCGCGCCTCCGTGAGGCGGCCCGCCTCCTGCGCCGCCTGCCCCTTGTCGAGGAAAAGCGCGGATTTCGCGCTGTCCGCCGCAGCCAGCCCCGCTATCCCCAGCCCCAAGCCAAGGGCAAGAAAACCGGCACAAACCCGCGAAAGAACATCTTTCAGGCCGAAGGAATCGCCAATCCGGGAAAAGGGGAAGGAAAAGATGCGCATGGCAGTCATTGACCACCCCGCGCGGCCCGCGTCAAGAGGCAAGCTTCCTGCCTCTTTCTGCTCCTGGGGGCCCCTCATAAACGCCGCCCCAGCAAAGCGGCGAAAAACCCATCCGTGCCCGTGGAGGCCGGGGAAAGGCGCAAATAGTCGCTCTTCCCGGGCGCGGGCACCGGCCAGCCTTCGGGCAATTGCAAACGCCAGTCCACCACCTCGAATTCATCGTGCGCGGCAAGAAAGCGCGCGATCTGATCTTCGTTCTCTTCCCGGAAAAACGAGCAGGTCACATAGATGAGCGCGCCGCCCGGCCGCACGATGGGCGCCGCTTCTTCCAGTATCTCCCGCTGGGTGCGGCCATAGGCCTCCAGCTCTTCGGGCGTGAGCCGCCAGCGCGCCTCGGGCTGGCGCCGCCAGGTGCCGGTGCCCGAGCAGGGCACGTCGAGCAGCACCCGGTCGGCGCGCGCCTCCATGCCGCTCAGACCGCCCGGCTCATGCACCTTAGTGGTGACATTATAGAGCCCTGCGCGTTTTGCCCGCTCCTTCAGCCGGGCAAGGCGGCGGCCATCGACATCGCAAGCGAGAATCTCCCCCTCGCCCGCCATCATCGCGCCCATGGCGAGCGTCTTGCCGCCCGCGCCCGCGCAATAATCGACGATCCGCTCACCGGGCCGCGCGCCCACCAAAGCGCTGACCAATTGCGAGCCTTCATCCTGAATTTCCGCCGCCCCTTCGCGGATGGCGCCAACCGCGCGCAGGCGCCGTGGCGAGGCAAGACGGATACCCCATGGCGACCAGTAAGTGGGCTGCGCCTCGATGCCTTCTTCCTTAAGCTCCTGCAGCAAGCCGTCGCGGCTGGTTTTGAGCAGATTGGCGCGCAAATCCACCGGCGCCGGCCGGTTCAAGGCGGCAAGCTCTTCTTCCACGCGCCCCGGAAAAGCCGCCTCGAAACGTTCATCGAGCCAGGCGGGGTAATTGAGCCGCACCCAGCGCGGATCATCAGCGGAGGCAGGCTGCAAGGCGTCAAGCTTGGCTTCCTCCGCCTCGCTCAAGGCGCCCGGCGCATATTTGCCCTCGCCCGCCAGTGCCTGAATGTCGGCGCAAGGCAGCGCATCCAGAAGTTTGAGAGAGGCAAAGACCCGCTCGCGCGCGCTTGCGCCGGGCCAGCGCGCGTCGATGAGGGCGCGGGCGCGCATCACGTCATAAACGCGGGCGGAGATCGCCGCCCGGTCCTTGGAGCCTGCATAACGGTGGCCCTTTGCCCAGCGCTCCAGAGCCCGGTCGAGGGGAAGGCGCGTTGCTTCCGCCTCGTCCAAAATCTCTATGGCTGCCGCAAGCCGGGCACCGGGTGTCATGCGCGATCCGCTTTCGGCTAAGGGTTACTGCGTGCCCTGATAGTTCGGCGCTTCACGGGTGATGGTCACGTCATGGACATGGCTTTCGCGCAAGGAGGCCGGGGAAATCTTCACGAATTCCGCATTGGCCTGGAAATCCTTGATCGTCGCCGCGCCCGTATAGCCCATGGCAGCGCGCAGGCCCCCGACAAGCTGGTGCAGCACCGCGCCCACCGGGCCTTTATAAGGCACCTGGCCTTCGATGCCTTCGGGCACGAGTTTCAGCGTGTCTTTGACGTCCTGCTGGAAATAGCGGTCCGCCGAGCCGATCGCCATGGCGCCGACCGAGCCCATGCCGCGATAGGCTTTGTAGGTCCGGCCCTGATAGAGGATCACTTCGCCGGGGCTTTCATCCGTGCCCGCGAAAAGTGAGCCGAGCATGGCGCAGTCCGCGCCGCCCGCAATCGCCTTGGCCAGATCGCCGGAGAATTTGATGCCGCCATCGGCAATCACCGGAATATCGGCTTTGCGCGCTTCTTCCACGCAGTCGATGATGGCGGTGAGCTGCGGCACGCCGACGCCGGCGACAATGCGCGTGGTGCAGATCGAGCCGGGGCCAATGCCGACTTTGATGCCGTCCGCGCCCGCATCGATGAGCGCTTTCGTTGCGCCCGCCGTTGCCACGTTGCCGGCAATGACCTGAATGGAATTCGACTGTTTCTTGATGCGCTCGACCGCTTCTGCCACGCGGATGGAGTGGCCATGCGCGGTGTCGACGATGATAAGATCGACGCCCGCATCGATCAGCGCTTCGGAGCGGTAGAACCCATCGTCGCCTACGCTCGTTGCCGCGGCAACACGCAAGCGGCCCTGCTCGTCCTTGCAGGCATTGGGGTGAAGCTGGGCCTTTTCGATGTCCTTCACCGTGATAAGCCCGACGCAGCGGTAAGCCTCATCGACGACGAGAAGTTTTTCGATCCGGTGCTTGTGCAAAAGCCGCTTGGCTTCGTCCTGGGAAACCCCGTCCTCGCGCACGGTGACGAGATTTTCCTTCGTCATCAGATTGCGCACCGGCTCGCGGGGATTGTCGGCAAAGCGCACATCGCGGTTCGTCAGGATACCGATCAATTTTCCCGATCCCGGCTCCACCACCGGAATGCCGGAAATATTGTAGCGGTCCATCAGCGCCAGCGCGTCGGACAGCGTGTCGTCCGGCCCGATCGTGACGGGGTTCACCACCATGCCGGATTCGAATTTCTTCACCTGACGAACGTTTTCCGCCTGCTGCTCGGGGGTCATGTTCCGGTGCAGAACGCCAAGCCCGCCGGCCTGCGCCATGGCGATTGCCATGGAGGCTTCCGTCACCGTGTCCATGGCAGCGGAAATGAGCGGAATGCCCAATTGGATGGATTTCGTCAGACGGGTTTTGGTGCTGACTTCGCCGGGAAGCACGCTGGATGCGGCCGGCTGAAGAAGAACGTCGTCGAAGGTAAGGGCTTCTCTAAACATGTCGCCAACCTCAACCTTTCAAAAGGAATGTTGGCGCTGGTTCTTAACACCGTCGGGGGAGAAAGCAAAGCGAAGAGATGGTCACAATTGACGCATGCGCCCTTGCATTTATGTGAAGAGCGAAAAGAGGCTCTTTTCCGCCTCAATCGGTCTCTTCCCCGCCATTTGCTTCTTCCCCGCGCCGGCCGCGAAACCCCGTCGCGAGCACATAGACTTCCGCCGAATCGGCGCGGCTCGCCTTGGGTTTGACGTGGCGCACCACGGTGAAGTCGCGCTTCAGATCTTCCAAAAGTTCACGTTCCGTGCCGCCCTGCAGCACCTTGGCGCAAAAGACCCCGCCTTCGGCCAGCACATCGCGGGCGAACCAGGCCGCCGCCTCACACAGCGCCATGATCTTCATATGGTCGGTCTTGCGGTGCCCGGTGGAAGACGCCGCCATATCGGAAAGGACGACATCCGCCTCCCCGCCCAGGAGTTCTTTCAGCTTCTCATCCGCGCCTTCTTCCATGAAATCGAGCTGCAGCAGCGTCGTGCCGGCAATGCTCTCCATTTCCTGCAAGTCGATGCCGATGACCTGGCCGCGCCCTTCCTGCGCCTTAACGCGCGGCACGGCGATCTGGCACCAGCCGCCGGGCGCCGCCCCAAGGTCCACGACCCGGGCGCCGGGTTTGAGGAAATGATATTTATCGTCGATTTCCTGCAGCTTATAGGCCGCGCGGGAGCGGAAGCCGTCGCGCTTGGCCGCCTGCACGTAAGGGTCGTTGAGCTGGCGCTCCAGCCAGCGGGCAGAGGAAATCGTGCGCCCGCGCGCCGTCTTGACGCGGACATGCATCTCACGGCTGCCGCCTGTACCAGCTTTGCCGCCTTTCGATTTCCCGGATTTTCCGCCGGACTTGACCACGCCTACTCTCCTGTTTCCGGCTTACTGCCTGCATTCGCTGGGCCGGCCGGTATTTTCTTGCGCCGCCCGCGCCGCCGCCGGCGCTTGCGCTTGCGTTTGGGGGCATCTTCCATCATCAGCGAAAAGAGAATGCCTTCCCGAAGGCCCCTGTCGGCCACTCTTAGCCGGTCGGCGGGCCAGGCGTCCAGAATGGCTTCCAGAATGGCGCAGCCGGCAAGCACAAGGTCCGCCCGCTCCCGGCCCACACAGGCATGGGCGGCACGCTCTTCAAAGCTCATATCCAGCAATTGCCGCGTCACGCTGCTCACCGAGCCCGGCTCCACCCAGGCCCCGTCCACCCGGTTGCGGTCATAGCGCTTTAGGCCCATTTGGACGCCTGCAATAGTCGTCACGGTGCCCGACGTGCCGAGCAGGTGAAAACCGCGCTCTTTCAGCTCTGGCATCGGCTCGCGGGAGCGGAACTCGGTCAGCTCCCCGTCGACATAATCCACCATGCGGGCATAAATATCGGGCGTTACGTCCACCCCGCCAAAGCGCTCGGCCAGGGTGACGACGCCGCAGGGCAGCGAGGTCCAATCCTCGATCACCGCGCGCCCCCTGGTCGAGCGGCGCACCCAGATCAGCTCCGTGCTGCCGCCGCCAATATCGAAGACAAGCGCCGCCCCGCATTCCGGGTCGAGCAGCGGCGCGCAGCCGGAAACGGCAAGGCGCGCTTCATCCTGCGGGGTGACGACATCGAGCTTCAGCCCCGTCTCCCGCTCCACCCGCTCGATGAAGGCCGCGCCATTGGCGGCCTTGCGGCAGGCTTCCGTGGCAATGGTGCGGGCCCTTGTAACGCCGCGCCGCTGCATTTTCTCCGCGCAGATTTTCAAGGCTTCAAGCGCCCGGTCCATCGCCCCTTGCGAGAGCTCGCCCGTATGCGCGAGCCCCTCGCCCAGCCGCACGATGCGCGAGAAAGCATCGATCACCCGGTAGCCGCTGCGCCCCTTTTTGGCGACGAGAAGACGGCAATTATTCGTGCCGAGATCGAGCGCGCCGTAAACCGGCGGCTCGCCGCCCGCGCCTTCTTCCTCGGCGCGCGCCTGCACATCCCTTGCCGAGGGCAAAGGCGTTTGCTCCGCTTGCTGAGAGGAAGGCGCGGTTGCGGATGCAGAAAGGGCAGCATTTTGCGCTGCGCCGCTCGCAGGCCCGTCCAAATTGCGCCCGCTCAACGCTTCGCGCCGGGCCGCGTTTTTGCGGCCGCCGCGCCTGCGCCGTCTTTTCTTACGCGGCCTCTCACCGCTCTTCCCGGTCCCATCGGGCTCTTGCCGTTCCGGTTCCGGAGAGTGCGGCAGGTCCGCGGCAGGGCTTTCTTGGCGGTTATCCCCGCCAGACCCCGGCTCACCCGCCTGGTGCACGTTATTTCAGACCCGGGAGGCGCTGCATTCAAGCTGTGCCGAAAACCGCACCCCGCGCCGGGCTCCCAATTTGAAAGTTGAGATCACTCTATCACCGAAGCCAGGGGGAAGGAACCGTTACGGCATGCCGCCCCTTACCGCTTTCGCAAAGACGGTCATGGCAAGTACCCGCTTTAGCGCCTATATTTTTTCTATGGACAGCGATCAAACGGGCACCGGACGGAAACACCTTTCTTGGCCAGCGGGCCGGCTGGCCGGTTTCTTTTTGCTTTTTGCAGGGCTGCTGCTTGCCATTTCCGGCAAAGCCCTCTCACAGGAAGACGAAAGCGCCCCGCAAGCAGGCCTTGCGCTCGTTCTGACCATTGACGGCGCCATTGGCCCGGCCGGCGCCGACTATATTGTCACCGGCATTGAAGAAGCCAAGACCCGCGGCGCCAAAGCCGTCATCATCCAAATGGACACGCCCGGCGGGCTCGACACCTCGATGCGTGACATCATCCGCGCTATTCTCGCCTCGCCGGTGCCGGTGCTCACCTATGTCAGCCCCAGCGGCGCACGGGCGGCAAGCGCAGGCACCTATATCCTCTACGCCAGCCATATCGCCGCCATGGCGCCCGGCACCAATCTGGGCGCGGCAACGCCGGTCTCCATCGGCGGGGGCGGCCTGCCTCTGCCTGGCGGCGGCCAGCCGGATAAAGAGCCGGGCAAAGACCCGCAAGACACACCCAAGGAAGAAGACGGCGCGGCAGCGGGCGACCCGATGAAGGCCAAGATGGTCAATGACGCGGTCGCCTATATCCGCTCGCTCGCCGAAATGCGCGGGCGCAACGGCGAATGGGCGGAAAAAGCGGTGCGCGAGGCGGCAAGCCTCTCGGCGGATGCGGCCTTTTCCAAGAACGTTATCGACATCAAGGCGCGCAGCCTTACCGATCTTTTGGATCAGGCCCATGGGCGCACGGTGCGCCTTGGCGAGCGCGAGGCGGTGCTCGACACGCAGAACCTGACGCCCGAACCCCTCGACCCCGACTGGCGCCATGAGTTTCTGGCAACGATCACCAGCCCCAATGTCGCGCTCATTCTCATGATGATTGGCATTTACGGCATCATCTTCGAGTTCATGAACCCCGGCGCGATCTATCCGGGCACGATCGGCGCCATTTGCCTGTTCCTCGCGCTTTATGCCTTTGCGGCGCTGCCCATCAATATTGTCGGTATCGGGCTCATTCTGCTCGGCATCGCGCTGATCGGGGCGGAGGCGGTTTCCCCTTCCTTCGGCGCGCTGGGGATCGGCGGCACGATTGCGGTGGTGCTGGGCGCGACGATCCTTTTCGATACGGATGCGCCCGGATTTACCGTTTCCTGGCATGTGCTTGCGGGCATTGCCGTGACCACGCTGGGCTTCACCTATCTTGCCGCGCATCTGGCCGTGACCTCTTTCCGCCGCAAAGTCGTCACCGGCGCGGAAGAAATGATCGGCGCCAGCGCCACCGTCACGGATTGGGACGGGGACAGCGGCCATGTCCACACCCATGGCGAGCGCTGGCGCGCGCGCGGGCCTGCCACGCTGAAAGCCGGTGATCCTGTCACCATCGAAGCACTGGACGGGCTGACCTTAGAAGTTGCGCCCGCCCCATCCGAAAACGGGTCCGGCCAAACCCGCTGACACAAGCAGACGGAGGAACCCCATGTTTGGAAATATTGCCTTCTACCTGCCGATTATACTTATCGGCATTCTCTTCCTTGCCTCCGCGATCAAGGTGCTGCGCGAGTATGAACGCGGCGTCGTCTTCACGCTCGGGCGCTATACCAGCACCAAGGGGCCTGGCCTGATCATCCTGATCCCCGTGATCCAGCAGATCGTGCGGGTGGATTTGCGCACGCGCGTACTGGACGTGCCGACCCAGGACGTCATTTCCCATGACAACGTGTCCGTCCGCGTCAACGCGGTGATCTATTTCCGCGTGCTCGACCCGGAAAAATCCATCATCCAGGTCGAAGATTTCATGCAGGCGACGAGCGAGCTGGCGCAGACCACCTTGCGCTCCGTCCTCGGCAAGCACGAGCTCGACGAAATGCTCGCCGAACGCGACAAGCTCAATGCCGACATCCAGGCCATTCTCGACACCCAGACCGATGCCTGGGGGATCAAGGTCGCCAATGTCGAAATCAAGCATGTGGATATTGACGAGAGCATGATCCGCGCCATCGCCCGCCAGGCCGAAGCGGAACGCGAGCGGCGCGCCAAGATCATCAATGCCGAAGGCGAGCAGCAGGCCGCCCAGAAATTGCTGGAGGCAGCCGAAATCCTCTCCCGCCAGCCCGAAGCCATGCAGCTGCGTTATCTGGGCACGCTGAACACGATTGCAGGGGAGAAAAACTCCACCATCGTTTTCCCCTTCCCCGTGGAAGTCGGCAAAATGCTGGCCCGCTTCGATGAGAACGCGAAGAAGGACTGAAACCGGCCACTTAAGCCCTTTTTAAACCGGGGAGATTAGACAAAAAGCCTGCGGCGCCGGGCGAGAACGGGCGGCGGGCGACCTCGCAAATTCTTGCGCGGGTAAGTGCCGGCCAGCGTTTGCCAACGTTTGACAGCGTTAAACCGCTTCGGTATAAGCCGCAGAACTTTCCGCTTCCGGGTCCGGCCCGGCTGGTGGGGGATCGTCTAATGGTAGGACAGCGGACTCTGACTCCGCCAGTCTAGGTTCGAATCCTAGTCCCCCAGCCATCCGTCTTCGCTAATTTGCCTCCCCGCCCTCAGATTCGACTACCGCCCCATGCTGGTATTCGTCGGCCGGCACGGCATACTCTTCTTTCAGACAACAAACCGACACCCTGCCAAAGGCATGAGCGTGAAGCGCTGGTATCTTTATATTCTCGAATGCGAAGGCGAGCGGCTTTACACCGGCATCAGCACCGATGTGGAAAGCCGCTTTGCAGCGCATGTAAAAGGCACCGGCGCGAAGTTCACCCGCGCCTTCAAGCCGCTGGCCATCCTTTACCGCGAGGAACATAGCGACCGGGCAAGCGCCAGCGCCGCCGAAGCGCGGATCAAGGCCTTGAGCGCGGCGGAAAAGCGCGCTCTGGTCGCCGCCGCGCAGGGCCCTGCTCGAAAATCCCCCGCCCAAAGAAAAAGGCCGTGAAACGCGTTCACGGCCTTATCCCATGCAGCTTGAACTCAGCGCTTAGCTTTTTTCATAGTTCGAGGCAGGCTTGCTCGCGCCAAAGCCGCCATTACCGCCTTCGATCATGCGGCCGCCTTGCGTGCCGGACTTGCCGTAATTGTTCAGATCGATATCGGCGCTCATCTTGTCCATCGCGTCGCCGGCGGGCGCGGCCATTTTGTCCGCGCCGTCATGCATCATCATGCCGCCGACCGGCACGGTTTCCTGGCCATGGCGGCGGCTCGATTCAGCAAGCGCCGGCTGGGCCGCTGCAGCGGCAAAGAGGCCGAGCGCGAAAAGGGATGCAGATTTCTTCAACATAGTCTCACCATTTGGTTCGGGGGAATGCGGGCGGCGCCACCACGGGCCGCCCGCTGCCGCCTGATGCGCTTAGCGCTTCAGGACGGGATAGCCTTGTGTGAAAATCAGATCGGTGGCGCGGGCCGGTTCATGGCAGGTCAGGCAGTCCTGCTTGTAATCGACCGTCACGGATTTCGTGCGCTCATCGCCTTCATAGAACGCCCAGCCCCAGCCGTCGCCCCAGAGGGGGGATTTGCCCGCATTGGCGTTGTCGCCGTCCTTGATCATAATGAAGCGGCCGGCCAGTTCATTGGCATAGCTTGCCGTGCCCGTGGTCAGGAATTCCGTCTTCGCGGCGAAGACGTCTTTGATCAGCACCGCGCCATCGGGGAAGACGCCGTTCTTGCGGAAAGCATCGACATATTCTGGCTCGGCATAAACGACATGCAGTTCCTTGGCGCCGTCTTCCGGCTCGTCGGCCAGCACGGAGTAAGACCCCAGCACCGTCCAATCCCTGCGGTAATCAACGTCCGGGATATGCAGCGCGGCATCGACGCCTTTCAGTTCATGCGGACCGCTCGCCGCCGAGGTTTCCATGGTTTCCGCTTCCATGGTCTCAGCTTCCATCGTGTCCGCTTCGGCGACCTGATAGGGCGCTTCGGAAACCTGCGATGCGTAAGCGGCAAGCGCAAAAGAGCTCGCCACGAAGAGCATGCCCAGTCCAATCGTCTTCTTCATATGCCTCATCCTTTCGTTCGTTTCTGCCGGCCGGGGCGGCATGCCCCGCCCGCGTCAGCCCACCCGGGCGGGTGTCGGCTTGATCCATGCATGGGGCTGAAGCGCGTCATTGAGCGGCGTTTCAGCGATATGGTTCGTGTAATTGCTCATCAGTTTCAGCGCGGCGCCGAGCAGGATTTCCAGGACGTTCTGCTTGGTGTAGCCCATCTCCAGAAAGGCCTGGATCTCGCTGTTATCCACCCAGCCCCGGCTGCGCACGACGATGCGCGTGAAAAGCCTGAGCGCTTCGAGCCGGTCGTCACCGAGCGGCGCGCCGATACGAAGCGCCTGTATGATCTCCTCTTCCACGCCTTCGCTCTGCGCCACATAGCTGTCGCCGGCCATGCAGAAATCGCAGTCGTTTTCGTAATTCACCGACAAGAGAACGATCTTGCGCTCCAAAGCCGTGAAGCTCGTGCGCTCGAAGGTCTCCGAGAGTTTCAGATAACCTTCCAGCAAAGCCGGCGCTTCGGCCTGAATGCCGAGCATGTTGGGAACAAACCCGAAATGCGCCTCGACCTGCTTCAGCCTCTCCTTGGCGCCTTCCGGCGCCGTTTCCAGCGTGTGAATTTTAAAATCCGCCATGTGCCCCGTCCCCCTTAGTCCGTCTTCTTGAACCCGACGATCCTTGCCGATGCCGTTTCCGGCGCCTCCGGCGTTTCAAAATTCAGCCGGCTGGGTTTGGGCGCGGCCGCGTGAACGAGGTGCCCGCTCTTTACCCAAAGCCGCGCGCCTTCATGCGCATCCGCCAGCGCTTCGAACGGCCGCGCGCCATCCGGCAGCCGCAGCCAGCTGTGCAGCGCGTAGCTGCGCCCTTCATGCTCAAGCCCCCCGGCAAGCACGAAGAGTTCCAAACCGCCTTGCGCGCCGATCTCTATCCGCGCGCCCGGCTTCCAGATCTCCATCCGCACATTTTCCCGCGCGTCCTGAAAAAGCGGCGACACCTGCACCCCGCTACGCGCCGCATCGGGCACCGCGCCCAGCTTGTTCGTGTCGATGCGCACATGGCTGCGGTCCGCCAAGTCGAACTGCCAGAGCTTGACGAAGATCGTGCAGCCCGGTTCCGATCCCGGCTTGTGGCGGGAGAGCGGCGGATTGCGTACATAAGTGCCCGCCGGATAATCCCCGTGCTCATCCTGGAAGATTCCGTCGAGCACAAAGAACTCCTCGCCGCCTTCGTGCAAATGCGCCGGGAAATCG
This sequence comes from Tepidicaulis marinus, assembly GCF_000739695.1. Lineage (GTDB taxonomy): Bacteria > Pseudomonadota > Alphaproteobacteria > Parvibaculales > Parvibaculaceae > Tepidicaulis > Tepidicaulis marinus. Next base: position 49,656 of record NZ_BBIO01000012.1, read on the forward strand.
CTTCCCGGCGCATAGCGCACAATGCTCGTTGCGCGGGCAACCTCACCGCCGATCCGGTCGAGCATGCGCCGGCTGACACCGGGCATGGGCGAGGCCACCCATTCCATTTCTTCCGCCCTTAAGGCGACGGGCTTTTTGAAGTCCGCATTGATTTCCATATCCGCGCACTCCTTCGCCCGGATGGTTTAAGCGGCAAGCGCCGCGCTTGGGCGCGCGAAAACCCGCGCATGCCAGGCATGCATGTTTTTGTAGCCCGCCGGAATTTCGAGCTTGAGGAAGTCGAGCAGCGCGCAGCCGGCCATGGCCGTGATATCGGCAATGGTGAACGCGTCACCGGCGAAATAGTCCTGGCCTTCCAGAACGCCGTTCATCCATTCCAGCGTCTTCATCGCCACGTCGAGCTGATGACGGCCCCAATCGGCATTCTGATAAAGCTCGACATCGGGCCCGAGCCCTTCGGTCGCATGGTGGAAGAAGTCGGTCGCGGCACCCAGAAAGCCCTGCTCGATCTTGCGCTGCATCATGTTGATGCGCGCCCGTTCGATCGCCGTGCGCCCGGTCAGGTCCGTTTCGCCGCTCAGCCCGTCGAGATATTCGGTAATCGCCGAACATTCGGAGAGGATGGTGCCGTCTTCCAGCTCCAGCGCCGGCACGAGGCCTGACGGGTTTTTGGCGCGGTATTCGGGGGAACGGTGCTCACCGGCAGGCAGATTGATCTGAACGAATTCGGTTTTGTCGAACAACCCCTTTTCCGCAAGCGCGATCCTCACACGGGCGGGATTGGCAAAACCCTTGAATTCATAAACTTTCAGCACCGGCCACCTCTTTCCTTGCTTTCCCTTGCGGGAATTCTATCTATCGATAGGCAGAGAAATAGAAACGGCCCTAGCCCTTGTCAACGTCTACCCACAAGTAGATAACCTGATCGTGATGAGCACCGAATATACCGGCAAAGCCGCACAAATTCTGGACGCCGCAGAGAACCGCATCCGCGCGGGCGGCTTCAACGCGTTCAGCTTCCGGGACGTGGCAGGCGACGTCGGCATCAAGAGTGCGAGCGTTCACTATCATTTCCCGCAAAAAGCCGATCTCGGCCAAGCCGTGGTGGAGCGTTATACGGCGGCCTTTATCGCCAGCCTCGGGCCGCCGGACGATCCGGCCCACACGCCCGCCCAGCGCATCGCCCATCTGGCCGCCGCCTACCGCATCTCGACCATCGACCGGGGGGCCATTTGCCTATGCTGCGTACTGGGCAGCGAGGCGGCCGATTTGCCGGTGGAAGTGGCCGAGGCGCTTCGCCGGTTTTTCCGCCGTCTGCTTTCCTGGACCGGGACCGCGCTGAAAACCCCGGGCGGGCACGCCGTGCCGGAACTGAGCGAGGAAGCGGCGCGGCAAGGCGCCAATCAGGTTGTCTCACTGCTTCAGGGCGCCATGTTCCTGAGCATTCTTTTGAAGGACAACGCGCATTTCGAGGCAGCGGTAAAGCGCCTGCCCGCGCTCGATTTCATTCACGCTTGAACACCCGGTGTAAAGGTAAACAAATCCTTTAACGGGGCCCATCGTTTACACCTTCAGGTTTATCGCAATGCCAGTGTCTGCGCGTCATAGCCGCGAAATCGCCTCATCAAGGTGTCGGGAAAATTAACATCCACAGGGCTGTCATCTTTTTCCGTCTCTTAACGACACGTTATATCTTTCACGCCAAGCTCTAGCCTGAAAATCAAGGTAAAGGGTCGGTGAGCCGATTGCATGGCTGAGCTCGCTCAAAACGGAACGACGGCAGGGTCGACGGCGCGCACTTTTCTGCAGCTGAAACAGCAGAAGGAAAGCGACGGCACGCCTATGTCCGATTACGACATCAATCCCTGGACGCTGACCTTCGCCAATCCCGACGCCGAACGGAAATTTTCCACCGAAAACTTCGCCCGTTACGTCTCGCTGCACCGGCTGACAATCACGATGGGCGCGATCATCTTCGCCCTGTTCGGCGCGCTCGACTATTTCATCATCCCGGACATTCTTTACGAAGCCTGGTTCATCCGTATCGGTATCGCCTGCCCCATTCTTCTGGGCATCGTCGCGCTGTCCTATGCGCCCTGGTTTTCCTACAAGAACCAGTTCTGGCTTTCGCTCTCCATGGCCACACCTGCCTTCGGCGTGGTCGCCATGATCGCCATGGCCGATGCGCCGGGTTCTTATCTTTATTATGCCGGTCTCATCGCCATCATCGCCTACAATAACTGCACCTGGCGGATGAGCTATCTTTATCCGGCCGGCATGACGCTCTTTACCTTCGCGCTTTACGAATTCGTCGTCATCGCCGTCAATCCGGTGCCGCCGGACATTCTGCTCAATAACAGCGCCTTCATGGGGCTGGCCGCCGGCGTTTCCATGTTCATGAACTATGTGCAGGAACTGCATATCCGCCGCAATTTCGTGGATGCGGAGCGCATTCGCTACGAGCGTGAGCGCTCGGAACAATTGCTGCAGGAATCGGAAGCGGCCAACCGGGCAAAGAACGATTTCCTGGCGATCATGAGCCACGAACTGCGCACGCCGCTCAATGCGATCATCGGCTTCTCCGACATTATCGCCAACGAAATGTTCGGGCCGATCAACCACCCCAAATATGCGGACTACGCCTCGGACATCCGCTCCAGCGGCTCGCATCTGCTCAGCATCATCAACGACATTCTGGATCTATCGAAAGCGGAAGCGGGCAAATTGCAATTGGACGAGCAGCCGCTCGATCCGGTGGAATCGCTCAACCAGACCATGCGCATGTTCCGTCAGCGCGCCGCCGAGCTGGAAATCCGGCTCTCCTTCCGCATGCGCGACGACATTCCCTGGGTGATCGCCGATCCGCGCCTTTTCAATCAGGTCGCCATCAACCTGACCTCCAACGCGCTGAAATTCACGCCGGAGGGCGGCTCGGTGAAAATCGAGCTTGGCCGCAATGCAAGCGGCGATCTGGAACTGAGCGTGGAAGATACCGGCATCGGCATCAAGGAAAGCGATGTCTCGCGCGTCTTCGAACCCTTCGTTCAGGTGGAAAGCGCGCTCAGCCGCACGCAGCCCGGCACGGGCCTCGGCCTGCCGCTGGTGCGCAAGATCATGTCGCTGCATGGCGGCACGGTCGATCTGCAGTCGAATGTCGGTAAAGGCACGAAGGTCGTGGTCACCTTCCCGGCCAGCCGTTTCGTGGCGGCCGGCAATCAGGATCAGGTCCGCTGGGCGCTGACCTGATCCTTTATCCGCTTAAGCCGGCTTTCTGAGCGTCATGACATAGACGCATTTGGTCGCATCTTCTTCCAGCGATACGCGCTCGCAATCGAGCCCTTCGGTCATCGCCCACATGTCTTCCTCGGTGCGGTAGACAAGGCTCCAATCCGTCACCATTTCCAGCGGCCACTGGCAGGTTTCCCGGCCAGTCTTCACATTCGCGATGATCAGATAACCGCCCGGCGCCACTTGCTCGTAAAGATCGTGGGTGAGCGCCTTGGCGCGGCGCGCCGACAGATAATCGTAAAGGCCGAGGCTGTAGAGAATGTCCTGGGGCGGCATGCTCTGGAAAAGCGTGCCCGCGCGCAGAAGCTGCGCGAAGGACGCATTGAGGCACTGCACGCGCGCGCGCCCCTGATGGCGCACCACCTGCTTATAAGCATGTTCATAAGCGTAAGTGAGCGCGTCATGGTCCTGATCGATCAGCGTGAAGCTGACAGGGCGCGGCAGATGATCGATCTTGAGATAATCGGCCACCTCGAACGCCGAGCCGCAGCCCAGATTGGCGATATGCATGGGCGTGTCGCCCGCCGTCTCGGCTACCTTTTCGGCAATGAATTTCTGCGTCATGCGCAGCCGCGTGCCGACACAGGCCCCGGTTTCGATGCCGATGCGGTGCAGAAGCTTTTCGTAAGGCGTATCGCCCACCCGCTCCCACTTATAAACGTAGTTCATGATCTGATAGTCGCCCGGATAGCCGAGCGGCTTTTCGTAGCAGCGGCGCATGACGGGGCCGGGCATGAAGTCCGGCGTCAGCACGCGTTCGGCGTAGCGCTTATGCGCGGCGAGCGCGACCGGGTCCTTGAATACCGGCTCCAGAATGTCGCTGCCCTTGTACCAAAGCTCTTTCCACTGCGGCACGATCTTGTCTTCGCAGGCAATCAACGCTTCCAGGAGCAACGCCTCGCGCTCCTCGCCGCTTGCCTCCAGCCGCGCCTCGAACCGTTCGAGCAAATCCTTGTAGGAGCGGAAAAGGTTCAGAATGTCGCCGGCCAGCGCCCGGAACTCCGGCAGAATATCCGTGCTCTCGCCGAAATGCGGGTCCGCAATGGCCCGGCGCAGCAAGACGTGATGATGCTCGGTGACGATGGCGGGAATATCGAGATAGCCGGAGGTCAGCTCCAGCGCGACGGTGGCGCGGATGCCGTTCGGCTCCACCCGCTTCACCCGGCCCTTGCCCTGATAGACCGTGTCTTCGCCGAGGCGGATCGCCAGCGGCACTTCTTTGCCCAATTGCTCGTCCCAGGCATCGAGCTGCGTGCTCTGCACGGCAAGCCCGGTCATGGACAGATCTTTGATCGCCGTGCGGTCCCCGTCCAAATCGACGGCCGGCACAACATCTTGAAACAGTTGATCCGGGCGGTATCGCTCAGCCCGGTAAAACATTTTGCGGCCTGAGGCCCCCAGTAACTCTTCGTACGTCCGCATCCTACAGGATCCCTAACACCAGGATTTCAGTCAGTCCGAGAGAATCAAATTTCTTTACCCTTTGCAAAGGTTAATAAGAAATAAATGACTGAATGGTTAATCTGCTATGCGAAAGTTTTATGTTGGTGTGGAGGGCGCGCCGCTTTTATCGCCGAAAAGCAACAAAGCAGGCACCAGGAACCAGTCAATGACGAGAGCGGCAATGACGACGATGGTCGCCTGCATACCGAGCTGCCAGTTCACCTCGAACCCCGACAAAGAGAGAATCGAGAAGCCGACCACCAGCGCCGTGGTGGTGACGAACATCGCAACACCCACCGTCCCGAAAACGGTTTCGATGGCTTGTTCCGGCGTTTTGCCCTGGTGCCGGGCCCAGCGGTATTTCGAGAGGAAATGGATCGTATCGTCCACCACGATGCCGATCGTCATGGCGGTGAGCACGGAGCCGGCAAGGCCGATATCCCGGTAGACGAGGCCCCAGACGCCGAAACCGATCACCGCTGGGAAAAGATTCGTAACGAGGCTGATAAACCCGAGGCGCAGCGAGCGCAAAGCCACCGCGATAATGACGCCGATGACAAGGATCGAGGCGGCGGTCGAATACAGCATCGCGCGTACATTGATGCCGGAAAGATAGGAAAAGATGACGTTGATGCTGGTCCCACGGGTCCACATATGGGCCGGCGCCTCGGCTGCCAGCCAGTCCTGCGCCTTGCCGTTGAGTTCGCGTATCTCGCCCGAGGTCGCCCCGCGCAGGATCGCCGTCACACGGCTTGCCGAGCGGGCGACATTGATGCGGTCGGTGATTTCCGCGCCATAGGGCAAGGAAAGTTCGTAGATCAGGAAATATTGCGAGATCAGTTCCTGATCGTCCGGCAGAGGTGGGGCCTCTTCTTGCCCGCCGCTCTCCCGGACGCCGTTGATGTGCTTGTGGATGCGCCGCGTGATCTGCGTGATGTCCGTTACCGAGAGCACTTTGGGCTGCGCGCGCAGCCAGTCAGCGAATTCGGCGACTTTCCGCTGATACGCCGGGTCGTAAACGCCGCCATCACTGCCGGCCTTCAAATCGAACTCGACAATGTTGAGCCCCGTCAGATGCTGTTCGGCAAAGTCGGAGGCCCGGCGGTATTCGAAGCGCTCGTCGAAATAGCGGATGAAATCGTCATCGAGCCGGATATTCACGAGCCCCTGCGCCAGCACCACCGTGGCCGCCGCGATCAGCGCGACCCATAGATAGCGCCCCTTGATCGCCAACCGCCCAAGCGCCTGCAATTGCTGGCCCGAGCGGTCCATCCGTCCCTTGAAAGGCAAGAGCGCCATGATCGCGGGCAAGAGCGAGAAGGTCAGGAGGTAATTGACGAAAATGCCTGCTGCCACCAGCGCGCCCATCTGGTTGAGCGGCGGGGAGTCGGCGGCCAGGAGCGAGAGAAAGCCGATGCCGGTGGTCAGGCTGGTCAGCGCCACCGGATAAGCGTTGACGCGCAGCCCTTGCACGATCGCCGCTTCCTTTTCCATCCCCTCCGAACGGTATTGCAGGATGGAAATCACCACATGCACCGACGACGCCATGGCGATGGTCATAATGATCACGGGCGCGGCCACGGTCGATGGATTGACCGCATGGCCCATCCATCCGGCGATCCCCATGGCCACCAAAGCGGAAATGTTCAAGAGCGTCACGGTGGCCAGAAGCGCCGTCGAAGAGCGCAGGAAAATGAAAAGCATCAGGCCGGAAGCCATCAGGCTGACCGGCACCAGAAGCTGCACATCGTTCAGCGAAGCCTCCATGAAGGCGCCCATGAGCATGACATTGCCCGTTGCCCGCACTTTGAGGCCCGGATAACCGGCCTCGATTTCAGCCGCCAGCGCGCGCGTCGCGGCGATAATCCGGCGCACTTCGGCGGACGCTTCTTTGGGCAGCTTGAAATTGACATTGACCCCGGCCGCCCCACCATCCGGTTCCATCAAGCGGTTGACGATCAATGGATCGTTGCGCGCGATCTCCTCGATACGGGAAGCTTCTTCCATTGTCAGGCCGGCGGGATCGTCCACCAGCTCGCGGACAATGAACGTGTCGCCTTGCGAGGTGACATGGGGGAAATTCGTCAAGGAATCGACACGGGTCGAAAACGGCAATTGCCAGGCCCGCTCGGTCAATTCGGCCACGGCCTGCAGCCCCTGCGGGGTCATGACCGTTCCCTCAGGCGCGGCCACGGCAAAGAGCACATTGTTATTGTGCTCGTATTTCTTCTCGAAATCCTCCAGCTCCAAAAGATATTCGTTGGAAGCGGAGAAATAAGCCCGTGTATCCGAGGAAAGACCGAGCCCCAGCAACCCGGCGCCGAATCCCGCAACCATCAGTAAGGTGATGATTATGATGATCCACGGCCGGCGCACGGCCCACTCAGCAAACGGCATGTCCCACTCCCCTCATGGCCGAGCTTAACGGCCACCCCCAGTGCATCCCCCAGTGCCCGGCTGCGCTTTTCCCTCTCTTTTCCGGCGGGTTATAAGGCGCGCCTCTCTTCCGGCAGCCCGTCTTATACTAGATTCAGGGGTTTATCCAAGAATAATCCGGGCAACGAACATTTAACTCAATTGAAGACAAAATGGGGTGAGGGATGCGATATTTAGGCGCGGCACAGCCGCACCGGCAAGTCGGGAGCACGAAGAGGGATGGCAGGCACGAACCTGCTAAGTGTTGGCACGGCTGAACTGGGCAAAATGCCCCTCCGGGAGTTCGTCAAGGGCTTGGAGGGGATGAACCCGGAAGCGATCGTGCGCCTGCGCCGCGAACGCAAACTGACCGCCGAGCACGAACACGCTCTCGAAATCTTCCTGCGCGATCACCCGTCCAAACGGCTGAAAAAGCCCGAGAAAGAATCGCGCCTGTCACCCCGCGGCCAGGCGCGCCTCGCCCGCCTGCGCGCCAGAGAGGAAACGGCCCAGCGTCAGAAAGCCGCCGACACGGTGCGCGATGCATTGACGTCCCAGCCATCCCAAAAACGGGAAGGCTATGTCGAGCTTTTCATCCGGCTGAAAGCTTGGTGGGAAGGTGTCGATGTGGAAATCGTGCGGCGCGAATACAACGAACGGCGCGCCAGCAATCAGCCGCCCGCCAAGAACCCCGACCTGAGCATCGAGATCGGCAACATTCACCCGCGCTTTGCCAATGACCGCTGGACCGATGCCCGCCTAGAAGTCGCCCAGATTCTTTGGGGGCAAGGCCATAGCCTGCCCGGCGGGCGGGACTTTGCCCTCAAGCTCGTCAAATCCCTGGCCTTGCGCCCGGAACACACGTTCGCCGATCTGTCCTCCGGCCTTGGCGGGGGGACCCGTGCCATTGCGCGGCGGTATCAGCTTTGGCTGGAAGGCTATGAGCGCGAGCCCGACCTGGCCGATTATGCCAATGACGTCTCCATCGATGAAGACATCGACGCCCAGGCACCGGTCCGCCATTACGAAGTGGAAAAGCTCGCGCTGCAAGAAAACCGCTACGATGCGATCATGGTCCGCGAAATGCTGTTCTCCGTGGACGACAAGAAAGCGCTGCTGCAGGATATCGGCCGGGCGCTGAAATCGGACGGCAACCTGCTTTTCACCGATTTCGTCCTCACCGACCGTTTGCAGGAAACCGAAACACTGGCCGCCTGGCGCGCCGCCGAACCGTTCCGCGCGCGCCCCTGGACGATGGACGAATACCGCCAAATGCTCTCGGATCTGCGCTACGTGGTACGCGTTTTCGAAGACATTACCGACGATTACGTCGCCCATATCAATGCCGGCTGGATGCAAGCGCTCAAAGCCGTCAAAAGCGGCAAATTCTCCCGTGAGCAGGTCGATGCGCTGATGGAAGAAGGTCAGATGTGGCTTGCCCGCTCCCGCGCCCTGCAAGAGGGCCGGCTCAGACTTTTGCGCTGCCACGCCGTCATGCGCCACCGGGTGGACCGGGCCATGTCCGACGCCCTCAGGATCGACGGCTAACGCCGCTCCCCCATCCGGTAAGACACCCGCCATTCAATCTTGGTTAAGGCTAAGCCGGGTTTTCCAATTTCCATCCGGATTGCGGCAATTCCCCACTTGGCAAGACCTATATCGGTCCTATATATCCCCTATCGGCCCGATATAGCCCCCCGGCTTACCAGGGCAGTTGGCCCCCCGCGGCCGCATTCTGGGAATACAAAATGGATGTGCGTACCCTTTGCCTCGGCGCCCTGACGCTGGGGGATGCGACGGGTTATGAAATCCGCAAAATGTTCGAAGAAGGCGTCTTCAGTCACTTTCTGGAGGCGAGCTACGGGTCTATCTATCCCGCGCTCACCCGCCTGACCGAAGAAGAACTGGTCACCTGCCATTCCGAACAGCAGGAAAAGCGGCCCGACAAGAAGATTTATTCCGTCACGGATAAAGGCCGCGCCGCCTTCACCGAGGCGCTGCTCGAACCGCTGGCGGAGGACAAGTTCCGCTCGGAATTCCTGTTCGTCATGCTCTTCGCCCATTTGCTCACGCCCGAGCGGATCAAAGCGCTGATCGACGAAAAAGTGGAAGAGCACCGGCAACTGTCCGAGCGGCTTTCCGGTCCGGCGGAAATCGGTACGCCCGCGGCCGACTTCATCAAGGATTTCGGCGCCGTGGTCCATAAGGCCTCGGTCGATTATCTGGAGAAAAACCGGCACAAGGTCGAGGCGATCGCCGGCGCTTCCCCGCCCCGCGCGTCCGAGCCCCGCGCGCCCGAAGCGCCGCAGGACGGGAATGCCGCCCGGCCCGCATCACAAAGTAAAAGCGATCACCGCAACCCGAAGGAGCTGGCCCGCATCCGCTGACCGCTCCTGCATGTCGAAACCGAAAAGTTTCACAGTCAATAAGCCGCTTTCACGGTGGCACGCCAAGAAACGGACCAAGAGATTATGATTATCAAACGCTCTTACATCATCGCCGCGGTGATCGCAGCCATCCTCTCGGCGTGGATCCTGTCCGGTCAGATTGGCGGTTCGGAAAGCGAGGTCGCGGAAAACGGCGATGCCGGCGGAACGGCGCAAACGGCCGAACCCGGCGAAGAGGTGTATGTGCAGGTGCGCACCTTCATCGCTCAACCCAAAACCACCAAGACCACCATAAGAGGCCGCACCGAGGCCATCCGCTCGGTGGAAGTGCGCGCGGAAACGGCGGGCACGGTCAAGGAAGTGCCTATCGAAGAAGGCGCCCCGGTTGAAGCAGGCGACACGATCTGCCGCCTCTCGCTCAATGCCCGCGACGCGCGTATGGCCGAAGCCGAGGCGCTGATGCGCCAGCGCTATCTCGAATATGATGCGGCCAAGAAACTCGCCGCCAAGGGCCACCGCTCCGAAACCCAGGCCGCCGCCGCCCGCGCCGCTTATGACGCCGCCGCCGCGCTGGTCAAACAGGCCGAGGTCGAGCTCGGTCACACCAAGATCAAGGCTCCTTTCGAAGGGGTGCTGGAAGAGCGGCTCGTCGAAGTGGGCGATTATCTGCGTGTGGGCGATCCTTGCGCGCGGATCGTCGATCTCGATCCCTTCCTCGTTGTCGGCCAGGTGCCTGAAAGCGAAGTGGGCAAGCTGCGCACCGGCACGGTGGGCGAGGCAAAGCTCATTACGGGCGAGGAAGTGCAGGGCCTCGTGCGTTACATCGCCAAGACGGCGGATGCCGCCACCCGCACGTTCCGCATCGAGCTGGAAGTGCCCAATGACGATCTTGCATTGCGTTCCGGCGTCACCGCGCAAATTACGGTACCCGCCAAGGAAGTGCCCGCGCACCGCCTGCCGCCTTCCATTCTGACACTGTCGGATGATGGCTCCGTCGGCGTACGCCTCGTAAACGCGAACAATATCGTCGAGTTCCACCGCGTAACCATTCTGGAAGACACGCCCGCCGGCATCTGGGTGGCGGGCCTGCCGGAGCGGGCCGACATCATTACGGTCGGTCAGGAATATGTTGCCGCAGGCCAGAAGGTGCGCGTTTCCCGCACTGAGGAAACGACGCTGGGGAGCGCCCAATGAACGCTTTTATCGAAGCCTGCTTTTCCCATTCGCGCACCGTTCTGACCGTTATGGTTCTGATGGTGCTGGCCGGGATCAGCGCTTACATCTCCATCCCCAAGGAAGCGGACCCGGATATTCCCATCCCGGTCTTCTATGTTTCGATCAGCCATGCGGGTATTTCGCCGGAGGATTCCGAACGGCTCCTGATCAAGCCCATGGAAACCGAGCTGCGCTCGCTGGAAGGGCTGAAAGAGCTGGTCAGCATCGCCTCGCTCGGCCATGCCGGCATCATTCTCGAATTCGATGTGGATTTCGACAAGGACACGGCGCTTGCCGATGTACGCGAGAAGGTGGACCTCGTGCGCCCGAAACTGCCCTCGGATGCGGATGAGCCTTCGGTGCGCGAGTTCAACACCGCGCTCTTTCCCGTGCTCATCGTCACGCTATCGGGCGATGTGCCCGAGCGCACGCTTTATCAGCATGCAAGGCGTCTGAAGGACGATATCGAGAACGTCTCGACCGTGCTCGAGGCGAAAATGGTCGGCCACCGCGAGGAATTGCTCGAAGTGGTGATCGACCCCGCGCGCCTTGAATCCTATCAGGTCTCTCAGCAGGAACTGATCAACGCCATCACGCTCAACAACCGGCTGGTGGCTGCCGGCGCGCTCGACACCGGCGAAGGGCGCTTCTCGGTCAAGGTTCCCGGCCTTATCGAAAGCCCCGAGGACGTTTACAACCTGCCGATCAAGGTCTCCGGCGACGGCGCGGTGACGCTCGGCGACATCGCCGATATCCGCCGCACCTTCATGGACCCGACCGGTTTTGCCCAGTTCAACGGCAAACGCGCCATCGCCCTGCAAGTTACCAAGCGCATCGGCACGAATATCATCGAGAACAACGAGGCGGTGCGCGAGGTCGTGGAAAAAACCACCGGGCGCTGGCCGGATGCCATCAAGGTCGATTACACGCTCGATGCTTCCGACTGGATCTACCGTTCGCTCAACTCGCTGGAAAACTCCATCATGACCGCCATCGCGCTTGTCATGGTGGTGGTGCTGGCCGCGCTCGGGCCCCGCTCGGCCATTCTCGTCGGTGTCGCCATTCCCACCTCCTTCGTCATCGGCTTCTTCTTCATGTCCGTTGTCGGCATGACCATGAACATGATGGTGATGTTCGGACTTCTTCTCTCCGTCGGCATTCTCGTCGACGGGGCCATCGTGGTGGTGGAATATGCGGACCGCAAAATGGCCGAAGGGCTCGACAGCCGCGCAGCTTATGCGCTCGCCGCCAAGCGCATGTTCTGGCCCATCGCCTCTTCCACCGGCACGACACTGGCCGCCTTCATGCCCATGCTCTTCTGGCCCGGGGTGAGCGGCGAGTTCATGTCCTATCTGCCCATCACCGTGATCGTCGTGCTGACGGCCTCCTTCGTCACGGCCATGATCTTCATGCCGGTTTTGGGCGGCATTTTCGGCAAGACGGACGAAGCCGACAATGATGTACTGAAAATGCTCGCCGGTGCGGAGACGGGGGATGTGCGCGCCCTGCCCGGTTTCACCGGCGCTTATGTGCGCGTCCTCGACCGGCTGATCCGTCACCCGGTTCTCGTCATGGCCGTTTCCGGCGTCATCCTCTTCACCACGTTCTTCGCTTACTCCACATGGAACAATGGTGTCGAATTCTTCGTGGAAACGGAGCCGGAGCAGGCCATCGTGCTGGTGAGCGCGCGGGGTAATCTGTCCGCTAAAGAAACGCTCGCCCTTTCCAAGGACGTGGAAGACATCATTCTGGAAACGGAAGGGGTGAAGACCGTCTTCACCTCCACCGGCACCAGCCTCGGGTCGGGACCAGGATCGGGCGGGGAGAAGCCTGCCGATGTCATTGCCGAAATGCTGATGGAGCTGAAGCCTTACGAAGAACGGGGCCCCGGCGCGCCTATTCTCGATTCCATCCGCCAACGCGCCTCTCAGCTTCCCGGCATTCACGTGGAAGTGCGCAAGCGCGAAGACGGGCCGCCCACCGGCAAAGACGTGCAGGTGGAGCTGACAAGCCCGGACTACGAAGACCTGACGGCCGCCACCGCCATCGTGCGCAACTACATGGAAACGGAAGTCGAAGGTCTGATCGATTTTGAGGATTCCCGTCCCCTGCCCGGCATCGAATGGGTATTGACCGTGGACCGGGAAATGGCGGGCCGCTTCGGCGCCGACATCACCTCGATCGGCGCGACCGTGCAGCTCGTCACCAACGGCATTCTGGTGGACAAGTACCGCCCGGACGATGCCGAGGACGAGGTGGATATACGCGTGCGCTTCCCCGAAAACTTCCGCACGCTCGATCAGCTCGACCAGCTCAAAGTGCAAACCGCGCAAGGTCTTGCGCCGCTTTCCAGCTTCGTCTCCCGCGAGCCGCAGCAAGAAGTCAGCACGATCGAGCGCATTGACGGGGTGCGCCGCATGACGGTGAAAGCCAATACGGGCATCGACCCCGTCACCGGCGAAAAAATCAACGTCAATGCCAAGGCTCAGGAAGTTGCCGACTGGCTGGAAACCCAGGACCTGCCCGGCGATGTTAGCTGGCGCATGCGCGGGGCGAACGAAGAACAGGCCGAGTCCGCCGCCTTTTTGGGCCGGGCGCTGCTTGCCTCACTCTTCTTGATGTTCATCATCCTGCTGACGCAGTTCAACAGCTTCTATCATTCGGTGCTGACGCTTTCGACGGTGATCCTCTCCACCATTGGCGTGCTGCTCGGCATGCTGATTACGGGGCAAACCTTCTCGGTGATCATGACGGGCACGGGCATCGTCGCGCTGGCCGGTATCGTGGTGAACAACTCCATCGTGCTCATCGACACCTACCAGCGCTTGATCGAAGAAGGATTGGAAGAAGTGGAAGCCGTGCTGCGCACCGCCGGTCAGCGGTTGCGGCCGATTTTGCTGACGACGATCACGACCATGTTCGGCCTCCTGCCCATGGCGCTCCAGGTCAATGTGGGTTTCTTCGACCGCTCGCTCAGCTTCGGCGGGCCGGTTTCGGCCTGGTGGGTGCAGCTTGCCACGGCCATTATTTTCGGCCTCGGCTTCTCCACCTTGCTGACACTGGTGTTGGTACCGGTCCTTTTGGCCCTGCCCTCGCGTATCAAGGACAGGTTCCACGGACAAACGCTTTGGGAAAAGCTGGGGATTGCCCGCGCCAGGGACGGCGGTCACCACGGCTACCCGGCCGAATAAAGACACGCTTTGCGCCGTTTCATCAGACGCCGATATATTGGCGTTCCTGGATGAAACGGTGCCAAGCCCCTGCATCCGGGCCGATGGGCGGGGCGGAAGGCGGCGCTTCGACGACAAAGAGTGCGGCGAGTATCCGGTGGATGCCGCCATCTTCCCCCGCCATAGGCAGGGCCGCCGCTTCCAGCGTGTAGCTGAGGCCGATGCCGGCAATTCCTTCGATCGGAGATTGCATCAGCGTCACAGCCGCGCTCGGTCCTTCCAGGACCCGGCGCATATGCTCGCGCAGCTCCTGCCGGCTTTCCTCCGTAACCAGACTGTCGAGAGACTGGCCGCGCAGCTCCCGCCCGTAAAAATCGACACATTCCGTGCCGGCAAGTCGGATCAAAAAGCCGTCATCGGGTTCGGCTTCCAGAACGAGAATATTGGGGAGCAAACGGGGAATGTGCAGCGGATCGAAATCCGCCCAGCGCGGCATACCGCCGTCCTTTGAAAGACTGCGCCAATAGCCGTACAGAGCCTCACACTTGTCGTTCGTGAAACGAATATGCGACGGCATGATGGTCATTAAACTCCCCCGCCCGTGATACAGCCCGCTCCTCCTCCAGAAGCGCTGCGCTCCATTACCGCCCGCGAAGGTCTTGCTCAAGTAATCCGCTCACCAATATGGTTAATTGAAATTGATCGTTTTTTAGTGCACATAGAAATCAAGCGCCTAACCCGCGCGAGTTTGTACGCGTACTCGTTTTCCTTGGCCCATGGGTTTCACGACAAATGAAGAAGCAGTACGGACGCTACTCGCGGCGAGTGTGGCAAGCCTATTTCAATTTTCTCGACACGCTTTACGACGTCAGAGAGTCGCTTATCGGCAGCGAGCTTGAAGCGGCGATCATGCGCGCATTGCTTGTACGCCGTTACATCGACCGGGCGGGCGGCACGAATGTCACCTCGCTCGCCGCCTCGCTCGGCCATCCGCGCGAGACGGTGAAACGCAAGGTGGATGCGCTGATCGCGGTCAATCACATTGCCAAGGACGGGGACAATATGCTCACCGTCACGGATGAGTTCGTGCGCGAATGTTTTCCGGGCTACGCGCAAACTTTCGACCAGATTCTGCATCTCGCCGATACGATCCGCGAGGACCTGCGGCGCGGGGCGCAGATGGAAAACCCGGCAGGCGCGCAGCAGCGGCGCCTTTAGCCCCTAAAGTTTCAGCGGGTTCTTGTCCGCTTCCGCCGCGCTGCGGTTTGCAAGGTAGCGGTAACGCAGCGCGCCAATGGGCAGGCCCGCCATATAGATCAGGCAAAGTCCCGTCAGCATCGCCCAGGGATAGCTCACCAGCAGCGCGGCAAAGAGCGCGACGAGCAGCAGCACCGGCAGCACCTTGTCCCGGTGAATGCGCAGGCCCAGCCGCTTGCCGGAGAACGTCGGAATGCGGCTGATCAAGAAAAACGCCACAACACCCGTATAAATGGCAACAAGAAGGGACGCGCTCTTCACATCGCTCACGCCCTGAAAGCTGAGATAAAGCGGCAGCATGACGAGCCCCGCCCCGGCGGGCGCCGGCACGCCGGTAAAGTAATTCGCCGCCCAGACCGGCTTGTCCGGGTCCTCGATGCCCACATTGAAGCGGGCAAGGCGCAGCGCGCAGCACACCGCATAGCCCAGAACCGCGATCCAGCCGAGCCCGCCGATCTCGTTCATGGTCCACAGATAAAGCACCATGACGGGGGCGACGCCGAAGTTCACGAAATCGGTCAGGCTGTCGAGCTCGGCGCCGAATTTCGTCGTGCCCTTCAACAGCCGGGCGATCCGCCCGTCGAGCCCGTCCAGAATGGAAGCCACGAGAATGGCCCCCACCGCAATCTCGAACCGGCCTTCCAGCGCAAAGCGGATGGAGGTAAGCCCCGCGCAGAGCGCTAAAACCGTAATGCTATTGGGGATAAGCGAGCGGATGGGCAGCGGCTTCAGCGCCCGGCGGCGGAAATTGCGCCGCTGCAAGCGGGACGTGTCTTTACCGCCGGAAGGCGTACTCTCGCCCATAATATCTCCGTTCCGCTCTTTTTTACCCAGCATGACCTTCGTTCATCCTAACGGACCAGGGCCTCACGGCGCCCTTCCGAGCTATCAGTATCCGCAAGAACCGTTTCCCCGGCAATGGCCGTCTGGCCAACCGAAACCAGCGGCGACATGCCGGGCTCCAGATAGACATCGACGCGGCTGCCGAAGCGGATGATGCCGTAGCGCTCGCCCGTCTCGTAGCTCTGCCCTTCCACCGCGTCGCTGACGATGCGCCGCGCCACAAGCCCGGCGATCTGCACGGCGACGAAGGTCTTGCCGTCCTCGGTCTCGATGGCAATCGCCGCGCGCTCGTTTTCATCGCTCGCCTTGTCGAGATCGGCATTGAGAAACTTGCCCGGCCGGTAGGCGGTGCGCGTCACGCGGCCGGCAATGGGAATGCGGTTCACATGGCAATTGAAAACATTCATGAAGATCGAGATGCGCGGGCGCGGCGTCTCGCCAAGGCCAAGCTCGGCGGGAGGCGCGGCTTCCGTGATCATGTTCACCACCCCGTCGGCGGGCGCAATGACGAGCCCGGCGCGCTGCGGCGTCAACCGGTCGGGATCGCGGAAGAAATAAACGCACCAGGCGGTGAGCAGAACCCCCAGCCAGCCAAGCGGCGCCCAGATCAAAAACAGGATCAGCGTGGCAATGGCAAAAGCTATAATAAAGCGCGTTCCTTCCCGGTGAATGGGTACGAGCAGGGAAGTGATGGCGTCCATGGGTCTCTCCTTAGCGCAGGGCCGCCGTCATTGGGGGGCGGCAGGTGCTTTGCGTCTTTATCAGTCTATGCTCTTGCGCCGTCCGGCGCCACGTCCCTTTCGGTCGCAGGCTCCGGCGCGGGCGCGACGGGGCCGTGTGCGCGCAGCGCTTCTTCCTCGTCCTGCTGGCTCTGCCACATATCCGCGTAGCGTCCTTTGAGGGCGAGAAGCTGGCCATGGGTGCCGCGCTCGACGATCTCGCCTTCATTGAGGACGAGAATTTCATCCGCTTCCACCACCGTGGAGAGCCGGTGCGCGATGACAAGGGTCGTGCGGTTTTGCGAGACCTGGCGGAGCGCCGATTGAATGTCCCGCTCCGTGCCCGTGTCGAGCGCGGAGGTTGCTTCATCGAGAATGAGGATCGGCGGATCTTTCAGGATCGTGCGGGCAATGGCGACGCGCTGCTTTTCCCCGCCGGAAAGTTTGAGCCCCCGCTCGCCGACCTGGGATTTATAGCCCTCCGGCAGGCGCTCGATAAAGGCGGCGATCTGGGCAAGCTGGGCGGCGCGTTCCACCTCGCTGTCGCTCGCCTCCGGGCGGCCGTAGCGGATGTTGTAGCGGATCGTGTCGTTAAAGAGCACGGTGTCCTGTGGCACGATGCCGATGGCCGCGCGCAGGCTTTCCTGCGTGACCTCTGCAATGTTCTGCCCGTCGATCGTCACCGCGCCCGCGCCCACATCGTAAAAGCGGTAAAGGATGCGGGAGATCGTGGACTTGCCCGCCCCGCTCGGCCCGACAAGGGCGACGGTCTTGCCGGCCGGCACCTTAAAGCTCACGTCTTTAAGGATCGGCCGGGCCGGATCATAGGCAAAAGAGACGTTCTCGAAGCGGATCGCCCCGCCCGTCACCTTGAGCGGGCGCGCATCCGGCGCATCCTTGATTTCCGGCGGCACGCCGATGAGATCGAACATGGTTTCCATGTCGATCAGCGCCTGTTTGATTTCCCGGTAAACGGTGCCGAGCAGATTGAGCGGCTGATAAAGCTGGATGAGGAAGGCGTTGACCATGACGAAATCGCCGACCGTCAAGCTGCCATCCGCCACCCCTGCCCCCGCCATCAGCATGACGCTGACAAGGCCTGCGGTGAAAAGCACCGCTTGACCGGCGTTCAACAGCGTCAGCGAGGTGGTGGTTTTGACGGCGGCATCTTCATAGCCCGCCATGGAACGGTCGAAGCGTTTGGCCTCATGCTCTTCATTGCCGAAATATTTGACCGTCTCGAAATTGAGAAGACTGTCGATGGCTTTAGTATTGGCTTCCGTATCCCGGTCGTTCATCTGGCGGCGGAAGCGCGTGCGCCATTCGGTCACCGAAAAGGTGAACCAGATATAGATGGAAACGGTAAGCCCCGTGACGGCGGCAAAGCGCCAATCGAAATAATAGGCGAGGATGGCGCAGACCAGCGCCAGCTCGATAATCGTCGGAGCGATATTGAAGAGCGTGAAGCGCAGCAGAAAATCCACCGCCTTGGTGCCGCGCTCGATAACGCGGCTGAGCCCGCCGGTGCGCCGCTCCAGATGGAAGCGCAGGGAAAGCGCATGCATATGGCGGAAGGTGCGCAAGGCAACGGCCCTGACCGCGTTCTGCCCGACCCGCGCAAAAAGCCCGTCGCGCAACTGCGCAAGGCCCACCATCAAAATCCGCGCCGCCCCGTAAGCCAGCACCAGAAAGAGCGGCACGGCGATCAGGGCAGCGGTCTTCTCCGCCCCTTCCGGGGCCAGTGCGTCCACCGCATCCTTGTAGAAAAACGGCGCATAGACGGTTGCAACCTTGGCGCCCGCCAGTGCCACCATGGCAAGCAGCACGCGGGTCTTCAGATCGCGCCTGCCCGCCGGCCACAAATAAGGCAGAAGCGAGCGCAGAGTCGCCAAATGATGGCTCTCCGGCGTCTCGCGCCCGCCGGTGACGGGATCGGGGCCGGTGCGGCTGTTGAGTGCTAGTCGGCGCATGGGCGCAAGCTTGCCCTTCATGAGGTTCGGCAACAAGGAAAACGCCCCGCTGAGCTCAGCGGGGCGCCTTGTCATAAATAGGGCCAAATGGCCGGAAAACAAGGAAAAAGCGAGGGGACGCGCCCCGCTTTCCCGTCAGTTGCCGGTTTCGGGCGTGGTGAAAATCTGGCCCGGATAAATCAAGTCCGGATCGCGGATCTGGTCTTTATTGGCCTCGTAAATCACCGTGTAATTGAAGCCCGAGCCATAAAGCCGGCGGGCAATATTCCACAGATTGTTGCCCGGCTGAATGACCACCCGCCCTTCGGCGAGCTGGCGTTTGACGGTTTCCGGCTCCCCGCGCTCGAAGGGCACTTCCACCCGCGCGGAGACTTTGCCATTGGCATCGAGCTGGTCGATGCGCAGCGTATATTGGCCAGGCTCGATGGCATTACCGGGGCGCAGTTCCCACATGCCCTCGCCATCGGCGCGGGTTTCCCCCCCCAGCCGGTCGTCGAGATAGACGCGCAGCGCCGCATTGGGCGCCGCCTTGCCGGAAATGATCACATTGCCGTCGGCGTCATAATCCACCGCTTCGAGCACCAACTCGCCGATCTCCGAGCTGACGCCCCGTCCCTGCAACACGCGGCTTGCCTCGCCCGGCGCGCTCAGCACCACCAGCGCTTCCCCGCCCGGCTGCTCGGGAACGGAGATCGCCACTTTCTGCCGGGAATCGACCTCGCGCCCATCCGGGTTCTTGGCCGTCAGCGTCAATTCGAAGTCACCCGGTGCGAGCGGCTCGTCGGATACCACAACCCATTCCCCGCGCTGATCGGCGAGCGCGCTTGCAACGACTTCACCGTCACGCTTGATCTGCACTTCCGCGCCCGGCAACGCGCGCCCGGCGATCACCGCCGAGCCGTCTTTTTCAACGCGCACAATATCGAAGGTCGGGATGGCAGGATCGGCGGCCTCACCCTCCGGCGCCGCGCCCTCGCCACCCGGCGCGCTCAGCTCGCTTACGCCAGGCGTTTGCTGCTGCGCCGTCTCCTCTCCGTCATCGCCGGAGAATAAAAAGAACGCCAGCACCGCAATGAGCACGGCCACCGCCGCGCCCGCCCCGATGAGCATGATCCGGTTGTTTTCCATGAACGTCCCCCTCCCTCTTGCCTTTTCCCGCCGTTCCGTTTCCCCGCGGATCGGGCTAAAAGGGCTGCTATGGTTAAAGCTACATTTTCCTGCCGAGCAGCTGCGCCCCGAAGGCCGGAAAAATCCGCCCGCGCATTTACTTGCCCGATGGTAACTAGACCGCAATTACGGCACCAATATGAAGGCTTGCCAAGGGGGGAGCGCGCCGGGCGGACCCTAGATGGAACTTAAGGTTAAGGAGCGTCCATGAAGCCGCAAAATGTCTGCGTTTACTGCGGATCGAGTTTCGGGGAAGACCCTGTCTTCAAGCGCGAGGCCCATGCCTTCGGCGCGGTGCTTGCCCGCGAGGGGGTGGGTCTTGTCTATGGCGGCGGGGGAATCGGCCTGATGGGCGAGGTTGCCCGCGCCGCGCTCGCCGGCGGCGGCCGGGTGACGGGCATCATCCCGAGCTTCCTCAATGAGCGGGAAATTCCGCTCAACGAGGTTACCGAGCTGATCGTCACCGCCTCCATGCATGAGCGCAAACAGCTCATGTTCGAAAAATCGGAGGCTTTCATCGCGTTTCCCGGCGGCATCGGCACGATCGAGGAAACGATCGAGATGATGACCTGGGCGCAGCTTGGCCGCCACACCCATCCCATCATCTTCGTCAATATCGGGGGCTATTGGGACCCGCTCATCACCATGCTCGATCATGTGATCGAGGCGGGTTTTGCCCGCTCCTCCGTCCATTCTCTCTATTCGGTGGTGGACCGGGTGGAAGACATTCTGCCGCGCATCCGCGCCGTGCTTTGAAACTTTCGCGCTCACCGGCGTTTATGTTCTAAGCACCTTACGGCCCGGAGGACAGAACATGCCCGGTAAATCCATGGCGTCCATCAAGGACGAGAAAACCTATGAAGCCTTGCGCGGTGAAGGCATGAGCAAGGAAAAAGCGGCGCGGATTGCAAATGCCCGCGCCGCCAAAGACAAACCTTTCAAGAAAGGCGGCAAGGCCGCCCCTTATGAAGAGTGGACGAAAGACGCGCTTTACAGCAAGGCGCAGGAGATCGGCATCGAGGGCCGCTCCCGCATGGACAAGAAAGAACTCATCCACGCTTTGCGCCACCACTGAGCCTTAAAGAGGCTCCTTTGCCGCGCCGAGCCGCGCCAGGCGGCGCAGCTCCCGCTCGCGCCGCCAAGTGTCGAAGCTGAAAATCGCAAGGCCCGTCCAGATCAAGGCGAAGGTCACGATATGGGCATCCGTCAGATGCTCACCGTAAAATTTCACCGCGATGAAAAACTGAATGGTCGGCGCGAAATATTGCATGAGACCCAATGTGGCAAGGCGGATGCGCTGCGCTCCATAGGTGAAAAGCAAAAGCGGCACCGCCGTCATCGGCCCGGTCATGACGAGCAGGAAGATCGTCCAGGGATCGCCTGCCATAAAGCTCGTGCCCGCGTTTCCCTCGAGCCAGAAAAGATAGGCAAGGCTTGCGGGCAAAAGCACCAGCATTTCCACCAGCAGCCCTTCCACCGGTCCGACGGGCGTGACTTTGCGCAGATAGCCATAAGCGGCAAAGGAGAAAGCCAGGAACAGCGAAATCCAGGGCAGCGTACCCAGCGCATAAGTCATATTAGCAACGCCGAGCGCGGCCAGCGCCACGGCAGCAAGCTGCGGGCGGGTCAGCTTTTCCGACAGAAAGAGCACGCCGATCAGCACACTGACAAGCGGATTGATGAAATAGCCAAGGCTCGTCTCGACGACGCGCGAGGCGTTGATCGAATAAATGAAGACGAACCAGTTCGAGCCGATGAGCGCCGCCGTCATGGCGAGTGCGCCCAGCACTTTTCTGTCCTTCACCGCCGCGCGGAACAGCCCGAACCGGTGAAGCAGCCAGACGGCGGGCACAAGCAAAAGCACCGTCCAGACGGAGCGGTGCGCCAGCACCTCGAAAGGCGAGACGCCGGTGAGCTGCTTGTAAAAAATCACCGAGAAGCCCCAAAGGGCATAGCCGGTGCCTGCCGAAATCGTGCCGAGCAAAGCTTCGCGCGAAGGGCCGGGCACAATTGGTTGCGGGGGCGCGGCGTCAGATGCGGTGTTCGTCATTAGCGTGTCTCTCTTCCGGAGCTCTTTTGGCAAGCGGCGAGAAACTCAAACTCTCTCACACACTTGTCATGCCCCGCTTTATGCGGGGCATCCACGGAAACCTGCTCAACCAGCAGCGAGCTTCCGTGGATGGCCCGGCTAAACCGGGCCATGACGCCTGAAAGGCTAAATCCGGTCAATTCGTTCTAGAAAAACTTAAGAAGAAGCAGGTGCCTTCAAGGTCGGTTTTCGCTTCGTCTCGGGGGCCGGGGCGTTCTCACGCATCAATTTGTAAATGATGCTGTCGAGCAGCGCCTGGAAGGAGGCATCCACGATATTGGGCGATACACCAACGGTGAACCATCGTTCCCCGCTTTTATCCGCGGTCTCGATCAGCACGCGCGTCACCGCCTCCGTGCCGCCGGTCAGGATGCGCACCTTGAAATCCACAAGGCGCATCTCGTCGATATAGGATTGATAGCGGCCAAGGTCCTTGCGCAGCGCTTCATCGAGCGCGTTGATGGGGCCGTTCCCTTCGCCCACCGAAATGAGCTTCTGGCCTTCCACCCGCACTTTCACCGTCGCTTCCGACACCGTGACGAGCTTGCCTACCGCGTTATAGCGGCGCTCGACGAGCACGCGGAAGGAATCCACCGTGAAATAATCCGGCACCTCGCCAAGCGCCCGGCGGGCGAGAAGCTCGAAAGAAGCTTCCGCGCCGTCATAAGAGTAGCCGAGATATTCGCGCTCTTTTACCTCATCCAGCAATTGCTGCACGCGCGGGTCTTTGGCATCGACATCGATGCCCGCTGCTTCCAATTGGGCGAGCACATTGGAACGGCCCGATTGATCGGAGATCAGCACCCGGCGCTTGTTGCCGACGCTTTCCGGCGGCACATGCTCATAGGTGGCGGGGTCTTTCAGCAGCGCGGAAACGTGAATGCCTGCTTTCGAGGCAAAGGCCGACTCGCCTACATAAGGGGCGTAGCGGTCCGGCGCGCGGTTGAGCAGTTCATCGAGCGTGCGCGAGACATGGGTGATCTCTTTCAATTGATCGAGGCTGACGCCGATCTCGAAGCGGTCTGCGAATTCCGGCTTCAGGAGAAGCGTCGGGATGAGCGAGACCATATTGGCATTGCCGCAGCGCTCACCCAGCCCGTTCAGCGTGCCCTGGATCTGGCGCACGCCTGCATTGACGGCGGCAAGCGTATTGGCCACCGCGTTTTCGGTGTCGTTGTGGCAGTGAATGCCGAGCCTCTCGCCCGGAATTTCCTTCACGACTTCCGAGACGATGCGGGTGATTTCATGAGGCAGCGTGCCGCCATTCGTATCGCAGAGCACCGCCCAGCGCGCGCCATTGTCGATGGCCGCTTTCAGGCAGGCCATGGCGAATTCAGGATTGGCTTTATAACCGTCGAAGAAATGCTCCGCATCGATCATCGCTTCGCGCCCGCGCTCGACCGTTGCGCGCACCGTGTCGGCGATCGTTTCGATGTTTTCTTCCTTGGTGATGCCGAGCGCGACATCGACATGGAAATCCCAGCTCTTGGCCACGAAACAGCAGGCCTTCGCCGCGCTTTCGAAGATCGCGGCAAGGCCGGGATCGTTGTCCGCTGAGCGTCCGGCACGCTTGGTCATGCCGAAGGAGGTAAAGACCGCGTGCTTGAGGCCCGGGTCTTCGGCGAAGAAATTCGTGTCCGTCGGGTTGGCGCCCGGATAGCCGCCCTCCACATAGTCCACGCCCAGCTTGTCCAGGAGCTTGGCAATGAGACGCTTATCTTCGACACTGAAATCCACGCCCTGCGTCTGCGCGCCGTCGCGCAGCGTCGTGTCGAAAAGATATAGACGTTCTTTCGTCATCGGTCCGTCTCTGCCGGCTCTTGCCGGTCCCTCACTTGCACGAGGCGCCTCACGCAAAGGCGCGCAATTACCTTCAGGCCCGCCGCCGGCCGGTTCCTCGAGGTTCAGAAATGGGGAGAACGTGAGCGAACGGCGGCAGCTGGGGTTCAGCCGCGAATAATAATGCCCTTAATGATGATCCAGGCCAGCGCCATCATCGGATCGATCCTATGCCGTTCGGTTAATTTTTGCCCGAAAGCCGGGCTTTTGCCCGCTCCGCGCCGATAAGAGGTAGCAGGTTTGCCAGCTCAGGTCCATGGCGAAGTCCGGTCAAGGCGAGGCGCAGCGGCATGAAAAGCCCCTTGCCCTTGCGCCCCGTGGCCGCTTTCAGCCCGTCCGTCCAAGCTTTCCAGGTGCCCGCATCCCAAGGCTCGGGCGGCAGGGCGGCAAGCGCCGCTTCGATGAAGGCGGCATCTTCCGCCTCGATCACAGGCTCGACCGGCCCTTCGATGACGTGCCACCACTCGGCGGCCCCATCGAAGAGCGTCAGGTTGGGGCGCACCGCTTCCCAGAATGCTTCCGAGGCCATGCCGCGCTCCGCAAGACGCGCCTCGACATCCTTGAAAGGCGTGATGTGCAGGATGGCGGCGTTCACCCGCTCAAGGTCCTGCGGATCGAAGCGCACCTGGCCCCGGCCCAGTTTGGACAGATCGAAACGGGCGGCCAGCTCATCCAGCGCGCGCACGGGCTCGGCTGCTTCCGCCGTCCCCATCAGTGCGAGGAGACAGTTCACGGCCATGGGCTCGAAGCCCTTCTCGCGTACCGCTTCGAGCGTGTAATCGCCGAGCAGGCGTTTCGAGAGCGGCTTGCCATCCGGGCCGATCAGCATGGAATGGTGCCCGCAGCGCGGCAGGCTGGCGCCCAGCGCCTCGAAAATCTGCATCTGCGCGCCGGTATTGGTGGTGTGATCGTCGCCGCGGATAATGTCCGTGACGCCGAACTCGATATCGTCGACGACGCTGGGGAGCGTATAAAGATAGGTGCCGTCGGCGCGGATCAGCACCGGGTCGGAAAGGCTCGTACAATCGACCTTTACCGGCCCGAGGATGAGATCGTCCCAGCCCACCGTCTTGGGCTCCAGCTTGAAGCGCCAATGGGGCTTGCGCCCTTCCGCTTCCAGCGCGGCTTTTTCCTCATCGCTCAGCTCCAGCGCCGCGCGGTCATAGACGGGCGGCAGCCCACGGGCAAGCTGGCGCTTGCGTTTGCGGTCCAGCTCTTCGGGTGTTTCATAGCAGGGGTAAAGCCGGCCCGCCGCTTTCAGCTTTTTGGCGGCTTCGTCATAGCGGGCAAAGCGCTCTGACTGGCGGTGCAGCGCGTCATGGGCAAGGCCGAGCCAGGCAAGATCGGCCTGAATGGCGTTAGCATATTCTTCCGTCGAGCGCTCGCGGTCGGTGTCATCGAGACGCAGGATGAAGGTTCCGCCCTGCGATTTCGCATAGAGCCAGTTGAGCACGGCGGCCCGGCCATTGCCGATATGCAGTTTGCCGGTGGGGCTCGGTGCGAAACGGACGGTGACGGTCATGTTTTTGCGTCTTTCGAATTGCTCAAATGCGGCACGGCTTGCCGCGCCTTCGGTTGAAGATATGTGCCGCGCTTACGTCAGTCCCGCGCGTCGCGGAAACCGTTGGTAATAGGGTAACGGCGGTCGCGGCCGAAATTGCGCACGCCGATCTTCACGCCGGGCGCGGCCTGGCGGCGCTTATATTCGGCGATATAAAGCAGATGTTCGATGCGTTTGACGAGCGCGCGTTCATGGCCGAGCGCCACGATGTCGCGCACCGCCATTTCCTTTTCGACAAGACATTCCAGAATTTCATCGAGCACGTCATAAGGCGGCAGGGAATCCTGGTCCTTTTGATCCTCGCGCAATTCGGCGGAAGGCGGCTTTGTGATGATATTTTCCGGAATGACGATGCCGCCCGGCCCCCGCGCGCCTTTCGGCTGATGGGCATTGCGCCAGCGGCAAAGCTCGAAGACCTTCGTCTTGTAAAGGTCCTTGATCGGATTATAGCCACCATTCATGTCGCCATAGAGCGTGGCATAACCGACCGAGACTTCCGACTTGTTGCCCGTGGTCACGACCATATGGCCGAACTTGTTGGAGATCGCCATGAGAATGACGCCGCGCGTGCGCGATTGCAGGTTCTCTTCGGTCGTATCGCTGTTGGTGCCGGTGAACATCGGCGCGAGGCTTTCCATGAAGCCTTCGACAGGCGCGGAAATCGGCACCGTGTCATAGCGCACGCCGAGCGCCTTGGCGCAGGCCTCCGCGTCCGAAACGCTTTCCGAACTTGTGTATTTATAAGGCAGCATGACGCAGTGAACTTTTTCCGGGCCGAGCGCGTCCACGGCAATTGCCGCGCAAAGGGCGGAATCGATGCCGCCGGACAGGCCGAGCACAACGCCCGGAAAGCGGTTCTTTTCCACATAATCGCGCAGGCCCAGCATCAGCGCCTGATAGATGGCCTCATCGTCCTCTTCCACCAGCGCGCGCTCGCCCTTGGCGCAGACCCAGCGCCCGTTCTCAAGGCTCCAATGGGTCGTCACCACCGCTTCCTGCCAGGCGGGAAGCTGGACGGGAAGTGAGCAGTCCTCGTTCAGCACGAAGGAAGCAGCATCAAAGACAAGCTCGTCCTGCCCGCCCAGCTGATTGACATAGACGAGCGGCAACCCGCTTTCCTTCACCCGCGCGACGGCATGATGGACACGGGTTGCGAATTTGCGCGCATCGAAGGGCGAGCCGTTCGGCACGAGCAGAATTTCCGCGCCGGTTTCCTCCAGGCACTCCACCACATCGGTGAACCAGATATCCTCGCAGATCGGTACCCCGAGACGCACGCCGCGGAAATTGAGCGGGCCGGGCATGCCTCCTGGCGAGAAGACGCGCGGCTCATCAAAGACACCGTAATTGGGCAGATGCACCTTGAAGCGCACACCGGCCACCTTGCCGCCATCGAGCAGGGCGACGGCGTTTTTCAGCGTGCCTTCTTCCTCTGAAATCCAGGGCGTGCCCACGAGAAGCGCCGGGCCGCCATCGCCGGTTTCGGCGGCCAGCGTTTCCAGCGCCTCGATCGCCTCGCGGTGAAAGGCGGGCTTGAGAACCAGATCCTCGGGCGGATAGCCGACCAGCACCAGCTCGGAAAAAAGCACGAGGTCCGCCCCTTCGCGCGCAGCGACCGCCCGCGCGGCGCGGATTTTGGCCAGATTGCCCTGAATGTCCCCGACGGTCGGGTTGATCTGCGCAAGCGCGATGGCGAGATGGTCGGTCATGAGGGGCCTAACGTGTTGACTCACTGGCGTGTTTCTTACCCTGCCGGGCGGCGCCAAACAATCCTGGGCTTGGAAGGGCCGCGCGAACCGCTCCCCCGCCCCCGGAAAGCCCCCCTGAAACGGCGCTTGCACACATCCTTTCCGCGATTGTTCAAATTTGGGCGCTGAAGTGTGCAAAAAGTTGCGTTAGGACCTATGTTAATCGCAATTAACGCAAGGGCGGCCACAGGCACGCCCTTAAGGGAGGATATTATGGCTGCCGAGAAAAACCGTCAGGTACTGATCGTCGAACTGCCCCAGGGCAAGCTGAGCGAGGCGCATTTCAAACTGGTGGACGGCGCCGTGCCGGAGGCCAAAGACGGCGATGTGCTGGTCAAGACCCACTACATCTCGCTCGATGCGGCGAACCGGGCCTGGATGCAGGGCGCGACCTACCGGGACGCCATCGAATCGGGCCAGGTCATGGCGGGCGGCGCCATTGCCGAGGTGCTGAGCTCGAAAAGCGACGCCTTAAAGCCCGGCGATCTCGTCTTCGCGGATACCGGCTGGCAGGAATTTGCCGCCCTGCCCGCCAAGCAATGCACGAAACTGCCGGCGCTCGAGCCCATGACCCATCTTCTCTCCGTCTATGGGGTGGCGGGCCTGACCGCCTATTTCGGGCTTTTTGAAATCGGCGCGCCGAAGGAAGGGGAAACCGTCGTCGTTTCCGCCGCCGCCGGGTCCGTCGGCTCCATTGTCGGCCAGCTTGCCAAGATCCGCGGCTGCCGCGTCGTCGGCATTGCAGGGGGCCGCGAGAAATGCGACTGGCTCGTCAAGGAACTCGGCTTCGATGCTGCCATCGATTACAAGAACGAGCCCGTCCACAAGGCGCTGAAAGAAGCCTGCCCGAAAGGCATCGACGTTTATTTCGACAATGTGGGCGGCGACATTCTGGAAGCCTGCCTTTTCCGCATGAACCTTTTCGGCCGCATCGCCTGCTGCGGCGCGGTTTCGCAATATGACGGGGAAGCCCCGGCGCATGGGCCGCGCGGCATTCCCGGCCTCATCGTCACGAAGCGCATCAAGATGCAGGGTTTCATCGTGATGGATTTCAACGACAAGCGCGATCAGGCGCTGGACGATCTGCAGCGCTGGGTCGGCGAAGGCAAGATCAAGGTGCAGGAAGACATTATCGAGGGGCTGGAAAACACTCCGCGCGCGTTGATTGGCCTTCTGGCGGGCGAGAACCGCGGCAAGCGCATGGTCAAGGTCACCTGAGCCTCGCTATTCAATTCGCAACCAACTTAAACACCTCAACCCAAACGCAAGGAGACTCTTCATGAGTGTAACCAGCAAGGAAATCCGCCTCGCCGCGCGCCCCGTCGGCATGCCGAAGGAGAGCGATTTCGAAGTGGCCGAAGCCACTATCGCCGATCCCAAAGACGGTGAAGTGCTCGTCCGCAATATCTGGATGTCGGTCGATCCTTACATGCGCGGGCGCATGATGGACCGGGAAAGCTATGTGCCGCCCTTCCAGATCGGCAAGCCGCTGGAAGGCGGGGCCATCGGCCAGGTCGTCAAATCCAAGAGCGATAAGTTCAAGGAAGGCGATTATGTGAACTCGATGCTGGGCTGGCGGGAATATTTCGTCTCCGGCGCCGACGGGCTCACCAAGGTCGATCCCAATATGGGCCCCATCGAAGCCTTTCTCGGCGTGCTCGGCATGCCGGGCCTGACCGCCTATGCCGGCCTGATGCGGGTGGGCGAGTTGAAAGACGGGGAAAACGTTTTCGTCTCCGCCGCTTCCGGCGCCGTCGGCTCCGTCGTCTGCCAGCTTGCCAAAGCCCATGGCTGCTATGTGGTGGGCAGCGCCGGCTCGGACGACAAATGCGAATGGCTTGAAAAAGAAGCCGGCATCGACAAGGCCATCAATTACAAGACCTGCGGCGATCTCGATGCGGCGGTGAAAGCGGCCTTCCCGAAAGGCATCGACGTTTACTTCGAAAATGTCGGCGGCGCGCATCTGCAGGCAGCGATCAATTACATGAACCCGTTCGCCCGCGCGGCGCTGTGCGGCATGATCGAGCAGTATAACGCCACCGAGCCCGCCCCCGGCCCGAACAACCTCATCATGGCCGTCGGCAAGAGCCTGAAGCTGCAGGGCTTCATCGTCTCGAACCATTTCGATCTTCTGCCCGACTTCTATGCCGAAATGTCGAAACTCATTCCGGCGGGCAAAATGAAATGGCAGCAGACCGTCGAAGAAGGCATCGAGAACGCGCCGAAAGCCTTCCTCAATCTCTTCACGGGGAAAAACTTCGGCAAGATGCTGGTCAAGGTCGGCAACGACCCGGCGGTTTAAGCTGATAGGGACCCCGGCCCCGCGCCGGGGTCCACGCAGCATTGCCGCTCTCTCATTCTCATTCCCCTTCCCGTCTTCCCTTCCTTGCGCGCATCTGCGAGCATGAGCCAAACAAAGGTGGAGGAACATCATGCCCGTGAAAAACCGGCGCTGGGTGCTGGCATCGCGCCCGGCCGGCAAACCCGTAAAAGAAAACTTCCGGCTGGAAGAAGAAGAGCTGCGCGATCCGGGCGAGCATGAGGTGCTGGTGCGCGCCCGGTATTTTTCGGTCGACCCCGGCATGCGCTCGCGCCTTTCCGGCGATTCTTACGCCCAGGCGCTCGGCATCGGCGAGACCATCGAAGGGGCGATGATCGGCACGATCAAAGCCTCCAACAATGAGCGCTTCAAGGAAGGCGATCTCGTCACCGCCGGGTTCGGCTGGCAGGAATATGCGCTCTCCAACGGGCGCGGCATCACCAAGCTCGACGCCTCGATCTTCCAGCCCCCGCTTACCGTGACGGCGGCCATCGGCGTTCTGGGCATTCCGGGGCTCACCGCTTATTTCGGCCTTCTCGATATGGGCAAGCCGAAGGAAGGCGAGACGGTGCTCATCTCCTCCGCCGCCGGCCCCGTCGGCGCGACGGCAGGCCAGATCGCCAAGATGAAAGGCTGCCGCGTCGTCGGCATCGCCGGTTCCAAAGACAAATGCGAATATGTCACCCGCGAGCTCGGCTTCGATGCCTGCTTCAACTACAAGCAAGAAAAAGACCTAGTGGCGGCGATCAAGAAGCACTGCCCGGACGGCGTCGATATTTATTTCGACAATGTGGGCGGGGAAATGCTGGATGCGGCCATCGCCAATGCGAATGAGCGCGCCCGGCTGATCATTTCCGGCCAGGTTGCCGAATATAACAGGCCCGAGCCGCGCGGCATCCGCAACACGACGCGTTTCATCACGCACCGGCTGCGCATGGAAGGGCTCGTCGTCTTCGATTATTTCAAGCAGTTTCCGCAAGCCCAGGCGGAAATGGCCGGCTGGATCAAATCCGGCAAGCTGAAATATACCGAAGATATTTCCGAAGGCATCGAAACCGCGCCGGAAGCCTTTATCGGCCTCTTTGAAGGCGAGAACCATGGCCGCCGCCTGATCAAGGTCGGCTGAGGCCTCTTCCCCTCTTTTGAAAATCAAACGTCACCCCGGCACTTGTTGCCGGGGTCCACTCTCTTTGCAACCAGAAACCCCTCAGAGACAGCAACAGACATCTCAATGCGCGGCAGCGTTAATGGATCCCGCGGACAAGCCGCGGGATGACATGGGGAGTATTGCGCACCTGTTTTTACGCCGGCTTTTCTTTTGCCTTGAGCACCACCGTGACAACACCGAGCGCCATGAGTGTGCAGGCGCTGGCCATGACGAAAGCGGCGCCGGGGAAATAGACCGGCGCATCCGCTTGCGTGAAAGCATGGAAAATCTGTGTGGAAAGGAGCGGCGCGACCGTCATGGTGAGCCCCATGACGCTTGAGATGGCGCCCTGCAGCTCGCCTTGCGCATTTTCCGGCACATGCCCCGCCATGATGGAACGCAGCGCCGGCTGCACCAGCCCCATGAAAGACAGCACCACCATGAAGGGCAGGAACATCCAGCCCTCGCTCGCAAAGGCAAAGCCGAGAAAACCGAGGCTCGTTAGCGTCAAACCAAGGGCTGCCGCGCGCGCCTCCCCGATGCGGGGAATGATGAGCCTTGTGCCGAGCCCCATCATCAGCGCCATGCAGAGGCCGACAAAGGCGAGCGAGGCGCCAACATCTGCCTCCGACCAGCCGAATTTCAGCATCGTGTAATAGGACCAGGTCGACGGGTTCACATCATGGGCGAGCTGGAAGAAGACGCTCGCACCTAAAAGCCCCAGCACGAGCGGGTACTTACGCATTTGCCGCAGCGCGCCGAGCGGGTTCGCCCGCAGCCAGACGAAGGGGCGGCGGTTTTCTTGTTTCAGCGTTTCCGGCAGCACGAAGAGCCCGTAAAGCACATTGAGAAGCCCGAGCCCCGCGGCAGCAAAGAACGGCACGCGCGGGCCGAACTCACCGAGCAGCCCGCCGATTGCCGGGCCG
This sequence comes from Tepidicaulis marinus, assembly GCF_000739695.1. Classification (GTDB taxonomy): domain Bacteria; phylum Pseudomonadota; class Alphaproteobacteria; order Parvibaculales; family Parvibaculaceae; genus Tepidicaulis; species Tepidicaulis marinus. Next base: position 81,160 of record NZ_BBIO01000012.1, read on the forward strand.
ATGATGAAACCCACACCGAAAGCCGCGCCGATCAGCCCGAAATTCGCCGCGCGTTTTTCCGGGGAAGAAATATCGGCGATATAGGCATTGGCGATGGTGTAATTCGCCCCGCACATGCCCGCGAGCACACGGCCGACAAAGAGCCAGAGGAGATCGGGCGCAAACCCCATGATGACGTAATCCGCCGCCAATGCCGTCAGCGATAAAAGCAGCACGGGGCGGCGGCCATAGGCATCGCTCAAGTTTCCAAGCACCGGGGCGAAGAGAAACTGCATCGCGGCATAAGTGAACATCAGCCATCCGCCATAGGCTGCCGCCTCGCTGAGCCCCTCCCCCGTCACTTCGCCGATGAGCGAGGGCATGACCGGCATGATCATGCCGAGGCCGATCATGTCGATCAGGACCGTGACGAGCAGGAAGATGACGGCATGTTTGCCCGGCGCCCGCGCCATTACGTCTCTCCGTAAAGGGCTGCGGCGCGGCGCTTCAATTCGTCCGGCGGCACGTCCTCGATATGCTGGGACAGCGCCCAGCGGTAGCCGAAGGGATCGAGTACATGGCCGGAGCGTTCGCCGTAAAACTGATCTTCGGCGGCGCGCGTCACTTCCGCGCCCGCGTCTGCCGCTTGCTTCATTGCGCTGTCCACATCCGCTACCTGCAGCGTGAACATGACCGGCGAGCCGCCGAGGCTTTTCGGGCTGCGCGCACCCATGTCGGGAAATTCATCGGCCAGGTAAAAACTGTCGCCGCCGATTGTAAGCTCGGCATGGCCGATCTTGCCGTCCGGGCCCGCAATGCGCGCGCCCGTTTCCTTCGCCCCGAAAGCCTTGATGTAAAAGTCGATGGCGTCTGCCGCCTTATCGGCAATGAGGTAAGCGGTGATGGTTTGCTGCCCGGTCATATCTCTCTCCCCTAGTCGTTTGCGATGATATCGCCGGCACGGGCCTTCAGGCTTTCGAAGTTCCGCGCCCAGATCTGCGCCTTCATCATCATCAAGCGGTGCCCGGCGAGGCCATGCAGGGCCGGATGGTCCGGCGGCAAGCTGTCCCAGCCCGTGTGAACAAGCTCCAGCCGCGTGCCCTCTCCCACCGGCGTGAAGCGGATATCGACGGCGGTTTCCTGATCCGCCGCAAAATTCGGCAGGCGGAAAGTGAAGGAGAGCCGCTCGCCCGGCTGCCAGCACGTTACCTCGCCGATCACATGGCGCCGCGCCGGGTCTTCCCCGTCCCGGTGCACGAGCCGCGTCGTGCCATTGCGCTCGAACCTGATTTCCCCTTCCCAGGGCGGGAAGAAGCGGTATTCCGGCCCGCGCCGCCACCAGCGGTCAATGTCACCGACGAAAATTTCAAACAGACGGGCGGGCGGCACCGCGATCTCGATGCTGACATGTATGTCGGATTTGGGTGGTGCGCTCATGGCCCGCTCCGGCGCGCGGCGCGGACGGGCGGCGATTTGCCTGCGCCTTTTTCCTCCCGCACCACGCTTTCGGCATGGGCTTTGAGCGCCTGCAGGCTATCGCCCCAAAAGGCGCTCACCTCTTCCAGCCAGCCGGACAGCGCCTCGAAGGGCGCCCGCTCCAGCCGGTAGAGCTTGATGCGCGCGTCCTCTTCCACCCGCTCCTCGGTAATCAGCCGGGTTTTGCGCAACACGCGCAGATGCCGGCTCATGGCCGGGCCGCTCATGCCCGCCGCCTCGGCAATCTCCCCGGCGCGGCGGGGGCCGTCTTTGAGAAATTCCACCGCCCGGCGCCGGGCCGGGTCGCCCAGCGCCGCCAGAATAAGGTCCAAATTTTCCGGTGCCGGGTTTTGCATCCGCATCTCAATTCATATGTATTATCGTTATTATTTAACGCATACGTTAAATAATATGTCAACACGGCGTCTCACGGAAATGTTAGAGTAAAGCTCGCTTTTCCCGACTATTCTGCGGGAAATTTCTTCACCCTGGAGACCGATATGGAAGCCGTCAAACAGCGCTACGGCGCCGCTGCCGAAGCCCTTGAGGAAGCCCTTTGCTGCCCGGTGGATTACGATCCGCGCTATCTGAAAGTCATTCCGGAAGAAGTGCTGGAGCGCGACTATGGCTGCGGCGATCCCTCCCGCTATGTGCGTGAAGGTGAGACCGTGCTCGATCTCGGCGCGGGCGGCGGCAAGATTTGCTTCATCGCCTCGCAGATCGTCGGGCCCAAGGGCCGCGTCATCGGCGTCGATATGACGGATGAAATGCTGGAGCTTGCCAAGCGCAGCCAGCCGCTCGTCGCCGAAAAGATCGGCTATGACAATGTCGATTTCCGCCACGGCTATATCCAGGATCTGGCCACCGATCTCGATGCGCTCGGCCAGTGGCTGGAAAGCCATCCGGTCAAATCCGCCGCCGATTACAAGAAGCTCGCCGACAAGCAGGCCGAGCTGCGGCGCACCGCCCCGCTCGTTGCCGATAACAGCATCGATGTGATCGTCTCCAACTGCGTGCTCAATCTCGTGCCCGACCATGAAAAGCCGCAGCTCTTCCGCGAAATGTTCCGTGTGCTGAAGCCGGGCGGGCGCATCGCCGTTTCCGACATCGTCTCGGATGTGGAAAGCCCGGAGCATCTGAAAAACGATGCAACGCTTTGGAGCGGCTGCATTTCCGGCGCGCTGACCGAGCTCGGCTTCATCGACGCGCTGGCCGATGCAGGCTTTGTGGGCGCGGCCTTCGACAAATTCGATCACACGCCCTGGCAAGTGGTCGAAGGGATCGAGTACCGTTCCGTCACCGTCCTCGCTTACAAGCCCGCCGCCGATGCCGCCGCGCAGAAAGAAGCCGTCGCGCTTTATGCCGGGCCTTGGGCGGAAGTCGCCGACGATGAAGGCCGTATCTTCCGCCGCGGTGAACGCGTCACCGTCTCTGGCATGGACGCAGCCGTACTGCGCTCCGGCGCCTATGCCGACATGCTGATCATCGGCGAGCCGGAAGCAAGTGAATGCTGCCCGCCCGCGCCGAAAAGCGGCGGCGGTTGCTGCTGAGGCAATTTCGCTTTTCCCAACAAAAAGGGCGGCCCCGCAAGGCCGCCCTTTCTTGTTCTATTGCACTTCTTCTGTCCGGGCCGCTTATTCAGCGGCGGCAACGCCTGCCGCCTGCAGCGCGGAGCGCTCGGCCTTCAGCCCTTCGGCGATGAGGAACGCGAGTTCCAGCGCCTGATTGGCGTTAAGGCGCGGGTCGCAGTGCGTGTGATACCGGGAGGAAAGATCGCCCTCCGTAATCGCCTGCGCGCCGCCGATACATTCGGTGACATCGCGGCCCGTCATTTCAAAATGCACGCCGCCCGCATGGGTGCCTTCGGCCCGGTGCACGGCCATGAATTCCTGCACTTCCGCCAGCACCCGGTCCACCGGGCGCGTCTTGAAGCCGTTCGAGGCCTTGATCGTATTGCCATGCATGGGATCGCAGGACCAGACGACCTTGCGGCCTTCCTTTTCCACCGCGCGGATGAGCGCAGGCAGATGCTTTTCGACATTGCCGGCGCCGAAACGGGCGATCAGCGTTAGCCGGCCCGGCTCGTTTTCCGGGTTCAGCGCATCGATGAGGCGCAGAAGATCGTCGGCTTCCATGGAAGGGCCGCATTTCATGCCGATCGGATTTTTCACGCCGCGGCAGAATTCCACATGCGCATGGTCGGCCTGGCGCGTGCGGTCGCCGATCCAGAGCATATGGGCGGAGGTGTCGTACCAATCGCCCGTGGTGGAATCGATCCGCGTCATCGCCTGCTCATAGCCCAGAAGCAGCGCTTCGTGGCTCGTGTAGAATTCCGTCTCGCGCATTTGCGGCGCGGTGTCGCCGTCAATGCCGCAGGCTTTCATGAAGTCGAGCGCTTCGGAAATACGCGTGGCAAGCTCCTCATAACGCGCGCCTTCCGGGCTGTCGGAAACGAAGCCCAGCGTCCAGCGGTGCACATGATGCAGGTCCGCATAGCCGCCTTTGGCAAAAGCGCGGATGAGGTTCAGCGTCGCCGCCGCCTGGCTGTATGCCTGGAGCTGGCGGCGCGGGTCGGGCACGCGGGCCGCTTCCGTGAACTCCATGCCGTTGATGATGTCGCCGCGGTAGCTGGGCAGTTCCACCCCGTCGATCGTCTCGGTATCGGACGAGCGCGGCTTGGCGAACTGGCCGGCAATACGGCCCACTTTCACGACCGGCGAGGAGGCGGCGAAGGTCAGCACCACCGCCATCTGCAACAACACGCGGAACGTGTCGCGGATATTGTCCGGGTGGAATTCGGCAAAGCTTTCCGCGCAGTCGCCGCCCTGGAGCAGAAACGCGCGCCCTTCACAGACTTCGGCAAGCTCGGCTTTCAGGCTGCGGGCTTCCCCTGCAAAAACCAGCGGCGGATAATTGCGCAAGGCCGTTTCGACTGCCTTTACCGCTTCCGCATCCGGATAGGTCGGAACCTGCTTGATAGGTTTCGATCTCCAACTTTCCGGCGTCCATTTCTCCGCCATTGGTCTCTTCCTTGTTTCGCTCAACTAAGTCTGGATCACTTAAGTCTTTGATTTTCAAATACAAAGAGGCGCGCAGCCTTGGCCCTCGATAACGCTCGAAGGCCCGAACCGCACGCTCCCTGTCAGCTTCACCTTACTATATAGCCCCAAAGAATTCGAACGCCAAGGCTAAGGGCTTGATTTTATTGGGCTTGGCATCATCCCGCAGGCTCCCGGCGCGGGCCTCGCCTCTCCTCACCCGTCATGGCCAGGTTTATCCGGGCCATCCACGGCAACTTGCCGCAGAGTTTGCAGGTCTGTCCGTGGATGGCCCGCATAAAGCGGGGCATGACAAGAGGAATGAGCCGGTTTCAGTGCCCCGCTACTATTCCGCAGCCTGAGCCGTGGGCGCGATATAGGGCTCTTTCATGGTCACCAGCTCTTCCGCCGCCGTGGGGTGCACGGCAATCGTGGCGTCGAACTGGGCCTTGGTGGCGCCCATGGTCACGGCAATGCCCACCGTCTGGATCATCTCGCCCGAGTAAGGCCCGATCATGTGTACGCCGAGCACCTTGTCGGTCTTCTTCTCGACAATGATTTTCATGAGCGTGCGCTCGTCCCGGCCCGACAGCGTGTGGAGCATCGGTTTGAAGGTGGATTTGAAGATGGTGACGCCGTCCTCGCCATGGGCGCGGCACGCCTCTTCCTCGGTCATGCCGACCGTGCCGATTTCCGGATGCGAGAAGACCGCCGTCGGAATGATCGAATGATCGACCTCTTGCGGGTTGTCGTTGAAGACGGTTTCGGCGAAAGCCGCCCCTTCGCGGATGGCGACGGGCGTCAGATTGGCGCGGTCCGTCACATCGCCCACCGCATAGATATTGTCGATATTCGTTTTGGAGCGGGCATCGACCGCGATGGCGCCGGCCTTGTTCAAAATGACGCCGGCTTTTTCAAGACCGAGACCGTCCACTTTCGGCCGCCGGCCCGTTGCATACATCACGCAATCGGTTTCGTAGCTGTCTCCGTCCTGCAGAATGACCTGCAGGCGCCCGCCTTCCAGCTTCACGATCTCGGCAATATCGGTATTGGTGAGAACGTCGATGCCCTTCTTGATCATCTCGTCCTGCAGCGTGTCGCGCAGGTCTTCATCGAAGCCGCGCAGAATCTTCGGGCCGCGGTAAAGCTGCACCGTCTTGACGCCGAGCCCATTGAAAATACCGGCAAATTCCACCGCGATATAGCCGCCGCCCACAACGGTGATTTCCTTCGGCAGGGTTTCAAGATGAAAAGCCTCGTTGGAGGAAATCGCGTGCTCGATGCCCGGAATGGCGGGCAGATAAGGCCAGGCGCCCACGGCGATCAGAATCTTGTCCGCCGTCACATCGCGCCCTTCCTGCACCAGGTGCACGGTATGCGCGTCTTTCAGCTCGGCGCGGCTTTCAATGATCTCGACGCCGGAATTCTTCAGGTTACGGATATAGATGCCGTTCAGCCGGTCGATCTCCCGGTCTTTATTGGCGATCAGCTTTTCCCAGGAAAAGCGCGCCTCCGGCACCTCCCAGCCATAGCCCGCCGCGTCTTCGAAACTTTCGGCGAAGTGGCTGGCATAGACGAACAGCTTTTTCGGCACGCAGCCCCGGATGACGCAGGTGCCGCCCACGCGGTATTCCTCGGCAATCGCGACCTTTGCGCCATATTTCGCCGCCATGCGCGAGGCGCGCACGCCGCCGGAGCCGGCACCAATGACAAAAAGATCGTAATCGTAAGCGCTCATCTCAATTTCCTTCGGTCTTCTCGTGCTCTTTAGGCCGGGCTCTCTGGCAGCCTTGTCTTTGTAAGCGGTTCCGGCTTACGGCTTCGGTTCTATCAGATCGGCGCCCTTGTCCGTTCCGACAATGGCAAGAGAAGCAATCGAGATAAACAATCCGTTATCCACCACACCGGGAATGAGATTGAGCGCGCGGGAAAGCCCGTCCGGATCAGGAATGGCGCCGAACTGGCAGTCATAGATGAAATTTTCCGAATCGGTGAGAAAGGGCACGTCATAGTCATCATCGCGCGGCTCGATCGGCCCTTCGCAGCCGAAGGCCCGCGCGGTTTCGGCAATCTTCATCGCGGTGACGCGCGAGCCGAAGGGAATGACCTCGACGGGAAGCGGAAACTTGCCGAGCGTTTTTACGACTTTGGACGTGTCCGCCAGCACGATCATGCGCTTGGAGGCGGTTGCGACGATCTTCTCGCGCAAAAGCGCGCCGCCGCCGCCCTTGATCAGCCGGAGCTGGCTATCAAGCTCATCCGCGCCGTCGAAGGTAATATCGAGCTCGGGCGTTTCATCGAGATTGGTGAGCGGAATGCCCAGTTCCTCGGCCAGCGCCGCCGTGCGCTCGGAGGTCGGCACGCCGACAACGTTCAAGCCTTCCGCCACCCGCTCGCCCAGAAGGCGGACGAAATGTTCCGCCGTCGAGCCGGTGCCGAGGCCGAGTTTCATGCCCCCTTCCACGAAATCCAGGGCGCGGATGGCCGCGTGCCGTTTTTGTGCATCCGACATGAAATCTTCCTCTCAATATGCCGCTCCGGGGCAGCGCCTTCTCTGTCAAGAAAGATCAAAGCCCTGCCATAGCGACATATTTCACTTCGAGGAATTCCTCAATGCCCCATTGGCCGCCTTCGCGCCCGATGCCGCTTTCCTTCCAGCCGCCAAAGGGGGCGACTTCGGTGGAAATCAGTCCCGCATTGACGCCGACAAGCCCGGATTCCAGCGCCTCGGCCACGCGCCAGCAGCGCCCGACATCGCGGGAATAGAAATAGGAGGCAAGACCGAAAGGCGTGTGATTGGCGAGGCGGATCGCCTCCGCTTCCGTGCTGAAGCGGAAGACGGGCGCGACGGGGCCGAAGGTTTCTTCCCGCGCGACCAGCATGTCCGAGGTCGCGCCGGAAATGACGGTGGGCTCGTAATAAGTGCCGCCCAGGGCATGGGCCTTGCCGCCGGCCACGACCTTGGCGCCTTTGGAAGTCGCATCCTTCACATGTTCTTCGACTTTTTCGATGGCTGCCGTGTCGATCAACGGGCCTTGGTTCACGCCGTCCTCAAGGCCATTGCCGACTTTCAGCGCGCCGACTTTTTCAACGAGCTTTTCAACGAAGGCATCATAGACACCTTCCTGCACGAGAAAGCGGTTCGTGCAGATGCAGGTCTGGCCGGTATTGCGGTATTTGGAGGCAACCGCCCCTTCCACCGCCGCGTCCACATCCGCATCATCAAAAACGATAAAGGGCGCATTGCCGCCGAGCTCAAGCGAGATTTTCTTCATCGTCGCGGCGGATTGTTCCATCAGCTTCTTGCCGACTTCCGTCGAGCCGGTGAAAGTGAGCTTCTTCACCTTGGCATTGGCGGTCAGCTCGCCGCCGATTTCGGAGGCCTTGCCGGTCACGATGTTCAACACGCCCTTGGGCAGGCCCGCCCGCTCGCCAAGTTCGGCAAGCGCCAGCGCTGAAAGCGGGGTTTGGCTGGCCGGTTTGACGACGCAGGTGCAACCGGCGGCAAGCGCGGGGCCCACTTTGCGGGTAATCATGGCGGCGGGGAAATTCCACGGTGTGATCGCGGCAACGACACCGACCGGCTGTTTCAGCACCACAATGCGCCGATCATTCGTTGGGGCGGGCACGATGGCGCCGTGCACGCGCTTGGCTTCTTCGCCGTAAAATTCCAGGAAGGACGCTGCATAGGCGATCTCGCCTTTGGACTCGGCAAGCGGCTTGCCCTGCTCGCTCGTCATCAGCACCGCCAGATCGTCCTGATGTTCCATCATCAAATCGAACCAGCGCCGCAAAATCTGCCCGCGTTCCTTGGCCGGGCGCGCCGCCCAGTCCTTGAAGGCCTTTTCCGCCGCGTCGATAGCCGAGCGCACCTCGCTCGCTCCGAGCGAAGGAACGGCGGCAATCACCTCGCCCGTCGCCGGGTTCGTCACGTCGATCGCGCCTTTTCCGACCCAGGCCCCGTCGATATAGCAGGCGGTTTTCAGAAGTGACGCGTCTTTCAAGTTCAATGTGCCGCTCATTTGTCCTCTCTCCAGGCGAGGGAATACGTGCAAGGTATTTTCACCTTATCGCCGCGCCCCCGATCGCCTATGCTGGCGCTTGCGTTAAGATAAATCTATCATGCAGTCTTAACCGCCGCGATGCGGCGCAGCCCCCTATTGATTAATAAACTGAGCATGAGCGCCCAAAGTTCCTTTTCAGATACGTATGCCGAAGCCCGCGCCCGTTTCGTGCGCGCGGCGGCGGACGCGGGCGCACAACTTTTCAGCTACGAGCACCCTTCCGCCACCGGCCCGATGGGCGAGACGCTTTATCTGGACGCTGCCTGGTTCGGCCCGCGCGATGCCGCTTCCGTGCTGATCAACACCTCCGGCACCCACGGAGCGGAAGGCTATGGCGGCTCGGCGGCGCAGCTTGCCTGGATCGAGCAGATGGGCCCTGCCTCGCTGCCGCCGGGCACGGCGCTTTTCATGATCCATGCGGTGAACCCGTTCGGCTTTGCCTGGGGGCTGAGGGGCACCGAGAACAATGTCGATCTCAACCGCAACTGGCTCGACCATTCAAAGCCCCATCCTGCCAATCCGCTTTATGCGGAAGTGCACCCGCTCATGTGCCCGCGCCATATCGACAAGGGCTTTGCCAATGAGCTTGTGATGCAAAGCACGAAGCTGCTGTCCGTGCATGGGCAATGGGCGCTGGAAGAGGCCATTACCCGCGGCCAGTACACGCATCCGGACGGGTTTCATTTCGGCGGCCTCCGCCCGGAATGGTCGACGGAGGTGATCAGCGCGCTGGTGCGCCGGGAGCTCTCCCAGGCGCGGCGCGTCGGCTTCATCGATTGGCATTCGGGTCCCGTCGGCAATGGCGAACTGATTTTCCTTTGCTTCTCCAAACCGGGCTCGGTGGGCTTTGCCCAGGCTTCCGAATGGTGGGGCCCTCGCGCCCTCGACCCGGAGCATGTCAACGCGCTCTGGGGTTCGAAACGGCCGAGCCGGCGCGGCATCGTCTTCTGGGGCATCGAAAACCTCGTCAAAGACCATGCGGATTTTGCCGGGGCCGTGGTGGAGTTCCGCTCCGCCCGGGCCAAGGACAATCCGCTCGAAAGCCTGCGGATTTCGCTTCTGGAGCGCTGGCTGCGCTTTGAAGGCGGGTTCAATGCGCCCGAAGCGCCGCGCTATTTCGAGGAAATCCGCGAGGATTATGCCCCGAGGCGGGAAAGCTGGCGGGAAAACGTCATCACCAATGCGCTCACCACCTATGAGCAGACCCTGGCCGGGCTCGGCCGCTGGGCCCGGGAAACGGGCTCACTGGCCGCGGACTGAGCCTTTTAGGCGGCCTTATCCCCTCATTTCCGTCCCATCGTCCCGAAAAAGGGTGCGCTGCGGCAAATTAGCCGCTTCAAGCCTCTTGACGTTAGTTTAGAACAATACTAAATCGCGTGTAACGGCGGATCTCCTCCCCGCCGATGATGCGCAACGCGAAATAACAGACATTCCAAGGAGCCATTTATGAGTGTTCTCGTAGGCAAACAAGCCCCGGATTTCACCGCAGCCGCGGTGCTCGCCGACGGTGAAATCGTCGAAAATTTCAACCTGAAAGAGCATCTGAAGGGCAGCTACGGCATCGTCTTCTTCTACCCGCTCGACTTCACCTTCGTTTGCCCCTCGGAAATTCTGGCCTTCTCGAACCGCGTGCCGCAATTCGAAGAGCGCAACACGAAGGTCGTCGCGGTCTCCGTGGACAGCCAGTTCTCGCACTATGCCTGGCGGAACACGGCACCTGCCGATGGCGGCCTCGGCCCGGTGAAATTCCCCATGGTGGCCGACATGACCAAGCAGATCGCGCGCGATTATGACGTGCTGATCGAGGATGACGGCGTGGCGCTGCGCGGCACGTTCCTCATCGACCGGGAAGGCGTGGTCCGCCACCAGCTCGTCAACGACCTGCCGCTCGGCCGGAACGTGGACGAAGCCATCCGCCTCGTCGATGCGCTGCAGTTCCACGAAGAGCACGGCGAGGTTTGCCCTGCCGGCTGGAACAAGGGCGATGAAGGCATGAAGGCCGACGCCGAGGGCGTTGCCTCCTACCTCAAGGAACATGCCGAAGCCCTTTAAGCGGCTTTAAAGCGCTTTAGCCGCCTTTCGGTATCGGTCCCGGTTCCCTATATTACGGGAACCGGGACCGGTGACCGGCACAATTGACCGGCCCCGTTGACTGGCTGGGCCGCGTCAAGAGTTTGATTGATCTCCACGCCCCTCGAAAGAATGAGTGTTCCATGTCCGAGCTACAGCATTCCAAAGTCATCATCATCGGGTCCGGGCCTGCCGGCTATACCGCTGCCGTCTATGCGGCGCGCGCCATGCTGGAGCCGACGCTCATTCAAGGCATTCAGCCGGGCGGGCAGCTGACCATTACGACGGATGTCGAAAACTATCCCGGTTTTGCCGATCCCATTCAGGGCCCCTGGCTGATGGAGCAGATGGAAGCCCAGGCACGCAATGTCGGCACCAATATGGTTTCCGACACGATCGTGCGCGCCGAGCTTGGCGTCCGCCCCTTCCGCCTTACCGGTGACAGCGGCACGGTTTACACCTGCGATGCGCTGATCATCGCAACGGGCGCCCAGGCAAAATGGCTCGGCCTTCCGTCCGAAGAAAAGTTCCAGGGCTTCGGCGTTTCCGCCTGCGCGACCTGCGACGGGTTCTTCTACCGCGGCAAGGAAGTCGTGGTGGTGGGCGGCGGCAACACCGCCGTCGAGGAAGCGCTGTTCCTGACGAATTTTGCCAGCAAGGTGACGCTCGTGCACCGGCGCGATGAATTGCGCGCAGAAAAAATCCTGCAGGACCGTCTCTTCAATCACGAGAAGATCGAAGTCGTTTGGGACAGCGCGCTTGAAGAAATTCTGGGCGATGAAGACCCGCTCGGCGTTACCGGCGTGCGTCTGAAAAATCTGAAGACCGGCGAGATTTCCGAGCGCAAGACGGACGGCGTCTTCATTGCCATCGGCCACAAGCCCGCCGTCGAGCTTTTCGAAGAAGAGCTGGAAACGAAAGAAGGCGGTTATCTGGTCACGGCGCCCGATTCCACCGTCACCTCCATTCCCGGCGTTTTTGCCGCCGGCGATGTCACGGACGATGTGTACCGCCAGGCCGTCACGGCGGCAGGCCTCGGCTGCATGGCCGCGCTCGAAGCCGAGCGTTATATCGCGGCCCAGGAAGCAACACCTGCGAAAGCAGCGGCGGAATAAGCTCTACCCAGCCGGATTAAAGTCCGGCCGACAAAAGATCCGGCAAGGCGCGCATGTCATCAAAGAGATGCGCGCCTTCGCGTTTCAGGCCTTCTGCATCGGTATGCGGATCGCCTGCATAACCCAGTACCTTCATGCCAGCGGCGATGCCCGCCTGCACGCCGGGCACACTATCCTCGATCACCACGCATGTTTCCGGCGCATGGCCCATTTGCGCGGCGGCATGTAAGAAAAGATCGGGCGCGGGCTTACCCTTGCCCACCATATCCGCACTGAAAAGCACATCCTTGACGAAAGGCAAAAGGCCGGAGGAGCCGAGCGTTGCATGCATCTTCTGGATCTGGCCTGAAGACGCGACGCAAAAAGGATGCGGCAGACCGGCCAGCCATTCGAGCTGCTCGCGCACACCGGCAATCGCCTCGATCCCCGCTTCAAAGGCATGCAGCGTTTCTTTGCGCACCACCGCATCGGGCCAATCGGGGGCAAGCTGGCGGCCGAGTTCCGCCTCCACTTCTTCCTGCACGGAGCTAAGCGAACGGCCGACGAAACGGCGGCGGCACTCGGCATAGGTGATGACGAGGCCGAGATCGGCGAGCAGGCGCACCAGCAATTCATTGGCAACGCGCTCGGTATCGACCAGCACGCCGTCACAATCGAAAATGATGAGGGAAGCGGAAGGAACGGGTTTCGGCATGGGCGCAGTTTAACCGCGCTCCCGCGCCGCGCCAGTCACATTGCGTGACGCATTGTTTCAGGCGCGCGCCTCTTACTCGTCACCCTCAGGCGTGGGCCCAAGGGTCCATGGGAAGCGGCGGTAAGCGGGGACGCTGCATGGACCCCGGCTTGGGGGCCGGGGTGACAGCTTCAACATGCCGAAAAACCGGTCAGAAATAGATCGGCTTGTCCTGCATGTCCTTGTAGAGCCCGGCGACATATTCGCCGTAGCCATTGAAGAGCTGCGTCGGCACGCGCTTGCCCGTGCCCAGCACTTCTTCGGTAGCCTGCGACCAGCGCGGATGCGGGACTTCCGGGTTCACATTCGCCCAGAACCCATATTCCTGCGGATTGATCTCTTCCCAGAAGCTGACCGGGCGCTGCGAGGTGAAGGTGAAGCGCACGATGGATTTGATCGACTTGAAGCCATATTTCCACGGCACCGCAAGGCGGATCGGCGCGCCATATTGTTTCGCCAAAGGCTCGCCGTAAACGCCCGTCACCATGAAGGCGAGATCGTTCGTCGCCTCTTCCATGGTCAGCCCTTCCACATAAGGCCAGGGATACCAATATTGCCGCTGGCCGCTCGCCATTTCCGGGTCCTGGAAGGTTTCCATGCGCACATAGCGGGCGCTCGATTTGGGATCGGCGCGCTTGACGAGTTCCTTCAAGGCAAAGCCGGACCAGGGCACGGTCATCGACCAGGCTTCTACGCAGCGGTGCCGGTAGAGCCGTTCTTCCAGCGGCATGGCGCGGATCAGCGTGTCGATATCGAGCGTTTCGGGATTGTTCACCTCCCCGTCGATCACCACCTGCCAGGGACGGATTTTCAGCTCCTGCGCCTTGTCGTAAATGCGCTTGTGGGAGCCGAACTCGTAGAAATTATTATAGGTGGAGGAAATGGATTTTGGCGTCAGCTCCCGCTCGATCGTATAACGCTCATTGCGCGAGACGGGATAAAGATCGGCCGTCGGATCGCTGCTGGAAGAGGCCGCGCCCGCAGCGCTTTCTTCCGCCTCCCCGTCACAGGCGCCGAGCCCCATGCTCGCCGCGCTGGCCAGCACCAGGCCGGTGGTTTTCAAAAACCGGCGGCGGTTGAAGAATATTTCCTGAGGCGTCGCCTCGCGCTCTGGAATTTCCCAGCCCTTTTTCGATTTGATCAGCATGGGGGCAGCCTTTCACCGGTCAAAGATCGTCTTTCCAAGGAGCATGGCCAAATGCGCAAGCAAAGCGCGTTCAAAACCATGCTAGAGAACATAGAAAGACGCCCGGTCAAGGCAAATCACGTTGGCGTAACTTACCTTACCGGGCTGTCATAATGCGCCGGAAATGCGGCTGCAGACGCTTATTCCAGCATGGAGCGCAGCATCCAGGCGGTTTTCTCGCTGGCCTGCATGCGCTGGGTCAGAAGGTCCGCCGTCGGCTCATCGCTCGCCTCATCGACGATAGCGAATACTTCACGGGCCGTGCGCGTGATCGTCTCGTGCGCTTTGACGAGATTGGCGATCATCGTCTCCGCCTTCGGCACGCCATTGTCTTCTTCTACCGAAGTCAGCTCGGCAAAAGCCTTGTAGGTGCCCGGCGCCACCGCGCCCAGGGAGCGGATGCGCTCGGCGATTTCGTCCACCGCGATCCAAAGCTCGTTATATTGCTGCTCGAACATCAGATGCAGCGTGTTGAACATCGGACCTGTCACATTCCAATGGTAATTATGGGTTTTGAGGTAGGTCGTGTAGGTATCTGCCAGAACGCGGGTGAGGCCCTCGGCGATTTTTTCACGGTCTTTTGCTTTGATTCCGATGTCGATTTTCATGGCGCTCTCCTGTCTTCACGTACGCGTTATAATATATATCCAAACCAGCGCGTTACAAGTCTTTTTATATCAATTCTAAATTTAGCTTTCGCGCTTTGCACTGGAAGCGCACGGCGCCAGCGCTTATGGTAAACGCCAATTGCCGAGCTTAACCAGGGGGATGGACCATGTCCGCATCAAAAACCGTGGATGTCGAGATCGATTGGGTGGACCGTGAACCGGTGGTGATGAACCGGCGGCGCCTGATCCAGGGGCTCGCCTCCGGCTCCGTCGTCGCCCTTGCCGGCTGCACGCAGAACCGGGCGCTCGGGCGCTCGCAGCTCATCCTCGTCTCCGACGGGCAATTGGCGCAGATGGCCGCCAGTTCCTGGAGCGCTCTTAAAAAGCAGGAGCGCATTTCCCGCGACCCGCGCATGAATGCGCGCCTGCGCACCGTGGGCAGCCGCATCGTGCAAAGCGCCGGGCTCGGCAATCAGCCCTGGGAGTTCACGCTTTTCGACAGCGACGAAGCCAATGCCTTCGTGCTGCCGGGCGGCAAGGTTGGATTTTACGAAGGCATTTTCAAACGCTTCGACAACGACCATCACCTGGCCGCCGTGATGGGCCATGAAGTGGGCCATGTCACCGCCCGCCATTCGGCCGAACGCTACAGCCAGCAGCTTGCCGCGGGCCTTGGCATGACGGCTGCTGCCGTCGCCATGGAAGCGGGCGATGTGCAAGGGGGCAAGGAAATCGCCGCCGTGCTCGGCATGGGCGTGCAATTCGGTGTGCTCCTGCCCTATTCGCGCCGCCACGAGCTGGAAGCCGACACGCTGGGCCTGCGCTACATGCATGCCAGCGGCTATGACGCGCGCCAGGCCGTCGGCCTTTGGCAGAACATGGCCAAGCAAAGCAAAGGCAGCGCCCCGCCCGAATTCATGTCCACCCATCCCTCCCACGCCAGCCGCATCGCCAACATCCAGCAGGAACTGAAACGCATGGGCCTTGCCGCGGTGACGGACGAAAACGGGGTGGAATATACGTGAGGCGGGGCGAGGCGATGGACCGGACCACGCGCATAGGTGCCGCGCTCTGGTGGGTCACATCGTTCTTTTTTGTGGTAACCAATGCGCCCTTCATGCTCGTTGCCTTCTTTGAGCCTGATCATGTCATTGCCGCAATCTATTTTTTTCCGAGTGCGGGCATCGTGGTTTGTTTCTTGTTGATGTTCTTCGGCAGTCAAACGGCTCGGCGTATATGGGTTGTGTTCTTGATCTTGCTCATGCTTGTCATGGGACCAGTACTCATATTTCGTAATATCTGGTCAGGTCTTATTTCAGTGGCCATCGATATCGCTTTTATCGCGCTTTTTATGTCGGCGCCGGTGATAGCATATATCGACCATCGCGAAGAAAAGAGCCGTAGACGTTTTGCACGTGAACAACGCATTTGATGCCTATCTCCGCGTAACGCCAAGAGCGACAAGACGCGAGCGTCCGCATACTAGCTAGACCTGAATGTTCCTTTAGCGCCTCGCCCGCTGCCGCCGCTGCAGAAGGAAAAGGCATTCCATTGACCACGGGCCACGCCTAAAAGTGACGGCAAACAAAAAAGCCCCGCGCGGTGCGCGGGGCTTTGTCATTGCGGAATGCCTCCAATTTTTACGTCAGGCTGGCGCAGAATTTCTGGATGCGTTTGCACGCTTCCTGCAGCGCCTCGGTGGAGGTCGCGTAGGAAATGCGGAAGAAGGGCGAGAGGCCGAAAGCTTCCCCATGCACCACGGCGACGCCTTCGGCTTCCAGAAGCGCGGTGGCGAAATCCTCGTCCGTGTCGATCGTCTTGCCTTCCGGCGTTTTCTTGCCGATGCAGCCGGCGCAGGACGGATAGACATAGAACGCGCCTTCGGGCACCGGGCATTCGATGCCTTCCGCCTCGTTCAGCATTTTCACCACGAGGTCGCGGCGCTCCTTGAAGACTTTCGCCCGCTCGGGGATGAAGTCCTGCGGCCCGTTCAAGGCTTCCACCGCCGCCCACTGGCTGATCGAAGTCGGGTTCGAGGTGGACTGCCCCTGGATCTTGCGCATGGCGGCGATCAGCGGCTCGGGGCCTGCGCAATAACCGATACGCCAGCCCGTCATCGCATAGGCTTTCGAGACGCCGTTCATCGTCAAGGTGCGCTCATAAAGCGCGGGCTCGACCTGCGCGGGGGTCGTGAAATCGAAATTGTCATAGACGAGATGCTCATACATGTCGTCCGTCAGCACCCAGACGTTTTCATACCGCTTGAGTACATCCGTCAGCTTCTTCAGCTCCTCGCGCGTATAGGCCGCGCCGCTCGGGTTGGAGGGCGAGTTGAAGATGAACCATTTCGTCTTCGGCGTGATCGCCGCTTCCAGATCTTCCGGGCGCAGCTTGAACCCGTCTTCCATTTTCGTTTCGAGGAAAACGGGCGTGCCGCCGGCGAGCAGCACGATATCGGGATAGGACACCCAGTAAGGGGCCGGAATGATCACTTCATCGCCCGGATTGAGCGTCGCCATCATCGCGTTATAGAGGATGGGCTTACCGCCCGGCGCGACGAAGACCTGGCTCGTTTTGTAGTCGAGCTTGTTTTCCCGCTTGAACTTGCCGGCGATGGCTTCTTTGAGTTCCGGGATGCCGTCCACGGCGGTGTATTTCGTTTCCCCGCGGCGGATCGCCTCGATCGCGGCTTCCTTGATGTTGTCCGGCGTGTCGAAATCGGGCTCGCCCGCCCCCAGGCCGATCACATCGACCCCGGCAGCTTTCAGATCGCGCGCCTTCTGCGTCACAGCCATGGTGGCAGACGGCTTGATACGGCTTAGCGAGTCGGAAATGAAACCCATGAAACGGCTCCCGCGGAAAAGGGGTTGAAATGCGGCGTCAACCTATGACGGCGCGGGGCATTTCGCAACAGCCTGCAAGGGGGTTTGCCCCCGCTTTTCCTCAGATTTGCGGGCGCGCGAGAAAATAAATCGCAATCGCGGCCAAAAGCGCGCCGATCCCGGCAATATCCGCGATCATGACCCGTTTAAGCTGCCCGTTCAGCTCCGGCACACCCCAGGCAAGCCAGACGAAAGCGGCCATGGAAACGAACCCGATGAGGA
Source organism: Tepidicaulis marinus (assembly GCF_000739695.1). Taxonomy (GTDB): domain Bacteria; phylum Pseudomonadota; class Alphaproteobacteria; order Parvibaculales; family Parvibaculaceae; genus Tepidicaulis; species Tepidicaulis marinus. The sequence goes on from NZ_BBIO01000012.1 coordinate 98,533, forward strand.
AGGCGGCAGGCTGCAAGGCGGGCTTGAATGCGGCAAAGATCATGAACCCGCCGATGAGGGCGAAAAGCACCGCCCGGTGCTGCATGAGCACCAGAAGATTGGGCTCCTCGAAACTCAGCCCATACATGGTTTTAAGGCGCGCGGCGCCGAAAACGCCCATGACCGGGGCGGCGTTCAAAAGCCCGGTAAGGATGAGCAAGCCGCTGACGATCTTTTCCATCTATCTCTCCTTAAGCGCCGCGCGCATGGCGGCCATGAGCTCAGGGTCCGCGCCTTCCCGCGCAAGCCCCTCCAAAATCGCCGTGCCCCGCTCGCCCGCCTTGTCCTGGCTGAGCTTCGTTTTGGCTTCGAGCCGCTCTACTTCCATTTCGAACATCGCCGTTGCCTCCAAAAGCCGGGCCTTCCAGCCGGGCTCGAGACCGTCCATCCGCCAGGGATCGGGGCGCGCCTCTTCGAACTGCGCCGTCATGCGGGCCAGCAGATCGAGGCAGCGGTCTTTGCCGTCGATCGTTCTCACCGGCCCATAGGCATGCACCGCCTGATAGTTCCAGGTCGGCACCATTTTCGGATCGTCCGTCCAGGCGGGCGAGATATAGCCATGGGGGCCTTGAAAGATGACGAGCGCGCGGGCGCCTTGCTCAAGCGCCTCGCTCAGCGGATTGGCGCGGGCCATATGCGCGCGCAGGTAAAGCCGCCCGTCTTCTTCTTCCGTCAGAAACGGCAGATGAGCGGCTTCCGGCGCGCCCTCGCCGTTCAAGACGAAAAACGCGAAGGGATAAGCGCGCATCAGCGCCAGCGCTTCGCCTCTCTCCGTCATCTCGTATCGCGGCGGAATATACATGTGATTACCTTTCAGACAGCGGACCGGTGAGAGTGAGATGCGGCGCGGCGAGACCGGGCAAGCAGGCTGCATCGGCAAGCGGCGTGCCCACTGCCAGATGCAGCGGAATGACCCCAGCCCAGACAGGCAGCTCCATATCTTCCGGCTCGTCATTGACGCCGCCCGTGCGCGTCTTCGCCGCGACCTGTTCCAGCTTCAGGCGCAGCACCACAGTCGCCTTGAACTCTTTCACATTTGCCGCGCGCACTTCGGCGGACCGGCCTTTGGCGAGACGCTCGACGGTGAGATCGAGCGCGCGGGTCTTCTCCTCTCCCTCCACTATCTCCGGCACGCCATGCACCGTGACGGAGCGGTAATTGACCGAGTGATGGAAACCGGAGCGGGCGAGCACCAGCCCGTCGAGCAAGGTCACATTGATACAAAAAGGTGCGCCGCGCCGGGCCGCTTTCGCCAGGCCCATTTTCGCCGAACCATGCAGCAGCAGGCTTTCCCCGTCGCGGACGAAATACATCGGGATGACGTGAGGAACCCCCGCTTCGTCCGTATAGGCCACATGGGCCATGAGCGCCTCATCCAGAACAGCGTGGACGAGCGCCTTGTCATAAGAGGCCCGTTCCGGCGCGCGCTTTGGCCGGAACCGCTTTTCGGTGGCATAGGCGGACATGACATCGGACATGGGCATTACCCCGCCCGCTTCGGCCGGGCGGTGAGCTCGCCGCCGCAATTGGGGCAGCGATGGTCCATATCGCTCGTGCAAGGTGCGCAAAACGTACACTCATAACTGCAAATCGATGCCTCGCCCTCCGGCGGTGTCGGGGCCTTGCATTTCTCGCATTCCGTTCTCATTTCCAGCATTGGCGCCCCCTTTCACGGTCCGCTTTCCGGCCCATCGCAGCGGGCCGGACCAATTCATCAATCGGACCGTGACCAAGCCTTAAAATTGGCTCCTTCTAAAGCTCCAATGGCATAACTATATTGGGGCCAATCCCGGCGCGGATCGGTATTCGCACCCTTGCCGCGCATTTCTTGACCCTGGTCTGGGGGGCCAATCATGAATTCACCGACAGCCATTTTGGGGGCGCTCAATCTCGATCCCGATCTGGAAACCCCGCTCTACCGTCAGCTCTATGACAGCGTGCGCAGCGCCATCTTGAGCGGGCGGCTGCTCGCCGGGCTGCGCATGCCGCCGAGCCGCACGCTGGCCAAGGAACTGGCCATCGGCCGCAACACTGTGGTCGCCGCCTATGAGCAGCTCATCGCGGAAGGCTATCTGGAAAGCCGGGTGGGCTCGGGCACCCATGTCGCGGCCATTCCCCCCGACACGCTGATCGAGGCGGGCCGGGCCGAGCGCCAGGAGATCAAGCCCGACCCGCGCCGCCGCCTTTCCCAGCGGGGCGAGGCGATGCTTACCGTCAAACGCGCCTCACCCTCTTACGTCAAAGGCCATGTGCTGCCCTTTCAGCACGGCATGCCGTCGCTGGAATTCTTTCCCCATCAAGTCTGGGCGCGGCTGCTGGCCCGGCGCGCGCGCCAGCCGCAATCGCGGCTTTTCGATTATCAGCTCGGCACCGGCTTTCCGGCCCTGCGCGAGGCGATTGCCGAATATCTCGGCGCGGCGCGCGGCGTCGTCTGCGGGCCGGACAATGTCATCGTCACGGCAGGCGCGCAGGCCTCGCTCGATCTTGCCACGCGTCTTGTCGTCGATCCGGGCGATGTCGTCTGGCATGAAGAGCCGGGATATCTTGGCGCGCGCGGGGCCTTTCTTGCCTCGAGCGCGCGCATCGTGCCCGTGCCGGTGGACGAAGAGGGCATGAACCCCGATGCCGCCCCGCCCGGCGAAGATCCACCGCGGCTTATCTACTGCACGCCCTCGCACCAATACCCGCTTTCCGTCACCATGAGCCTGAAGCGCCGCCTCGCGCTTCTGCAAAAGGCCAATGAAGTCGGCGCCTGGGTATTGGAGGACGATTACGACAGCGAGTTCCGCTATGCCGGCCGCCCCCTCTCCTCGCTCCAGGGGCTCGACCGCACGGGCGGCGTCATCTACATGGGCACCATGGCAAAGACGCTCTTTCCCGCCATCCGCATCGGCTATCTCGTCGTGCCCGACAATATGGTGGAAGCGTGCCTGCGCGCCATCCGCGTGACGGGGCAGAACCCGCCCGCCATCGTGCAGGCCGCCGTTGCCGACTTCATGCATGAGGGGCATTTCTCCGCCCATATCCGCCGCATGCGCGCGCTTTATGCGGAGCGGCGCGATCTCCTCATCGATGCGCTGGAAAGCAAGCTTGGCGGGCGCATCCGCCCGGCCCGGCCCGACGGCGGCATGCAATTGCCCGCCTTCCTGCCCGAAGGGGTGAGCGATGACGATGCCACCGCCGCCGCCGACCGGCACAAGGTGCTGACCACCGCCGTCTCGCATTTTTATCTCACCCAGCGCAAACGCCATGCGCTTTATCTCGGCTTTGCCGGCGTGCCGGAAAAGCTGATCGAGCCGGGCGTCGAGCGGCTGAGCGCCGCGCTTCATGAAGTGGGAGTGTAAGCGCCATGCGCCTATACAACATGCACAACTCCGGCAATTGCTACAAAGTCCGCCTAACCGCGCATCAGCTTGGGCTGCCTCTCGACATCGTCAATGTGGATGTGCTCGCCCAGGAAACGCGCACCGGCACGTTTCTCGCCAAGAACCCGAATGGGCGCGTGCCGCTTTTGGAAACCGATGACGGACGCTTTCTGCCCGAATCCAACGCCATCCTCTTTTATCTCGGCGAGAACACGCCGCTCGTGCCCGAAGACGCCTTCGAGCGGGCGCAGATGCTGCAATGGATGTTCTTCGAGCAATATAGTCACGAGCCTTACATCGCCGTGGCACGCTTCTGGCTTTCCATCAAACCGGGCGGGCGGGATGAGATTTCCGAGAGCCAGCTTGCCGCCTGGCATGAGCGCGGCCATCAGGCGCTCGGCGTCATGGAAAAACATCTGATGTATACGGATTTTTTTGCGGCAAACCGCTACACGCTCGCCGATATCGCGCTTTATGCCTATACCCATGCCGCAGGCGATGGCGGCTTCGATCTCGCCCCTTATGAAGCCGTGCGCGCCTGGCTTGCCCGTGTGGAGGCCCAGCCCCGGCATATCACGATGAAAGCGTAACACATCCGGGGGCCGTCACATTTTCGCCCTTAAATGACCCTCCCCCCGGCCCATTCCCCCAAAAGTCTCGCCCCATTGCTGCGCTCCACTGAGCACATCAAGGGCAGGGAAAATGTCAGGGGACACGCATATGAAACACTATCCATCATCACGCCTCGGCTGGCTGAGCCCCGCCGAGGTGCTTCGTTATGGCATCACGGGTTTTGCCGCCTTCTTTCTCTTTTTGATGCTTTTCGCCGGTGCCGCCGGCGCGAACACGCCTCAAGCGGAGAGCGAAGGCGAGCTGCGCCTCGTCACACCGAACGACATGACGAGCGGCGGCCTGCTGCTCAAAACGAAAGAGCCCGGCAAATATATTCAGGCGCCCATGGTCGCCACCGATGTCGATATCGACGTTGCCGGCCCCATCGCGCGGGCGAAAGTCACCCAGCGTTTTGAAAACCCGAGCGATGGCTGGGTGGAAGGCGTTTATGTCTTTCCCCTGCCCGAGGACAGCGCGGTGGACAGCCTGCGCATGCTGATCGGCGACCGCATCATCGAAGGCGAGATCAAGAAGAAAGAAGAGGCCCGGCAGATTTACGAAGAAGCGAAGGAAGCGGGCAAACGCGCGTCGCTGATTGAACAGCAGCGGCCCAACATCTTCACCAATTCGGTTGCCAATATCGGGCCGGGCGAAACTATTGTCGTGCAGATCGAATATCAGCAGACGGTGCGCCAGGACGAAAACATCTTCTCGCTGCGCTTCCCGACCGTTGTCGCCCCGCGCTACAACCCGGCGCCGAGCGTGCATCTCGTGGATTTCCAGCCGGGCGAGAATGGATGGGGCAGCGTTTCCGATCCCGTGCCGGACCGCGGCAAGATCACCCCGCCCGTCGCGCATCCGGATACCGGCAAACGCAATCCGCTGACCTTGACGCTCTCGCTCGATGCAGGCTTTCCGCTCGGCGACATCACGAGCCCGCATCATGAGATCGCATTGGTGCGCGAGGATGAAAGCCGTGCGGAGCTGACGCTCAGCCAAGGCGAAGTCCCGGCGGACAAGGATTTCGAGCTCACCTGGACGCCCGCCAAAACGGACGCGCCCACCGCCGCCCTGTTCCGCGAGGAGCTGAACGGCGAAGATTATGTGCTGATGATGCTGATGCCGCCGCAGAGCAAAGATGCGTCCCGCAAGACGCCGCCGCGCGAGGCGATCTTCGTCATCGACAATTCCGGTTCCATGGCAGGCGCTTCCATGCCGCAGGCAAAGGCAAGCCTGGAACTTGCGCTGCAGCGGCTTACCCCGCAGGACCGTTTCAATGTCGTGCGCTTCAATCACACCCATGAAACGCTCTTCCCCCAGGCCGTGCGCGCCGATAAGGAAAACCTGGACCGGGCGCTGGCATTCGTGCGCGGGCTGAATGCAGAAGGCGGCACGGAAATGCTGGGCGCGCTTCAGCAGGCGCTCATTGCCCAGCCCGCAGACAGCCAATATCTGCGCCAGGTCGTGTTTCTGACGGACGGCGCGGTCGGCAATGAAGAGCAGCTCTTCAACACCATCTCCCAGCAACTCGGCGCAAGCCGCCTCTTTACCGTCGGCATCGGTTCCGCCCCCAACAGCTTCTTCATGAGCCGGGCGGCGGAGATGGGCCGCGGCACCTTCACCCATATCGGCGAGCCGGAACAGGTGAAAGAGCGCATGGCGCAGCTTTTCACGAAGCTGGAAAATCCGGCGCTGACGGACCTTACCGCCGTCTGGCCAGATGGACAGGAAGTGGAAGCCTGGCCGAACCCGCTTCCCGATCTTTATCTCGGTGAGCCGATTATCCTTGCCGCGCGGATGGCCGATGCCTCAGGCACGTTCAAACTGAAAGGCACGTTTGACGGCCAGCCCTGGGAGCTGCGTCTGCCGCTTGCCAAGGCCGCCGAACGGCCGGGCGTTGCCAAGCTCTGGGCACGCAAGAAAATCGCCTCGCTGGAAGCCATGCGCTATGCGGGCGGCAATTGGGAAAAGCTCGACGCCGCGATTACCGATGTCGCTCTGTCCCATCATCTCGTCAGCCGCCTGACCAGCCTTGTCGCGGTCGATAAAACCCCGGTCCGCCCTGCAGGAGAAGACGTGACGCGCCGCGACGTGCCGCTCAACCTGCCCGATGGCTGGGACTTCGAGGCCGTCTTTGGCGAACAGCCCTCGCCCGTGCCGATGCGCGATGCCAAGGCCCGTAGCGCCATGCCGATGCTCGCCATGGCCGCCGCGCCGGTTTCGGCAGAGGCGGCGGAAGCCAAGGCCGGCATTGCCCTGCCCCAGACGGCAACCAATGCGGCGGGGCTGATGCTAAGCGGCGGACTGTTGATGCTCTTTGCCGCGGCCTGCTGGATGCTCGCTTTCTTCTGGCGGCATCTGGCCGCGCGGACCCAAGTGCCCGCCCACGGGAGAAGCTGAGATGGCGCGCGCCGTCTCCTTGCCCCGCTCCTTGCCTCACTCCTGGCCACGTAAACTGGCCGCCTGCGCCCTGGCTTTATGCCTCGGCGCAGGCGCGCTGCTTTTCGGGCAGGGTGTCTACATTCACGCCAAGGCCGGCTTGGCACAGGTGCTTCTGCAAAAGGCCTGGGCGGAAACGCTGGAAAGCGGCGCCCCCACCAAGCCCTGGCCCTGGGCCGATACCTGGCCGGTCGCCCGGATCAGCGCGCCGCGCCTCGGCAACAGCACCATCGTGCTTTCCGGCGGCTCCGGCGAAGCGCTCGCCTTCGGCCCCGGGCATCTTACCGGCACGCCGCCACCCGGCCCCCATGGCACCACGGTTTTCGCCGCCCACCGCGATACGCATTTCGCCTTCCTGCAGCATTTGAAAACGGGGGACCGTCTGGATGTAACGGGTGCGGACGGTGTCCGGCGTTCTTACCGGGTGAGTCACACACGCATCGTCGATGCGGCCGCCTCCGGCATTGACCCTGCGGAAGGGGGCGGCCGTCTGGCCCTTGTGACCTGCTATCCATTCGGCGCCGTCGCCCAAGGCCGGCAGCGTTATGTGGTGTTTGCCAAGCAGGCGCTCTAGGTTTCTATTCCTGTTCGCGGGAAATACATAAGAATAAACTACATTAGCAATATTTGTCCTTCACTTGGCGCGCCTTTGCCGTCATTAAGAAGCCCTCTCTGTAACCTTTGCAGATTGGGGAATATCCAATATTTCAGGTACAATCGGTCACATGGTAATGGGCTGCATGAAACTGGTATGGTATGAATAGTTCAGTGTAATCCCTGGAGATGAGTGGCAAATGAACGTAGCCAATTCGAAACAAACAACGGCGCCGGCGCATTCCGGTCTTGAGAATTACCGCCGCCGCGTCAGCGCAACAAAACGGCGTTCCATTCTCGATGCGGCCCGGGACGAGTTTCAACATAACGGTTTTACCCGCGCCGCCATGGCCGAGATCGCGCGCAAGGCCGATGTTTCCACGGCCACGCTCTACAAGCACTTCAACTCGAAAGAGGAATTGTTCAGTGCCGTGATCAGCGAAGCCTATGAACGCATCGAGGAAACCGATGCGGATCTGGGCGAACACGGCACCGTCGAGGAAGTCATCACCAAGGCGGCGAACAACATTCTCTCCGCCCAATTCGATCAGGGGCTCAACGCGCTGATGCGCGCGGTGATCGCGGAAGTTTCCGGCCAGCCGGAAATCGGCCGCGAGTTTTTCGAGCGCGGCGTCATCCAGCGTCAGCAGGCCGTTGCCAAGCTTCTCGACAAGCTGGTGCAGCGCGGCCTTCTCAAGCAGCACGATACGGCGATTTCCGCGCAGGAAGTGTCGGGCATGCTGCGTGAAAGCCTGATCTGGCCGGCATTGTTCGACCCGAATTTCCGCTTGCCCAAGAACAAGGACAAGCTGATCGCCGAAGCGGTCGCGACACTCGTGGCCCGCTACGGCAAATAAGCCAGTGAGGCAGGCCCGCCTTTAAAGGCAGGGCAAAGGCTTTAAACCCCCGGGAGCATTCCCGGGGGTTTTCTATATCTGCCGTTTTATACCGGCTTGACCGCAAGGAACATGTAACGGTTCAGCGAGAAGAAAAACTCGCCGCGTTCGGCAAGATGAAGCTGATCATCATACCAGGTCTGAATTTCATCGGCGCTCAGCCCATGACGCTCGCCATTGGCGCGCACGAACCCCAAAATACCGTGCATCATGCCCGCCGCATAAGAATGCGGCTGATAGCCCAGACTGGTCATCGGCACGACATCCATGCGCATCAAGGTGAAGCCGGCCCGGCGCAATTTCACCGCCAGCGTGGCGGGCAAATGCGGATCGGCCAGATGATCGTCCCAGCAGTGGAGCACCCGCTGCATCAGCCGCCGGTCGCTCGCATGCCAGACGATGCTGTCCCAATCCGTATCGAGAATGAGGGCCCGCCCGCCGGGCCGCAGCACCCTGTGCAGGGCTTTGAGTGCGCCGTCCATGTCGGCAACATATTCATAAACCTGCGTGGAAACGGCCGCATCGAACGCGCCTTCGACACCGGCCAGCTTCACCGCATCGCCCACTTCGAATTCCGCTTGCGGCAGCGCGGCGCAGCGCGTGCGCGCCATCTTCACCATGGGCTCGGACGTGTCGATACCGAGCACCCGCCCGTTTTCCCCGGCAAGGCGGGCAAGATCGTAAGCCAGCAGCCCCGGCCCCGCGCCGATATCGAGCAAATGCTCGCCGGGCTTCGGCGCCAGGGCCTTGATCACCTCGGCCCGCTGCGCCACCACATCCGGGGTGAGATACATCGCCTCCACCGCCTTGGCGGTGCGCTCGTCGAAATCGATCGTATTGCTCACTTATCCATCCTCTGGTCCATCCTCTGGTCCATCCCCCGGACCGTTATTTGTGTTGTTTAAAACCGGCAACCAGCGCCTCAGGGTCCGCCATATCGTCGAGCCGCCAGGACGCGCCGCCCTTCAGGCGTATTTCAACCGTGCCTGCGCCGAGCAGGCGCTGCAGCAGGGAGCGGTGCGCCTCCACCGCCTCGACCATGGAAAGCGCCGCGCCCAGTTTGACCGGGCGCAGCATACCGGTTTGCAGAAAAAGCCCCTGGCTGCCGATTTCCAGCACCCGCCCGCGCGCCCTGAGCCAGGCCATAACAAGGAGCAAGGGCACGGCGCCCGCCTCCACCAAAAGCGCCAGCGTGAGGATTGTTTCCGCCCCGGCCTGCGCCGCCCAAAGCGCCAGGGCGCCCCAGAGCGCGGCCACCAGTCCGGCGGGCAGATAGATCGACCAATGAACCTTTGCGCGCATGTTTCCCCCGCCGGAAGCGCCCGTAACGGTGCCCATGCCGGCATCCGAGTATTTCAAACCGCGCTGATTCTGTTAAGCGCACAAACGGAACTGTGATGCGGCCCCTGTTGCAAGGACGGGCCGCCGGGTTCAGACTGAAGGTTCTCTCGCATCGCTATCGGCCCATCCGTTTCCGGGAGGGTACGATGACCAAACAGCACGGCGCGTCTCAGCACGGCGCGTTTCTCGATCATGACAAGGCGCGCCAGGGCGTGACCGGCCATCATGTGCGCCATGTGCTTGCCATCTCGCTGGCGCTGGTGCTCGTCATGCTGTTTTCAAGCTGGGCGCTCGGCGCCGGTTAAGCGCCGGAACAAAAGCGCTGCATGGGGCGTTTGATCTGAGGGTGGCTGGCTCTATGTCAGTTCCTGTAATGGCGCCGCACATCATTCACCGCAATGAGAGGACCCATGCAGAACGAAGAGAATACGCAGAACGCACCGGTTAAAGACGAAACCGACGCCCGCCAGGCCGTGAGCGGCACAGGCGCGCGCATCGTCCTTGCCCTTTCGCTCACCGCCGCCGTCATCGTCATGGCGCTGCTCGCGGGCACGATGGTTTTCACCTGATGGCTGTTATTACCTGATCGGCCGCCGGCCTCCTGAAGACCAATCCCGGTCCTGCCTTTTGCTTGCGCCCTTTTTCTTGCGCATAGGGCGCCGGACGGCTAGGCAAAGGCATGAGCCGTTTGCGCGCCGACCTTTTGCTGCTGATCACCGCCCTTGTCTGGGGCTCGGCCTTTGTCGGCCAGGCCACGGCAATGGATCATGTCGGCCCTTTCACCTTTACCGGCGGGCGCTTTCTGCTGGCCGCTTTGGCCGTTGCCCCCTTCGCGCTTTGGGAGAGCCGGAGCCGCGCCCGCCCGCTCAGCCGCCGCAACGGGCTGATTACGGCGGGCATCGGCCTTGTCTTTTTTCTTGCCTGCATCACCCAGCAAGTGGGGCTGCAAGTCACCTCGGTGACGAATGCCGGGTTCCTCACCGCGCTTTATGTGGTGCTGGTGCCGATCCTCGGCGCGGCGCTCTGGCGGTATAAGGCGCCGGGCATCATCTGGGTGGCCGCGCTGCTCTCTTTCGCGGGGACGTTTCTTCTTTCCGGCGGCAATGGCGCGGCGCTCAATTGGGGCGATGCGATCATGGTGGTGAGCGCGCTTTTCTGGGCGGCGCAGGTGCTGCTTGTCGGCAAATATGTGGAAGCGCTGGAGCGGCCCTTCGCCATCGCCTTCATGCAATTTCTCGTGACCGGACTTGCAGGATTCGGCCTCGGCCTGGCCTTCGAAGCGGACCGGCTTTCCGCCGCCGCCTTTGCGGGCGCGGGCTTCGAGTTTCTCTATACCGGCATACTTTCCGGCGGGCTCTGCTTCACGCTGCAAAGCCTCGCCCAGCGCTACACGCCGCCGTCGGATGCCGCCATCATCATGTCCGGCGAGGCGCTCTTTGCCGCGCTTTTCGGCGCGCTGCTGCTCGGCGAGCGGCTCACCCCGCTGGCCTGGAGCGGCGCCGCGCTCATTCTCATCGCCGTGCTCGCCACCCAGCTCGGCCCCGCCCTGCGCCGCCGCGACCTGCGGGATACGCCGGAGGAAGCACCCGGCCTAGAGGACCGGGCCTCCTGACACCCTGCTGTCAGGAGTGAGGCGCCCTGCCGCCATCTCCTGCCAAATGGCCCTAGCCAGACGGGGCCGGCGCGGCCATATTGTGGGCCATGAGCACCAAAACCTCCTCCAGTCAAAAACCCGCCGCCGCCTCCGGTTTTGCCGAAGCGCCGGGCGCCAGCTTCGTGCATGAGGGCGCCGCGGCGGATCTGCCCGTCGATCTTTCCTTCCTTCAGAACAAGCCGCCGCGCCCGGAAAAAAGCGAAGGCGGCATCAAGCTCGAAATCGTTTCGGAATACGAGCCGAAGGGCGACCAGCCGCAGGCGATCAAGGAGCTGGTGGAGGGCATCAAGGCAGGCGAGCGCGACCAGGTGCTGCTCGGCGTCACCGGCTCGGGCAAGACCTTCACCATGGCGCAGGTGATCGAGAAGACCCAGCGCCCCGCCCTCATCCTCGCGCCGAACAAGACGCTGGCCGCCCAGCTTTACGGCGAGTTCAAAAGCTTCTTCCCGAATAACGCGGTGGAATATTTCGTTTCCTATTACGACTATTACCAGCCGGAAGCCTATGTGCCGCGCACCGACACCTATATCGAGAAGGAAAGCTCGATCAACGAGCAGATCGACCGGATGCGCCACGCCGCCACCCGCGCGCTTTTGGAACGGGACGATGTGATCATCGTCGCCTCCGTCTCCTGCATCTACGGTATCGGCTCGGTGGAAACCTATTCGGAAATGACCTTCCAGGTGAAGCGCGGCGACCGGCTGGACCGCACGCAGCTTCTCGCCGACCTCGTGGCCCTGCAATATAAGCGCAACGATCAGGCCTTTCAGCGCGGCACCTTCCGGGTGCGCGGCGATGTGGTGGAAATCTTCCCCGCCCACTATGAAGACAGCGCCTGGCGGGTTTCCATGTTCGGCGACGAGGTGGAGGAGATCACCGAGTTCGACCCGCTCACCGGCCAGAAGACCGCCAAGCTCGACGCCATCAAGGTCTATGCGAACTCGCACTATGTGACCCCGCGCCCGACGCTGCAGCAGGCGATCAAGCAGATCAAGATCGACCTGAAAGAGCGGCTGGAAGAGCTGACCGCCGCAGGCAAGCTGCTGGAAGCCCAGCGCATCGAGCAGCGCACCCAGTTCGATATCGAGATGATGGAGGCGACGGGTTCCTGCGCCGGCATCGAAAACTATTCGCGCTATCTCACGGGCCGCAAGCCCGGCGAGCCGCCGCCCACGCTCTTTGAATATCTGCCGGACAATGCGCTGGTCTTTGCCGATGAAAGCCACGTCTCCGTGCCGCAGATCGGCGCCATGTATAAGGGCGACTATAGGCGCAAGGCGACGCTCGCCGAATACGGCTTCCGCCTGCCCTCCTGCGTCGACAACAGGCCGCTCAAATTCGAGGAGTGGAACGCCATGCGCCCGCAGACGACCTATGTCTCCGCGACGCCCGGCAAATGGGAGATGGAGCAGACCGGCGGCGTCTTCGTCGAACAGGTCATCCGCCCGACGGGCCTCATCGACCCCGTGTGCGACATCCGCCCCGCCTCCTCCCAGGTGGACGATCTCGTCGCCGAATGTCACGAGATGGCGAAGAAGGGCCACCGCGTGCTCGTCACCACGCTGACCAAGCGCATGGCCGAGGACCTGACCGAATATATGTACGAGCAGGGCCTGCGCGTGCGCTACATGCATTCGGATATCGACACGCTGGAGCGGATCGAGATCATCCGCGACCTGCGCCTCGGCGCCTTCGACATTCTGATCGGCATCAACCTGCTGCGCGAAGGGCTCGACATTCCCGAATGCGCGCTGGTTGCCATTCTGGACGCGGACAAGGAGGGGTTCCTGCGCTCGGAAACCTCGCTCGTGCAGACCATCGGCCGCGCGGCGCGCAACGTCGACGGGCGCGTTCTTCTTTATGCGGATAACATGACGGGCTCGCTCGAGCGCGCCATTGCCGAAACGAACCGGCGCCGCGAAAAGCAGATGGCCTATAACAAGGAACACGGCATCACGCCGGAAAGCATCCGCAAGAATATCGGCGACATTCTGGAAAGCGTCTATGAGCGCGACCATGTGCGCGTCGATACCGGCGATAATGGCGCGGTGGAACTCGTCGGCCACAATCTGCGCGCCCATATCGAGGATATGGAAAAGCGGATGAAGGACGCCGCCGCCGATCTCGAATTCGAGGAAGCCGCGCGCCTGCGCGACGAAATCAAACGGCTGCAGGACGTGGAACTCGCCGTCTCGGACGACCCCATGGCCCGCCAAAGCGCCGTGGAAGAAAAGTCCTCCCCCCGCAAATCCGCCCGCTCCACCGGCGGCAAAGCCGGCACACGGACGTATAAGAAGCGCGGAGGACAAGGGGGACGGAAGCGGTAAAAACTTCACCTGCAAAACTGGAATTAACTCGGCTATGCTAGCAGTAGTAATTCACATAATGATACATGGACTGACTCTGAATGCGCATTCAACCCACCCATGCGACGATCGCTGAAATCCGCGATATGTTTGAGCGTGGTGACCTTATAGTTAATCGGGAATATCAGCGCGGGTCTGGCATTTGGCCTCCCAACTCAAAGTCTTATTTTATCGAAACTATATTGTC